>CAYVXY010000008.1:205422-223088 GCA_964454965.1 uncultured Polyangiaceae bacterium | reverse complement strand
AACTGGCGGCAAAGCCGCGACGTCAGGTGGCACTGCCACAACTGGCGGCAAAGCCGCGACGTCAGGTGGCACTGCCACAACTGGCGGTACCACCACGGCGTCGGCCGGCACCGCGTCCGCTCAGGGAATGACCCTCTACTACATTCGGCATGCCCAGGTCGTGGCCAATACCTTGGACCCCTCCGAAATCACGTACGAAAACAGCGAAGCACTGACCGACCTCGGTTTGCAGCAGATAAGTGAACTTACGACCTATCTCGTGGGAATGAACGTGACCCCCGATGCAGTCCTTGTCAGTCCGACGAAACGCACGCAGAAAACCATCGAGCCCTATCTCTTGGCTAAAAAGATTACTGGCGTCATCTGGATGGAGCTTACCGAATGCTGCACTCAGACGCCAAGCGGAGGCGCCATCCCAACGCAACCCATTCTCGCTGCCTACCGCGCCACTATCGAGGGTCAGAATCTGGTCTTTCGCGATCCCAATGCCACGAAGTACTGGCAGAATGACACTTACGAAGCGGGCTTGCTCATGGTGACAACGGCGAAGAATGACCTTCTGAGCCAGTTCAGCCAATCCGGCAAGACGATCTTCGTCGTGGGGCACGCGTCTGCGGGTAGCGTCTTGCTCAATCTCATGCGTGGCGTCGACGTGAGCGCTGGAACAGGTGCCACCAGCTCGACAGCATTGTATCTAATGAACACGGGGGTGCAGCGGCTCGTGCAAGATCCGGCAACCGGAACCTTCAAGCTCGATGGCCGCAATCTGAACCAGCCCCGAACGGAGTAAACGGCGCGCTGGGGGTGCAAGCCAGGGGCGTTGTCGAACCACTGTGAGGTGAAATGGCGCACGCCTGTTCAGGTCGTGTATTGTCGTTGGACTCCCCGCAAAGGGTTTTCTCGGTATTTGCCTCAGCAAATGAACCCCGCGTGCGGCCGTATGGATCGTTGTATCCTTTGAGCTGACCATGCCCGAGATAAAGTCGAAACGCCAAGTCTATGCGGCGGACGGAGGCATGACGCTGCAGATCGACCGAGCCGACCTCGGGCGAAGTCCAACGACCAAGACCCAAAACCATTTTCTGTTGGTTTGCGTCCAAGGGCTCGAAGTGGGCATGCCAACTGAACTCGTGTTGGCAGAGACAATTGTCGGCCGCGCGCCGAATTCTGGTCTCGTCATCGCCGATTCGAGAGTCAGCCGTCAACACGCCAAACTGCTCTGGATGAACGGGTACCACGTGCTCGAAGATCTGAACTCGGCGAACGGCACGTTTGTCGGAGGAACACGCATCACCCGACAGCGACTTTCGCCAGGGGACATCATCCAGTTTGGGACGGCTTTCGCCTTTCGCTATTCCGTCACGGACAGTACCGAGAAGGATCTGCTAAAACAACTCTATCAGTCGAGTGTGCTGGACGCGCTTACCGGTGCTCACAACCGCGAGTACTTCAACAGCGCCCTTGGCACGGAACTGGAACAGAGCTCGAAGATGTCTTCCGGGCTTTGCCTCTTGATGCTGGATATCGACTATTTCAAGAAGGTCAATGACACCTTTGGTCATCCCGCCGGAGATGCGGTTCTCGTCGAGCTGGTCAATCGAATCCGCCTCCGACTACGCCCTTCGGACGTGCTCTGCCGATTTGGTGGCGAGGAGTTCGTGATCATCCTGCGCGCCACAAACTTGTCCATGGCTTCGCGCTTGGCCGAACGGCTTCGACAAGCCGTGCGCAAGCAGAGCTTCCCGTTCGCACAGCAGAGCATTCCCGTCACGGTGAGCATCGGCTGCGCTTCAGCCGAATGCTGTGGAGAAAGCCCTTCACCAGAGGCCCTCGTCGCCATTGCGGATCGCCGGCTTTATGCTGCCAAGCGCACCGGACGGGATCGGGTCGTGGTATCGGATTGAGCCCGAACGATTTCAGCTCAATTTCCAGCTAGTCCGCGGCGCACGTGCTCCGGACGTATGCCCCTCCAAGCGCGGAGCGAAGCTGTCCCTTAGTGATGCGCTTGCGGTAACGTGAGGCCCAAGAGCCTGTGCCTGACCTGGCGCTCGCCACACCCCTGTTACGAATTCCAGGAATATTGGGCGAGTTCTGCGTGTTTGGTGGCGACTTTCAAGTAAAGCTGTGCAACTGCTCGACATCCCGAGAGCAGGCTCTAGATCCTCCGGGTACTCAATGTCCGCCAACTCAACCAGGTCGATGCTCGCTCCGTCGAACCGAATCATGCCATCCAAGAATCCCCCTTCATTGCAGCAGGCAATCGGCTGCCACGTGTCGATACGCCAGCTCGTCATTGGTTCGGTGTTGAGCGCATTGTTGGCCGGCCTGGGCTGTAACCAAGCCGGCTCCAACCAGAAGCTCGAGGCTGCGGACGTACCAAGACTCGAGGGTGGTGTCATTCGCTTTTCCGATGCATATGCCAAACGCATCGACCTGAAGGTCGCCGACGTCAGAAATGCCGGCGTTGTCCCATCCCTTGCCGTCGTGGGAACGGCGACCTTCGACCCGGAGCACGTGGCACGCGTGGGCACGCGCCTGCGCGGGCTCGTCCGTGACGTGCGGCACTACGAAGGAGACGTAGTGAAGAAGGGCGAATTGCTCGCTTCCATCGACAGCCCTGAACTCGGAGAAGCCCAGGCAGCCGTGATATCACTGCAGGCAGAATTGGACGCGGCAAGACGCAATGCCACGCGCGAGCAGAAACTCGCGGAAGAAAAACTGACGACCCTCAAGGAGAGCGAAGAAGCCATTGCTCTGGCCGAGAAGTACCAGGCATTGCTCGCTGCCGCCCAACAGAAGGTCGCTGCCCTTGCCGGATCGGCGTCGGTGACCAATGAAAGGACGATTGGCGTTCACTCCGTCACGACCCCGCTCGAAGGAACTATCGTGGAGCGACACATCGCCAAGGGGCAGCTCGTCGAGGGCGATCACACTGCCTTCATCGTGGCAAATCTCGATACGCTATGGGTGGAGCTGGCCGTATTCGAACGCAGTTTGCCACTCATTCGCGTCGGGGACGAGGTGGTATTGAAGCCACTAGGAAGTCACGCCGAGGGGCTCAAGGGCAAAGTGGCCAATGTGGGGCAAGTGCTAAGCTCCACTACCCGCAGTGCGCCTGTGCGTGTCGAGGTCGACAACCACGGCCGGCAGTTGCGTCCAGGTCAAGCCGTAGACGCGGTGATCAAGGCGGGCGCCGCAGCTGCCACCGAGGGCCCCGTAGTGCCACCTGATGCGGTGACGTTCGTCGACGGCAAGCCGACGGTGTTCGTCGTCGAATCGCCGACATCCGTACGCGTGGCCGCGGTCGAGCTGGGGGCAAGTGACGGCAAAGAGTTACACATCAAGCAAGGCGTCAAGATTGGCGAGCGAGTCGTCACCAACGGCACCTTCGAACTGAAGAGCGAACTATTCCGGTGAGGTCTACGTGCTAGCTTCAATCGTCAGTTGGGCTATCCGCGCCCGACGTGTGGTCATCCTAGGGCTCGTGGTCTTGATCGCGCTAGGCATTCAGGCATTCCGCACGCTTCCTATCGACGCGATGCCCGACGTGTCTACCATTCAAGTGTCGGTCCTGACCACCGCGCCCGGCCTTTCCGCTCTCGAAGTGGAACGAACCGTGACCATGCCGATCGAAGTGGCACTCAATGGCACTCCCGGTGCCGAAAAGATGCGCACCGTATCGCGCTCTGGGCTCTCGAATGCGGCCGTCATCTTCAAGGATGGCACCGATGTTTGGTTCGCTCGTCAATTGGTGCTCGAGCGGCTACGCGGGATTGAGCTGCCGCCCGGTGCCGCATTGCCGGAACTCGGGCCCGTAAATACGGGCCTTGGCGAAATCTTCCAATTCGTCGTACGCAGCAACCAGCATTCCCCGATGCAGTTGCGCACATTGCTCGACTGGGAAATCGTTCCGCGGCTGCGAGGGATACCTGGTGTTGCCGAGGTCAACACCATGGGTGGTGAGCTCAAGCAGTTCCAGGTCATCGTAGATCGAGTTCGCCTCGAAGCTCGAGGCCTGCATTTGCAGGACGTCGTTGACGCGCTTCAAGCTGCCAATCTCAATGTCGGCGGCGGCTACGTGGAACGGCGCAAGGAAGCATTCACGGTACGTGGGCAAGGGTTGCTCAAGGACGTGGCCGACATTGGCCAGGTGGTGCTCCGGGCAGACAAGCTGGGCACGCCGATACTGGTCGAGCATGTCGCTGACGTCCAGATCGGCGCCGCTTTGCGCTACGGTGTCGTAACTCAGGAAGGCAAGACAGAAGCGGTAAACGGCGTCGTTATGATGTTGCTCGGCGCCAACAGCAAGCGCGTCGTTGCGGAGGTAGCCGAACGCGTCAAAGAGATCCAGAGCGAATTGCCTGCCGGGGTAATGGTCGATGTCATCTACGATCGAGCCGACTTCGTCGGGCGCACATTGACAACCGTTGCCAAGAACCTCGCGGAAGGCGTCGGCGTCGTACTGCTGGTGCTGATCCTTTTCCTGGGCAGCCTACGAGCGGCCATTGCCGTCGTCATTGGTGTCCCGGCTGCCATGGCCATTGCTGTCTTTGGCATGCACCTGTTTGGTGTCACCGGGGATTTGATGTCTTTGGGCGCCATCGACTTCGGCTTCCTCGTCGATGGTCCGATCGTCATCGTAGAGGCAGTCATGGCGGCAACGGCCGGCCGCCCTCTGGTCGGTGCCGCGCGAGCCAGAGCCTACGATCGCATCGCCGCCAGCGTTGCACGACCTGTCGCGTTCGCAGTGGCCATCATCATGCTGGTTTACGTACCGCTTTTGGCGCTGCACGGTGTCGAGGGCAAGATGTTCCGGCCGATGGCGATCACGATGGCCTGTGCGCTTTTTGGCGCGCTCGTCTATTCAATCGTTTTCTTTCCCGCGGTGCTAGTTGCCATCGTTCCCCCGGCCAAGGGCCACGGCCCGCATTGGATCGAGTGGCTTGGCGGGCGCTATGAGCGGTTCCTGCCCACCGCGTTGCGGTTCCGCTGGCAGCTCATTGGCGGCTCGGTTGCCGCACTCGTCTTGTTCGGATGGCTCTTTGGGCGCGCCGGAGCCGAGTTCGTGCCGCGGATCTTCGAGGGCGATGCCATAGTTACCATCAAGCGAGCACCGAGCATTTCCATTGAGGAAGCACGGCGGCTCGACATCGAGACCGAGCGCGTCCTCCAGGCCTTTCCCGAGGTCATTACGACCATTGGCCGAACAGGACGCGCCGAGGTTGCAATCGATCCCGTTGGCAACGACAACACTGACATCCTAGTGCGTTTGCGCCCTATTCAAGAATGGAAGAACGCGACTGACTTGGACGACCTGTCCGTTCTCTTCAAGCGCGCGATCGAGAACCGGGTTCCGGGTACCTTCGTCAGTGTTTCCCAACCCATCGAGGACAAGACCAACGAAATCATTAGCGGCAGCCGCGCGGACGTCCAGATCCAGCTCAACGGTACCGATCTCGAGCAACTGACCAAGATAGCTGGGCAAATTGGCAAAGTCGTACAAGGCATCGCAGGTACCGGAGATCTTCGAGTCGAACGGATCCTGGGAGGCCCAGCCATAACGGCTGTTGCGGACCGGACGCGGCTCGCGCGACATGGAGTCCGGCTCGAGGACGCCATGCAAATCCTGCAGGCATCACGCGAAGGCATCAGGGTGGGTACCATGTTCGAGGACGAGCGCAGATTCGACCTTCGGGTGCTGTTGCCACCTACGGAACCCAACGCCGAAGCCTTGGGGGACTTGTTCGTGAAAACCGCCCGCGGGGAAAGTATCCCCATGCGTGAGGTAATGACGCTGACCGAAGGTGACGGCCCCACCGCGATTAGGCGCGAGGATAGAAAACGTGCAGTGCGCGTGGACGTCAACCTGCGCGGCCGGGATCTCGTGTCTTGGGTGAGCGAGGCCCAGAGTCGTGTCCAGAGAGAGGTACCGTTGCCAAGTGGCTACAAGCTCAAATGGGGCGGGCAGTTCGAGAACTTCCAACGCGCCTCGGCAACGCTTGCACTCATGCTTCCGGTCGTCGTGGTAATCATCTTCGGCATGCTGCTTTGGATGTTTCAGAACTGGCGCTTCGCCATCGGCGTCTTTGGTTTAGTGCCACTGCTGCTCACTGGTGGCTTGATAGGCCTGCTGGCGAGTGGCCTTTCCTTCAGCCTGCCAGCTGCGGTTGGATTCATCGCCCTCGGCGGCATTGGTGTCCTCAATGGTGTCGTCGTGGCAAGCGAGGTAAGGTGGCGTCTCGACCGCGGCGATCCGCTCGATTTCGCCATCGTGCGTGGTTCGACCAATGTCATGCGAGCTGTGCTCACGACCGCGGTCGTAGCAGCCTTGGGGTTCTTACCGATGGCAATTGCCACGGGTGCTGGCGCCGAGGTCCAGCGTCCGCTCGCCCGCGTTGTGGTTTTTGGCATGCTTTTTGGCATCATCCTGACGCTCGCCGTCTTGCCAGGGATCCTACGACTCACCCTCAAGGGCTACGCGGCACTCGAGGACGCCGATGAGCTGGCCAATGAAGGTGCTACGAATGCCTCGCCGGAAGAGAAGCCCGCGACCCCATGAGAAGAACCATGACACAGCTCCGCTTTCAACTCCTGACGATTGCGTTTAGTGGCTATCTAGCTGGGGCAGCAACAGCAGCACCGGCAGCGTCGACCACAGCCGTTGCCAACACTGCCCCCCCGCAGGTGCAGGCACCGAAGGCAGTAGCGGCACCATTGCCGCATGCTAGCCCCGTCGCCGCGCCGGGTGGCGCCTCAGCAGAAGCGCCAACACTCGAGCGAGTGTTGACCCTGGCGCGAGAACGAGCTCCAGAGGTCATGGTGGCTCATGCGGAGCTCGAAGCGAGTCGTTCCTTCGTCGTTGGCGCCCGGATGAGCTCGGTGCTCAATCCATATCTTGAAGTCATCGCGGAGCGTGGTGGGCGAGGTATCACACACGACCTCATGGTCACGGCCCAGCTGCACACACCGATTGAAATTGCAGGGCAGCGCGGGCGCCGCATCACCGAAGCTGATTCTTTCGTCGACCTGCATTCGGCGTCCCTCGAGCAAGTGCGCGCGCTGATCTCAGGCGCGGTGGTGCGCAGCTATGGGCAGTGCCTTTCCTGGGCGGCGAGGAAAGAGACACTCATCGAGCTCTTGGGCTCGGCAGCCATGGAAGCCTCCGTTCTTGCAGCGCGGAGGGATGCCGGTGATGCAACGGAGAGGGACGCGCAACTCGCCGAAGTTGAGCGAGCCCGAATTGCCGTCCAGCTCGAAGAGACGTACGCTTCGCTCGGCGCAGCACTCAACGAGTTGGCTCGCCTGACTGGACGCCGATTCGGTACGCCAGATACGACACATCTGTTTCCGCAGGTCGATCTTACTTCAATCGCCGCGACGTACGCGCCGGTCTCGCCCGCAGTCAAGACCGCCGAGGCAGAAGCACGGTACTATTCTTACGTCGACGCCAGACTGGATCGGGAGCGCATTCCCCCGATGAGCGTCATCTTGCAGGCGGGTCGTGGGGACTACGGCGAGACTCGGCTCGGGGCGGGATTGGCCTGGTCATTGCCCACCTTCAGATACAACCAAGGTGAACGAGCGAAGGCGCAAGCTGAAGGAGTCCGTGCGCGCACTGCAGCGGCTGCATATCGGAATTCCATTGCCCAACGCCTCAGCGCCATTGCAGAAGAAGGCGTCCGGTTGCGTGGTGCCGTAGAACGACTGGATCGCGAAGCCATCCCCGCAGCCTCGTTGGCAACGGAATCCGCCACACGTATGCAGCGGGCGGGCAAGACCGACCTGCTGAGCGTCGTCGTGGCCCGCCGCGATCTTTTCGTGCTGAGGCTTCGCCGCTTGGAGATTGCGGAACGAGCATGGCAGTTGCTCGGCGACTGGGTCGAGTTGGCCGGTCGATTGCCCAAATGAGGGCCCGCGTCAAAGGTGCTGATCGGCCAGGTGGTCACTAGAGCCCCCTTGTCTCGCAAGGCGCCGAGCACTAGGTAAGGTTCATGGATTTGCAGCCGCTGGAAGGCTGATCCAGCATTAGGGCTGTTCGGACTGGAAAACTTATCTTCGAAGTCCGGGAACATCCGGGCGGTTCTGGTGGTTTGCCTCCGCTGATGAATTTTGGTTCATGAAATACCCCTGCGAGCCCAAACATTGACCGACGCCTCCACGGTACCGAATCTATTGAGCCTCAGCACCCACTCGCTGAATGTCGCACCCTCAGCCAATGGGCGACGCCGTGGACGTTGGATTGTCGCCTTCGTGTTGCTGGTTGGAGTGGGGCTCGTCTCCACCGCGGTCGCCGTCACCCGCAACTCCAGCCCTGCAAAAGTCGCAGAAGCCATGAACCTGCCTCGAGTCGATGGCAAGCGAATCGTCTTCTCGGACCAGTATGCCAAGAGCATTCAATTGGAGTCCGTCGAGATCGGCCAGCGCGCTTTGGTGCCAGCGTTTTCCGTGGTGGGCACCGTGTCATTCGACCCAGCGCATGTCGCCCGAGTCGGAGCGAGACTGCGGGGGCTCGTCCGGGACGTCTATCGATTCGAAGGTGACAAGGTGAAGGCGGGCGAAGCGCTCGCCTCGATCGACAGTCCGGAGCTCGGTGAAGCCCAGGCTTCTGTTTCAATGTGGGGCTCCGAGAATCATGCTGCCCAACTCCACCGAACGCGCGAGCGGGCATTGGCTGAGCGCCAGCTTACGACGCCACGTGTCGTTGAAGAGGCTAGCGCGGCAGCAGAGCGCTCTGAAGCGCTACTAGCAGCGGCGCAGCATCGCGTTTCCGCGTTAGCAGGGCGCAAGTTGGCGCCAGGTACGCGCGGGCTGGGGGTTCACACCTTTTCTTCGCCTCTGAACGGTACGATCATCGAGCGCCATGTGGCCAAAGGCCAGCTGGTGGAAGCCAACCATGTTGCGTTTCTGGTCGCCGATCTCGATCATGTGTGGGTCGAATTATCTGTCTTCGAGCGAGTACTGCCATCGATTAAGATGGGAGATCTCGTAGAACTGCAAGCTGACGGCGCCGCTGAGGGCGCTGCCACGGATGTCGTCAAGGGAGAAGTTGCCCAAATTGGGGCCGTCCTCAATGCAGAATCGCGCGGAGCCACCGTGCGCGTGCATGTCGATAATCACGCCAGGAAGTTTCGACCGGGTCAATCGGTCAACGCTGTCATTCGCGCAACTGCGGCGACAATGGGCAACGTCACGACCATCCCTGCGAGCGCAATCGCTTATGTCGATGGCTCTCCATCCGTATTCGTCGCAGACAGTCCAACGTCGGTCATTGTGACCGCGGTGGAACTCGGTGAAACGAATGGTCAGCAAGTTCACGTCAAATCTGGGGTCCAAGCTGGACAGCGACTCATCGTTCGCGGTACGACAGAGCTTCGAAACGAACTCTTTCGGTAAGTCCCCCACATGCTAAGTGCCATCGTTGCATGGTCCATCCGGGCCCGGCAGGCAGTCTTGGTCGGGTTGTTCTGCTTGATCGCCTGCGGGCTACAGGCAGCAAGAACTCTACCCATTGACGCCATGCCGGACGTCTCGACGATCCAAGTCGCCGTGCTGACGACGTCACCAGGGCTATCGCCGCTCGAGGTCGAGCGGACCGTGACAATGCCTATCGAGGTGGCGTTGAATGGCACACCCGGGAGCGTGGAGCTGCGCAGTGTGTCGCGCTCGGGCCTCTCCGCCGTCACGGTCATCTTTGCTGATGGCACGGACGTCTGGTTCGCCCGGCAGCTGGTGCTCGAACGCTTGCGCGGTATCGATCTGCCGCCGTCAGCGACCATGCCCGAGTTGGCCCCGGTCTCGACGGGCCTCGGCGAGATATACCAATTCGTCGTGCGCAGTGAGCAGCACTCCCCAATGCAGCTGCGCACTCTGCTCGATTGGGAGGTGGTGCCGCGGCTTCGCAGTGTCCCTGGTGTCGTTGAGGTCAACACCATGGGCGGTGAGCTAAAGCAGTTCCATGTCGTCGTCGATCGGGTTCGGCTCGAAGCGCGGGGGCTCTCGCTGCACGACGTCATCAACGCACTTGCCGCCGCCAACGTGAACGTGGGCGGCGGCTATGTCGAGCGGAACAAGGAGTCCTTCACCGTCCGCGGCGAAGGCATGCTCAAGGACGTCAAAGACATTGGCAAGGTCATCGTGCATACCGCACGCGACTCGGCGCCCGTGCTCGTGCGGCATGTGGCAGACGTGCAGATCGGCACTGCCCTGCGTTATGGCATCATCACGCAGGAAGGTACGGGCGAAGCCGTAACCGGCGTCGTCATGATGCTGCTGGGCGCCAACAGCAAGCAGGTCGTTTCCGATGTCGGTAAACGGGTAGCGCAAGTGCAGAAGGATCTGCCAGCTGGCGTCCGCATCGAAGTCGTCTACGACCGCGCTGACTTCGTGGGCCGCACCTTGAGCACGGTGATGAAGAACCTCCTCGAAGGCGTGGCGGTCGTATCCCTCGTGCTCATCCTATTCCTCGGCAGCTTACGCGCCGCAATCGCGGTCGTCTTGGGCGTCCCTGCTGCCATGAGCATCGCACTCTTTGGCATGCATCTATTTCATGTTACCGGCGACCTCATGTCGCTGGGCGCCATCGATTTCGGTTTTCTCGTCGATGGGCCGATCGTCATCGTTGAGGCGGTCATCGCCGGCACCGCGGGGCGCAGACTCGTCGGGGCCGCCCGCGCCCGCGCGTACGATCGAGTGGCCAAAGGCGTCGCGCGCCCTGTGGCGTTCGCCGTGGCCATCATCATGCTCGTCTATGTTCCACTACTCAGTCTCGAGGGGGTAGAGGGCAAGATGTTTCGGCCGATGGCGCTCACCATGGCGTCTGCATTGTTCGGAGCCTTCGTCTACTCCGTCGTCTTCTTCCCGGCCGTGCTAGTCACACTGGTTCCACCTGCCAAGGGGCACGGCCCGCGGTGGATCGAGTGGGTTACGGCCCGCTATGCGCAACTGATCCCCCTCACCTTGCGGCTGCGCTGGCCGCTTCTGGCTGGCTCCATTGCCAGCTTGGTCGTCGCGACCTTTATCTTCGGACGCGCGGGGGCCGAGTTCATCCCGCGCATCTTCGAGGGCGATGCCGTAGTCACCATCCGCCGGGCACCCAGCGTGTCTCTAGATGAAGCCCGCCATCTGGATATCGAGACCGAACGCGTGTTGCAGAGCTTCCCAGAGGTGATCACTACCATCGGACAAACCGGACGCGCGGAAGTCGCCATCGATCCGGTCGGCAATGACAATACTGATATGCTCACGCGCTTGCGGCCGATTGAGGAATGGAAATCGGTCCACGATTTCGACGACTTGAGCGAACGGTTCAAGGTCGCCATCGAGAACCGCGTTCCCGGTACCTACGTGAGTGTATCGCAGCCCATTGAAGACCGTACCAATGAGATCATTAGCGGCAGTCGCGCGGACGTGCAAATCCAACTCTTTGGCAATAGCCTGGAGACGCTGACGGATTTTGCCGGCCGCATCGGTAAGGCCGTCAGAACCGTTCCAGGAACAGGCGACGTGCGCGTCGAACGCGTCCTTGGGGCGCCGACGATTTCGGCAACAGCCGATCGGGACATGCTTGCTCGCTACGGGGTCGAGCTGCGAGACGCGTTCGATGTCGTGCAAGCCGCGCGCGAAGGCGTGCGTGTTGGAAGTATTTTCGAGCAAGAGCGCCGCGTCGATTTGCGCGTATTGATGCCGCCTACCAAGCCATCCGCGGCGGCCTTGGGCGATCTGTTCGTGCGCACTGAAACCGGCGAGAGCATTCCACTGCGCGAGGTCGTTTCCTTGACGGAAAGTGAAGGACCAACGGCAATCCGCCGCGAGAACCGGCGCCGAGCGGTGCGTGTGGACGTCAATCTACGAGGTCGTGACCTCGTGTCCTGGGTCAGCGACGCGCGTGCGCAGGTCGAGCAGAAGGTCACGTTACCAAGTGGCTACGACGTGACCTGGGGGGGCCAGTTCGAGAACTTCCAGCGCGCTCAAGCGCGCCTGATGGTGGTGCTACCTGTCGTCATTGTCATCATCTTCGGCATGCTGCTCTGGATGTTTCAGAACTGGCGCTTCGCTCTGGCGGTATTTGCCTTGGTTCCGCTGTCACTTACGGGTGGAATGATCGGGCTCCTCTTGAGTGGGCTATCCTTCAGTCTCCCTGCTGCCGTTGGTTTCATCGCCCTCGGTGGGATCGGCGTGCTCAACGGTGTGGTGGTTGCCAGCAATGTGCGACAGCGGCTCGACCAAGGCGAAGAGTTGGACGATGCCATCTGCAAAGGGACAGTGCATGTCGTACGAGCGGTCCTGACCACGGCCGTCGTAGCGGCACTCGGCTTCTTGCCAATGGCCGTTGCAACCAGTGCCGGAGCCGAAGTGCAGCGCCCCCTGGCGCGCGTCGTCGTAGTTGGAATGGTGTTCGGCACCCTGATAACGCTAGCTGTACTACCAGGCCTGCTGCGCATGCTGCTCAAGGGTTATGTGAACTACGAGAACGAGGACGAGGTCGCCAACGACGGGATATTCGAACCAGCCGTATCAATGCGGCCCAGCATGCGGCCCACCCACGAATAGCAAAATACGGCTCCGCCGTCGCCGGCCAACCATCGTTTCCGATCCACTCTACCGCGACGGCAGGCGACGCCGCAGCCTTTCGGCTTGAACGCTGTTGGGGTAGTCGCGCAGAAATGCGGCAATGGCCGTGGCCGCATCTGCCTTGCGCGAAAGCGCCTTCAAGGCCCGTATGCGACCAAATCGCGCTTCACGCGTCAATGGACCGGGTTGCTGCAAATAGTTCTCGAACGAGTGCAATGCTTGCGCCGGTTGTCCCAAAGTACCTAGTTCAAGCTCGCCAAGCGAGATAAGTGCCACTCGAGCCTCATCGCTCGATGCGAAGCTGCCAACCAGTTGGCGGTAGACGCTAACGCAGTCGGACAGTCTGCCCGCAGCGCGTAGTGCTTGAGCGCGTGCCAACAACCCCCGAGGAGTGATCGGTGCTGTCGCAGGCGCGCCCTTCGGCTTGCTCGAGGCGTTCGTCTCCCCGACAGTCGCTGGTTCGATTCCATTGACGATCGGCTCGCCCGCAGCCGTGCCCATTGCCACAGGAAGTTCCGCCAGCTCATAGTTGCGCTGCAATCGCTCCCCCGGCTGGGTCGGTAGCAGTTCCGTGACTGTGGCATAACCGGGCATTGACACCACAAGTCGATGTCCACCTCGAAGCGATGCGACCGCGGGTGTCAGGCCAAGCAGCATATCGTCGATCCTGACGCTGGCGCCTAGGGGGCGGGTCATCACATCGAGCTCCATTGGATTATCGACCAGCTGCGCATGGTGCAAGAGATGCGCCAATTGCAACATTTCTCGATCAGCCGTGACTACCCGCTCGGACCATCCTTCGTCGGAAATCGTTTCTTCGATGATGACAGCCGAGGGCGCGAGCATGTCCCGATTCTGATGTGCGAGTGATTGGATCGCGAGCTGCCCTTCGTGCAGATGCACTGACACGCGCTGTTCGGCATCGACCCCTACGACGAATTGGGTGCACTTGGCCGTGACTGACGCTTTCGATGTCAGAACGACGTACCGACGCTCCGCGGGTTGACGTTCGAGCTGCGACATCAATCGCCCGCGTTCGAGCCGCACGCTCACGAAGTTCGAGTCTGAACTGGATAGGGTAACTTCGCCATTGGCATCGAGGCAAGAGAGGACGCCGAGTTCCACCGAGAAACAGACGCGCCCTTGTTCGGTGCGTAGCCGCTCACCGGGGACAAACGCGTCGCCAGCACGAATCGACTTTGAGCCCAATCGAGCTTCCCCCGTGACTGCCACGAAGCGAATGGCTGGAGCCACTGCCAGGGACGCAGCCACTTTCGGTCGTTGACGCAGCCACAATCCACCCGCAACCACACCAGCAACGACCAACACCGTCGAAGCAGCAGCTGCCAAGAGCCAGCCACTGAACGGGCGTAGACGCGCCCAACCTCGACCACGCGGCGGAGGCACACGGCTAACACTAAGCGACAGCAAGTTCGACTTCAATACGTCGGGCTTCGCCGTGACTTCCCCAAGTGCCGCCCAGAACCGAACCTCCCCAGCACAGTCCGAACACGTTGCCGCGTGTTGCGCGTACCATTGACGCTCAAGCTCATTCAATGGTTCCGCCGTCGCATCCCGCTCGGAAAGCACCATCCAGCGACGACAGTTCGATTCAATCACTGTTGCCTCCCTGTCGTCCTCAACGACAAGTCGCTGCGAACATAGCGTCGCAGTTGGGTCCGAGCGTAGAGCAGACGAGCATTGACGGTGACCCGGGCGCGCTCAAGACCCACCCACTGATCCGTCCAATGATCACCTTGAGCGAGCGACAACGCTTTCGGCGGAGCGGGCAAAGAATCCTGAAGGGACAACCTTGTAGTCAGGTCGATTTTCCTAAAGATTGAAGGTCTTGGAAACCAAACTCGTTTGGCCTTCGCGTGAGATTTCCATCGCACAGCCAGTCACGCTCTGCAGGCTCTTGGGTACGCGCCAAGTCCAATTCCACAGATCGTCGTGAACGCGACGCAGCTGAAACCGATAGCCTTCGTCGTCCTCAGCGATACCATCAGGCCCGACCAACGCGGTGGCGTTGCATACGATGCGCGCAGCCGGAAATCGCCCGCAATTTTGTTCCTCTTTGGGGCCCTTGAAACGGACTGTTACAGTACCGCCATCATGAGCGCTGCGTGCTCCAACCAGGGTGTCGACGATGCGCCAGCCAGTCATCGGGCATTGGTGATTTGCCACGAAAGACTTGCAGTGGCCGGGCAGAAACTCCCGATGCGCCGAGTAGCTCTGTGCCCCAGCTTGACCAAGTGCATTGGCCGCAGCAGCGAGCTGTTCGGTAGCAGCCACGGATTGTAGCGGGCCGTAGATGGTCGAGCCGCCCTCGTAGTGTTGCGCGTCGAACTCACCGGGCGTCGTGAAGTAGTAGAGGTACTCGTTGGCGAGACCAACCACTGCGACTACTGGCCGGGCCCCCGTGGGCGCAGCCGCAGACCAATGTTTGGCGACAGCCTCGCGCACACGGGCTCCCACTTCAGTGGTTGGTTCGCCCGGAACTGTTGCCAAAACCATCGCACTACCCAAACTCATCACCTGAAATGGAGCGATCCGCGGAAATGTCCCGGGCTCCACTCGACCGGTCACCATCTGCTGGAACGTTCCTAGGGGATCTTCAGCTTGAACCAGCAACCAATCCTGGGCAAACCCGCCTGCGGGCACCTTGCTGCCTTGGCATCCGGAGGGTTGCCTGCGACGACGTCCCTCGTAGACGCCAAACTTGCCATACAGCGGGGAACGGCCATCTTCGGCTCCACCCATGGTGGGCACGCCGATTTCTGCCTCGGCGCATACCGAGCCGGAAGCGGTGACAAGCCCCGGAAGCTCCACCTCGCGGTAGGCGTGCGAAAGGGAGGGATCGGCGTCGAGCTTTCCGTCCAGGGCAGCATAGGCGCGATACGCTTCGCGAGCGATCGATTCCCCCAGTCGGATGGCTTCTGTATCGACTTGCGTCACATACGCCGGTGAGACATCGCCTTCAGCACCATTCATGAAGGCAGCCAAGAGCGGTCGATGCCCTGGGCGCTGCTTGGCCACTAGGGCCGTCAGCGAACGCGCCGCCACGGCATGCAGATCGCCGTGGTAGAGTTGATTCGTCTGAGGAAGCGAAGTGCCATGCACGGCAAAGACGAACAGTGCCGCCAGTGGACTGCTCATCCCGGCTTCGAGACGGTCGACACGCAGCAGGCGCAGCTTGGGATCGATGTCCAAGGGCGAGCCCACCACGCAATCCCCAGGGTGCTCGTGCAGCCTGGCGAGACAGCTGCGATTGCGCGCAATGCCTTGCACGTCCACCTCGGTGGCGCCAAGCGCTGCAGGACCTAGCTCGGCAAAGGCGCGGTGAATTCCCGCGTTGATGCGCTCCACGAGCAACTCGACCAGGGCAGGATCGAAACCGGGCCGACCCGAGCCAAAGACATTGAAGAACTTCTCGCCAAAGAAGCCCCCCGGCCCGGCGTGGGTGTGGGTCGCGGCAATCAGCAAGCGATCGGCCGTGATGCCATCTGTCGCCGCGGAACGCTCAGCAACGCGGCGATGCACCAAGCCGCTGACCGCCCCCAAATCCGCCTGCACCAGCGCCAAACGCTCACCGTGCGAATCCTGCAACGCCACAACGCGTGCCTTGAGTCGCGTCCAGACACCACGCGCTTTCTTCTCGGCATCCCAGGAGTAGCCAAACAACGGAGCCCCCATCGGCGGCGTGATATCGACCTCGGCCGTCCCCGCTAGCAGCGTCGCGACGGGCTGCGGCTTGGCCGCTTTTGGTTCGTTGACCACCACTGGATGAACACAGCCAACCAAAGCCACACTCAAACTCAAGAACGCCCAACCAGCGCGCAGGCGACGAATTTCGTTCGATATCCGAGGCCAAGTCTTTAGCGTCTTCATCTGTCTCCCTCACGACCTACTGGGCAATCGTTCTACCTCAGGTGGGGCTTTGACCGCAAGCTCCGGGCACTGCAGCAATTGGGGGGCTTTATGCCATGTTCCGTCCATACACGGACCGGCTGAGTCTGTTCTTGATGGTTGGTTCGGCGTGATTACGGCTGGAGCTGCACTGCGACGCAGAACCCCTGGCTGACTTCAGTCGTTCCTCTCGTCTAGCGCGTGACCCTGAACAAGAAACGCATTGAGCCTTTCCGCAGCCCACTGACGGAAAGTGTTGCCCTGTACCGAACGGACCCGAAATCCGATGGCCATGATTGTTGGCAACGCGAATTGCTCGACTTGGCGGGATACCGATCGCCTTCCTTCAGTTTGAACTATTCGGGTTTGCCTAATAGTTCGAGCGGGGTCGAGCTCCTCTTCGACGTAGATCCCCGCCAAGTGCTCGTTGATCGTCGGAACCGAAACCCCAAACGCCTCGGCAATTTGCCGCTGCGTCATCCAAACGCTCCCCTCCGCAAGGCGGACCTGGACATGAGCCTTGCCGTCATCGCCGACGAAGACGAGGAACTCGCCGGTGCCGGGCGCGCTGTCTTGGGGTGGGGAGGTCATGGGAGGTCAGACCGGATGCGACAACGGTAACATCCCCGCGCCATACCGACAGAAAGGTCCGCCCAACTGCGCACCTTGTCGCGCTGCCCGATCGCCCGTCAACGTGTCCCTCATCCTACCCATAAGTCCTTACCCCCGCGCGCGATGTGGTCGAGCCGCGACGCCGATTCGACGTTAGAAAGCGCCACCACGTCAAATCGGTGGGTCAGCAGCAAATCATCGAGTTCGCTGACGATGCTAGCGACTTGCCGCAGCAGATCCATGACGCAGTGTGGCGCGATTCCGTGGACAACATGTGGCGACACTTTGGGGCGCCTTGTTTCTCCGCAAATTCGATAGCGGCACCTGTTCTCTTCATCATTTCCGCTGCGCGTTGGATCTCCGCTCGCTCATGAGGCGCAATTGGCGCTTCGCTCCACTTCTTGGAGAGCCAGTTCAGGGCTCCAGTGGGGGTTCGCGTCGCTGATGGTGCGTGAGCACTCTAGCGATGTTCTACCCGTTGTAGGCGCACTGCTCCTACGGCTAACTGCATTGCTCTGCAATCACGGCATCACGGCATCACGGCATCACGGCATCACGGCATCACGGCATCACGG
>CAYVXY010000008.1:0-205322 GCA_964454965.1 uncultured Polyangiaceae bacterium | reverse complement strand
ATCACGGCATCACGGCATCACGGCATCACGGCATCACGGCATCACGGCATCACGGTATCACGGCATCACGGCATCACTTTCGCTTGAAATCACGCAGCCCGCGCTTCGACGGACATCTTGAGCAGGTGTGTCCGCTGTCGCAGGACTGTCTCAGGACCATTGCCCCAACGACTCCCCCCTCTGCCCCCAAGCGCGCAGGTCCTCCCATATTAAATTGCGCCGCTCTTGACTGCCGAGCTCAGTGATCCATTATGTAACCATCTAGTTAGTTATGATGGAGCCACCGATGGTCGACCGGAACTCGAAGTCTGCTGCGCCGTACAAAACAAACGCAATTTCAGAGTGTTACGGGCGCGAACAGCAGGTCGGCCCACCACCCCATCCTCGACCATTCCGCGCCCTTGCAACAACCGCCCTGTTCGTGGTCGCCACCAGCGGCTCGGCGCAGGCGGCCGCCGTCACCCCAGCGCCAGTCGCAACAGGGCCAGTCGTAACCGGGCCAGTCGCAACCGGGGGATCCGTAACCACGCCTGCATCGACTCCTTCTCTGATGTCCGTACATCGTGGAGGCCTTACCCGACAGACCGTCGTCACGCGAGCCATTGCTGCCGGCCCGTCGCTGCTTGCGCGCGAAGCCGAGCACGACGCGGCGGAGGCACGTGTGGACCAAGCAATTGCTGCTTTCTTGCCTCGATTGAAGGTCTCGGCAACCTATCGGCGTGTCTCTCCACTCGAGGTCACGCTGGGTAATGCAGCGATCGTTGGCGCGAACAATGCGGGACCGTTGTTCGTGGGGCCAGTGCCAACGGGAGCCGCATCCAATCTCATCGTCGATTCCAAAGGCCAGCCGATTGGGGCCCAAGCGTTCAAGATCCACAGCATTGAGAACCAAGTCGAGCTCAAGGCGGAGCTCGGGATCCCGATTTCAGACCTGCTGTTGCGTATGCGGCGCAGCGTTGGGGCCGCAAAGTCCGCGGCCGAGGCAGCCCGCCTGATGCAGGATGCCGAAGTACAAAAGGTCGCTCTGGATGCCAGTCTTGCCTACTACAATTTCTTGCGTGCAGAATCGAGCTTGCAGGTATCAAAGCGTTCCCTCGATCGGTCACGTGCCTTGCTCAATGACGCCAAAGCCACGACCCGCGCGGGCGTGACGACTAACCTCGACGTACTACGCGTCGATGCGCTCGTGGCGTCGACCGAGGTCACTGTCGCCGAGGCGGAACGCCTGCGCGCGCTGACAAAACGCCAACTACAGATCCTGCTCGACGACAATCGACTTGACCCCCAAGTCGGCGAGGAACTCCAGCAGGAGGTACCGGATTCCGAGGTACTTTCAGACGACGAAGCCACGCGACGCGCACAGGCAAACCGGCTCGAACTCAAGGCGCTCCGCGAAGCTGTCAGTGCCGCGGAAAAACGTCAATCATCATACCAGATGGCGCGGTATCCGCGACTCGACGGCTTCGGCCAGGCGATCCAGGGACGCCCCAACAATGCGATATTTGTCCCTCAAGACGAGTGGCGAGTTACCTGGGCCGTGGGCGTCACCCTTTCCTATGCGCCCAACGAAACCATCGGCAATGGTGCCATCGCGGCCGAGGCGCGCGCTGACTACGCCCGGCTGCAGGCCGAACTCGAGAGTGCCGATCGGAATATCCGCCTGCAAGCTACCGCATCGGTACTTGACCTCACGAAATCCAAGACGCAGATCGACGCGGCCATGCGCGCACAGCAAGCCGCTAGCGACGCTTATCAGGCGGCCCAGCAGCTCTACCGTGTCGGCGAAGCAACCACGACCGACCTCCTGGATGCCGAAACACGACTGCTCGGCGCGGAGCTCCAATTCATCCATGCTCGCATCGAACTTGCCTCGGCTCAAGCGCGGTTGACCCATGCTACTGGCGCCGATCTGACGCGTCCGCAACCAAGGGCTCGGGCACAATGAAGACAACCACCGATTCCAAGACTGCTGCGAAAGTTCGCCCCACCAAATCCGCCTCCAAGACTGCTGCGAAAGTTCGCCCCACCAAATCCGCCGAGGCAAAGAGCGCACGCCGACCACGAAATGCCGACGCAACCAGGGAACTCCTGCTGACCACCGCAGAAGTGGTGTTCACCGAGCTCGGATTCGACGGGGCCCGCGTCGACGACATCGCCGAACGCGCCAAAGTGAACAAGCGGATGATCTACGTCTACTTTGACGACAAGGTGGGCTTATACGCCGAAGTGTTGCGTCGCGCATTCGGACGCATCAAGGAACGCGCCAAGGTCCCGTTCGATGCCACAGTCGATCCACGTCAGCGTCTCTGTACCTGGATCTGTGGTTACTTCGACTTTCTGGCGCAACACCCACGATTGGTTCGCCTGGTCGAATGGGAAGCCCTCGCCGATGGCTCTCGCTCCGCGTCCACATTGCTTGAGGTGGCACAGCAAGAACTCGAGGATCTCACCGAACTGCTTCAAACTGGAGTAACCCGAGGACGATTTCGCGTCGACCTGGATCCACATCGGACCCTGATGGCCATCCACTCGCTGTGTTTTGGCGTGCTGAGTCGTCGCCAGCTCTGGTCGTCATTGTGGCAGGTCGATCTGAAACAACCCGAAGCTGTCGCTTCCGTCGCGAAATTCCTGGCAGATCTCGTCCTCGACGGGATCACTAGGATCCCCTCGAGGACCCGATGATGCCCGCAACCCATGGCTGTTTGGAGAAGCGTTCTATGATAAGCCGTCTACGCGCAACTTCGCTGAGTCTCTTCGTGGCGCTCAGCGTTTCCGGCTGTACCAAGCAGCCGGCCCCGGCACAGATCATCACTGGCTTGGTCGACGCGGTCGAGATTGACATCACGTCCAAAGTGCCAGGTCGAATCTCCGAGCTGACCGTCGAGGAAGGCCAAACCGTGCATCGCGGTGACAAGCTGGTCAAGCTGC
The DNA here is from genome assembly GCA_964454965.1 of uncultured Polyangiaceae bacterium. Lineage (GTDB taxonomy): Bacteria > Myxococcota_A > Polyangia > Polyangiales > Polyangiaceae > FEN-1139. Next base: position 202,394 of record CAYVXY010000008.1, on the reverse strand, counting down.
GCAGCGAGGAGCTCTTGGCGAGGTTTGCTCAGGCTACGGCGGCCTCCGAGGCCGCACAAGCCAAGTTGAGTCTGGCTCGCCATGGCGCTCGGCCCGAGGAGAAGAGCGCTGTTGGCCGTGAACTCGAGTCTGCAAAGCATCAAGTCGAGATCACCCAGAAGACCTTCGATCGCATGACGGAACTGGCCAGCTCAGGCACCATTCCCCAGGCAAGATACGACGAGGCAAAGTTCCGTTTCGACGTCGCGCGCGAACAAATCGCCATGGTCGAAGCCAAGCAATCGATCTTGTCCCAAGGTGCCCGTCGCGAGGAAATCACCGCACTCGCTGCCTTGGTCGAACAGAGCCGCGGTGTCATCGCTGAAATGCGTGCCTATGAAGCTGAAACCGAACAGAGTGCTCCGATGGACGGTGAGGTGAGCAAGATCGTGCTTCGTCCAGGGGAACTCGCCGGTTCCGGTGCTCCGATTGTGACGCTCGTTGCCGTGCAGGATCCGTGGGTCAGCTTCGCGCTGCGCGAAGACCTGCTCCGCGACATTCGTCAGGGCACGGAGCTCGAAGCCGAAATCCCCGCACTTAGGCGAAGCGTGAAGTTCCGCGTGTTCTACATTGCGCCTCTCGGCGATTTTGCCACTTGGAAAGCCACCACACAGAAAAACGGTTTTGACCTAAAGAGTTTCGAGGTCAAAGCGAGGCCACTGCAACCGGTAGAGGGGCTGCGCCCTGGGATGACCGTGCGCTGGAAGATCGGGTAGAGCCATGAACGGGCTCCTCCGCGGCATCTCCGAGCAGCTCCGAGTCATCTTTGCTAGCAGACTTGGGCTTTCTTTGCTGGCACTCCTGCTGGCCATGTCGGTTGTGACCGGAGCCATCTACGAACGGCTCGTTCTGCGCGATCTACCCGTCGTGGTCGTCGATCTCGACGCAACGCACCTGACTCGACTCATTACTACCAGTCTCGACGCCACCCCGGAACTCGCGGTCCAATCGGTCCCCACCGGATCGATCGAGCAGGCGCAAGAACGACTCGAACGCGGTGAAGTGACAGCCTACGTTCTGTTGCCCACGGGCTTCGCCGAACGGCTCAAGCGCGGCGAAAAGTCACAGGTCATCCTTGCCACCGACATGAGCAATTTGCTCGGTGGCAAGACCGTGCGCGCCGCTTGCAGTCGCGTAGTCGCCACGTTGAACGTGGGTGCGGAGATTGGCGTCCTACGCAAGATGGGAAGTTCTCGCACGGCAGCCGCAGCACAAGCCTATCCCATCGTGGTAGAAGACAATCAGCTCTTCAATCCAGCCACCAACTACGCCGAGTACCTGGTACCAATCGTTATATACTTTCTGCTTCATATCTACGCGACAGTGCTTTTTGCTGGCAGTTTCCTGCAGAGCGACAGCGCACCCGCGGCCTCTCGGCGAGTCGGTCAGCTCAGCACAACGTGGTTCGTTTCCGTGATAATCGCCATCGTCACCTGGTGGTTGTTGCCGCACGTCAAAACCACTATGGCCAGTCCATGGTGGTTAGGTGGCCTCGTCTTCGCAGCCTACGCCGCAAGCCAAGCAGCGTTCGTGGCGAGCGTTGCGACATTGGTTCCGAACCGCACGCTGGCCTTCCAAATAGTTCTGTTCCTATCGATGCTTGGACTGATGCTTTCGGGGGTCACTTGGCCAACCTATGCCTTTCCCACCCTACTCGCCCAATTGGCGGAATTCTTGCCCTTCACTCACTTGGCACGTTTGCTTCGAATGACGGTTCACTTCGAGGCGTTGGCAGCGGACGTCAGCTCGAGTCTAGTAGTCTTGCTCAAATTGTGGCTTGGGTATGGCGTCGTGGCTGTCGCTTTCGGCAGCGGGCTCAAGCACGTTGGACATTGGTTCGGGAGGGCTTCCCTTGACATCTAGAGATGCCGACTCAACGAGATCGAACCCAAGCCGGCAAAAGTCAGCGCTATTGTCAGGAATTGCGGCCGAATGGCGGCATCTTTTCGCGGAGAAGTCACTGTTGGTTGTACTGTTGTTGCTTCCTCTGCTCTACGCGACAACCGTCGCCTTCTTGTACCAGCGCGAGAGCGTGGTCGACTCACCAGTAGTCGTGGTCGACCAGGACGCAAGCCGGGCTTCCAGCCGTCTGACCTGGCTCATTGATGCAACCCAGGAAGCCAGGGTCGTTGATCGGATGCAATCGGTGGATGAAGCCTTTGTGCGCATGCGACGTCACGAAACCAGCGCCGTGGTGCTTATCCCCGAAGGGTTCGAGAAGCGACTTTTGAGTACGCAGCCTGCGAAGATGAAGCTTTGGATCGATAGTGCCAACATGTTGACCTATGGCACGGTCTACACGGGGATCCGTGCGGCTGTGTCCGAACTCGGCAACGAACAAACGCAGAAGGCTTTCATGCTCAGAGGCGCCACCAGGCGCCAGGCGGAGCAGCGCACCAGCCCGATTGACCTGACTGAGCGACTACTGTTTCATCCAACGGCAAGCTATGGCGGATTCATGGCGCCAGCGGTGTTCGTTGTCGCGCTGCAGCAAGCCATTCTATTGGGTCTTGCCCTGTCGGTGGGTGTGCGGCGCGAAAGGACCGGCAGCGTTGACGCGGACGAGCCCAGAGCCTACCTAAAGCTGCTTGGCAGGTACCTCGTGCATCTACCGTTTCACTTGTCGTCGGCCGCCGTCTTGTCATGGGTCATTCACGATTGGTATGAGTTTCCTGCGGGAAGTTCCTTCAGTACCTTCGTCCTGCTGTCGGTATTCGCGATGGTCACTGGCCCGCTGGCGATCCTCGTCAGTCTACCGTTTACCAATGGTCGAACCCCGATGCAGGTGTTGATGTTGGTCTCGACCCCGTTGTTCTTGGCATCGGGCTACACTTGGCCGTTTGGGCAGATGCCCGAGGCTCTGCAGTTCGTAGCCAAGCTCGTTCCGTCAACCCCTGGCCTTTGGGGTCTACGTGTCGCTGCGATGAGTTCGGGAAAACTGGAGCAGATGAAAGAATCGTTGACGCTCCTCGCCATGCAAGGCGTCGGCTACCTGCTTGCTGGCATGCTGGTCGTCACCTGGCTCGGCTGGTGGAGACGCAAAGCCACCAAGGTTTCTGTATCGAGTGTCGCGCCGAGAACGGCGTAGGATCGTCATTTTCGATGACCTAGAGGCAATTCAAGTCCGGCTTGCATACCCCGGAGCAACAATTGCGAGAGCTCGTGCAACTTGCTCCCGATGCCTTGCAGCAGATCATCGCTTGTGGCCCCAAGCTGCCCACGTTGCCGCGCCGCAAAGCCCCTCAACGACCGAAAGCGCCGCGGCCTTGAACTTGACCGCGACGCTTTCGCTGCACGACACTGGACGCTCATTCGAACGTCCATCAATTCCAATTAGCGACGGAACACGCCTTTGCCGGCGTACTCCTGCGATGGGCCGAGCTCATCGGCAATGCGCAAGAGTTGGTTGTACTTCGCAATGCGATCGCTGCGCGAAAGGCTGCCTGTCTTGATTTGACCTGCATTGGTGGCAACGGCGAGATCTGCAATGAAGGCATCTTCGGTTTCGCCCGAGCGGTGCGAGATGACCGAGGTGTAGCCCGAGCGCTGTGCGAGTCGGATGGTGTCGAGCGTCTCGGTGAGTGAGCCAATTTGGTTTACCTTGACCAGAATCGAGTTGGCAATGCCCTTCTCAATCCCCTGCGCCAGGCGAACCTTGTTGGTCACGAACAGATCGTCCCCGACCAATTGAATCTTCTTGCCCAACTTCTCGGTGAGCAGCTTCCAGCCGTCCCAATCGTCCTCCGCCAGGCCGTCTTCGATCGTAACGATCGGATACTGCGAGCAAAGCTTCTCGTAGATCCCCACCACCTCTTCTCGGCTGCGTTGCTGCTTGTCGAAGGTGTACTTGCCGTCAGCGTAGAATTCGCTCGACGCGCAATCGAGGCCGAGCGCAATCTGCTCGCCGGGCTTGTAACCAGCCTTCTCGATCGCCTCGAGAATGCGTTTGATTGCGTCTTCATTCGACTCGAGGCGCGGCGCAAATCCACCCTCGTCACCAACGGCCGTCGTCAGCCCTTTGTCGGCAAGGATCTTCTTTAGCGCATGGAACACCTCGGTACCGGCACGCAGAGCCTCGGCAAAGGTCGGTAGACCCCAGGGCACAATCATGAACTCTTGGATCTCGAGACCATTGTCGGCATGTTTGCCGCCATTAAGGATGTTCATCAGCGGCGTCGGCAGGACGCGCGCCTGCACGCCACCGAGGTAGCGCCAGAGGGGCAAACCAACGGTATCGGCAGCGGCGCGTGCGGTTGCCATCGAGACGGCAAGGATCGCGTTGGCACCCATCTTGGACTTGTTTGGCGTCCCATCGAGATCGAGCATGCGCGCGTCAACAGCAGCCTGGTCGAAGGCGGACAGACCACTTACAGCAGGCCCGAGCTTGTCGTTGACATTCTTGACCGCATTGAGCACGCCCTTGCCCACATAGCGGCTCTTGTCGCCGTCACGCAACTCGTTGGCTTCGTGGACTCCAGTCGAGGCGCCGCTCGGTACGGCAGCGCGTCCGGAGCCGCTCACCGTTTCGACTTCAGCCTCGACGGTGGGATTTCCGCGTGAATCTAGGATTTCGCGAGCAATGACTTGAATGATTTCTGGCATGGCGACCGGCTGGATATCACGGATGCGCGCCTGCCGCGAGGCACCCGCACGACATGCTGTCGACAGGTGAAAGGCGTGGTGGATTGCGCCCGACCTCGAAGTGCTAGAAGGCCAAGCGATCTTCAACGTTTCGTCGGCGTGGAGGGCTGGAACCCTCAACAGGCGCGGGGTCCGGCCGGGTTGCTGGTTCGGTTGCGACAGGCGCGGACACAGCGACAGGCGCGGGCACAGCAGCGGGCGCCGGAACTGCAGCTTTGGCAGCGGTGTCGACCGGAGCGACCGCGCTCGGCGATGCGACAGCCGCTTCAGGGTTCTTCAACTTGGCTTGGGTCAGCCTCGTGGGAGGTGTTGCCGGCACCGCGCCCCCCTTTGGCAACTCGCCTTCGATCAAGAGTGTTGGAGTCACCGCCAAGGATGGCGCTGTCGAGGGAAGCCGACTCGACGTTGGCACAGGCGCGTCACTCGGTGCTCCGAGCACAGCCACAACGCTTGGTTGCGCCGAGCCCGCTGCCGCCGCTTGCCCTCTACGAGCGTACTCGATGGCAGTCGTGGCCACACCACCAAGTACCACAAGCGCCAAAGCAACGTACGCCACGAGCGGGCCGCGCTTCTTCTGCGCCGTGCCTAGCGTTCGGGACGCGGCCGAGACCGTTTCTGGGATGTCGCCCTCGGAAGGAGGCGTCAGGCTGCGCAACGATGTATCACGGCTACTGTTCTGCAGTGTTGCCTCTCGCCCACCTTGATCCCATTGCGGCTCCCCGGCGCCATACAGGCTCGCAGGCTCACAGATAGTACGCAGCGCTGCGACGGCTTCCAAAATGCTCTGAAAGCGCTCCGCCTGTTCACGGCATACGCAGCGCGAAAACCAGGTGTCGAAGCCGCGCGGAACGTTTGCCACCTGAGACGGCAGCGGAATTGGCTCCGTGCAGATTGCAATCACGAGACCACCGAGAGTCGAACCATTGAACGGACGACATGCTGTCAGACACTCAAATGCAATCACACCGAATGACCAAATATCCGCGCGATGATCCACTGCGCTGCGCCCCGCAGCCTGCTCCGGACTCATGTAGTGGGGCGTGCCCAAGATGGCGCCACTCTTTGTCTGAATACTGGCTCCGAAGGTCGCCGTCGACATGGTCTTGGCGATGCCGAAGTCGAGCACCTTGGTGACTTCCTCGTCACCGTCGCGCACGATGAAGATGTTGTCGGGCTTGGGATCGCGATGCACGATGTTCTGGGCATGGGCGCGAGCCAGGGCTTTGCCCACTTGACCCAAGATCTGCGAAGTTTCCTTGGGTGAGAGCGGTGCCTGGCGCGAAAGCTTCGCGCCGAGGCTCTCGCCTTCCAGAAGCTCCATGGCAATGTATGGAATGGCATCGTCAACGCCATAATCCAAAATCTGCACGACGTTGGTGCCGCGCAGCGAGGCGGCCGACTGCGCCTCGCGCTTGAATCGGCTCAATGCCGTCTTCGAGTCCGCAACGGTCGGATCGATCAGCTTTACGGCAACAGGGGTGCCGAGTTCAATATGCATGGCGCGCCAAACCGAGCCCATTCCACCCTGCCCGAGCTTGGACACCAATCGATAGCGACCGTGGATGACCCGCCCTTCCATCATGAGTGTCCGCTGTTCTGCAATGCTCTCCAGAGTGTCGCCAATGATACGCGGCTGCCAATTCCCCCATGCCGACAAGACTCCGGGGACCATCCATTCTAGTCCGAGGGAACCGGAGGCGTTAGGCAACGCATCTCAAAAGCCGGACCTAGACTCCGCCGCCAATGCGGCCGATGGTCCTACTAGGCGAGCAACGTCAGGCACTGCTCGGAACAGCTCGGTCAATTCTGCGGAATTCGAGCTCGAACCGCAGAGTCAGGCGTAGAGCGTGGCGCACCGAAATACCTCGTTCGCGTGACAAGGGAGGTCCTGCCGAGGGCGTTACTGGTTTTTTGGCCGGTGCATCGCAGAAACGAATGCCGACCGATCGGCGCGAGAACGGCAATCCGGACCTGCGTCGAAAGGTACTCTCGTTATCGACGCTCCAACACGTTTACGACGCAGCCAATGGTGCCGTGAAACGCAAACAGGCTACGCACGTGGATCGGCACCACTACCCAGCCCAACTTTCTATAGGTTTCGTGGGCTGCGTCGTCCAGCGCGGGGACGTCGTAGGCCGGCACATAGGCAATGTGTCGGCCGTCCCTCACCTCGAACACCCCGTTCGTGTATGCCAAGTAAGTTTTGTCGTCGAAGGGCACATTGACGATGCTGGTCACCTCGAACCCCTGGGCGAGGAGTTCCTGTTTTGCGCGCTCGAACCGCGTCACTGTGTCGGCGGAAAAGTCGGCTACCAGGGGTTCTTGGGTGTCGCTTGCAACCTCGCCGGGTTTCCATTGCTCGCCAACAATCGCGGCGGCAGCCTTCGGATCCCCGACCAATACCTGATTCTTGGTCAACGGAGTCATGTACATCGACAGGTGGTGACGCGGCGTGTCACCCCAGTTCTGGCCGAGAGTGATCACCTGCATCTGCAGGTATTCACCGAGCCTGCCGGCAAGTTGCTGCATGTTGGTATAGCCGCGGCGGCGATTCTTTTCCAAGAGATTGGTGTCGATGATCAGAACACCGCGTCCAACGGCGAGGTCGCCGGCATCAAAGTCGAAGGGAGAAGCGTCGAGCTCGAAGCGCTTGGGGAAGTGCTTTGCCACCTCGGCAACGGTAGCCCAATCATTGTGTCGCTCTTTCCAGGCGTCGGTGGGTTCGGCGGGAATGATCAGCCGCGCATGGCCGGAAACCGACTCTTGCTTGCTCACCAGGGCACGATCCTTCGACCAAGCGGTGATGGGGCCGTCCGCCTCGACGCGCTCGACGCGCGCGAGCAGCTTGTTAGAAGGATCGATCGCAGCCATGCGCAGCTCGAACAACTTACGCTCTCGCTCCGACATGTTCCTCGGAACTACGAACGTGACCTTGACGCTGGGATCGATGGCAGAGAGAAAGTCGGCGTAGGGTCGCGCCAGGTCGCGATCGGCCTTGGGCGTCCAGTGCATTAGGACATGGCCCAATGCCCCGTCCGCTTCCGGTAAGAGGGCGCGGTGTTCTTGGATCTTCGGCTCCGCGACTTGGTGACGCCCCAGAGCCCAAATCCCAAGAACCCCAAGGCCCACACCGACGAGGGCCCCCACGAGCGAACCGAAAGCATGTCGCATACTCTTACCCGCCCTCGACTAGTACCCGAACTCAAGACTGTTCCTGTTTTGCGAAGCGCTCACTTTGGACCTGATCATCGCAGCCAGCTTCGAGGCCTTGGGGCGAACAGCGGGTGCGGTTGACGCTGCACGCGCTGCTGGCGTAGCCGGCGCTTCGAGCGCCTCGGCAACCACACCAAAGTACACATTGGGGTACCGCGCTGTTTCGGATCCTTCGGCTGCCTTCTGCAATTTCTCGATCCGCGCCACCTCGGCACCGATGTTCTTCGGCAACATGATCTCACGAATCAGCTTGGCTCCCGGTTCGACCTCGACGGCTTCGTTGTGCCGCCATGCAATCTGCGGACGTGGCATGACGCGCTCGCCACCACTGCCGCTCGTGCGCGTCAAGGCGAGTTGGATCTTGCCCTCGATTCGACCCGCGGTGGGATTGTTGCATTCCAGGTGCACGACTTGACGGCCCGGCGAAGTCTCGCTCTTGGCAAGCGTTGCCGTCACTTCGAGGTCGCCGATTTTGGATTCGTCCTTTTCCAGCTTGGCATTCTCTGGTGCTGCCTCTTGCTTGGCGAGCTCGGCTTGCTGTTGCGCGGCCTGGTCCTCGTTGCCGACGGCGTTGACGTGACTGGGCCACCCGAGGGCCAGGGTTACCGCTGCTGCTAGAACCGTCGAAGTTACAACCGAAGCGACGCGAGACGTTACTTTTTGCATGATCAATCCCTTTCGACTCTACGGACCCGGCGAGACGGATATCCCTTGGCTCGATCCAAGAAGGCGCCGGTGGCTCTGCATCGGGGTCCCACCTGGCATGTCGCAGCCAGGGCCCAGACTGTGACCGCAGCTCCGCAAAAAGTAGGTATCCCAGTTTGCGCCCATAGTTCGACGCTGCTCATCCGGTGACCAACGACGCAAAGAAACGGCCCCTGGTTCAATCGACCAGTGCGTTGTCACGATTCCGGAAGCATGAACGATGGTGTAGACGTAGACGAGCAAACCGCGATGATGACCCCAAACGACTTGCGCACCTGGCTTAGCGATCCATCTCGCATTCGTGCACTCACCCAGGCCATTCGCGCCAAAGTCCCTGCAAGCGACGTCGAAGACGTCGTCCAGTCGGCCCTGGCTGACGCCTTGACCGCGGCGGAGCCGCCCACCGACGAGGCAGCTTTCGACCGCTGGCTCTTCGGTATCGCGCGGCACAAGATCGCCGACTACTACCGACGCAATCGCCGCCAGGAGGTCGTCGACAGTGACGCTTTGGCGACCAGCACCCACACCGAGCCTACACCGGAAAGTGCGCGCGACCTTCTACGCTGGGTCGACCAAGAACTTCCCAAGGAACCCGAAACCACGCGCACCTTAGAGTGGATGATGCGCGAGGCTTCGGGGGATCGGCTCGAAACCATCGCCCAAGAGCATGAGCTCTCAGCTCCGGCTGTGCGCCAACGGGTATCCCGGCTCCGCCGCTACCTGCGTGAACGTTGGGCGCTAGAGTTGGCTGCAGCTTTGGGTTTGCTCGTCGTGGTCACGGGCATATTCGCTTATCGGCAACGCCACGCTCAGCCAACGATTGGGCCCGAGATCGTGCGCGTCACCCCCACCCCCGCTGAGCAGGCGCGCAAGCTCCGCGAGGCAGCACTCACGGCTTGTCGCTCTGGCGAATGGAAACCTTGCCTCACCGATCTCGATCGCGCCAAGGACCTCGACCCCGCGGGTGATTCTTCGAGCGAAGTACAGCAGGCAAGGGTTGGTGCCGCTCGAGCCCTCAACCCACCGCCGAACCCATTTGCCGAACCAGCTCCATCGATTGCGCCGACTTCCTCGGCTGTACCCATTCAATCCGCTACGCCGCCGCCTCTGCTCAAGACAGCTCCACCTATGAAGGCAATCCAGAAGCCGCAAGAGTCCAAGTTGGACGCGCCGAAAAAGTACCAGCCCCAGAAGGCGTCTAAGGCGTCGAATGTGGATTTGGACTTCGACACGAAGTCGAACTTCGCGGCAAAGCAGAAGAAGTAGGCGCGCGGCCCCGACGACTAGAGCGCCGGATACGCGTTTGCCATGAGCTCCTGGAATTGCGAGGAGAACCAGGCCCCGGACAACGGTGCATCCGCCAACGCGCCGCTCATGCTGTTGCCGTTACGAGCATTGCCGGCGTAGGTTGGGTCACACATCCCGTCGACACCCTTGCCTTGGTCGTTCTCGATGAACTGACTTGCGCCGTCGGATTCGCCTGGAGGCTTGATCCACACATAAGCGTCAATGCCGCCAGTCCCAACCGCCTTGGGGCGTTCACCGAGCCCTGCACCGCTCTGGTTGCACCAGTTACCCAGGTGGATCCTACGGTCGATCCTCGACTCGTTGACCATCGTGTCCACGTCACTCGCAGTACTGGCCGCGGTTGGTCGGCTCGGCCCGCCCCACCCATTGCGCGACGTGTCGATCAGCATGCCAATGTTCGCGTTCATACCCAAAGCAACCATCTTGGTTCGGAAGGCCGCGGCAAAGCTCTTCTCGTCAACGTACTTGTTGAAGTCGACCCACTTCGACAACCGCGTCGCCTCGGTTACGGTCAGGTAGGGCTCTTCCAGCGCCGAATAGTTGGCGGTATTAGTGATGAACCCGGTAACGGTCTCAACGCCTCCCTCCGCGCCCTTTGCCGTCTCCGCAAACAGCGCTGCAGAATCATTGAAGTTGGTGTCCCAGCCGATCCAGCCATGGTGGCCAGCATCGATGTAGTTGTACGTATTGCCGGCTTTGTACAACGCACCCAAAGCATACTGGATCCCCTTCTGGTAGTTGCCATTTGCCTTCATCACGTCGCAAGTGGCGGTGGCAGTCTTGGAACTGCCCGTATTGGTGACAAGGTTAGGCAGCGAATCGATCTCGATGATGTTGATGATGCGCAGCGAGGCGTACTTGGAGTCTCGCTCGATCGCGGCAATTGGATCGATGTATTCCGTCTTGTATCGTTCGATCTCGGTGGGCCCCAACTCCCCATTCGAAGACAGTGCGGCGCAATCCCGACCCGGAAGGTTGTAGATTACGATTTGGATGTAGCCTGCACCTTGGGCCAATGCTTCGTCGAGATGGTCACGCAGCCCCATGGTGGCACTGGACCCAGTACCGCCAATGGCCGCGATGCGGTCCATCCAAACGCCGGTCGGATTGCTCGAGACGCGACTGCCTCCCGACTCCGCATCGGCCCGCGCCTTCCATTCGGGGTTGATGTACCCAGTCACCCCAGCATAGGGGTTGTCCACGCGCGCCGCAGCGACGGTATTGTTCGTGCTGGTGCTGCCACCCGTCGGACTGGAAGTGCTGACACCACCACCGCCACTGTTGTTTCCGCCCTTCGACGTCGAAGCAGCGCCACCGGTGGCGCCAGGGCCAACGCTGCCGACTCCTCCCGTCGCATTCGAGGTATTGCCGCTGCCGCCAGCGCCCATGCTGCAAACACCGCAGGATGCGTCACAGTTGCCCGCAAACCAATCCTTACCACAGAAGCCCCAGGAAATGGCATCCTTACAGGACTCACTTGGACGCGGCACGTCCGAGCAAACACTACTACGACTGGTGTTGCCGCCGTTCGACCCGTTAGCGCTACCTCCGACGCTGCGGGCTCCGCCCGCAGCGCTCGTGCTCGCAGCGCTACCGCCCACCGACGCAGCGGCACCTCCGCTTGAGTTGGGACCAGCTCCACCGGTCGACGTACTCGTGCCGCCGTTCGAAGCACCAGTATTGCCAACACCACCCGTTGTCGAGGCCTGAGAAGGCGTCGAACCGCTCGTCACGACACTACCCTTGCAGCTGCAGTTGCAGTTGCAGCTGCAACCACCTGCACCGCTGAGACCACCCGAAGCCGAGCCGGACGGGATAGTGTCATCCTCACCGTTTAGGGTGCACCCAGCCAGGCCTACACCGAGGAGTACCGGAGACAATACACAGACGAAATTGGTTCGCCAGAGCATAAACTTTTTCCTTTCGATCGAGGCGGGTCCGAGTGCGCGACACACCACCATTCGAGGGCTCCAGGATTTCCGGTTGTGCCCCATTCTACTTGAGCCCGCCAAGCAGGCTTACCTTCTCCGAGTCGAGACCTTGCCAGACGCCCCATCCCGATTCGTTAGAAAGGGTGTAGGCGTGGTTATAGATCCCGCCGGTGTCGCCAGATTCTGGATTGATGGACCAGTAGGTGAAATCCGTCATCCCTTTCGCCTTCAGATATTCGACCAGAATGTTCTGCCACTCCCAGTCGTATCGAACGCCGCTCGGAAGATGCGCCCAAATAGTGGCCGCTTGCGGCTTGACTGGATTGCTTGGCCAGGACTTGTACCCGCCGAACTCGCCTATGATTACGCAATAGTTCTGATCGGTGAGGTAGCCGAAATGGTCGTCCCAGCCCTTTCGGAGCATCGAGACTGCCTGCGCGTTCGACCGCTCGACGACCAGCTTGCACTTCGCCTTGCCCGCAGCATCGTCTTCGAGACCTACACATGCGGCATTGGTCTGGTCGATGAACTGCTTCTGGACGTAGACTGACGGGCCATAGGTGTGCGGCGAGAAGCAGAGCCTGTCCTTGGGAATCTGGATCGGATCGAACTGCTGCCCGTAGAGGTTTTCGCCCCAATTCGGGTTCGTGGCTACGTCCCCAAAGGGCTCTGCAACCTGACTTCCATTAGCATCGAAGTGAGTTGCCGCTACGCCCTCCACGACTGCAATGAGATCATCATCCTCTGCGGCTATGGCGTCATAGCATTCTTTGGCCAAATCCGCCCACTCGGACCAGGAGTACTTGAAGGGCTCGTTGAAGCAGTCAATGCCTAGGATGTTCTTCACCCCGAGCTTCTTCGGCAACTTGGCGAGTGTGTGAATGTCCGCAAGCCATTTCGCCTTGTCGTAGGCATCCTCGCCCTGATTGCAGTAATAGTCTTCCTTCTTGTACTTGTAGTTCTCGCGGTTGGCGTCAGTCCAAGGCGGGCCATCGTCGATCTTGCCTGCACGCCAGCCGATGTGGTTCGAGCAAGAATGCATATCGAGGATGACATAGAGATTGTTGGCTGCGGCCTGCACCAAAAAGTCTTCGAGGGCTTCAAGAGCGTCCGCGTACGGGTAGTACGTTGGATCGTTGTTCCGAATCTTCACGTCAGTACGACTGTACAGGCCATCTGGATGTCCCTTGACCAACGTTTGCGGTGAAATGGGCAGCCGAATCGTGTTGAGACCTAGAGGTGACGTCTGAATCTCCTCCATCGTCTTTTTGATCGTGCGCTTGTTCGACGCATCCGCCCAGAAGACCGCACCTATGTAGAGTTCCATGGCGCCGGGGCGAGCAAGATCGTCCTGCCCTTCCAGGCCGAACCAGTTGCCACCTCGCACCTGGAACTCCACCCCATTGTGCATGAGCCTACCTGTGTCCGTGTTGACGCGGAATGCCCCTGCTTTGCCTGAACTCGTGGGAGTCGGCGCGGCGTCACTCGGGATCACGAAGACAGCACCGGACGAGCCACCCGTTGCGTTCGCGTTGCCGGCGCCGCCAGCGGAAGAGCCAGTCCCCCCCACTATCACCGAATTCGTACCAGAACTACCGCCCCGATTCGTCGCTCCCGTCGATGTCGTCGAGTTGCTCCCGCCACTTGTCGCCCCAGTCGACGTCGCCGAGCTGTTCCCGCTATTCGTCGCTCCAGTCGATGTCGTCGAGTTGTTCCCGCTATTCGTCGCTCCCGTCGATGTCGTCAAGTTGTTCCCGCTATTCGTCGCCCCGGTCGATGCCGTAGAGTTGTTGCCGCTGTTGGCTCCTCCGACACTATTGGTAGTATTGGGATTCGCCGAACTGGTCGCGCCAGTCGAAGCCGTGTTGCCATTGCAGCTGCAATTGCAGTTGCAGCCACAGCTGCCGCCCACGGCCACCACGAGCACAGGCTCGCTCGCCTGGTCCTCGCGCATGCAACCCACGATGAGTAGCCCGCAAAAGGTGACGGATAACGGGTAGATAGCTCTCTTAAACCGACGCATGCGATCCTGCCTTTCGCTCGCTGCAGATTCAACGAAACCTCGTCGGCAATCGAGAGGGCGGAGTGCCTTGGCGTTGGATTCATGACGCAACGGCGTCACCAAGGCAGGCCACCATTCAATGGTCGAACCTGCAACAGAACTGGTGGTGTCACAGCTGTGCGTAGCTGTGCGATGGCTGGTCACTACTAACTCGCTCCAATTTGCGAGTCAAGTCGGCCAACGCAAATTGTTCAGGTACTCAATTGCCTGATGGCTGAGTTGAATCGAATGCGCCGAGGATCACGTGGCGCGTTCTCGCGACGTGAAGCGCAGCATCCTCAATCGCAAGACAAGCTCGCATCCGATTGGCATTTGATGCGACCGGCAATGTCGCTCGGCTGCTCAAGACAACAACCGCACAGAAACTGAGCACTGTTCGCGCAACGCGGCGATCCCTTCGCCGCATCAATGCGGCATGAATCTGGCACGACTTCAGCGTATTGGAATGTCCCATGTCTCCAATGCTTTGAACGAGCCTGGTGCATTGTTGTTGCTCAAACTGATGCTTCTTGGCCCGCGATGACCAACAATGTACGCGACACTGCATCGATGCATCACATTCCCTCAACAACAACGCCGCGCATCGTCATTCGGGCAGTGCTGAGTGCGTGGTTGCTCTCTCAGCGCTTTGAACAGCATCGAGAACGCAATATCGTATGATTATCCCTCGAGCTCACGGGTTGATTGTGTGCGCACCGGCCCGACCGTGGATACGTTTCCCGGTACATCGTTGCTGTTGACGACGTAGTGTTCTCAAGCATGGAAACAACTCACGCACACATTGCAGTATCAGGGGGTCGCGTCCGGTTAGCTAAATTGCGCGGTGATTCTCTCGGCCCGCACAGATCGCACAATCGTCGCATTGGCGTCTGTGACCAGACCTGACGTCACTCGGTCGTTTGCGTTTGCGAGCGACTCGGTTGAAACAATCAGACAAATGCGGCAACCGTCAGTGGGCGATGGGGTGTCCCTGTGACTTTCCACCAGGACCATAACCAAGAGTGCGATACTGAGACTCCGCCGCGTTGGTCGCCGAAACGGCGTTCGCTACCGCACAATCTCGTAGTGCATTGTCTGATGAACTGCCGCAAGTTCCAGCGCAACTGAGCCCGCTTGCTGCGTGAGCAGGATTTCCTGCTTGCGCGCGCCGGACACCTCCAGCGGGAAGCAATGTGCCGTACCGGCTTGCTGGGTCGCAATCGTGACGCGTCCCACGATCGGCTCCACCAGGATCGGCGAATGCCCCACGTCGACAAAACCACTGCGATTCGAGGACAGCGACATCCCACTGTTGATGGCATTGCCAAGCGCCGTTACGAGCAGATGCTTCGACGCGGCAATCGGTTGATCGTCTAGGGCAGTTACTACGATGACCCCAAACGGGCTCTTCTGTTCGAACTTGGTAGATGAAAGCTGGATTGCCTGCTCCGTCGCGAAACTGATAGTGCCTTGGGTGCGCGGTGTGTCGATTTCGAAGCGCCCCGCTGCGGCATCGTGATGCAACTCCCCGGTGCTCGAGCTCACCCGCGAACCTTTTTGGTACTTCGTTCGAATCGCGTCGAGCTCGCTCTTGGATTGTCCGGCGTCAAAGGCAACCCCAGTGCGCGCGATGAGGCCGAGCTTCGGCGGATAGTCGAAGTTGGCACCGGGTGCAAATCCGTTGTCCTTCTCGTAACGAAGATAGCCCTCGAGCTCAGCCGAACGCACGTCCCCGCGGTGGAACAGTGCCGCAACGGCGGGCCAGCCCCCGAGCGCCGTCGGCTGATCTAGGATATCGAAGTTGTTGGAGAGACTGGATATCGCATCTACGCGCTTACTAAGGTCGTGGCTCAACGCAAACTGGATCGGACTGAAGCCTTGGAGGGCCGCATAGGCACCCACGAGCAGCAGGCCTTCATGCCGATAGTCATTAGGTGCCGAGGTCTGCCATTCGCTCGTGGAGTACGGCAGACCCTTGACGCGGCGGCGCGCCAGCTGTCCAACGATGCCCAATTCCGGATCCTTTACCATGGGTGAGTTGTCCCAGGTGACTTCGGGCTTGTAGCCCCAGCCGCCGTTCGGATGCGACCAGTAGGCATGCCGGTCGACGAAATCGAGCTCGGAATTGACGCGCAGATCCAAGGGGTGCTCCGTCCAATGGTTGCTCCCAGTGAACTGCCCCTGATAGCCAAGTCCGCGTAGCAACTTCTCGATCCGTCGGAAGTAGGCGAGCGTCGTGTCGTAGTAGAACTGAAGCGTGTCCTTGGCGCGGTTCGGCGTAAGCTCCTTTTCCTTCCCCCTCCCTGTAGCCACGAATGCGTCAACATTGCCCTGCTTTGGATCTTCGCGTGGAGCAAGCCCCCTGCCTACCCCTGCCCAACGCTTCTCGAGCGCTGCTCGATCCTTGACACCAAGTCTAGTCAACCAAGCCGAGAACTGACGCGCGAAAGTCGCTCGCCCTTCTGGGGTCTTGACCGAGAATTCGCCCTCGGGCATAAGCCAGAAGAGGCTATCCTCGTTGATCGCCTCGAGCATCACGACAGCCGGATCCTTGGCATAGGTTCGAGCGGTGTGGCTGTTCAGGTGTCCCATGAACTGGGTAATGAACCGCTCCTGTAGCTCGATCAGCTTCGGGTCGAATTCGCCCTCGACCTTGAGCCCCGCCGCCAACTTGTCGGCGGCAGGCACGCCGTCCGCGGCAGAGAGTTTGCGATGCACGAGCATGTCGAAATACTGATAAATCCCGCGTTTCTGCAGCTGGCTGACCAGGTAATCAAAGCGTTCCATGGCCGCAGCGTCGATCTCGAGCGTGCTCGGCTTGTTACCAAACAGGTTGGGACTACTCCACGCCGCATCCATGTGGTGATGACGCGTGAGGTTAACGCCCAGCTGACTGAGTAGCTCGGCAATCTTGTCCGCCTCTTCATGGCTGGGAAAGTTCGCCGAGGCGACGATGTTGACGCCGATGAACCTAGCGACCTTGCCGTCTTTGAAGACGAAGTCTTCTCCGCGTTTGCCCAGTGGTCCGTGTTTACCTGCCGGTGCGTCGAGCCAACGAGACATGTCGAGCGCGGTGCCGCGTCGCTGCTGCGGCGCAAAACCGGTGTAAGGGAACCATCCCTTGGTGTCATAGACAAATGGCTTCTGCGTCGCCTTATCGGTCGAAAGCGCAATGTCGTCGAACCACACATCGAAAGGCTGGCTGTGCGCCGCGGGGCTCAGCTGAATGAACTTTACGTCCTTGTGCTGCGCGGATACGTGTTTGCCCCAACCATATTGTCTGAAGGCGTCCAGTGGTACCTTGATTTCAGTCCATGCTTTCGGCGCAGTGAACTCGTAGTGGTAGTGGTCATAGTCTGTGACTGAGTCGCGAACGAGCGCGACATTGTAACGACCACCGTCCCCCTTGACGTAGAAACTCAGGCTGGCGTACTTGGTGAGGTCGTCTGCGGCTTTGTTCCGATTGAGAAAGACCTGCAACTGCACCCAGGTCCAGGGCGCACGATCCGCTCCGAGCGTGCCCCAGACGTGGGCCGCATAACCGGGACTCTTCGGTGCGCCACCGGGCGCTAGCGTGAAGGGGTTCGGATTCGCCACTGTGCCCAAGGAGTTCTTGTCGAACTCGTACCAAAGGCCTCCCGACAATCCCGACGCGTTCTCGAAATCCTCGACGCGCCGCTCCTCGACGGGGCCTGCCGTAGTGGCCGTCGGCGTGGCCGCTGGACCGCCGCAGCCCTGTGGCGTTGGGGGCGGTGGTGCGGCACAGCACGCCGTAGCCACGAGCAGCAGACCAGAAAGATAGACAGGAGACGGCGAATTGGCACGGCAACGCAGGTTCATGGGCAGGCAGCATAAAGGGCACCCTCGGGAGCGTAAAGGGCTCTCGTTGGCCCCCCCCTCTCGAGCACTTCCATCAAGCGTTACTGCAAGGTGCTTGATATGCCTCGACCAATGTATTGCCTAAGAAAATAGCGCATAGCGACGGGTACCAACGCTTCGTGCGCCTGTTCCCCTCGACCAGTATCGACGACGAGAGCGAGCGTCGTCCCCGAAGCGCTTCTAGCGCAACGATATTCAAGGGGTCGTAGGGGTGCGTCGGGCAATTCCTTGGGGCAACGGAAGGGCTTCATGCCCAACGGCGCGTAGACCTTACCAAAATCGAAATCGGCCTGGTATTCGACGGGTTGACGCGGGACGAATCCCGCCGTCTCCACACTGTGCATGACCAAGGTCGGGATGCGCTTCTCGGAGAGCGCGCGAATCGCGTGCGCGAAGCCGGCACCCACACAGGTGTCGAAGAAACCAACGGCGGCAGGAGCAACCGTGGCAGCTTGATTCAAGCCAGCGCCACCACAACCCGCGGCACCGGAATGCCCGAACAGGTAGAGTCCCTGCGGCGTCACCCGCGCATCGGCGAGAACGCGATTCACTTCCGCCATGAAAGCGACCAGGTCGAACGCTGGCCAGTTTTGCCCTTCGAATCGAAACACAGGCGTCACGAGCACGAACGGCTCAAGCTCGCCCGCATGGATTAGCTCACGCGCAACGTCTGCGACGACGCGCTGAAACTGATAGCTGCGCGGCGCTTGCCCCCGGCGCGGCTGACCATGCATGGCAACGACAACGGGATAGGATTTTCCAGGCTCGATGCCACGCAGCAAGAGCACGTGATGTTGATCCAACGCATCGCTCATCGCGTACGCACGCGGACTTGCGCCGGCAGGTCGCCATGAGAAGGCAAGCGTCCGTTCCGCAGGGATGGCTTTGGGCTCAGGTCTGGCGTTACTTGGCGTGACCGCCGAGTGCGCAGCTGCCACCGTGGCGGGAGCCTGCACGGTCGCCTGCGGCTCGTCGCGTTTGCAGCAGGGCAAGAGCAGAGAACCGGTCAGGACGGCGACCACGCCTCCCCTTCCGCGACGACCGCGCGTCACCCACTCTCTCCCCCTGCCCAAACACCGGCTGATTGGAACAGCCGCACGAGATCGCCATCAAGATGGCCATCGCGCACTTCCATGTCGAGGATCTGCAGCGCACGTTCGGGACTGACCGCGCGCTTGTAGGGACGGTCACTAGCTGTCAAGGCGTCGTAGATGTCAGCGACGCTCATCATCTTCGACTGCAAGGGGATCTCGTCTGCCCGACGACCCGCAGGATACCCGGTGCCGTTGAGTCGCTCGTGGTGCGCGCCTGCAATCAGCGGAACGCGGCCGAGCGTGCGCCCCCAAGGGATCCGCGACAGAAATCGCTGAGTATGCACCACGTGGCTACGGATTTCAGCGAACTCATCCGCCGTCAAGCTGCCACGTTCGATGCGTAGGCTCAGCAGCTCTTCGGGTGACAGTAATGGCTCACATTGCCCATCAGCGCGCCGCAGCGTCAACCGTTCCGCGGCATCGAGTAGCTGGCGATCCTGCGCCTTGAGCACCGTCGGTTCGGCCGCCTGAAGGACGGTCGCGTAGGCTCGCTCCAATTCCAGACGTTGCTCGTCCAGTTCGAGACTCGCATGCCGAAGTTCGGCTTCAGTACCGCCACGGCGCAGGATTTCCAGGTGCCGAACATGACGCTGCACCTCGATCTCTCGCAGCCCTAGTTCGATACGCAGGCGAATCGCATCGAGTTCGTACGGGTAGAGTTTCTTGGCCTTGACGAGCACCGGTTCTCGGACGCCAATCTTGCCAAAGTCGTGCAGAAGGGACGCGTACTCGAGCTCGCGAAACTCGTCGTCCCGGAAACGCACGGCGCGGTACGGCCCGTCGTCAGTATGGTCCACCGCGCGAGCCAGGCGCAACGTCAGTTCCGCCACTCGACGTGAATGCCCACTTGTGGTCGGATCCCGGGCTTCGATGGCGTCGACCGAAGCCCGCACGAAGCCCTCGAACAGCCCACGGATTTCCTCGATCAGCATGGCATTCTCGAGGGCAATCCCCGCCTGGGCAGCCAGGGTGACAAGCAACTGCTCGCTGCGCGGGTCGAAGGGCAAGACGAACCGTTCGACGTCGGCGTGAGTTACAAGCTTCTGTTGGGGGCGGCGCTTCTTGTTGATGAGCTGCAGCACGCCAATCACGTCACCACGACCACTAATCAGTGGAGCACAGAGCATGCTCTTGGTGCGGTAGCCCGTCCTTGCGTCGAACGAGCGATCGACGCCAAAAGGGCTGTCGGCAGGGAGCTGATAGGCGTCGGTAATGCGGATCGATTGACGTTCGAGGACCACCCATCCTGCCATACTACCGCGACTCACGGGCATCGTGAACTCGCTCCAATCGAACCGAACCGACTCGTTCTGCGTTAGTTTGAAATGCAGCGTCTGGCTCTCGACCTTTTCACTCGGCGACGCCGGATCGCTTTCGACGACATAGATACTCCCCGCATCGGCCCCAGTGACGAACCTAGCCTTCTCGAGGATGAGTTCGAGCAATTTAGCGATGTCGCGCTCCTTGGTCAAAGCGCGCGCAATATCGATGAGTTCGTCCAATTCGAACTCGAAACGACTCAGCCTCTCGCCGTGGGTCACCGTGCGCTGATGCGCTTCCATCGATTCAAAGGCACGCTCAATCGCGACCGACAACTCGGCGTCCGTCGCGTCTATGGAAAGCAGCGCCGCAAGCCCGGCCGTACCTGCATCGGCCAGCTCCGCAAGCTCGAGCTCACCCAAGGCAATCAGTCTGCAACGGTCGCGAGGAACGTCCTCAGCGATGAAGTGACGCTCCACGTCCCCCGCCCGATAGGCTTCCACCGTAGCAACGACCAGAACGTGCGACTCACGTCGCAGCTCGGCAAGACGCTCAGTCAGCCTGTGATAGGTGCAGTTCTGCACCAGCCCCGCTAGGCGCCCGAATTGCCGCTCATCGGCTGCGGATATCCCGTCCGGGCGCGCGCAGGAATTCGGTTCGGTCAAGCGGCTCCCTCCCGCGAATGAGGCCGCGATTCTCGACGACTCATTTGCTCCTCGTGCCGCTCGTACGCCCCGACGATCCGCTGCACCAGCGGATGGCGAACGACGTCCTTTTGTCCAAGGGTGCAAATGGCGATTCCTTCGATCCCCTCGAGCAGGACGCAGGCCTCGCGCAGGCCGCTCGAGGCCCCGGCGGGTAGATCCGATTGAGTCACGTCACCCGTTACCACGGCTTTCGAACCAAACCCAAGGCGCGTCAAGAACATCTTCATTTGCTCGGAGGTGGCATTCTGTGCCTCGTCGAGAATGACGAAGGCGTCGTTGAGCGTGCGCCCGCGCATGAACGCCAGTGGCGCCACTTCGATTTGACCACGCTGACGCAATTGGTCCACCTTGTCGAAGTCCATCATGTCGTGCAAAGCGTCGTAGAGTGGGCGCAAGTAGGGGTTGACCTTCTCTTCGAGATCTCCCGGCAAGTAGCCCAGTTTTTCACCAGCCTCGACAGCCGGTCGGGTCAAAACGATTCGTTTTACGCGCTTGGTCACCAGATAGCTCGCTGCAACAGCCATGGCCAAGTAGGTCTTGCCCGTACCCGCCGGCCCGATGCCTAAAGTGAGATCATGGCGACGAATCGCCGCAACGTATTCTCGCTGCCCCGGCGTCTTGGGCACGATTGGCTTGCGCTTGGTCGTTACCACAACGGTTTCGTCGAGCTTGTCAACCAACGTTGCGTCTGGGTCTTGCTCGAGTTCACGCAGCGAACGTTCGACATCGTTCGTGCCGATGATGTGCCCGCGCACAGCGCAGCTGGCCGCGTCCTGCAGGAAGCGATGTGCCACGCGCACGCACGATTCTTGGCCCACGATGTAGATCGTATTGCCGCGCAAGTTCACCTCAGCGCCAGAGGTGCGAGCTACTTCGCCGAGGACGTGACTGTGGGGCCCTGCAATCGCCATCAGCGTCGTCGTGTCATCAACTTCGAGACTCATGCGATAGGGTTCTGCTTGCGATGACACCGATTGATAACTCCGTCAGGGCCGACGGCGACCCCATTATCTAGCCTTTCAGCATAGTCCCACCCGAGCATTCGCGCAGCTTTCGAGCTCGAGCGTCGCTCCCCGGGCTTCGGGCACCAACCTGGATGGGTGCCAGGTGCCCCGATTGTTTGTGGGTCGATACGACGCGGAAACGAACCGCGGTAGCTCGGGCGGCCTGCGGGTCGAAGCGCCCACGTCCCGACAATGATTGCCGGAAGTAGCGCCCGCAGAGCTTGCCGACTGGCCTGCACGCCCCAAGCTGATTTGGGTCCGGGGAATCGAAGCGAAATAAGGAAGAACCCTACCTGGGCATGAGTAGAGACTGGTCGATGGAGGGCTAGTCAGACTGCCTGCGACTGCCTCGCGCCGATCACGAGAGAAGGAGCCCGTACAACCATGGCACGTACACCGGACGCCGTTGAAACGGCAACCGTTTCCGAACAGCACCAGGGTCAGTCCTCGTCGCGACTTCGTGTGGAACCACAGCAATCTGACGTGCGTGCATTGGGCGGCACGGTCCCAGACGGTCATGCCCCATTCGAGCTCGGCCGTGGCAGTCGCAGCCAACCACTGCAACCGCCGCCATTGGGTCTCAACGAGGCTCTCGCTCAGTACGGCAGCGGGTTCTCCGACGACTCTGAAGTATTGCACGCACTGCAATTGGGCGATCTGTCTCGAACCATCGTACTAATACTGCAGGCCAACCACTTATTGCAGCAAGAAATCGAAGCCGCGCATGCAGACTTCGCAGAGCTGCGGGCGGTCAACGTTGCCATTCAAGAGCGCACGGATGAAGCTTTGGGTGTGGCCGACGATCAACGCGTCCAGTTGCTTGAAGAGCTCGAACGCACTCGCGACGCAGTCTTCGCCCTCGAGAATCAGCTCGAACAGAATCGCAGCGACTACGAGGTCGAGCTCGAACGGTGCCGGCAAGAGCGCGACACTCTCGAATCCGAGTTGGCCGAAGTCAGATCGCAGTTCTCTGACTATCAAAGCCGCTTGTGGGTCCGTGCGTAGGCCACCCAAGCGTCCAGCATGGCGCGGGGCAGTAAGCGGATCGGCCCATAGGCCTAACCCAAGTAACTTGGCCACATTGGCGCTATCCCGATAGTGAGCGCAATCAAGCATGCGCCCCTGGACTCGCTGGATTGGCATCGGTGCAGCCCTCGGAATCGTGGGTGCCCTCGTCCCATTTATGGGAAGTCGTAAACCACTTCAAACCCCAGAGGGGCCCCTCGGCAAGGTCGAACGAGCCCTGTTCGCCAAACCGCAGCCCCCGGATCTGAGCGGCCTCGACCTGCTTCGCATGGACATTCGCCCCGAGCGCGTGCTCGTACCGATGAGCGAGGGGCGAGTGGCCGAACTCTCACTCGATCCAATTCTGCAGCGCTCCGTGCAGTCCGTGATGCGTCGCTATCGTGTCCCCGAAGCCGGGACCGTCATGATGGATGTCAAGACCGGCAAACTGCTCGTCTATGCCAGCTACGTCAAAGACGGTGAGCCCTACGACGTCAATGTACGTGCCGTTGCGCCTGCTGCGAGTATCTTCAAGGTCATCACCGGAGCCGCGTTGGTCGAACGAGCGAGCCTAAACGCCGACTCGAAACAATGTTACCATGGTGGCCGCAGTCGCATCTCTGCGGAGGAGTTGCGCGAGGATCCCGCCAAAGACAAATACTGCGCGACCTTGGGTGAAGCCATGGGCCGCAGTCTCAACGTCGTATTCGGGCGCCTTGCGCAGAAGCACCTAGTCCCCGAAGACATCTCCCGAATGGGTGGGGCCTTTGGCTTCGGCTCGGCTGTACCCTTCGTCGTGTCGAACCAGGCCTCTTCGATTGAGGTGCCAGAAGAGCCCATCGAGTTTGCGCGTACGTCGGCTGGCTTCTGGCACACTACGCTCTCACCGTTAGCCGCGGTCGGGATCGCTCAGACCATTGCGTCCGACGGTGTGACGCTGCAACCGCGCATCGTGTCCAAGGTCATCGACAAAGGCCAAGTCAGTTGGGAAGACGACGGCAAACCTAAAGTCTTGCGCCGCGCTGTTCAAGCGCCCACGGCCAAGGAAGTCGCCAAGATGATGGCCCACACCGTCATCGACGGCTCGGCGCGTGCAGCGTTCCACGACAACAAAGGCCGATCGTATTTGCCAGGAGTCGCCGTGGCAGGTAAGACTGGGACGCTCTCGAAAGCGGAGTCGGAGCGAACCTTCACGTGGTTCGTCGGGTTCGCCCCCGCCGATCAGCCCGAGGTGGCGATCGCTACCTTGGTCATCAATACCCCCACCTGGCACATCAAGGCCCCCGACCTAGCACGCGAGGCGTTGCGCGCCTACTTCGCGAAGTCCGGACGCGCTGGCGTTGCAGCGCCCAACTGACTCGATCGGGGAGTCCCGGTCGAACCGCGCAACAGGTCACGCCGAATGAACACCTGTTGGACACTTTGATGTCCAACTAAAGCTTCCACGGCCATTCGTCCTCTCTCGGAGTCGTACCCTGGGTGAATCGTACCAGCCGCCTGGACCTCCCCGGAGTGATCCGGTTGACCGGTTGTGCGTCTTCAGCCATGCTCCCGTCGCAACGGTGAAAGTTAGACAACCCCGCCAGCTCGGAATGGGAGGGTCCCTTCGTCATGCCGGTCGTCGATATCAAGCTCAACGCGCTGCTGCCAGAGGCCACTTTGCACCTACTAGCAGCCGAGTGTAGCGCAGCGCTCGCTAGCTCGTTCGAGAAGACCTGCCCTGCCGTGTTGGTATCAATCAACCATGGGCCGCTCTTCGTCGACGGTTCTGCGGCTCCTGCGGCATGGATCGTCGTCCGCTCTGCGATGGAGCTGAGCATCGAAACCAAGCGCCGCCTGTGTCAGCGCTTCTCCGAGATTCTGACGGTGCATTGCGCAATCGAACGGGAGCGAGTGTTTCTATTGCTGTCGCAAGTGCCTCCAGAGGACGCGTGGAGCCTGACGCCCACGGGACCAATCTGCGTGACGGAGCGACGCTCCTTCGAGAAACTAGCAACCAAGCAGCCCCCTCAGGCTGCCACAGTGCGAGCCACCTAGACTACAGGAACAACTGCCTTGTTACCGTCCGATGCACCTTGGTCAATCAGAGATCTGCTCAATCCGGTCACTACTCGCCTATTGATCCACGGAGCGAACCCGTTCGACTTGGAGCGGATCCTCAAGCGCATCGAGCAAACACCGTTGCGCAATGCGCGGCAACTCGAGACCCAATGGCTGACTGAGTGGGACAAGCTCGGGTGCACTTGGCAGGAGCGTAGCCAAAGCGCGGCAATGCAGGGCCAGCGTCGAACGGCGCTCGCCCTCGGCCTTCAAGCAGCTAGCTGTCGACTAGCGCAGTTCCTAATCAATCCCGGTGATATCGCCCGCAGGCGAGCCATCTATCTCGACTACGTAAGGAGCTACCGTCAAGCGGCGGCGTTCTTCGAATCACCCGTAATGTCCGTGCAGATCCCGATCAGCCAACGGAACTCGCTCGCCGCCCATTTGCACCTTCCCGCAGGAACTGGGCCGCATCCCTGTGTTGCGGTCTTCTCGGGGCTTGGAAGCTGCAAAGAGGAAATGAACACCTTGGCCCGCCTGATGGCGGAGCGCGGAGTAGCCGCGTTGGTCCCCGACATGCCGGGCAGCGGCGAGAGCCTGTTCTGCGAGGGCATCCCGTGCGGGTCCGACAACCTGACTGCGGCATTCTGCGGCGTGGCCGATTTCGTCGAGCAGACAGCGGAATTGGATGCCGCCCGCTTCGGCACGATTGGGCTGTGCATGGGCGGCGGGTATGCCTACCGCGCGTGCTACGAGCAGAGCCGTTATCGCTGGTGCGTCGCACTGTTTCCCCTGTTCATCGACCAAGTGGACAACGACAAGACACCCCAATGGATGAAGAGCGGCGAATGGCTCGAACTTCAGACCGGTGGCAAGAGCGAAATGGAGTTGTACGCGGAAATCGGTTGGCAAGATCGTTTCACCGTCGGGTGTCCGTTCTTCATGGTTCACGGCAAGCACGACAACTGGATGACACTCGACCGCGCGCAGCTGCTCTACGACCGTGCCACGTCGCCCCAACGCAAACTCCTCGTGATTGAGGAGGAGCCCGCCTATTCGACGTCCCAAGCCGTGACGCACACCATGCCTGTTGGTGAGCAGTTGTGTTGGGTCGGCCCTATCGTCGCTGATTGGATCGCAAACCAGGCGGGGCTATCCCTGAGGAGCACGAACGCCCTATGACTGGTCGCGGTGGGCAGTCCGACCAAGAGGGCGCGCTGCATGCCTTTGCCCGGCTTGCGACAGAAGCTCCCGAGCGCCCATTCATCAACATTGACGGGGATTGTCTGAGTCGCAGGGAGTTTATCGCGCAGGTATCCGTTTGGTCGGGGGCTCTTGCGCGGCAGGGTATTGGCCTAGGCGACCAGGTGATGCTCATAGCTCCGAATAGCCTCATCTGGTGCATTGCGTTCTGGGCGCTAGTCAACCTCGGGGCCATTGCTGTCCCGTTGGATCCGCAGCTCGGTGCTTGGGAAGCCGAACGCTTGCTTGCCGAACTCGATGTCAAGCTCTGTCTTACTTGGTCGCGTTTTCGCTCGGCGGACATCGCGGCCAGCCTGGTCCGCGCCAGCACCGATCTCCCGCGACAGCCCGTGCTGGTCTGTTTGGATCGAGACGTCGCGGGAACGCTTTCGCGCGAAGAGTTCTTGCGCGACGCCAAAGCACTGCCAGTTCCAAGTCGCATGGTTGCGCCCAATGAGCGACTCATGCTGGCGTGCACGTCAGGAACCACCGGCAACCCCAAGATCATCATCGTACCACACCTGGGTTTCTTGCAGGCGCAGCTCGACATGGCAGATACGCTCGCTCTCTCTGCTGACGACTGCATGTTGCTCGGCATGCCGCTCTTTCATCAGGGCGGGTTCGGAATGGGCCTGCAGACTCTGTTGGCAGGCGGCCAGGCCGTGTACCTGTCCCGCTTCGAGCCACGGACGTTCCTCGATGCCATACAAGCACATCGGGTCACAGTGGTTCAACTCTCGGCAACGCTCGCTAAGATCGTACTGTCCCACCCGGAGTTCGACCAATTCGATTTGTCCCGCGTGCGCCTGTGCTACTTCGCCGGTGAAGTGCTCCCCGACGACATTGCCGCAGAGTTCTGGCAGAAGCGGCGGATCCGAGTGGTCAATATCATCGGCTCGTCTGAGACCGGAACGATGGTCATGTGGGACTCCAATCGCGACGCCGCGCGTTCCGCGTCCGAATTCTACCCGTTGCCATTCACTTCGATTCACGTCGGCAATTGGGGCGACGCTTCCGTTGGGACTGGTCAGCCAGGCACGCTCTGGGTCACGACCGACGCGCTACTCCTCGGTTACTACGGCAACACCAAAGAAACGGAACGTCGCCTTCGTGATCGCGACGGAATTCGCTGGTTCGATACGCAGGACTTGGTGCAAGCGCTGCCGGATGGTTACGTGAGGTTCGTAGGCCGAGTCAAGCGTGCCATGAAACGCGGCCCGAACCTCGTTCATCCGGAAGAGGTGGAGTCCTTCTTGCTGACTCATCCTGACATCGCTGCGGTCGCGCTGACTCGAGAAGCTCACGAGCTATATGGGGACAGCATCGTGGCATGGGTTCAGCCTGCACCCATGGCACGGCTCAGCCGAGGCGCACTGCTTGCGTTCTGTCGCGGAAGGATTTCGGCCTACAAGATCCCCGATCGCTTCATCGTCGTGGATCAACTGCCCGTCGATATCGGTAAGGTTCAATATAGACGACTCAGATCAGGCGAGACCGAAATATGACATCACTTATCACCCTCAATCAGCACTTCGACAACGCTCTGCAACGGTTTGCCCCAGATCGGATCGCCTTTGGAGCAGAGCAGGTGCCGATCACGTTTGCTGAGCTCGCCAATGGCGTAGACCAGTTGACCGCTGGCCTTTTTGCCCGTGGCATCGGTCCGGGCAAGGTAGTGGGCTACTCACTGCCCAACTGTTCGGAAGTCCTCGCCCTATTTCTTGCCATCGCTCGCTTGGGCGCCTGCGCCATTCCACTCTACCCCATGATGCCGGACGCCGTGCGCGCGGGGATCTTCGCCTCGATGGGTTGTGACTTGGTGGTCACGACGGGCCCCGCCGTCGATGGATTGTCTCGGGCTGCCCACCACATGCATGCAAGCTTCCATGTCATTCAGCTCGAGGCGGTTGGTGCAGCGACCAGCGAGGCCCCCATAGCTCCTTTTGAGTCGACCCCTGAACAACGCTTGCTCGCTGCGGCCAGTTCGGGCACGACCGGCACCCCCAAGTCTGTGTGGCTGACGCACGGCAATGCGGCTGCGGTCCTATCCGCGACCGCAGATTTTTCCCGATTGGGCAGCTGGCAACAGGAACCGGACTACACGTCGATGGCGGCCTTTCCGCTTTCGACCTCTTCCGTGCTGGTGATACTGGGAATGATCTTCGCTGGCGCGCGCATCGTGTTCTCTCAAGACCTGTCCCCGATGCGCTACCTCGAACTGGCCGAACATTGGAATGCTGAAGCGCTGTCGGCACCACCTTCGTATTTCGAAGCCATCTTGAATCTGCCCACACCGCTAAGTCGCCCTCTACCCGGCGTGCGAGCGATTCTTACCGGAATGGATTTCCTCCACACCTCCCTGCTTGCTCGCCTATCTGAGCGTTTTCCAGCCCTAGACCGCGCGGCATCCGGCTATGGACTCGTAGAAACCTCTACCGTATTTATGACCTGGAAGGCCCACGATCGGGAGCAGCTCAAGCAGGCGCCCAATCGGTTCACCCTGTGCCCCAGCGTCGACAATCAGATCGATGTCCGCGACGAACAAGGGCAGCCGCTGTCCGCCGGACAGGCAGGAGAGCTTTGGGTCAAGGGCCCCTCGGTGGTCTCGGGGTATCTCGGACCCGTAGCGGAGAATGCTACGGCCTTCATTGATGGCTGGTTCCGCACTGGAGACGTCGCATGCCGCATCGACGACGCCAGCATCGAGTTGCGCGGTCGACAGAAATACCTGATCAAGCGCGCCGGCAAATCAATCCCACCTATGGCGGTCCAAGACCATCTCGAGGCTTGCCCAGGGGTTCGAACGAGCGCAGTTGTCGGGGTGAAACACCCGCTGTATGGCGAGATGGTCTGGGCCTTCGTGGTCGCGAACGACCAGCAACAGGTGACACTGAAGGACATCATGAAGCAATGCCGTTCGACGTTGCCGAACTACATGGTCCCAGACCAGGTGACCTTCATCCCCGAGCTGCCGCGCGGAGCGGGTGTAGGCAAACTCGATCGCGAAGCCCTCATCAAGTTTGCTGAAATGGAACTCGGTCGCATCCAGGGAGAGCGTCATGGCTGAAACACTTGAATGGCAGTCACTCGCCGGGCGCGTGGCGGAGTTTCTGGGAGTCGAGACGGAAACCCTAGCTCGACAAACGCATATCTATGACGAACTCGGGCTCGATTCCCTGGGCATGTTCAGTTTGGGCATGTATCTCATCAAGTGCTTCGCTATCAAGTTACCCCTTTCGGAGGTGGCCAACATCTCGACACTCGGAGACATTTACGATGCCCTGGAGCGCCACCGTGCTCCATCAACGTAGGGCCATAGAGTCCGTGTCGTGAGTGTCCTGCTGTGCGAAGGTGTCCAGCTGGGCGTGGAGCAAGCCGGTGAGGGCCATCCACTCATTCTGGTCCATGGGTCTTGGTCGGACCGAAACACCTGGGAACCGGTCTTTCACGCCCTTGCAACGCGGTTTCTCGTGGTTCGCTACGATCGCCGCGGCTACGGCGAGAGCCAACGACTAGGCGCCGAGCCACGCGTGCATGTCGAGGATCTGCTGGCCTTGATTCGAACCATGGGGTTCAAGCGCGCCATTTTGGTCGGCAATTCTCTGGGTGCGCTCATCGCCATCCAGGCGGCACTCCGGGCCAGACCCCTGGTAGGCTTGGTCATCGCCCATGAGCCACCCATGCTTGGCCAGCTCGAAGTCGACTCTCCGCCGCATCCGTTGGCAACGCGGGTTCACACCGCCCTCACGCGCTCTCTACAGGCTGTGCGCGCGGGCGACCATCGATTGGCCGCGCAGATCTACGTCGAGGGCATGGCTTCGTATCCAGGAACCTGGCAGCATCTGCCCAAGGAAATCCAGCAGGGATTCATCGACAATGCGCCTGCCTTTTTGACCGACGCCAGCGCCCTGCAGGACATCGATCTGTCTCCGCAAGAGCTAAAACGTCTGGATCACAGCATCGTCATTACACGTGGAGCTCGAACCAGCCCCTATCTCAAGCTCGTCGTCGAGCGGCTGTACGCGGCACTGCCAGAGTTGAGGCGTCACGTCTTCGACAACGGCGGCCACGTGCCGCACCAGAGCTGCCCGGAGGAATTTGTGGCAAAGACACTAGAGTTTGCAGCGATGACCGCGAATGGTTAGGCGCGCTTGGCACGATCATCAGACTGTGCCACACTGACGGGCATGCGGTTCTGGTTGCGGTCTGCCACTTCACTGGGCGTTTGTGTCGCTTTCCTCGTCCCCGCGACAACTTCTGCGTTTTGCCGCACCACCACCTGCGCCAATACGAACGCGAAGCGTCGCCCGGGTGACTGCGTGGACAATGTTTACGTTTGCGAGACCGGCGGTGAGCAATTGGCATGGGCAAACAGCTGTCTGTCCTTCTCGGTGCAGTCGGATGGCTCGAAGAAGCATGGGATCACGGCAGAACTGCTAGAACGGCTCGTCCGAACTTGCTTCGACAACTGGCAGAATGCTCGCTGTGCTGGCGGAGGCAAGCCAGACATGTCCATCGAAACTTTCCCGCAGGTCGAATGCACCGAAGCCCGCGTGAACATGGAAGGCCCGAACCAGAATCTCTGGGTCTTCCACGACGAGCAGTGGCCCCACGAGGACCCGACCAACTCGACCATTGCACTCACGACCGTGAGCTTCCACCCTGAATTGGGGACCATATTCGACGCCGACGTCGAGCTAAACTCCGCCCATGTCGACTTTGCCGTCGAGACTGGTGGCTCCGGAACGGATCTCCAAAGCGTCGTTCAACATGAATCGGGACATATCCTGGGCCTGGCAGACCTATACGATGTCGCCAGCGCAAGTGTAACGATGAATGGCGACTACCTGTCGAACAGTCCGCTCGCCAAGCGAACCCTAGAACCGGACGATATCGCCGGAGTTTGCGCAGTCTTCCCACCAGTGAGCAATCCTACCACCTGTGACCCGACACCGCGGGGTGGTTTCACTACGCTATGCTCGGAGCCGGACGACGAGGGCTGCACTTGCACTGTTGCACAGGCGAGCGCGCGCTCTGCGACGTCGCGGTGGCAACTGCTCGCCATTGGGTGCGCGCTCTTGGCGGTTGCGGGTCGTAGATGGCGACGTCGCCTTTGCCACGCGTAGCGGTGAATTGTTTGGACTTCCTGTGTCTAGGTTTCTGCGCTAGAATGTGCGCCCTTCACACAAAATGGCAAAGGCTGATAGGTGACTTTCGCATGTGGCACGGTACGCCCAGACGTCGATTCCTGATCCCAATTGCCCTCGCGTTTACCGCCACGACGTCTTGCGGCGGGCGCTCACCTATGGCGACGGCCGACGGAAAATGTGGTGACGGCGTCATCAATGCTATCGGCGAGTACTGTGACGGGACCGACCTCGGCAAGCTTGACTGCGCAGCATTGGGTTTCGACGCGTCTGGGGCATTGATGTGTCACGCGGACTGTACGCTGGATGCCCGCGACTGCTTGCGAGCAATGAACCAATGCGGAGACGGTGAAATCAGCAGTACCGAAGAATGCGAAGACGGCAATTCTCTTGATGGTGACGGCTGCTCAGCACGGTGTCGCCTCGAGATCGGTAACTGTGGCGACGGGATCGTCCAGGCGGACGAGCAATGCGATCCCTGGATTTCGTCAGAGCACTGCATCGACTGCCGCTACAACGTCAGCGTGGGCATGGTGCAATCTCTCTTCGCCAATGCACCCAGCTGGAATGACTGGGTAACCACAACGGAGCCACCCCAACGCTGTTTGGATCCCGCCCAACCAACGGCAGATGCGGTCTGTGTTCACGCCGGTGAGTTGCGCGCGATAGACGTCGCTGGTCTGACGACCTGTGCAGAGGTGTTCGCGCAAGACACGTTCGTACCCGGGGGAGCATTCGAATGGCGCTGTGAGCAAACCGCTAGCGCGATACGATTCATCAGCACTGTGCTGCGCCCGAATGTCCTGCTTTCCGACTTGTTGGTCGTGGTCGGTGAATCTTCGCGAACGACTACGCTGAACGCCTTCGCGCGTGGCGGGGCTAGCAACACCGAGCTCGTCGCAGAGCCCGCATTCAAATCCGCGCGAGTGGACATCACAACGCCGTTTGGGACCATACGCGGTGAAGAGTCCGTTTGGTGGGACAATCCTGTCGAGTTCTTCGGCCGCACAGTATCGTCACCAACCACGGCTTGGGAACTCACCGCAGCCGGAACCATCTACGTGCTCTGGCCTGGCCATCCTAATGGTTCAATTCGCCTGGGCCACGGCCCTACGTCGGTGTCAGCCGTGGGCATTGTCGTTCCTCGGGGGATCACGCTTGAGAACTCCACGGTATCGCCCGTGCTGGACTTACGACAGGCAACGCGTCTATTGCCACATCTCTGGATAGAGGGCGACTTCGACGCGGCAGGCAACCCGGGACTGAGTGCCGACAACCTGGTGTACTCGGTCTTGCGCGGGCTCGAGGTCCGTCACGCCGGAGGGCATGGCATACGGTTGAGTGCAGGTCAGCGCAATCGATTTGAGGGCGTGGTCACAGAAGAGAACGCAGCCACCGGTCTCTACTTGGTGCAGGAGCAGCACTCGTCGTTCCAGAAGCTCGTCGCCTCGGCCAATGGCACAGCGGGTTTGGCGCTATTTCACTCCGCTGACAATGAGTTCAGTGACATCACTGCCAGTGGGAACAAGACCGATGGTATCGTGCTTCAGGTCGAGGCATCACGCAACGCTTTCACCCATGTCGAGCTGACAGACAACGGACTGGCCGCATTGCGCATCCACGAGGACTCTTGCGACAACGCGTTTTCGGAAGTCAACGCGAGCCTTGGTCCCGACAGCTTGCCCAACCCGAATCTCGAGCAAGCGGTCGCAGCAATCACGCTCGATTCCCGGGCCGCCAGGAATCACATCGAGGCGCTGACTGTAGATGGCAGCCATTCCCATGGCATCAGTCTGCGCTCAAACGACAACGTTCTCAGCGACTTGACCATTGCGCACACGAGTGGCAACGGCATCGATGTCGCAGACTGCGAAGGCAACCAGGTCAGCCACGCCAGTACCACGCACACGAGTGGCGACGGCATCCACGTCGCAGACTGCAAAGGTAACCAAATCAGCCACGCTAGCATCAGCGACAGTGGCAAGGCTGGTCTGAAGCTGGAGTCCGTCGACGCAATTACCGTCGAGTCGATTGACGTCGCCGCGAGTACCGAGCACGGCGTAACACTGAACGATTGCACCGCCAACGAGTTCAGCAACGTGACGATTGCGGATAGTGGGAAGGATGGATTCTCGGTCCTATTCAGTACGGGGACTACGGTCACGGGGCTCACGGTCCAACGCAGCGCCGGCGGCGGCCTGGTCGATGGCGGAGGAGCTTACGGATTTTATTCCCGCGTGCACGTGGAGGACAGCGGCGCGGATGGCATCAATGTGAGTGGAGGAGACCATGCGACGTTAGCGGGATTCACGGTGAGCCAAAGCGTGGCGTCGGGGGTCGAACTGGGAGGCGCCGGATACGTGCGCGCTACCGAAGGTACGATCCACACCAGCGGCAATCAAGGTCTCTACCTCGGCGGTGGGCACGACCATTGGGTCTCGACTGTTGCCATTGATGCGAGCGGTGGCAGTGGACTCGAAGTATCCGGGGACGATCGTTCCCACTTCGATACTATCGAGATCACCGATTCAGCAGGATTTGGCGTGAGCTTTGGCGGTGTCTTGGACGCACAGGTAACCAACGTTTCAGTCCAAGGGAGCAGGAAAGCCGGGGTAACCTTGGACGGTACGCGCGGAAATCGAATCTTGGGGCTCTACAGCGCGCACAACGACTGGGCGGGTTTGGCATTGAACGGTGGTGAATTCAATCTGGTCCAGAATGTCACACTGACCAACAACGGCAGCGGTACCACCGAGTGCAGCCTCAAGGAAGGCTGCTCTGGGGGCTTGGTGGCCTTCGGCACGAACAACAACGTCTTTGCTCAGGTTACATCGGTGGCCAACGACGGATACGGTGCGGTCTTCGTTGGATCGTCAGGGAACGCGATGTTGAGTTGGACGATCGTTGATGCAACTGCCGACGGCGTGCTACTGCGGCCCTCGAGCGGCAGCTCCGATTCAGGGTGCCAGCGCAACACGCTGCTCGGGCTCGTCAGTGCAAACAACGGCGGAGCAGGGCTGCACCTGGACAACTCGCCGTTCAACCTAGTGGGCGACGCGGCACTGGCGCACAATGGCGGTGACGGGCTCCGACTTGGCGCAAGCTCGCTCCACAATAGCTTCACCGGAGTGCTGAAGTTCGGAAGCAATGCCAAGCAGGCCTGTGATACTAAGCTGGCGGGGCTAGAAACGGGTATTGACGCCAACTGTCAGTCAGCGGTGCGTCCCAATCTGCCCCCACCCCAGCTTCAGCTCGATCTCGATCTGCGCCAGAGCTTCGTCGGCAGTATCGAGCGTGACACGAAAAATACTACCGGAAAAGCAGGGTGGCCTGCTGCAAATACAATCGCAGATTGGTCCCACTTCGAGCATCCCCTGCGCGCTTGGGTGAACGGGTCGGAGTTCGCTCGAGGCGATCAACGGGGGCGGTGCGTCAGTCAGACCTGCTACCTATGGGACTTCTCGCTGCGTACGACGGATACACGGCTGCGAGCGGTGCTCAGCAAACCCGAGGAAGGCGGCGCAAATAACGTTAGAACCCAATACTGGTACTCGAGGAGCGAGGAAGATGGGACGGCGAGCGCCGGTTGTGCGCCACTTTACCCCTGGCACTTGCGGGAGTTTCATGGAAAGGACAGCTGCTCGCCCGACTTCTGGGGACTGAATCCTGTTGGCCAATGTGCAGGCGGCCGCAGCATCTGTGCGACCCAATTCCTCTGGCCCACGCTTGAGCATTTCGATCTCGACGACAACATTACGAGCAATGGGCTCTGCGAAGACACCAACCTATGTGTCGTAGCGCAGAATATTGGAAGCTACCTCGGACACGGCGAGCCCACCAGAATCTACCGGCCGTCGCAGGTGTTGGTGAACGGGGACTTGGTGGACGTCATTACTGATTCGTACCTAATCGACTCGCTCGGATCCGTTTCCCTGTACCGTTACCCGAGCAACGGGCGCTGAGCAAGTGCTACGTCTTGCGGGCAATTGAACCACACGTGGTGAATTGCCGAGAATTCGCCGCGCGGGTTTGACGGCACTTGGTCTGGGCAGTAATCTCGACGCCAAGGCAAAAAATGGCAACGTCGCGAAGTCGGCTTGGGATCGCTGTCACATTGATTGGCGCGTTGTTCATAGCAGCTTGCTCGAAGGAGACTCCGACCTCCCTGGCGAAAAGCGGTAACTCGGGCGGCAATGCGAGCACCGGGGTTGGTGGCGTATCTACGGGCGGCAATGCGAGCTCCTCGTCGACGGGCGGCGCAGGCAACTCCTCGAGCCTGGGCGGGACGAGTTCGAGTCAAGGTGGCAGTTCGAATAGCAACGGCGGCAATGCGACTGGGCCCGGTGGAACAACGACTACTGGCGGAACATCATCGCTCAGTAACACCTCCGGCGGGACAACGACCACTGGCGGAACTGTTTCGAGCTCTGGTGGGACAACGAGTACTGGTGGAACAACGTCGTCGACCACGGGTCAAGCGGGACAGACTCCAGCCGGCACAGGAGGCACGGTCGTCACGCGCCAGCCAGATTCAAGACCCGCAGGCGATCCCGCCTCCTGCGGCACCTGGGCGCTCACCGAGGGCGTCTGCTGCGCTCAATACTGCAGCAATGACAACAAATCCGAAAGCTGTTCAGGCTGCGGCGGGCCGGGCGCAACAGAATGTCAGGTCGTAAATAGCAAGGGCTGCACCTCAGGGCAATGGCCAGAAGTGCACTCAGTTGGCAGCGACGAGCCTTGGCACTACTCGCGCTCGACGCATTTCGGACTGACGGATTCGGGTGCTTGCGGTTTTGGCCTCTACGGACTCTGCACGACAGCCTACAAGTTCACCTCAGGGTATGCTGCGCGATGCGATGCCTTCTGCAAGGCCTACCCTGACCTTTGTAAGGATCCCGCGAACACGACGCTGCACGGAAACTTTGCGGCTCCCCAAGGCAACTACTACACGCAATTCTGGTCCAGCCTGCCCGGCAACAACGACAACTACTTGAGTTGTGGTGAATGCTTCGAGCTCGTGCGCACGCAAAAGGATGGTACCGAGTACAAGCCCGGCGATACTGGCTACACACCGCCCATCGTGATCCAGGTGTTCGATTCTTGCCCATGCGCAGCAAACTCGAAATGGTGTTGCGGTTCCGGACGCGACCATTGCGGGGAGGTCTCGGATTTCGCCTATGGTTGCCAACTGCCACCATCGCCGCCCCCTGCTTTGGCCCACGATCCCAGCACGGCCGAAAGCATTCACTTCGACCTGTCGGACATTGCGATGGCGCGCCTGCAGACAGGCAGCCCGACGGGAGCGATGGTCGATGGCATCATACCAACCAAGTACCGAAGGATCCCCTGCCCCGTGCTTGGGAACATGTACTTCTGGTTGCGAACCAACGCCAATGAGTACTACTTCGCGTTCACTGTCGTCAACATGAGCGGGCTCGGCGCCGCCGCTCGCGTCGAAGCGCGTCTGCCAAACGGCACTTGGGTCGCACTCATGCGCGATGCGAACTACACGATGTCGCGCCCGCAAGAACGCTACGGCACCTGGACTTTGCCGCAGAATTCCGGAAAATTCGAGCTTCCCGTGTCGATTCGCGTCACCGACGGTGGTGGGCGTTCGGTCGTCGCGGAGGGCGCGATCAAATCATGGACGCCCGCAGACTCAACCCTGGCGGATATGTACTACATCGATTCCGGAGTGCAGTTCTAGCCATGTCAGGAACTAACGGCGCCTGGAACTATGCTTGTCCATTGCACCGTGGCGACCTCGATTAGCGGGCCCAGCCGAAGGCACTAGGCACTTGGGCCCGACGCCAATCAGCCGCTGTTGCCCCATGCGGACGAGCGCCTGCCGAAGCAGCGGCCAGTTCTCGGGATCGTGGTAGCGAAGAAACGCCTTGTGCAGTCGGCGAGCCTCGGCAGTCTTGACCGTCGCAACGTCTCCCGATTCAGCTTCGACCGGATGAAGTGGGTTCTTGCCACTGTAATACATTGCCGTGGCCATGGACATCGGCGATGGCAGAAACGCTTGCACTTGATCGGCACGATAGTCGTTCTGTTTCAGCCAGAGCGCGAGATCGAGCATGTCCTGATCCGTAGTACCAGGATGAGCCGCAATGAAGTACGGAATGAGGTATTGCCGTTTACCGGCTTCCCGTGAGAAGCGGTCGAACAGCGCCTTGAAACGCCGATAGGCTGCGATCCCTGGCTTCCTCATCAGCGCCAAGGGCCCTTCTGCCACGTGTTCGGGCGCTATCTTCAAGTACCCGCCGACGTGATGCGTCACCAGTTCCCTGATGTAAAGCGGGCTCTCGACGGCCAAGTCGTAACGCAACCCCGAGCCGATGGCGATCTTCTTTACCCCAGGAACAGCACGCGCATGGCGATAAAGCTGAATGAGTGGCCCGTGGTCATGATTCAAGTTTTCGCAAATCTTCGGGTACAAGCACGAGGGTTTGCGGCATCTTTCCTCGAGTTCTTGGCTCCTGCAGCCCAGGCGATAGAGGTTCGCGGTTGGCCCGCCGAGATCGCTCACTTGGCCGGAGAAGCCGGGCAGACTCTTGAATGTCTCGAGTTCACGCAGAATCGAGCTCTCCGAGCGACTCTGTACGATGCGCCCCTCGTGTTCCGTAATGGAGCAGAAGCTGCAGCCTCCAAAGCATCCGCGCATGATCGTGACCGAGAAGCGGATCATGTCATACGCGGGGATGGTGCGCGCAGCGTGGTCGGGATGCGGGGTCCGCTGGTAGGGCAGGCCATAGACTTGGTCCATCTCCTCCATGGTAAGCGGAAGCGCTGGCGGATTCACCCAAACGTCGATATCCCCATTGCGCTGGACCAAGCAACGCGCATTGTGCGGATTCTGCTCCTGATGCCACGCGCGCGAGGTGTGAGCGTACAGTGCCTTACTGGAACGAACCTCTTCCCAACTGGCTAGACGCAACACGGTTCTGTCACGCGGCAGCAGCCCTCGAGCTGGTTCGGACGTTCCCCGCGTCCTCAACGCCTTTCCGAGGCGGTCTAAGTGCTCGACGCGATAGCTCCCCGGAGCCGCATCGAGCGGCCCTGTTTCAGTCGTGCCTCGACGCACGGCTGTCCCGCGCACATCGAGGATTTCCCGTGCGCTTTGGCCGCGAGCCAGCCGATGCGCCACGGCTAAGATCGCCCTTTCCGCGTTGCCATAGACCAAAATATCGGCACCTGAGTCCACTAGCAACGACCGACGAACCTTGTCGGACCAGTAATCGTAGTGCGCGAGCCGGCGCAAACTTGCCTCTATCCCGCCCAATACCACGGGCGTGTTCGGGTAGGCTTCCCGACACCGTTGCGTGTAGACGATACTAGCTCGATCGGGCCGCTTGCCCGCCGTGCCACCGGGCGTGTAGGCGTCATCGCTGCGCAGCTTCTTGTCACTCGTGTAGTGGTTCACGAGCGAGTCCATGTTGCCACTTGTAACCCCAAAGAACAGCGAAGGTTCACCGAGTTCGCGGAAGGGCTCCGCAGCATGCCAGTCGGGTTGGTCCAAGATCCCGACGCGGAACCCTTGATGCTCGAGGAGCCGTCCAATAATCGCCATGCCAAAACTCGGATGGTCGACGTAGGCATCCCCCGTGACGATAACGACGTCACAAGCTTCCCACCCGAGTTGATCCATCTCAGAGCGTTTTCGCGGCAAGAACGGCGCAACGCCAAAACGTTTGGCCCAGAACGGACGTTCGCAGAAGAGTGGAGGAGCAGTCATGCGCGATCTGGAACGTAGCTCAACCGCGCCTTCCGGAAGGCGCCTGCGGCGTCAGACGGAAGTGGCGCGTTCTCCGACAGCTGCCGGCGGCATCCCACAAGCGAACCAGTACGACCGTCCGGCATAGCGTCAGGAAAAGAGACCTTTGGTGGCGTGGGGCTGGAATTTGGTACGCTTTCGGCACGCCGTGACCTAAACCCTGCGAGATCTGGTCCGTTCAGAAAATGTATCCCTGGGCACCGGCGGCAGAAGAGGGCTGGTGCCTCGGACGAAACCCTCTGCTAGGATTGACCTGTGCAAGTCGTACTAAGAAAGCTCGGTCGCGGATCACGAGCTGTCAGTGGGCGCCTGGTAAGGGCACCACGCAAAGGCTCGGTGGTAGTCATCGAGTTCTCCGACGGGATGCACGAATACGTGACGACTCCCGTTCGGCGCGTGCTTAGGCTCGCTGCTCGTGACGTCTTCTATATTGAAACGGTCAACAGCCGCTACCGCCTCGAGGTTCGCGATCGCGAACACGCACTCGATGATGTTTCGAGTGGCTGAGTTCTGAACTTGGCAAGCTCGAGTGGCTGAGTTCTGACCTCACCAAGTGCACGCTGAACTCGGCCTCACTCGAGTCGCTAAACGCTGAGCGAGGCAGACTGGTTCTCAACAGGGCAGACTGCGGAGTGGCAGCAGGTTGCGGGCGGCAAGGACTCTTGGTGTTCTAGCGACGAAAGTGCCAGGGGCACAGACCAGGTTGGGGTATGGACTGGCGCCGGCGCTATACTTCGGCTATTGGGATTGCCCCGGGGTCGCCGCCGTCGCGACGGCCCGCCGGACAACCAGCGAGACAAAGACTATGGGACGGTTCGACAGTAGAAGTTCCCGCAAGATGCGAAGGCGACGCGCTCAGTCTGCGAAGAAAGCGCGCATTAAGAATCGAGCTGTAGTGGTTCATGAGGCTCGCGCGGCCGCTGCGCCTCCCAAGAAGCGCTCGACTAAGTCGGCAAGCTAGCCGCCGTAAGTCTTGTGGCTTGGACACCGAGTGATACCCGCGACGCGCGGTGTCACTCGGTTAGTCATTTGGCGCCGAGCGTACGCGAGGGGCGATGCACGTCGGGGTGCGGGGGTTCCAACTGGGGAAGCGGCTCACCAAAGAGCCCGATATCTCCGGCTAGTCTACGCTCTCGCACCAGCTTCCAGCCAGCCCGCTCGCTTTGCCACTCCTGCGTCAGCTTCGTCGAGCGGACCAGACTGTCGCTGACACTCGACCAGGCAACATCGATCGTAACCGTGGCGTGCTCCGAATCGACAAGATTGGTCCCCGCGAGTTCCAAGTCCAGAACGCGGATCGATTTGCCCCATTGAGCGCGTCGCGACAAAAAGTCGGTCTGCACGGCGCTGTCGACATGACGCGCTGCAATGTCAACCTGTCCGAAACGGGTTGCCATGTTCATGTCGCGCGCCGCGTCGGTAACGCGCTGCATGGGCGTAGCGGTGGCAAAGCACCCCTGTAAGGCGAACGCGAGGGAGAAAATGGTGCGACGCATCACAACTCTTCGCTAGCAGCCTTCCTGGCCAATGGCAAACCGCCCAGGACGGCCAACGCCTGTGCCACGGCTAGAGCGGCGAGCCCCAAATCAGATAGCTCGTGCCGCCCTCATACGCGCCAACTCCCATGCCAGCGGCGTAACCAAGGATGAAGTGCATCCCAGTGCGATAGGCAATGGTGAAGTCAAACCAGAGCTCGCCGGAAAAGCCGTAGTGAATGGATTTTCCGAAGTCGTGTGGATCGAAGCCATCGAAGGCGCCACCCGCGTCGAACCCCAAGGCGCCGCCAATTCGCCGCATAAAGACCGGTAGGGTGCTTACTCCCCGGTCGACCACGTATAGCGGAAATCGGTATTCGGCCTGACCGAGCAGCAACCGCCTACCACCGAAGCGATCGACCGGATACCCACGCAAGGGCGCGCGATCTTGACCCGTTCGCTCGAGGAGGCCG
This sequence comes from uncultured Polyangiaceae bacterium, assembly GCA_964454965.1. GTDB lineage: Bacteria > Myxococcota_A > Polyangia > Polyangiales > Polyangiaceae > FEN-1139. The sequence continues at coordinate 161,413 of CAYVXY010000008.1, read as the reverse complement.
CGTAGAAGATCCGATTCTTGATGGCCGCCAATCCAGTATCCCCTGCCCGCGGAACCCGTACTCGCAGCCGCCGTCCCAGAGAGTGCCAGCACATGGTGCCGCAACCAGGGCATCAACAAGTAGCCCCGAAGCCGCCCATAGGCGTTGGTTCCTTCGAGCTCACTGCCAAGACTGCGGTGCGCTTCCTCCAAACTCATCAAGAGTCCCACTCCGCGCTCTGCTCCGACACCGTAAGTGGACCCTTCGGTGTTGCCAAACGAGTACGTGAGTCGAAGCATACTCACGATGCCGCGGCGCGGTTCGCGCGGCACGGTGGCATAAGGATCGGCAGCGAGCCCGGTTGGGAGCACGGCGTCAACGTCTTCCGCAGCGTACGCCAGCGAAACCGTTTGTTCCTCAAATTCTCGAGGAAGCGGGAGAATCGCCCCGGTCGTGACACCAGTACGCACCATGTCGACACTGGAATGGTAGGCGCCATAGTTATAGTAGTGGCTCGGAGCAACCCTTCGATAGCCATTTACGAACAGACCAACGGGCAAGCGCCAGTAACCGTATTCCAGATAAACATCAGGGCTTTGCCCCTCCGGCTTGAAGTACGCCGTAGCAGATAGGGAATGGTGCCCCACGATATCGCTACCGGTGGTCGAAAGGACGAGGCGTTGCCCTGAGTTATCGTTTTGATAGTCGAAACCAAGTGCTCGCGGATGCAAGGTGGACAGGGGCGAGTAGGAGTGCGCGGGAAGAGTGCCGCGATCGTTGAGGATGACGCGGTCGTCGCGCTCGATGGTCTTCGTGGGTGGCTCTAGGAATGCCTGTTGCTGAATGGGCATCGAGTAGAGGTCGTACCCGCGCGAGCTGTATCCGACGTAGTAAAGGGTTTGCCCGTCGGCGGACAGTTCGGGCATGAATGCCCCGGTCCGGACATTGGTTACCTGCCACATCTTGGCGCGCTCTAGGTCGTAAACATAAACGTTGGAGATACCGCTGCGATCAGACGAAAAATACAACCACTTGCCATCCGGAGAAAACTGCGGCTGCTGATCGATGGCACGGTCCTTCCACGGTTGATAAACCTGCCCTGTCGTCAACGACACGATGCGCAAATCGCGATAGCCTCCGCGAGTCCATACGCCGTACACGACTTGGGTGCCGTCCGGAGAGAACCGCGGGGTATAGACCTGTTCATGCGTCGCAGACGGAACCAATGCACGTTCACAGCTGAGCTTCCCATTGGCGTCCAGTGACGCGATGCGTAGCGTGGTGGTTCCGCCCCGATTGGTCACGTAGACGATATGCGTGCCATCTTTTGCCACGTCGGGATCCGTGGCGCGACGCCCCACGGTGACGCGCTCCCGAGAATCCTCTACACCGCTCGGAGATACCGTCCCTGGCTGCTGGCGAAACAGATCGTAAAAGTAGTAGCGGCGTTGTGACGGAGCAACGGATTCGAACCAAAGCGAACAATCGGGTCCGATCGCGGCATTCTCGCCAGCGGCGCGAGTGATAAGCGTTTCAACGCCGAGCGCCGCTGTGCCACCGGCATCGGGCAGAAGCTCGTAGTACCCAGGACGCTCATGTCCATCGTCACGGAAGTAGACGAGGGCGTCCTCGTTCGCAGTACCGCCACCCTTGGCTCCTGCACGACGACAGCGGGCAGGAATGAGCCGCGGACTGCTCACGCTGCGCCCATGCGCGGTCAGCGGCCGCCCCTCCCGCAAGCCGCGAGCCAACACGACCTCCATTTGCTCGCTAACGCGACGCTGGGCCGAATCGCGAAACGCCGAGTAGAGCTCCTCGATCGTTCGCCCGGTTGCTCGATAGAACGGGCGACTCACTGCGAAAGGCATCACATCGTCAGCCGTATCCTGCACCGCGGCAGCAAATACCGAGGGACCGTATAGATTGGCCAGAAATTCTACGAATTTGGCGCCGTACAGGTAGTAGATCCCGATCGGCCATCGAAAGGGTGAGGCGGAGATTTGGTCGAGAGTCGCGAAGTTGTCGTCGAGGACGTCGGCGCGAAACATCATATCGAATGCGGGGGAGCGCAGCCGCCCGCCGCCAGAGAGCTTCGTTTCCGCGTAGACAGCCAAGCCTTCGATCAACCAGCGTGGCTGCAACTGGTTTGGAACGGCTTGTTTTCCAACGATGGCATTGACGAGCGCTGGCAGACCCGAGATGCTGCCCATGTGGACGATATGGGTGTCCTCATGCGAGATGAGCGTTGATAGCCAGTCGTCGTACTCCCCGAGGCCGCTCATGTCATCGGGCGAGGTGACGAAGAGAACCACCGCGGAATAGGGCAACACGGAAGAGAACCCATTCGCCGAATCGGCGGAGTCCGCGAGCAGAATCTCCGTCGACTGAATCGGTCGCGCACCAACGATCTTTATGACCTCGTCTTCAATTTGTGTCGCTAGATGGGCAACGCGCTGTGCGGTTCCTTCGAGCCCCCCGTGGTAGTGGACGCGAAACCGCCCCGCCTCGATCGTGAACCATTCGAGACGCGGATCTCCCGCCCTAGCCAGCCTTGTAGTGGCCAGCACACCCAAGGCGAGCAACGCTCCTACCGCGCCTCGCAACCAACGCCGCCCAACAATCATGACCTTCGTGTGGCGTAACCTACCGCCAGGAGCCACCGAGACAAGCGTCAGATGCTGGGCGCAGGCTACATGTCATCATGGAAGAGCGGCTCGCGGTTGCGGACGTAGCGGTACACGAGCTGTCGGCCCTCCGGCGAGACGGCCGTGAGCTGAGCACCAAAGCCGGGTGACGAACCGTCGGAAACCGAGGATGGCTCCCGTGTCCAACGCACGGTGGCTTGCGCCTCAAACTCATAGCCACCCGGCAGTGCGATCTTGAGAACGAGTGGAGTGCCGATTCGTGGGATTTGGTAGGTGGCGACAAAGATACCACCCGCGTCCACTACGTCATTGCCGCTCAGTCCCTTGTAGAAATTCGTGGCGCTGTGCGCACCGAGTGCCACCTCGAGCCGAAGCTGGCCCGGAGCCGGAGCCGGCAGAGGCTTCGCCTCAGGTTGCGTGTCCGCCACAATGAACGGGGAACTTGCCGCAGGCGGCGCGCCAGACGGCGGGCGCTCTGCGCCGCGGGATTGCAGCGTTGAGTTCGGGGTGAAAGCACTTTCTGGTCCCGGAGCATTGCCGTAAGCAGGACGCGCTGCGCCCGACGAAGCAATCGTAGTGTCCACTGGAACCGACACCATGGGCTGGACAGCCTTGGGGACCAGGGGCGAAGTAGCACCCAACCCGGTGGGTCCCGAGGCAAGTGCCGTAGCAGCGAAAGCGGCGGCGGGTGCGGGCGCAGCGGCGGGTGCCGGTCGCGCGGAAATCTGCGCGGCGGGCTGCACTATTCCCGCCTGAGCTTGCGACGCAACGTGCCCCTGAGGCTCAGGTTGAGCAGGCGGCGCAGCAGAAGTCACTTTCACCAAGCCATGGACCATGCCGAGCGACCCCGCGACGGCCTCAAGGGCCGCGTCGACCGATGGATGATTGATGGTCTGGCCTTGAAGCATGCCGAGTGCGGCGCGAACAGCATCGAGCGCCGCAGGCCCGGCTTCACGTACCACCTGCCCTCCCGATGCCTCGATGCGATGCAACGAACTCATGGCACGTGCAATCGGCTCCGCGACATTCATGAGGTGTTCGGGCACGCCTGGCCCCTGCAATGCACCTAGCCCCTGTGCAAGGCGTTCACGGGCAGCTCTGGCTGATGAAACGACATCGGACATTCGGTCCCTCCGGGCGGACTTTCAGCATACCAAAAGTCCCCTCCTTGAGTGGTATTCTCTCACGGGCGAAGCAAATCCGCGAGCCGAGTCCCATCCAGGACCAAGGGCTCCTCACCTTCCGTGACAATACAGGCCTTTTCTACCTCAATCGCACCGTCTGCGGTCCGTAGGGCCAAACGTTGACCAATGTATGCTTCGCCGGGCAGAAGTGCCCAAGGGCAGTCATTGCTGGACGCCGCCGCTAGGACGCTGAACCGAGTGCCGAAGAGTTCGAGGCCAAGGCCGGGGATCGGACATAACGCGCGGATCCGCCGCAGAATGCGTTCCGTCGTCCAGGACCAATCGACGCGCAGTGCGCTTCCTTCGGGCTGAGGTGCCCAGGAGACGTCCTTCTCGTTTTGTTCGGTCGCCTGTGGCGGACGGCCCTGGGCGAATTGAGCGACAACTTCACGGAGCAATGCAAGGCTTGGCCGGTCGAGTGCGCGCGCCAACTGCCAAGCGTTGCGCCGCCCGATCTCGAGGCTGCGTTGAGCCAAAATGTCCCCCCGATCGTATTCGGCAGTAAGTCGATGCAGAGTGACCCCCGTCACGGTCTCACCGGCATCGATGACGGCATAGAAGGGATCCGGCCCGCGATACTTCGGCAGTAGCGACGGATGGACGCCGATGGCTCCCTCTGCCACGCTGTCGATCCAGCTGCCGAGAATGCGGCGAGTGAAGAACCAGCTGACAATCAGGTCAACGGGATGCTCCACGAGCCAGCCGTCAATCTGCGCCTGCCACGCCGCATCACCCAAAAGCAGATCGAGCAGACGGCTGGGCACCACCTCCGCCCCGAGGCGCCGACGCCCCGGGGCATCGACAGGACTGAGCGCTGCCCATTCGATGGCATGGCCGTCACGAGCGAGCAGCAGTGCGGCCAGGGGTAGGCCGAAGAATCCAATCCGCAGCGGTCGGGGGGTCACCATTGTCCGAAAAGTTGCTCCGATTCGTCGCGGCCTGCTACCTCGAGCCCTATGATCCCGGGTCTAACCGGCTCGAGCTTTCGGCCGCTGCTGCGAACGGGTAACCGCTTCGATCGCGACGCGGCCGACAGGCCCGTCGTCGTTTTCGAGGACGTCTACAAGGCGTTTCGCAGCGATTGCCCAGTATTGCGCGGCTTTTCGCTTACGATCGAACGCGGCGAGTTCCTATTCGTGACAGGGCCGAGTGGCTCGGGCAAAAGCACTTTGTTGCGCCTGCTCTATGCTGCAGAGGGCGTCGACGCCGGACGGATCCTATTCCTCGGGCGCGACATCGGTCGCCTGGCGCCAGATTCTGTCCCCTATTTGCGCCGCAACGTCGGTATCGTCTTTCAGGACTTCAAGCTCGTCGACAACTGGACGGTACTCGAAAACGTCGCGTTGCCACTGCAAGTGCTGGGACTGCCCTCGCGCCTCGTACATCGTCGGGTGGGCGAAGCGCTCGAACGCGTCGGTCTCGGCGGGCGCGGCTCGGAGCGAAGCGTGGTGTTGTCGGGTGGAGAGCGCCAACGCGTCGCCATCGCCCGCGCCATCGTCGCGGAACCAGCGCTGATCTTGGCAGACGAACCTACGGGCAATCTCGATCCACAGCTCGCCGTCGATATCCTCGGGCTGTTCGAGGATATCCACGCGACGGGCGTCACGGTGCTGTTCGCCACCCATGACCGCTCGCTCCTCGATATACGGCCGCGCCACGTCGTTGTCCTCGACGAAGGCCGCGCCTTCGACGTGCCACAGGGACTCGAGCCAGGCTCGTTCGGCGATGCCCAAAGCAACTACGAGGTTCCTAGGGGACTCGGCCCGACCGCACTCGGTGCGGCGTAAAGGTCAAATCAGATGACGACGATTGAGCGAGCACTGCGCGGAATCAAGAGTGATGTTAGGGCACATCTCTTGAGCGTCTTTTCCGTGGGCGTGGCCTTCGTCTGCCTGGTAGCGACCTTGCTCGTCCTCGTCAACGTGGAACGCGTCCATGAGCGATGGGAGTCAGTCGGCCGCCTGTCGGTGTACCTGAAGCCCGGCACGGATCAGAAGCAGGTTACCGAACTCGAACTGGCCCTCAAGGCAACCGATGGCATCCGCCAGGTCCGCTACGTGTCAAGCGATGCTGCGCGACGGGATCTGCTGCGCGACGATCCGGACGAGTTCCTATCCAGCCTACCCGAACAGGCCTTCCCAGCGTCACTCGAGCTCGAAACCGCCGAACCCTTCCTGCGCGAGAAGAAGCAGCGTCTCACGGCTCAGTTGCAGAGCCTACCGGCAGTCGAAACCATCGAGAACTACGATTCGTACGCCAAGCGAATGGGGCATGCCCTCATCGGCGGAGTGACAGCAGCGTCCGTACTCGCCTTCGTTGTCCTTCTAGCCGTGGTAAGCGTGGTTTCGTCGACGATGCGACTGTCCCTGCAACGGCGCAAAATGGAGGTCGAAGTCTTGCGTCTGGTGGGCGCCACCAACGACTACGTGCGTCGTCCATTGCTCGTCGAGGGCATGGCCCAGGGCGCACTCGGAGCCCTCTTCGCCATCGCGCTCGTGTTTTTGCTCTACGCAATCCTGCGCGGCAGCCTGGTCGAGCAATTCTCGCTACTCTTTGGAATTGGCCCAAGCTTTCTTTCTTTCCCGCTTTGCCTGCTCCTCGTCCTGTCCGGGGCGCTCCTCGGTGTCTTTGCCGCGACCTTGAGTCTGCGAAAGATGTTGCTGGTATGAGACGTTTGCGGCATCGCCCGTTGTTCGCTACGAGTTTGTTCGTCGTCCTGCTGGGAAGAGTGAACTCAAGCGTCGCTACGGATCTGTCCCCGCTCGAGCCGGCGAATTTTCTGGCTCAGGCAGCCGTTGCCGGCGAGCTCGACCGCGCAGCGTCACTGCTGGACGCCGACGAGCGCGACAGCCGCGACAGATACGACCGCGATCAGCAGGAGCTCAAGGAACTCGGCGAGCGTTTGATCGTACAAGGGCGTGCCTACGTCCGCATTTCACGGCCAGGTCTTCTCGCGTTGTCGCTCGGGCTCGAGCAATTCCTCGGGCGCGCGGCGCGGCTCGAACGGCTCAAGCGGTCCATTGCACGCGACGTGCAGCGCCAATCCGAACTACAACATCGAGTCGTCGAGTTGGGCCAACGCTTGTTGGCGCTTCGACAACAGCGCGGTCCCCTCTCGGGCGCACAACTGGCCAAGCTCCGCGAACGCTCAGCCGTGGTCGATGCCAAAGAACGCGCCCTGGCCTTCGAGCGAGCCTTCTCGACAACGGACGACAACCACACCGCTGTCTACGCCGCCCAGGTTCCGTTTGGTGGCCCCCTGCGCAGCAGCGAGAAATTCACCAACATGAAGGGGCGATTGCCCTTCCCCGTGGCAGGCCGCACCGAAATCCTCTTGGCCAAGCGCCGCGGTGGCGGGGGTCCAGGACTGGAACTGCGCGCCACCGCGGGAACGCCAGTGCAAGCGGTGTTCCCCGGGCGCATCGTCTTTGCCGATAGCTACGCCGACTATGGCCAAACAGTGATCGTCGACCATGGTGAGGGATACTTCACCGTGAGCGCGGGTCTACACAAGCCGCGCGTCCAGGTGGGACAAGACGTGTCTTCGGGTACGACCCTTGGCGAGGTAGCCGATCAAGGCCACGGAGCCGCGCTCTACTTCGAGCTCCGATTCACAGGTGATCCGATCAATCCTTCGGAGTGGTTTGGGATATAGCGAGGAGTCCATCCCGTGTGGAGAGATGCCCGTGCCTCGCTAGGCTGGCGGGTGCGTGGCCCAATAGTCCCTCGAGGGCAAGGCCTAGCTCCTGCACACGAAAGGGCTTGTCCAAGAATGCGACGCTCGAATAGGTTGCCATGTAGCCCTTTGATTCGTCGGCTATTGCCGACGTGAATAGGATGGGCAAGTCGGCACCTACCACGCGAATCTCGGCGATCAGATGATCCCTCGACCAACCGTTGGTTCGGGGATCCAGCACGATGGCCTCCACGTTGCCCCGATTCTGCTCGATCATCCTCAACGCATCATCGATATCGGGACAGACAGTCACTTGGTAGCCGAGCGCGATGAGTGCGCGTTCGTTTAGACTGCTCAACGCCGTGTCCGCGTCGACAACGAGAATGTGTCCCCCGGATACCGACGGACGCAGCGGTGGCTCCGACTCGAGCACTGGAGTCTGCTCGATCGTGGGCAACCAAATGCGAAATCGCGTCCCAGCCCCTGGTCGGCTCTCGACCTCGATGTGCCCTTGGTGACGCTGAACACAGCCATAGACCGCAGACAGCCCGAGGCCAGTGCCGCGCCCCTCACTCTTAGTGGTGAAGAACGGTTCGAAGATCCGACCACGCAGCGAGTCAGGGATCCCAATCCCCTCGTCCTCAACGATGATTTCGAGTCCGCGTTTGGACTGCCCCTGCCCCAACACTCCGCTCTGACGTTCCGCGTTCTGCGTGGAGACAAGCAGCTGCCCGCCAGCGGGCATCGCATCACGCGCATTGATAAACAGGTTGAGTAGAGCGCTCTGCAGTTGAGTCGCATCCCCCTGCACGACCGAAGCGGTTGCCCGCCGATCCTGGTGCAGACGAATCCTAGGCTCGAGCCCTCGACTGAACAATGACAAGGCCTCATCGAGTACGGCATGAAAGTCGACCGCAGTCGCCTTAAGCGATGCCTTGCGTGAGAACGAGAGCAACTGTCGCGTCAGCTCGCCGGCGCGCGATGCAGCACGTACGATTTCTCGAGCGTAGTCCTGCAATGGCTGTCGGTCGAGCTTGTGGACAAGTAGTTCGGCATTGCCCATAATCATCGTCAGCAGGTTATTGAAATCGTGAGCGACCCCACCTGCCAAGCGTCCGATGGCCTCCATTTTCTGCGCTTGCTGCAGTTCCTCGCGCAATCGATTCTCTTCGGTAACGTCTCGGGCAACGAACACGGCTCCCGTCGATTCACCGGGACCACCACCCATGGGTATGGTGCGCCCCACGATGCGCAGCTCGTGACCACTCGGCTGGGTGATTCGTGAATCGACCAGGGGCGCCACGATTGCCTCGTTGGTGGGCATTGCCAAAAGGGGGTCATCCGCAGAATCTCGGCGCAAGATGCGATAGAGCGGGCGTCCAATGGCCTCGATGGGCAGCGTCTCTGTCATCTGCGTCGCTGCGGGATTCATCCGCGTCACATTGCCATCTCGGTCGGTCGTAATCACGGCATCGGCCAGGCTATCTAGGGTCTGCGTAAGATGCATCTCGGTTCGACGCAGGCGCTTCTCAGCTCGCGCGCGTCGCGCGTTCGACAGCAGCAGCGCTACCACGAGCCCGGAAAGCAGCAGGCCGCCAACGGCGGTCCCCGCGACGAAACGCCGCTGCGGCGGGGTCAGAGGAAAGTCCCGCACGGGGTCGAGCAGGATGATCCGAAAACCCTGAACCAGCACCAGAGGCACCGCGACGGGCGAGTGCTTGACTCGGGCGAGCTCGATAACCTCATCTTCCGTACTAAAGGGGAGTACTTCGAGCGAGTGCTGCGCAAACTGCCGAGACTCCTTGAGTCGACTTCGCTCCACCGTGGTCAACTGCCGCACGGAGTGAAAGAGCCACTCCGGACGATTCGACGCAAACACAACGTCATCGGCACTCACCAGCATTGCCGGCTGGCTTAGCCCGGCCAACGCCGCATCGACGTTATCGAGTTCAACCTTGGCCACGACGACGCCCAAGGGATTACTCTTGGGACCCACTGGCGCGGAAAAGTAGAAACCGCGCCGCTGCGTGGTTATACCCATCGCACCATAGGCGAGATTGCGTCCACGCATTGCTTCGGTAAAATACGGGCGGAACGCGTAGTTGTGGCCGACCAGGTTCATCCCCGTCGACGAGCAGGAGATAACCTTACCGCGTCGATCGAACACCATGACGATGGCGGCCCCAACGGTCAGTCGTGCCTGCAAGAGCACAGCGTCAACGGTTGGCGTTGCTGACCCCCCAGCCGCAACGTGCGCAACGACATCTGGATGCTGCGAAAGCCCCTCGACCGCGTCCTCCGCTCTGGCAAAGTGGTCGCGTTCGATTTGCTGCACGGTGGCGGTGGCCGTGCGAATTGCCGCATCAATGCGATTCGCTTGACCGAGTGCCCATGCACCAAGCCACGCTGCAGCCACCAGGCTGGCGAGAAGCAACGCGAGCAGACCGCTGACTCGGCTCCGAAGCATGAGCTATGGAACTTGGCGGTTTCTTTCGTTGGTCGCAAGTGTGTTGTCCGCCGTCCGACAACGACACCTTTATTCTCGGCCAACGCTCAAACGCCAATCGCCCCGAACCAACCCGAGCGCCAAATACACCTTGTCTGGGCGGCAACCATCGACATGGCGAACAAAGTCGGTATGCTGGGCTCATGCGGGCGGCATGCTTATGTACCTCCTGGGCGGAAGCGGGAAAACGGATTTGGCGGAGCGCCATTGCGGCCTCAATTGGCTCGATTTTCGCCCTCTCTGGTGGCGTTGCTCAGGCGCAAGCGTTTCAGTTTCCCCCGCCATCGCCTACGCCAAGGCCCATTCAGCCAGCAACTCAAACGCCCCCGGCTGCTTTGTCACCCCAACCCGCCCAGTCGTACCCCACACCTCTCCCGATGGAGAGCCCACCACAGACCTACATAAGCCCACATGCCGGCCCTGCGCCCGCATCTTCGACCACCAATCCGACCCTTCCCCCGAGTCTCGTCCAGCCGCTTCCGCAGGCGGCGCCAGGCGCTAAAATCGCTGCGTGGCCGCCCGGCATCCTGCCCTATCGCGCAGGAATGCCCATACCGCAAGGCTATCGACTCGACAGCCACATCAATAGCGGCTTGGTCTACGGTGGATTGGCGATCTGGGCAGCTCCTTACCTCACGGGACTGATCGCCGCAGCCGCCTCGGGTTTCACGAAAGAATCGGGTTGGCTCGCGCTTCCCATCGTTGGCCCATTCATCGCCATGGGCGGGCGAACCATTGATTGCACCGTCCTGGGCCAACCCACCACGGGTGGCACCGGGACCAACCTCAATTCCGTCGAGGACCAGTGCCGCAAATCTGCGATCAAGGAAGCACGAGTCGTCGCGTTGCTCACCGTCGACGGTCTGCTGCAAACGACGGGCGCCATCATGGCCGTCGCGGGCCTCTTGTCACCCAGTGAGTACCTGTTGCGCAATGACGTCTTTCCTCAAGATGCCAAACTGAGTTTCGACGCTGGCTACTACCAAGGACAGCTCCGGCTACAGGCCCGAATGCAATTCTAGCTCGCCCTAGATTTTTCAAGCAATCAGCCACATTAGCGGCCGATAGGGTCCATAGGAGGTGACCCTCTTGTGACCGCTGAACGCGAAAGCACGAGCTACCTCCCTGGATTGCGATAGAAAGATCAGGTCCTATGGCACATTACGGCTTTGGTCGGCCTCTGCATCCGAACGGTGGTCATGCCAACTCGGAAACGGCAACTCAGACGATGAGTGACGCGGACGCATCGTCGCAAGAGGCGCGGGACACCCAAGGCTTGCTCGCTCGATTGGAGCGCGGCGAAATCACGCGCGATGCCTATCTGGATCTGCGCGTCGAAGATGCCATTTTACCGTTCGTGAAGACGCTGAATCATAACCAAATCGATTTTATGCGAGTAGCTCTGCGCGATCAGCTCGAAAGCGATCCGGCATTGGTCGCGCTCATTCACCGCGCCACGGAGTTGTCCAGCGAGCGGTAGCGCTCCCGCCAATGCCGCCCAGACGAGTGGTAGAACCTCCGCAGAGACTTCGCGAAACGCTTGGATACCGATTTGCTGACAGGGACATTCCCCTCATGACGCCAGCAGACAGAAGCCCGCTGTGACACATCGCGTCACGGCGATCCGAAGCCACTAGCGAAGCGAAAAATCCTCACAAAGCGCCGATGCGGTCAGCCGGTGCGTTCCATTTCTCGTTGATGACGCAGGGGGGTTCTACCTGGTTGCCCAAGCCAGACGTGAAATTTACGGGGTTTCAACCCGAGCCCGCGCTGGGTTTTCGAGATAGAACCCCGCACATGGCACGCCTCACGCCGTCGCAACAAAGCGAGCACTGGTTCCACATTCCCGTCATGGGAACTGGCTTCACGAACACGACTCCGCTCGAGGTTGCGCCACTCGGCGTGTCGTCGGTCATCGCGCTGGCGGACGATACGTTGCTCGAACAGCAACGCAAAGCTCTGAGCAAGTTATTCGGCGTCGAGTACACGCCGATTGGCCCCAAAGAGGAAGACGCTCGCGCACGCCGCACTCAAGCCTATCTCGACTTAGTTGCCGATGAGGTCACGCGACGATTCGATATCCTCCGCGCCTCTCCCTTTGAACCTGGCTCACCAATCCAGCGCTACTTCGAGCTCTTGCCCGAGACGAGAACCAAGGCCAAGTGGCGCAGTCTCTCGAGCATGACCGATCCCGTCGAGCGTGCCCGCACCGAGTCGGAACTGCGTGCCAAGGTAGTCCCGGGTCAGATCGAGGCCAACATCATGACCAAGCTCGACAGCGCGTTTACGCTGGCGGGAGTACCAAAACCACCGAACCAGAGTGATGCCCTTGCATCATTGCGTGGTTTTGCCATGAGCAAGTTGCGCTCATCTGTCGTCTTTTCGGCGGGCATGAATCAACGATTGTTTGCCTGCGCCGCAACCCTCGACAACTTCTATCCCAACGAAGACGGCGTGTTCGACAAGCGGCTCTGCCTGAAGGTAAGCGACTTTCGCTCCGCCGACATCCAGGGCGCCATGTTGGCCAAGAAGGGCCTCTGGGTGAGCGAGTACCGCGTCGAGTCCGGTCTAAATTGTGGCGGGCATGCCTTCCCTACCGAAGGCCTATTGATGGGTCCGATTCTGGATGAGTTCCGCAAGAATCGGACTAGCCTGCAGCAGAGACTCTACGACCTGTTCGCCGCAGCGTTACGCGCTCTCGGTCGCCCGGTACCTGCCGCACCGCCGCCGATCCGCATCACCGTACAAGGTGGCGTCGGAACGGCTGCCGAACAGCAATTGCTGCGTGAACGCTACGAGGTCGATTCGGTTGGTTGGGGCTCGGCATTCCTGTTTTGCCCCGAGGTCATTGCCGTTGACGACTATACGGTAAATAAGCTCCTGGTCGCGACGCGCAACGAGATTCAGCTGAGCAAGAGTTCTCCTTTGGGCGTGCCCTTCTGGAACCTGATGACCTCGAAGGGCGAGCAGGCCCGACGCGACCGCAATGCGTCAGGCAAGAGCGGCAGCAGCTGCCCACGCGGGATCTTGGCCTACGACACCGAGTTTTCGGAATACCCAATCTGCACGGCATCGCGTCGCTACCACATTGCCTTGAAGGACAACGTCAAGGACGCTCCGGTCGAGTTGCGAACCAAGCGCGTAGAATACGCCGAACACAAGTCTTGCCTGTGCGGCGATTTGGCTGGTTCGGCGCAAATACGCCTCGGGATCGATCCCGAAGCCACTCCGCTGATCTGCCCAGGCCCCAATGCGGTGTATTTCAATCGCGTGGTTTCGTTCGACGAGATGGTGGGGCACGTCTACGGGCGAAACAACGTGTTGCCAGCGGACTCGCAACGGCCGCACTTCTTTCTGAATGAATTCGAAATCTACGTCGACTACCTTGAGCGGGAGCGCCGTGAGGGGCCGACGACGAGCGTGCGGCTCAAGTGGGTGGAACGGTACAAGCAGGGCCTGGAAGGCGGACTTGCCCATTTGCGTGAGCTCGCGGCGGAAGGTTGGATCGCCAACGGAAGCGAATTCCTCGCGGCGCTCGGCCGCCTCGAGGCTCGATTCCGCTCGATCATCAAACCAGTTCAGGGCGCAGCAGTAGCCGGCATCCCTGCAGTGGCCGGTTAGTGCCTCAACTCTGACGAATTGATGACCTGGGAATTCGCAAAAGGCGAATTCGGGTTGGCTCGAAGCCAGAAAAGACGAAACTGGTGGCGTGATTAGGCGCAAGGCGGCCGGGCCGAAGGCCCCAGTGATTCGCTGGAATCGTGTCACCATCCCACACGAAGCATTCAGCTTTCCCTGGACGGGGCACTATGTCGAGGATATTGGAGACAGGCGCTTTCGGCCGATGGCCTAGCGTCACTCCAGCGCCATCCACCGCGCGGTCATTTGTCATGCCTGCCAATTCCGATTCTTCTGCTCCGGATCGAGCTGCCCAAGACGGCATCGCGTCGGTTCGCATGGCTACGTCCCCCGCCAGTGGCGATTCCTCCTTGTCGATCGACATGACGGTCCCGCAGGCCATCCGGACGTTGACCGCCGAACCGCGATTTCGTCGCCTGGTCAGAGCATTTTCCGGCTCGGACGCAGCGAGCGTCCTACACGCAGCTGACGGCGTGCTCACGGAACAAGATTTCCAGGCGACGCTTGGCAAACAGATTCTGGATCGTCTGATGGCGGCAACGTCTCGGAGCGTCGAGTATCGGCCGCATGCAAACCTGCGCCAACAACCTGCTTGCCTCTACATCTCCAATCACCGCGACATCGTGCTCGATACGGCACTGTTGAATGACGTGCTCATCGGCCACGACAAGCCCATCCCTCACGTTGCCATTGGCGACAATCTGCTGCAAACGGACTGGATGGTGCCTTTCTACCGCGTCTGCCGGGCATTCGTCATTCAACGTGCGCTGACCGGCAAGCAGCTCTACGAGCACTCCCGACAAGTCTCCGACTTCGTGCGCGATGCAATTGGGCGCGGCGAACCGGTTTGGATGGCGCAACGTCCGGGCCGAACCAAGGACGGTGCGGACAAGACGGAACCAGGCCTCTTGCGCATGTTGCTCTTGGCCTATGAACGTGCCCCGATTGATTCCAACGACATCCTGCACGTGACCCCAGTGGCGGTATCCTACGAGATTGAGCCCTGTGACGCTTTCAAGGCAGCTTCGCTGATCGGTGCCGAGACCAAGAACTCGTCTTCTAACCGAGCTCGACGCGATGCAGCCAACATCATGCGTGGTTTGGTGCAACCCAAGGGTCGCATTTGCCTGACGGTTCGCCCGCCTATCCTCGTGGACAATGCCGAGGGCCGATCGCGTGGAGCCAACCGCGCCGATATGATTGCCGCGCTCGCCCAAAAGGTGGATCAGGAGATCGCTGCCGGGTACGAGATTTGGTCGACGAACTACCTCGCCCACGACTTGCTTGGTGGCAAAGACGAGTTCAAAGAGCACTATACCGCAGAAGAACGCGATACCTTCAGCAGGTATGTAACTCTGCGCGCAAGCGAGATCCTGGCGGATGCGCAAGACGCACGCAACGCACTATTAAGTCTGTATTCACGACCCGTGGCGTCGAAGTCAGCGCTGGCTGGCGCAGATCCCCAGGTTGCGTCTTAGGCATGCAATCCCGCAGCCAGATCCATCACGAGCATTCGTCATGACGACGCGACGTCGCACGTTGCTGCTCGAACAAGCCTGTCTGGCGCGAGAAGCGCTGGCGATGCTCGCACCAGAGGACGAAACGGCTATTATTGATGGTCGGCTCTTTGTCGAGCGTCGACGCGTCCAAGCGGAGGGCGAAACGCTTCTTGCCGGACAAGTTGTCACCTGGAATGCACAACGCAAGACCACCCAGGATGGCGGCTCCCTGAAGCAGTTGGTGCTTGCTCGCCGCGACGGCATCGTGGCAGCGAACAAGCCCGCCGCTTGGTCGTCGGAGCCAGACCGAACTGGCTCAGTGACATCCTTGCGCGAGCAGCTTAGCAAGCATCTGCGCAGCCCGGAAGTCCACATTTCGACCCGACTGGACGTGGGCGTCAGTGGCCTCGTTCTCGCCGCCACGGACACGGAGAGCCGCCGACATCTGGCCATGACGATGGACCGAGGTGGGCACCGCAGCTATCTGGCTATTGCCGCTGGGAATGTCCCTGAGAAAGGCACTTGGCAGGGCTCCGTTGAGGAACTTCGTCACGCCAAATCGCGCAACGCCATCACCCATTTCGAGTGCCTGGCGCGGCTGGCCCTAGCCGCAAACACTTCGCTTGGGACATGGGGCCCCGGCGCAGCAATGTGCCTGATATTGCTCCGACCCGAAACGGGCCATCGACATCAGTTGCGCATCCATAGCAACCGCGCTTTTACCCCCATCGTCGGTGACCGTCGTTACGGTGGGCCCATCCGATTCATCGACGCCGACGGGCGCGTACAGGTGCTCGATCGGATCTATTTGCATGCCGTTGCCACGGCCGTTCCGCTACCCGATGGAAGCCTCTGGAAGCCGGAATGCCCCGCGCCGGACGATTTTCGGGAGTTTTGGCTCAAGTTGGGTGGGATAAAGCGGGATTTCGAAGGGATGTGCCCATGACTTCATTGCACAGCTACTTGGGAATGCTGCTTACGACCATGCTTGGCTGCTCTTCCGCTCGTCTCGATCCGAATACTCGCGCATTCACGCTCTATGCACCGACAGTGAGCAGCGCGGCGCCGCAGGGCATAGCCGGGGCTCCGCACACATCAACGACTCCCAAGAAGACGGCCGCCAAGGCTGGGTTCGCTGGCAAGGGAACAGCCGATTCAGAGTCCGCCAGCGCGCCCGAATCAGCAGAGCCTAAGCCTCAAAAATGTTCAAGCCTACCGGATCCGGCACCAACCAGTACGGATCGTTGGCTCAAGCTCGCGTTACGCTTTGACAAAGGAAAGCTCGAGCTCGCCCATGCCACTGCCCAGCCATTGCGCAAGTCAGAGACGACCAAGCGTGTCATGGGTCGCTTTGCAGCAGAGCTTTGGATCGGTTGCGAACTCATCGATCGCGTGCGCTTCGATTTCCCCCTGTTGGCCGCGGATCCCGCCAAGACCAGCGCGCATGACCCCAATTTCGAAGCGGCAGGCCGATTCGATACCATCATCATGATTCCCGATAGCGACCGCGCTACAAGGTTGGAACTCATCGACCGAGCCACCGATGCACGAAAGGTCCTAGAGTGGCCGCTGCGGCAGGAACCGTAGATCAGAATCTGCGCTCAAATTTCGGCACGCACTTGGCAGAAACTTGACCCCCCTGTTCGGAAACGAGAGGCTCGAGCACAAGAACGGGGCACCAAGAAGACAAGGAATTTTCTGCCCCGACTGTGCAGTCGCTGTCGCATTTCGTTGGGGCTCGCCACCCACCGCGTACTTTGGGTGTGCTCGCACCGGGCTCACTACCTTTCGCGCCTGAGTTGTGATTGGTTCCTGCCTTGGTGCGATACTGGCTAGTATGTACGATAGTGAGTTCTCTACCTGCCCCGGCAGTTGAAGCCTGGCGGAGCAGCGGCTCGGAGCCTCCCGTCGGGGGCTCAGCTTAGTGTCATGGGTTCGCTCGACAGCGCCTGCCCCATGCGTTGGCAGGCGGTCTTTTTGGATAGCGCGACATTGAGACGAACTCTGCCGAATCTCCCCTTGAGTAACTCCGATGAAGACAAGACCCAATTGCTGTTCGCCATCGAGAAAGAGCCTCTCGGTATTGCTGATTGCGAGCGCGTTGTCGGCGTGCAATGACGCTAACCCCGACGTCGTGACTGGCACGGGCGGCACCGCCTCCGAAACCAGAGGTGGGAACGCGGCAACGGGCGGTTCGAGCCTCGGGGGCGCAATGGACCCCGGCGCAGGCGGCACCTGGACGTTGGGAGGAAGCACCGGCAACGCGCAGGGTGGCGCGTCATTGGGCGCAGGCGGCACCGCAACTGAACCCAATGGCGGCGCGAACATCATGGGCGGAGCAGGCTCGGCAGGCACGCCCAGTCGCGGCGGTGTTGGCGCCACGACGACAGGCGGCAATGTGACTGGCGGCAAGTCCACCGGCGGGACCACCGCGGGTGGTAAAGCAACGGGTGGGAATTCCACTGCTGGCGGCGCCACGGGTGGCCTTACATCGGGAGGCAGTGCGACGGGTGGCAACTCCACTGGCAGTAGCGCCGCGGGCGGTAAAGCAACGGGTGGCAATACTACTGGCGGTGTGTCGATTGGTGGCAAGCCTAACGTTACTGCCGCTGGCGGCGCCACCTTGGTAACGCCCAATCTTTCGGTGAAATATCCGAAGTTTGAAGGCTGGGGAACGAGCATGTGTTGGTGGGCGAACCGAATCGGGGGTTGGTCGACTGATAAGATGAGCCAATTCGTTGAGCTGCTCGTCAATCCAACTACCGGCCTCGGCTACAACATATTCCGGTACAACATCGGAGGTGGGGAGAACCCTGCCCACTCCCACATGACCGAGTACCGAGACATGCCCGGTTTCCAGCCAACGCAAGGCACGTGGGATTGGAGCGCCGATGTCCGACAAACGTCAGTGCTGAAGCGGATCGTGGCAACCGGTCAGAACGTGATCGTGGAAGCGTTCTCGAATTCGCCGCCCTATTGGATGACCAAGAGTGGCTGTGCTTCCGGCAGCAGCGATGGTTCCAATAACCTCAAGGATGACGCGTACGAGCTGTTCGCTGGCTATCTGACGGATGTCGTCAAGCACTACCGTGACGAATTGGGCATCACGTTCCGGACGCTCGAGCCGATGAACGAGCCTAATGCGAACTGGTGGAAGTCCGGCGGCAGTCAGGAGGGGTGCCACTTCGGCGCGAGCAGCCAGCAGCAGCTCATCAAGTCCGTGGGTGCTCAGTTGGCCACGAAGGGGCTGACAGAAACCCACGTGAGCGCGTCGGACGAGAACAGCATGGACGACGCCTACAGTATCATCGGTGGGTACGACGCAACGACGCTCAGCTACGTGGCACAAATGAACGTCCATTCCTACGCGGGCACGCGACGGGCTGAACTCCGGACGCTCGCCACGACCAAGGGCAAGCGCCTGTGGCAATCGGAATCAGGACCGCTCAGCGTCACGCTCGCCAGCAACACCGCTGCAGCGATATTCATGGCCGAAAGGATCATCACCGATTTGCGTGTCCTCAAGCCAGAAGCTTGGATCGATTGGCAAACCTACGACACTAGCGCCAACTGGAGCAGCTTTAGCATCAACGCTACCCAACAGACCGCTGCTCCAGTCAAGCGCTTCTACATGCACGCCGCATTCAGTCGCTTCATCCGCCCCGGGGCAACCTTCGTGGATATCGACAGTACCAGCATGGTGGCCGCGCTATCCGGCGACGGCACTACTTTGGCAGTGGTGGTTCTCAACAGTGACCAATCGACCTCCAAGAACTATACTTTTGATCTTACCGAGTTACCGTCGGTCGGGTCGAGCGTGCAGGCTTATCGAACATCAGCGACCGAGGATCTCGTACACCTGCCGTCGATCGCCGTGCAGAATTGGAGCTTCACCGCGAGCAGCGCACCCTACTCGGTCACGACGTATGTCATTCCCCTGGCAAGCTAGATCGCTTGCGCACGCGTGAGTGCAGCGCGGCCTTTGCATCGCTCGACCCAATCAAACACCTGGGGGAACTCTTCCAACTTGGCAGCACCGAACCGTTCGGCAAGACTGCAGTATCCGTACGCAGGAATGTCAGCGAACGAAAAGTTGCCGCCAACCAAATAGGCAGAGGCTGCGAGCGTCGTGTTGAGAATGCCGATGAGGTGGCGCAGTTCGCCCCGAGCCGCCTCTGCGGCAACGGCGTTGCGCTGTTCAGCGGGATAGCGCTCATGCGTATTGCGCATCAAACGGCTTGCCGCGTCCCCAAGCGTCACACCCGCCCATACCATCCATTGCCAGGCGTGCGCGCGCGCGAGCCCGGGCGGCGCGAACAAGCCCTTTTCGACACCGTAGGTCTCCCCAAGGTAGGCTAAAATGGCGATAGATTCGAAGATCGGCGTTCCGTCTGCCACGAGCAGCGGCACCTTGCCATTCGGATTCAAGGCGAGGTATTCGGGAGTCTTCTGCTCGCCCTTCGCCAAGTCGACCTTGACCTTGTCGTAGGGAAGTCCGAGCTCCTCAAGTGCCCAGAGAATACGCGTCGCACTGGACATCGGGGCATAGTAGACGGTTAGGCTCATTGGTCGATTCTCCTACACCACCATGCCCCTGTCCGGACCCGCACGCAATAGGTTCGATGGAACCGCGCCGCTAGCCCGTCCGGCAATAGTAGGTGTTGGCAATGGTCGTGTACATGACGAGGTACCCGTACCGCCCGCCTTGGTAACAACAATCCCCTTCCACGTCTGGATCCGTGCTGACCAGTGGCAAGGACACGACGCATGCACCTGGGTTGGTGGGAGGGGGACTTCCCGGCGTGTAATCGGTTGGATCGATCTTGAAACTGGAGTCGAGGTCTGACGCCGAGAAGTCAGTGTAGGGGTTGTCGCCATCGCAGGCTGCTGTGCCGCCGAAGAGGAAGAACTCCTGACAGAGCGAGCTCGCGTGGTTGAGTTTGGCGCTCGGGTCCCAACACAAGTGGTTATCTTGCCAGCCATTCGGCTCGGACGGTTGCGCCAATGCCACGCAGTCCTTGTCCGCGGGTATACCGTCGTTGCTAAAGGTTAAACCCCAATCTTCAGGCGTACACAGGTAGTTGTCGCTCCAAACGTTCTCGGTTGGTTCCGCGACATTGACACAAGTCATCCCCTCAATCACGCCCGAACTGGACCACTTGAGACCTAGCGGTCGTTCACTGCAGAGGTAGCTGTTGTTCCAGCCGTGCGGGTCGTAAGGTTCGGTGATTTGGGTACAGTTCAGACCAGAGATCGGACCTGTCGCCGAGAACTGGAGATGAAGGTCGCGACGGGCGAAAAACGCGAAGGTGGGAGTCCCGCAGGCGCTCGTGCCGTCTCTCCCAATCAACGAAACGGAATGGTCCTCGGGCATGTCACCCCATCGAGCATTTGCCAGCAATTGGTCAAGCTGTATCACTTGGCGCTTGTAGCCACCAACCATCGTGCTCCGGTAATCACTCGTGTTGAAGAGCTCTTCGGGCAAGTCCTCGTCGTTCGTAAGGTCTTGAAGATCGAGATACCCTTGAACCATTGGGCAACCACCCCGAGCCGCACACACCGCTGCTCCATAACTTGACAACACGACCTTCTCCTTACCACCCGAGGTAACGACGGCGAACTGTCTACTCGAATTCAGCTCGCCCATTTCATGTGCTGTGGCAACGGACAAGTTCGCCAAGTGCTGCCACTTACCGGTGTTGGCAGTGCAGGCTTCGAGGGCCTGCGTCGCAACCATAACGTCTTCCGCGAGGCCTACCTCGGCCGAACAGGCCGAGAGCAACAGCACCCCTACCGCAAGCAAACTGCAATTCTTGGTACACTCAAACTTGGTCATAAATAGCACCCATCCCAGATGAAGATATGAATTATGCAGAATTCAATTGCACGGTCGAGCGTATTCACACTCAAGAGGTGAGAATCTACACTAGGTATTTGGTCACCCAGTGCATGACGCGAAGCAGCGAACACCCGAAAAGGTTTCCAAAGAAGCTCGCAACGCCTTGGAACTCGGGCGCGGCACCTTGGCACCCTAATGGCCCGATTTCCCACAAACGCCATCATTTCGAGCAGATTTGCGAGGCATCAGAACACCGCCCGGTCTAGGCCTTCGGCATCTACCTGGCCCACCACTCTCACTCGTTCCAGAAGGTGACGCTTCTGCTCGGCGTGACATGCATGCCGCGACGCTGTTCGGCCTCCCCGCTTGCTTTGGTGTGCAGTTGCTAAGCCAAGACTTGCTGGGCCATCCTGCGCTGCCAGCGGCTCGGACTGGGGGCTGAAATGGCGCTTCTTCAACAAGTGCTACGCTCCGCACGCTTTGACGAAACGTCTTGCCCTCAAGCTGGTCGCATCGGTCGTCGCCGCGCCGTTTCTATCTGGTCTAGCGGTGGCTGGCTCGACTTCAGAGCTGCCAGGCAAATTCCGGAGCGCGCCCTACTCGATGATGTCGCTCAGCGTCGGCTATCCCAACGAGGGTTGGCAGCAACGGGCCAAACGCCTCAAGCCGAGCAGGTATGTCAAAATCAAGCCGGGGAGCCAAGAGAAGAGCTATGGGCACCCGGCTCTGATCTTGATGCTGGAACGTAGTGCCAAAGAGCTCCAGCGCGTGGCATCGGGCTCGGTACTGGTGGTTGGCGACGTCTCCGACGCGAATGGCGGACCGCTCGCGGGCCATCATTCGCATCAGAGTGGGCGCGACGCAGACGTCGTGTTTTACGCCCTCGACGAGAATGGCAAGCGCACCACCCTCGACCACTACGTCAAGTTTGGCGCGAATGGCAGAGCTCTAGACGGCAGCGGCCTTGTCTTCGACGATTGGCGCAACTGGCTCTTGGTTCAATCGTGGGTCCGCGATCAGCGCGCTGGCCTCAGTCACATCTTCATCTCACGCCCGCTGCGCCAGCGCCTGCTCACGTACGCATCGAAGCAGGCGGCGTTCAAGCAGTACGTTACTGAAGTATCGGCACTGCTCAAGCAGCCTGAGGATTGCGAGCCCCACGACGACCACTTTCACGTCCGCGTGTCATGCCCCAATGGGCAGAGCGAGATCTGCCGCGAGCAATCGAAGTAGTTCTAGCGAGCGTCCGTACCTCGACGTGACCCCGTGACCCAAGCCAAAACCAGCCAGCCCGCGATGAGTGCAACACCTCCGATAGGGGTCAGGTAGGCGAAGCCGCGCTGTTCAGTGAGAACGAGCGCATACAGCGAACCTGAGAAGAGCAATACGCCTGCGGACCACAACCCCATGGGCCAATGGAACTGCTTGCTCTCGGGGTGCAGGGCCAAGACTAGCAGCGCTAGCGCGTGGAGGAATTGATACTCGACGCCAGTTCGCCAAGTCTGCAGCAACTCCACAGTGACAAGATGGCGCAACCCATGACTGCCAAAGGCGCCCAGCGCCACGGCTGAGGCTCCGCAGAGGGCAGCGTTGAGGCGCCACATGCGCGCGAGTTGGGACGGTTGGGACATACGGAATCAATAGCGCGATTCCCGAAGAACGCGTAGCCCCCTGCGTTGATGTGGAGACAAGAATGCCAACTTTCAATCGGCTTAGCCAGCGGCGGCAACTTGGGCTGGTGACCGTACACCTATAGGCCCGGTGTAGGAGGTACGAAGCCGTCGACGATGCCCCCGCGTCCCCAACCGCGGACCGATGGTACTTCGCAGTCCGCTCGACTAGAGCAACCGCACACTCTCGACGAGACAATATGGACTTCCACCAGTCGCTTCATACGGAATATGGTACCATCGGGAAGCGACAGGATCTCTGCGGGAGAACCAGGTTCGGCACGCGTTCAAGGCGCTGGCGGAACGGGATGATACGGACCTATACTGGTCGGGAGAATTCGAGGTTGGCCACTCGCGATGATGGCCTGACGCGATGACCGGAAGCGAGCGGCAGGACTGTCACGTTCCTTCGCGTCTCTGCAACCGTCCAAGCAATGCGAACTGCACGCCTCAACTGGCATCGACTTGGTACTGCTTCGTGGCTCTGGCATTGACTTGGGCGGCCAGGTGTCTTCGTCGCCCCGTCGTCGCCACACCACGTAGAGGTCACTGACTCCGAGGCCAATCCGTCGAATTGCTCGCAAATCGGATAGAGTCCTCCGAGACTGCACTCATCGCATTTGACCGAACGGCGTTCAGGTAATACCATCCTGTAGCTGAGGTAATACTATGGCCGCACCGATGCGCACCGTATCCTTCAAACTCCCAGGAGACCTTGACGACGCGCTGAATGAACTCGCGCGAACTCGACGGTCAAGTCGTTCCGCACTCGTGCGTGAGGCTCTTGAGTCTCTCGCGAAAGGCAAGCGTCGTTCCGTGACTGCCCTTGCGGGCGAGCTGGTTGGTTCTGTCGAAGGGCCATCCGACCTGACATCGAATCGCAAGCACATGTCGGGATACGGTAAGTGACTTCGGTGATCATCGATACCGGACCGTTGGTTGCGCTACTCAATCGGCGCGAGCGTCTTCATGCCTGGGCGTCGAGCATTCTGGACACCATCGAACCGCCCATCTTCACTTGCGATCCCGTCCTCTCCGAAGCCTGTTTCTTGCTCCAAGATGTCAGCGGTGGTCAGGACGCCGTTCTGGAGCTCGTTTCGCGAGGTATCGTCAGAAGTGATTTTCGCGTAGCATCCGAGATTGATTCGCTTCGGGTCTTGATGAAGAAGTTCAGCGATGTGCCCATGTCGCTAGCTGACGCTTGCTTGGTCAGAATGACTGAACTCGATCAGCAGAGCGTTGTCCTCACGCTAGACAGCGACTTCCGAATCTATCGTCGCAATCGTCGACAGGTCGTGCCTACTATCTCCCCGGGTAAGGGCGGTGGCTAACTCACGCTCTGAGACCGGCGGCGAGAAAAAAGTGGATCGCTACGACGCTGCCTCGGCGGCGTGCTTGAGTAGCGGAGCGTGACGTTTCTGCAGGGCCATCAGATACTTCGACTCGTCATAGTGGATCCGAGCCACCCAGCACCGATACAGGATGCGAATCCACTTGAATGCTAGGACTCGCAATGCGGCTTGGTAGGACCCACCGCGGGCTCGATTGGCCTCGTAGAATGCTTTGGCCCAAAACGACCGCGTGATGGTCTGGCCGACCCACTAGACGAAGGTCTGGCGCAAAAACGTCGAGCATGGATAGCGCCAATGGACCCAGCGCTTGATTCTGCTGCGTTCGGTGACCGGTGCGACGCCGACGTACTTCTGAAGTGACGCTGCGTCGGGAAACCGCGCCCGCTGCTCACCAAAGGCTGCAAGGAGGCGCGGAGCCAAGGTGGCAACCCGCCGCTAGTCGATCGTGAATTGGGAATGACCAAGTGCGCAGTTTGAAGTGCTTGCTCGAAGTCGGCCTTTGCGCGATCCGACATAGGTGGCGCTGTGACAACATCGAAGTGATGTGCGGAGGTATCACCAATCACTGCGTAGTGAAAAACGGCTGCAGTGATATTGCCTGGATTGTCGGGTACATTCATGTTCATTCTAAAGAAGACTGTCTGTGCGCCCCCATAGTTCTGGATCGTGGAAGGGCCTTCCGGCTTATCCAAGTAGACGCCATTCGGTCCGATTGTCGAAACCCGGCGATAGGTGTCCAATCCACGCTGCGCGAATTCGTTCGCGTCGGATTGCTCAATTGGTGTCGCGCCAGGAGCGCCGGAATAGTATGTCAACATGTAGCGAAAATCGCTTCTTGCCACCGCAGCGACGAGGGCCGCATCCTTGTGAGCATAACACGTGAGAGCGCTCGTCTCTCTCATGTTGTCTGCTCGCTCCACGCAGAAACGCTTCGAGATCGAGAGCCTTCCAACTCTTGCAGCGGCCCAGATCCCTGAAGCAGACGACGTCGAGTCGTGACGTTTGCACGACGCCAAAGCCAAGAACGGCCCGCAAAGCCAAGGAACTCTGGCCGCCTGGCTAGGTGATCCGCAGCGGCACGACGACGTATTCGTCGATGATTCGCTGAGCCGCAAGGCGCGCCGGTGCCCTGGCATCCGAGCGCAGCATGAGTTCCAACCCAGGAAGCAACGCGATGCGCTGCCACTGTTCGATACTGGCCATTTTGTGATCCAGTGGACCCGGCGTCGCAGCCGAAGTCTCGTTCGTCGTTGCAGCGTCGAATCCCAAGGCATTTGCGGCGGCAAGCGGTAGCGGTAGCGGCCCAGAGCGAAGCCACGCTTCCATTTTCTCATCGCCCATCGCTTCGAGCTTCCGCTTCTTCTCCGCTAGGGTCGATTTGCCTTCGTACTTCAAACGCGTCAGCCCCAGAAGCCGCAACAACTCTCGCCGCTCATAGCGGGTTGCAGTGCCGCGGCGTTCAATCGGACGAATGAGCCGCTGCTGGACGTAGTAGCGAACCGTCGTTTCCGTGAGTTCGGTCAGCTGCGCCAACTCGGACAAGAGCCACCCGTTCTTGGGTGCGGGAGTTTTGGGCCGATGGTGTTTGTATCGAGCCCGAGCTTTGGTCCGCGCATAGTGCTTCCTAACCATTTTGCCGCCTTTCCGCTTCGTGACCTGCCCCGTACCGATAGTTACTATCGGTACGCGAAGCATTGACCGTCCACGTACCAATAGTAACTATTGGTACGTCTGGCTTCAACCCTTCCCGTACCAACAGTTCCTGATGGTACGCGGAGGCTTGAGCCTGTTCCTCTGTATGGTTACTGATGGTACGTCCGGGTTGCAGCTGCTCGTCGCAATAGTTACTCATGGTACGGTGAGGCTATTGCCCTCCCGTACCGATAGTTGCTCATGGTACGCGGGGACAGCAGGCCTGTTGACCGGAGCTGTGCGACCGCTAGGGGTGGGGGCCCTAACCTGACGTCACAAGTTCGAGTCTTGTCTGGGCACAGGGAGCTCGTGCGCGTCTCGTCGCTCGCGTAAGCCTCGCTATGCTTGGTGGAACCAACCATTTCGACCATGCGGGCGAGCAAGGCGGTGCGCTTCCGCAGGTCCTTTTGATCGGTTTGGGGAAGCCCCGACAGGGCTGGGCTTGAGTCACAGCCACAATCTGCCACGTAGGTTCATGCGGATTGCATTCGCCGTTCTGCTCACCCTCCATGCCCTCATCCACGTGATGGGCTTGCTCAAAGCGTTCGGTATTGCCGAACTTCCCCAGCTCGCGATCCCGATCTCGAAGCCGCTCGGCGTCGCCTGGCTCGCAGCGGCGCTCGCCCTCCTCGTGGCGGTTGCGACGCTCTTCGTCGCGCCACGCCTTTTCTGGCTCGTTGGTGCCTGCGGCGTCATCATTTCTCAAGTCGTGATCGTCGGGTCGTGGAGTGACGCGAAGTTCGGGACCCTTCTGAATGTCATTGTGTTACTGGCGGTCGTGCACGGCGCGTTTTCCCGCGGCCCGTTTGGGCTCCACGCCTCGTACGAAGCAGAGGTCCGTCGTGGCCTAAAGCGGGCAGCGCCGATGCCGATCGTTACCGAGGCTGATCTCGTGCCGCTCCCGGCGCCGGTCCAGCGCTACCTGCGCTTCGCTGGCGTTGTTGGTCAGCCGCAGGTGCAAAACTATCGGATCCGTTTCGTCGGTCGGATTCGGAGTGCGGCGAGTGCGCCGTGGATGGAGTTCACCGCCGAGCAGCTCAGCTTCGCCGACCGTCCGACGCGCCTGTTCATGATGGACGCGAAGATGAAAGGGCTCCCTGTTGACGTGTTCCATTCTTACATCGATACCGAGGCGCGAATGCGGGTCAAGGTGCTGTCGCTCTATCCGATGGTCGACGCCAGCGGCTTCGACTTCACGACCGCCGAAACCGTCACCATATTCAACGACATGTGTGTGATGGCTCCGGCCACCTTGCTCAGTCCGGATATCACCTGGAAATCAATCGACGACAAGACCGTCCAAGGCACGTTTACCAACTCCGGACACACGATCCGCGCCGTACTCAATTTTGACAGTTCAGGCGCGCTCGTGAACTTCACTTCCGACGATCGCCCTGGGCTTGCGCCGGACGGACGAACGTTGGTGCCCCAACGCTGGTCGACGCCGCTCACGGGATATCGAGCGTATGGTGCGGTCCGGCTTGCGTCCCACGGCGACGCGCGCTACGCGGCCACGTCAGGCGAGTTCACCTATGGGGAGTTCGACTTACGGGAGATCTCCTACAACGTAACTCAGTAACGGGCATGATTTTGCTAGCCAGTGGTGCGGCACAAGAGCCCCAGAGGTCCTACCTTACTGACTTGACTTATCTTGATTTGTAGACGTTTCGAGCTCTACATACTAATACGCCGATCGCATGTGCACGGTAGACATCGCCACACCTAAAGACATCGAGGAGCTCGTCGAGCTGCTTTATACCCTGTTCGAACAGGAAGAGGACTTCGTTCCAAATCTGCAGAAGCAACACCGAGCGCTAGCGCTGCTGCTCGATTCACCGAGTTTGGGCACCATTCTGGTAGCGAAAGTCGATGGTCGGATCGTTGCAATGGTCAGTCTGCTGTTCACCATCAGCACTGCGGAAGGGGGCGCGGTGTGCTGGCTTGAGGACATGGTCGTAAGATCGGAATGGCGCGGGCACGGTGTGGGTTCACAACTGTTTGCTGCTGCAATCGCCGAGGCCAAACGCAGGAACCTCTTGCGCATCACCCTCTTAACCGATCGCTCGAATGCGCCGGCAAGAAGGTTCTATGCTCGGCATGGCTTTGCAGAATCGAAGATGGCGCCGATGCGCTTGCATCTGGCCATAAGTGGGAAAGTACAGTAGCTCTGGTCACCGAACGCGCGTCCTAGGTCGCTCATTGTTTCCGGATTGATTCGACGGTTACGGGCAGAAGCGCACCGCACGACACCGTTCTGTTACAGCGAGGACATCGAACTTCGGCTGTAATGTAGACGGAAATGCCAAGTATCAGTCATCTCCCCGTCGTGACCGATTCAACGGGAGGGGTACGAGCGCCAAACCTGTCCAAATTTCCCTGCATTCAACAGGGCCAAGGTGAGCAGGCTGCGCTGCACCTGCCGGTCGCCCCGCGCTGCAACATCCAATGCGGCGACTGCGACCGCACTGGTGATTGCTCGAACAATAGTCCCAAAGGCAGGACCTCGACACTCTTGACGCCTCAGCAGGCGGTTGCCTTCGCGCAGGAAGCTATCCGCTGTGAACCGCGCATCATGTGCGCGGGGATCTCTGGGCCGGGGGATCCGCTGGCCAACCCTGAAGAAACGCTTCTGACCCTACGGTTGCTCCGAGCGCAGTTCCCAGACCTTCCCTTCTTCATCTCGACCAATGGCGTCGCCTTGGTTGAGCACGCCGAAGCATTGGCTGAACTCGGGGTGTCGCTCTGTACCGTCACTGTCAACGCAGTGGATCCCACCATCGTGGCCCGGCTCGTAGACTGGGTGCAAGCACCCAATGGATTTCTGGCGGGCGAAGATGCGGCGGAGTTCTATCTCGAACGGCAACTGTCGGGAATTGCGGCAGCGGTCGCCCGCGGTATCACCGTTCGCGCGAACGTTCAACTCGTGCCCACAATCAACGAGCACCATATTGAAGACATCGCGAAGCGACTCGCGCAATTGAACGTCAGTTACCTACACTTGCGTGCGTTTGAGCCGTCTGAAACGCAGAAGCAGGCATTCTCACAGGTCATGGCCCCAACGGCCATCGAGCTAGCGCGCGCTAGGGAACAAGCTGGTCGCCACATCGAACTCGTCAAACATTGCTCACTCTGCCCATCGGATTCGATTGGCTGCCTTGCAGGCGGACAAGTGCGCGCCATCAAGGCCGCATTGCACGATTCGGCGCAACAACGTGATCTAGCGCCGGAGACAACGCCCACTCTCGTCAATGATGCCCCACCCGATCTGGCCGAGCGTGCCGTTGCCTTGCGTCAGCTACGACTCATTGCCAAGGTGGCCAAGTGGCTCGCAACTTCGGAAGAGTCACCGCTCAATGCACTACGTCAGGTTCTGCTGTGGTTGGACGAGCAACTCGAATTGAAGCGAGCCGTTCTGACCTTGATCGATACGTCCGGAGAGCTTCTCCAGGCACAGGTCACCCATGGAATCGAGCCCGAGCAGGCTGAGCGCATGCTTTACCGGCTCGATGAAGGAGTCACAGGGCAGGTCTTTGCCACGGGTCGAGGCGTCCTTCTGCCGTCGCTACAAGCTAACCCGATCTTTCTCGATCGCTCAGGTCTGCGCGCTGGACTCGACTTGACCCGACTCGCGTTCTTCTGTGTCCCGATTCGCGATCGTGGAGCCGTCATTGGGACTCTGTCCGCGGACAAGGACAATGCCCGATTGAAGGACGCGGATTCGGACCTCGCCTTCTTGGAGGAAATCGGCCAGCTACTGGCGCCATTCGTGCAACGCAGGCGTCTCGAGGAGAGTCTCTCGCTCTTCCAACGCCTCCGGAGCACCGAAGGACCTTTCGCTCGTTTGATCGGACGCTCTTCTGCCATGGACGAAGTCCGACGGCTCATCGCGCGAGTGGCACCAACTACCACATCGATTCTCTTCACCGGAGAAACGGGTACGGGCAAGAGCGCCGCGGCAGTACTTGCGCATGAATTGAGTCCCAACGCGAACGAGCCGTTCATCGAAGTTAACTGCGGAGCGATCCCTGACTCACTGATAGAAAGCGAACTATTTGGCCATGAGCGGGGCGCGTTCACCGGGGCGCTGCAACGCCGCCTTGGCGTCTTCGAACGGGCACGAGGTGGCAGCGTCTTCCTCGATGAAATTGGCGAACTTGGTCCTTCAGCGCAGACACGCCTGCTGCGCGTGCTTCAGACACATCGGTTCGAGCGAGTAGGTGGCAGCGAAACGCTGACAAGCGACGCTCGACTCATCGCCGCAACCAATCGGGATCTTGCAGCGGCGGTTGCAAATGGTACGTTTCGTGCAGATCTATTCTATCGATTGAGTGTGTTTCCGATCTGTATGCCGCCACTACGGGAACGCGGCAAGGCCGACATCATGTTGCTGGCAGACAGCTTCGTCGATCGGCACGGTCGAGGAATGAAGAAGTCGATATTCCGCATCGATACTCCGGCGATTGACATGCTAACGGCCTACCACTGGCCTGGAAACGTCCGCGAACTCGAGAATGTCATCGAGCGCGCCGTCGTCCTGGCCGAAGCCGATGTGATTCACGGTCACCATTTGCCACCTTCCCTGCAAATGAACCGCTATTCGCCCACTCCAGAGCTACTGGATTTCGCGTCACGTGTTGCCGCGTTCGAGACGGAATTGATTACCGAAGCGTTGAAAGACGCCAACGGCAATCAAACCAAAGCCGCGGAACAACTGGGTGTCACCAAGCGCGTCATTCAGTACAAGATCCGAAGCTACGCGATCCCCTGGGAGCGCTTCTTGCCGAAACATTGAATCACTGCGGGCCGCGGTACGTTTTCGAATCGCTCCACCACGCTTAGTACCAAAACGTACCGGGCGCTTTCATTGTCGCTGTAGGTCGCCACAAAGCAACGCAAGATCTTCGAACAGTTCGCCAGTTTGAGCCCAGGCACGGAACGTGCACAGACCTTTGCTGGCGCTGCCTGATGAACGCCAGCATCCCTCGAGGCTAACTATGGATACCTCGGCTCACCCCTGTTTCGACAATCAAGCGCGTCTACTCTACTCCCGGGTCCACTTGCCCGTTGCTTCGACATGCAATGTGCAGTGCAATTTCTGCGACCGGCGTTTCGATTGCGCCAACGAGAGTAGACCGGGCGTTACCAGTGCGCTGCTGAAGCCCGACCAAGCCGCCAACTACGTCGATGCCGTGCTCGAAAAGGATCCATCGCTTCGAGTTGTCGGAATTGCAGGCCCGGGTGATCCTTTGGCCACTGCGGCAACGTCGCTGGAAACACTGCGCTTGGTCCGGGAGCGGCATCCTGAAATGCTGCTGTGCTTGGCGACAAACGGTCTCGCTCTGCCGCGCCACGCAGAGTCGCTAGCGAAACTGAAAGTGAGTCATGTGACAGTAACTGTCAGTGCCGTTGACCCGGACATTGGAGGTAGGATCTACGAGTGGATCTCCGACCGCGGTGAGGTGCTTCGCGGCCGTAGCGCGGGTGAACGGATCCTTCAGGCACAACGTGCGGGCATTCGGCGGCTGGTCGAACTCGGTGTACTGGTCAAGATCAATGCCATCGTCATACCAGGCGTCAACGATGAGCATATCCTGCACGTTGCCGAAGAAATGGCAGCATTGGGCGCATCGAAGTTCAACTGCCTCCCCCTATATCCCGTCGTTGGCACCGCATTCGGCGCGATCACTGCGCCCTCCAAAGCCATGGTGCATGACCTTCGCAACGCTTGCGGGCAACATCTTCCACAGATGGCACATTGTGCCCGATGCCGGGCCGATGCAGTCGGTCGTATCGGCCACGTGCCGTCCGAGGAACAACTTGTGCTCTTGCGAAAGCACGCGGACAGCAAACCCGCCAAAGAACGCCCCTACGTGGCCGTCGCGTCCGAGGAGGGGATCCTAATCAACCAGCACCTGGGTGAAGCAAAGACGATTTGGGTGTTTGCCCGACGTGGCGACGGCTTCCTGCTGGTAGATCGGCGGCAAGCACCAACGGTTGGACGCGGCGAGTCGCGGTGGCAAGAACTCGCGACTAGTCTCTCGGATTGTCGAGCCTTGCTTGCCACGGACGCCGGTGCCGCCCCTCGGAGAATCCTCGAAGCCGCGGGAATTGATTTTCTACCCACCGAAGGTTTGATTGAAGACTTGCTTGACGCAGTCTATCAGAACCGCCCACTACCAAGAGTGCGTCCCAGCGGATTCAGCTGCGGAAAGGGCGCTTCTTGCGGTGGCAGTGGCATGTTGTGTGGCTAAACCAACTGACTCATCTGCGTCGCAAACCCACCACTGATCCGTGACTCTTGGAGTGAGGAAAGCGCAACCCATGAAGACTCCTTGGCTCGTCGACACGACACTTCGTGATGGAGAACAGGCGCCAGGTGTCGCGTTCACGGAGGACCAAGCGCTACACATCGCGGAGTGCTTGGTCGCTATAGGCATTCCCGAACTTGAAATGGGCATTCCTGCGATGGGTGACGACGAGTTGCGCAAGATGCGGCGCATCTCCCACCACTTGCCTAATGTGCGCACGACAGCTTGGTGCCGCGCCAAACATTGCGACATCGAAGCTGCCAAACGTAGCGGCACCAACGCAATTCACCTGTCGTTTCCAATCTCGGATATTCACCTGGGCGTATTGAAGCACGACTTGCCCTGGCTACTCGCCGAAGCCGAGGCGCTGATTGGCGTCGCCAAGCGTCACTTTGAATATGTCTCGATTGGCGCCCAAGATGCGTCGCGTACCGAAAGCACAAGAATTGCGCATTTCGGCCGGCACGTCCGGGACCTCGGGGCTGACCGCCTGCGCATCGCAGACACTGTAGGCGTATGGCATCCGCAAGAATGTGCGTCACTGGTCAAGTATCTCTGCGATGAGCTTCCGACATTGACAGTTGGCGTCCACACTCACAACGATCTCGGAATGGCGACCGCCAATGCAGTGGCGGCCGCCACTGCCGGTGGGCATAGCCTAGACGTTACCGTCAACGGGCTCGGCGAGCGGGCAGGGAATGCGGCACTCGAGGAAGTGGTGATGGCGTTCGAGGTTGCCGTGGGCGCACCGACTGGAATCCGCACTGAAGGACTAGTGAGTCTATCCCAGCTCGTTGCACGGTATTCTGGGCGCCCCATTCCGGTGTCAAAACCTATTGCAGGAAGTAGCGCCTTTAGTCATGAATCAGGCATTCACGTCCATGCATTGCTGCGAAATCGGCGTAGCTACGAAGCCTTTCCACCAGAACGCGTTGGGCACGCCAAGCGCCTATTCGTTTTGGGAAAGCATTCTGGAATATCCGCTATTCGCCACGTTCTGCAAAGCAACCAGATTGACGTTGCCAACATCGCGGAGCAGGACTTCTTAGGAGCATTGCGACATCGAGCGGAGCAGAGCAACGGTCAACTGAGCGCCGATGAACTCATTGACCTCGTTGCGGCCTACGCGCGCTAGGAACTGCTCAGTTGACAACGACGCTGAACCGCTGCGATTTGCCTCCCTGGGTCATTGCGTCGCGTGAGTACAACGAACGCCCGGTACCAATCACGATTCAAGGGTCCACTGCCGCTGACCGGCGCTTCCTTGCCACGTTGGACGCAACCGGAGAACATTGCCAGCGAGCCAACCTGCTCGAGGACTATATGACGGTCAAGTTCTACTTAGACCAATGGTCCTCAGCCAATAGCGAGGGCGCGAGGCGTTCGATTAGGAATAGCTACGTCCGGTTCATTCGTGGCTGGGGGGTCGACTCCAACGCGGTAGAGGCAGCGGTACTCAAGGGCTGGGTGGAGAGTCGATTCGGTATCATGCCCACCTATCACAAGGCCCCGCTGACGAAACGCCACGAGCGCAACGACGAGGAAGACTACAGTCCGTATGACATCGATCGGACCCGTGGAATTGTCCGCACCAACAGTATCTATGGCCAGTTCGACCTGGTGTACGCCTTTTGTCAGTACGAGTTGAACCGACAGTACCCTGCCAGCGACTGGTTCACGTTGTATCGCGGTACCTACGACGCGCGCGAACATGAAGTCACCGAACGCATCGACCGGCGCAGCTACTACGTCCGACTGAACAACCTATCGTCGTTTACTTCGGAGATGGAGCGCGCGTGGGAGTTTGGCACGACAGTCTGGTCAGTCCGAGTCCCGCGTAGCAAGATCTTCTACTATGGGGACTTATTGCCACACATTCAGCTCAAGGGCGAAAACGAGTATCTCGTGATCGGTGGGGAGTATCTGGTTGAAGAGGTTTGGGGTTAGGGAGCACATCGTGTGCGACTGCAATCGGCAACGCAGAACATGGCGCAGTGGAACAAAACAGTGTCGAAGCACGAGCCTCGACACGAAATTGTACCAGCCGAGGGCGGCTCGACGTCGACGCTTTGGCGCTTTCTTGCTGGCTTTCGATACCGAACCAATTTGGCACTGATGTTGCACATACCGATTCCCATCTGAGCACGAGAGTGGTTTCAAAGAGGCAGTATCGAAACACTGCGCGCGGAAACAACTAAGGAACAAATATTATGAGGCAGATCGCATTCTACGGCAAAGGCGGCATTGGTAAGTCTACAACGGCACAAAACACCGTGGCCGGGCTCAGCGCCCTTGGCAAGAAGGTCATGATCGTTGGCTGTGACCCAAAGGCTGACTCCACCCGCTTGATGTTGCATGCCAAGGCACAGACCACCGTGATGGACCTCATCCGCGAACGTGGAACTGTTGACGATATCGAGTTGAACGAAGTGTTGAGAATCGGATACGGCGGCACCAAGTGCGTCGAATCTGGCGGACCAGAACCCGGCGTCGGCTGCGCGGGTCGTGGCGTAATCACGGCCATCAACTTTCTCGAAGCCGAAGGTGCCTACACGCCGGACCTCGACTACGTGATCTACGATGTGCTTGGAGATGTCGTGTGTGGAGGCTTCGCGATGCCCATTCGCGAAGGCAAGGCCGAAGAAATCTATATCGTTTGCTCGGGTGAGATGATGGCCATGTATGCCGCCAACAATATCTCGAAGGGGATCTTGAAGTACGCGACATCCGGCAAAGTGCGCTTGGCGGGCCTCATCTGCAATTCCCGCAACACCGACAAGGAAGCGGCGCTGATCGAGGCTCTGGCCGCCCGCTTGGGCACACAGATGATTCATTTCGTTCCGCGTGACAATCAGGTCCAACGCGCCGAATTGCGCCGTATGACAGTCATTGAATACTCTCCAGAGCACAAGCAAGCAGAGGAGTATCGACAACTGGCAAAGAAGATCGCGGAGAACAAGATGCTCGTCATCCCGAAGCCGCTGCAAATGGAGGAGCTCGAGGATCTTTTGATGGAGTTCGGCATCATCAGCGCCGACGACGAGAACGTCGGGGTAGCAGAAGCTGCCGCTGCTGCCGCTGCTGCTGCCGCTTCCGCTGCGGCTGCTGCTGCCGCTCACGCCTGAAGTGCATCAATCCTGCGCAAGGAGAATCGCATGTCCGCAGAACTGAAGAAGACTGTCGAAGGAATCACACGCGAGTCGACCCAAGCTATGATCGACCGCGCGCTAGAGGTCTACCCAGAAAAAGCTAAGGCGAAACGCACACCCCATCTCGCGCCGAACAATCCCGAGGCTGAGAGCGCTTGCGTCAAGTCCAACCGCAAGACTGTGCCTGGAGTTATGAGTGCCCGAGGCTGCGCCTATGCGGGCGCCAAGGGCGTGGTGTGGGGCCCAATAGGCGACATGGTGCACATCTCCCACGGCCCCGTTGGATGTGGCTGGTATTCCTGGGGAACTCGACGCAATCTCATGTCGGGAATCAACGGAGTTTCGAGTTTTGCAATGCACATGACCTCCGACTTTCAGGAGAAGGACATCGTCTACGGAGGGGACAAGAAGCTGGCGCTTCTGCTCAAGGAAACCCAGGAGCTATTTCCACTCGCGAAGGCTATCTCAGTACTTTCGGAATGCCCCGTGGGCCTGATTGGCGATGACATCAACACCACCGTCAAGAACGTCTCGAAGGAGTTAGACATCCCAATCATCCCGTGCAACTGCGAAGGGTTCCGTGGCGTATCACAGTCATTGGGCCATCACATTTCGAATGACTCGATTCGCGACTACGTCATCGGCACGCGCGAATTCGCTGAGCCAGCGGGCCCATATGACATCGCTCTCATTGGCGACTACAACATTGGTGGCGACGTTTGGTCGGTGCAGGCACTACTCGAAGAGTGCGGACTTAATGTCAAGTCACGCTGGACCGGCGACGGAAACATCGAGACAATTGCAGCGACCCATCAAGTAAAGCTCGCAGTGATTCATTGCTACCGTTCGATGAACTATATGGCGCGCGTCCTCGAGGAAAAATGGGGCATACCCTGGCTTGAACTGAACTTCTTTGGCCCGACGAAAATCCGCGACAGCCTCAGAAAGCTTGCAGAGCGATTCGATGACAATATCAAAGAGAAAGTGGAGCGGGTCATTGCCAAGTACGACCCGTTGATGAAAGCCATCGTCGATGAGTACCGTCCCCGGCTCGAAGGCAAGAAGGTCATGCTCTACGTCGGTGGACTGCGCCCTCGACATACGGTGGGTGCCTATGAGGATCTCGGCATGTCGGTAGTTGGTTCTGGCTATGAATTTGCTCACAATGACGACTATGAGCGAACCGCGCCCGAGATGCCCGATGCAACCGTCATCTACGACGACGCCAGTGAGCATGACCTCGAAAGCTTCGTGCATGAACTGAAGCCCGATCTGGTAGGCAGCGGCATCAAGGAAAAGTACCTATTCCAGAAGATGGGCGTGCCGTTTCGGCAGATGCATTCCTGGGACTACTCCGGACCGTACCACGGCTACGAAGGGTTCTCTGTCTTTGCCCGTGACATCGACATGGCCATCAACAGTCCGACTTGGAAGCTAGTTAAAGCGCCTTTCTGAACACGACTGTTCAGGGGCAACGCAGCAGAAGCCGCGCAACTCTCGCCCTATGAACGCAGTCACTAACACACGACTTTCTTCCACCATTGGCCGGATTGGGCCGTGGCCGAGGAGCAGATAATGACCAATGAGCTAGACCTTGCAGTCAAACCCGTAACTCCCATCACTGCAGAGGACGAGAAACGGGTTGCCGACTGGATCAATACCAACG
This sequence comes from uncultured Polyangiaceae bacterium, assembly GCA_964454965.1. Lineage (GTDB taxonomy): Bacteria > Myxococcota_A > Polyangia > Polyangiales > Polyangiaceae > FEN-1139. The sequence continues at coordinate 124,609 of CAYVXY010000008.1, read as the reverse complement.
ACTACAGAGAGAAGAATTTTGCCCGCCAGGCGCTGGTTATCAACCCTGCGCATGCCTGTCAACCCTTGGGCGCCGAGTTGGCAGCTCACGGATTTGCCGAGACGCTACCCTACGTGCATGGCTCCCAAGGTTGCGCGTCCTATTATCGATCCACGCTCAACCGACACTTTCGCGAACCGGCACCCGCCGTGTCCTCGGCGATGACGGAAGACGCCGCAGTGTTTGGTGGCCAAGCCAACCTCCATGAAGGGCTAGAGAATGCCATAGCGCTGTACAAACCGAAGATGATAGCGGTATTTACCTCCTGCATGCCAGAGATCATTGGCGATGATCTCAACGCCTTCATCAAGAATGCGCGCCAGAAGGGGCATGTGCCAAAGGATTTTCCGTTGTGCTACGCAAACACGCCGTCCTTCAGTGGCACGCATGTTCACGGTTACGACTCGATGCTGGTATCTATCCTTCAGACGTTGACAGAGGGTAAAGCTATCGAGGGCCGCTGCACGGGTAAGCTCAATTTCATGGCCGGCTTCGATACAAACATTGCCAATTACCGTGAATACAAGCGCATCCTCTCCGAATTCGAGATTCCGTTCACTTTCTTGGCCGACATATCCGAGACCTTCGACTCAGTAAATGACGGGCACTACCGCATTTATCCCGGCGGCACTCCGCTCGACGAAGCAGCCGATTCCATCAACGGAAAGGCGACGCTCTCGGTGGCACCGTTTGCTACGTCCAAGACGATGACCTGGATCCGTGAACAATACTCTGGCCAACATGTGACTTTGCCCATGCCGATGGGGATCTCGAAGACGGATGCCTTGCTGATGAAGCTCTCGGAGCTTTTCGACAAACCGGTCCCTGATTCACTGCGTGCCGAGCGCGGGCGCGCCGTTGACGCCATGACAGATGCTCATCAATACATGCACGGCAAGAAGTTTGCAATCTACGGCGATCCGGAACTCCTACTTGGCTATACGTCCTTCTTGCTCGAGATGGGTGCCGTCCCCTACCACATCCTCTGTTCGCGTGGCTCCAAGAAACTTGAACGCGAACTTCAAGCATTGGTCGACGGCTCGCCCTATGGAAGGAGCGCGAAGATCCACATGAACCGCGATCTTTGGCACCTTCGCTCGTTGCTGATGACGGACCCGGTCGACGCCCTGATTGGAGACACGCACGGCAAGTTCGCAGCGCGCGACGCAAAGATCCCACTATTTCGTTTTGGGTTCCCAGTCTTCGACCGCGTGAATCTGCATCGCACGCCGATCATCGGCTATCAAGGTGCAGTTCGCATGTTGACTGAGATCTGCAACAAGTTTATCGAGATGGGCGACGACACTGCCGACAATAGGCACTTCGAGATGATGCGCTAGCTATAGGTGCCAGCGCGCAAACGAGAATTGGAGAGATGTCATGCGAATTGCATTCGCGAGTAGTGATGGACGAGCCATCGATCAGCATTTTGGAACGGCCGAGAGGTTCTATCTCTGGGACGTTGGACCAGACCGCGCTGAGGCCGTCGGAAGGGTCCTTCTGAACGCAGACGGCGAGGAGCTGGAGGACAAGATCATCGCGCGTGCCAACGCATTGGATGGTTGTACGATGGTATACACCACGCAAATCGGTGGCCCAGCTGCGGCCAAGCTGGTGGGTCGTCACATCCATCCGTCCAAGGCAATTGCGAACAAGCCAATAGCGGACGCTGTCTGCGAGCTACAGACTGTTTTGCGCAACAAACCGCCGCCGTGGTTACGCAAAGCGGCAGGATTGGTTGCACCGGATTTCGAAGGCAGTGCGATGGGCGACGAGTAGCCCCAAAGGAGTTCAAAGAGAATCAACATGGCATACATAACTGGAGTGACACGCGGGCGTAAGGAATGGACGCCAAAATTCGTAAAAGCGGTAGACGAGAACAAATGCATCGGTTGTGGCCGCTGCATGAAAATCTGCGCCCACGGGGTCTTGGCACCCAAGGAGGTCGACGAAGAGGAATCGGCGAAGATGTTTGCTTCGGTCAGGGATGCAGAGAATTGCATTGGCTGCGAAGCCTGCGGCAGAACCTGCACCAAGAAGGCATTTAGCTTCGAACCAATCCTCGCCTAAAGCCCCGGATCGCCATGACCCAACTAGACGAGATCGAACGACTGGAAGACATCTTCGAGACACTGGGCATCGAATTCGATCCACGAGTGCTCGATGTACACAGAATGCGGATCTTGAGACGGTTTGGTCAGGAGCTACAGAAGATGGATGAACTTACTTCTCGACCGAACGAGACGCAGGTACGGTCCCTCTACGCGACGGCATTGAGCAATATTTACGACCAATGTCGTCGCGGCATGCGTGAGCCCGCACCGGTATTTCGAGGTATCACGCAGCAGCTGGTGCAGTTACGGCTGCGCCCGCACGCAAAGGAGAAGTGACTCACGGAATCAAGCCGGGTAGATGCGCGAAAACAATTCATTTTAGGCCTCAGCACGAAGCACGCAACAGCCAGAAAGCGATGCACCGATGACCTTCAAACTATTGGACGACCGTCAAACACAAGTCGTAAGGACTCGTCAAGGTGAGAAGGTGCCGATGCAGTGCAACAAGGCGAGTGTTGCAGGTTCCGTAAGCCAGCGCGCTTGCACGTTTTGCGGTTCGCGAGTCGTCTTGTACCCGATCGCTGATGCGTTACATCTGGTACATGGTCCAGTTGGCTGCGCCGCCTATACCTGGGACATTCGCGGAGCCTTATCGTCTGGCGTGGAACTTCATCGCATCAGCTGCTCGACAGACCTGCGCGAGAAGGACGTGGTCTTCGGCGGCGAGACCAAACTCGAGCGTTCATTGCGTAGGCTGATCGAGCAATATGCACCGAAGGCGGCATTCGTTTATGCTACTTGCATTGCCGGGCTGATAGGGGACGATGTAGCTGCGGTCTGTCGGCGTGTGGAAGGCGACGTCGGGATCCCCATCGTTCCCGTCTTGTCAGAAGGTTTCAAAGGCACCAAACGAGACGGCTATAATGCTGCGACCCGTGCTTTGCTTTCCTTGATTGGTCGTGGTGACGCCTCGTCGGTGAGCAAATGTTCGATCAATTTGCTAGGCGACTTCAATGTCGCTGGCGAAAGCTGGATTATCAAGAGTTACTTCGAGCGCATGGGGATCGAGGTCGTCTCTGTGCTTACGGGTGACGGCCGAGTCGACGAAATCAGTCGCGCGCATGGCGCAAGTCTCAATGTCGTGCAATGTGCTGGGTCAATGACGCCACTAGCCGAGGCGATGAAGGAACGTTACGGCATACCTTACATTCGCGTATCGTTCTTTGGGCTCGAGGATACGAGCGATGCTCTGTACCGAACCGCCAAGCTTGTCGGGGGAGAGGCCACACTGCAAGCAACGCAACGGCTGGTAGCTGAGGAGATTGCGCGAATATTGCCCGAGGTGCGAGCGATCAAGAAGAGCTTAGCCGGCAAGCGGGCAGCACTCTACGTCGGTGGAGCGTTCAAGGCCTTCTCGCTAGTGCGGGCCTTGCGCCAGCTCGGGGTCGCCGTCGTACTGGCCGGGACCCAAACCGGGCAAGGCGACGACTACGCAGAGTTACAGGCAACGTGTGACGAGGATACGATCATCGTCGACGACACCAACCCGCTGGAGCTCGCAACCTTTCTCATCGAGAAGGACGTTGACATCTTCATCGGTGGTGTCAAGGAGAGACCCGTCGCCTACAAACTCGGTATTGGCTTTTGCGACCACAATCACGAGCGTAAGATCGCGCTCGCCGGTTTCGAAGGTGCACTCGCGTTTGCTCGCGAAGTTCACGCGACCGCTACGAGCCCGGTGTGGAGCCTGATGCCTCGGCGACGGCAACGTGAAGCCTCCGATGGCACGGAGTCAACATGACTTGTCATGCCAACTCGTTGGACCCAGGCGTCGTCGTAAGCACTTCACGCGAGGAGCCGACGGTCAATCCTTGTACCCTGTGTGCACCGCTGGGCGCCGTCCTCGCTTCGGCCGGCCTATCCGGGGGAATTGCGTTGCTCCACGGTGCTCAGGGCTGTGCGACGTACATTCGTCGCTATCTCATTAGCCACTTTCGCGAGCCGGTCGATGTGGCCTCGAGTAGCTTCGGAGAGAATGAGACGGTCTTTGGTGGCGAGGACAACTTTGGCCACGCCATCGACAATATCTGTCGGCAGTACTCGCCTGAAGTCGTAACCGTTGCGACCACCTGTGTCGCAGAGACCATTGGCGAAGACATGGGCCGGCTTCTCGAGCGCTATCGGCAGCGCACCAAGAGCCAACTCCCTGTCATTCAGGTATCGACTCCGAGCTACAAGGACGGACACGTCGAGGGCTTTCACGCCACGGTGCTGTCAATGGTACAGACGTTGGCTGTCGAACGCGGTGATGCTCTGCGGCGAGTCAACCTCCTACCTCCCATCCTGTCTCCAGCCGATCTGCGGCACTTGCGTGAGTTAGTCGCGGCCTGCGGAATCGAAGCAACGATGTTGCCGGACTACTCGGACACGCTGGACGGCCCAATTCACGATAGCTACCGGGCGCTGCCCGAAGGCGGCACCACCGTAAAGGCAGTGTCGGAGATGGCTCGCTCGATGGCCACTATCGATCTGACACTTCCGGGGCGTGCTCGGTACGCAAGTGCCTTTCTCGAAGACCAAGGAGTCACGGCAAAGCGTCTCAGGCTACCGATTGGCGTTCGAGCCTGCGACGCTTTCTGTACGGCAGTATCGTCAGTATCGGGCGAGTCGCCGGCGAGCTGGGTGAATGATGAGCGCGGGCGGCTACTCGACGCCTATGCCGACGGACACAAATACGTATTCGGCAAACGTGTGGCGCTATTCGGCGACCCGGAACTGGTCGTCGGTTTGACTGAGTTCTTGCTGGAAGTTGGTGCAGTTCCTGTTCTGGTAGCTACCGGGGCTCGCAACCGCGCGCTTTCGCAAGCCATCGCCGAAGGTAGCAATGGTTCAAGCACAGAAGTGCTCGAGGATACGGACTTTGCAAGCATCGAGCGTGCCTGCCACCAACTGAAGCCAGACCTCTTCGTAGGCACTAGTAAGGGGTACCGCGTAGCGCGCGCGGTCGGCGCGCCGCTCATTCGTGTCGGATTTCCCATTCACGATCGCGTCGGGGCCGGACGTCTACTGCACGTCGGCTACCGTGGAACAATGCGTCTGTTCGACAGTATCATCAATGTTTTGCTCGAGCGCCAACAGGATGCATCCCCGGTAGGCTTCTCCTACCTATAGCCATGAATACTGCAGTTCGCTCAACCGCGCATGTCTGTCTATCGAGTTCACCTGGATGACGTTCGAGAGCGTGCCTTCGCCGCGCTTCTCGGGGTGGCGATTGGCGACGCGTTGGGCGCCACGCTCGAATTTATGACGCCGAAGGAGATTCGAACGCAGTTTGGCGTATTGACAGAGATCCGCGGCGGAGGCTGGCTTCATTTGCCCAAGGGTGCAATTACGGACGACACGGAGATGACCCTGTGCATCGCCCGCTCCTTAGCGGAAGTGGGCTGGTCCCCACAAGATATTGCCACAAAGTTCGCTGACTGGCTGAAGTCGCGACCGCGTGATGTTGGCGCCACGTGCCGACGCGGGATCCGCCGATTCATCAACGACGGTTCGCTCGCGGCTCCTCCATGCGACGCCGATGCGGGCAATGGTGCAGTCATGCGCATGGCTCCTATCGCAATAGCTTCCCTCACTGATCGGGCTCTGCTCGAGAATTGGGCGGTCGGACAGGCACACATTACGCATCATCATCCGCTTTCAGACACTGCGTGCATCTTCGTCGGGCGCTTGGTGCATCTAGCGTGCATAGGTCACGCCAAGCCCCGCCTGCGCGCTCTCGCCGATGCCATGGTCGAACGTTGGCCCGAATTTCGATTCTTCCCGCACGCCGGCGTCTGCAGCGCCTACGTCGTCGACACGATGAAGACCGTCCTATATCACCTCTTTGCGACCCACACCTTCGCAGATTGCGTCATTGCGACGGTCAATACCGGAGGTGACTCTGATACCTCGGGAGCCATCGTGGGGGCCATCGCGGGAGCCTACTATGGCCTGGACGCGATTCCGGCGCGGTGGATTGCGGCGCTGAAACCAGGATTGGTTTCGGAACTCGAAGAGCTTGCGACAGTACTCGTGAATATCTCCCCCCTTGCCAACGGCATAGTAGTTCCTGACCTTGCTCAGTTGCTCTAAGTAGTTCAAATGGGATGAATGTCGAACACCAACAGTGACTGTCCGAACAGTGGCGCTTGCCGATTGACTGACTCGGCGCCGGTCGACCTCTCAACTATTTTTGGCAACCCCTTGAAGTGGGAGGTAAAAGCAAGAATTTGCCTGTTCCTCGAACAGGTTCGCGACCTTCGCTCGCTAGGAGCGGCGCGCATCTCCTTGGAATTGTAGCCAAATGTGCGGCAGAAGCTCAGTCTCGGGCCGGGGCGAAGATGTGTTTCCGGAAGATGTTACAGTGTGCCACAGTCGTTAGTCGTATCGTCGAGACGGCGTTGCGTTGAATGCAAATCGAGCGCACGAGGCGAATGACCCTCGCCGAAAGCGAAGAGAAACGCGACGGAAACCGCCGACCTGTTACCCCTTAAACATGAACGCGCTGATACCTATTCCACCATTAAGTCGAAGCAGGCCGGCGTCGCGTTGGGCACTCTCTACAGTGCTTGCGATGCTGGCTCTCGGATTATTGTCTTCGTCCGCTGTTGCGGCTGAGTCGGCATTGGCGCAGAGCCCCGCCGAACAGGCCCTAGCTGCCGCGAAGCAAGCCAGTGAAGCAGTAGCTGGACTCAAGGTGTCACTAGATACCGTTTGGGTCATGATCACCGCGTTCTTGGTGTTTTTCATGAATTTGGGCTTCGCGATGGTCGAGTCCGGGCTAGCTCGCGCGAAGAATTGTGTAAACATTCTGACCAAGAACTTCATCGTCTTCGCCATTTCGACGGTCGGTTTCTTGCTCATCGGTTGGGGTCTGATGTTCGGCAACGGCAATGGATTTGTTGGAACCGAAGGCCTCTGGATGGTGGGCGGGCTCGATAACAGCCCCGCAATGGGAGAAGCCTACAAGGGCGCATACAGCGCCATTTCTTGGGCGGGAGTTCCCCTCTGGGCAAAGTTCTTCTTCCAACTGGTATTCTGTGGCACTGCCGCAACCATCGTCTCGGGCGCAGTTGCGGAACGCATCAAATTTGGTTCCTTTCTGGTCTTCTCGCTGCTCCTGACAGCCATCGTATATCCAATCGTTGGTCATCTGGTATGGGGCGGCGGAATGTTGGCCGGCAAGGGAATGCTAGACTTTGCAGGTTCTACGGTAGTTCACAGCGTCGGCGGCTGGGCCGCGCTCGCTGGGATTGTCGTTCTTGGGCCTCGCAAGGGCAAATACGGTCCAGACGGCAAGGTCAACCCCATTCCAGGTCACAACATGACTTCAGTGACGTTGGGCGGGCTCGTCCTCTGGTTCGGCTGGTTCGGGTTCAATCCTGGCAGCACTATGGCGGCTGATGGCGCATCGATCGCTCATGTGGCGGTTACCACCAATACGGCAGCGGCGGTTGCGACCATTACTTCTGCGGTCACCGCGTGGCTCCTACTTGGAAAGCCTGATTTGAGTATGATTGTGAATGGTACGCTCGCTGGTCTCGTAGCCATCACCGCACCATGCGCCTTCGTGAGTGTAACGAGTTCGATCATCATCGGCGCGATTGCGGGCGTCTTCGTGGTCTTCGCAGTAGTCTTCTTCGACAAGCGCAAGCTTGACGATCCAGTGGGGGCGCTTTCGGTTCACCTAGCAAACGGGATATTCGGTACACTCGCAGTAGGGCTCTTTGCGGACCCCACGGTCGCTCCCTGCGCCGCGGTGGTAAAGAAGGGACTATTGCTCGGCGGTGGCATGGATCAGTTGACCCCCCAACTTCTCGGAATTGGCTTGGTTGCCGTCGTGACCTTCGGACTTAGCATGGCCTTCTGGTACATCATCAAGCTGACCATGGGAATCCGAGTGAGCGAGGAGGAAGAGGTTGAGGGCCTCGATCTCGGGGAACACGGTATGGAAGCCTACCCGGAGTTCAAGTCGAGTTAGTTCGGGAGGGAGTACTTGCAGGTGTCAGACGGAGCTTCCCGAAGACACCGCAGCCCTCCGACAGTACCCCAGCCGCCGAATAGTTGCGGTCGGGGTACTGTCGCGTGTGTGAGTGCGTGCAGGCGAGGTTGTTGAAGTTGCACCGGCGGGAATCCTGGCAACGCGTCTATTCTGTATCTGGACAGAATGAGAACAGAACGATCAATCGAAGCGCGGCTGGGATTTTTCAGTTCCTTTGCAGGGTTCTTGGCACGCCGGCTGCGCGCAATGCCGAGGTCCACCAGGTTTCACTCCTGCCGGTAGCGATCGGGCATGATCGCGTCGAAGTCTTCGAGCTGCAACTCCGCCAATCGGACTGCTGACACCTGACATCAAGTAGCATGTTTGGACTTCGCCATTCTAGATTGGGAAACGGAATGACTTCGCTGAGTTGCAGTTCTTTGCTGTCACGAACGATCCATGCCTCATGCTCGAATCGGCGTCCAAACTGGACGACAAGCAGACTTGAGCTGGACGCCTTCTAGAAACATTTACAGCTGCAGAATCTGGACCAATCGAAGCATAGGCATGCCGTGATTCTAGTGGATGTAGATTTGAGTCGTCGCACCCCAGCATGCATTCACGGCTCGATACGGAGTATTCGATGAAGAAGATTGTGGCAATCATCAAACCATTCAAGCTTGACGACGTGAAGGCCGCGCTTACGGAGGTCGGCGTGCAAGGAATGACGCTCACCGAAGTCAAGGGCTTCGGTCGAACGGGCGGCAAGAGCGAGGTCTACCGCGGTTCGGCCTATGTAGTCGACTTCGTCCCGAAGGTGAAGGTCGAGGTCGTGATCCATGATGAGATGGTGTCGCAGGTACTCGATGCCATCGAGAAAGCGGCGAAGACTGGAAAGATTGGCGACGGCAAGATCTTCGTTGAAGTCGTGGAAAAGGCCGTCCGTATCCGAACGGGGGAATCCGGCGACGAAGCCATCTGAGGCTGAACTGCGGGGGCGTCTAAGTTTCCAACCTACAACCATAGGTGGGCTTCATTCTCGGAACGATCACCCACCTTCACTGCCGTAATGAGCACTCACGACAAGCAACCACCTACAGGTACCTTCGCGGATCCGCATTACCTGGGCGAGAGACACGTGTCGCGCGCGAAAAGGTCGCCCAGGTTTGTGGTGAGGCAACCCGATCCACGAGTTATTGCAGCCATGGTACTCGAACGAGTGTTGGTCGACTCGGAATCCGCCGCAGCAGTGCTGCCTGCCACATTTCGTCGTTTCCGTCCTGTCGAGGAAGGGCATCGTACGTTTGCCACGGAGTTGGTGTACACCACGTTGCGCATGCAGAAGACCGTCACTTCGCTGCTTTCATTGCACGCCGCAGGGAGTCTGCCTAACGATTCAGCCCTTATGGCCTATCTGCTCGTTGCGGCAACAGAGATCCTGTATATGGACCACGATCATTCCTTGGGGCCCGCGGCGATCGACCTAGCTGTCTCTCAAGTGGAAGTGCTGCGCGGACCGCGCATGGCCGGAATCGCGAACGGAATTCTGAGCCGGGTTCTGGCGAGCCAGGCACCCATCGGGCGAGACAACGGCGCGCGCTAAGAGACGACGCCGCTTGCCGAGATGGCGCTGCGAACAAAAACATTTGCACGACGCATCGACATCCAGAGTGAGCGGGGAAATGGACGTTTGGCCAATGCGGCGAAGGCTTGCGGCTTGCGTTACAGGTGTTCTGTCGTGAACCACGGCAGCGCATCGGCCAAGGAAGGGACGACGGCGTACGACGGATCCAAATCCGCGCGGTGCTTCATTCCATGTCCGGTAAGGACGTAGATCCCAGTTGCACCCACCGAGCGAGCGAACTCCACGTCGTGCGGGTGATCTCCCACGGTGTAGGAGCGCAACAGGTCGATTCGATGCTCGCGCTCGGCGACGAGCAGGAAATATGGTTTGGGCTTAATGCAGACGCAGCCTTCGACACGAGCGTGGGGGCACACGAACACACGCTCGATCGTGACGCTGTGACGCCCGAGTGCCTCGACGACCTCCGCATTGACTCTTGCCACCTGTTCGAGTGTCAGCTGTCCGGTGGAAACCCCTGACTGATTGGTGACGATGAACAACACGAAGCGCTGCTGTAGGACCTGCAACGTGGCAATGGCGCCGGGAAGAAACGCGATTTTGCTCGGATCGTCGAGGTGGCCGCGATCTTCGATGATGGTGCCGTCTCGATCGAGGAAAATAGCCGGTCGGGGCTGTTCGGCAGTCGGGTTCATTGACGGTACTTTGGCACGATTTAGCCAAGCGGCCCGCAAAGCAAGCTCGGCGGGGCCGTGTCCCTAGACCGGTCGCAATTCGACACGTGCGCTGGGCGATGCTGGGCTCCGCCCCCGTCAAGCTCGAAACTGCGATTCGAGCCTAGACGTGTTGGCTTCGGTTTGCCAAAGTGCCCGGTCACGCAGCGAGAATTTCAGAGCTACCATGCACTATTGGCTAGTAAAAACCGAGCCCGAAACCTGGTCCTGGAACATGCAGGTGAAGCGTGGGGCTCGAGGTGAACCATGGTCTGGCGTGCGCAACCACATGGCCAAGAACAATCTTGCCCGAATGAAGTTGAGCGACCAAGTGTTCTTCTATCACTCCGGCAGCGAGAAGGCGGTCGTGGGGATCGTTGAAGTGATCCGTGAAGCTTACCCCGATCCGACGGATCCGACTGGGCGCTTCTTGGCCGTCACCGTAAGCGCAATAGGCCCGATGAAACAACCCATATTGCTGGCAGCCGCCAAAGCAGAACCGCGACTGAAAGACATGGTGCTGGTTACGAATACTCGACTGTCCGTGCAGCCCGTGACAGAGGTGGAGTGGAAGATCGTCTGTACGATGGGCGGCCTTCGTTCATGACCGTAAGGGACCTGAGGGACAGGCCCATGGCTAACGCGTGGCACAGTTTCTGCCGCGCGTTTGATGACCGGAGCGATTGAACTGCAACGCTGTCTCAGCGCGGGACCGCGCGACCAAACTTGCCCGTGCCGCTCAGCGTCACAGTTGGCTCGACAGCGGGCCCTGTGCTCTTGCCGTGGAACAGATACACCGCATTTTGTTCGGGTGCGGTAATCACGACATCAGCCATGCCGTCGGCATCGAAGTCACTGCGCGTACCGACGGCATAGCCGAACTGGCCACCGCTTACATTGGCCGGGTTCCAGATCTCGTACCAACTGGTGTTGCTTGCTCCTTGGACGCCATGAAACAACACCACCATGCCGGAACCTTCGTAGGGGCTAGCTGCCACTGAGTCGTAAATTCCGTCCCCATCGAGATCACCACCGTTGCCCAGAGCGTAGCCGTAGTTGCAGCCGCGTCCTGGGTTGCCCGTGGCTACGACGCCAGATGCCGTACCATCATAGGTGTAGAAGTAGGAGCCATCGCACAACCACCCGTGCCACATGTTGTTGCGCATACCGAACATCAGGTTAATTCGACCTGATCCGTCGGTGTCACCGTTGGCGGCTACGGCGTTGCCTCCAGTCCCTAGATCGATGGGTGCCGGCAATGGGATTGGTCCGCTGGCTCCCAAGAATACGATGGCGCCACGCGACGAAACTGGCGCCCCGACGACTAGATCCGGTGAGCCATCGCCATTGATGTCGCCCAGCGTCAACACGGAACCGAAATTTGCATTCACTGCCGGGTACGGCGTTCCAACAACAAAAGACTCGACGTCAGCCGCGGACGCGACGTGCCCGAAATGCACACTGACGATGCCTTCATCAATTTGTGCGGTATCGCGCAGCGGTTCACCTATGGCGAGGTCTTCCATACCGTCGGCGTCGATGTCGCCCTCGAGCGCCAAACCAAGGCCGAATTTGGCTCCGCTTTCTGGGGTTGTCGCCACAACGGCGTAGCTCGGATTTGCCTCGAGACCCGCAGCACCGCCGCGATGGACGAGCACGCGTCCTATGTCTAGGTTGGTGTCGTCATCCCAGAGCGGTGCACCAATCGCCAGATCGGCAAATCCGTCCCCATCCATATCGCCCACGGCAATCGACGCGCCGAAAGCCTGCCCGGTTTGCGCCGAGGACGGTACCAGTGTCGTCACGGCCGTCGGCACAATGCCCAGGGCCGTCCCGTAGTAGAGATAGACACGCCCATCATTGCCAGCTTCGGGGGCGCCAATGGCAAGATCCGAGTAACCGTCGCCATTGAAGTCGTTGGCTGCGCGACCCACGACGAGATACCGCGGACTGGTCCAACTGGAACAGGTCCCGTTGCGGCAAGCACGAACGCGCCAGGCATAGGCCGTACCTATTGGCACCGCGCTTCGAACGGCCAAGTTGTTGTCCGGCCTGTAGCTGGTTTCTGTCACCCCTGCGACTGTCCGCTCGGGAGTCGGGAACTTGCAGGACGACAGCGCCGAGAGCAGGCAGGAATCATCGAGTTGAATTTCGTAGGTCAACGCGCCGCAGCCATCCGACGCTGCCGCTTCCCAGCGAAAAAGTGGTCTCAGCGCCATCGAGCCAAGGGCTGCAGCTGTGGCAGAGCCAGTCAACCAACCGTTGGCTGGCCAGAGCAGTTTTGGTGACGGCGGCGTTGGAGGCGTCGACACATTGCATTGACCGACCGCGTTGCAGCGATCTTGTACAGTGCAAGCCTGGCCATCGTTGCAAGGTGTACCCGCAGCCAAGAACGCGTTTTCGGGACAAGTCCCTACCACGCCATCGCAGCTTTCGGTAGCGTCGCAACTGGTGGCAGACGCTCTGCAGATGGTACCACTTGCCGCCACTACGTCCACAGGACACGCGACACTGGAACCGCTGCAGAATTCGCTCACGTCACAGGGACCCGCGCTGTCGCGACACAGCGTGCTGGCGTCGAAAAGTCCATCCGCCGGGCATTCACTGCTCGAGCCGGAACAACTCTCTGCAACGTCACAATCGCCCGCCCGCGGGCGACAGACTTCGCCGCCAGCAGCGAATTGGTTGTTCGGGCATTCACGGCTGGCTCCGTCGCAAGTTTCCGCGACATCGCAACCTCCCGTCACGGCACGACAGACCGTCCCCAAAGCCTGCACTGCGTCATCCGGGCAAACGGCAGACAAGCCGTTGCAGGTCTCACCAATGTCACAGCTACCACTGGCACTGCGACAGGTCGCGCCGCTCGCTGCGCGCACGTCTACTGGGCAATCGAAGGTGATGCCATCACAGCTTTCGGCAATATCACAAGTACCTGCAGTGGCGCGGCAAGTCGTTTGCGCAGACCTAGCAATGCAGCGACGATTGGTTTCATCGCAGCCAAGGCCGCAGGAAAAGCCCTGACAAGGATCTGAAACTCCGACACAGCTACCATTCTTGCAGCCGTCGAACGCGGTGCAGAAGAGGCCATCGTCGCATCTGGTTCCCTCGGTCGAGTCCACGAAGGAACAGACTCCAGTTGTCGGATTGCAGAGGGATTTCCTGCAGTCGCTGTCACTGGCCGTACTGCAAGTCACCACCGTTGCAGGGTTGATCTTACATCGTCCTGCCACACAATGTAGCGTTCCGTTGCAGGCGTCACCATCATCGTAAGCCCTGCAATCGGCGTCAGCTTTGCAGCTACAGGTGTTGTTGCTGCCGCGGCAAACCGCAGTCGAGTCGCAGGTGTCCGTGGCAGTACAGCTGTCGCCGTCGTCGCATTTCGCGTCCTTCAGCGTCTCGAAGGCACAAGCGAAGCCCCGGGGGCTTGGTCCACAGCTATCCGCCGTGCAAGGATTCTTGTCGTCACAATCCTTCACGGTGTAACAACCATAGCGACAACTCGTCGTGCAACCGTCGTCCTCGCTAGCATTGCCATCGTCGCAATCCTCGCCAGCGTCGACAACTCCATTGCCGCAGGCCACATTAGGACGATTGGTGAGTCCCCCGGTGCCCGTCCCGCCGTTGGCCGCACCAGCGCTCGTCACGATGCCGGGCATGCCTGCAAAAGCAGCACCTCCCTGCCCATTCGTACCGCCATTGACCATGGCACCAGCCACGCCAATGGCACCGCCCACACCCATGGCACCACCCACCACGCCTTCTGCACCTGCCTCGGTTGTGGTCCCGCCAGATGCAGCATTCTCGCCACCAACGCCATGCTCGCCCGCGACACCGGGGGCTCCGGCTTCGGTGCTGCGCCCCGCCGCCGCGGACTGGCCACCCTTGGCCGCACTGCCTGATGCCCCGGCGCCACTCGTGGCACCTGTCTCGGCCGTACCAAGACCGCCGCTGGGCTTGCCGTCCCTTCCTGCTTGAGCAGATCCTCCGCCTTGTTCGCTCTTGCCATCGACCGAAGCACCACTGCCATCGTCTCCGCAGCCAATCGAACAGAATGCCGCAATCGCGATCGGGCTGATCCACTTCGTACAGTGCATGGCTCTCGTCTCCTGGTATCGCGACCTTGCCACCTCTATTCGGCACCCGGTCGTGAACCCAAAAGCCTAGGGCAAGAAACCTACGGATCGCAACGTGCTTCTTGATGTGGTCGAAGCACCGACGTCGTGCGTTTCTGGCTCTCTGTCACCAAGGAACGCTACCCACCAGCAAAGTTATGCTCCGTCTAGTTTCTACGGTTTCTAGCTTGACTGTCCCGGCCAACCAAACATCTTTGACTCCGCGGCTCGACTTGAACAGCAACCTCGCCAGGTCGCCTGTCGCCTTGCGCACCTTCCCAGTGTATCTAGTCAACTACACCTGTATCGGTATGAACGGCGTGGCCTTCGACGCACTGTCAGTCGCGGCGGTCCTCTGGGCTCACGCTGATCGCGATTGAACGGAGGGGCCGCTAAGTTCACGGCATTTGTGGCCCAATGCGTCGCAGGATCGCCGCTACGGCATGTGGATTGCAGATGCGGGTTGACATGGGGCTCTCGGCCGACAAAGTTGCCCCTGCCCGACTGAGCTACCGTTGTCCTTCCTTGGGACGCGCCGTCCCATCGAAACGTCTTAGTGCTGGAGAACGCCTTGCCCCAATCCGCTTCCGAGTCCAAAGCCTCCTGGTTTCGCCGCGCCCTGTCCCGGCTCGTCGAGTTGCAGGTCGATCGCCCCTGGCATTTCCTAGTCGTGGCAATCCTCGTGACCCTGCCGGCGTTCCATTTGGCGCGCCAACTCGAACTACGTACCGGGTTCGACGCTCTGCTGCCCGAGAACAAGTCGAGCGTCATCGAGCTCAAGCGCGTCGCTCAACGGACCGCTGGGATCTCGACGCTGGCCATCATCATTGATGGTCAAGATGCGCCGGCGATGCAGCGCTTCAGCGATGCTCTTCTGCCAAAGCTGCGCGCACTCGGCCCCAATTGGATTGGCACTGCTGAAAACGGTGTTCACGCCGAACGCGAGTTCATGAAGCAGCGCCAAGCGCTCTATCTGCCCGTGACCAAGATCCGAGAAATCCGTGAACGCATCGAGGAGCGCTATCAACGGGAAATCTTCGGTTCCATTGACGATGATGAACCCCTCGAACCGATCACTCGCGAGTCGCTGGAGAAGGATTTCGGTAAAGACGTAGCTAAGCAGCCAAAGGGACCACCGTACCGCGACGGCTATTACATGAACACCCCAGGCACGCGCCTGGTCATACTCACCCGCACCCCAGTTGCCTCCGGCGATCTCGCCCACAGTAAGCAGCTGCAAGCGATGGTAAACGGGGTCATTGCCGAGGTGAACCCGGCCGCATTTCACTCGTCGATTCAGGTGGGGTTAGCCGGCGACGTGGTGACGAGTGCCGAACAATACGGCGTCGTCAAGAACGACCTGACAACAGTGGGCATCCTCGGCGTCTCGATGATTCTCCTGGTTGATTTCCTGTTCTTCCTGCGCTTCCGCGCCGTGCTCGCCATGGCGCTCGCGATCGGTGTCGGCGTGCTCTGGACCTTTGGGTTCACGCGGCTGACCATCGGCCATTTGAACACCGCCAGCGGCTTTCTGGTTTCGATTATCTTCGGCAATGGCATCAACTTCGGCATCTTGCTACGCGCGCGCTACGGTGAGGCACGCCGAGCTAACCAAGGCCTGCGTGAAGCCCTGGAGCTAGCCTACCGAGATACCCTCGTGCCTACGCTCACCGTCGCCGCGGCCGCCGGGGCCGGCTACCTATCATTGGCAACGACCAATTTTCGCGGCTTTCGCGACTTCGGTGTCATCGGGGGTTGCGGGATGCTGCTGTGTTGGATCTCCAACTACCTCTTGATGCCGCCGTTGCTCGTCGTATTCGAACGGCTGATACCGAGCTTCATGCCGCATGACGAGCGCTCGCTTTGGGGCCGCATCCAATCCATCGTCGATCGTGGTGTGCCATTTGGCGCACCATTTGCCTGGATTTCGCGCCGAATCCCCGCAGGATGGATGGTTGCTTTCGGTGTCATCGTCACTAGCTTCGGCTTGTTTGCCACGGTCCGCTACATCGTGGCCGATCCCTTCGAGTACGACCTGGGCCGCCTCGAAAACGACAACAAGGCCGTCGAGAGTGCGGCTACGCTCCTCGGCCGTGGCATGACGGACATTACCGGTCGAACGGGCCAAGACGGCATGGCCATCATGACCGAGCGCATCGATCAGGTAAAGCCCCTGCTTGCAGAGCTCGAGAAGCGTCGGCTCGCTGGCGGCGCCAACCCACCGTTTCAGAAGGTGGTATCAATCTTCGACCTCATCCCCGAAGACCAAGAGGAGAAATGCCGCCTCCTCCGCGAAATCCGCGAACGCATCGATAAGGTGCATGCCCACGGCAAGATCACGAAGGAGGACTGGGAGCAGCTCCTGCCGAATCTGCCCGCGGTCGATCTCCGTCCCTTTGGCATTGCCGATCTACCCGAAAAGATTGTGCGCGCGTTCACCGAACGCGACGGTACTCGCGGCCGCATCGTGTACGTCGTGCCGACGGACGGCAAGAGCGTCCGCGACATGAAGTACCTCCTGCGCTGGGCGGATTCCTACCGCATAACGAAGCTTGCATCCGGCGACGTCATCTACGGAAGTGGTCGCTCGGTTATTTTCGCAGACATGCTCAAGGCCGTCGTCGAGGAAGGCCCCAAGGCAGCCCTGTATGCCGCCTTGATGACGATCTTGGTCGTGATTATCGCCTTCAACCGCGGGGTGCGCGGTCTGCGCGCCACGGGTCTGGTCTTGGGCTCGCTTGCCATAGGTCTTTGCTGGATGGGAGCGTTGCTTTATCTCCGCGACGTCAAGATCAACTTCCTCAACTTCATCGCGATCCCGATCACGATCGGGATCGGTGTCGACTACGCCATCAACCTAGTGCACCGTTGGCGAATACAAGGCAGAGGCCAGGTTCCCCTCATCGTCCGAGAAACGGGCGGAGCAGTGGTCCTCTGCAGCATGACCACGACCCTTGGGTATCTCGCCTTGTTGCAGTCGGTCAATCCCGGGGTACGCAGTTTCGGTCTCACTGCCGTGTTCGGCGAGATCACCTGCCTGCTTGCTGTCGTAGTGGTGCTTCCGGCGATACTGATCTCGATCGAGCGCCGAGCCGGCAAAACGACTAAAAGTGGCTAGGTTAGGACCACTAGATCGTTGAACTAGTCAGAATGGTTGAGGAACTTCCCCGATTGGCAATGACAGCCCGACCGAGGATACACGCTGTATCCGCTAGGCGATGCCACGCGGGGATGGTAGCTTCGAGCCATGCCGACGGACTCGCTTGAGCGCCGAGCAGGGGGACCAGCCGATGCCCGAACAGCGTCAGCCTGAAGGCTCGCTTGAGCCAGTCAGCTACTTTGCACCTGCAGGTCGTGCCAGCGCGGAGCATCTCCAGCTCTTGGCCGAACTGGCGCTCGCCGACTCTGTCGTCGGCGTTGTCCTGCAGGCGGTTGGCGGCTACGCATTGATCATCGACGAGCACCGGCAGATCATCGCTGCCAACGAGGCACTCTTGGCGATGCTCGGAGCCAAGCGCTCTGATTCCGCACTCGGACTGCGCCCCGGGGAAGCACTTGGGTGCGTCAGTGCCCAACGCGGTCCCGACGGCTGCGGAACCAGCATCCAATGTCGCCACTGTGGAGCAGTGGCTGCCCTCCTGGCGGCTCAAGTCAGTGACCTACCCATAGATGGTAGCTGCACCTTGGCCTGCTGCAACGACAGCCACCCGAAGCCAACGGACTTCCGAATCCGCGTCAGCCCGCTATTTCTTGGCGTCGAACGCGTGTACGCGTTCGTGTTTCAGGACGTAACAGCCACCAACCGGCGGGAAATGCTCGAACGCATGTTCCTGCACGATCTCGGCAACCTCGCCACTGGCCTTATCGGTTGGAGCGAGGAGCTGTCGAATGCCACAATGGACGATGCAGCCATGCAGGTCGTCGAATTGGCGCACCGCCTCGGGGAGCAGCTCGACGAACAACGCCTGCTCGTCGAATTCGAACAGGGCAACGCCAAGCTTGCCTACGATCGGATCGAGTTCGATACCTTGGTTGCAGATCTTCGGATCTGGTTCGGTGCACATGAATGCGCCAGGGGGCGAAAATTCGTGATTGAACGTGGGACCTTGCCCGCCGCCTTCCACACCGATCGCCAACTCTTGCTGCGGATCCTCGGCAACCTGATCAAAAATGCCTTCGAAGCCACGCTACCTCGTGGAACGGTAACGTTACGCCTTGCCTCGAGCGCGGAACGAATCCTATTCGAGATTCACAACGCCGGTAGTGTGCCGATGGATCTGCGCGCCAAGCTTTTCAAGCAGCGTATCAGCACTAAGGGCCCTGCCCGCGGCCTGGGCACGCACGCGGTGCAGTTCTTCGGCGAACAATGCCTCGGCGGCCAGGTCAGCTTCGAGTCGACCGAAGAGCAAGGGACAGTGTTTCGGTTCGAGTTGGCGCTAGCCTAGGCGGATTGTCCCAGTGCCTGGACAGTCTGTTGCAAAGTTTGTCACTTGCGGCTCGACCGGTCCGTCCACACGTTGAGCCCACTCAGACAGGGCCTCACCGGCCAGACCTGAACGAAAGGGCCAACCAGCGCCATGCCTCAGCTACTCGAGCCAACCACATTGGGAAAACTGACCCTTAGCAATCGCGTGGTCATGGCACCAATGACTCGCTCTCGCGCCACCGGAAACGTACCGAACGACCTCATGGTGAAGTACTATTCTGCAAGGGCGGGAGCTGGGCTACTCATTACCGAGGGGACTTCGCCATCGCCCAATGGCCTGGGCTATGCGCGCATTCCTGGGCTTTTCAGCAATGAACAGGTGGCGGGGTGGCGCAAAGTGACCGATGCCGTGCATGCCAAGGGTGGGCGCATCTTCGTTCAACTGATGCATACGGGGCGCGTCGCGCACCCGTTGAATATGCCACCAGGGGCACGCGTATTGGCGCCATCGGCACTTGAACTGTCGGGGACCATGTGGACCGATACCGAGGGGATGAAGCCACATCCCACACCCGAGGCAATGTCGATGACGGATGTTCTCAATGCCGAACAAGAATACGTTCGTTCGGCTGAGCTCAGCGTCGAGGCCGGTTTCGATGGGATCGAGCTGCACGCGGCCAACGGATACTTGCTCGAACAGTTCCTCAATTCCAATGTCAACAAGAGGACCGATGCCTATGGCGGCAATGCCGAAGGGCGGATGAAGCTATTGCTCGATGTCGCTTCGGCCTGTGTCAAAAAGATCGGCGGGGACAGAGTCGGTGTCAGGCTCTCACCCTATGGTGCCTTCAACGACACTGGAGCGTTCGAAGGCGTCGACGAGTTCTACGCGCAATTGGTGGAGCGGCTCTCTGCCATTGGTATCACGTACATTCACGTCGTCGATCACAGCTCAATGGGAGCTCCGCCCCTTGGCACTGAAGTCAAACGACTGATTCGCGAGCGCTTTGCCGGAACCTACATCCTTTCTGGTGGTTACGACATCGGGCGTGCCGAGCAGGATCTGACCGCCAAGAAAGGCGACCTCGTAGCCTTTGGTCGCCCGTTTCTGGCCAATCCAGACTTGGTGCAGAGGCTTGCAACCGGAGCTGCCCTCAGGGAACCCGATCCGAGCAAGTTCTACACGCCGGGTGCAGAGGGGTACACGGACTTGGGCTAGCGGGTAGAGTGCCATCGTCGTTGCCCGGTGGACGATTGCCACTTCGGGCCATGGCTATCAGCTAGAAGCCGCCAGCTATGCGGGAGTCTGAGATTCGGCTGCTACCTGATACCAGGCTAGCCTGTATGGGCTAACTGCATCCGTCTGGCGCTCCTCGCCAGGCGAGCTCGCTGCTCTTCGGTGACTCATCGCTGCATGGATTCGTCCACTCAGGGTCTGGCTCAACCGAATTGGGTTCTACTCGCCGCCGCTCTCGTGGAGACAGCTTCGAGTTCCCTTGTGCTCAAAACGCGCACTGCAGAGCTCAGGAATGAACGCATAATCTGAAGCGTGCCGGTGGGAATCATTTTGTTTGTGCGTCGGGGGCTTGGCGCGCGTGGTCCGGACAGTCTCGGGGTCTCCGAGATGTTCTCTGGATTGCAGAAACACGTCCACAATCCCATTCGCGCGACGGGAAATGGCGTAGCGACGTTACGATGCGGCAAGAAAACGGTCTATCGACCCCTTATGCATGCGGCGAGGTGAACCGTTGATGCGCGCCGATGTCGTCTTGGCATCCATTGCTCGCGGGTCAGCGCGTGACAGTGGACGTCTCGATGACGCTCATCTTCAATGGGAATGGCAGCCTCCTTGCGAGCGGCATCCGCTGCCTGTCAGGGGCAAGTGCGGTCCAGTTCAATTCAGGCCTCGCCTACTCTCGACCTGCGGACAACGCAACGCGGGCAACCATCTCTGCGACCGGTACACGCGTATTCAACTCATCGGGAACCTACACCATCGGATGGTGCGGCTACTTCTACGCCGGTTGGCGAACGATGGCACAGATTGATACGCAGGGTTGGATCGAGGTCACCAACTTAGGAGACAAATCGATTTCGCGTCGGTGACGGCGCAAGTGCTCCTGCCAAAGCACAGATCGCGCTACGAGGACTACTTGCGCCGCCATTGCGCTACGTCACGTTCCTTCAACCCAATGCCGCCAACCCAGATTTGGGTGGGCACGGATTCTGAGCTGTACCTTCGCAATAGCCAGAACCTCCCGGCCGCGGCGTCGCTTTCCAGCAATTTCCGGACAATCGCGGCTCGCCACTAAAGCGCCCCGACTAAGCTGCCGTCTGGGTTGCGCAGCTTCCGCTGCAATTTGGCCCGTCTGGAATCCTCAACTAGCTTGAAGGACTCGGGCGGCAGGGGCAACGCCAGTGGTTGGCGCACAGCAACAGGACGCAGGCATGCGGGATCCCAACGAAAGAGAAGTCTTGCAGCAAGCCATGGGCTTTCTCGGTGCGCTGGCAAGCGGCACGGAAGAAGCTCTTGGCGCTCGGGCGAGCCGCGTCAGCTTTGCCGCTGGCAAGCGCCTTGGTCAACGGTTTTCGCTGAACGCCAAGAAGACGAGCGATATTGGCGAAGCGCTTGATGAACTGCGACGCGTGCTGACTGAAGCACATTGCCTTTGGCACTTCGAGCAGTTCAGGTTCTCGCGCCAGGATCTGTTCGAGAACGCTAGCTCTGAAGACAGCGAGAGCGTCATGCTCGTGTTTAGGGACTGCATGATTCGCCAATCCCTGTTTCTCTTTGGTCACGACCAGAAGGGCTCGCTCTGCAATCTCATGTTCGGCTTCTTCTCCGGAGCGCTGGAACACATTACCGGAGGAACAGCAACACTCGAGATCGTCCACGCCGGTCAGAACGCTTGCCTCAAGCGACTCACCTTGCGTCGCACCAGTGCTTCCAACACGGGTCACGGCGCCTCATGACCAAGAAGCCGACCAAGAATCCCCGTCTGAATACCGAGTGGCTCAGTGACTGTGGGGGTTGCCACGTTGCGCTGATCGACTTGCACGAGAAACTGGCCGAGGTCCTCGGTGGCATCGAGCTACTGCATTGCCCAGTCTTGACCGACATCAAGGGGTACCCCGACGCTGACATCGGTATCATCACCGGCGCCATCAGGACCGAGCACGATGTTCACTTGGCCGAGCAGATGCGCAAGAGTTGCCGAACGCTCGTCGCGTTCGGTACTTGCGCCCTTTACGGCGGGATCCCTGGCGCCGCTTTGGCTCACAGTCGAGAGGAACTGCTCGACACCGTGTACGTGAAGAACAAGACAACTCGCACCAAATCGCTTCCATGCCTGCAGGTAGCGCCATTGAAATCCATCGTGACGCCACTCGACGAAGTAGTGGGCGTGGATCTCTATCTGCCCGGTTGCCCGCCGCATGCTGCGTTCATTTTCGACGCACTACTGTCGTTGCTCACTGGTAGACCAATCAAGAGCAACGACGAAGCCATCTGCGGTCGCTGCCCGCGTGAGATGAAGAAGACCGATGTGTCGAGGCTGAAGCAGAACCACGAGGGGATCGCTGACCCCGAAACGTGCTTGCTCAGTCAGGGCTACGTCTGTCTCGGATCGGTCACCCTCGATCGTTGCATGGCGCCATGTCCATCCAACGGTGTTCCTTGCACTGGTTGCGCAGGACCGACTCGACAGATATTGACCGAACCCAACCGCGACATTCGTACCGAGTTGGCGGAGCGCATGAGTGGCGTGACCCAGATAAGGAGGGAGGACATTGTCGCCGCCATCGAGCGTGGGGCTAAGACTCACTACGCATACGCCATGGCGTCGCCCATGGTGCATAAGAAGTCGACCTTCCTCATCAAGAAATGGATCCTGGAAGCGGATGGTGATTCGTGACCACCGTGACGATCGACCCAGTGACGCGCATCGAGGGACATGCTCGAGTGCTGTTCAACGTCGATGCCGCGGGGAGAGTAGAAGATGCTCGTCTGATCGTCAATGAACTTCGCGGATTCGAGCGGCTGTTGGTCGGAATGGAAGCCGATCGCATGCCCCTAATTACCGCCCGCATTTGCGGAGTCTGCCCCTCGGCGCATCACTTGGCTGCAGTCAACGCCCTAGACAAGCTCATTGGAGAACCCGTGCCGCGCGCTGCGTTGCTGCTTCGAGAGCTTCTGTACATGGGGCACCTCATCCACTCTCACACGCTTTCACTGTTCGTTCTTCAAGGTCCGGACTTGGTGTTTGGATTCTCTGCGCCTGAGAGCACGCGCAACATCGTCGGGCTGGTTGCTGCATACCCCGAATTGGCGACCAAGGCCTTGCGATTGCGCAGCTTGGGGCAGAAGATCAACGAGCTGGTGGGGGGCCGCGGGATCCACCCCGTTACGGCGGTGCCCGGTGGTATCACTTTCCTTCTCGACGCAGAGCGACATGACAAGCTCAGCGCTTGGGCCAAGGAGGCCCTAGCGCTCGCAACAGACCTGGTTCCGAGCGCTCGCCAGTTGCTGCAAACGATCATAGAACGGCATCCGTACCTGCTGAATGACTGGCAAATACCCACCTACCAGGTTGCAACCGTCGACGACGGTCAGCCGCGGTTCTGTCAGGGCGATTTACAGATTCGAGATGACCAGGGCAATATCGTCGCGCAGGTCTCCGACCAAGAATACGTCTCTCATTTCGTTGAAGTCACTCAAGATGATTCGTACTTGAAGCCCGTCTTCGTGCGACACAAGTCACGCGAGCACGTGTGTCGAGCCGGACCATTAGCTCGCGTCAATTGTGCGGACCGCATTGGAACGCCCGCGGCGGATGCAGAACTCGAGCGTTTTCGAGCGGTATGTTCACGACCATGCCATGCAACCGTAATGCAAACCTGGGCCAGAGCTATCGAACTGCTGGGCGCCGCTGAGCGCGCCGTCGCAATCCTGCGCGACGAATCCATTTTTGGACCAACGCGGGTCCCGGTGGCACTCGGCCAGGGCAGAGCGGTCGGTCATGTCGAAGCCCCTCGAGGGACGCTCGTCCACGACTATGAAGTCGACGAGCACGGCATTGTTCGCGCAGCCAACCTAATCGTTGCCACGCAATTCAACTATGCGGCGATCAATCAGAGTCTGATGCAGGCTCTCGCTGAACCTGTTACGCAGCTTAACGATGCTGCCTTGCTGTCTGCGGTGGAGTTCGCCATTCGTTGCTATGACCCGTGCCTTTCCTGCGCGACGCATGCCGTTGGTCGCATGCCTCTGCAGGTCGTCGTAATACACAAGGGTTCAGCAGTGCGGACCATACGGAGGGATCCATGAACGTTACCATTGCCATCCGCGAGCAGTCGTGCCGTGGGTGCGAGCTTTGTGCCGACGTCTGCCCAACTGACGTGCTGACCCTTGATGCCGACACGCACAAGATGCTGGTCGCATTCCCGCAGGACTGCATCGAGTGTCTAAGCTGCTCCTACGTCTGCCCATCGGCCGCATTGACCCATGAAGGGGTCCGGTTGGTAAGGGACTTTGCTCGCAACACGCTGACAACCAAGAACCTGAGTAGGTACCTATGACCTCGACGCAACTTGGTGCTCCCTCGACGGCCGACTACTGCAACGCTTTGACCGAGGTTTCGTTCTTGTTGGACATTCTCGCAGCAACGGTAGATGACCTGATGGGAGGGGCAACCGTGTCGGTGGGAAGGATTTCAGGGCGCCACCAGGCGCGGCGCCTGCCCATCTATGTGGAACAGCCAACGCTAGAATCCGTGGTCTCAGCACTGCAAGAGTTTGGGCAACTTGGCGCCGAGTTCGGCTTGGTCGCGGCGGATTCAAGTCTGGAATTTCGACACTGCGCAATTCGCAGAGTGTGCCAGAGTCGTCAGATTGAACTGGGGGGTAACTTGTGTAAGTTGTACCACTACTACCTAGACGGGGTGCTCAACGAGTTTCTCTTGAGGCCCACTCGATCGCGTTTGACGGTCACTGGTCCAAAGTGTCGCGCAATGCTGGAGGTCATGTGATTCGGGCACTCGTCGTCTGCGTCGGCAATTCTCTTGTCTCGGACGATGGTGTGGCCGCGGCAGTGCATGACGCTCTGGTCGCAGAGAAGTTGCCCGAATCGGTACGCCTGCGGCAATTGAACGTCGCAGGCCTGGAGCTACTTGAGCTGTTCGATGGCGATGATCTATTGCTGATCGTCGATGCCGAGCAATCTGGCGATGTACCAGGAACCATCAAGCTGAGCGAAGCGAGCAATGTCTTCTCGGTTCATGCTGCGACGTCTGCACATGATGTTGGCGTCGCAGAGGCCCTGGCCATAGGTCGCTTGCTCCAGCCGACGAAGATGCCGCGTCGTGCGGCAGTCATTACCGTAGTCGGGTCTTGTTTCGATCAATTTCGACAGGCTCTGAGTCCTGCGGTCGCAGTCGCAGTGCAAGAGGTGGTTTCATTGACGCTGACGTTGATTGCAGACCTTGGAGTCATCGATGCCGTCCCAGTCGCGTAGTGCAAAACGCCCTGCGCGTGTTCTGCCCGAGCTCCAGCGGTTGCTCGACGCCGTACGCGCTGGAAATCTCGATCATCGGGCGGATCCCAACGGTCTCGATCCGGAGTCGGCGCAGTTGGTCGTACTTGCCAATGTGTTGGTGGATGAACTAGTGCGCCCACTGCGTGTCGCATCCGGATCCCTTGCAGAGATTGCGGCTGGAAGGATCCCAGAATTCGTGATTGATGAGTATCACGGCGAATTTGAGGTCATTAAGCGCAACATCAATACGTTTCTGGCGACAATGCAGGGGATGCATCACGAAGCGCAAGATCTCATCGCTGCCATTACCAGCGGTCGCCTCCACGCACGTGGAAACGAATGGGACTTCGAGGGCGCCTGGAAGGATCTGATCCGAGGCATGAACAGCGTCGTCGATGCTTTCGAGCGACCATTTCAAATTGCATCCAGTTGCGTCAGTGAAATATCCGACGGCAAGATCCCCCTACCCATTTCACAGAACCTCAAAGGCGAGTACGGGCACCTTGCGAAGAACTTGAATCTGCTAGTGCGAACGATTCTTCAAATGACCAGCGCCGTCACTGAGCTTTCGCAGGCAGCCGTGGCTGGAGAGTTGGAGCGACGTATCCCAGCGGAGAATTTCCGCGGCGACTGGCAGTCCCTCGTTAAAGGCATCAATGAGACCCTCGATTCCGCACTTGCTCCGATACAAGAAGCCACGCGCGTTCTCGAGCAGGTAGCAGCCTACGACCTCCGGGCGCGTATGCAGGGGCAATACGCGGGCGATCATGCCCGAATCAAGGACGCTCTGAACCTCACGGCAGAAACGCTAGATCGGGCGCTGATACAAGTTGCTGGTTCTTCCGACGCGGTTGCAGCTGCGAGTCAGCAAATCGCTGGTGCTGCTGCAGAAGTCACGGCCGGCACACAACGCCAAGTGTCTGCAGTGGAACGCATCGCCCGCAGAACCAGCCGTCTAGTCGAGCAATCACAGGGAAATGCTACGTTGAGCAAGAGCGCGCTCGATCGCACGATTACGGTCAGTCAGGCCGTCGATGCCGGCAAGGTAAGCATCGACCGTGTTGCTGTCGTCATGGCCGATGTCGTCATGGCCACCGATGCGTCTACGGCCGTGATTCAGGAGATTGACGCTATTGCCGTCCAAACCGACTCGCTCGCGACCGCCGCAACTGAAGAGGCGGGAAAGGTCGCGGCATCTGGACGAGGATTCGCTGTGGTTGCCGAGGAAGTGAGGCGTCTCGCGCGCCTGTCCAAAGAGGCTGCGAACCGGATGGATGCGTTGCTCAAAATAATCGGCGAGATCTTGCTAGCCCATGACCAGTCAAGGAGCGGTGGCACCCGAGACGCCATCGCGAGCATTGTCCAGGAAATCCAGCAAATAGCATTTCAGACCAACTTGCTTGCGGTCAATGCTGCAGTGGAAGCGGCGCATGTTTCTGCCGCGAGCTCTGGCTTCGAATCGATCACTGGTGAGATCCACGGCTTGGCGCAACGGGTCAAGGGTGCAGCAGAGAAGACACGAACGTTGACTCGCGGTGCACATGGCGCTGCCGAAAGTGGCCAAGGGATTGCCTCGGAACTCAACTGTGACTTCGTTGCTATCGTAGACGGAGTGTCCAGCATTACCGGAAGTGTCGAGGTGATCGCGTCAGCCACCAGCGACCAGCAGGAAAGTATGCGCACGATGGCACAGGCAATGAATGAAATTCAAGAAGTCACGGATTCCAATGCCCGTAGCGCTGCAGACTCTTCGGCTGCAGCAAACGGATTGACGAGTGAGGTGGCGGCGTTGGCAGAGCTACTTGGTCGATTCAAGCTGGGCGAAGCAGAGAACGTGAAGTCACTCTTGTCGTCCAAACTCTCGAAGGTGACGCCGTAGAGCAAGGGAACCCTGTGGGTTCGGGTGAGAGCACGCCTCGAGCGTGAGACCGGACGAGTCGCAACGGGTTGCGTGGCGCCCCAAGGAACGCGCGAGCGCGTGCACGACCGAGCCGGCCTTGCCTCGACAAGGGCACGTCTAAAGACGTACAGATCGGGGCCGTTTATTAGTTGCTCCATGCCCCTCTTCCATCGGAACGGACTGTTCACAGCGACACGCATCGCACTGTTTACCCTCCTCGGACTCGCGCCTTGCGTAGTCCGTGCGGGGCAGATGAGCTCCCACGTCTTTACCGCACTACGAAGCAAGGCGTCTCTGAGCGGAGCCGCGCAAAGGGTTGTGGAGGCCAATCCCGGGGCTTACCTTGCTGGCGCGCAAGGTCCGGATGTCACTGGCGTGGTGATGAACGCGCTCGATAGCCTCTCGTTCTGGAGTTCGGTAGGAAAGGAGACGCACTACGACCCGCTAAAAGCCCATCTGGCGCTCAACATCTACGACGCCGCCCGCAACGACGCGGAGAGGGCCTACGCCATCGGTTGGATATCACACTACATCAACGACATCTATATCCATGCCATCATCAACGAGTATGGGGGGTACTACGCAGTAGCGGATCACCATCACAAGGAGCTCGAACAGCTTGAGACCGGCTACGTGCTAGACGCGCACAAAGACTTGGTCACCGCAACGCAGGTCAACCAGGACTACAGCGCAAACGGCTCGACCTTTGCGGAATTCATCTTCAACGGCTTCAAGCAGACCTTTCCACAGACCGAGGTGTACGCCAAAGGAGATCCCGCCTACTTCTGTTCGCGTTTCAATGAGGCCGCCGGGTATTGCACGACCGCACATAAGATATTCTACGCTACCGCAACCACGAAGAGTAAGCAGGGCAAGCATGGCTATGCCAAGGAAACCTGGAAATTCCCCGACATGCCCTCCTTCGACGACTTCGACGCCTTCATGAATGCCGTAGATATCGTCAACGTCAAAGCCACCAAAGATAAGCTCACGGCAAAGATCATCATCCACGATGACAAGGGGTACGGACGCTTCCTCGCTGACTGGGAACTGGCGGCAGAACAGGCAGTAGACTACGCGCGCAATATCTACGCGCTGCTTTCCGCATACGTCGCAGCCCCCGAAAGCGTGAAGAAGGACGCGCGTAAGGCGCTGCTGGCATCGGTGCCGAATAGAAACCTCGACCAGCCCAAGGACAATTTCGATCCGGCAAGGGTGATCCCCGGCGACAAGCCCTGGCGTACGCCAGCGTACCAAGTCACCTTCACCCCGATTGACGCGCCAGGAAACGAGAAGACCGTATCGGGCAGAACGTCTGAGCTTAAGGTGAAGAAGACTCGCTGGGCCGGCAGCGAGGACGGCGAGCTGCTGCTCGAGATCCCCGTGCCCGCCGGCGCCTATCCGTACGCGTTCGAACTCAAGGTGGCAACATTTGGCCTGAACGACCTGAAGCGACCCGATTACGAGAATCGGGCCTGGGCGCGAGCTTCGGGATCCTCGGATACGACGGGCAATGCGCGCGTCGTGGTCGGTGAGCTCATCACTGCAAGTATTACGATCCCACCGCAGCTGCGATCGCTACCAGGCACACGGCAGTGGGTCATCCTCGACGAGAAGCCAGACTCCGATCGCATTCTGATGAGCGGAAGGCTCAAGGGGGAACCGACTCAGTTCGCGCTTTCGCGCCAGTCGGTCGGTACCCTACCCGGCAATCGGGAGTTCATTCTTCCGCTAGCACGCCATCGCTATGACGTAAAAGTGTTGGAAGACAAGCGCGACGGCGCCATCGTCAACGCCAAGCTACAGGTAACCGACCCCTCACTGGCGCATCATCTCGGTCCGGTGTGGCTCGCGGTCGTGTTCCTCGATCACCCGCAGACGAGCGCCATGGAGTATACCGATGCGTATCGCTCCTGGGACGCAGCCAACAAGAAGGCCAAATCGGTCTTTAGCGCAATCGATGCAAAGATCGACGGACTTAGCGCGGCAAAACGGAGTGCCCTGCAGAAAAGGGCAGAAACCTATCTTGCCAGTCTCGAGAAGCAGAATCTTCCGGAGCAGGAGAAGGAAGAACTGATGGAAAAGAAGCTGATCGAGCTGCTCGGCACCGTGGGTCTAAAGCTCACAGCCGAACAGAAGAAGCTGTTGGCGGAAGCAGACGCGGCCGACAAGGTGCGCGATGCCAAGTCCAACGTCTACAATTGCGCTTTTGGCAAGATGCAGCTGATTCCGGCGCAGGTGAAGCTCGACTTGCCCGACGGGTGGAAGGAAGAGCCCCGCGACGAGGCGCGCGACCGCGAGAATGGAGTTGTCCGCCGTAACCTCGTCAAGACTTTGAGGGTGACGGCATCGGACGGCAGCGCACTGATGACCGCGTCGGCAACGCTGAACGTCACCGTTGGCACCAACGAAGAGATGGCGAAGGCATACAAGCAAGACACCAAGGGCCTTGAAGGCTCCTACTCCAATGTGACGATTGGCGATTTTGCCGGTGACTCCTTCGAATCCAACTCCGAGCCCCCGGGGACTGACGTCGTGAATCGCTTGGGCGCGCGCGACTACTTGCTGAAGAATGGCGGTCTTTACGTTCGGATTCGCGTCGCCATCATCACCACCGGCTATCCTGTCACCGACACGACGGGTGCTCTACTCGGCGACGGTCGCACCAATGCCCGTTCCACCGCGACGAGCCTCGCTTCCGAGGCCCAAAGCATCGCCACATCGTTCCGGCTATTGCCCGCGCAGGTCCCGAACAAGAAGTAGCCAGGTTGGCCGACTGTGCCGCGGCCAACTGAGAATCACTTACGGTGATACGGTTAGCGTAATCGTGCCAACCTCGGTCCAAGCGCTCCAGCCTTGAGGGATCGTCGTATCCATCACCTTGAGCGTGACGGCTTTGGTCGCTTTGATTGGATAACCATTGACGATGCTCGACGCTGGAATTGTCACCACGCCGTCGCGAAACAGAAATGACATCGAACCACCGGGCGTGAGTAAGATGGCGTTGTACCTATGACCCGCAAAGGGATTGGTCAACTTCAGAGTCGCGACTTCAGCTTTGACGCCGCTGATCGCTGTCTTGTCGGTCTTGACCGCGGGCTTTGGAATGATGCCGAATGAAGCCTGCACGGGCCCCTTGCGGTCGTCGCTCAGACTGTCGAGAACCTTGGGGCGATCGGCCACGCTGAGCGCTGCCACTCGGCCCTTGACGTCATCGAAACTGGTCAGGGTGTTCAGATCGACCGGCGTGCCATAGACCTGAACGAACCCCTGGTTCTTGGAGCTGGCATTGTGTGACCAGGTGGCTGGATCGGAATCGAACACGCTATAGGTTCCAGCGGGCAGTGGCACTTTGGGCGTGACAACCCAGTAGACTTTGGACGAGACAGTTGCCGCCCATGGACCGTACTTCTGATTGTTGGG
Source organism: uncultured Polyangiaceae bacterium (assembly GCA_964454965.1). Lineage (GTDB taxonomy): Bacteria > Myxococcota_A > Polyangia > Polyangiales > Polyangiaceae > FEN-1139. The sequence goes on along the minus strand of CAYVXY010000008.1, from coordinate 93,806 downwards.
GCCACCGACGAGCCAGATCTGCCCCGGCGCTTTGCCTGCGCCCGCATTCCAGTGATAGGTGTAGATGCTGTCCAGCGTGGTAAGCTTGGTGATAGTGAACTTGGGATTTCCGCCCGTCGGGCTACTGGCGACGGTCGCTGGATTCTCATTCTTGAGCAGCACGTCGGCATCCACGGCGAAGGAGGTCGCCAGCGAAGAGAGAAGGACGGCCAGAACCGGGACCAGTCTGCGCGTGCTGTGGTTCATCGGGAGAATCCTTTCGCTGTGCCGAAATGGCGCAAGCGCCAACGCGGAAGCGTAGCACTGCCTGACGCGGCCTTCTACGGTGCGTAGGACGCAGCACGAATCCATGGCTGAGCGTGAAGGCTGATGTGGGTCGGACGCGTCCGCGGTAGGGCGCGGCAACACGCACGAAGGAAGACAAAGGTACTTAGCAACGGACTAGTCACCGTTCAAACGCCGAGCAGGGTCGTATCGGGCGACACGATAACTGCGCCCGCAACATTTCCGCCGTCCAGCACCTCGCGCACCTTGGCGGCCAAATCCTCCTTGGAGAACGGCTTCTGAACGAAATTGACCCCATCGTCCAGCACGCCATGGTGCGCAATCACACTGGCCGTGTAACCCGACATGAACAGGCATTTGAGCCCGGGAAATAGCGACTGCAGCTGTTTGGCGAGATCTTTGCCATTCATCTCCGGCATCACCACGTCTGTCACCAGCAGATGGATCTCGCACGGGTATTCCCGGGCCAAACAGATCGCTTCGCCAGGGGCGCTTGCTGTGACCACGATGTAGCCCAGACGCTCGAGGATCCGCTTGGTCATGTTCAGGAGCGACGGCTCGTCTTCCACCACTAGGATGGTCTCATTGCCGCGTGCAGCCGGTCTTGCGGCGCGCTCCACAGCCACACCAGCGTCGCTCACGTGCCGCGGTAGGTAGATCTTGAACGTCGTTCCATGCCCCGGCTCGCTGTACACGTTGATGAAGCCGCTGTTCTGTTTGACGATGCCGTAGACGGTTGCAAGGCCAAGGCCAGTACCTTTGCCCGATTCCTTGGTGGTGAAGAACGGCTCGAAAAGCCGCGCCAGCGTCGCCTTATCCATGCCACAGCCATTGTCGCTCACAGCAAGCTGTACGTAATCCCCAACAACGTGCCCGACGTGATTGGCGCAGTAGTCCTGGTCGAATCGGCTGTTTTCCGTTTCGATGGTGATCTTGCCGACGTCGGCGATGGCATCTCGGGCGTTGACGCATAAGTTGGCCAAGATCTGGTCGATCTGGGACGGATCCAGCTTGACTGACCACAAGTCCGCGTGAGGCTGAAAGGTGAGATCGATGTCCTCGCCGATCAACCGGTGTAGCATCTTGAGCATCCCCTCCACCGTCTGATTCAGCTCGAGCACTCTGGGTGCAACTGTTTGCTTGCGGGCAAAGGCCAGCAGTTGGCGCGTAAGCTCAGCGGAGCGACGGGCAGCCGTCTGGATTTCCTGGAGATCGGCGTAGAGCGCTTGGGTCGAATCCACGTCCTCCATCGCCATCTCGACATGGCCGAGGATTGCACTCAGCATGTTGTTGAAGTCATGCGCAACGCCTCCGGCAAGGCGCCCCACGGCCTCCATTTTTTGGGCCTGGTGGAGCTGGTCCTCGAGGATGGACTTCTCCGCCTCGGCCAGCTTGCGCTCGGTGATGTCCGAGATAATGCCGTGCCAAAGGGTACCACCATCCTCCGTCCGCTCTGGATGCGCCTGGGACGAGCGCCAGCGCAGGCCCTGTCGCGGAAGGATGACCCTAAACTCACAATAGAACGTCTGCAAAGTGCGGGCGGATTCCATGATGGTGGCGCCGACCCGGTCGTAGTCCTCAGGATGCAGCCGACCGAAAACCGGAGTAGCGTCTTTTTGCACCGCTTCGGGCGTTACCTCGTAAATGTCATTCATCCCTGGGCTCGAATAGGGGAACGCTGAGCGTCCGTCCGGATACAACCGGTATTGGTAAATGACGCCAGGTACCAACCTGGCAAGGTTGGTGAGCAGATCGTGACTTCTTGCTAGCTCGTTTTCGGCGCGCTCGGGCTCAGTCGTATCCTCAATCGATGCCGTCATTCCCGCCACATGGCCTTGTTCGTCGAACGTAGGGGCAGCATTGATAGACAGGACAACCCGTTTCCCTTCGGGCCAATGAATGGCGTGCTTCACGCCGAAAACTGGCCTTCCAGTTGCCATCACCACCGAGAAGGGGAGTCTATCTTCTGGAAATGGAGACCCGTCGACAGCCAATATTCGCCAGACCGGCGCATCGAAGGTCATTCGAAGCGGGTCGTCCTGTCGCAGGCCCAGGATGGAAACGGCTCTTTGATTCGCTGAGGTAACCAGCCCTGCGGCGTCCAAAGTGACCACGCCAACTGGAACGGTATCTAAGACGCTGGCGATGAACTTGCGTTCGCTCTGCACCGCATCCTCGAGCGTCTTGCGTTCCGTGATGTCGTCAAGAAACACCAAGCTCCGTGAGGGCATGGACTCTCCCGGGCGTAGTAGCGGCTTGGCCGTGACGTTGACCCATCGGTACGTTGAGCCTTCTGGGTTTACGACACCGACGACTACATCCCGTACCTCGCGCGCGGTCCGGAGTGCCACCATACCGGGCTGCTCGTCCCAAGGGAAGTCAGAGCCGTCCTCGTGGACAAATCGCCAATCGGAGGCGACAGTCGGGTGGCCCTGCAAGTGGGCCGAGCTCAGGCCCAGCATCTGTTGGGCTGCCAGGTTGGCCGCGATCACTCCATTCGCGTCGTGGCAAACAACGCCCTGTGGCGTCATCTCGAACAGCAAGGTGCCTAGGGCTTCGCGCTCGGGCAATAATTCTGCCGTAGGAACGAGGCCGAGCGATTCCTCGCCCAGTGCAGTGCTGCCTTTCTCGTTGTCGCTCCCCGACATGCCGTCCCCTCCTGTTTGGCCGGACCTCATCTGCAAAAGGCAATGATTTCGATCGGACGGTACCACCCAATGGGGGGATTGAACCGACAATTGCAGCAATTCGACGCTGCTCGTTACCGCGCCGACCAAGACAAAAGTAGGTGAACCAGCGCCAGATGCAACGGGTCAGCCACTATTGCGCACCCCGAGTTAGGCCGTTGATTGGCACACTTGCATGACTTTCGACTGTCCCATACGCATCCTGGTGGTCGACAACGATCCGGATATTCTGAACGGAACCGCGCGGCTGCTGGAGAAGGCTGGCTACTCTGTCGCAAGAGCGGCCAGCGGCGAGGCAGCGCTGCTGGTGGTCGAGGAGCAACCGCCGGATCTAATTCTTCTGGATCGCGAGCTGCCGGGAATCGACGGCATCGAGGTGTGCCGGCGAATCAGGCGCGACCAGACCCTTGCGGAGCTCATGCTGATCATCGTCTCGGGTTCGTACACCGAGAGTGAAGAACAGGCTGAGGGGCTTGAGATGGGCGCGGACGGCTACATCACCCGTCCCATCGCCAACCGCGAAATGCTCGCACGGATACAAGCGTTTGTGCGTATTCAGCGCTTGACAAGTTCGCAGCGCCACACGCAACGAAGGCTGGATGGCATCCTCGAGGGCGCCCACTCGGACATCACCGAGCGCAAGCGGCTCGAGAAAGCGCTGCGGATTGAGCGAGACAACCTCAAAGCCATTTTTGCGTCTGCACCAGTCGGAATGCTTCTGCTCGACGCTGACACGATGATTGTGGATTCCAACGCTGTCGTCGCTCAGCTATTGTCGAGAGAGCCAGATCAGGTTAGGAAGCACCGCGGCGGCGGCGGCCTCGGCTGCGTGCACAGCTTTGAGGACGAGCGGGGATGCGGCTTTTCTTCTAGCTGTCCGGCGTGCCCATTCCGCAGCGGGATCCTGCAGGTCCTGAACAACGGCTCATCCGTTCACGCGGCGGAGTTGCAACTCACCCTACTGAGCAACGGCCAGGAACGTCGACCTTGGCTGAGCGTGAGTGCTGAACCCGTCATGCTCAATGCTCGCAGGCATGTCGTCGTGACCGTTGATGACATCACCGAGCGCAAGCGGGAGCAAGATGCGCTGAATGCAAGCGAGAAGACACTCCGGAACATCGCAGCCACCGTGCCGGGTGCATTGTACCAATTCTGCATCTGGAAAGATGGCCGCATGGGGATGAACTACATCAGCGAGCAAGCGGAAGCAATTATCGGAGCGCGGATTGACCAGGAGTCGTTTGTTGAGACGTTCATTGCCATGGTTGTTCCTGAGCAGCGGGAAATGTTCGTCGAATCAATTCAAAAAGCGGCGACCTCGGCGTCCGAGTGGAAGTTCGAATGGACGATGAAGAGACCTGCTGGTGAGCTCATCTGCCTCTCTGCACACTCCGTTCCGGTTGCCGACGGCGACAAGCTGGTCTTTAGCGGGATATTCCAGGACATCACCGAGCGCAAGCGGGTGGAGGAGGCGCTTGTCGCGACTAACCACCAACTCGAAGCCGCCACCGCTCGCGCGAATAGCCTCGCTGCCCAGGCGCAAAGCGCCAATATTGCCAAGAGCGCGTTTCTGGCCAACATGAGCCACGAAATCCGCACGCCGATGAACGGCGTCATCGGGATGACCGGGCTGCTACTGGACACGGAACTAGACACTGAACAGCGGCGCTATGCCGAAGCCGTGCGCAGCAGCGGGGAATCACTATTGGGGTTGCTCAACGACATCCTCGACTTCTCGAAGATGGAAGCGAACAAACTCGAGCTTGAGAGGCTCGACTTCGATCTGTCGAGTCTGCTGGACGACTTCGCCAGCACGCTCGGATTCAGTGCCCACGAAAAAGGCTTGGAGTTCCTCTGTACCACCGATCCCAATGTGCCCAAACTGCTGCGCGGCGATCCAGGTCGCCTGCGCCAGATCCTGAACAATCTAGCGAGCAACGCCGTCAAGTTTACCCAGGCGGGCACGGTGGTGGTGCGCGTATCGCTGTTGGAAGTGCAAAAAGACGGAGTACTGCTGCGCTTCGTGGTGCGCGACACGGGCATCGGGATCGCAGAGGATAAGTTAGGCCTGCTCTTCGACAAGTTCAGTCAGGTAGAAGCCTCGACCACTCGGCGCTACGGCGGCTCGGGCCTGGGCCTGGCCATCTCCAAACAACTGACCGAACTGATGGGCGGCGAGGTTGGCGTCACAAGCATTGCCGACAAGGGCTCGGAGTTCTGGTTCACCGCGCGCCTGGGCACGCAGCCCGAGCGGGCGCAGGTCGGACCAATGCCACCACCAAACAGCCGTCGCCCTACGCCTGGCGAGATGCGGAACAAGTTCGCCGGACGCGCCGGGCGCATCCTGGTGGCCGAGGACAACGCCACCAATCAGCTGGTGGCGATTGGCATGCTAAAGCAACTGGGTCTGCGTGCGGACGCGGTTGCCAACGGCAAGGAAGTGATCCGCGCGCTCGAAACCATCCCCTACGATCTGGTGTTCATGGACGTACAAATGCCAGAAATGGATGGGCTTTCTGCCACGCTGCAGATTCGTGATCCAGGTTCCAACGTCCACAATCATCAGCTCCCGATCATTGCCATGACTGCAAGAGCCATGCAGGGCGATCGGGAGGAATGTCTTCGGACGGGGATGAATGACTACATTGCGAAACCGCTAGCTCCCGCAGCACTAGCGCAGGTACTTGAGCTGTGGTTGCCGAGCACCGACAAGAGTCAATGACTCGACGCTAGCAGAGCCTCACAAGCCGGACAGAGCGACTCTTCGAGGCGCGGCAAAAGCGAAGCCGTGAACCATCGGCGCCTACCAATGGCATCGTCGACCGTAACCCAGTCATTTTCAACGAGCACCGCACGGCACAGACTGCAAATTGTTATATGCTCCTCGTTTCGGAGGGTTCGACAATCCAGTATCCTTGCCGGCGGACGCGCCTGCGTGCGCACCAGCGAGCCCTCTAATTCGATGGCGCCACCAGCCATGGTGCGGATGGTCAAGGTCATGTGCCGGATAATCGTTGGCGCATCGCAGTTGAAGGGAAGCTGCCTCTCTGCGCGGCCGGCACGGAGGCACCTGAACAGGTCTTGGTACAGTTGGCGGGTAGTACTGCCTGTTACATAATCCCAGACGCAGCTTCCCAACACTTGGCCCGACGCCAAATGGGCCGCATCGTTCTCCTCGGCAAATTCGAGCCAGTCCGAATTGACGAACATGATTCTGTCATTCGCATCAATTCGGTAGACGTATCGTGGTGGATCGCTTGTCATGTATCGTCACTTGCCAGTTACGTTGATTGACAAGAAGACTAGCCCGATTGCAGCCTGAACGGAATCCCCGTTCAACATGACACCAGCCTCACGCTATTCCCTAAGGACCTTCGCCATTTGGCTCAGCAGACACAATTGCATATCTCTTCTGCAGTCGTGTCCGTACTGAAAGCAGACGTTCTGAACCAGGCCGTTGTCTATGACCTACGACAACAAAGAATCCGAGGGGTTGCCGCCAAGGCATTCGCTTCTCGATCACGAGCGCCTCGAATTGCTCGACCTGTTGCTCGAGGCCGGTGCGGACGGGTTCTTCGATTGGCAACTGGGCGACAGCTCCATCGTCTACAGTGCGCGGCTGAAGATGATTCTTGGATATGAAGACGAGGCGTTTCCCGAAACGCCCTGGGCGTGGTTGGAGCTAACCCATCCGGAAGACCGCGCGATGGTGGCAAAAGCTCTCGAAGACTTGATTGCAGGGGACTGGCCGTTCGACTTGGCATTCCGCATGAAGCATCGCGTCACCGGTTGGCGCTGGCTGAGGGCACGTGCGGCGACGCGGCGCGACACCATGGGGACTGCGACGCGAATCGTCGCTGTATTCAGTGACATATCCGCGCAAGTGCGCGCTGAGAAGCGCCAAATGAGTCTCATCAATGCGGTCCCCGATTTGCTCATCCGTGTGCAAAACGACTCCACTGTCGTTGATGTCAGAATTCCCGAAGGCCATGCCGATTGCGCCTGTGAGTTACCCAAACCTGGCGACAAGTTGTGCAGTTCTGCCTTCGCCAGCGGTTGGTCCGGTCAGGCTGAGCTTGCGCTCGCGACTGCGATTGGAGAACGGCGAGCTACTCGGTTCGAAACCAAGCGAACACCGATACTGGAGCAATCCAGCTCGTGCGATATCGAGGTTCGAGTATTTCCCACGACGGACGACGAATCACTGTTCGTTATTCGGGATATTACTGCCGACAAGCATCAGCGCGAACAAGGGTTGCAGTCCCAGAAGCTTGAGGCCATAGGCCAACTTGCGGCCGGTATTGCGCATGAAATCAATACACCGCTCCAGTTCGTGGGCGACAATCTGCATTTTCTGGCAGAAGCCGCCGAAGCCTTCACCAGTGCGCTTGCACGGTATCGCCAATGCATCCCTGAAGAACACGCTTCGTCCCTCAATGCGATAGATTCTGGACTCGACATTGGCTACATGTCGGAGCACCTTAAGCCCGCATTTGTGGCTGCGCTCGATGGTGTCCAGCGCGTCTCCACTATCGTCCAAGCGATGAAGTCCTTTTCTCACCCGGGAGCCAAAGAGAAGCGCCCAGAAGATCTGAACCACGCACTTGAAACAACGCTCATTATCTCGACAAACGTTTGGAAGTACGTGGCGCAAGTCGAACGCGAGTTTGCTTCAGAGCTACCCAAGGTCGATTGCGTGATTGGAGAAGTGAACCAAGTATTTTTGAATCTCATCACCAACGCCGCCCATGCGATTGGCGATGTCGTCGGTGAGTCGGGCAAGAAGGGACGAATCCACATCGCGACGAGTTCCGATGGCGAGTTGGTCGAGATCCGCATCACCGACAGCGGGCTTGGGATCCCAGAATCAGTGCGCTCCAGAATCTTTGAGCCCTTCTTCACGACCAAGGCCGTGGGCAAAGGAACTGGCCAAGGCTTGCCACTAGCGCGCGCCATCATCCTGCAGCATCACGGCAGCCTCGATTTCGAGACGGAAGAGGGCCGCGGAACGACTTTCGTCGTTCGGATTCCAATCACTGCCGCGGCAACCTCAACCCGCGCCGGAACTACTTCTCGGTGACCCGAATCGGCTCCTTGATTGTGCCCTTAGGATAATTGCGCAGACGTTCCATCGAACTGGGGGTGAACTGATGCCCCCGAGCCAACACCAGTACGCCACTGGTCGTCCGGACATCCGCAACGAGAATCATGCCTGCAGTGACCGCAGCGACTGGCAACTCGCGAACCTTTCCCGAAGTTTTGGCGTTTCGAATCCGCGCAAATGCCTCAAGCGCAGACTCCTCGTACCAGCCACTGCGCCCACGCATGAGGTCGAGGGCGTCCTGCGTAGCAAGCCCTTCTGATTCTAGCCGATCGAAGTCACTTGCGATCCGCAGCACCTTGAGCTCGACACATTGCTCGACCCAACGCTTCGGAGGCGCAACCCCTGCCGGCAACACCCCATTGTTTAGTTCTGCGATCCATTCTCGGACGACTTCCAGCCGTGGAATGTTGGCAAGCAGTTCTTGATTCAGCGTAGCAACGCGCGCCACCATGGCCTGGTCCGGCGCGGAAAGCGCTTGCCCGCGAAAGTAGCTCTCGAGCGTTGCTTCTGGCAAGACTACGGTGCCCAATTGCGACAACATCGCGGCAACTTCAAGCTGCCAAAGGTTCGCAACGCCGACCGCGCTGGCCAAGGCCGAAGCATGGTCTCGAATGCGTGTTGCTTTACCAAACACGGTTGGGTTGCTAAGAGACAGAACGTCGATGAGTGTCTTGATACTTCCGCGCAGCGTCTGCTCCAGAAGCACCTTCTCGGCTGAAATCAGCCGATTTTGCTCAACGGCCGCAGCCACTGCCTGGCGCAGGAGGTCTGGGGCACAAGGCTTGGCCAAGAACCGAAAGATCTGCCCCTCGTTCACTGCGGCTATTGCCGATTCCACGTCACTGTAACCGGTGAGCAGCATGCGAACCGCGTCGGGAGCTTCCGCGCGCACGCGCGCTAGAAACGCGGCTCCATCCATCCCAGGCATGCGCATGTCCGATATCACGACGGCAAAGGGCCCCTTGGCTCCAAGCACGTCAAGACCGGCTTGACCACTGGGCGCAGTATGCACTTGGTAATGCCGCCCCAACTGAAGCGACAGACCATCGAGCACCTTCGGCTCGTCATCAACGCATAGGATTTTGGGTCGCTCTACCAACGATTCCTCCAATTCACCCTCAGGCACTCATTGCGTCGCAAGCCGCCTACCAATCTCTGCGACCTGTTCGCCAAAACGCGCCTTCCATTCTGGCCATCGCCCGGCGATGCCGACCCGCTCCGCGTAAACGGGATCGATTTTAACATCGGCTCCATCTACCAGCACATGAGCCAGTGCGTCGGCTACATGCACAGCGCCGAGTACTCCAAAGGCTGCGTCGTCGACACGCGCCGGCTCATGATGGTTGGCGACCGCCTCCACGATGAAATAGGGCAACCCCCAGATCCCGAGCAGGTAGGCGCCCACCTCGGCGTGGGATACCCCAGCGAGCGCTATTTCAGCGGCGTGTTGGCTAAGCCGAGTTGCCTTGGCGTGTTCGACAGCAGCCTGATAATGCTCTGGAAGATGCACAGCGACGAGCAGCTTACCAATATCGTGAAGCAATGCGGCAACGAAAGCATCTTCCTGCTGTTTTTTGTCGGGCAATAGCTGTGAGGCGATGGTCGCCGTGACGACAGAATGCGTTCGAAGCGACTCGAGTACCCCTCTGGCGGCGTGCGGGCAGTTGCTTTCGTCGAAAAGTTCCCCTGCCAAGACGACCCGATGCACCGCCTCGAGCCCCAGATAGCCAATGGCCTCTTCGATGCGACTGAGCGGTCGGGAAAGGCGAAAGAACGCAGAGTTTACCAGCTGTAGGATCTTTGCGCACATTCCCGGGTCTTGTTTGATCAGGTCGGCGATATCCGACATGGCACAGCGCTCGTCTACCAACATGCTACGAAGTTTCGAATAGAGCTGCGGCATGGCGGGCAGACCACTGATTTTTCCAACGATAGCTCGAACGGCAGTGTCATTGATTAGCTTCTGCAGCTGACAGGCACGTTCCACGACGTTTTCCAGCACACCAGGATCACATGGTTTTGCGAGAAACTGGTGCGCCACAGGGACTGCGCGCAAAGCGGCTTCGAACTCGGCGTGCCCCGATAGAACAATGCGGACGATGTCTGGATATTGCGCCTGCACTTCCCTCAGCAGAGTGGCGCCATCCATGCCAGGCATGCGCATATCCGTCACGATAATGTCGAACGGCTTGCTCGACAGCAGGCCAAGTGCCTCTTTGCCGCCGAGGGCAAAATGCATGTCCCACTGCTCACGTTTGCGACGCAATCGATTCCGAAGGCCGTCGAGGATGCTCTGCTCATCATCGACGAAGAGGATCCGTCGCTTCGGAGGTCCACCTTGGTCTGTCATGCTGAGTTCCCCTCAGTTCTAGTTCGGATGGCGCAAATCATACCTGGTCTACTCGCTCCTTGCTTTGCACCACGGAAACCCAATCCGTCACCATTTTTAGTAGATTTGTGCTGTCAAATGGCTTCTCAATGCTGATGTTTTCCACCTTTTCGAGGTAGCCCCGCGCGCCGGGGGTGAAGGCGCCGCCCGTCACGAAAACAACCCTCCGTGCCAATAGCGGGAAATGTTCCGACAACCACTGGTGAAGCTCGATGCCCGATCCCCGTGGCATCATCATGTCGCACAGAATTACGTCGAATTGTTGATCTCCGCCCAATAATTCACGCGCTTGCTCGCCGGAATCCGCTTCCACAACCTCATGCCCACAGAGGATCCGTTTGAGCGCGCCGCGCACGGCATTTTCGTCGTCCACCACCAAGATGCGGCCCCGAACTCCGTCCCTCAGTCTGCCCTTGTCCGGGCTTTCGACTGGACGCAATGACAATGCCGTCGCCACGGGCAGTCGAATGACAAAGGTCGTCCCTCTGCCAACAGTGCTCGACACTTCGATCGAGCCCCCATAGCCCGTAATAATACTTCGTACGATATTTAGCCCCAAACCCGAACCAATACCAATGGGCTTGGTGGTAAAGAATGGATCGAAGATACGTTCGAGGTTCTCGGCAGGGATGCCACACCCCGTGTCTTCGACGAGCGCAACCACCTCGTTACCCTCTTCCCAAGTTCGGACGCAGATTCGATTACCGTCGACATTTCCGTCGGGAATCGAGTGGGCTGCGTTAACGAAAAGATTGAGGAAGACCTGCGACAATCGACCGTCACTTGCCATCACGCGCGCAGTCGCTTTGAGATCTTTGACGATCTGTGCCCGGTACTTGATCTCGTTGAACGCAATGCTCAGCGCGGACTCGATGGCGCCGCGGAGTTCGACCGGCACTACCCGGTCCTTCTCGACGCGGGAGAAGCTGCCCAACCCCTTGGCAATGTCTTTGATCTTTCGCGTCCCCGCCAACGCGTCCTCAAAGCGATCCTTCATGTCAGCAATTGCAGTTGGGTCAAAGGCTCCAAGACTACCGCCCATCAAAGCCACGAGTCGCTCTTGGCCGAATTCTTCGGTAAGAACCTGGCATAGGCCGATGGATTGGCTTGCGTAGGCCTCTAGATCGTCGATGAGGCTCTCCAAATTGTAAAGAATGTACGACAGCGGGTTGTTGATTTCATGAGCGACCCCTGCGGCGAGCATTCCCATACTAGCAAGGCGGTCCGCTTGGGCAACGCTTGCCTGCAGCCGCTTCTCGCTGCTGACGTCGCGGAAGAGCCAGACTCGACCCAAGCGAGCTGACTCAGTACCAAAAATGGGCGCGCTGTAGCAGTCAAAGGTTCTTCCATCCTTGAGCCGCACCTCGTCTCGAGTCTTCGCACTTGGATCTCCCTGCAATGCTGCATTCTTCTTCATGTAGAGAGCTGCGTCTTCTATCTGTTCGACGACGGCTTGCGTGCCGACTCCATCCATTCCGGGCTGGAATTCATCCAATGGTAGTGACCAAAGTTCGACGAATCGCCGATTGGACCACAACAACTTACCGTGGTCGTCTTCAATGATGATTCCATCGATGGAAGCTTCATTTTGGGCCGCTAGAAGCATGGCTTGGAACCGCAGTGTTTCTTCTGACGCCTTCCGTTCTGTCACGTCATGAATGGCCACAACGACACCGGGAGCGTTCTGGACCGTGAGCGGCGCAACGTTGGCTACAAGCCATCGGCGTTCGGTTACCCCATTGCTTTCGCGTTCAATGGTAACTTCACGCTCATAGATGGCCTGCCCTAGCTCCAACGCTTCACGCACGACGGCAAATAGCGGGCAAGTGGCGCAGCTAAGGCCAGAGCCGCAGCCCCGCGGACCGTCTAGGCGGTGCGCACAGGCCAGGACGTCACCACATCGCCTGCTTGAGAGCTCGGCAATTGGTTTGCCCACGAGTTGCGCTGCGGCACTGTTTGCGTGCACAACGCGGTGTTCGCCATCGAGCACGAGAATCGCCGCAGGGGCCGCCGCAAGGAACGCCTTCAGATTGTCGCGCTCCACCTGGAGGTCCAACTCGGCCTGCTTTTGCTGGGTGACATCGCGAATGCAAAGGGCTGCAGCAAAAACAGAGGCATCCGACGAGAAGCAGGGTGAAAATATCGCATCGCAGTATCGCTTCGGACCGCATGAGGTTGCATGTTCGCTCTTCATTTGCACTACCTGTCCCGCCAGGCATTGGGCGAGGCTCGGTTTCATGCAGTCGAGGAATTGCTCGTTCCCCACGACAGCGGCAACAGATTGCCCGACCAGTTCCGTCGGTGACACGCTCACCAGTCGTCCGTAGGCAGCGTTGGCTTCCAGATAGTTGTATTGAGGATCAATCAGGGCCATGGCCTCTTGGCTGCTGGCAACAATCTGGGCGTAGCGGTCGCGCTGACCTTCGAGTTGGATGTCACAGAGTGCAAATGCGAGATCTGCTGCGACTTCTGCCAGCAGGGCTTTCTCCTCTTCGTCTACCGTGAGTTGGTCAGGGAACGACACAACCAGGAGCCCGTAGTTTGCCGCTTCGTGGCAAAGCCGAACAACAACCGCTTGATTGCCTCCGTATTCGCCTGAAAGCCGACAATTGGTGCATTGGACTTGAGGGTTGAACACCAACACCCCATTGCCGCATGACTCGGCCTCGACCAAGCAAGGCGGAAGATTTCCAGTGCCGAGCCAACCCTCGAAAGGCTCGAACCCGCTGCCAAAGCCCGCTTGAGCTCTTATGCCAAGGGCGCCGTCCTGGCCAAGCAGGCCAATCCAGGCACCCTTGAATCCTCGGTTCTCCACCAGCATTGCGCAGGCCTGTTGAATGAGCTTGGCCGGCTCCCGCTCGCGGACAATCAACTTGTTAATGCTGCGGATGGCTTGCAGTACTGAGTTGAGATGCCGAATCCGCGCATCACTCCTAGTTCGCTCCGTTACGTCTTGCACCGTTCCGAGCAAACGCACGACTTGCCCCTTCAGATCGGTCAGAGCAGAACCGATGGTCGTGATGTCGACAATGCGTCCGTTCGGTAGTGCCACCGACGCACTTAGTTCAAAGGCTTCACCGGTATCGATGGTATTCTGTGCGCGTTCCCGGAGTTCGCGCGCGACCTCCGAGCTGTAGTAGCTGGCCTCTTCTTCAAGCGTCGGCGGCCCAAGCTTCGGGTCTCGTCCGTAGATGGCATACACAGCGTCAGACCAATGGATCTGTTGCGTTTGCAGGTCGAACTCCCAGTGGCCTATTCGACCCAGCCGCTGCGCCACTTTCAATCTTTGCTCGCTCTGGCGCAGCAAGACTTCCGCCCGTTGCCGGTCGCGGCGAATTTGACCCAAGTCCAGCGCGCCGCATGCCGCAGCACCAAGCCGCTTGACATGTTCCTTGATGACGTAATCCCAAGCGCCCGCTTTCATGCAATCTACGGCCGTGTCCTCGTTCATCGAGCCCGTTAGGATGATGAAGGGCACGTCAGGAGCGAGTTTCTTGGCAAGCCTCAATGCCGAGAGTCCGTCGAACTGGGGAAGCATGAAATCGGAAACGACTAGATCTGGTCGAAATACCTGTAGTGCGTCAACAAAGGCGTCTCGCGTCTCGACACGCAGGAATTTGCACGACAATAAGACGCTGCGCAGCTCCCGCTCAGCCAATTCGGCGTCACTGGGTAGGTCCTCGACGATGAGCACTTTGATCAGTGAATGCATGAAGGTCCCCCAATAGTGTCAGCAGAGGCATCACCTCGGTGGCTGATTCACCAGAAGCCAATATAGGCCAAGGTTGCTGACGGCATCGGCAAAGGCGTCGAAATCCACCGGCTTTACGACGTAGCTGTTAACTCCGAGGGCATAGGCTGCTTCAATGTCAGGATCCTCTCTTGAAGAGGTGAGAACTACCACGGGGATCAGCCGGGTATGCTCGTTGGCCTTGAGCTCGCGCAAGACTTCGAGTCCGCTCACTTTGGGCAGCTTCAAGTCGAGCAAGACAACTTTAGGCAGCTGATTCACATCGCGCGCAGCAAATCGCCCGCGACAGAACAGGTATTCGAGGGCCTCTTCCCCATCTTCGACAACTACGAGATGGTGCGCTAGGTTCTTCTTCTTGAGGGAACGAATCGTTAGCTCGGCGTCCTGTGGGTTGTCTTCCACGAGCAAGATGTCGGCTACGTAGTTGCTGTTCATTGCTGGTCTCCTTGACCGGTAAAGGCAAAGTAGAAGGTGGCGCCATGGTCCAACTTGCTCTCGGCCCACACGCGCCCGCCGTGGCGACGTAGGATGCGTTGCACCAGAGCCAAGCCGACACCGGTACCATCGAATTCCTTGCTGCTATGCAGGCGCTGGAACACGCCGAAAAGCTTGTCGCGGTATTGCATATCGAACCCCGCTCCGTTATCTGACACCACGTAGACACATTCGCCGTCCACCTCTTCGGCCGTCACCTTGATTGTTGCCCGTTCTCGTTTGGATGAGAACTTGATGGCGTTCGAAAGCAGATTCATCCAAACCTGGAGCAGCAGGGTAGGATCGGCGACAGTGCAAGGTAGGTCATTCACCGTAAAGTCAATGCGCGAACGGCTTTCTGGATCAGTTAGGTTCTTGAAGGCGTCATTGGCCAAAGCTTGCATGTCAACGGTTGCGGGACGCATGGCAGCGCGCCCCAATCGGGAGAACGCCAGGAGGTCGTCGATGAGGCGACTCATCCTGGCGGTGTTCTCTCGAATCACCGAACAAAGGCGTTGACCCTCCGTGTCCAATTGGGGGGCACATTCCTCCGAGAGTATTCGCGTGAACCCGTCAATCGCGCGCAATGGTGCGCGTAAGTCGTGAGAGACGGAATAGGAAAAGGCGTCAAGCTCCTTGTTCGACGCTTCGAGCTCAGCGGTGCGTTCGCTCACTCGCTGATCCAATTCAGCATTGAGTAGGCGAAGTGCTTCCTCGGCCCTCCGCCTTGCCGTCGTGTCGCGCGCGAACACGGCGACGCCAACGATGTTGTCCGAGTCGTCACGAATGGGATAGTGGCTGACTTCGAAGTAGGCACGCACCCGCTCGTCGTCACCAGAATAGCCTTCATCCGTGAAGCGCTCACCGGCAAGGGCACGGTCGATGTTACGCTTCGCCTGGATGCCGTCATCGAGCCGTTGATAATCGAACAGGCTGTGCCCGAGTTCAATCTCGCAGCCGTAGAGGGCCTTCATCACGGCGGCGTGCTGCGAATTGAAGTTCGTGTAGCAGTAGTCGCGATTGACGGAGAAGATGGCGTCCCCTGCGCTCTCGAGTAGATTTCTTAGCAGAGTGCGCTGTTCGCTGACTTGCGCCTCGGCGAGCTTGCGCTCAGTAATGTCTAAGACGAAGGCAACCCCGTTGGTGCGTTCTTCGTCGAGCATGGATCCGGCAATGATGATGGGTAGCTGGGACCCATCTTTGCGCAGATACACTTTCTCGAACGCCGCCCTATTTGCGCCTGTCTCCTTTAGTTCTGCCACCGACGCGATGTCGAGGTGCGCATACTCGGGCGGAGTCATATTGACCCAATCGATGCGCCCCGCCTCGAGCTCGTCGCGCGTGTAACCGACCATCTCGAGAAACTTGTCATTGGCGTCGAGGATTTGACCGGCCATATTCCAGAAGATCACGCCGAACAAACCAGACTCGTAAAGCCGACGCTGACGCTGTTCACTCGCCCTCAACGCAAACTCGGCAAGCTTGAGTTGTGTGAAGTCGACAATATGGGTTAAAAAGTGACGCGGATTTCCCTGCTCGTCGCGCTGAAGCCTGGTAATGACATGCGTCCATACCAAGTGACTGTCCTTGGCAATGTACCGTTTGTCCATGGTCCAGGTATCGCACTCGCCAGCCAGCAGGGCGCGGACACATTCTCGGCTCTCGGCAACATCATCGGGGTGGGTTATCTCAGCGAAAGAGACTTTTTGCATCTCTTCCAGCGAGTATCCGAGCATTTCACCAAACGCGCGGTTGACTCTGAGCAACTTGCCATCGGGCGCGGTCATCGATTTCCCAATGGGCGCATTGTCGAAAAACGCGCGAAATCGTTCCTCGGCTTCGTGCAGCGCAGCTTGCGCTCTACGGTCTTCGGTTTGGTCGCGAAAGACGAGAACCACCCCTGTGATGTTCTGAGCTTCGTCGCGGATCGGAGCGGCACTGTCCGCAATTGGATACCTGGCAGCGTCTTTGCTGATCAAGAGCGTGTGATTGGCAAGGCCAACCACCACGCCCTCGCGCAAGACGCGTTCCACTGGGTTCTCCGCCTCAGCCAGAGTTGATTCATTGACGATCCGGAACACTTCCGGCAGCTTTCGGCCTCTCGCGGTTAGTTCGCTCCACCCAGTGAGCGTTTCAGCAGCGCCATTCATTTGCACAACGGCCCCAGAAGCGTCTGTTACGACAACGGCATCACCAATGCTGTACAGGATCGCCGCGCAACGATTGGCCTCAGCCTCCAGTTCGGCTATGCGCCGCCGCAGGGACTCGTTCTCGCGAACGAGCGCGTCGCGGTCATCCATCGGCTCACTCATGGTAGGCTCCTGGCGTTGCTTTGGAGTCGAATGAGCAGCGTGACAATGGCGCTCCTGTTGCCAATGGCGACTCTCAAAACTCCGAGTTCACATCGCATCGAGACCCTCCCCTTACGAACGACCTTCTGTAGCTCACGCAAAGCTGCGTGAAGCTGCGGCCCCTTCCGTTGGATGGGAGGACCAATCGCTCTCCAAAACAACTACTTAGTCTAGCTCAACGGCTGGGGCTTCGAGTGTCAATAGCTTCCGCCAGGGCGCCAATGGCTTTCATAGAGATCTCCATGAATGCGATTGGCACGGTGGTCGCAACGTTCCCTGGCCGCTGCTTATCCCAGCGACTTTGCCGAGGCGCTAACCTTTTGGAAAGACTCGGCTTGGCACTCGCCCTGGGCAAACCTTCACCTGGGACGACTGCAGCAGAAGGCACGCGATCGCGCAAACTGGCCTGCTCGACGCCTACCGAACAATGGGCCGCAGAAGCGTTGCCGACTCACGCGAGGTCCAGCACCTCCCTAACCTTTCTCGTTACATCGACCGATGTGAACGGCTTGGCGAGGAAATGCGTTCCCGCGTCAAGCACCCCATGGTGAACGATCGCATCGTCCGTGTACCCCGACATGAAGAGCACTTTCAGCATCGGGCGCGTCTTCAGAAGCTCCAGCGCAAGCAGCTTGCCATTCATTCGCGGCATGACCACGTCGGTCAGGAGAAGATGGATGGTACCCGCTTCCTGCGAAGCCCTCAGCAGCGCATCATCACCATCTGAAGCAGTCACCACCTTGTAGCCGGCCCTTTCCAGGCTCCGCTTGGCCACTCCGCGGAGCGCCTCCTCGTCCTCGACCACAAGGATGGTCTCGGTTCCCCTGGGTTGCCTGCAGACGGTCACAGGCTTGGTGAGCGCCACCGTAGTGTCTGCGTGAATTCGGGGCAGGTAGATCTTGAACGTGGTCCCACAGTCGGGCTCGCTGTAGACCCAGATGTTTCCACCGCTCTGTTTGACGATGCCATAAACCGTAGAAAGGCCCAGACCCGTTCCCTTCCCCATTGGCTTCGTGGTAAAGAAGGGCTCAAAGAGCTTAGCCTTGGTCTGTTCGTCCATACCGCAACCGGTGTCCGTGATTGCGAGTTGAACATAGGATCCAGGCGTCACAGCCACATGGCATGTCGCGTACTCCTCATCGATCTCGACATTGGCGGTTTCGATTGTGAGCTTGCCCCCCGCGGGCATGGCGTCGCGAGAGTTTACGGCCAGATTCATGAACACCTGAGCGAGCTGACCTGGGTCAACCATAGTCAGGCCTAGGTCAGGCGCTAGAACCTGAACGAAGTCGATGTCCTCGCCAAGGATCCGTCGGAGCATGGCCTCGACCTCCACTGCGGTCTGGTTCAAGTCCAACAGCACCGGCCGCAGCATTTGCTTGCGGCTGAAGGCCAGAAGCTGCCGGGTCAACAGCACCGCCCGCTCCGCGGCTTTCTGCACTTCCAGTAGATCGGCCTTGAGCGGGTCGCCCGCCAACACACCTTCCAGCGCGAACCCCGTGAAGCTCAGGATCACGGAGAGTAGGTTGTTGAAGTCGTGGGCAACGCCACCCGCCAGACTGCCAATCGCCTCCATCTTCTGCGACACCCTCAGCTTCTCTTCGAGCTTCTCGCGCTCGAAATCTGCCACCTTCTGGTGGGTGATGTCCTGCACCGTACCGGCAGCATGATCCGGTTTGCTCCCAACACCAGGGACCGCTTGGCCTTGACCCATGATGTAGCGGAACTTCCCGTCGGGCATGACAATGCGATACTCAAGATTGCAGGGCTCCTCTGCTGCTGCACAGGCTGCCGTCCATTCCTGCATCGCCGTACGATCGCCAGGATAGACCAGTCCCAGCAGCGATTCTATTGTCGGCACAAAAGTCTCCCGTGAAACACCATGCAATCGGTACGCCTCGTCCGACCATGATATTGGCCCTTGCATATCCCAAAGCCAACTGCCGACGTGACCCAGGCGTTCCGATTCGGACAACAGAGACTCCTTCTTGCGCAATGCTCGCTCCGCCTGCTTGCGGTCGGTGATGTCTCGGATATTGCATTGGATTACGTCCTGGCCCTCGACGCAGTAGACGTTGCTCACAAACTCCACGTCAATCGTCCTCCCGTCGCGAGTCTTCAGCGGAAGATCCTCGTAGCGAACATAGCCAGTCGCCTGCAGCTCGGCATATGAGGCCTTGGAGAAAGCGATGTCCTTGAACGCACCGATCTCCCAGAGTTCCCTACCGACGAACTCCTCGTGCGAATAGCCCGTCATTTCCAGGACGAATGGATTGACATCGACGATCTTCCCCGTGTTCGCATCGACAATCAAAATACCGTCCTTGGCGGCTTCAAACAAGCGTCGGTAGCGCGTCTCCGACGCACGCAGTGCGTCTTCCGTCGCTCTTCTCTTGGTAATATCAACGATGCTGGTGATAAAATGGAGCGGTTCACCCACCTGGTCACGAACCAGCGTTGTGCCAAGTTCCGCGAAAACGAAGTGTCCGTCTCGGTGTCGATACCGTTTTTCAAAGCAGCAGGTGACTCGCTCACCCGCCAATAGGGACCGAGCACATTCCTGACTCTTGGCGAGGTCGTCGGGGTGTGTAATTTGGGAGAAGTCGATTTGTTGTAGCTCCTCGATCGACAACCCCAACATGTCAGCAAACGCCTGGTTGACTTGGACAAATCGTCCATCCAGCCCTGTCAGCGATACGCCGACGGTAGACCGCTCGAAGGTAGCTCGAAAGCACGATTCGCTGTCCTTCAGCGCATTTTGGGTCGCCACGGTGGCTGTCTGATCGCGGAATATCAGCACCACACCCGTAACTTCGCCGTTCATTTCGCGAATGGGCGCCCCGCAGGTTGCGACAGGAAGCTCACTATGGTCCTTGGCGATGAGCAACGCATGATTCGCCCAATCCACCACAACCGGTTCGCGTAGCAAGCGCTCGACTAGGCGTTCTACCTCCTTGCCGGTAACCTCGTTGACGATCTGAAAGACATTCTCAAGAGGCTGACCGATCGCTTCAGTTTGCCCAAAGCCCGTCAACGCCTCGGCAGCAGGATTCATCTGCTGGACGTTGCCGTTGGTGTCCGTTGCGATCAACGCATCGCCCATGCTTTGTAGCGTGGTCTTGAATGTCTGTGACTCTGCCCCGAGTGACGAGACTCTTGAGTTGAGACGTGCGATTTGTCGGTTAAGGTTCTGACAGGTCTCTTCGTCTGCTCTCATGACACTTTCCCCAACCCCCTGGCGACAACGCCGCCTCAAAGGCGAGCTTGACTTGCGCGAATCCATCCTTGCTCAGCATGAGCTGTCACTTCGTGACCTCATGACTCGAACGGAATGGCAGATGTCTATTCGGCCTTGGACTGAGCTGAATTCTGCAAGGCTCATGCCAACAGCTTGTCGAACGGAAACGCATCAGATGCTGGTTCTTCGCCGCTACAGTGACGGCCCATGCGCGCGCGCATCGCGAGATTGCTCAGGATCTTCACCAAGTCCAGCAGCGCATGCGTGATCATCCAAAGGGGACGGCTTGCGGCAATTTGCAATTCCTCCGCTTGCACGATGCACGAAGCTTCTGCGTTGATGCTCACGGAGTGAGACGCTGTCGCAATGGCGAATTCGGGCTGGGCGTTCACAAGACTTGTGAACGCCCAAGTGCAGAATGACCCACTCAAGGCCAGGCAGGGTATTTCTTTACCTGCAAGGCCGCTTACACTGAATAGCTTCTGCAGAAGCCCGCGTCTTTCGAGTCTTGATAGTTTCCAGTGACTTGCCACGACAAGTCCTTCGTGTCGGTGCCGAGCTCACAGCCTAAACGCCAAGGTGTCCATAGACCTGAGCATCCAGCTCACCATCGTCAAGTACCAAGAATTGCACGGCTTCGTAGTTTGGCGCGCGGCTTGCTCAGGGGACGGGCACCACGGAGGACGTGATGACCGAACTTGAACCGATTCAGCAGTACCGCCCGGCACGGCAATCGGTGCTCCCTCGAGCATCGCTTGTACCACCGAAAGCTCGACAGCGCATGTTGGCCCGCCGAGCTGTCCTTGTCCCTTCAAAGCCACTCACGGCCGCTCAGCGGCGCGCCCAGGACCAGACCCGCCGCTTTACTGCAACAGAGCTCTTGGCCGCTCAACTGTTGCGGCAGTATTCGCCTGTCGTGCGTCAAATCGTGAGCGGATTCCAACGCAAGCTGCCGAGCAATGTGCAGCGCGACGACCTGATTGCGGCGGGCATGATTGGCCTCTGGGACGCGATTCGACGCCAAGCGGGACATTACGACGAGGGCTTCGAGTACTATGCTCGCGTCCGCATCCGCGGGGCCATTCTCGATGAACTGCGCGCGCAGGATTGGTTGCCGCGTCGCGCTCGTGCCGCTCTGCATTCTCCCGATGCCAACAGCATAGCCCCCCTATCAGTAATTCGACTCGAGGATATCAGTGAATGGGAGAAGTGCCGCGCCATGTCGTCGGCCGCTTCATCCAGTAGTGAGACCGCGTTGCAAGATAAGCGAGTCGGTGAAGCCCTTGCCAAGGCCGTCGAGCTGTTGCCAGCGCGTGAACGCCACATTGTATCGATGCACTATTTCAAAGGCGTGAAGTTCAAGTCCATTGGAACCCAGCTCGGCGTCTCGGAGCCTCGCATATCGCAGCTACATTCTCGCGCGATGAAGCATCTGCGGCTCTTGATTGTGCGGGAAGCGGCGTAGTATCCGACATTTCCTGACCTGGTCGGGAATAGCGCGGACTTTTGCGGCGAGCACTTCAGCCGTAGGTGAATACAAGGTCATGGACAGATTCCGCTTCACCGAAGATCTGCTTACCGGTGTAAATGACATCGACGCACAACATCGGCTGCTCTTCGAACTAGCTAATCGCATTGTCGATCCGAACACCCAACAGGGCAATGACGAATCGTTCCTAGCGTCGCTAGCGTTCTTGGGCGAGTACGTCCAGTACCACTTTGCGGCGGAAGAGCTCGCGATGCAACAGTCCGGGGATCCTGAAATCCAGCAGCACCGTGCTGCTCATTCGGAATTTCGGGATACAATTGCGGGCTTTCTCGAGTGCTCGCTCGAGGTTCCGAGCATTTCCGAACTCCGACCCCGCTTCGAAGCGGCGGTCGTGGGGTGGTTGCTTGATCATATCCGGGTCACGGACAAAGCAATGGCGTTGCACCTGCGGCGCCACGCCGGCGAAAAGTTCGCGTCGCTGCCTGACGCAGAGGTGCTTGTCGCAACAGGTTTCACCAAGAGTCCTATTGACTTGCGGCGCCTCGTGTCTGCCTTGGGTCGCAATGGCGACAGCTAGCCGTAGGCCTGACACGCCTGTTGCGCAAGCTTAGCCGATGACGCGGTTCCGCCCTTCGGCCTTAGCGCGGTAAAGGCATTCGTCAGCCACGCGCACGATGGACTCGCGTGCGGTGCGACAGCCAGGGCCACGCACCGAGCCGATCCCAATACTCACTGTGACTTGGATGAAGCTGCCAATCACCGGCACCGTGCGCTCAAGCATTGCGACACGCAACCGTTCAGCAACCACGCGGGCTCCGGCAGCATCAGTGGCTGGCAGAAGGCATAGGAATTCTTCCCCACCATAGCGACCAGCGACGTCACTGGTGCGCAATGCCCGATTCAGAATGTCCCCTACCATGGTCAGAACGGCATCCCCTGACTGATGGCCCCAAGTGTCATTGACGTTCTTGAAATGGTCGATATCGAGCAGTAGAACGCTGAAGGCCTTGCTGTCCCGATCGGCACGAGCCAAATCTCGATGCAGAGCTTCTTCAAGCGCCCGGCGATTGAGGAGCCCGGTCAACTCGTCCACCGATGCAAGCCGTTCCAGGCGTACGTTGGCGTCACGCAACTCCTGCTCCAGCTGCTGCTTCTGGGCAATGATGCCCTCCAGGGAATGCACCAAGGCTTCATAGCGCGTGTTGAGATTGGCCAATTCGGCGTGAGCACGACTTGCAAGTTCAATCAAGTCTGGTTGTGGGCCAACATCGCGGGCGAAAACCTTGGCAAGCTCGAGAACCTTCTGTGGCACCACGGCTAGGATCTCGTCGATACGCACCTCTGGAAACCCGATCTTCTTTGCTGCCTCGCCGACGGCACGTCGATGGATGTCCGTGGCGCCTCCCTCGAAGATTGCAGCACAACGTTCCGCGAGCCACGCCGTAGCACAGGCGCGGTCGAAGGGGGGCTCAACATCGTGATGATGGGTGAGGGCCTCGACGAGGGATTCCGATAAGCCATACTCGCGTGCAAGCTGTGCTCCCCGCTCGGGGTGTGGAGTCAGCCCAGCGGCGCGCTCGCAAGTGACGCGCCACGGCGCAGGCGAAGCGCCCATTTCAAGCGCAATGTCCGGTTGGTCGGAGCTGGCGAGCAGCAAGCCCACATCCAGAAAGAGCCCGACCGTAAACAACGCATCTGCGTCGGCAATACCAAATGCGCGCCCTAGATCGCGAGCGAGAATCGCCCGCCGCAGACAGTTGGCCAAGAGCAGACTTTTGCCTGTTGCCTTGGAATTGTCGAGACTTGTCACGAGCAGGCTGAGCGCAAGATTTCTGAGCCCACGAATGCCCAGCAGCGTGGCCGCTTGACCAACGTCGTCGAAGCGCTTTGTCAGGCCCATCAGAGGGCTATTGACGAACGATAGGATGCGCAGTGCAAATGCCGGATCGACACGGGCGAACTCGACGAGTTCCATCACTTCGATGTCAGGCCTCAAGGCAGCCTGAACGATTTGCGCAGCCGCCACGCTTGCTGGTTGTTCGCGGCGTCCCGGAGTTGAGCCGCGTTGGCTCTTTGGCGCTACCAGCGACATGGCACTAGGTAATCCGAGTCTTCTGCGCACGTCAACCGGTCGACTGGTGAGCGCGCGAATTGCCGCGTGTTTTTTACTGTGGGTGCGACGCGGCCAGTGTGGGGCCCGCGACGGGTCGCCGGAGCCAAAGCGCCGCATTTGCGTCATTCTGATTTAGTGATGCAGGGGACTGGCCGTATGCAGAAGCATCGAACTGCGCCTGCTGCAGAATCAAACCAGGTCGAACAACAACGCCCCAATCTAATGACTGACTATGGCACTCAAGAGTCGCCGTCATCCAGACCGCCGGCTTCTGGCCTCGTCACTTACGCGAGGCTGAACAACGCACGACAGAGGGTCCGTGTCGCCCTCGATCAGCTCTGCCAACGCATCGACGAGGCAGACACGATGCGCCCTCCAACCCAACAGGCCGCCTCTGTACTCACGGTGATGGTCGGAGATCTGCTGGTACGCCACTTGAACCTCGAGGTATCCGAGTTGAATCGG
The DNA here is from genome assembly GCA_964454965.1 of uncultured Polyangiaceae bacterium. GTDB lineage: Bacteria > Myxococcota_A > Polyangia > Polyangiales > Polyangiaceae > FEN-1139. The sequence continues at coordinate 69,460 of CAYVXY010000008.1, read as the reverse complement.
ATTGCATTTCCAGTCATGCGCGAAGCCACTGAACGACAGAACTCAATCGTTGGTAGGTTTCAAGATCTGGAGCAAGCTCTCGAGGCGGGACGGAACATGACTTCCATTCTGGGTTACGCTGAAGAGCTTCGAAGATGTGCCGCGGAGTACTTCGATTGGATGGACGGCTTCTTCTGCAAACAGCCACGATAGACTTGTATCGAGCGCGACCGACGGGACTGCTTGCTGGCGTCAAACGCCCACAACTTGGTCGCTATCCAATGTCGCCCGGACCTTCGCGACTTGTCTAGTCCTGCGTTTTCTGCCGCATGTCTTAGCGCAGTCAGCAATGCCTGTGCCAAGGCCACAAGCATCAGCATTCGGTCGCGGCGATCCCCGCCGGAAATTCCCGAGCTGAACGCGACCGACGCGAGCTCCCTTGGGGTACGGGGACAAGAACGCAAGCTTCTCTAAGCATGCTTGAACGGCTATGCGCTCTGACGACCCCATGCCCGACCGCAGCGGCCCGGCCAACGGAGCACAACCGAGTACAGCAACCTGGTCGCGTCTTCAGGTTCAGCGAGCACACTTTTCGCGTGCGTCCTTGCTTGGCTCGGCGTCGCCCACCGCACCTGGTCGCGTCTTGAGGTTCAGCGAGCACACTCTTCGCATGCGTCCTTGCTTAGTATGCTTGATGGCTTTCTTAACTCGCCCACGACCAAAGAGTCGTTCTGCTTCGAGCGCATTGTGCATTCGGCATCTGAGCCGAAGATTCGTTACTGTTTCGGTGCCTCCAAGCGCATGTGCGTCAATATGGTCGAACTCGAGGAAGTGGCGCTGTCCACAGCGCCGCCCCTGCTCGTCGACGAAAGTGCATTGGCCTCCGTCTCGCTCGAACACAGCTCGTCGAACGGCCGCTGGCACGCGTCGCCTGCGCTTGTGCTTTGCCATCGCCGCGCGATGCGCAGCAGTACCGGTCGGGTGACTGCAGTCGAGGCTGCTGGCATTCGAACTGCCATGCCCAGCACGAGCACGAGCAGGGTCCAATGCACAGGCGGGATTCAATGCACGAGCGAGATCCGGATCCTGCGTTTCGTTGGGCTCAGATTGGTCTTCCTGGCACGACTCATTGTCAAATCCGACCGCCAATTGGACCGATTGAGAGCTCGATGGTCGAGCAGCTTGCGTCGAGTTGTCACCACACGTTGGCTCGACCGATTGGGGATTTGACGGTGAACGCGCACCGTAGCGGCGCTTCTCCTCTCGTTCGAGCAATTGGTCGAGTGCGCGCTCTACCAGTGCCGGCAGATTTGAAGGGCGGATACAGTGACTCAGTAGCTCGCTAGCTCGGTCCAACTTCTGCTTGAGCCTCTCGCTGGCGGTGAAGGTGACTCGATAGGTTCTGCTCGAGAGCGGCGCGATTCGTGTGGCTGGGGGTTTGACGGTTGCCGCCGTTGCATGGTCCACTCGCGTGGCCGTTACTTGTTCGGTCGACACTAGCGCGGCCGTTACCTGCGAGGTCGATGCAAGCGCGGTCAGCGGTTGCGCCTTCATCGTTTGGGTGGTTGGCCCCGACGCCTGCCCTCTTGCGCATCGCATTTCGTCGCGGTCTGGGGGGACCAATTGGGGATGTGCTTCGAGAGTTGCAGGCCTGGCATCCGGCAACTTGCGTATGCTCGCCGGGACATCGGGACGTGGACAACGCGCAGCCACGAGCTTCTCCACCTGGCGTTTGCTCTTCTCACTGGCCAGAAAAAGCCACTCCTCATAGTTCTCTTCCGTGAGATGGGGTTTGATTAGCATCAGTGCAGTCAGATGAATGCGACCGTCGACGAGCAGGTCGTAGATGAGCGGAAATCGCCGCAACAGTCGAGCTGCGCCCACACGCTTGAACGCAACGTCCTCGCTGTATCCCAACCGCAGAACACAGAATTCGAACGCAGAGGCGACGGCCTGTTCGCGATAGATTTGCCGTCGGTCTAGCTCGCCAAGATACAAGAGGAGTTCTGCCTCCAAACGACGATTCTGTTGGTTCAGTTGCAGGAGCTGCGGCACGATCGAGTGATTCGGCAGTTGACTAATGGAACGGAGTCTGGCGCTCAAAGAGGAGGCCACGGAAGCGGAGACTTCGCTGCAAGAGCTGGATGATTTGCGTTCCATGCGGGGAGAGTATCACTCGAGTTTTCGTGCTCTGACGGTGACAGTCGGCGGCGTTTCAAGAACCATCTCGATGTCAGACTCGACACGAAGACGAAAGCGCAGACAGAACGGGAGTTCGTTGATCCGAAGCCGCAAATCGCATGGTTCTGACACTTCTACGACGGCCGCACCTGCAAACGTGTCAACGACGATCGACAACGCGCTGGTTAGTTTTTGCCACCGTTGATCGAGCCACCAGTTGTCCTGCCACCGTCAATCCTGCCACCGTCAATCCTGCCACCGTCAATCCTGCCACCGCTGATGAGGCCAGCGTTGGTCATATCGCTGTCAATTCCGTCACCGTTGATGATGCCACCGTTGATTCCGCGACACTCAAGCCCGCGACGAGCCGATTGACTCCGCGACGCCCATGCCACTCATCCCGCGGCGGGCGATGCCACTCATCCCGCGCCGATCAATCCCTCGGCAGTCGATGTCGCGTCGCTCGACCTCGCATCGCGTCATTCGCGTCGTTCGCGTCGTTCGCGTCGGCGCCAAGCTCGGTCCGCCGAAGTACGTGGCGAGTGAAGGCCTCTTCCGCAACGTGGCGCTCAGCGTTGCAAGAACTGACACGCAGAGGTTGGTCCAGACCCCCTCGCACCATCAACAAGACACCGCGTACGGCCAGTCTTGCCACCGGAGCGCGAAGCTCGACTTCTGGGTTATGGAAGCCTTTCCCCAGCACAATGAGGCTGAGTACGCAGAAATGCCGTTTGAATGCCGTCAAGACCATCCAGGATCCAGCAGAAAGATTGAGCATTGCCATCGCGTCCGTGGGGGTTGCCTAGCGTGCTTGGCGGAATTGGCCTGCCATGGCGTCTATGGGGTCGCCTACCGTGTTTGGCGGAGGCGCCGTGCCATCGCTTCCATGGAGTCGCGCTGGGTGCCCAATTCGGCCGGCACGCAGCGATCTAGCGGCCACCGGTCGGGAATCCGACTGGTGGCGAGGGCTGAGACAGACAGTCGGCAATGGCGCGCCCGGGCTGGTATCGAGGACTTTCCTCGCACAGGCCGGTGCAATGCATAATCGACCTAGCCCAGCCTCGAATTCTCTCGGGTAGCCGGAATTCACCCCGTCTTCGCGGGGGCTCTGGAAACCGCTTGGTCCACCTCAGCTGCCAGGCTAGCCTTGCTGGGTCGAAGCGGTGGTAAGGCTGCCGATACGACGAAATGGCAGGTAGGCGTGACCTGGTCGGACGTTCGTTTGCGCGAAGGTGAAGGCATCCGTCATGGACGGCAATGACGGTGCGCCATCTCGGGAGGACTTGGTCGCCAAGATCCGCGATCTCGAATTGGAGAATCTAGACCTGCGGCGGCAACTGAGGGGATTGGCCTCGCCTCTGGACGCGCAGGTCGAACAACGAACCGCCGAGCTTCTAGCGGCCTACCAGGCTCGTTGTCACAGCGAAGAGCGCCTGCGCTCACTCGTCGAGTGCGCCGGAGACGCGATCTTCACCATTGGCGCTAGGGGTCAGGTCGTAACGGTCAACGAACAGGCTTGTAAAAGCCTCGGGTATGAGCGACCCGAACTCCTGCGGCTTCGCGTGTCCGACATCCAAGTGGGAGTACCTACCGAGGCGCTGCATCGGATCCAACGCGAGATCGTCAATCGACCGCTCGGTGCAGATGCCCTCAGCGTCAATGGAATACATCGGCGCAAGGACGGCTCCACATTCCCGGTTGAGGCCCGTATCACAGCGGTGCCCGCCGAGGATGGCCAGGGTGCCACATTGATGATTTTGGCCCGCGATGTGTCCGAGCGCCAACGCTTGGAGAGCCAGCTACTGCAGGCGCAGAAGATGGAATCCATCGGACGATTGGCAGGCGGCATTGCCCACGACTTCAACAACCTCTTGACCACGATTATTGGGTATGCCGAGCTGCTACGCCAGGAACAGCCCGAGATCGCTGGTCGTGACGAACTCCAGCAGATCCTCGAGGCCAGCCATCGCGCGACCGAGCTTACCCAGCAGCTACTCGCCTTTTCACGGCGCCAGAGATTGGACCTAAGATCCGTGGATCTCGCAGCGGTGGTTCGTGAATCCGTGCGCATGCTGGAAAGACTCATCGGTGATGACATCCGAATTGACCTGCGCCTGTCCAAGTTCCCCAAGCTGGTGCGCGCCGACCCGGTCCAAGTGCAGCAGGTGTTGCTGAACCTCGCGGTTAATTCCCGGGACGCCATGCCAAGTGGCGGAAATCTGGTCGTCGAAGTAGCCGAGCGAGTCATCGACGAAGCCGCTGCTTCTCTTTCCGAAGACTTGGTCGCCGGGCGGTATATTTCGCTCACCGTGACCGACGACGGGGACGGCATGACACCCGAGGTTCAGAGCAACCTGTTCGAACCATTCTTCACGACGAAGCCACGCGGCAAAGGCACAGGTCTTGGTCTTGCTACCGTCTACGGGATCGTCAAGCAGCATTCCGGACGGATCAGCGTCGATTCCGATGTCGGCAAGGGGACAACGGTTACGATCCTACTGCCTGCCACAGATGGGCGACCTTCCGTGCCTGCAATGCCCCGTACCGAACAGCAACCGTTGAGGGGCACGGATCGTCTGCTCGTGGTCGATGACAGCGATGGAATCCGCCGCTTTCTGCGCGATGGCCTGACACGCCTTGGTTACCGCGTGAACCTGGCTGCAGACGGGGCCGAAGCCTTGCAGTGGTTGCAGTCGTACGGGCAGCAGGTGGATTTGGTCTTGTCCGATGTGGTCATGCCAGTCCTCGGTGGGCTCGAACTGATGTCCCACCTGGCCAAGCAATTCCCCGCGCTACCCGGAGTGCTGATGTCTGGCTACCTCGAGGACCACTCAGCTCTGGATGAGACGCTCGCACGTGGCACCCCCATCTTGCGCAAGCCTCTCTCCCTGGTGGAGGTGACGCACACAATTCGCGCCGCTATTGATGGCGAAAAGACTGGTACGCAGTAGGCCGCATTCGGGTTACCTGAGAACCGACAGCAAATTGCTGTTGTCCTTAGGGTTCGTTCAATGGCGAATCAGTCTTGCCCAGCAACGCATCAATACTCGACACCCGTTGGCACGCGACACCATAACGGACTTTGGTGAGCTCCCGCTGGTTCCTTGTCTTGCTGGTAATATCAACCAAGTCATCCTCAACCTGGTCGTCAACGCGTCCCACGCCATCTCCGATGTCGAAGGAACTAGCGGCGAGAAGGGGATGCTCACGCTACGCCAGCCCTTTGCCATCAGTCGGCAGTCGAATTGTGAAGGTAGTGCCACCACCAACTTCACTCACAAAGGAGAGCTTACCGTGATGCTTGGTCACGATGATCGAGTGCGCAATGGCCAGCCCCTGACCGCTGCCTTTTCCTACTTCCTTGGTGGTGAAGAACGGCTCGAAGACACGCTGCCGAATCGCTTCAGGAATTCCTGAGCCGCTGTCGGCAATCTGTATGCACGCCCATCGCTCTTCTCGCCGCGTACGGACACGGATCTGCCCCTTTTGGCCACTGCTGCCAACCACGTCGCGAATGGCGTGTGCGGCATTGACGATCAGATTCAAGAAGACTTGATTGAGATCGCCCACATGGCAGAGCACAGGAGGTAGCTCGCCGTAATCGGTGTCGACATCGGCCACGTACTTGTACTCATTGCGGGCAATTATGAGCGTGTTCTGCAGCGCCTGATTCAGATCTGCGGCAGCCATCTCGCGCTGATCGGGATGAGCGAATTCCTTCATCGCCCGTACAATGCTCGCGATGCGACCGACCCCGTCAATGCAGCTCTCGACCGCGTCCGCGGCGTTGCCCTCGAAATACTCGAGGTCGATTTCTTGGGCGGTTTGTCGAATGTCACCGAGAAGCGCGTCGTGACCACCTAGCAGCTCAAGCGTTTCCGCTGCACGCATGTATTGAGCCAGCGAGCGCCGGTACCCACCGATAGCTTCCTTCAAGAATTGAAGACCATCGCCGACGAACTGCGCAGGTGTATTGATTTCGTGGGCAATGCCCGCGGCAAGCTGGCCAACTGCCTCCAGCTTGCGCGCGTGCCCGAGCTCAGCCTCTAGACGCTTCTGTTCGGAGATGTCTCTGACAGTTGCTTGAAGGAAACTCTTGCCTCCCCAAGCGATGCGGGTAAGCCCGACTGTCGCCGGAAACTCTTCTCCATTTAAGCGGCGGTGAGTCCATTCGAAGTACGCTGACCCGTCTTGCATTGCGGAGCTTATGTTCCGTTCGGCGGCAACAGCTGACTTCGTGCCATCCCGCTGCAATTCCGGCGCAATGTCATCTGGACGACAAGCAAGAAACTCGACGTAGCTTTCAGCTCGGAACATGGCAAGCGTTGCCGGGTTTGCCGAGGTAAAATTCCATGTTGGAGGTTCTAGTGTCATAATCGCATCGTATGACGCCTCGAATAGGCTTCGGTACCTCGTCTCACTTTGCCGCAGCTCCTCTTCGGCTTGTTGGCGATCCTCCAGGACACTGAGCAGTGCACATCGGGCGCGTTCGGCCTCAGCGAGACTCTCCCGGAGTTCGCTTTCAACGTGGAGACGCTCAGCCATCTCTGCCTGCAATTGCTCATTGATCCGGCGCAAAGCCGTCGACTGTTGTACAAGCGAGGCGCGCGCACTGCGCAATCCCAGATGGGTCTTGACGCGCGCCAGTAGTTCCTCACGTTGGAATGGCTTGGTGATGCAATCTGCAGCGCCCAAGCGCAGCCCCTGAACACACTCCTGGACGTCGGCAAACGCGCTGACCAGTATCACCGGGATCTCTTGCGTTTCTCCAACCGCTTTGAGCCGCCTGCACACTTCTAGCCCGTCAAGTCCGGGCATGCGAACATCGAGCAGGATCAAGTCGGGTGGATTCGCGTCTATAGCGGCCAAGGCAAGTTCGCCGCTAGCGGCAGCGCGAACCTCGTAGCCGCCAAGTGTCAGGACGCGCACTAGGAAGGCGAGGACTTCAGGCGTGTCGTCAACCGCCAAGACTGTGGCTCTCTCGTTCACTTCGGGCGTTCCTGACTGGGGTAACGAACTGCTTCACCCAGCCTGCTACACAGGGCGTTGACCTCTCGCTTGAGCTCCTGCACCCGACCCTCGCGACCCAGCATGGCCACCTGCCAGCGCTGAAGTTCCTGGAGTTGACTCAACTGCTGCCGCTCAGCCCTTTTTCTGTCCGTTACGTCGATAATCGTCGAAAGGAAGTGGATCTGTCCGTGCAGCTGAATCAATTGGGTCGAAACCAGAGCGTCCAGGATCTGACCGCTCTTCATGCGAAAGCGCATCTCCTGGCAATAGGCATATCCCGCGTCTTGCGCCTGAGCAATCAGTCGTTCGCGGTCGGCAAATTCACAAAAAACACCTAGTTCTTCTGACGTGTGACCAATCACCTCATCACGCGTAAAGCCACTATCGCGCAGAAAAATCTCGTTGACTTCGACGTACTGAGCGGTTGCCGCGGACGTGATCGACATCGACACTGGGCTTCGTTGGAAAGCTGTGGCAAATCGCGTCTCGGATTCTCGCAACGCCTCCTCGGCTTGCCGCCGCTCCAAGCGCCGTTGCTTCTGCAGAAAGGCATTCACGACCGCTGGTCCGAGCCGCTTGATGCCGTCTTTGAGAACGTAGTCCCAGGCCCCGAGCTTCATGCATTCGACCGCTGTCTCCTCGCTAATTGAGCCAGTAACCACAATGAAGGGCGTCTCCGGGGAATGCTCCTGCGCGAGCGCCAGCGCGCTCAACCCGTCAAAAGTTGGAAGCCTATAGTCACATAGAATGAGATCTGGTCGAAACGCCTCAAGAGCGACGCAGAAAGCTGCCCGCGTCTCGACGCGAAGATACTCGGCATTCGGGATCGTGGACTTGAGCGTGTGCGCCATCAGATCCGCGTCTGCGGCCACATCCTCCAAGACCAGTACTCGAACGACTTCACTCACATTGCTCCCCACTGTATTCGTCGTCGACCAAGTGGCACCTAACTCGACGGCGGTGGGGGCCGTAGCCATAATGGGCGTACGGCGCGCTGGGGGCCGGTTGCCGAGGCAACGGCCCGATGATCAGTGCAATGTGCAGAAATACTTCAATTTCTACACGTTGGCCCCGCAGCCGCTCGTTTAGCAGTTCAGCGATTTCTTGGCTGGCCGAGGTTGCATCGACGTTGTGTCAACGCTGCCCCAATCAACTGTAGGGATCACACCGCCGACGCGACTCGCGCCAAGTCACGCCGCTTCCAGAGTTTGTAGATCGCCGGGTATACCACAAGTTCCATGATGAACGACGTCACGAGTCCCCCGATCATCGGAGCGGCGATGCGCTTCATCACATCTGCTCCAGCAGAGGTCGACCACATGATGGGCAAGAGGCCCATGAATGCAGCCGCAACGGTCATCAGCTTCGGCCGAGCACGTTTCACCGCCCCGTGGATAATGGCCTCGTCTAGTTCACGATCGTTACCGAGTTGACCGCGCCGCTTGGCTTCATCGTAGGACAGATCAAGAAACAACAGCATGAATACGCCGGTCTCCGCGTCCAACCCGAGCAGCGCGATCATGCCGACCCAAGCGGCAATCGAAACATTGTAGCCGAGGAGGTAGAATAGCCAAATCGCTCCCACCGCGGAGAAAGGTACGGCCAACATGACTACCGCGGACTTGAACACCGAGCGCGTGTTCATGTAGAGCAGGACGAAGATGAGCGCGATGGTAATTGGAACGACGAGCCTGAGCGTTTCCTTGACACGCAGCATGTTCTCGTACTGCCCGCTCCAGCCGAGGGTGTATCCTGGTTTGAGCTGGACTTTACTACTTACGACCTTGCGCGCCTCATCCACGTAGCTGCCAATGTCACGCCCAGTGACGTCCACGTAGACGTAGCCGGCAAGAAAGCCGTTCTCGTCACGGAGCATCGCGGGGCCTTGCATCAGCTCAATCTTGGCTACCTGCTCGAGTGGGATCTGGAATCCAGCCGGTGTAGCGACCAAAACACGCCGCAACCGATCGATGTCGTCGCGCAGTTCACGCGGGTAACGCACGTTGATCGGATAGCGTTCGCGTCCTTCAATCGTCGTCGATACGTTCTCGCCCCCGATGGCACTCATGATGACGTCTTGCAGTTGTGCAATCGTCAGTCCATAGCGTGCCAGCTGGTCACGCCGGGGTTCAAAGTCGACGAAATAGCCGCCCGCAGTGCGCTCGGCGTAGACACTTCGCGTGCCTGCAACGTTGCGCAACACGCCCTCGATGCGTTCCCCGATGCGTTCGATTTCCACGGGATCGGCGCCGAATATCTTGATTCCGATCGGTGTTCGGACTCCCGTCGACAGCATGTCGATCCGCGCCTTGATCGGCATGGTCCACGCGTTGGTCACCCCCGGGATCCGAAGCGCCCGATCCATCTCGTCGACGAGCTCTTCCCAAGAAATGCGATCCGACCAAATAGATCGCAAGGGCGGCTTCGTCCAATTGGGCCAATTGTCGTACCATTGCGACTTTTTCCGCCATTGTTTCTCAGGCTTCAAAGTGACAGTGGTCTCCATCATCGAGAACGGTGCCGGATCGGTCGAGCTGTCGGCGCGCCCAGCTTTGCCGAACACTCGCTCGACCTCGGGAAAGCCCCTTAGGACGCGATCCTGTGTCTGAAGGAGCTCCTCGGCTGCCGCCACCGAGATTCCAGGGAGCGTCGTCGGCATGTAGAGGATCGAGCCCTCGTTCAGCGGCGGCATGAACTCGTGGCCAAGCTTTCCGTAGATGGGCATACTGAGGGCGACGATCGCCACCGCGCCAAGAATCACCGATTTAGGAAAGCGCAGGACCCAGCGACAGACGGGTTCATAGAGCCGGAAGATCACACGACTGATCGGGTGTCCTTCCTCTGCGTAGTAGGTGCCCACCAACGACTTGGTGAATATCCAGGCAAGCCAACGGGGCCGAAATCTGAAGGGTTCCACTCGCGCGAACAGCATTCTTAGCGCGGGATCCAGGGTTACCGCCAAGCCCGCCGCCAGTGCCATAGCCAGTGTCTTCGAATAGGCAAGTGGCTTGAAAAGGCGCCCTTCCTGATCGACGAGTGCAAAGATGGGTAAAAACGCCACCGCAATCACCAGCAGCGAGAAGAACACCGAAGGTCCCACTTCCTTCAGTGCTTCGAGGCGGATGGCGTAGAAGTCGCCCTTCTTGCCGCCGGCCTGCCAGAGGTGGATCTTGTTGTAGGCGTTTTCGACCTCGACGATGGCACCATCCACCAAGACGCCAATCGAGATGGCGATCCCCGCCATCGACATGATGTTCACTGTCACCCCCATGGCGTGCAGCGGGATGAATGCCAAGAGCACCGAGATCGGGATCGTCAATATGGGGACGATGGCTGATGGAATGTGCCACAAGAACAGCAGAATCACTAGCGAGACGATCAGCATCTCGACAATGAGCTCGTGCTTGAGTGTATCGATAGCGCGTTCAATCAGCCCCGAGCGGTCATAGGTCGGGACAACTTCGACCCCCGCCGGAAACGAGGAACGGATCTCTTCCAATCGCGCCTTGACTCGGTCGATCACGTTGACCGCATTCTCACCGTGACGCATCACGATGATGCCGCCCACGGCGTCCCCCTGCCCATCCAAATCCGAGACACCACGACGGATTTCGGGTCCGAGTTCTATCCGTGCCACGTCGCGCAGCAGCACGGGCACGCCGCCAGCGGTCGTCTTGACGACGATCTGCTCAAGGTCCGAGGGACCACGTGTGTAGCCCCGTCCGCGCACCATGTATTCAGTGCCGCTCCATTCGAGCAGCCGTCCCCCCACCTCGTTGTTCGACGCACGGATCGCTGCAATCACCTTGTCCAAAGGGATGGACAATGCGGCGAGCTTGTTTGGATCGACCGTCACTTGATACTGCTTGACAAAACCACCAATTGACGCCACTTCTGCCACGCCGGGAACGGCCTGAAGCGCGTAGCGTAACGTCCAATCCTGGTAACTGCGCAGCTCATCGGAACTGTGCGACTTCGAATGATCGACGAGTGCATATTGGTACACCCAACCCACCCCCGTCGCATCCGGACCAAGTTCGGTTTGCACGCCCTGGGGCAACCTGGATTGGATCTTGGACAGGTACTCGAGAACGCGCGAACGTGCCCAATACAGGTCGGTTCCGTCTTCGAACACGACGTAGACGTAGCTGAATCCAAAGTCAGAAAAGCCGCGGATCGCTCGCACCTTCGGCGCACCGAGCAAGGAGGTAACGATTGGATATGTCACCTGATCCTCGATGACGTCTGGCGAGCGGTCCCATTTCGAGTAGACGATGACCTGGGTGTCGGACAGATCCGGCAACGCATCGAGCCGTATCGTCTTGAGCGTGACGAACGCGAACACGCACAACACGGCCACGCCAAGCAGCACGATGAAACGATTCTTCGCCGAGAATTCGATCAGCTTGGCGATCATGGCTGCGAACCAACGGGAGCCGTGGCGGGCGCCTGTGCAGGAGGTTCCGTGTTGGTGTTGCCGAGGGCTGCGCGAAGCCGCGATTCGGAATCGAGCAGGAAATTGGCCTTCACCGCAACGCGCTCGCCCGGCACCAGCCCGCGGAGGATCTGCGCCCTGCCGTCGGCGCGGATCCCCACCTTGACGAGACGGGGCACGAATCTGCCTGCCTCAGGGTTGACGAACACGACTTGGCGCAATCCCGTGTCCATGATGGCGGAGTCTGGGACGATCACCCCCTGGTCCGTCTCGACTGGGATCTCGACATTGGCGTAGCTCTCGAGTTTGAGTTTGAGCCCGGGGTTTGGAAACTCGAAGCGCAACCTCAGCGTTCGCGATTCCGCATTCAGATAGGGATAGATGTACTTGACCCGCCCCGTCATGCTTGCGCCGGGATCGTTGACGAAAGTGAGCTTTCCCTCCTGCCCGACGCGCACGAGTAAAGATTCGCTCTCGTAGATGTCAGCCTCGACCCACACGCGTGAAAGATCGGTAACCGTAAAGAGCTCCGTCCCCGGCTCTACCTGCTGCCCCTCGAATACGTTCTTGCTCATCACGACACCCCCGACCGGGGTCGAAACGGTAACGGTACGACTGACCTCGCCCCCGTGCTCCAACGATTCAATCAGGCTCTTTGGCATGTCGAGTAGTTCAAGTCGACGACGCGCAGCTGTCACCATGCCTTGGGCGCTCTCTCGCGCCAGCGTGAGTTCTGACTGCTGCAATGAAGAAGTTGCGCTCCTTGCCTGCTGGTACTCATGCTGGGCGGCAAGCAACTCCTGCGAATAGATGCTCAGGATGGGCCGACCAGCAGCGACTTGCTCGCCAGTGAAATTGACATAGAGTTTCTCGATCCAACCCGAGATTTTCGTGTGAACGTGCCGGATCCGCTTCTCGTCAGCGCGTACAACGGCTACGGCTCGAATGGTTCGGGCAATGCGCCCCTGTTCGGCAACAGCCGTTCTGACGCCTGCCAATCGAAGCCCCTCGGGTGACACGTCGATCGGGGCCATCCCTGGAACGGAGTCGGTCCCAGCGTCCGGCGCCGCGGCATTGCCGGCAACAGTCTTGGATTCAAGCGCCATGCCGCATTTCGGGCAACGGCCTGGCTTGTCTTTAACAATTTCGGGGTCCATCGGGCAAGTCCAAACCTTACTTGCCGTTCCCGCCTGGGCAGCCGACGAGCCATGGTCGTGGTCATGCTTTGGAGCAGTGACGGTTGCCTCTTCGATGGGCACGAGACGCATCCCGCAGATCGGGCAGTCCCCTGGCTTGTCCGAGACATACGTCGGATGCATCGGACAATGATACCGAGTCGCTTGTGCTGAAGATTTCTCGCATCCGAAAGTGCCAGCAAACGGGACAGCCCCTGCCAGCGCTAGTACGAGGATGGTGCGAACTCGCCAATGCATACGCTGCCCTTTTCCGCTCAATGTTGCTTACCCAAGAGGGCCTGCAGTTCCGACCAAGCCATCAACCGCTCGGCCTCGTGACGCGCGAGGCCCACCGCGCTTTCTAGCCAAATCCGGTAGTCCGCGATGACCGTCGCAAAGCTGGTTCGCCCGGTGGCGTAGGAATCCTGCGCCGCCTTCAATGCCAGCGCTGCGCTTGGGATGATCGCATCACGATACAGACGGATCTGTTCAGTATCGCGCTTGAACCGTGCAAGCAACTCCGCCTTCTCGCTGCCGAGCCTCAGTTCCATGGCAGAACGCTCGTTCTCAGTCGCCTCCACGTCACTCCGTGCAGCGCGGATCATTGGGTCCTGTTTTGTCGAGCGCCAAATCGGCAGCTCCATGCCAAACCGGAGAACTACCACCGGCTCGCCACTCGTCGTTGCGCCACCGGACAAGCCAACCAGAAAATTGGGCCGTGTCTCGAGCTCGGCGCTCTTTTGCCGACGACTGGCGGCCGCAATCAGACTTCGTTGTAGGCGCAGCTCCGGCGAGGTCGCATCGCCGAGTTGCTGTGTCTCCGCCAACCGGTCGAATGAGATCTCGGGCAACGCAGCCAGCCGAGGTACGATTTCGCTTTCACGCTTGGCCGAAAGACGATTGAGCCGCGCGTTCAAGACTTCACGGCTTGCGCCAAGGTCGTTCAGTTGTTCCAGAAGCTTGCTGCGTTCGAACTCCGTCTTGGCAAGGGCTTCCTGATCGGCTCTGCCGCTGATGAACTGACCGACAGTTGCCGCGGCCATCGCCTGGATCAGTTCGCTGGCGCTCTCGAGCGCCTGACGTTCTTGATCGATCGCGTAGATTTGGGCAAATAGCGAGCGTATCTCCGCGGCAATTCGCTGCTTGGTTGCCTCGATTTCCGCACGCCGCACCTCCGCATCTGCCTGGGCCACGTTGCGACGTGCCTGACGCTTTCCCACTCCGGGAATACTCTGCGAAATCTCCCCCTGTACCATGCTCATGGGGCCCATCGGCTGCCACGGCGCTCCAACACTTTGGTACATGATACCAACCATGGGATCCGGCAGCGCGCCGGCGGGTTCGACCAAAGCGCGAGCAGACTCGTGCCGTTGACGCAACGCCAATAGCGACGGGGACTGCTCAAGCGCAGTCTTGACGTATCGTTCGAGCAGTAGCTGCGCGTCTCGCTGCTGGACCTCTGCGGGCTTCCAGTCAACGGGCTGAGTCAGAGCCGTCTGCGCCCATAGGAACGTTACGAACAGCCAATAGCAGGCAACGGTCTTGTGGAATGTCTTTGCGGATGACATGGGCGCGAGGTCGCGAAGCCCTTGAGCTACGGAGCCGTGACCGTCCTTCGCAATAATCGCACCAAGTTCAATTGCGCCGGAACTTTCGCCAAGATCCGCGAGGATTTGGGTTCGTGCCCCCACTCTTGGGTGAAGAATAGTCTCTACCCATCTCGACTATTCTACAAAACCTCCGAGCGCGGTTGGGATGGCGCAACCACAACCACTTACCCGCTCACTGGAGACGAGCTGACATGAGAACTGGAGCTGCAAGAACCTGCTCATCGAGAGCGTGCGACTCACGCCAAGCATGAGAGGCACTTCACGGCGGAAAGGCTGCGAAATTGCGACTTATCGCTCATGCGCAACTCGATGATTGACAGAGTTGCGGTTCTTGGTCTAAAGCACTTGCTTGAGGGTGCCCCCGAGTCCAGTTAGCCTTGTTACACCCAACCGCCCATTTTTGAATTGGCTAGCTGAAGTCGCTCGGGGGCATCTTTTTACATGAAGCGCTTCCCTGAAAAGCCGGCTCATCCTGACCGCATCTGTTGGGGCTGCGACAAGCTGTGCCCGGCCATGGACTTGACATGCGGCAGCGGCTCAGAGCGTACGCAGCACCCGCTTGAGCTGTTTGGGGAGGATTGGAAGCAATGGTTCGAGGCCCAGGGCCTCTCCCTGTCACTTGAGTCCAAGCCGCGCGGCTAGGCCGTGTCTCGGTGCGCTCTTTTCTGGCTGCGCCAACGGATTGGCCAGAACCCAAGTCGGCTCGGCTATTTTGCCAGCGTTTACCGCGTGATGGGCCTTCCCTGCCTCGGGGTCGCCGCTCGCCTTATGCCGCCTATCAGTTCGCTTGCCAAGACTTCGAATTGACGGGACGGCCTCGTTAGGCTTGGTTGGCACTGAGTAGTTCGCTAGAACTGTCCCGATGTCTGCCTCCAGCGGCACCGCTGTTCGAATCGGTCAAATCTTAGCTGATCGATATAGCATCCAACGCCTCCTCGGTGAGGGAGCCGTTGGCTCCGTGTTCGCCGCTGAGGATTTGGACCTCCGACGCTTGGTTGCGATCAAGGTGCTCAAGGCTGATTCGCTTGGTGACCGTTTTGCGCTGGAACGCTTCCGACGCGAGATCCACGCGACGATGCGCATCGAGTGCGAATACATCGTGCGCACGCTCGGCGTGGACTACCTCGAAAACGCGGTCCCGTTCATGGTGATGGAGTACTTCGACGCTCGTGATGTTGCGAAGGCCATCGCTGCTAGCGGGCCACTTCCGCTCGAAAAGGCAATCGGGTTCACGTTGCAGATCTGCCTTGCTCTGGCGCATGCGCATCGCCTAGGGATCGTGCATCGCGACATCAAGCCAGCGAATCTGCTACTCGTGCGCCAACCCAATGGGCGCGAGTTGGTCAAGATCCTGGACTTCGGAATATCGAAGATTGCGGCCGACGCATGCATCAACGGTTCGATGAAACTGACCGGCAATGCCGTGCGCTTGGGTACACCGATGTACATGTCGCCAGAGCAACGCACTTCTGCGCGCGAGGTGGACGAGAGGTCGGACATTTGGTCGCTCGGGATCACGCTCTTCGAAATGATCGCAGGCGTTGCACCGTTCGACTCGAGCCCGTCATCGATTCGCAGCGAATCCGAGGCGCCATCAAGTACCCCCAGCCTGTCGCGCCATCGATCGGGGATTCCGCAAGGGCTCGATTCGGTGATCGCCAAGTGTCTGCAACGAATGCCAGACCTCCGGTTCCAGAACGTGGCAGAGTTGGCAAGTGCGCTCGCACCGTACGCAGCGCCAGGAATGGCTCGACTGCGTGGCGACGTGACACACGCGCTTGGTCCTCCCAGGTTCTCGGCTGCACCGCGCGCGGTTAGCGTACCACCAGCGAGTGGATTCGGGGCGGAAGTGGTTGGCTTTGGTACGACGCTAGGGCCAACTATCGCGCAAGGGCCAGCGACCATTCGGGTTGGCGCTCGACACCGTGGCGGCCTAAGGTGGTGGCTCGTCGGAATCACATCCCTTGGCATAGTGCTATTGGCGGCCGTTGCGCTGGTTCTACATAGGCCCGAGCAGGTGCCTCAAGCGACGGCGCACCTCTTCACAGCAATGCCCGTTCCCGCCGCTTGGACGCGTCACGCAAGCCCCTGGAGCGAACCGCCACTGAATCGTCCTTTGGGCGTTGCGCATTCCTCCGCGCCGCCCCGGTCGTCGCAATTGGACAAGCGCGGGACTCCCGAGGTCTTTCCCACGACGCCAACCGTGACTCTAGTTCCAGTGTCGCCCGGGCCATCTGCCTTGGCACCAGTCGATCCAATCCCTCTGGCATCGGTTCAAACGCCGCCAACGCCTTCGATTGTGAGTCCTGCGCCAGATGTCGGATACTGACTGCTTAGGATCCCGTCCAGCATGGCCCCGAGTGCCCGAATCGCATGCGCTTCTAGTATGGGAGCAAACTCGCGCCCCGCAGCGCGCAGTTCTGGGATCGCCATTTTTCCCCATCGGGTAAGCTCGCAAGTATGTCCCACGTACCAGGCTTCGAGCTCACGAGTAGTGACCTCCAAGTGGAACTGAAGCGCTACGCCAGTCTCTTGCCAGGAGAACGCCTGATGCGGAGTCACCAGTGTCGAGGCCAACAACTTGGCGCCGTAGGGAAGCTCGAAGGTGTCACCATGCCAATGTAGGACGCGTTGCTCGCCGATCGCCGAGAGTGCGTGGCCCATCCCGTCCGAAGTCAGCTGCAACCTCGACCAGCCAATTTCCTTCTCTGCTCCGGGGTACACGCGAGCCCCAAGCGCACGCGCCATGAGTTGCGCGCCGAGACAGATCCCAAGCGTAGCGCGGTTGTGCTGCAGCCGATGCTCAATCACCCGGATTTCGTCGCTAAGGAATGGGTACAGGTGCTCCTCGTAGGCGCTGATAGGCCCGCCTAGCACGACAACGAGGTCCGCATCCCCCAAAGCAGCATCTGACATGTTGCTCACGGGAACGTCCAAGATCCGAATCTCGAAACCGCGCTCTACGAGCAGCGGTTCGAGTAGCCCCAGCGATTCAAAGGGCACGTGGCGTAAGGCGTAACAGGTCTTCATGGCTTCTGACCTCGGCATCGAGTGGACAAGTGAGACCTCGAATCGTTTGGAGTAATATATCCAAGATTGTTTCTCGAATGTTTCCGTGTCAGAGTTAGCTGGGGTTTATCGCCCGTGCGCGATCCGCAACTGAGATGTCTCAGGTCTTCCTTGCCTCGATGTGAATGGTGCGTATTCTGTCCTACGGAAATCATGAGGCGCGACGTTCGGTTACATGGTCTTTCGTCCGACCACAGTCACGCATTGGCACTGATGCGTCGGATCCAGCGCTGCCTCTGCGGTGAGGAGCCGGAGGGTGACGTTGGCGCTGTAGTCGGTCAAGTATTCGACAGCGACCTCGAGCCTCACTTTCGCATTGAGGAGGAAGTCCTATTGCCTGAACTGACTTCTTCGGCAACCAGCGACCTCGTGCAACGCACCCTTGCAGAGCATCAGCTCATACGGAGGCTCATTGCTGGCGCACGCCTCGGGCAGCTCGATGCTCTGCGCGCGTTGGCTTACACGCTCGATGCCCATATTCGATTCGAAGAGCGGGAGCTCTACCCCACGCTAGAGGCAGTCGCCTCCGACGCAGCGCTTGCTCGCGCTGCCGTATGCGCACCGAAGCCTGAGATTGAAGCACAGACGGACGTCTAGGCTGACAATGGGTTTGCGATCCCTCAATTGCCCCGGAGCAAGCTCGGCGCCCGTCGTGCTAAGAGCGAAGGTCTATGGGCTCACGGCCTGGATGCTCAACTGCGCACTGACCGCAATCGCCGGACTATCGCTGCCAAGCACAATCACCACCTGCTCGCCGGCAGTCATGCTTCGCTGCGCCGTATACTCGGTCTTGGCGCAGACATACGGAATTCGGCAAAGCGGATCCATCAGCGTAAGGGGCGAATTCATGAGCATGTCGTAGAAGCGAAAGGTTCCACTGATCGGTGCGGTCCAGAGCAAGGCGACGTCCTCACCGAATCCTGAACAGGGTGAGGGGAAGTTCGTCGTCGATACCGCTACGGAATAGTGATCGAATCCACTCCCTGCCTTTCCACCGCTCCAAACATTACTGCCCATGGCGCTCCCAATCGACTGCTCGTAGCAGAGTGGCGCGCGAAATAGTTCGACCAGACCTTCTGTTTGGTTCGTCGGTGGCTCCTGCAACGTCAGATCAGTACGCGCCGCAGGATAGTCAAAGCCGTCACACGGGAAAAGGCGTAAGGCGGCGTGACTTATCCCAACTCGGGTGACACCGAAGCTCTTTAGATCGAATAAAAGGCGATTGCGGAAGATTTTCGCTGGGACAAGCTGAGCCGTGACCGGCGGATTGGCGCCTTGGGCCGCGTAGTCCCAGAGCTCCAGCATGACGGAATTGATGTCGGGTTGCATGACCGATGCTGCAAGCTCGATGGTGAGCATCCCCGAGACTGCGTCGTAACCGGACTGAGAGGACGCGCCATACTGCACGATCGCGTCCGTCGCAGTAAGACCTCCGTCCAACAAACACGGGTTGGTAACGCACTTGCCAGTACTTCGAACGAAATAACTGCCAGAACTGCAGGCGCACTTGTCACCAATGCCATCGGAGTTGGCGTCGAGTTGGTCAACGTTGACAACAAATTCGCAATTGTCGATAGAATCTGCCACTTTATCGCCGTCACTGTCGAGCTGCCCCAACGCGCCAATCCCTGCTGCTCCAGCGTTGGCTGGCGTGCCGCCGTTGCCCGAGGCTGCGCCTGTGCCTTGTCCACCACTGCCACCTGAGCCACTCGCGTTCGTGCCACCATTGGCATTGCCAGCTGAACCCTGACCCACCAATGCGCCACCGCCGACTCCCGCAATGAACGAACTTCCCGCGGTGCCAGCATTACCACCGGGCCCAGCCGGCAGCGTACTTGGTGCTCGGGCGCTACAACGGATCGGTAGCCCTTCGCAGAGGATTTCCGCAACGTCCACCCACCCTGCTCCCGTAGCACCCGGCAGCGTATTTATTCGACTGCTTTGCGTCGATTGCCCGGTGAAATAGGTCACCTTCTCCTCTGTAGAGTTTTCGTTGAGCAGAATGCGAACGCCGAAGTCCGTGGCGACGACGCCGTCGAAGTAGTGCACCCGGACTCGATATAATCCCGGGGCCAAAGTGTGCCCCGCGGCGGAGCTCAGACTGTAGTTCTCCGGCCCATATCCCGTCGTGTTGTCGGTGTCGAGAATCGCCCCGAGCGGCGTTGCCCCACCCTGGGTTGCGCACGTTGCATCGAAGTAGCAAGCAGTGGTCGTATTGCCCGGTTCATACAGGTATAGGTCCAGATCCGTGGCTGGCTTGTCCCAGGTGAGCGTCACCAAAATGTCCGCTGGAGGCACGTTGGCAAGAACCGTGACTGGAGCTGACTGGCAGTTGCAGGAGGTCGCAATGACTTGGTTCTGTCCGGCGTTCAGGATCAAATTGCCGCTGCTAAATAGGCCGTTGATGACAGGTACGGTTTGACTGAATTGGGTTCCACTGATGGTCGACTGCGTTCGTATGGTAAGGCTCGACAGATTCAGGGTGCCTACGTCACCAGTCACTTGAAACACACGCCCCGCGAGGGTGGCATTGCTAAGTGGCCTCGAGACCGCTATTCGCGATGGGCACGTATCACACGCATTGCCCACGCCATTGCCATCGCAGTCCTCTTGAGTCGGATTGCTCGCTAGGCTACAGTTGTCGAGCTTATTGACGACACCGTCGCCATCCGCGTCGCTATCACAAGCGTCACCCTGACCATCCTTGTCTGTATCCAACTGGTCCGCATTGGCGACTGACGGACAGTTGTCCGATTCAGTCCGCATTTTGTCCTGGTCTGGGTCGGGTTCAAACGGATTCAGCGGCGACGGATCTTCCGTATCGGGATAACCGTCACCGTCGTCGTCGGGATCACAGCTGTCTCCCACGGTGTCCAGATCGGTATCGAGTTGCTCGGGATTCGCCTGTGCCGGGCAATTGTCCACCGCATCTCCGATACTATCACCGTCTTGATCCGGGACAGAAGCCGCTAGGTCGCAAGCATCTCCAATCCCATCGCCGTCAGTGTCGACTTGCGTCACGTTCGGCATGTCGGGGCAATTGTCGTCGACGTCAGCGAACCCGTCACCATCCCGATCGTTTGAACCCGTTGGTCCAAGCCAGGGACCGCATACCGGGGTGGTGATCTGCTTCGTATCACAGGCCCCCGTAGCCACGATGGCAAATACTCGCCCATCCCGCAATCTGTCGCAGGCGCCTGCCGGGACTTCAACGGTATTGTCTACGGAACTCCAACCGAACGCCTTTGATGAATCGAGGGGAATGGTGCATTGGCCAGTCAACGGATGGCAGTGCCCATCCTCCTTTACTACTAGTCCAACATTGAGGGCTTTTGTGCCCTCGGGCCGCGCAAATGTGCAGCTGTCAAGGTCGACCACAACGGGTTTCGCCCCGTCGAAACAGCGAACCACATCGAAACAGGCGCCATGTCTGGCGGCTTCGAGGGATGATGCATAGCCTCCATAGATCTCCTTAGCTTGATATTCTTGGATAGCGGACTCATCTACGCTGTTGTCCGCACAGCGTCCAAGATTGCACGTCTTCTTGCCGGAACTGTCGAAGCACGATGATTGCTTGCCGTTCTCGGTAACCTCGCCGTCGCAAAGCCACTGTACCGGCATCGGCACTAGCCCGACGCGCTCCCGAGGGATCGTCGTACTGAGTTCACGCACGACGCGGGTGTTCGAGCCTCGGCGCGCGACAAGAGTGACTTTTACTGATTCCCCCTCCCTATCGCCAGCCACTACGGCGTAAGTCCCTGGCGTAAAGAGGCCGCCGGCCTTGGGGTATAGGTCGATCGAGTCAGTGAACACCTTGCCGTTCTCACGCTCCACGACCACATCCACCCGATCGAGGTCACGGTCGATCGACATGTCGGTGGAAACGGCAAGCATGAGTTCCCCTTTGGGCTTCGGTGTGTCGTTACACCCGAGGACCAAACTCGCGCCAATGAAGCCAAATCGCGTTAGTTGTCGCATGGTGGTTCGCTGCATGGGTATCACACCGACCGAAATGGGTCCGATTCTTTCAGATTAGAATTCCAGAGTTCTCCACGTGCCTTCTTGAATCGCGGGGCGGTCTTCGCTCTTGTGGAATAGGAAGTACGCTCCGGTGCCGAGCCCTACCGCCGCGACGCCACCTGCTACCCATACCCAAGTCGGCATTCCTCGCTGTTTCTCCTCGGGCATGTCGCTGAGCAAAATGCTAATCGCGCGCGATTCACCGTCAGCAACGACCACCTCCGTGACCTGCGCGACCTTGCGATCGCCCTCGAGTTGTACTGTGTGCGAGCCTGTCGCGACCACGGCCTGCCACATACCAACGCCGACCACTTTGCCGTCAACACGGATCCGCGTCTGCGGATCCGTGACTACTTTCAGGGTCCCCTCGTGGGGCTCTGGGGTGAGTGTGACCGCAACCTTGACCGGCTTGCCACCGTCGAGTTCAAGCTTCCGCTCCTCGGTGCGATAGCCCGGCTTCGAAATCCGCATCGTACGGTGGCCGAAGTCGAGCGCGAGCGCTTCCCGAAGTGGCGTCGTACCGATCGACTGCCCGTCGACTTCGACGCTTGCCGCGTCGGGATTCACATCTAGCACGACCTCCGAGACGAACCCCTGAACTGCGGCCAGCAGCTGTTCTGCCTGTGCCCGATCCTCTTCGCCGACGTAGGGAGCACCCGCGGCAAGAAACCGTCGCACGTAGTCGATGACCTTGGAGTAATGTCGCAGATTCTTCTCGGCAGCAGCCATGTTCCAAAGCAAGCGCGGATCTGCAGAAAGTCGATATGCCGTCGTCAGTTTCGTCAACGCACCTGAATAGTCGGCGTCTTCGAACAGGACACGAGCTGCAGCATACTCCGCCCTCGCCTCGCCCTTCAACGACTCAGAAAGCGGCGTCAATGTCGCGGAAGCTTCCGGTGTTGCGACGCCATTTGAAGCCGCGGCACCGACAGGTGCTTGCTGCGCCATGACCGACCCAGGTCCTGCAGTGGAGAGGATCGAAGCGAGGAGGATCGTACCGAGCTTCATGGAGCACCCTTACTTGAATTGGATTTCGAGCGGATTCTTCTTCGCCGCTGCGGTGGACTTTGGTAGCACCGATGTCGCAACAGGCGTTGGGCTTGATTGAACCGTAGAGCCTCGAGTAGCCATGGGAGCTGGGTCTCGAGGGCCAGCAACCGCACCCTGTTTGCTCAAAGCACGACGACTTCGGGTTGGTTCGCTCGCAGCAGAGGCGACAGGCGACACAGACAAGTCTTCACCGATTTGCGAAGAAACCAATGAGGATGGCGCCGATACGACGGCCACCGTAGCGATTGCTGTGGCTTGGTTGACTGCCCCCTGTTCTGGTACATTCACTACGCTTGAAGCGCGCCACCACAACGCCCCGAATGCGAGCCCAACCAGGACAGCAACGGCAGCAGCACCACCCAACCGCCTGCGTACGAGTTGTTCACGCTTGGCCGGTTCTGTCCAGCCACCGGTCGTGCGAGCCGAGGAAAGCGCCTGTGCTGCGGCCGGGGCGACCGACAATGCCCCGCCAAGAGGCGGCGCCGCAGAGCTCGAGCGCATGGCCATTTTTGCCTGTGAACGAGGCAAAGCGAAGGGTAGCAGGGCTTGCTGCAATTCTTGGACGCGCTGAAATCGCAGCTCAGGATCCTTCTCCAAGCAGTGTTCGATAATTGTTGCCAGTTGCAGTGGCAATTCTGGTCGCAGCTCGGAAATCGGTCGCGGCGTATCCTGTGCTACCGCCAAGAACACTGCCCCCAATGTCTCTCCAGCAAAGGGCGGCACTCCCGTCAATAGTTCGTATAGGATCGTCCCCAGGGACCAGATGTCCGCCCGCGCATCGACGTCACGCGCAGAACGCACTTGCTCGGGCGACATGTAAAGAGGCGATCCCATCAGACCATTGGCCTCCGTCAGCGCCATGTTCGAACCTTCAGCGTGGCGCACCTTCGATATGCCGAAATCGAGCACCTTCACGGTCGGGACCCCGTGTTCATCGTTCACCAGGAACAGATTGGCGGGCTTCAAGTCTCGGTGGACGAGATTCCGAGCATGGGCTGCGGCCATGGCATCGCACGCCTGCACCAAATAGTCGACAGCCTCTTCCGACGGAAGTGCCGTCCCCATTGGCCCAGTAGATAGGTCACGTCCGTCCAGCCACTCCATGACCATATAGGGTCGACCATCTTCGAGGCGACCAACGTCGAACACGCGCACTACATTTTCCGATCGCAATCCTGCCGCCACCTGCGCTTCACGCAGGAATCTGGCTTCAATCACCTCACCGGCGACCTCACCTGGAAGCAAGACCTTGATCGCGACTCGGTGCTGCAATTCGACGTGCGTCGCACCAAGAACGAGCCCCATGCCGCCCTGCCCAATCACCTGATCGACTCGGTACTTTCCGAGGAGCAGCTGCCCAGGCGCATAAGGTCCATGCACATCGCTGGCTATTGGAGACCGCGCGTCCACTGTCCTCACGTAGTCCTCTCGAAGTGAACCCAGAGCCTAGCTTGTCAGCAACAGCGCGGCAAGTCAGGTGGCCGTGACATCGGATAGACACAACCCGCGACCAAGTCAGAATCGTCTTGGGACGGTCTGCATATTGGAGGGCACTGCACCCCAATGCGCATTCATTGTCTACTCCACAGCTGGGGGGAGCACACCAGCCTCGGAGCCTTTCAGCAAGAGCAGTGGGACCCTTCACCGTGGCCTCCCACATGCAATGGACAACACTAATGGGACTCCAACAGCGGATACAATTCATGTTCCTCACGCTCAATACGGGCAGCGAGCGCAGTCAGAATCTCATCGGTTTCCCGCGCAAATCTCGTTGGGTCACGAAGGATTGCTTTGCCGCTCCGCCAATGCAATAGGTACTCCTTGAAGGCTTCCGCGATCCCCCCCACTTCGGCATGGAGCTGCTTCGCAGCGGCGCGTGTCTTCGGGTTGCTCCCCTTCATCAGCCTTGGGTAAAGGACGTGGTCCTCGGTTGCGAGGTGTAGTGATACGCTCGCGGAGAGTTCACCCAGGTTGTGGCGCAAGTCCTCCGCGACGTACGCGTCAATATGCACCGGTTGCCGCGTGCGCTCTCGAATTGCTCCGGCCTGGTCCAATATCTGGCGATGTTGAGAGCGCAGAAAGTCGGCGTTCATGGTCACCCCTCTCGACAGTTCGACGCGGTCCTACGGACAAAGGTGAGAGCCCAATAGGGCGAAGAGTCAAATGGGGTGGACAGCCCACGCAAGGCGGGACTCCAACTACTTACCCGACGGTAGATGCTGCTCAAGCAGGGCACCCAGGTCCAACGCAGTGAAGGGCTTCGCTAGACTCGCGGTGAATCCAAACGCCGAGGGCGTTGCCATGACTTCACTTTCAGAGTAGCCACTCGACGCGACAGCAACCAGTTGTGGATTTTGAGAACGGATGGGGAGAATTGCCGCCTGACCACCCATTCCACCCGGCACGGTTAGGTCGAATAATGCGACCACGAATGGCGTCCCCGAAGCAACGGCTTCGTCTGCCTGCGCGATTGCGTCGCGACCGTCTTGAGTCGTCGTTACACTGTATCCCATGTTCGAGAGATACTGTGCGAACAGCCTGCCCAGGTGCGGGTCATCTTCCAGAACGAGAGCCCGTCCATGGCCCACATGGGCTCTGCCGGATTTCGAACCAACCGAAACAGGGGCGCTGAGCGGCACCATCGGCAGGTAGATTTCGAAGCTGGTCCCCTGCCCCTGTTCGGAGTGGGCTTCGATGTGCCCATTGTGTTTCCTAATCACGGAATACGCGGTCGCGAGCCCCAGGCCGGTGCCCTGTACCTTCGTGGTAAAGAACGGGTCGAATATCTTTGGTAGTATTTCATTCGGGATACCTGGTCCGTCGTCCTTGACCGTGATGAGCACGTATTGACCAGATGGAATCGCATTGCCCTCGTCGCGACAGAGCTCGACTTGCCTGCACCGGACCTCCACCGTACCGCCGGAGGGCATGGCCTGGACTGCATTCCGAACGAGGTTATCAATCACTCGCCAAAGCTGATTGGCGTCGGCTTCAATCTGCGGCAAATCCACCGCGAACGATAGATTGCACAAGACATTCGACCCACTCAATGCAAATTTGGTGCAGTCTGTCAGCAACCTACGCAAGTTGACAACGCTTCGAACCGGTGTCCCGCCCTTGGAGAAGGTCAGCAGCTGACGAGTCAAGGTCTGCGCGCGCTCGAACACCTCCATCGCGTCGTCCAGTGCGCCAATCAAGGGCGCGTTGTCCATCGCGATGTCTCGCGCGAGACTGATGTAGCCAAACAGTCCCGTCAGCATATTGTTGAAATCGTGCGCTATCCCGCCAGCCAGAACACCGATGGCGTCCAGGCGTTGCGCCCGCTGTACCTGCTCTATCAAGCGATAACGCTCGGTGACGTCACGAAACACCAGGACCACACCGATCACGTCACCGCGCAGGTCTCGTATCGGTGCCGCACAGTCCGAGATGGACCGCTGGGTACCGTCGCGCGAGACCAGCTGCGTGTGGTTCGCCAATTCAACGGGTGCAAACGTGGACAGGACTCGCTCGACGGGGTTCGAGCAGGGCTCATGATTCCGCTCGTCCAGAATTGCGAATACTTCAGGCAATGGTCTGCCTTTGGCTTCTTCCTGACGCCACCCGGTCAGCATTTCGGCCACTGGATTCATCACCAGGATCTGCCCAGCCATGTCCGTGGTGATGACACCATCACCAATACTCCGCAAAGTTACAGCTAACTGGTCACGTTCCGCCGCAAGCGAC
This sequence comes from uncultured Polyangiaceae bacterium, assembly GCA_964454965.1. Taxonomy (GTDB): domain Bacteria; phylum Myxococcota_A; class Polyangia; order Polyangiales; family Polyangiaceae; genus FEN-1139. The sequence continues at coordinate 43,205 of CAYVXY010000008.1, read as the reverse complement.
CCCTCGTAACGCTTTCGTTCGGTAACATCCACGCCCGAACTCAAAGTGCCCACGATTTGGTCACCCTCCAGACGCAGTACATTGTGCCATTCAACGTGAATCAGCTGCCCTTCGCGAGTGAAGATAGGATTCTCGTAGTACTCGACTAGTTTGACTCTACCCTGCATCATTTGATCGAAGACACCGCGCATCGCCGCTCGATCGGCGCCTGCTATTGCGACTTCGAACCAATCCTTGCCCATCACTTCGTGCGGCGGGTACCCGAGCAACGAACACAATCGCTTATTGGCGACCAGAACACGCCCCGCCACGTCCAGTTCGACGATAATTGCCTCGGAAATCTCCAGGTAGTCTTCGGCACGGCGTTTTTCGCTGAGCGCTTTGGCTTCGGCTGCAGCACGCTCCTGGATTTCGCGAGTGAGTTCCCGCGTGCGTGTGGCAACGCGCTCCTCGAGTTCCTGTTGATGCACTTCCGTCAGATGGCGCTGGCGACGCTCTTCGAGCATGACTGCGACGATGAACAGTAGGTTCTGAACGTGGGGAACGTAGGGTACGAAGCGAGAGGGTTCGCCTATTTCTGCAAAGACGTACCCACGATCTGTCCTGCCAAATCGCACAGGGAACCGTTGTAACCCATCTCCCAACTGATCGTCATTGCCCGGAGTCCCTTCGAGCCACACCTTGGCAACCCCAGGCACCATCTCGAGCCCGCGGCATACGAACGCCACCACCGCCGACTCGTCCGGCAATTGACCAGCTGTACTTTGAATCATTAACAGGCGTGCAAGGATGTCTGCTCGGAGCGGCTCGGGTGGTGGCTCACTCATGCTCGTAAAACTTCTTCCGGCGAGACGAAGAAGGGGTTGTGTACCACCGTGCCGCGAAATAGGGTCATCGGGTGCACGGTCAAGACATCCATGATGGTCGGACCGTCGAATTCGCGTGCGTCATATTGGCACACCGCAGTCAGCGGATGTTGACGCAAGGTACAGTTCACTTTCGCCTCGTACTCGAGCAGGCGACTGCCTCCTTGGATCTGACAAATCCTTGGGCTCATATCCCCAATGATGCGCGCACCTGGGCAAGCCCGTGCCACCGACGCGCCGTGAAAGGCGGCAAGCAGCGCGAGCATTCTCTCCGGGTCGAAGTACCCATCTTGAAAATAGACAGCCTCGGCACCAGACAGCTGAAGTCGCCCATCGCTCTGTACCGCATCGAGGCTGAGTCCCACCGCATCGAGGGCTGCACCCAACCTTGACCGGTCAAGGTTCTCTGAGAAGCAAGCGGTGGATTCTTTGCCGAGCAGACCAGCGGTCAGGAATAGGAATAGGGCGTCATCCCGCTCTTGGTCATCGACGTAGATCTGGCAAATATGCGCCCCTGGAGAAACGTGGGCCTGAGTGAAGCCTAAGTCGATCGACCTTGTCTGCTGTGGCATGTCGCCCCCGTATTCGTTGCTGCGCCCTCAGATGAAGTGTTCCCCGTAGGGTCTTCTCTCGCGCGCTGATAGCTCGAATATACCTCGCGCTCCCGGCCGCGACAATGATACTCGGCCAAACCGCCAGAAAAGATGTGGAAACACGCGCCTCGCAAGGGTCGAGACTGAGCCACTGGGGTGTCCGGCGGCGAGGAGTTTCATCCGCCACACCTGACGCACGAGGACTTGCCGCAACCCGCACCCAGCTGGGCCACCCCAATCGCTCAGCCCCTACGCGAGCATCTTCCATGCCGCTCCCAACAGTGCGCTTGCTGCCAACGTCTTCGGTACGCCAATCTTGAACCTAAATATCGCCAGCATCGCAAGCATGGTCAGCACGGCAGCAGCCAGGTCGATGCTAGTGAGATTCGGAATCAGTAGTCGGAGGGGGCCTACCTGCACTTCCCCGACCCGTGAAAACATGACATGAATCCCAAACCAAATGGATAGGTTCAAGATGACACCGACCACTGCCGCGGTGATTGCTGAAAGCGCCGCGTGCAGTGAGCGATTGCCGCGCAGCGCTTCGATGTAGGGTGCCCCGAGAAAGATCCAGAGAAAACACGGGACGAATGTGACCCAAACCGTGACAAGCGAGCCGACGACGCCGGCCACCATCGGTGACAACGCCCCGGGATGACGGAACGCCCCCAGGAAGCCCACGAATTGCACCACCATGATCAGCGGACCTGGCGTCGTCTCGGCCATTCCCAAGCCATCCAGCATCTCACCTGGCCGCAGCCACCCGTAGGTTTCGACCGCGCGCTGCGCAATGTAGGCAAGCACAGCGTAAGCGCCGCCAAAGGTCACCACCGAAGTCTTCGAGAAGAAAATGGCTTCCTGTACCAGCACCGACTCGCGACCAAACACAGTGACCAGGACGAGCATTGGCCCCGTCCACAGTAAGGCAAATATCGCAAGTAATCTCAGTGCCCGGCCCATGCCTGGCCTGGTGTGCGCTAGCCCGCCAGAAGCTGCCAGGCGATCAATCACTGTTTCATGCGCACACCCCGCTTTCACATTCGCTGGCGCCGGAAAAGCACCAGCACGAATTCGGCTACCCAAGAACCCAAATGTGCCCGCAGAAATTACGACCCCAGGAAAGGGCGCTTCGAAGAAGAAGATCGCTACGAAGGCGAGCGCCGCGACCGCGATCATCAAGCGATTCTTGAGAGCGCGTTTGCCGATCCTTAGCACAGCCTCGACAACGACGGCGAGCACCGCAGCCTTGAGACCAAAAAACAGGGCAGATACGGCAGGCTGTTCACGAAAGCCAGCGTAGAGCATGCTCAAGCCAAGTATGGAGATGAATCCCGGCAGAACGAACAGGAGCCCGGCGACGAGTCCGCCCCGGGTCTTATGCATGAGCCAGCCGATGTACGTCGCTAGTTGTTGCGCCTCTGGCCCTGGCAATAGCATGCAGTAGTTGAGCGCATGCAGAAACCGTTCGTCGTCAATCCACTTGTGGCGCTCGACGAGTTCTCTGTGCATCATCGCAATCTGCCCCGCGGGGCCACCAAAACTCAGTAGGCCAATCTTAGCCCAGATCCGCGTTGCTTCACCCAACGACACCGGTTCTTGAGCGACGTCAGTCTTTGCTGTGAGCACGATGGTTTGAGCTTCTGCTGAAATGGTCATGCGACAAGTTCTCGAAGGGCCTGCTAGCTGACGGCGTACGTTGTCGGTGGGGCAATTGCTGGGCCAGCTGCAACGGCAAGCCGCAAACGACTACTCCCAAGATACCGACTGAACAGCATTTTTGGTCAACTCTGGCTTGATTCCAAGACCATCTAGTCACAAGAGGTGCCTATTGTCGCGCGGCCGCTAGCTCGGGTAGGCTCGCCCCCACCCAAGGAGAGCACTATACCGGTGCAATTGGCGCCGACTAGTCTGGCGACTTGCCGAACAGAGCAGCGTCGATGCTGAGCCCAAGTTCCGCTATCTTGAAGGGTTTCTGAATGAAGTGAATTCCCGCTTCCAGAACACCACGTGATGCGACAACCTCAGCATTATATCCCGACATGAACAAGCACTTGATCTGCGGCAACACCAAACGCACCTGAGCCCAAAGCTCCTTACCGTTCATCTTGGGCATAACGACGTCGGTGAGCAATAGATCGATTTCGCTGCCTTTGCGGCGTGCAATTTGTAGTGCTTCCTGTGGATCTCCAGCAGTCAGAACATTGAAGCCCATGGAACTCAGCATGGCGCCAACGAGGCGCATCACTCGCGGCTCATCTTCGACAAGCAAGATGGTGTGCCGTCGCGAAACTTCGCGCTTTGCTTCTGCGGAATCGATTGGCAGGCTCACAGCTGTCAAGCATCGAGGAAAGTACAGTTTGAAGGTTGCCCCGTGTTCGGGTTCACTATCGACCTCGACGAAGCCATGGTTCTGGCGAACGACTCCGTACACCGTAGCAAGTCCCAACCCAGTCCCAAGGCCGGCCTTCTTGGTGCTGAAGAATGGCTCGAATAGGTGCTTGCGAACTGCCTCGTCAAAGCCAGGCCCGTTGTCGCGAATGGTCAGGCAAACGAAGTCACCCGAGTGTGCGCCCCGGTCGATGCAAGGGTGTTCGTCGTCCACTGCCCCGACAATGTGCTGGGTATTGTGCGTCGAGATCGAAATCCTTCCGATGCCATTCAAGGCATCGCGCGCATTAACGCACAAGTCTGTAACCACGCGATCGATCTGCGTTGGGTCGAGTCGAACGTTCCAAATGTTGGATTGCGGTGTCCAGTTCAGTTCGATGTCCTCGCCAATCAGGCGGCGCAGGATGTCAAGCATACGCTCGATGGTCTCGTTCAGATTGATGACCATTGGCGCCGCAGGTTGTTTGCGCGCAAACGCGAGCAGCTGGCTCGTGAGCGTGGCGGAGCGCTCCGCCGCGCTGCGGATCTCCCGGACATCGTTTCGAGTCGAGGCTGACAATGTCTCGTCAGAAAGCAACAACTCAGCCTGTCCGACAATTACAGTTAGCATATTATTGAAGTCGTGGGCGACTCCACCAGCCAATCTGCCAATGGCCTCCAGTCGTTTCGAATGCTCGAGTTGTAGTTCCAGCGACGCCCGTTCCCGCGCGGCCGATTTGACGAAGCTAATATCCCGAACGATTACGGCGAAACGCCCTGCGTTATGCGGCCAATACTGGGCGCTAATCTCGACCTCGAAGGTGCTGCCGTCTTTGCGGCGCAACCGCGATTCAAAACGGTCGTGCCCGCAACGGATGACGCACGCAATGTGCTCTTCAACTTCCCGTGGGGACTCACTGGCTTCAATGTCGAAGACGCTCATGCTGAGCAATTCTTCAAGAGTGTAACCAGTTAGGTTGCAATAGCTCACGTTGGCATCGATGAATCGCCCTTGATGATCGGCAAAGTAGAATCCGTCGACGAGGGAATGAAGCAACACGGCATACTCTCGCAGTCGCGATTCGTGCCGCATGGAATCGAGTTCGTGGGCACAGCGAACTGCGACAATTTGCAGCACCGCCTCGGCCGTCTTTCTCTCATCGGGAGTCAATGGCGTCGAGCGGATCACCGCAATTAGCCCATTGGGCTTTCCCTGGGAGTCCCAAAGCGGTACTCCCACGTAGCTTTCCGCCGCCATTTGCGCGAGCAACCGATCATCCGGAAATAACTGCTGGATACCACAGGGGTAGCAACACAATTTCTTTCCAATGACATTGTCACACGGTGTGCCCTCAAGGGAGTATTCGAGATTGGGAACTACATGACCCTTGGCATAGATACCGACAGTGCGCGCCGTCCTATTGTCCGGCAACAATTCGTCTACTAGCGCGCAGTCGGCGGAAAGTGCCGTTCCCAGGTAGGTAACTAGCGTCGGAAAATAGCTTTGGGTGGCGTCGACCCAGCCCTTCTCGGCGACGAAGTAGAGTGCATCCTCAATTGCCTTGTCCACCCGATCCTCTTCCTCGGCGACTCAACCTCGTGCCCGCTGAATATGAGCACGTCACCCGCCTTCGACGCAATCCCTGAAAGACGGGCGCCGCGAGCGTGGCCTCGAAGCGAGTTTCTGCTGCGGCAGCAGACTGACGGCTCCAGGGCGGATTCAGCGCGGATTCAGCGCTAGCGTGCAACCACTCGGAATTGTTGCCTGTTGCATTTCCTCACTGACTCGGATCTGAGCCACGCGTGGCAACATCAATCGATATTTGCATCCTGACTGGGTTGCCCAACCTGGCACGTCGGCGGCATTGCAATCGAACGTCCTGAGATCACTATGGATTCCAGAAGGTCCGCCGGCACGGAATGTCGAACCAGGTAGAGCCCGCGCTGGAAGAACCACAATGCTGGGCTGCTATCGCCCCTCAACCCACTGCCCCAGCAGGACCGGGCACTGCCGCGGGTTCGCCCGCGCTAAATGATTGCAGTGCTAGGTAGCTGAGCCCGAATCGACGGATGTTGTCGAACTGCTTCTCCCACGCGCCGTAGTGCCGTTCCTCGTCGGCGACCAGCGATTCGAAAAGCTGCTTCGTCTTCGAGTCGGCGACCGTGGCGCATTCGATGGCGAAGTTGTTGTAGTCGACCACGCTCCCTTCTTCCATCTTCATCGCCTTCTCGAGCATGGCGACGGGGTCGGTGATTCGCTCCACCGCATCGGACGCGTTGAGCGTCACGTCACCCTTGAGGAATAGGATGCGCTCCGAGAGCAAGGCAATATGGTTCATCTCTTGAATGGCGGTCGTGCGAAAAAGCAACGCCAACGGACCAAGGCCTTGGTCTTCAAGATGAAAGTGGAAGTAGAGGTACTGGTGGACGGCAGATAGCTCGTCAGCTACGGCTTTGTTCAACAGATTGATGCTGGTTTCGCGGTTCATGGAATTCCTCAGTGGGGTCGATGATACATCGAGCCACTAATTCAAATCGCGCAAGCTTTGCGGATACCACTCGTCATCTACGCAGCCTAGAGAGCTAGCAAGAACGCAATCAGCGCTGCGCGGTCGCTCTTGGACAACTGCTTGAAACTGTCTCGCGATGCAGCAGCCTCGCCACCGTGCCATAGGATTGCTTCTTCGAGCGTTCTGGCACGCCCGTCGTGCAACAATGCGCCCTCGCCAAGGACCTTCTCGCTGAGCCCGATCCCCCAAAGTGGCGCCGTGCGCCATTCGCTTCCCGTCGCATCGAAGTCCGGGCGATGGTCGGCGAGTCCGTCGCCAAGATCATGCAACAAGAGATCCGTATACGGAGCGATCAGTTGATTGGACAATGACGGAATCGCGTGTTGCCCGGTCCGCATCGTGGTGCGATGGCAGCTGCCACAGGAAACATCGGAAAACAACCGAAAGCCACGACGTGCCTCGTCGTCAAGGGTGGCACGAATCGGGACTGCCAGGGTTTGCGTGTAAAATTCGGTGGCCGCGAGAGTGTCGTCATCAATATCGAGTTTCCCATTGGGGTCAGGGAACACTGAGCTGGCGACGCCCATGTCTGCAGCGTAGGCACCGGCGGCCTGCTGACGCAGGTTCGGCGTGTTTGCTTTCCACCCAAACCGTCCTAACTGCCTCTCCCTGGTGGCGACGTTCCACGCATAGTTCGGGCGCCCCGAGATCCCATCGCCGTCACCGTCGTTCGGATCGGAGTAGGCCAGTATTTCGTTCTCCGAGACAGCTTCGAGCAGCCCGAGGCCAAATACCGGCGGAGGAATGCGCGGAGACGTCATGACTTCACGCGCGAGACCAAGTCCGTTTCCAAGAGCAATTGCCAACTTTGGACGTCTCAGTTGATAGGTAATGCCGTCATTGTAGGAGCCATCCACGACTTCCCATTCGATGCTGATCGTCGCCTCGGGGGTGACGCCAAAGATGGCATGATCCTGGAGCTGATCTCCCAAGACGGGCAATGCTACGGGCCCACCTGTCGTCGTATCTCGACCCGGTTGGCTCACGCGCACGAGCAGCATGCTCCCTTCCGCAGTGGCATCGGCGGTTGGGGTACCTCGACCATTGCGCACGTGACAGCTGGCGCAGCTATCGTGATTGAACTGTGGACCGAGCCCTGCATTGACAGTCGCTGGAGGAGGCTGGAACAATGCACCAAAGGCAGTATCTCCAACTAAGTGATGAGTACGTTCTTCGTCGCTGAGGTTCGGTGCAGGGGTTTCGAATGTGCCGGCGGAGCGATTGAGCGTCGTCGCGTCACCACCCGAACGCTGGACGATGGCCAATGGATCTTCGTCGGAAGCACATGCGCTCAACGCCGCAAGGACGGCAACGATTGATCCGCGCGACATGACACGCGCGCCCTTCTCGAGGATAACTTCACCGTTCGAGAAGCTGAATCTCCTCGGTGTTCGGACCTCGAGGGATCGCTGAAGGCCGTGACCGCGGTTGGCAGACCACAGTGATCCGCAATGATTGCGGCGTACTCGCAGGTGGCTTGACTCCATGAGCCACTCTTGATAATGACTTTCATTACCAATGGCAAGCAAGAAGACCGGTGCGGGCAATATACTGTTGATTCTTGCTGTCATTTTGGCTGTCACACGTTCTGCGTCTGGACAGGAACAGGGTGCCGAACCTGCGACCGACGGCCCTGCGGATGGCACCTCGGAAGGAGCCCAACCAAGGTCCGCGACAGGCAACTCCCCACAACCAACCGCTCAGCCTGCGGTCGCGACAGGCGTAACCGCACCCACTCAGCAATCTCCCGCGCCTGCGGATTCTCGGGTCAATCACACCGCCCCTTTAGATGATCCTGCTGCAGCGCCCGCAGCGAGCATTTCTTTGGGTCGGGTTCCCGTGGGCGACGAAAAGGCGACGCCTCCGACCTCGACGGCACCGGATGTTCCAAGTTCCTGGCACTTCGGCGGCTACGGGGAACTCTTGCTCACGACCTCCTTCTACCACCCCGATCTGAAGACCAACGACACGCAATACCGCGACACTCAGCTCGATCTCGCGCGGTTTTCGCTCTTCATCGGCAATGACATCACCAAGCGGATCTCCTTCTCGAGCGAAATCGAATTCGAACACGGTGGCACGGGTGTGGCCCGCGAGATTGAATGGGAAGAGTTCGGCGAGTACGAGACCGAAGTCGAGAAGGGCGGAGAGATTGTTCTGGAGCAAGCTTTCCTAGAAGGACGTCCGACGGATTGGCTAACGCTGCGAGGGGGGCATCTGCTCGTCCCGGTGGGCATGACGACGCAGTATCACCTACCCACCCTGTTCTCGTCCACGCGCAGGCCCGAATCAGAAGCACAGATCTTGCCGAATATTTGGCATGAGAACGGCGTCGAGGCACAGGTTCGTGTCTACGAATTCACACTGCGCGCTCAAGTGCTTACAGGCCTCGATTCGACGGGCTTCTCTTCGAGTCGCTGGATAGCAGGTGGTACCCAACGCGCTTTCGAACGGCCTCTCATTAACGATTTTGCGACGGTACTTGCCGTCGACTACCTAGGACTCTCCAACACCGTCGTCGGTGCTTCCCTGTACAGCTCCGGCAGCAATCGCAATCGGCCAAAGCGTGATCTCTACGAAACGGGGGGGCGTGTCACCTTGGGGGATATTCATTTGCGTTTTCAGCAGGGCCCGTTGAAGCTGCGAGGTCTTGTCTTGTTGGGGCATTTGCAGAATGCCGCCGCTATTACCCGAGCAAACGCCAGCCTGAGCAGCAATCTAGGAGCCTCGCGCACAGCCGTCGCAAGTGCCGCGTATGCTGCATGGCTCGAGGCTGCCTATGACGTCTTGTCGTTGGTCGTCTCCAATAGTCAACAGCGCCTCGATGCATTCGCACGCTTCGACGCTTACGACAGCATGTGGCATGCCGGAGCAGACTTCGACAATCCACTTCTGCAGCGTCGTGCGGTTACCGCAGGGCTCAACTATTTGCCTCATCCTCGCGTGATCGTGAAGGCGGAATACGTTTCGCGCTGGCTCAACGAAACTCATCGTTGGGACCGCCACCAATCCGAACTCAACGCCGGACTCGGCTTCGTCCTCTGACGCCACCAGCGAGACTTCAACTCGTACCCATGGAAACTTCATCATGACCATCGTAAACTCACTTCGCATTGTCAGCGCTTACGCTCTCGTTTGTTCGCTCGCTGCCTGCGGCTCGGGTGCAGGCAATTCAGAACGCTCTGGTGCGGCAACTGGCGAGGACTTCGGTCCCTTGCTGGCCGACACGGTCAACCACGTCATCATCCCGACCTATGCCGATCTGCACGAGAAGGCATACGGCCTGGAAATATGCGTGCAACAGCTTCAGACTGCCTCGACCGACACACAGCTAACCGCGTGCCAGAATGCCTGGGTGGCAGCTCGCGTCCCTTGGGAGCAGAGCGAAGGGTTCCTGTTCGGTCCAGTCACCGACCAAGGGCTGGATCCAGCCATGGATAGCTGGCCGGTGGATCACCAACAGCTCGAGGCGCTGCTGGCCAGCGGCGTCATGCTCTCCGCTGATAGCATTATGTCCAATTTGGGCGGTGGCATGAAGGGTTTTCATACCATTGAGTACCTGCTCTGGGGTATGGATCACAGTCGCACAGCGACGGACTGGGCGACTGCACCGCGCGAGCTCGAGTACCTTCTGGCTTTGACCGAGGCGTTGTCCGACGATACGCATCAGCTGCATCAATCTTGGGTTGGTACGACAGGCGCACTCGGCTATGGCGAGAAGTTCGCGAGTGCCGGCAAGGCGCAGGGGCTCTATTCCTCCCAGCTCGACGCAGTGCAGGAGCTCATCGGCGGAATGCTGGATATCTGCGACGAGGTGGCCTTCGGTAAGATCGCGGAGCCTTACAAAGCCCGCGATCCGAACCTCATCGAATCACAGTTCAGCTACAATTCGCTACTCGACTTCGCCGACAACATTCGCAGCGTGCAGAATATCTATCTTGCCAGCCTAGATGGGTCGCAAGCTAACAACAGCCTTTCGATGCTCGTGGCCAAATTCGATACCGCTCTGGATGCGAGCGTCACCGCTCAAATCGAGGCAGCGATAGCCGCAATTCTGGCAATCGGCGCAGGTGGGCTCACCTTCCGAGAAGCCATCTTGGATCCGAAGAACGATGCGGCGATCGAGAAGGCGCAGACCGAGATTGCCGCATTGATGGATATTCTGAACGGCGCAATCATGCCGTTGTTTGCTCGCTAGTCAGACGAAAGGCACTGCCATGTGGGTTCGTTATTCTTGCGCCCTCGGCGGCGCCGTGGCGCTAGCTTTGTCTTGTGGCCCGATAGGATCGACGGGAGACGAAAAGCTCGAATTGCAGGGCGGCGAGCTGACGGTATTCGACGGCACCAGCAAGGCCTACGACCAGCCATCGCCACCAATTGCGCACAACGAGGAGCTTCTAGTTAGGTTTCGCAAAGGTGATGCGCTTTACGATACACCGCGCGTCGCCAGCCCCGCTGAACTGCCGGGCACCGGTGGCCTCGGGCCGCTGTACGTGGGCTACGCCTGCTCCACCTGCCACCAGGGAGCCGGTCGCACCATGCCGACGCTCTTTACCACCGGCGGGACAGGCTTCGATTTTTCGACCTTCTTGGTCTTTCTCCGCAGTCGACGCACCGGAGACATATTTCCTGAATATGGTCGCGTGCTGCACGACCATGCGACGTTAGGGGCCAAGCCAGAAGGGCGCCTGGCCACAACCTACAAGGAGCGCTGCTTCGAGTACCCCACCGAAGACAAAGAGCACTATTGCCTCCTGTACCCGAAATACGAGATCACGGACTGGTACACAAAGCCCCCACCCGCAGATGACTTGCTCTTCACCGTGCGCCAGCCCTGCCGACACGTTGGCCTCGGACTGATGTTGGCTGTCGATCGCGATGAGCTGAAAGCGTTGTCGGCGCTCGAGTATCCCGACTATGGGATCTCGCCGAAGTTGCAATGGATCGTCGAACGCGGTGTGTCCGAGATCGGCGTCTCGGGCCACAAGGCGCAGCATTCTGACCTGACAGTGGAGCTCGGCTTCTCGTCGGACTTAGGTGTCACCAATGCGCGGTTTCCGGATGAAGTGGGCAAGGGCCAAACGCAAACCACCGAAGACTTCGGAATCGAAGTCAGCGACGCCGACATGGCGAACGTGGACTTCTACATGCACACGCTCGGTGTGCCCGCGCGCCGCAATGTCGATGATCGGCAGGTAATCCGCGGCGAGAAGCTCTTCGCGCAGGCCGGCTGCCATCTCTGCCATACGCCCACACTGCATACGGGAGCCATCCCGCCAAAGCTCATCGACGGCACCCCGATACCGATGCTCGCTAACCAGACCATTCATCCCTACGGCGACTTCATGCTGCATGACATGGGGCCAGAGCTCAGCGACGACTTCAGTCAATTCGAAGCCTCGGGAAGTGAATGGCGCACATCACCGCTCTGGGGCCTGGGCCTGCTTCCCATCGTCAACGGCCACATGCACCTCCTGCACGATGGGCGAGCACGCGATGTCACCGAAGCCATCCTTTGGCATGGAAGCGAAGAAGGTGCTGTCGCCACATCCATCTTCCGCCACTTCACCAAGCAAGACCGTGACGCATTGGTCGCGTTCGTCATGTCCCTTTAGTTAGCCATGTCCATTTCACACTCGTCTACCAAGTCTGCTGAATTGACTCAAACCCGAGTCTCTCGCTTCCGCGCTGACGCCGGCCAGCTCGAAGAGTTTCACGTCTGTATCGAGGCACCACCCACGGGTAGTTTTGAAGAGCAATTGGCGTCCGTCGAAGCGAGCCGTACTGTGGCCATGGTTGAGCACGGACTCGATGAGAATAGTGCGGTATTTCGCCGCGTATTTCTCAGCGACGCGGCAAACCAGCAGGAGTTGCTAAGCTGCTCGGTTCTGGGGCAGAGCAACACCGCGTCGCCACTCGCGATTTCGGTCATCGAGCAGCCACCGCTCGATGGGCGGAGGCTGTCACTTTGGGAATACCACGTCCGCGGCAAGACACCGCTAATCAAACGGTGCATTCCGAGCGGAGTCGCCATCGACCGCTCGGGACATTCGCACCTCTGGACATCCGGTCTCGTCAATGACTGTGCCAGTGGCGCCTTCGCACAGACCGAGGCCGTGCTGCAGGCATATGCGCTAGGACTCGCCGAAACAGGTGCATGTCTTCGAGACCACGCGGTGCGCACCTGGTTCTATGTCTACGACATTGACGCGGATTATGCCGCCCTCGTCGAGGCCCGCAAACGTCACTTCAATTCGATCGGGCTTACGGCAGACACCCATTACATTGCCAGCACCGGAATCGCGGGTCGCGTTGCGTCGGCAAAATGCCGCGTGTCACTCGATGCCTACGCAGTCAGCAACCTTGCGCCAACCCAGGTGAAATACCTGTCTGCGCCCCAGCACCTTGGGCCGACCCATCTTTACGGTGTAACCTTTGAGCGCGGGACGTGCGTAGCCTATGGCGATCGAAGCCACGTCTTCATTTCTGGTACGGCGAGCATCGACCCGAGCGGCAAGACGCTTCACATTGGAGACATTCGCCTCCAGTGCCAAAGGGCATTGGAAAACACCGAGGCTCTGCTTGCTGACGCAGGCGGAGGCTTGAACGATCTCGCGCAACTCATCGCCTACGTGCGTGATCCTGCGGACGGATCGCTCGTGGCAGAATTTCTCAACCAAAATTGCCCAAACGTGCCGCGCGTGATTGTCAAGGCACCAGTCTGTCGACCCAACTGGCTCGTCGAGATCGAATGCATCGCCTCCCTTGCCACTCACGACCCAAGGTTGACGGAGTACTGATGCACACTGCTCTCTTTGAACCATTCAGACGAACCCTGGTGGCATTCCTCTGGACTATTACGCTCACTCTTCGGGCTGGCGCACGTGAAGACGTCGTGCCCGAGTCCGTTAGCGCAACAGACGAATCAGCTAAAGCATCAACTACAACGCCCACCGTGAAGCCATCGGCAGCCACGGCGACGCCAACGGCCAGCCCGACGGCAACCCCAGCACCGAACGCCACTGGCGACGCCATGGCGCCAAGTACGACCGCCTCACCCGCAATACTGGCAGCACCTCTGCCTCCAGCTGCCATTCCAGCAGCGTGGCCAGCTCAATCCACGACAAGCGTCCAGGCTGGAATCGAGAGCAGCGTGGTGTCGCTGGCTGGGCGGGAGGGGTTTCGATGGAGGACCCGCAGTGGCGACTTCGAGTTCAATCCCTACACCTTGGTGCAGGCCTACGTTCAAGCCAACTACGTCAACAGCCGTTGGCTGGCCTTGACGGCTCAAGATAGCGTCAGAGCCTTGGGGTTCGGCACCGCGAATGCCATTCTTGGCGTGGCCGGACGCGGCTTCGAGCGGATCACATTCAACCTCGCGCTGAATGCAGCATGCTCTGGCGCGTGCCTATTGAACCAAGCTTGGATAGATCTTGCCGTATCCGAAGGACTACGGCTGCGCGTCGGCAAGTTCAAGACGCCGGCAAATTGGGCAGTCCAAGTGCGCCTCGGTCAATCACTATTCCCGCGTCTTCCGACGTCGCTTCTGGCTCGAGTGAATTTGCCCTTTGGCCTGAACGCGGTGACCCCGACCATGGCCCTTGGATTCGATACCGGAGTAATGCTCCACGGCCTGGCTGCCAAGCGCCTCGAGTATCAGATGGGAGTATTCAATGGCGAAGGGATCGGAGTCAACGCGCCAATGTCTACGCTCAGTGACGATCGCGGCATACCGGGACTGCTCTACGCCGCGAGGCTTGCCTACTACCCGATTGGGGTCATGAAGCCGGAAGAGACGGCCAGCCTCGAGCCGCACGCGACAAAATTGCTCCTGGCAGTATCCGGCTCCTACAACGTCGAGGCGAATGCCGAAAGCAGCGATGACCTGCGTGCGGGCGCGGAAGTGGCGATTCGCACCCGGCGTCTATACGCCGCGGCGGAAGCCTACTTGTTGCGGATGGCCTTCGTCGAACGGCAACGCGGTGTCGCGTCTAGAAGCTTTCTTGGTGCCTACGGACAAATCGGTATCAATGCGGGGCTTGGCCTGGAGCCCATTGTTAGGTTCGAGGTCTTCGATCGCAACTCCTTATCTGAGAGAGGCGTGCTGCTACTGCCTTCCGTTGGAATGAACTGGTACCTCTCTGGACAGAACCTCAAACTATCTAGCGTCTATCAAGCATTGATACGCGCGCGGTATCGGACAGAATTGGAAGCCCACCAGGATGACAATGCCATCTACGACCACAGCGGTCTCATTCAGCTGCAATTCTCGCTCTAGGATTCGGGCAGGTGTTGGAGCGCTCGCCGCGGCTGGCCTCGTGCTCTTGGCGGAAAGCTGTGCCACTTTGCCGCCACCTCGCTCACCGGAAGAAGCACTTTACCGAAAGCGTTGTGCAAATTGTCACGAGCTCCATGCGCCGAGCGAATATGTGAGTGCAGATTGGGAGCGCATCATGAGACAAATGTCGACCAATGCGGGCCTTTCTGAAGCGCAGTCCTCCGGGCTATTGAAGTGGCTCAAGGCGAACAGCGGAAGCAAGACGCCATGATGGGCTTGGAGCTTGCCTTCGTCGCGATACTCGCGCTTAGCGCTTGCGCTCGCATTCCAGCGGAAGTGCTCAAGGAAGTCCCCAGCCCAGACGGAGGCGCTGGAGGCACAGTCGGAATTGACTCATCCGGTGAAGGTGGGCAAAGCGTGGGTGGTAACGGCGGCAACAGCAGCATCGCTGCTGGCTCTGCCGGAGCAGCCCCGCAGCTGACGGAACTCCACCCTGGCTACCGTCAAGCACTTTGCCTCGACTGTCACGGCAGTGTGGCGCCGTATCCCCACGCAAGTTCAGGCTTTCGCCCGCCGGATTGTGTTGGTTGTCACGGATACAACGGCGCGCCCCATCGAGACCACGCCGTTCCAGAGAATTCGGGTTGCCCCGATTGTCACGGTACCGTTGCGCATGTACCGAAGTTCGTGGCGCCCGCTCATTGCGTGAGCTGCCATTTTCAAAGATAGACGAAGTGTGCGGGTTTCGCCGCCAGAGGAAGCGCTTATGTGGCATATGCTGCCTTGGCTTGCCGCCGCTGTCGCCCCGGAGGGACTAGGCACACAATGCTTCAAAGTACGTCGCCGCCCCATACCTTACCTCCTATTCCGCGATCAACAACCCAAGTGCGATCAGTCTCTTGACCAAGACAAGCTTAGCGTCATCACTGACCGACGCCGGCAATTCGTTGACCGCGAAGCTCTCGACTGTGGCCACGAACTCTAGCGCTGCGAGCGCGCCTGAGGGGGCACTCATGGCGTTGCCGGGAAACTGAATCACCACCGAATCGCTACTATCTCTAACGCAACAGACTGTTCCCTTGCGTCGACGCACACGTGTCCCAAGTCCGACCGCGTCCAGTCGATCCATGGCGGAAAGGTCAGAATCTGGTAGTGGATGCATGCTGTGAATCAAGTCAGAACGCATGTCCGCAATGGCCGTGTCCAAGTCCGCGTGCTTGACGAATCGCTCCATCAGTACCTTGAGGGACCGACGAAGTGCTTCGCTCCACGCATCCTCGTTCTCGAGCCGCGCAGGAGTTGAGCGTCGGAACGCCACATCGTCGCGCGCAGCGCGCCACAGCACCTTGGCCAAAACGTCGTAAACGCGATACGGGCAAGCACCTAGAGTTAGGTGAAGGGAACGCTCTCGAATCGACGTCGCGACATGCACTACACCGCGGGGAATGTACAGCATATCACCGGCTTCCAATTGATACTCAGCGGTGACGTCGCCAATGCTGCTCGGATCGACGTCGAAGTGCTGATCAATCATTGGAAGCTCGATCGGTGGGCGGTAGAGGCGCCACAGCTTGCTGCCCTCGCACTGAAGCACGTAGACGTCGTGATTGTCGAAGTGTGGTGCAAGCCCCTGGGAGGAAACGGGAGTCAAATACGCATTCGCGCCCACTTGCTGACCAAGTTCGCGCTCGAGATCCCTGCAGAGGTAGCCGACCTTAGCGCGCCGTTGCTGCAAATTGTTCACCACAATGGTGTAACCCTCGGCATAGGCCGCTTGTATCGCCGCAATGTTCGCCCGGCCGTCACTTCGGAAAAGCGGTGTAGCGGGATCTACCTGGCCGTCTTTCACTAGCCTGCCGTCGCGGCGATCGACCACCCCATTCGAGATCAGACGATCAAAGATGCGCGTTGTGAGCAGGTTGTGGTACTCGCCGTTTCCCCGACTGCGGACCAGCAAGGGCTGGCGCTCCCAGTAGTCGGCGAGAAACTGCTCGACTGTCATGGCGCCGAGCAGGGACCCCAAGCTTTGTTTGGGGGATATTGCAGTTGCGCTCATTTCATTGCCCCGCGATAAGAACGCTCAACGAAGTGAAGGAGGATTGACGTCGATGTGCGGCCAGGTCCAAGCGCATCTCGGTAGTGGTGGAGCCGGCGACCACGGAATAATAGGGCGTCCCCGGGCGCCAACAGAGCTTGGACAACGGCACCCTCGGAGTCTGATTCGAGGCACAATGGCCACGCTGCTTCGCTTGAGGTATTGGGTTCTGCGTCCACAGTGAGCGACAGCGTGTACTCGCAGGCGGCCCGATCGGTGTGTCTGTGAAGCACGGCACCCTCGGTATAGGCTGCTGCGAAGGCGTAAGTCCGTTTGATCGGTCGTGACACGGCTCGCTCCACCAGCGGAGTGAGCAGCGCGTGCAGCCACATGCAAACTGGCTCGTTGTGCATGCTGAAGCGCCTCTCAACCTGAGCGTCACCGAAACGCAAATAGCCTTCTGCAACGGCACAGCGCATATGCCTTCGTATCGCCGCCAAGAGGCCGCTCGGTAGAAGGTCTGAAAGAATCGCGTATCCCGGCCCATCGATGCGTTCGCGACATACAGCCAACGATCGCTGGAAACGCCGTCGTTCGTAGCGAGTCTTCTCCGCTTGGTAGAGAACTCCAGCCCCGACCAATGACTCTCGGACGTGGCGCGCGATGTCGGTGGGCGTTCTGCGCCGAGCCAACAGGTCGTCGATGAGCGCTGCCTCGCCCCTGTCTATCCAATATGGCACTTCGACTGACCGTACCGGCTCAGCAACGACTACGGTGCGTCCTCGTGCCATGCCTGCTGCGGCAGGGGCTTCCGCAATGCGGATCCGCTCGTTGAGAAGGAGGGGCTCGGCACCAGAGATGCAAGCCTTTGCCTCGCCGAGCCTGGAGCAAAACGCTAAATCAGTTGGCACCGCATCGGGAGGCACGAGCAGTCCGACGGCACTCAACTGCGCAGCCATCGACGCATCGACACGAATGTGGCCGCCGGTTGGGCTTCCACCAATCCGCCGCAGGAACGAACACAAGGCGGGGTGGCTCACCTCGCTGACCGTCGTACGTCGGAGCCCTTGTCCGCGAACCGGTGCTTCAATCACCCACTCGACCTGTTCCTTGCGTAGGTTCGGGCTAAGCCTCGCCTTCTGGTTTACCACGTAGATCATATCGAAGACGCAAATAGAGGTTTCAGCAGGACGGCATTGCGAATTTCAAACCAAAGCTGCCGGAGTTTCGTCGCTTGTGCCTGGACTTGACTCGCAGGATAGACCGTTGTCAACGCGGCCTCAACTTGTTCAATCGAAGCGTCTTCGAGCGCATACTCGAGAACGAACAACGACAACGCGTTGAAGTCGAGTCCAATACTCCTCTCTTTTGCCAGCTCACCGAGCCAGCGCGATATCAGCTCTCGCGGCGCGTCCGCATTGTGGCGCATCGCAATGAGACGAAAGATACCTTCACGTGTCGGAATGTTTAGCAGAAGCGCCAGCAAAAAGCGGTGGTCCTGATCGTGTATCTGCTCGCGCCGAGCGATGATATTGTGCTGTCGCTGTCGCTCTTCGAAGATCGACTGAAGGAAGTCCACACGCTCGCCGAAGCGCGCTCTCGCCCTCTTCTCGAGTTCTGGCCAAATTCCCTCCTCCAGAAGAGGCTGATAAACCTGCGCTAGTAGCCGATATGCAAACCAGAAGTCCGCACCATCCAGCAACGTGTCGGCGGCCATCATCAGCGCATTCGCCCCACGCGTCGCGCGCACCACCTCCAGGACGCGCAGCTGCGTCATCATCGGTTCGGGCTCGTAGAACGGATCGATTGCCAAGCCCGGTCGGAAGTAGGTGTATTGGGGATTCTGTTCGAGCTCGGCGCTGGTTCGCACCACGACGCTTACCGATGGTTGCTCAAGGTGAAAGAGTGAGTGAATGAATCCGTTACCCGCAGAGATGGCTCGCACATCGCCCCGTCTCAAAACTTCGCAGTCCAGGTAGTCCAACGACCCGAGGAGCAGACGAGAACTAACCCGCTCCCCCTGAGTGAAACCGTACAGCGTATGCACACTGCTTCCTTGCAGCACCCCGAATGCACCCGAAAACGCATGCTGGTGAATGGCCGTGGTCGAATCGAACCAGAACAGCGCTTCGATGTAGAACTCGTGTCCGCGGTAAAGCACGACTGGAGGTTGACCGAATCCAGTGTAGTTCTGAGGCGGAATAGCTTGATTGCGCAGTACCCAAGTTACGACGTCGTCCCCGCTGAAGCGAGTCAGCACCTCCGACCCGGTGAGCTCCTCGAACGCAATACTGGCAAAGACGCTTTCGTCGTAGTTCCGGGCACGCCAGCGTCGACCGATTTTCTCACCGAGGTCGGAGAATGCCTGCATTTGCTTAGCGCTTTCTTGCGGCTGGTTTGATCACGAACACTTTCTGAAAGAACTTGTCGCGTATCGATTTGTCGTGGTTATGCGGCTCGACTGGACAGGGCTCATTCGCGGGGATCATCACGGAACCGGGAGTTCCAGGAATGACGTTCGGATTGAGACAGGCTACCTCCAAATGTTCGCCCAGCACTGCCTTGAGATCACTCATCTTTAAGTCAAGTGGCTTGCCTTTGGCCACGCGAGAGATCGTGACTTCCTTTGGTGCCAACTTGCGCTTTGTTGCCGTTTTCTTTGCCATACCTTCGCTCCTCTTCTTCGACTTGTGTTTCAGACCGTCGCTCGCATTCGTGTGCCCCTCAACGCAAACGCAACCCCTATGAATCAAGTACTTCCATGAGAAGTGCGTGTAGTAGTGGTAGTTGTCCAGTACCTCGATGCGCGGCGGTCAAGATGTGCATCACCTGGACGTAGTAGTCCGCAGAGGACTCGAGTTCGCGCTTAACCTCGATCGGTTCCGTATAGTCAATGAACCGCCCTATGTCAGTGACGAGCTGAACTTTGTCCCGAATGGGAATCCCAAGCTTGGGATCGCAAAGCCATAGTCGTTCGGGACGGAAGCGTGCCCTTATGTGTGCAATGCGCTGAATATCGAGCGCGTCAGCGTCGTGAAGAATAGTGTGGGCCAACGCTAGTGGACGCGGCGAATTCTTGTTCGTAAGCCAGTGTCGGAACTTTGCTGCTTCGCGCGTCGAGCCGCGGGCTTCGAGCCAGACTGCTGCGAGTTTTGCACTCTTAGCATCCCATTGGTCAATTCCCTCGTCTTGCCGCGCCGCATCATGGAAAGCTGCGGCCATTTGGAGCGAATAGAGGCGTCCTACCGCATACCCAGCGCGACGATATAGCTGAGACAGTAAGGCCGAGTACAAGGTAACACGCGCCGCGTGCATGCAGCCGTGTATCGGCCTTGCGATCGCGCGGCCCGACTCGATAGCTCTGGCATATCTTTCGTAGGTCAACCGGTTGCCGTCCAGAAAGCCATAGTAGGCGTCTCGGCTCGGTGGGTACGGCTTGGTATAGTGCGGCACGACGTGCTCCTGAAAATCGCGAACGATGAGCAGTTGCGTCTCGCCCCAGGAAGTCATGACGGGTGTAACTCCGCAAATCCTTGACCATCGAGGGTAATTCCGCGTGCTGGCCGACCGACGACTCGCAACACTTTGAACTCGCCGACGAAGAGAACCTCGTCATCCGGTCCGTTCGAGCCGCGCCAATATTCTCTTGCCCGTGCAGTTATGTCCTGCACGAAGAACGACCCATCGAGCAACGACGCTCGAGCGCGAAACAACCTTGCGTCGACCTGGGGTTCGATCTCAAGCAGAGTTCTCCCCGCAACGTTCAAATTCATGGACACGTCCGGAGTCGGCAACAGGAAGAGGCACTCGCTTCGTGACGGCAGGTTGGCATCCAACGAAACGCGCACTGACTCGAAGAGCAGCTCGCTTAGGCAGCGCTGCAGGTATCGACACCCCGCCACGCGCTCCAGAACTCCCCCCTCGACAGCGGGGTGCAATTGCCGCGCAGTCTCAACCGCCGCATCGTAGGATTGCGGGGCAAAGACGGAACGCCAGTAGAGCGAGTGACGCCCTGGCACCGTGCGCAAGACCCGACCGCGGGACGCCTCGTCGATAGCCAAATCCGTGTAGTGAAAGAAGCCCATAGCAATGGAACCTTGCCGTGCGACTCTAAGTTGTTGACCAAAGCCCCCGATAGGTCCACTCGTATTTTGCACCGTGAGCGTGAACGGCACTGTCGAACTCCAACCCGGCATCGCGCCAGCTTTCCTCGTTGAGCTCACTGAACTCTACATTCGCTGTCAACGCCTCATAGGCTACCTCCTCCTTGTGCAGATCGACTTTGGTAAGTTTGCCCTGGTGCAGCGAGGGACCATAGCTCGAGACGCCTTCCCGAATGAACTTGGCGAACTCCTGCATCGACCCAAATACTTTGGAGCCGAGTTCCCCACTTTCTGCCGGTTGAACCGACGCGGAGAAGAGGGCCGCGCCGTCTGTGTAGCTCATCTGCACATGGGTCCCGCGCTTGTCATCGTGTCCGATCGCGGCTTTGATCACCGGAATAGTGTCCTGCAAGACCAGGGGTCCAAGGATGGCAATGAATGGCAAATCAGCCCACCTGTCGATGACGTAGACGGAAGGTTCCGCTCCTCTACCAGATGAGTCCAGTACACCAATACGATACGCGCAAGAGATGGTGCTAAAGGGCACAATCGAAGGGATCGGCGCCAATGTTAGGTGGTCAAGCCACAAGATGCAGAATGAGACTACGCTATAGCCATTGACGACAAGCGGGGCCAACCACGTCGCGGGCAGACGCTTCTTCAGTTCATCTGGTGCGATTCGAAAGTTGAAGATGTAGCGCTCGACCATGTGTGCGCGCACGGATCTGAAGAATGGAAAACTGGAATGCTTGGTTCTTGGCACGGTCATTGAGTTTCCTCCTGCAATGCGGCTCATTGGTTGAGCTACGTGTGAGCATGTTCCAGAGACGCAAAGCGCGGTGTGTCTTGGTAACCGAATAGTGATTGTATCGACGCCACGTAGCTTGGTTTCCGCATCCCAACCAATACGTGATCCACGCCGGATTCAAGGCAGAAGCGAACCGCTGCAGAGGCGCAATCCTGTCCAGGAGTGCTCCCCAAGCGTTGGGCATGGGCGGCCCCCACGTCCTGGTTCGGCAAGGAGACACTCCTTTTGGCACAAAGACCCATGAGGGCGCGCAGGTCGGCAAACACCTTTCGCTCTTCCGAAGGCACGTCGTTGCGCCAGATGTGCGTGATCAAGGGTTCGAAGTGCTTGTCCCAAATAGAATCTACCAACTCCGGTTGATCGACGTTCCAAGCGCTGTCACGCAGAAACTTCATGACGGGTACATCCATGACGTCTTCCTCGACGCCCTCGAACTGAAGGCGCTGCCTCACCAAATGGATGGCGTGCTGCAGGACTTCTTGACCATGCGACGGCATGCCTTGGTCTCTCCACTCGCGCTCGTAGCTCGCGAGTCGCACGAGACGACCATCTTTCATCGCATGAAGGGGACGATTCGCAATCGTGACCAACCCCAAGCCCCGAGCGCGAGCCACGAGACTTCGGCGCGTATCGGTCACCGTAGCAGCGTCACTTTCTAGCCAATTTAACGGGAATTGCACCACCCTGAAGTGATGAGCTCCCGCTATCTCGTCCGCTATGTCGGCAAGCAGCTCGACGGACAGTGGGTGATTGGGTTCCGACAAGACGTTCGAACTGACACCGTATTCTCCGACCAAGCCGACTGCTGTCGCGTTTTCGAGACAGGCAAAGGCTGCTTTGATTTCGTCGCGAAATTGTCCGACACTCGAAGCGCATGGTAGAATGTGCTCTGGATTGTGGAGCAGAAGAACATCAATACGCCGCCGTCGCAAGCGAGCTAACGACAGCTTCAGCTGTGCCATCAGCACGTCCGGCTTCAACGAATAGTGCGCTTCGGGAGATAGACGTTGCACCCCAGCAACATCTATGCCCTCACCAGCGAGCCAGGCGTAGGCGCTCGGCGAGATGTACCCTACTTTTGTGATGACGCGAACGTCGGGTGCGTGTGCCAAAGCACGACCGAGCAGCAACTCGGAGCTGCCATCACTGTAGTTGCTGGCTGTGTCGAATAGGTTGCAGCCCGCACGCAGTGCGGCGTCGATGGCGGCAGCGTGTTCCTCGGACGCCTCGCGGATTCGATAGCAGCCGAACCCAACCCGACCAATTCGTTGCCAATTCATTCCTAACCCCCATGATTCAGATTGAAATTCTGCATTCCGAGTGGATTGCGCGCGAGAAAGCGATCGAAGTCGAAGCGGTAGCCCTGATTGTCGAGCTGTATGTCGTTCAATCGACGCCCTAGAGTCGCAACAATTTCACGACAAGGTGCGCCAAACTCCCGAATGAGGCGTAGACCTTGCGGAGCCAGCAGTTGACAGTTGACCAAGAGAGAAATGTCGACGGCGAATCGGCGCAACACCGAAGCCAAACGCCCAACGACTTCGTGGCGCCGCTGTGGCAGCAGTTCGGTGTCAGGTAGTTGCAGACAACCATATAGGCAACGCGCCATCAGCGTTTCCGTAACCACCCCGTGCATCAGGACCCATGGGGAGCGCTCCTCCGCTTCGGGCAGCGGCGCCAGCGCAGGTACACGGAAGAAGCCTTGCGCATCCTTCGTCGCAAGGCTTAGCAACACGTGGCCGCACTGGTGTGCGAGATCCTCCAACAAGAACACCTCGTTGTTCTCTCTGCCCGTTAGGTTCAAGAACGCAACTCCGGGCGCGCAGTCTGCTGCAAAGGAAGCCCCGCTAGCGCATCGGAACAGAACCACCATGCTCACGGATTCTCGGATCGCTTGGCGGAGTTCGGGCAAGACCCGTCCCATGACGTCAAATGCCCAAGCGAGTTCAGCGCGCTCCTGCGATGTACTCGCGAACGAAATGTGACCACTTGACCCCAAAACGTGCCGAATGACGTCTTCCAAGAAAGGGATACTGGCGATCGGCACCTCGTGCCCTCTCACCATGACGGCATCCAGCCGCTCGAACTCGACGCGCCGCTCCCCGCACTCGAGAGCGAGCAGTCCGTCTTCCGCGACCGTAAGCACGAGCGATTCAGAACGATGCCCCGTGATCAGGTATCCAAGTCCAGGCACATAGACCCAACCATCTTCATCTGTTGCGATGACCCCCCGAACGGTCACACCACAGTGAACGAAAAGACCTGCAAGTACGCCGCTGGTCGCTGCAGGGTCGCTAGAAGTGCGAATCGTGTCGAGGACGACAGGGTTTGCGAGCATTGCCTGCGGGACAGGGTGGTTCGGTCTGAGTAGGTTGCCGGCCGTCAGCGCATTCAGCACGGACAAACTCACTGCCTCACGCTGGCGCCTTGCAGCTCGCGTTAGCTCAGCCAGACAGCTAAACATGGCGATTCTCAATTGGCAGCAAAGAGCGCGCCGGCTTGCGCAACGCGCAAGCCGGCTTACCCCCTAACCACCCGCAAGATGTGGGGAGAGAACCGCTACCCGACGCTCGTTCGCCACCGCCAATTGCGCGTCCAATTTCTGGAAGACGGGCACGAGTTCTTCGATCCAAATGCCTGTTTCCGCGAAGAACTGGCTGTGACAACACATGAACCCGCCCCCGTTGAATTTTGCGGCCAAAGCCTGAACCTCAGGCTCGAATTTGTGCGTCAAGAACTGAGCAATCGACATCTTGTTACTGCTCTTGGCATCCATTGTGCTCCTCCTCTTTCCGCCGAGCCAAGCACGCGCGAAGTGCGCGGGACGACTGGCATGAACTCCCTCAAAGCCAATATGCTAGAAGCTTAGCTATTGGCTCAGGATGAGCGACGTCAAGTGGCACAGCGGATTGAAATCTACTGGGCGTGACGAGACAGCGACAAACGATGAAAAGGAGGTCCGGAAGTCCTCACGGCGCGAGATGAGCCAGGTGCGCGCAAGCTTCTGCGCGTCGTCTGAATTCGGGAGCGCAAGATCACGTGTCTCGGTGAAGGGTCTTGGCTCGGAGGCGCGCATTGGGGGGCGTGGCGGACGATCGTCGTGTTTGTCTTGGGCCCGATGGTCGCTCGCACGCAGCCGACGCTGCAACGTCAGGGTTGTGTCCGCGGAAGGGTCGCTACGTCACCTAGTCGTACGTGCTCGCTGGCACAAGGTCATCGCGTCTGATCTGACCAGCAAGAGCGCGACCGACGCTTCTCGCGTACCCGTATTGGCTAAGCAGCTCGAAAGGCCGCTCGGGTCGGTCTGCGCCGACGGCGCGTACGATACTGAAGGCGTCAACAAGGCGGTCGAGAACCACACGAAGGATCGTTCGCCGAGGGTGCTCACCCCGCCGAAGAAGAACGCTCAAGTGAGACGAGTAACATCGACAACCAGAGAGCGGAACCGGAACATTCGATCACGAGCTAGACGCGACAAGAGACAGTGGCACAAGAGGTCCGGATACAGCCGGCGCAGCATGGTTGAGAATACGTTCTACCGCTACAAGACCATCATCGGACCTACGATGCGAAGTCGGACGCTACAAGGACAGAGGGTAGAATCAAGCGTCGGATGCAGGATCCTGAACAGGATGGCAGCACTGGGAATGCCCGAAAGCCGAAGCATGGACTGATCCTGAAGCCGGACCGGAGATTCGAATCGCCAGGAACCAAGTCGTGCACCAAGGCACCGATGTGGCGCTTCTTGTCGATTTCCTCGCGACACTTCGGCGGGGGGCCATCTGAAGGTTATGGTGACCAATCCTCCCCTTTGCCGACCGAACGGAGGGCAGTTGAACACTGACTGAGGCCTTCTTGACAAGTGGGTGGAAGCTGCATGAGTCGCCGCGGGATTTTGCCGTATTCGCGTGGCGCGTTGCGCACTTGTTGCGTCGCAAGCAGTAGACATTGGCTGTGAGTAAAGAAAAGAAAGCAATGGACAATAGACACATCACGAGAAGCAGATGACGCGCAGCTACGGCAAACCGCAGCGAGATTGGCATGGACGCGTACCGTGCAGGTGCCGGGGTGTGCCGCTCTCCCGGAGACGGACGCGCAGAAACAACAGTGTGAAAAGTTCCGAAGAACCGTTTCAAATGCCAAAGCGGCGCAGACTACGCATGAACACCAAGAAGCCGCCAAGTCACGATGGCTGGCGGCAAAGTCGTCTGTCGCTCGCGACTTGGAGGAGTGCTGAACTTCTGCCAACGAGAGGCCGCTCGATCCGTGGCGACGGATGTTTGGACTTTGTTTCGACAGTATGAGATTCCAACACGTGATCTCGACTTGACAGTGCGTCTGAAATCGGCGAGCCTGCTTGGCGAAATAGCCGAGATCTGGGGCTTCGAGCTCGACAATTCATCGCAAGGAGAATCGTATGACTAGAACGATAAGGTTAGGGTTTCTCACCGGTTTGCTCTGCTTGGGAAGTGCCGTTCAGGCGCACGCAGCCGCCCAGTATGGCGCACCACCTCAAACCTGTAGCCAATACGGCTCTCCGGGCCACAATCAGGCATTCATCTGGACGGGAGCGGGCTACAGCAACCCTTGCTACGTTCTGCAAATTGACGACAATTTCGGCGAGACATGGAGCAGTTGGGATGCAACAACAGGGCTGCCCAACGATCAAATAAAGGGATACTGGACGGGGCCGGATGTCACACTTGTTCTCTTCTGGAATAGCTTCTACACGTATGACAATGGTGCGCCTAACCACTTCGGACCGAATCAATACAACAGCACCATGGGTAACTGGGATAACAAGGCCTCGGCTGCACGGTTGCAGAAATTCAACTATGGTCAGTGTGGGACTACTCCAGAGAGACTAGTTCTCTACACTGACGCCAACTTTGGCGGCGACTGTACCGAGATCAAAATTGCAGAAAGCTGTTACAGGGATCCAGTGGCGATGGGTTTTCGCAATGACACGCTGTCCTCAGCCAAAAATACAAGCACGAAGTTCGACGCTCTCCTATGGGTCAATGCATCTTACGCGGGCTCGTCGTACACGCTTGCTCACGGACAGTCTTGGACATACCTGAGTGGTTTCAACGACGTCATGTCCAGTCTGGAAGACAGCGGCATCCGCTGTCGTTAGATTAGACTGCTGCAGCTCGCCAGCCAGCCCTGTAGGTCATCTGCTAGCACAGCTGTCTCCGCAGGCAGATCGTCCGGTGACAAGAGCCAAAGGATCCGTCATCTGCCGGCGAGGTGAACGGCGAGTTCGTTTAAGCACTCGCCATGTAAACTATCTTCCCCTCACCGGACGATGACTGCACCTGGCACTTTTGGACGTCCGGCCACCAGGGGCTGCCGATTGGTAGCGGTATCACCGAGAGCCCCTGCAATACCGTCGTCAAGATGAGAGCCAACGGCGCTGGCCAACGCTGGCACTCCCCTGGGCTACGCGGCGCTCTGCACCTGCGTGCCCTGAACGCCGGTGGCAGATTCGACGCCTTCTGGACGGTTTTGGCACGCATGCACGTCGCCAACATCAACAACAGTGTTGCCGTCGTCTAGACCCACAGCTCCATGGCTGGTCCAGACCCGACTACACTTCACATGGCGCACTGCATTCCAAATGACGATGGGAGCATTCCACCCGCTCAGAGCGTGTTGCCTTCGCTCCGCACGACCGATGTCCACTTCGTCGACCTTCACCCATCCTCTTTCTGTCAGGACAAAATGTTCCAGCATCAGCAGCACTCACGATTCGCCTGCCGATCACTCCAACTTGCGCCCGATCAGGGAAATAGTGCCGTCGCGGCCTTCATAGGCCAGTGGTGTTTCCAAGGCCGAGCCGCTGAATTCCCTCGACACTCGGCAGAATAGCTAGGTATACGAAGCGTATTTGCAACTGTGTTGCGCAAGATGCTGCAACAACATGTTGTGTGGAGGTGCAACCGATGAGTAGTCGAATCAATAGGAAGGTTGTTTGTGCAGTTTCAGCAGCCGCATCGGCTATATGTTTGGGGTCACCCGCTCCCGTCGAGGCGGCATGGTCTTTTGGCGTAATTGGCGATACCCAATGGACGTGTCCAGGTGATCCAGAGGGCACGAACGCCGGCAAGGTTTCGTCGTCCGTTATTCGCCAGATCAACGACGAGTTCATCGCCAAAGGGGTCAAGTTGGTGATTCAGGTGGGTGACTTGTCGAATGCCAGTGGCAACATGGCGATGCGCGCCGCGGCTGCTCAGCAGTTGTACGACGCCGGGATCGGATTCTTTCCGATGCGTGGCAACCATGATGCCGCAGCGCTAGACAGCCTCACGGCCCTACGCGCAAATTTCCCTCAGACCCAGGGGATGTCCAACACCTTTGGCGCGTCCAATTTCAGCAGCCCAACGGTCGGCAATAGCGAACTCTTGGGGATAAGCTACGCGTTCGACTACGTCGATGCCGGCGGCAGCGCTCGTTTCGTCATTCTCGACGACTGGAGCACTCCTACGAAGTCGGTAGTGGTCCCCGAGGTTGGACCAAAGTACCCCTACGGGTACTCGATTGGCGAACAGCAAGAATGGATCAGCCGTCGGCTGGACGTTGCCACTCGCCTTCCTGAGCACGCTTTCGTGCTTGCTCACCACAACCTGATCGGGGAAAACCACTCAGAATGCTTGTTCTCTGGCCTTGCCGATGCCAACATCGACATGCAAAATGCCTTCTTCGCGTCGTTGTACAACAACGACGTGCGATACTTCATCAGCGGGCATGAGCACCTCGCGCAGCGCTCCCTTGTCGCGAGCCCAGATCGCGCAAGCCAGGTTCAGGAGATCATTTCGGCACCCGCAGGCCCCAAGTTCATCAATCCCAAGGATCCGAATTCGGCTGATTTCCGCGGCCAGAAGGTTCGGCAAACTCAGCTATCTCAGGAGCTGAACAATGTCGGATTCTACATTTACACCATCGATGGTGCACGCGTAACCGTGGACTACTATTCGGACGTAAAGGGCGGTTACTCCTCCGATAGGGCATGGCCCAACGGTGGGCCGCCTACCTACGTAGGTTCACAGATTACGCCTGACTTCGAGTTCGTCAAGAAGGACACTTGGGGCTACAGCCTGAACGGGCAGGAGTTCGTTGTTGGGCAGGGCCAGAGCTATACGACCATCGTTGATGGCTACGGACAGACATCCGCAAGCATTCTGGGCGGGTCGAATGGATCCACAGGCACGGACTTCTGGGGGCGTGCATTCTCCAAACACGTCACTACTGGTTGGGTCGCTGTGGAGCCCAACGACCACATGCGAAGCGACATTCTCTCGCTGTGGGGGATGGCAGCCTTCGGCGAAACGGCGACTGATGAGTTCGTGCTCAGGCTAAGCTACCAGCAGGGGCGGACATGCCACCTCGGCAAGGGCGGGTTCGGTATTGCCACTCGCGATGCCTCCGGTGCTTGGGTGAATGCCGTAAATCAAAACACTGGCGGTACTAAGCGTTTCGTGAAGGGCCCGTGGAAGCCGGAGTATGGTCTCGGCACCTATGGTGTAGTGCCCTCTGAGAAGAAGGTCTGGGCGGTGCTCAACTACAACGGGGACTTCGCTGCAGCCAACAGCATCGAAGATTTTCCCGGCTGTGACTGACCCGGTCTGAATGCGCGCCACCGTTCAACACCATAGTTGCCCGGTGGCGCGCCTCGCGCCCTGCTACGTCTGTCTGCTCCTCTCAACTTTCTGGGCTGATCCGGGAATTTCTGCTAGAGGCCGATGGTTGAGGTGGCAGGATACGCAACCGCACGAGAACGTCGAAGCGGACGTGGAGGCCGCACTCTGGACCTCTTTGCTCGCCTTGGGGCGTGCGGTGATGGCCCTGTTCCTAGCGCGGTGCGCCGCCCGACCGCAGGCTGCTACCTATAGCCACAGCGGCCAGCGGTTTGCGCGCGACGGTTCCAACCGGCGGTCGACAGAGATTGGGACGCGTTTCGGCAAGCTGCCATTCTGCCGACCCGTGGGGATGCCTCCCGGTGGAACCAGTCGCGCTGCGGACCTACCCATCGATCGCGAATTGAGCCTCTGTTCTGGGTTCAGTCTGGGCACTGTGACGTCGGTCACTCGGCTGTGCGCTATGATGGCGTTCGCCACGGCAAGAGCAGTCTTCAAGCAGTTCCGCGATTGGATGCCCAGCCAGAGGGCGGTGCTGCGGATGGTTGACGCGATCGGTGCAGAGGCGCGTCCAGGCGTGGCGCACTGCCGAAGCTCGACGACTCATTCTCGGCCATCCCGATATCGGCAGTTCTGAGCATGATTTCGCAAGCGCGACCGGGTAACATTCGGTGGTGAGGCAACACGACCGGCAAGACTAATTGTTGTCGATCAGACGTGCACTACGACGCGTATGGTGCATTTGCTCGCTTCGAGCCGGCACCGCGCCCGCCCAGGCCCATTCCGTTGCCTGGCCTCTATCGGGCGTGGATGCGCCACGACCTCGCCAGTCAGCCTCCCCCGACTGAGCGGAGCTTGCTACGCTGCGGCTTGGGGGAGGCAAGTCGAGCAATGCGCCGACTCGAAGTGTACGAAGTCCAGCAGGCTGGACGAAGTACACTGAGAGGCACGGTCCTCGCGAAGCGAGGAGCGCCCGCAGGGCGCAGTGAAGGCGCGAGCGAGACGGGAGGGGGCAACTCAAACCAAACAATCTCGAACTACTGGGGCAGTAGTATTGAGCTTGCGGCAAACTCAACGAGCATGGCGGATTCGACAGAGCAGCTCAATGAGCTCGACGCAGCAGGCAAGGCGATCGATGAACAGGAGTTGGTTTGAGCGTCGCGCAAACGCCTCGGTGTGGGGCCCTCCGCTGACGTATTCGGCCTAACCGAAGATCCGGTAGGCGAGCCACGCACCAGCTCAGAACGTGTATTGAAAGGCCAACTGGGTGCGGTGATTCGTTGCGGCCGAGTCCGCTTTGACGCGGGTCTTCATGTAACCGTACTCCGCAACGATGAGTACGTCGTTGGTGGCCTTGAAGAACACGTTTCCAAACGCTCTGCCGTTGAAGGTGCGACCGCCCGTCGCCACGTCGCCGTTGACCGGATCGTCGGCGCCCGCCCCTGCGCTGAATGACCACGCGGCGGTAGCGTCCCAAATGACCTGTCCCCAACCACCGACCGCCTCGATCGTGGACTCCGCACCAGCGTTGATTCCTTGCATAGCGCCGCCATAGTATTGATCCAGGTTCCTTCCCCACCAGACGACACCTTGAAGCGCCAGGGTGCTCGCCAATGGAAACTGCAAGCTAGCATGAATCAGCTTTGAATCGAATGTCTTCGTGTGGTCGGACGGTGTCGTCGCGGTTGGCAGCGGTAGATGGATCTTTTCCTTGCCGTAAGCGCCAGAGATGGACAATGTGGTTGGCTTGTTACCTAGCAGTGTGGTTGCAAGCACCAATCCGCCCTGAATCGAGGGCACACCGGCGGCGTCCGCGTCCAATTGCCCATCCGCATCGAGATCCTGCGTTCGACCGTGTGCGGCACCCAGCTTGACTGTGATACTGCTCGTTTGACTGAATTTGAACGTCTTGGTGAGTTTCACTTGCGGCCGTCGTCCATAGAGGTGACCCGTCGCGCCCAAGATGGCAGCATCGACGACCTTCGGTTGCGCCACCACATATAGGTCCCAGTCTTGACCTGCCCGAAGCGCCCACCCAGCGCCAAACGCCAAGTCGACCAATGCGAGCCGCAAACGCGGACTATACTTGGAGGCAGTGGGGACCTCTTCGGCCCAATCCGCCTCGAACAGTCCGGTGGCGACGATCCCGCCAAACTCCGGCGCAGATAGTTTCAGTCCGATTCGACTCTCTCTCGCGCCAAACGTAAGCTCACGCTTTCCACCGCCGGGCCTACTGTCGGGAAGAACGTAGAACGCCAGATCCCCGAACGCCGTTCGAGAGGTGTCGTAGGCAATGCCGAGCTTGACGAATCCGTAAGGGATCACCTGAACGCTTGCGGCCTTCTTGTCGCCCTGCTGGCTATCCAGCAACCGCTGCCGTTCCTCCAATTTGGCGATTCTCGCCGCCAACTCGGCGTTGCGGTCCTGCAGGGAATCAAGTCGGGGTTCGCTGCCAGTGGAACCTTCCGCTATGGAAGTTGGGGCGACAGTCGGCGCGGATGGTGCGGCAGCCAGCGTCGCTGTCGACGCGGCGTCGGAGGTTGGCAAGTTCGCCGGTGCGGCAGGCGCTGCTGCCGCCGGAGCCGTCGACGTCTCCTGTGCCGATGCAGCGGCTCCGCTCTGTGCATAAGCAGACTGGGAAATCAACGCAGCTGCAACGCCCAGACCCATGATCCCGAAGCAGTTCCTTTTCACAGAGAATTCCTTTCAGCGAGCGAACGCTCATTATCAGGACCGGGCGTCGCTGACTAGTCTCAAGTGTCGCTTTCTCGCGCCACGGTCGATGCACCAAGTTCCACCTAGGGCTTGGCGGGCTCGGATGCGCTGATTGAGGATCTCCTCGTCGAAGACGAGCCGTGCCCGTAGAAGGTACCCGTTCAGCCGGGTACCGAGTTCGGCGCTTGACGCGCGCGTCGTGATGATGCCGCGCATGCACTAAGTGCTTGCACTTGGCTCTACTTCACGTCGCCACTGGTCGGATCGTCTGGCGGGCGCCACCGCCACGGCATTGGCTCGACGATTCGAGATGCAGGGTGTGTCTGGATCCGAATCAGCATGTCACGAATGGAGCGGAGCCTCCTGGCGAAGCGCGTAGCCCAATGCCTTGGAGACGAGTCCGCGCAGTCGCTCCTTTTTTGCTTCATCCCGCAGCCAATCGAAGGGGATGTTGATCAGTGGCAGGATCTTCTGCAGCCGCGCTTGTTGGCGCTGCACGGGTCGAAGTTTCCACAATGGCGCGTCCGCTGCAAAAACTGCATCGATCAGGCCGAGCCCGGTAAGGCCCACACCCGCCGGAATCACGCTTCACCTCCGAGATCGGAAAGAACCTGCCGCAACAGACCTCGGTCGAACCCCAGGCTGACTTCAACTCGGGCTTTGCCCACCTCCACCATGAGCCGCGCCGCTTGCTGCTGCTCTCGAACTGCAGGCCGCCACTTGCTCAGAACATCTTCACTGCTCTGCTTCATGCCTTACGTTGTGCCGGATTGGGCACCTTCGAATCAATGACGCTTCTTGGTGTAGCGGTTACCAATCTGACGATGTGGGCTCGCGAAGGTTGGGGCGTACCGGCCAAGGGCAGATCATCGGGAAAGTCTGTGGCCAGCACGCAGGAAGCAGAACCCAGTCGCTACCGATCGGTCATTCGCTCTGCCACGAAATGCTCTGCGCGGTCAGATTGTGAATTTGTACCTCGCTGACAAGTTTCTCGAGCTTCGACCAAGCGGCGTCAACGTCACGGCCGAGTTTGGTGAGACGACGCTAACGTTCTACTTCGGTTATGGGTTCGACGGCGCCATGCTCCGTGGTTGGGGACCTGCTTGGTATCAGTCAGTTTGAAGTGCGGCGCTGCTTATCGGGTAGCGGACAAGCTGCGTCGCGCAGCCGTTGTCTCCGCAGTTCGATGACGTCGTGAGGACACACTTCTTGTGCGTGGCTCCACCGGACCGAGGGGTGACCAGAACACAGCGCGCATTACGCTGATGTTGCCAAATTCGCATACAGACGAATTTGCATTTTTGGCGTTGTTTTCTCGTTTGTGGCGATCAGGTTCAGGACGAGCGGGAATGAAGACGGGATAGCAATCCCTCTATTCCCCAGGGAAGGTGCCGAAACCATGATCCGCCAGGTGCTTGTTGGTTGTTTGCTCGTCGTCCCTCTACCTGCCTGCTCAGAGAGTGGCACATCCCCACTCGGAGGCATCGGTGCCACGTCCGCGGGGGGGGCATCCACCCTGACCGGCGGGGCGACTGCAAGCGGGGCCACGGGAGGGTCGACCAGTGCTGGCGGCAGCGCATCAATGGGCGGCAACGTATCGATCGGCGGCAGCGCATCGATCGGCGGCAGCGCATCAATGGGCGGCAGCGCATCAATGGGCGGCAGCGCATCAATGGGCGGCGGCGCATCGATCGGCGGCGGCGGCGCATCGATCGGCGGCAGTGCATCGACCGGCGGCACTGTCTCACGCGGCGGCACAACGTCGACAGGCGGCACCAGTTCGACGGGTGGCGGCACCAGTTCGACGGGTGGCGGCACCAGTTCGACGGGTGGCGGCACCGCTGGCGGTGCAACGGCCGGCGGCGCAAGTGCCAGGGGTGGCGCTGGCGGCGGCACCGGCGGCGCATCGCCCACTGGCGGCACTTCGGGGAACCTCGGCGGGTCGAGCGCTGGAGGTGCTACGAGCGGTTCCGAAGATGAGCTACCCGGCAGTGCTTGCACTCGCGAGTTCACTGCCCCCGCGTTCAGCAGCTTGAAAAC
Source organism: uncultured Polyangiaceae bacterium (assembly GCA_964454965.1). Lineage (GTDB taxonomy): Bacteria > Myxococcota_A > Polyangia > Polyangiales > Polyangiaceae > FEN-1139. The sequence goes on along the minus strand of CAYVXY010000008.1, from coordinate 9,193 downwards.
GAACGCAAAAATGCCGGATCCGTTCACGTTCCTGGACGGAACCAAGGTCACGACCAAAGCGGACTGGATCTGTCGTCAGAAGGAAATCAGTGTGCTGGCGCAGGCGTTCCTCTACGGCCCGAAGCCGCCCAAGCCGGAGACTCTCACCGCCACGTACAGCAGTGGCACATTGACACTGGATATGGCGAACGCCGGCAAGACATGGAAGTTGTCGGTTCCAATCAAGATCCCGAGTGGTACGGGTCCGTTCCCTGCGATGTTCGACGTCGACGCTGGCGCGCCCTCGGGAGTGGCCTCCATCGGTACGAGTCTGACCTGGCTATCGAGCAACGTCGCGGCCGCTGGCAGCGGCCGGAGCACCACAGGTGGCTTCTATACGTTCTTCCCGAGCTCCACAAAGACCGGCAGCCTAATGGCTTGGGCTTGGGTAGCAAGTCGAATCGTAGACGGTCTGAAGGCGACGACAGGGCACAACATCGACACGACAAAGTTGTACGGTCTTGGCTGTTCGCGCAATGGCAAGACTGCTGCAACGATGTCGCTGTTCGACCAGCGCATAGCTATGGCGGCCATGCAGTCCCCGGGATCCGGTACAACGAGCGGCTGGCGAGTTGCTCAGGTGCAGACAGGCTCGGTCCAGACAGCCAGCCAAATCTACGGTGAGACGAGCTGGATGGGGGCAGACTTTGGACAGTTCGGCAGCGCCGTAACCAAGCTACCCATCGACCAACATGAAGTGTTGGCGTTGGCTTGGCCGAGACCCATCCTCGTGCGCGAGGGAACCAACGACAGTTGGAACTGCCCAATCTGCGTCTACACGACCCTCAAGTACACTCAAATGATCTACGAAGCCTTGGGCAACAAGGATGCCGTCGGCCTCACCCACTATAATGGTGGACACTGCGAGGCAGGCGGCACCGCATGGACAACCACCTACAACGCGTTCCTCAAGCACTACATCCTACCCGCTGATGGTTCCACCTCGACTGCGGGCATGTTCGACGAGAAATTCACGTTCGACAGTGCCAAATGGCAAGACGGCGCGCTCACGGCAATCCCATGATCGCAAGTCCTCGCTTTGGGATCGATGGCCGGGCTTGACAACGCCAGGTCATTACCCTGGCTCCGTCAAGGCGAGTGGCACGCACCAGGTGTCAACGTTCCGCGAACCCCGATGCCGTGCGAGTCCCCTTGAGGTCGTCAGCCAACGAAGACACGGGCAACAGACACAACACGGCTGCATCGCCGGACATTCGGGAGCTTCGGTGATGCGACTGCACCAGCGGCAATTCCCGCTTCAAGCCACGAGGTTTCGTTGGCCGCGGGCAGTTCACGACGACTTCCAAAAACGGCAACAAATTACGAATCACCGTCGATCCAGCTGGCGCACCCTACCGGATCGACGCCTGCGTCGCGCCGCAAGTGCAGCGCCCAACATGGCGATGCTCCACAGTGAACGCGACGAATCGCCGTTTTCTGCCACGCGGCAACCGCAACCGCCAGGATCGGTCGAAGCATCGGGCATTGAGTTGCCGCCCCCAATCGACACGCTGCCGGCTCCCGAGCTATAGCCACTGCTACCGATGCCCGGAAGGTTCGTGGCCGCAACGGTTGAGCTGCCACCATTCGACGAGACGCCACCGATTGTCGTGGTCGTGGCCGTAGCGCTACCGCCGTTGTTGGTGCTCGTCGTCGCTCCGCCCGAGCTGATCATGGAACCGCCGGCAGCCTGGGTACCACCAGTTATCGCCTCTACACCGCCCGCGGCACTCGATGACCCGCCAGTCGCTCTGGTTCCCCCCGCATTCGATGTACCGGCCATTGTTTGGGTTCCGCTGCCACCCGTAGTTGAAGTACCACCGATACTCGATGTGCCTCCACCGGCTCTGGCACCGCCGGCATTCGACGCACCACCGGTGCTGGACCCGCCATCGGTGCTGGACCCGCCGCCGGTGCTGGAACTGCCCCCAGCGCCCGCTACGCCACCGGTCGGCGTGAACTGCCAGTAGTTCACGTTGAAACTAGAGCCCGTGAACTTGAGGTAAAGATCCTTCACGCCGGTTGCTCCAGTCAGGGTACAAGTGGCGTCCACCCATGTCTGCGCGCCACCCGTGCCGGGGACAGTGCAAGTGCCAATAAGGGTCCCGGTTGCGCTGCCCAAACGGAGCTCGATGCTGCCACCGCTCGCGGCGCTCGCCACGCGGGCGGAAAAGCTTCCAGCCCCCGCGCTGCCAAAGTCCACGCCGCGAACTTTGATCCAGTCGCCAGCGCTAATGCTCGTGACGTCCATACCGCCCTCGGTGCATACTTCGGTTTCGATGCCGCTCTGCGCGCTCATGGTCTCGGCTTCGACGCGGACATAGGGATTCAAGTTACCGAGTTGGGTAACACCGTCAGTCGTGTAGGTGACCTGCTGAATCGTACCGTCGGCGTTGTAGCTGAGGCTCTCGATGCCGAGATTTCTGCAATACGTCGTCGATATTCCTGCCTGCGTAGCGACAATGCGGTTGTGGTACGCGTGGTACCAGTTGCCGTTGAACTCGAAGTCCGAGTGGTGATTGTTGTTGTTATTGCTCGGCGGCTGACCAGCGACAGTGCCTTTGTAGGTGAACCCTGAGGTTGGGCTGCTGCTCGTCATGTAATCGATCGTTAGGCCTGCGGCAGTATTGGTCGAATACGTGAAATAGTAGACTCCGTTCCGCTTGTACAACCAGGAGGCCTCGTAGAAGTTCTTCACGGTAAGCGCGGCGGCCGAGCCCGAGACACTGATCATGTCACTATTCAGCTTGATCACCCGCGCGTTGTTGTCGCCATTTCCGCCGAAGGTGAGGTAGGCCTGCCCATCGTCGTCGATGAAGACCGACGGATCGAATAGCCAGCTATTCGTGCCCGACGCGCCCGGCGTGCTCGAGTTGACCAAGTATCCGCCTTTTGCGTCTTTGAACACACCGGTCGGAGTGGTGCTCGAAGCAACTCCGACGCCACCGGCGCTGTTGCCGAAGTAGAGATAGAACTTTCCGCCACGTTCGACGACGGCCGGAGCCCAGGAATTGGACGCCCAGGTGGCGTTGGTGGGGACGCGAAACACTTCTCCGTGGTCGGTCCAGTTCTTGAGGTCGCTACTCGAAACGCAAACGATCGACTTCATTCGGTAGTCGCTGCCGGCCGGGTCATTGTCGTCGTCGTTCGAGTTGTAGAGATAGACGCGCCCGTCATAGACCATCGCGCCCGGATCCGCTAGATAGCGGTGTGAAGCGATGGGGTAGTCGGCGCTCGCGCGCGAACTTGCGGCAAGCAGGACGAAGTGAAGAGTCGCTGCAAATCCGCAGCGGAACCTGACCGAAGTGTTGTGTTGCATCTTCTTGATTGACTGATTCATGACGCTTCCGCGCGAGCTGTTACGGTTCCGTAGCGCAGTTGGCTTGCCACAGCATCGTCGAGCACCATGGCGAATGGTTCAGGATCATTCCCTCGAGCCCTCGAACAGATCATGACCGAGTATCGAGCGTCGTCATCCATTCCATTCCTTTCGAGATTGGTTGTGCAAGTCTGCACGCTCGTATCACTGGATCGAACGAAGCGAGCTGGAAGCCCATGTTCGAAACGGAGCCATGGCTAGCATTGGTATCTTGAACAAGCCCGCTAGTTCGTCTTCGTGAGCAGACCCGGCCGATACGGACGTAGGTCGTAGGTGGTACTGCTATTGGGGTCGCGCCCCTGGTAGAGGAGCTGCATATTGCACGGATCGACGGTTTGGGTTTCGTCAGGATTGGTGCGAACCAAGTCCCCGTGGCTAATGTCGCCCGTCCAGGCGGTGCCAGTGAAGGTGACGTTGCTCTTGCCGGCGAAGGTCCCTGACATTTTTGTGAAAGTACCACCGAGGCTGGTTGAGCGATAGGCAACGAAGGAGCGGGGGGATCCGTTCGTTTCGGTGATCATGAGATACTCACCCGTCCCCTTGACTGCGTAGACTTGCACCGCTTCGAACGCGTTCACGTCATTGATGATAGACTTAGAGCCACTGAAGGTTCCGGGGAAATTGCCGATTGGCATCGACGCTCGGTAGATGTGGCTGTTGTCTCCCGCGTAGAACAGGTAGCAATTCGTGCTGTCGCAGATCACAGTCTGGTCGATTGGGCCCGTGCTCCCCCCGTCGGCGGAGGCGATATCTTCGCTCAGGAGCGCCTTGCCAAACGACCACGACGTCGCTTTGGTGGGATCGGTCGATGTCGCGTAGCAGAATTTCGCCGAACACCACTGATAGGCGAGAATCCATGTACTCTTCGGGGTGAAGTAGAAGAGCGTAGGCGCAACGGTATTCGTAGACAGTTTGGTCTGGGTGGCTGTGGCCGCCGCAGGCCAATCGGTGAAGGTCATCATGGCCGCGCCATAGGCCCCTGAGCCATACATCGAACTATAGACGATGTGCTGACCGTTATAGACGACGCTGGTAAAGTCCTTGAGCGAATTCCAACCATTTCCCGGTTGAGCGAGTGGCCCGCCATTGTCCTTCCACTGGAACGTAGTCGGGAACGGGCATGATGTGCCCCCCCCCGCAGCGCTCGTGCCGCCAATCGCGACGTTGCCGCCAGTCGCGACGCTGCCGCCAGTCGATCCCCCACCCACCGCCGCCGAGGTTCCGCCCGTAGCTTTGCCGCCAGTCGCGCCAGCCCCGCCTGTGGTCGTCGCTCCGCCTTTGCTCGTCGAGCCGCCTTTGCTCGTCGAGCCGCCAGCACTGGTCGCGCCGCCAGTGGCTTTGCCGCCGGTGTCTGCGACAGTGGCGCCACCGTTGCTGGTGGTGGCGCCACCCGTTACGGCGGCACCACCCGTTACGGCGGCACCACCCTTGCCAGAAGCGCTGCCGCCAGTCGCTGTTCCACCAGTGGAACTGGCGTATCCACCCAACGTGCTTCCGTCCAGCGCAACGCTGGTTCCCCCAGATGAATTACTCTGCCCCCCAGCACCGACCGAAGCTCCGCCAACAGTGGCTCCAGCCCCTCCAGCGGCAGCCCCTCCGAAGGCGTTCGAGGCTCCGCCAAGGCCACCGCCCGTAGGACCCGTGGACCCATTGGCACAGGAAGCCAGGAGAAATGAGGTGGAAATTAGGACTATTTGATTGAGCATGGGAAACCTAGCGCTGGGCCGAGTAGGTGGGAATGGTTTGGCCTAAGATTCCCGACTTCTCAAAAAATGATCTAACTCGCCACTTATCAGAGTCACAAGTTTCCAGACAGGTCAGATTTGTGCACAATCGATGTTGGGCACTTCGCTACTGATCCATGGAATTATTGGATAATATAGGCAACTGCGACGACATGACCCTGCCGCTTTCAGGTCAGTTCCGGACGGAGTGCACTCGAGGGGCTCCAGTCGGACTACGGGCCCATGCGCCGACCGGAAAGGAACGCGGCCTTCAAGTTACCGTCGCTATTAGCAGCAAGAGTTTGTTCGTTCATTTGGTGCAACCGGGATCTGCGTTCTGACTGGGCATGGAATGAAGCGCCGCTCTATTCACGACTGAGTAGCCGCTACGGTAAGCTGTAAGTCTTCGAAGCGGTTGCCACGACTCCATTCGGCGCCCCAGATCCGTCGGGCGCGCATCGAAGCTGGTCGTCCCATCAATGCCCGCAGACCAATCGGGATAGTAGTCGTAGAGCAGCACACCAGCGAAGGCATGCTCAAATGCCGCGTCGAACTGCCTCTTGATGCCATTGGCGCGTTTCTGAAGGGAAGCCACGCTGTTGTCTGGCGTCGTGAAGGCCAAGGCGCCGAAGAAGATGGGCTTGCTGAGTGACTTGGCAATCGACTCGGCAGAATTTTCGTCGAGTGGGGCCCCTGCGAGGCGGAATCCAGGTTGAGAAGATTGTGGGTGTCGCCGACGTCAACCGTCCCATGATCATGCAGTTTGAAGTAGCTCGATGGGGTGGCATCGGTCCTGCTCGTGGCGGTGCCGTCGGCCCCGCCGTTGACGCCCCCCGAAATCAGATGATTTTGCCCTTCGGAAAAGTGGTTCCGAAAACGCGCGACAGACAGGCAAATTTGACAGTCAAGCTCGTGCGCCGCTCGTCGCTCGCGTCGAAACCGGACGCAGCCGTCAAGGAGCGAGCAGCACGACGGCAAGCTGAGGCCATCTTCTCACGAACCAATTTTCTCTGCAAAAAAAACCGAGCGAGAGAGACCACATCGTCGCGACGCAAAGCGGACATCATTCACGACGTCAAATAACGCGATGTGGTCGCTCGAACCGGAACGGAAGAGTGCACGTAGTGCACGAGTCCGTGGAGGTCAACGGTGCCCTCGCAGAGGGCATGGCGCGAAGCGCCAAGTACAGCGCGGACCGTGCCGGACGAAGCGCACGGTAGAACACAACGCAAATCCGGCACGGAGTCGACAGAAGCAAAGCGTCACCGATCGGTCACCCAATCTGGGTTGGAGTTGCGCCTCGAAGGCAGAGCGCGAATTTGCGCCTCACTGACGTCTGTCTCGATGGCGATGCGGACTCAGGATTGATCACGCCGAACCGGCACAATCAAGAAACGCTAACCGGCCCGACCTTGGAGCGCGACTGGGGCCTTGCTGCCAAAATGGGCAGGCCCGTGTGATACCGGCCAATTATCTGCTTGCAGCGCGGTTCTGAATCAAGCCACTCTTCTCTTCGTCCTCGCTGTCTGTGCCATGCCCAGACAACTGCCGCGCCCGTCGGATCTCGTTGCGCGTCATCGGGCCGCGCAAATACGACATCGCCCACCTTGGTTGCAGAAGGATCGTGCCGACGCGTGCGCGAACGTCGCGCATCACGAACCACCAGGGAGCAAGGCTCTTGATCGCTCTGCCGAGCGCTGCCGTAGAGCATCCCTTTGAATCCGTCGCAGATAGGCCGGCCAAGACGCGAGCACAATCCGCTTCGGTTTGGAGGCGGCCGATGCACCAAACGCCTGCGTTGCCGAGCGCCCGGTAGTCCACGTCCCTGGGGTTCTGCGTCGCGACGATCGAGATTATGGTTTGCTGGGGTCAGTGCCGGGAGCCGATTCGTTCTCCAATTCATTCAGCATGGGGGTGACATGCTCTTCGTAGCACTCGGGGCAAATACCATGACTGAAGCTGCTGTTGGTATGGCGAGTGATGTAGTGTTCGACGCTGTCCCAATAGTTCTTGTCATCGCGAATCTTCCTACAATAGGAGCAAATGGGAAGAAGTGCGTTCAGTTGTTTCACTTCAGCGAGCGATGCCGTAAGTTCACTGTTGGACTTGGCGAGGTCGGCGGTGCGCTCGCGCACCCGGCGATCCAAGTCGACATTCAGTTCTTGAATTTGATTGTGCGCGCGCAGCGTCTCTGCAAGCGCGCGCTGGAGTTCAGTATTTTTTTCCTCGAGCTTGGCAACCAGCACAGCGCTGTATTGCTGGACGATGAGCGCATCGTCGGGCAAATCTGACGAGCGCGCCGGAACGCCTGCGGCGGGAATCTGCAACGCACACAGAATGACCGAAATTGGCGCCGGCTTCGCGACAAACTGATCCGCGCCTACCGTGTCACCCAAGCTTACGTCGGCCGGCGAGGTGTAAGTGCTGCTGTAAAGGACGAATCGCAGTGACCGGAGCGTCGGGTTCTTTCGTACCTCATGGCACAGTCGGTAACCATCCATCCGTGGCATGAGAATGTCCGAGAGTACCGCATCGACCGGTTCGCGCCTGAGCACTTCCAAGGCGTCGATACCATCGACTGCTTCGACCACCTCGAACCCTTCTGCCTCAAGCTGGACGCGGAGCAGTTTGCGGTTGGCCGCGACGTCATCGACAATCAGAATGTTCATGGCTTTGTTGGGCTAGCGCTGGCGTTGTTGGCTCATTCGCCAGTTTCGATGGGCCGGTCGCCGAGAAACGTCGCCACCTGAGCGGGGAACTTCCGGGTGTCAATCGGTTTTGTTATGTAGCCATCACAACCGGCGCCGAAAGCCTTCTGGTCGTCGCCCTTCATTGCGAAAGCTGTAAGCGCGACAATGCGGATGTGGCGGGTGCGTTCCTCAGCCTTGAGTATGCGCGTGAGCGTAAGCCCGTCCATACCGGGCAAGGCGATGTCCATGAGAATCAAGTCAGGCAGGGTGTCGGCTAGAACGAGCTGCGCTTCCTCGGCATCCACGGCCGTGAGGATGTCGTGGCCCTCGAACGCGAGCACATCGGAGACGAGCTTGAGATTGGTGGGATTGTCATCAACGACGAGGATTTTGGCTCTCATGGGGTCTTATTTTCCTCGATCGTCATAGGCAGAACGACGGTGAACACGCTGCCTTTGCCCAGCTCGCTTTCCACGCTGATTCTACCGCCTTGAAACTCGACGATCTTCTTCGTCAGTGCCAGACCGAGTCCCGTTCCTTCGAAGCGCCGAGCCGTGCCGGAGTCGAGTTGCTCGAATTCAGTGAAGAGCCGGTTGATATCCTCGGCCTTGATACCCATTCCAGTGTCGCGGACCTGCACTTCGATCTGGCGCGTATCCAGGCGCTTCGCGCGGATGACGATTCTGCCGCTGTCGTTGGAGAACTTGATCGCGTTTGAAAGCAGGTTGTAAAGGACCTGCTTGAATTTATCTTGGTCGAGCCTGACGGCCTGGAGCCCCGCCCCGATTTCAATGCCGACGGCGATTTGTCTCTTTTGTGCCATGCCCTTGATAACGGCGGCAACCTCCTCGACAGCCTTGCTCACGGGGAAGGTCTCCGGGTGCAACTCCATCTTGCCCGCCTCGACCTTGGCGAGGTCGAGCACATCGTTGATGAGCTGCAGCAGGTGGCGCGCACTGCTGAGCACGTCACCCAGATACTCTTTCTGCTTTGGCTTCAGCGGGCCGGGCTTCTCATCAAAGAGGAACTCGGTGAAGCCGATGATTCCGTTGAGCGGGGTGCGCAGTTCATGGGACATGTTCGCAAGGAATTCGCTCTTCATTCGATTGGCCTCTTGAAGCGATTTCTCGAAGCGTTTGCGCTCGGTCACATCGCGCGCAGTGGCGAATACCCCCTGCAGCATCTGGTCCTGATCGTAGAACGTAGTCACATTGTACGATACTTCTGTTCTCTTGCCGTCGCGTGCGCACGCAGTGAGTTCGTAGTCGGTCACTTTCTTTTCGCTCAACACCCGCTTGATGCTGGCCTCGGCCCGCTCCGGATCGGTAAAGTAGTTCTTGAACGGCGCTCCGATTAGTTCG
>CAYVXY010000007.1:304073-419870 GCA_964454965.1 uncultured Polyangiaceae bacterium | reverse complement strand
TGCTGGCAGAAAAGCTGGTCGCGCCACAGGTAGGCTCGTTGCTGGCAGAAAAGCTAGTTGCAATCGCAACTAGCTTGCGCTGTCGCGTCAGGCACGGGTGTCCGCCCAAGTTGACGCAGGGTCCGAGTCACAGCCGGTTTGGCTCCTGTGGGCATCTTGGTAGCCCGTCGGTAGCGCGGTGAGTGTCCGGCTACGTCGAGAATCTATCGCTCATGCGCCGATGACTGGTTCTGTTTGGTTTGTTTCGAGGAACTCGACTAGCGGTTTGGGAATCAAGGGCTAGGTTGCCTGGTTGCCAACCCTGGTCGACTATGTAAGGCTTGTCTACGGTGTCCGGGCGCAACGAAACCCGATGTGGAGGTCGGGACTCGCGGGCGCGTAGTTGCTGCGATAGGCAGCGCGGAGGCCGATGACGTTGCTGCCCCAGCTGCTGCCGCGGATAACACGGGAGGAACCCGCGGTAGCGTTAGCGCAATTGTTGCACGCACCACTCCTATAGTACGTCGCGTTGTACCAATCGAATGCCCACTCATACATCGAGCCCGCCAGGTCGGCGTGTCCGAAGGACCCGGTTCCACCGGTCGACAGCTTGCTTCCAACGACTACTCTCGGTGAGTTATCGGAACTGTCGAAGTTCGCGAGCGCCGCGCCGGGCGCTGGGTTGCCCCAGGGATACAACCGATTCTGACTTCCCCCAGCTGCCGCATATTCCCACTCCGCCTCCGTCGGTAGCCGCCCACTATCCCAAATGCAAAAGGCAAATGCCTGGTACCAACTCACGCAATTGATCGGATATGCCTCCGCGATTGTCGTTCCGGGTGTGTCCGTCCAGGTCTGATCGTAAGTGCCGCACTTCAGCGCCGACATAAGCGCGGCGGCGTTCGCCGGCAGGTCTGGCGTAGTCGTGACGAGCGTCCAACTCTGCCCCCAGCCCGTGTTCGCCGCTATCGGATGCGCTCCCGCGTTGCCCTGAGGATTGGCCGGGTTCGCCCTCACGTGCCACGCGTTGTAGTTCTCCACGAACTTCCGGAACCGCCCCACCGTTATTTCGTACTTGTCCAACGCGAACGCTGCCACCGTTGCGGTGTGTTCGGGAGTTTCCTGAGTGTAGCTTGCCGCAGCCGAGTAGTAATCACTCGCAGGGCCGCTCACTTCACTCCGCCCCATGGGATAACTGCCACCGGGCATCTCGATAGACGTGCAACAGCTCTCGCCTTGGCAAATCGCACCTAAGTCCTTACAACTTTTTGTTGATGCAGAAACAGGCACGAAGGGTCTCCCTGTCGACGGGATCCCTCCCGTGGCGGCTATTCCGCCGGTCGCTGGTGCGCCGCCAGTGGCGGAAACTCCACCAGTCGCTGCGCCCCCAGCGGTGGGGAGGCCACCCGCGGCTGTTCCGCCCGTAGCTGCGCCAGCGGCACCAGCGGCTCCACCAGCATTCGATGTACCAGCAATTGCGACGGTACCTCCGCTGTTCGGCGCGCCGCCACTGGTTGACACGGTACCTCCGCTGTTCGGCGCGCCGCCACTGGTTGACACGGTACCTCCGCTGTTCGACGCGCCGCCACTGGTTGACACGGTACCTCCGCTGTTCGGCGCGCCCGCGTTCGCGGTTCCGCCAGTTGAAGTCGCGCCGCCGATCGTGGAGGCGACTCCTGCCGTTCCTGCGCCGGCTTCAACAATAGAAGTGCTACCCGCAGCACCCGCAGTTTCCTCTATCGTCGCAGTTCCAGCAAGCGACGCGGCTCCATTCGTCGCGCCAGTATCCCGCCCGCCACCAGGGACTCCAGCACTCGTACTCGATGTGCCTCCCGTCCCGCGCCCCGAAGTCCCAGCGTGGTGGCCCACTGCGTTCGAACCACCCGGCTCGTCAGGCAAGCGATTGAAATCCGGCAACGCACAGCCACTCGCCAGCGCGACAGCAACGCCACTGAGCATCGCGCGGCGCTGCCAGCGGCCTTGGCTTGGCGCCGCCATCAGCGACGCACTCGCAATGCGTAGCGATGCTTCTTCTTGAACTACCCGCGCGCGCTTGGGCATGACCGATTCGTCCTCGCCCCGGATTCTGCCAAAGGAGCTATCTTGAATCCAGCTTGATTAGTGGCTAACTGTGAATGGCTTCGGATTCGCGACGCTTGTTGCTGGTTTTGTCGTTGTATATTGGGTTCGGTCACGTCAACACGCGAATGTGACTGGTACAGAGGAGCGCATCGTCGGGTTGATGGCAGGCCCACAGGCGCGCCACGGGCAGCAATCGAGTTCAGCCGGAGGTAGGTCTCAGTAACGGCTTCCACGACGAGCGCCGCGTGGAAGTCTGCCCGCGTTAGCTCAACGGGGCCGAGCCTCGTTGTTTGTTGAAGCGGATGCCTTCAGGTCCAAGCCTTTCCTCGTCCAAGCCTTTCCTCGTCCAAGCCTTTCCTCGTCCAAGCGCCCTCGTCGACCGAAAGCTTGCCGATGTGTCGCCGATATCCCAACGCCAATAGCCAGGTCTTCGCCGCCGCACCCGGCGGTAGCGCGCTCGGCGGCAATAGCGTCTCGACGAAACCATCGAACCAGGCGGCAGAACTGCAAGGGTCAATGCACCCAAGGGGATAGCGCTCGCCGCCATGGTGACGCCAATTGCCCAGTACGCAGACGAGTACCGCACGCACTTCACGCGGAGTCCGCAGGATTCTCGCGTGATACCTATCCGCCCAGACCGCACCTCGAAGCGCGTGCACGCGATTGAAACCGCGTGCCATTCGAATGGTAAGGCCTCGCAGGCCGCGCGAGAGGGACACCTGGTCCTTTGCTTCACAGATGAGATGCACGTGGTTACTCTGAATGCTGTAGTGCACTATTCTGCAGCCAAAACGGTCGCGGGCGGCCGCAATGGCGGCGACGAGGACGCGTCGCGACTCGGCGAGTCGCAAGGAGGGTAGCCCCGCTCTGGCACGCAACGTCACGTGGACGGGGAATACTGCGGCAAGCACGGGACGCTTGCGATGTGGCACTCCCGCCCGTCCGGTTCGGGGGCGCCCCGCGCCCGGACGATACCCACCGCGACCTCGACAAGGAAGGGCCAGTTGGAAGTACCTCGCGGTCGATTGGCTCGACCGTGACCGCCGCTGATTCAACAACTTCGCCATAGACGATTGACTGAACTCATTGTGCGAACTGTCGCGTGAATGATTGTTGGAAAAGTCCCACCCGATTTCACGCCACTGATTACTGCCCTAATCTATCACACCGTCGACTCCACACCAGTTCGAACTTCATGAAAATGCCGCTCGTTTCAGCGCGTATCAGCGCGAACGCGGACACGACTCCACCATTGAACTAGCCACACGTGCAACAAGTACGCGGCGATCCCGCAGCGTCTCATGACGACGTCACGACGCAACTCCGACGCTACCGTGACGACACATCATCGCACCGTTGCTAGCGTCACGACGCAACTCCGTCGCTACCGTGACGACACATCATCGCACCGTTGCTAGCGTCGCGACGCAACTCCGACGCTACCGTGACGGTAGTATCACAGCACAGGGCGAGCGAGTCTGCGGCGGCGGTTACGAGCGTCCTTTGGGTATCGGGGTAGAGCGCCGCAATCTCGAGAACTGGACGCACGGTGATGCGGGGATTGCGAAGATCGGTCGAGTTGCTCCAGGGCGTGCCAACCGCCGCCGATTCGGCTGCCCTGAGCGTGCCACCGCCGCCGATTCGACTGCCCTGGCCGCGTCGAGTTGACGAGTCACCACAACTGGGAGCTAAATACTTGCTGGCACCCCCAAGACGATCGGCTTGCGGCATGCATCAGTGTGTCCTGGTGCAACGAAGACCGATGTTGTCGAGCAGGCCGTTGCCGCTCTTCGCTGGGATGGGCGCGAAGGGTCGCCCTATCGACGGGATCACTCACTTCCCTGATACTCCGCTGTTCCGCACGCCCGCGGTACCACCTTGTCCTCCGTTGCTCCGCCCGCCCACGGTACCACCTTGTCCTCCGTTGCTCCGCCCGCCCACGGTACCACCTTGTCCTCCGCTGTTCCGCCCGCCCACGGTACCACCTTGTCCTCCGCTGTTCCGCCCGCCCGCGGTACCACCTTGTCCTCCGCTGTTCCGCCCGCCCGCCGTTCCCGCGCCGCCCCCAACAATAGAAATGCTACCCGCAGCACCCGCAGTTCTCTCAATCGTGCCAGTCCCCGCAAGCGAAGAGGCTCCACTTGTCGCGCCAGTATTCAACCCACCACCAGAAACCAAAGCGCCCTCGCTCGACGTGCCGCCTATTCCCTGCCCCGCAGTCCCAGCACTGTTGTCCACTGCACTCGAACCACCCGTTTCGTCAGGCAAGCGATTGAAATCTGGCAACGCACAGCTGCTCGCTAGCGCGACTGCAGCGCCACTGAACATCGCGCGGCTCTGCCAACGGCCTTGGCCCGCCACAATCACCGATGTTCTCGGGACTCGTAATGCTGCTATGTCCTCTACTGCCCGCGCGCGCTTGACCATGGCCGGTGCGTCCTCGGCCCGGATTCTGCCAAAGGCGCACCTTCGAATCCAGCTGGATTCGTGACCAACTGTGAATGGCTTTGGATTCGTTGCACTTGTTGGTGGATTTGTTGCCGGAGTTAACCTCAAAGGGCGCCCATCGGCGGCGCATCGGCCAGGCGTAGACGAAGCATGATTTCGAAATGCCGAAGTCCCGGGCTAAAGAGTCGAACATTGGGGTGTTCTAACTACTCCTCGACCTTTGTTACGACAATCGATATCGGCTCGGCAAAGAGTCGTCGGTTCTTGCCAATGCGAACGTGAGCCAAATCCGAGAAGCATGGGCTCGAACAATCAACTCGTTCATCAGCCACGTGAACCTGTTCACACCTTGCACGTTCCATCCGTGATTCCCTCCCAGGCACGGATGCGCGAGACATGCATGATGCCCGCGTAGTGCTTGACCCGAGCTAACCAAGGCGCGTAGGTTGCTGGCGAGGCGAATTACGGTGCGTTCGAAGCGGAATCACGCCCTTGATTGGCCGCTGCCAAAAAAGGGGTGCCGCTGTGAGGTTGGCTGTTTGGCGCCGCAAAATCGTTGTTGCTTACCGAGTAGCGAATTGGTGGGAAGGAGCTCATGAACATGACAAGAGCGTCACATTTTACCTATATTTGCATTCTGGAATCCCTTGTTGGCTGCATCGAACCGCTGGGTCCCGACGACGGAGTAGTTGGCGTTGGACACGCCTCAGGTGGGCGGCCTGGCCTATCGGGGTTTGGAGGAAGCCAGGTGGTTCCAATAGCTTCTGGCGGAAGGGTCACTACGACGACCACCGGTTGCGGCACTGGTGCTCGCCCTGGCGCTGGGGGTGCAAGCGCCGTTTGCAGCAGTTCCACGAACCTAATAGCGAATGCACTCGCGGCGCCACCAGATTGGAATTGGATTGGTGGCGATCCGGCGTCCAGTGCCGACAACCCTTGCGGTGTTCAGGGAGGGATCTACACCTATAGCGATACTGGTCTCGACGCAACTTCTGGCACAGCAGACGATACTCTGTCCACACCGGCGGTTGTTCCAGGAGCCACATATCCGGAGAATCGCCAATCGCCCTGCAGTGGTGGTAAGTGTTGCATCAGTGGCAGGACATCCTTGTGGCCCATGGGCACAGGCGGCATGGTGGACTACACAGCTAACGTGTGGGGCGCAGGGCTCGGCATCGCGCTCAATAGCGACGGCGTGACCAAGTTCGCTTACAACGGTCCTGCGCGTGGATTCGTCATTCGCACTTCAGGCACGCTGAATGGTCAAGTGGTTCGTCTGCTCTACACTCAATCGCTTGCCAACGACGTGGCACCCTTCGTCGAAGTGGTTGCACTAGGCACACGAGCCATCTTGTTCACCGACGTGACCTGTCCCATCTGGGGAACGAACTGCCTTTTGCCATCTTCACACCCATTCGATCTGCAACTCCAAATCGTTGGTGGTGACGTCGCTGGCGACTTCACTGTCTGTATCGACTCGATCACTCCGATCCTCTGACGGATTGATTGCGTGACAATGCCGAGGGGTTGCTGCGCTTGCCGCGGTGACCCCTCGAGTGCTTCGATTCGGGGAGAAGTTCGCTTCACCTCAGCCGCCCTCGGACCGACTGCGTCTCTGCGGCGAGACCATCGGCGTAAAATCCGGCTGAGTGCCGTCTGTGCCTCCCTGGAATCTCGATTGCGGCACTGACGGCTTCAATGTCACCTACATGACTCACGGTTCCCTCGCACCGTTCTTCGGCTGGAACTCTGGCGCATTGCGGCTCATCGCGAACTTCAACGCCCCCTGTGCTGCCGCCGGAGCCACCTACGACTCCAGCAAGGTGATGGAGCTAGGAATTATCGTCAATTCCGAGACAGGCGGCACGGTTGAACCCGCGACGTTGACCATTGATGAGGTGACTCTGGCGCGGTAAGGGCACCCCACCTGCCTTATAGTTGTGGCGAGACGGATTAAGCGCCGCCACTCCTAATGCGAGGCCGGAGATATCGACGCCGCACATCGCACCGCCAACGTCTCGATGATCTCCGAGCAGCCTCCGTCACGCAGGTGGCAGGCGTGGTCGTCGACAGACTGAAACCTCCGCCCGATGATGTCAGAGCACTCGAATCTATGACCTGAACACCTAAGAAAACTATCGATCATAGCATCTGCCCGAGCTCTGAATAGCTTAGATTCCCAGAGATTACTGTCGATACCCTCTTTGATTGTGTTCACTGCAATCAGCCATATTGCAGCTCCAAGGGCGCCACAACCGCCACCGCTAAGCCCAATACCGCCGGCAAATCCTGCCACCATGACCGTATGCTGGTCCGTTGCGCCCACCTTCTTCGCGAGTAGTGCCGAGCAACTCATCGGAGAGAAGGGCACGCTGGTGGGTTGCTCGGAAAGGCAGGACGCTATGTCATCGAACGCTGCTGGAGCGTAGTTGGCGGCCCGGTGCAGGCAGCGAATGAGCCCTCCTTTCAAGAAGAAGTAGGTCATGCCCGCCGCCTCAATGTTTGGTACGGTCAATTTGGCGCAATTGGTGCTCGAGTTACGCGCCCGAAAGGATTTTACCAACCTTTCTGCAGCGATGATTGACTGTGCTTCTGACTGCGCAGCATTGCCACAGTGTCGATACACTTGCGCCCCAGCGTTGAGCGTTGCGCCCCAAAGCATGCCGCACTGGTAGCCCCGACCAATGATTCCTCCGGCCAAGGTTGAACAGGCGCGCTCCTCGAGTTTCCGATTCTTGGGTTTCTCGGGCTGTTCGAACGCGCGGTCGAGAACGCAGAAGAGTGTCTCCGAGCATGCCCTACGGTTGAGGAATGCACCCACGGTTCTAGTCGCCGAGATGTCACTTGTCGCATTGGTCATAGCTGCGTCCCTTGATCCGATTGCTAGGACGCGGCAGCGAGCCAAAGCATTAACGACCCGAGCGATTTTTCGTCTGCCTTTCCAAACTAGGAGGCAAGTTGCCTGGCTCCCCTGCCCTCGGCTGCGCTGCTGCTCGGCAAGGCCTGGCGGTGAGCCTCAGGGCGGGCGCGGCCCGCCAAGGCTTCGCGCCAGGCTGCCGTCTCGTGTTGACCCAAGCGGAAAGCCAGACCCGCGTCTACGCGTTGGGCGGCGCTCAGCGCTTCAGTAGATCGTGACGGATCCGCCGCATTTGGCCCCTGAGGGGACTGGGCTACCGAACGGGCGCCCGCCATTTCTGCAGAATTGGGCTAGGATGAGCCATTGGAGAATCCTGACGCGACTGCCTCCGTTGAACGGGCCCTTGACGATGCACCTACGAACACTTCGAACTTCACTCCGTTGGGCCCTGCCTTCAATGTTGCTGCTCCTGTCCGTCTGCTCGTTGGCGGCTCTGAGTTGCGAGGAGCGGCTCTCGACTTCCAAGTCCAAGACCATCACTCGCCTGAGCAGCACGCCCAAAGTGGCGGTCCCTGACGCGGGCGTGCCCCGTGACGCGGATATGGACGCCGCAGCGCCCACGGACGCCGACGCAAGTACAGACGCGCCGACACTCACCGACGCAAGTACAGACGCGTCGACACTCACCGACGCAAGTACAGACGCGTCGACACTCACCGACGCGAGCGCCGCTGCAGGCACGCTCACCGACGCGAGTGCGGATGCGTCGACACCGAAGCCACATGTCGAACGGGCCATACTCGTCTCGATCGATGGCCTTGGTGGCAGGTACTTGATGGCGCAATTCAACAAGGGGAAATTGCCGAGCTTCGACCTATTGCGCAAGACAGGCTCGTCGACGCTCAATGCACGCAGTGACTACGAAAACAACTACACTCTGCCCAACCACACGAGCATGCTTACTGGCCGCCCCGTGGAACGCGACCTAGATCTGCCGGCGGATGTCCACCACGGATTTACAATCAACGGCGTCGTGGACGCTAGCTATACCCTGCACAACTCGGGAAATCCGGCGCTCAAATACGTCTCCAGCATCTTCGACGTGGCACACGATCACGGCAAGAAGACCTGCATGTATGCGGGTAAGCTGAAGTTCATGGCCTTTTCCAACAGCTACAACGCGCAAAATGGTGCCGTCGACAGCGTTGGCGCTGACAATGGTCGAAACAAGCTCGATCGCGTCGTCATTCTCGAGGACAATACCGAACAACTGATTTCGACCGCCGAAACCGACCTCGCAGGCGGAGTGTGCGACTTCGCATTCATTCACATCGCAGACATGGACACCCCCTTGGGGCACAGCTACGGCTGGGGCACTGAAGCTTGGTATGAAGGGCTTGATCGCGTCGACGCTTGGATCGGCAGATTGGCCAGGTTCGCTAGTCCAAACGACGCCGGGTCGCCCTTTGGCTTGGTGGTCACAGCAGATCATGGCGGCACCACCGGCGGCCACGGTGATCCCACAGAAATATGGGACTACCAGATCCCGTTCTTCGCAGTAGGTCCAGGGTTCACTCCCAATAGTGACATCTACGCGATTGCCAGTGCCAAGCGCTGCGATCCAGAACTCGTTCGGCCGCGCTATTCCGTGACGCCTCAACCCGTCCGCAACGCCGATGCGGCCAACGCGGTTTCGGCAATGCTCGGTCTACCGCCGGTGCCCGGCTCCTACATGCGTAACCTGCTTGGACCACAATAAGCAAACGGGCGACTACTTCTTGTTCTTGCGCGCCTCCTCGAGGCGCTTGAGCACGTCCAGGGGATCGGCTTGCCCAGGTGACCCGGGTTTGGCCGCCTGCGGTTTGGCGGCCACGGGCTTGGCGGTGCCTGCCTTACCGTTGTCCGTCGCGTTTCCAGTGGCCTTGACTTCCGCCCACTTGGCGTTCGATTTTGCGGCATTCTTGTGAAACGCGTCCACAAATGATTCTCCACTGGCCGCAGATGCGCTAGGCAGGGGGCCCGCAGAAGCCGCTGCCGTGGCCAGCGGTGGAACTCCCACAGAGTCTACGGGCACCGCATTGGCAGATGCAGTGGCTTGTTCGACCTCCTGTTTGGGTGTCACCAATGCCTGGGGCACGGCTTGGGCCGGCACCTGTGCAGCCGCAGCCGGCGCTTGCGCAGGACTCGGCTTGACTTCGACAAGCTGCTTCGGGCGCAACACAATCAGCGCGATTCCTGCTGCCAATACGGCAACGGGGAATATGACATACCCACTCTTTAGCCTGTTGCGAAGACGCGAACCGGCATGGTGACTCTTGATCGAGTGTTTCGGCTTCTCTTTCGCTGCTGCGGCCTTGGTTTCCACAAGCTTGGTTTCTGCGGGCTTGGCGGAAGCAGGCTTGGCGGAAGCGGGCTTGGCAGAAGCAGACTTGGCTTCTGCCGAAGCTATCTTCGTGGCGACATCAGTCAACTTCACAGTCGCTGTAGACTCGATCGCGTCGACCGACTTCGCACCACCACTGCCTTCGGTATTCGAGAGAACCACAGGCGAGAGGCTCTGTGGCAAAATCGACGAGATGCGTTTCGCTTCTGCCAATGGCAGCTGGGACGCAGCGACTTCACCGGTTGAGGGTAAGTCAGCGGACGAGCCAACGGCGACGCCAACTGCAACAGACGAGTCTGGTGAGGCGGTGTGGCTTACCGCTGGCTCACGCGGAGCGTCGGTGTGAACCGCGGCGAGACTCGCTTCGATGGGTTCGTCGCCCCAGCCATCGTCCAGCTCATTGGCTTCTATGGGTCGCGATTGGGGCGCAATAGTGGCTGACACGGTCTCTCCTGTGGGGGGCGTGCCCGGCTCCTTGGACATCACATCGTTTTACTCCCAACCGATGTTAGTCGCCACCTAAGGGATTCGTCGCGGTGCCGGCTCGTCAACCATCCTGACCAATCATGAGAACTTTGACCGGTGCTCGCTTACGGATCAAGATCCAACGATCCTCAGCGGTTGCGGGTTGCATAGTCCCCTTTCGCTCCCAGTCTTGCCCTAGTGACGACCCCACGCATGGGTCAACAAGCAGACTTTGCCAATTCGATGTCCGCAATGACGTTGCCCTACCGATCCTTCGTGATTGCCGAGTCCGGCCACTCCAGCTGCAGGGCGTTCCGGCCGAGACTGCGTTCGGCCTCAACGCGTAGCGCATCGCCAAGTTCTCGCTCCAATCGACCGCGTGTTTCGGACTGCAATCGAGAACGGATCGGTGCCGACTTTGCGTCGTTTGCAACGTGCAAATTCGCGCTGCAGATTGCAGTCTTTTGCTCGGCATCGAAGAGCACGAATTTCGCCCTCACGTGTCCCTCGAACCATTCGCGACGGATCTTGCCAACGCGCAGGATCAACGCGGGTCCTTGGTAGTCCGTAATGTAGAAGACGCCCAGGTAGCGCTGCTTCTGGATGCGACCGAGGTCTTCCGAGGTGAGCGACACCGCTGCTGCTGGCACGTCGCGCCGCGTGCCCGGTGAGTGGTCATTCGGGATGGTATCGAAAAGCGTCGCCAACAATGCCAGCTCTCCTGACTCGAGCCGCTCCGAAACGCGACGCGAGATCAGGTTCTTGGTTTGGGTTCTGACGTCGACATTGGCGAGTACCAGTCGCTTGGCGTCACTATTGCCAGCCTCAAGCGGCAGTGTACCCGAACAATCGTTCTCTTTTGCCGCAGCAGGCATTGACGGTGGCTTGAACTTGCTCTCGAGTTGCCGCGCCAGCTGCGGGAGCCGATTCGGTGATTTCGGCTCGGAACTTGGCTCGCCTGCATGCCGCGGTGCTGCCGCGAAGAGCCCAGGAAGCTCCTCGCGAAATGCGTCGCAGCCGACCGACAGCAGCGCACAGAGTACAAGAACGGGTCGCATCGTTTGCGCGAGCCCCCGACATAACCGATAAGCCGATAATCGGGCCAATTTCCTGCGCAATACCTGGGATTGCTGCTAGAAAAGCCGCCATTTGTCGCGGCGGGTGGTTCGGTGGGCCCAGTGCTCGATAGGTCCTGGGCGCTAAAACCGTGAGAACGAGAACTGCGTCGTCGACCGGTAGGTCTCGCCGGGACGCAGCTCGGTACTCGGAAATGTGGGTTGGTGGGGCGAGTCGGGAAAATGCTGCGTCTCGAGGCACAAGCCATCGCGCCAACCGTAGGCTTTGCCCGCCTTCTCGATCGACCGATCGCGCGGCAGGAAATTGCCCGAATAGAACTGGAGCCCGGGCTCCGTGGTGCGAAGCGTCATGCGCCGACCAGATGCTTTGCACGTGAGTTCGGCAGCAAGACGCAGCTCACCCACCCTGCCCGCGATGACCCAGTTGTGGTCGTAGCCACCAGCAAGCTGTAGCTGTTCGTGTGGCACGTCGATGCGCTCACCGATGCGCTTGGCGGTGCGGAAATCGAGCGGCGTGTCGTCCACCAGCTCAATGACGCCCGTCGGGATGGCGCGCGCATCGGTGGGCGTGTACTCGAACGCGAGCAGTCGGAGCTCGTGATCGAGAATCGAACCCTCACCGGCCAGGTTGAAGTAGGTGTGTTGCGTCAAATTGACCACGGTAGGGCGCGTCGTCTCGGCGCGGTACTCGACCGACAAGCTCATCGTGTCGTCGAAGCGGTAAGTTACCTGAGT
Organism: uncultured Polyangiaceae bacterium; assembly: GCA_964454965.1. GTDB lineage: Bacteria > Myxococcota_A > Polyangia > Polyangiales > Polyangiaceae > FEN-1139. The sequence continues at coordinate 407,845 of CAYVXY010000007.1, read as the reverse complement.
CGACAACGCGCCCGGGTAGCCCGCGTGGCCGTCGGGGCTCACGTGCGTCAATGTTACTCCCGAAGCATCTGCGTCTTCGAAGGGCTCGGCTTGAAACAATGCCCGAAAGAAACCGTCAGGACCACCGTGCAGGTGATTCGTAGCTTGGTTCTGCGGCAGTGAATAGCGTGTCCCATCGATGGTGAGGTCCCCATCCGCGATGCGGTTCGCGTATCTCCCAACTACGGCCCCAAGGAAGTAGGTGTCGGCGAGATAACCATCGAGGGTATCGTAACCCAACACTACGTCGGATAGCCGTCCATCACCGTCCGGTACGACGATGCTGGTAATGATCGCTCCGATGTCGATGAAGCTTACAGAAGCGCCGTGGCAATTCGTCAGACGATGCCGAAACACCGCACGCCCGTCGGTCAGAACGCCAAATGGCTCACGTTGGTAGCGGGTCGACGTGACAGGTTGGCTTGGTGGGCGACCTTTTGGCGCAGCGACGACTGGAGTTGCTAGAGGCACGCGTTGGTTGATAGCCAAGCTCCTGCGATCGTCAAGGCGAGGGGAGATCAGGCTGATCCGCGCCCCTTGCCTCTCCGCCCTCCGATTAACCCCGATCGGCAGGTAGGGGTTTGCCTGATGGTAAAGCCCGAGGATTGGGCAGGTGTTGTGTGACCGCGACGCAATCCGATTGGAGACGGCCAGCGATATGGATCACCAAACGATGCCCCCGACACATGGTGCGTCTTGTGAAACAAATCAGAAACATCCATTGGCGCCAATGACGATTGTCAACGGCCACGTTCACTTGGCGTCAGCGGCTCGATCCACAGGCGCATCACTCGCGCCATCCATGGCGCAGCGAAAACCCGCGACGAGCATGCGCCAGCCGCCTGGGTGATGAACCCGATTGGTCACGCGCAAACCAGGTCCTGGATAGTTGAAAGCACCGCCGCGCAGGACCTTCTCGCAGGTGGTCGGGACAGGATTCGCACCAGTGAATCCATGCCTACCGCTGTCACGGATCTCGTTCTGAGCCGCTAGGATCTGCTCACAACTTCCCGGCTTGCCCTCGCCTGCCGTGGCACGGCGGTAGGCATAGGGATCGTAGTCGTCTGCGGTCCATTCCCAGACATTGCCCGCCAAGTCGAGATGCCCATAGGGCCCCTTGCCCTCGGGAAAAGAGCCCACTTCGCAAGTGGTTTGCCCCTTGGGCCCCACGGCGCGCATAAAGCAGCCTAAGCGCAAGGGATCGGGACTCGCGTTTCCCCAAACGAAGCGCCGCCGATCATCGCCACTGGCTGCGCGTTCCCACTCCGCTTCATGCGGCAAGCGCTTACCAACGAACTTGCAATAAGCAACTGCATCGTCCCATGAAACGCCGGAGATGGGCTGTTTCGGTGTGCGAAATTTGGCATCGTCTCCAGCGTGAAACGAGCGCGCCGCGTCTTCGCGATACAGGCGGCAAGCCCCCGCTTTGACACAGGCCAAGTAGTCCTGCACCGTCACCTCGAGTCGGTCCAAATAGAAGCCTTTTACTACCACGCGATGCGCTGGATGTTCGTCCTCTTCCCCACCGATATCGAGCCCCATCGTGAACTCGCCGCCAGGCACGAACAGCATGCCGATGGGGTCGGTACGACGTGGTAAAGGGCCTTGCGGCGCAGGCTCGACGGCATTGGACTCGGCAATAGCCGTCGTGGTCGCTGGGGCTGCGGCGTTCGGGGCATTGAACAATGCAGGCTCCGGAGTAATTGCTGCGGCTGTGATGCTCGGCGTCACTGTCGACGTCGAACCCGCCACACTCGAGGCTGCGTGGGGTGCAGTCACGTCGAGGGAACCACGACGCGCACAAGCAAGGCCAACAAGAATACTAGAACCTATGACAAGCGGGGCCAGAGCTGGCGGGAGGTCTCGGAACTTCACGGCGGGATTCTGAACCGAGCCGCGAGGCCATGCACGGGCAATTGATGCGGAATCTACGCGACGGCCACTTCTTCGATACTTGCCACGGTGCCATCTTCAAATAACCAGAAGGCGACCGTTTCAGCGTCGTAGGTCACACGGTGCAGTTCGAGGGCCATGCCCGGCGGGGTCAGGCTCTCGTCCATCTCCACTACCATCGCACTGCCGACACATGTGACCGAATGACGCGACATTCTACATCGTGTGCACGCCGAGTGAGACAAGCAAGGAAGTCGTGATCTAGCAGGCTCTCCCTTTCGCTCGTTGCCCTGCACGAGAAAAGCAAGAGCGCGAGTGAGCCAAATCGGCTCACGTTGAACTCAGCGGTTCATTCTGATCCGCCACGCTGGTTCAGAATGGTCCAGAGCGCGGCAATCCCAGTGGAGTTACCGGGGCTTAGGCAGCTCGCAGATTGAGGCATGAGTCTTGCTCTGGTAGTTCATCATGGTGGCGCCAGGAGCCCAACAATTGGTTCTCATCGTCGATGACGAAGAAGTCTATCGCCTGAGCGTGGCGGACGGTTTGGCGCGGTATGCCGAGCATTTTCGCACCATAACGGTGGCTGATGGTCCGAGTGCCCTGGAAGTTATAGCCAAGGACAACCCATCACTCGTGGTCTCCGACATTCGCATGCCGCGCATGGATGGAATCGAGTTGCTGCTCACGAGTCGAAAGCTGTATCCAAGCGTTCCATTCATACTCGTGAGTGCTTTCTTCTCCGAAAGTCTCGAACGCAGCGCGCGAACCTTTGGTGCAGTACGGATCCTACATAAGCCACTCGATCTGGACGCCTTGGTCGCAGCTGTCTTCGAGGTACTGCGCAACAATACCGACGCCCAAGCAACACTCAATGACGGCTTCTTGCCTGCATTCAGCTTACCCGGTTTCCTTCAACTGGTGGCGATGGAGCAGAAGACTTGCTGCCTGGGATTGCGCGCTTCGACAGGGCGCACTGGCATGCTCTGGCTCGAGCACGGGCGGCTGATCGACGCAACGCAAGGAACTACCCATGGCAGTGATGCCGCATTGCGACTGCTTACTTGGGACAACCCCGACATCACTCTGCAGCCGTACCAGCGTGCGAGCGATCAGCGAATTGCCGAGGGACTCAATTTCCTACTGATGGAATCAGCGCGACTACGCGACGACGCCGAAAGCGACGAACCCGAGCGCCGTCAACTAGCGCGCGCCGTCCTCGGCCTGGACGAACCACCGATACTAGGCGTCGCGGCTGAACCCGCGTCAGCAGTGTCAGCCCCGCATTTCGAATCTGGACTAGAGAAAACAGGGAAGAAGGAGAACAGCATGTCAGGAATGGAAGACGTATTGAAGAAGCTGCAAGACATATCAGGGTTCATGGCTGCGGGCGTATTTACGCCCGATGGTGAGATGATTGCCAGTATTGCCAACGCTGGAGTATCAATTGCGGAAATCGGGGCATTGGCGAACGATGTGCTCCTCAAGGCCCAGAAGGCCACCGATATCATGAACGTCGGACGGGGCAATTTCGTCTCGATCAATGCGCCACGGGCAATCCTTCTCGTTCGCTGCTTGAACGAGAACACGGACTTTCAGGTGACTGAAGCCGGTCGTGCCCATATTCATTGTGCCCTGCTTCTGGAAGCCGACGGCAACGTCGGCTTGGCCAAGATGCAGCTCGAAAAAGCCATGCAGAACCTCGCGCCACACGCACGGTAGCTCCGTGCCGCGCGTCGATTTGCACGTGCACACGCAGCGATACTCCAACTGCGCGGAGTTTCTCGTTCCCGAAGAGCTCGGTCGCGGAATGCTGCAGGCTGGGCTCGATGGAGTCGTTATCACAGAACACGACGCACAGTGGATGCCCGAAGAGATCGTTCGTCTGCAGCACTTGTTACCGCAACAGCGACTGTTCTTCGGCATCGAGATTACGGCGAAGGACGGACACGTAATTGCGATTGGGGCGCCAGCGGCCGTCATTTGGCATCGCGGGGAGACGATTACGGAGATTGCCAGTCGCGTCGATGCAGTGGGTGGATGCGCCATGTGGGTGCATCCATTCCAGGAACCGCGTCGTTGGGAAGAGGCCCCAACGAATGTCCACGCGATAGAGATCTACAGCAACATTACGACAGGGCGTCGCTCGATGCTCGCCCTAGACCTTGCTACCCGAATCGGTGTGCCAGCCGTGGCTGGAAGCGACGCGCACTCTCTCGATCACTTGGGGACCGCGTGGGTCGAGTTCGACTCGCTGCCCGAAGACGAACTGCAGCTGGCGCAGTGGATTCGTCAAGGGCACGCGAGGCCATTTCGTCGTACCTAGCCGATGCCATTGCTGAGAGTAGTAGGCGGGTTGCGTACCAAGTGCCGATTCAGTTCGTCATCGGCAATGGGCGCTCATGGTAGTGAACGGTACCAGAGATGAACGGCGCGGCCGTCATCGCCAAAGAACGCGCAGAAGTATTGGTTGGTATCTAGCTTGCGAATTCCATTGCCACCAATATTGTAGTAATGCGCGCGGCGCCGATACCTACCAACTACCTCTCTGTAGTCGAATCCCAGCCCACTCTGGGCAACGCGCAGGAGATATCCACGCTGTCCGACGAACAACTCAACGGTAATCGGGCGACAGGGGTCGCGTTGATTGCCATGAACGTAGGCATTCGACAGAGTTTCACTGAGTAAACCAGATGCTCCTATGAGCTCATCGCGCTGACCGCCGATCCAGTCCCTGGCGCGCTTCATCAATGAACGTTCATAGCTGTGTTGCCAAGCATATTCTGAACGATAGCAGTTCGTAGGCAGCGCTGGTTGAAGTGTCGGAATCACCTGATCCTTCAGTTTCACGTGCGGCTCCACGAGACTACGCAATGCACTATCCAATTCAATATCGACGAGCACCTGCTACCGTCCTGTCGACAACGCCTGCCTGAGCGATAGAAGGGAAAGCAGTGCGCCCACGTCGAACGGCTTGTGCAGCACATCCATCCGCTGCTGTAACCCATCAGGCGGCGGCGCCGAAGACTCGACGGAATGGAACCCGGTGGTGAGGACCAAGTGAAGCTCTGAATGTCGACGCCGTATCTCGCGCGCCAGGTCAAATCCAGAGGTCTGCCCCAGATGAAGATCGATGACTGCGAACTGAAACGGCGATCCCTCCTCCAGGAGCGCCAAGGCGGTGGGGGCGTCCTGTGCCAGGTGGACGGTGTGTCCAAGTTGAGTCAGTCCGCGGTGAAGTGACGCGAGCACCAACGGCTCGTCGTCGACGACGAGAAAACGGGATATAGGAACCACCGCACCACACCCTCGAGAGGGCGGCGACGTCGCGCCGCTGCCTTCCAAGCGGCACAGTAGGGCCGTAGCCACGGTTCCTCGCCCCAGGGCGCTCTGCAGATGCAAAGCGCCCTTGCCACGGCGACAAATGGCGTCAACTTGGGTGAGCCCCAGACCACGCCAGTGGGCGTTCCTTCCCCAAGTGGTGAAGAAGGGCTCTTTGGCCACTCGAAGGGTCGATTCCGACATTCCAACGCCATCATCCGTCACGCGAATGCGCAGGTAGTCGCCCACGGGTAGATCCAAGGCAGCCACAGCGGGTAAGCGCACATTGTCCACGTCTAGTCGAACTGATCCACCACGCGAAGTCGCGGCGAATGCGTTATCCAACAGCTTCTGACACAGCGTTCGAATGTCCGCCGCGCCAATTCCGATGGGCCAAAGCTCCGGTGCGAGCCGCGAGATGAAGGTCGCGCTGGGCGATGCACGAACAATACACTCGTCGATGAATCCCTCGAGAATCGGGAGCGGCAGAACTGACCCAACCTGGATCGGTTGTGCAACCAACGTGTTGATGTCCTGGACATACTGCTCCAAGCGATGGTAGGTCTGACTCACTGCATTGGCGTGCTCGACGATGAGAGATTCGTTCTGGGCAAGGTCTTCAAGCGCCGATAGCGACGGCTGCAGGGACATCATCACATTGGCAATTTCGTTAGTGAGGTGCCGCAGAAGCTCGCTCTGGATATTCGGTGATACCGTCGCTGAGTGCTCGGTATTGCCGCTCGCGTCGGGCACTCCCCGAGTAACGAGTTCCGCAACGCGCATGACCGAAGCAGCAAGCACTGTTGCCGACGCCCCCTCAGTCAGTCCGATCAGCCCCGGGTAACGAACGAGAAGTGAATCGATCTCGTGAGTGCTACCTATGGCGACGATTTGTTTACAGGGAACCTCGAGAATCGCCTGGTCTTGGGAGAAGGCTGACACGTGCACTAGCAACAAGTCGCATGCTAGAAGCGCCACACTTTCGGCTGCTGCGGATGCTGAAAGCGTGCAATTGACGCTGACTCGGTCACGGTCGAGGTAGGCCGCCAGTTCCCTCACCGGACTATTGCCAACTGCCAGAACGATGGGCTTGTTTCCGGGAGTGTATTTTGACGACGGGCGGATCCGAAGCCGAGCCTCGGAGACATTTGCCTCCGAATTCAACTGATCACCCTTCCCCTTGGCCTGAATGGCATTTGTCATGATCCGACCCGTTCGCGCAACTTGCGTCTCAGCGTGGCACGAGAGATCCCCAGGATATCAGCAGCTTTCGTACGATTATTGTTCGCCCGAGCCAAGGCCTGCCGAATGTGATGCGCTTCCGCATCGGCAAGGGAAGGGAATGCATCGAGGGCGCTGCGTTCCAACGCGATGGTTGCGTCGCGCAACGGACTGATCGCGGGGGTTGACCTGGAATTGACGACGTGTCCGACACGCGAAGGCATCTGTGGATACATGAACTCTTCGACGCTTCCTCCCTCGGACGATCCCATGGCGGCAAGCCACCGCTGCAGCACGTTTCTCAATTCCCTGACGTTGCCCGGCCAGTCATGGCGAGCTATCTGCCCGAGCAGCTCTTTGGACGGGCCCGAGTTGGGATCCGCACCCAAGTCCATCAGTAGAGTCCATACCAATTGTGGCAGGTCTTGTCGCCTTTCGCGAAGCGGTGGAAGTTCGATGCGCAAGACCGCGATTCGATAGTAGAGATCGCTACGGAACTCGCCCTTTGCAACGAGCCCTTCGACATCGCGGTTGGTCGTTGCCACGACTCGTGCGTCCACCGGACGTTCCGCACTAGCGCCCACTCGACGAACGACACCTTCTTCGATTGCCCGCAATAGCTTGGCTTGTACCGCAAGTGGAATTTCTCCCACTTCGTCCAAGACGAGCGTGCCGCCGTGAGCGGTTTCGAAGAGGCCGGGGCGGGACTCGTTCGCTCCGGTGAAGGCTCCGCGCTCATGTCCAAACACTTCAGCCTCGAACATCGAATCGGGGATCGCCGCAGAATTGACGACAACGAAGGGACCGCGAGCTCGCGGACTATGGGTGTGGATAAGGCGTGCAGCCAGGCTCTTTCCGGTGCCTGTTTCCCCTGTAACGAGCACGGGTGCCGGACAGGCGCGCCCCGCGGCTTCGAGCTGCGCGCGAAGGCGGACTAGGGCTTGGCTACTTCCTACGAGCACCGGCGGTGTCGAGGTCGCGTTGCGGCGTCCTGGCTGAAGCCACTGTCGTTCGACAGCAGCTGCCTTGGCAGCGCGGCGAATTGCATCTTCGAGCACACTTAGTTCAATTGGCTTCTCCAAGTAGTCGAATACACCTGCTCGCGTGGCGGCGACTGCACGAGCCAGTTCTGCATGCGCAGTAACTAGGATGATCTTCGTGACTAGGCCGATTGAAAGCAACTCCTGGGCTAAGGTAACACCGTCCCCGTCCGGCAGACGCTGGTCGAGCACGATGACGTCCGGGTGCTGTTCTTGGGCAAGATGGCGCGCTTCTTCGATATTATTCGCCTGCAGCGCGTCGAAGCCGCGCATCGCGAGATGCTCTACTAGAACTTCGCGGAAACATGCGTCGTCTTCCGCCACGAGTAGCCGGACGCGCGCCGTCATGCCGCGCCCCCCGCGAGCAGTGTGAGAACCACCCTAGTATAGCGGTCTTCCTCGCTCTCAATGGATACCATTCCGCCCATACCATTCATCAACCGTTCCACGAGTGCCAAGCCAAGCCCTGTGCCTTCGGTCTTGGTAGTGAACATCGGGCGAAACACCAACGGCAACATGTGTCGAGAAATCCCAATCCCGTCGTCCTCGACTTCGATGACAAGTTGGTCCTGTCGCATCCCCCGTCGGGTGCGCACGATGACCCTACCGGAGTCTTGTCGCTTTGCCTGCAGGGCATTCAGCAGGAGATTGTGCAATACCTGGTCGAGTGCCTCAGCGTCAGCCATAACGAATCGAGCGCGTTCGTCCACCGAGACGGACAGTCCCACCTGTGCCGATTCACATTGCGCTCGGGAGAGTTCTGCGAACCGTCCCAGTTGGCCCTTCAGATCGAGTTCTTTGGGAACGAGCCGAGTTTCGCGACTAAATTCGCGCAGGGAGGCAAGCAGCCGCTCGAGTCGGCGAACCTCACCGACGCAGCGCGTGATGTATGCGAGGATCTTTGACTTCGGGAAGTCGTCTAGATTCTCCTTGAGGACCTGTAGACTCATCTTGATGGAATTGAGCGGATTTCCAATCTCATGCCGCAGCTGCGAGAAGATACGGGTGACCATTCGAGCGTCGTTCGTATTCGCGTCCAGTTGTCGGCAATCGCGCTCGATGGAGATGTCTTTCAACTGAATTATCACCAGGTCCACCTGCGTGCGACTCTGGTAGAGGCACAGACCAACGGCTCGATTGTTGTCTTTGACGACCATGCGCGTCGCAGACTCATTGGCCGTCGTTGGTTCGAACGGTTCCCCAAGTGAATTGGGGTCCGACGCAAGAAGTCGGTGGAACGATAGGGATTCGGGCATCTCACTTAGCAAGCGCTGCGCGTAGGCGTTAGCGTAGATATATCTGGCTTCGCTTTTTGACCCAATGAGCACACCGGATTCGACGGCATCCAACGCCTGTACGAAGAAGCAGGCCTGACCCATAACTCCCTTGTCGGAATCGCCCAGCTCGCTTTGACGACAGGGGAAGACTGATGCGTACCCGGGACAGTCACGCTGCATCTGCGAGGCACACGACGGACTTGCATTCGTGCCTGCACCGGGCATTTCGTTCCGAAATGGTTGCATCTATTCCCTCGCCTTCACTCGACGCCGCCGATCGCTTGGATAGAGTTGCTTTCTCGAAGATCTCGAGTCCCTCGACTGCGCAGACATCTCCCTTCGTTGCCTACGTCTCGGACAGCCCGCGGATTAATCGGCATCGGCGCAGGAAAGGGCTGCGGAGGGATTGCAGCCGATTTCCCTGGAGTTTCCGACTTGTGCGGGACCAGGACGACCATGCCCAGCGAAAGAGCCCCGCCAGCCGTCCCGGCAGCTTTCCCGGGCGTTCTGTGCCGAGCAACTCCTGACTTAGGGGTTTGGAGGGGCGGGATCCGGACCCCAAGGCCGTCTTCATTATCCGCCCAGGTGGGCCGTTAGCTGTTGGATACAGGCGCAGCAATCATGTCTTCCGTTGCCACCGTCGTTCGATCGCTCTGGAGACTCATTTCAGGGTGGTTCCTAGTATTCGCGCTGCTCTCCACAACGGCCGTTGGTCTTGTCGGTTGGGTGACCTTTGTCCTGCAAGAAGGGCAGAGTCGCAAAGATGCGCAAGAACGGCTCTTCATGGTCGCCGATCTGAAGGTCAATCAGATCAAGGCCTGGCTGGAATTCCAGAAGGCAAGCGTCCTCGGGGTCAGTCACGGCACCGCGATGGCTCTCTCAGTAGAAAACTGGATTCTCTCGGGGAGGATCTCCGAGGAAGAGCGAGGCCGCTGTCAGCGGCGGCTCCAGACGATCGCCAGGACGAACAACTACGTCGATGTGACGGTACTTGACCCCGATGGTTCAGTCCTTCTGTCAAGCCACGGACTGGAAGGTACTCCTGATTTGCCGGATCATGCCTACATGGTTGAGGCTCGGCGAAGTCAGGTTCCCTTGTTCACGTCTATTCATCGCGACGAGACGCTACCCGGGCAGCCACTCTCTTTGGACCTCGTGGCGCCGATGATTGCGGTGGACGCCAAGGGTAGTCGCGTGGTGGCAATCATGCTGCTGCGAATCGATCCCGAGGCCTACCTGTTCCCCTTGCTCAGAACCTGGCCTGCTCCAAGTCCTACGTCAGAAACGGTTCTCGTGGAACGGCGCGGTGACGAGGTGGTTCTCCTCAACGAGATGCGCCACCAGGCTGGAGTGCCACTGACCGTCAGGATGCCGATCGTTGCGCGCGAGAAGCTGGCAGTCCAGGCGATTCTTGGGGCACGCGGACTTCTCGAAGGACTGGACTGCAGCAATGTGCCTGTGTTTGGAGCCGCACGCGCAATCCCCCAGACGCCATGGGTGATGGTCGCCAAACAGGACAAGGCGGAACTCTATCGGTCACTTTGGCCCAGAACCTTGACGATGAGTCTGCTGATTCTGTCCTTCGTATTGATGGGCTTCTTGGTCGTGTGGTTTTGGACCCGGCAGCGATCCGCTGCACTAATTTTGGCTGGGGAAGCGCGGTACAAGGAGCTTTTCGAGAGCATGAGTGACGCCGTCTTCATCGTCGGATCCGACGGCAGGTTTCTCGAGGCAAACCAAGTAGCATGCGAGCGCCTTGGGTATACGCACGAGGAGCTCATGCGTCTTGGCCCGCCGGACATTACTACACCAGATCCTTGCATTGGCGCGACGGAAGTCACCGCTCCGAAGGACTCGGATCCCCAAGTCATTGCGGAGACACTCCATGTGCGCAAGGACGGCAGCACGCTGCCGGTCGAAATTCGCTCGCGCCCCATCAAGTTGAACGGACACAACGTTATTCTGAGCACCGCGCGGAATATCGCTGAGCGAAAGCTGGCTGAATCGCGTTTGAAGGCCGCAATGGCGTTCTCCAGCAGCCTGGTCCGAACCGCAAACGCGATGCTCGTCGTAGTGGACTGCAATGGAGGGATCCGCGAATGGAACCCCGCCGCAACCGAGATCACCGGCTATACACCAGAGGATCTGAAGGCGAGGAATTGGTTCGAAGTAGTGGTACCGAAGGATCGCTATCCTCTCGTTTGGTCCGAGCTTGCTCGATATCAAGGGGGCGGCATCCCCGCCGTGTTCGAGAACCCCATCTTGACCAAAAGTGGCGAGGAGCGCTACATCGTTTGGCAGAATAGTCAGCTTGTCGACGAGAACGGCGCAGTGAACATCGTTTCGTTTGGGATGGATATCACAGCTCGTCGACAAGCGGAGGTGGCGTTGAGACTGAACATGGTTCGACAGAAGACGATTCTGTCCAACCTTCATGCCGGGGTGCTCGTGGAAAGCGCTGCCGGATTCATTGAGTCGCTGAACGAGTATTGGCTACAACTCTTCAATTGCGATCGGAGCATAGAAAGCCTGGTAGGGCTCACGTCTGACCAATTCATTTCCCACTGGGCGACGCATTTTCTGAATCCGGAAACAGAAGTCCGTCGTATCCGAGCAATTCTCGATGCTGGTGTGGCCACTCACGACGAAGAATTCGACCTTGGGAATGGGCGAACTGCGCTGCGGGACTTCATCCCGATATTCTTAGATGGGGTACCCGCTGGCCGGGTCTGGACCCTCCGGGACATTACGGCGATAAAAGCGGCCGAGACTCGACAGCGAATGGACGAAACCCGGCTGCGAGCATTGATGATGCTTCACGAATGCAGTGGCGAATCTGAGTCAGAAATCCTGCGTCTCGGCGTCAATGAGATGAAGAAGCTCACGGGAAGCCGAAGCGCTGTACTTCAATTCGTCGATCCTGAGCTGCAATCTGTGGCGCTGGCTGCCGGCAGTACGCCGGAGTTCGCTCGGGTGGGGGAATCCGCTTCATCCGCAACAATTGAAGCAATCTGTCTACGCGAACGTCGTCCGGTCTTCCACAACCCGTCGGCGCCCGCACATGATCAGCCCTCGAATGCCGCACGTCGTGACGATTACCACAACGGGCTGGGTGTACCCATTAGCGATGCCCACGGTGTGGTGGCCATTGCGAGTGTCGCCAATAAGCAGGGAAGGTATCTCGAGGACGACGCCAGGCAGCTCACACTTTTTGTCAGTGGCCTTTGGCAAGTACTTCAACGAAAACGGGCGGAACAACGCTTGGTCGAGAATGAGCACTTCCTCAAGACGATCGCCGATGCCATGCCGGGAATGGTGGGGTACTGGACTAAGGATTTGCTCTGCACCTTCGCCAATCCGAAGTATCTTGAGTCGTTCGATCGCACGGCTGAGCAGATACGGGGCCGCCACATGTTGGAGCTCATGGGAGATGAACAATTTCGGGCGAACGAGCCCCACGTACTCGGCGTGCTTGCTGGGGAACCTCAGCGCTTCGAGCGTAGACTGATCGAACACGAGGGCAATTCCAGCTACGCGTGGGCCCACTACATTCCGGATCTGACGAATGGAAGGGTTAATGGATTCTTCGTCCTCGTGTCCGACATCACGGAACTGAAGCAGGCGCAGGTCCAGCTCGAGGAGCTCAATTTGGCCCTTGAGGAACGAACGCGTCAGGCGGAGCAGGCGAACAGCGCGAAGAGTGAATTCTTGGCGAACATGAGCCACGAGATTCGAACACCCATGAATGCCATCATGGGGCTTAGCCACCTAGTGCTCGGAACGACACTCGATGCGAAGCAGCGAGACTACATCACTCGCATCCAGGAATCCTCTCAACTCTTACTTGGGCTCTTGAACGACATCCTCGATATCTCCAGGGTCGAGGCCGGCAAGCTACAGCTCGAGCATGCAGATTTCGATCTGCGCCGCGTAGTCGACCACGTGGCAGGGATAGTCACTGAGCGGGCCACGGAAAAGGGGCTCGTCATTCAATTCGACGTACCGGAGGCGATCCCCACCAGGCTCGTCGGAGACTCTCTCCGCCTGAGGCAGGTGCTGATCAACCTGACCAACAATGCGGTGAAATTCACGGAAAGCGGCTCGATCTCCGTGTCCGTTCGTCTCCATGGTCAAGGTGAGCGGCACCTGCTGCTGAAGTTCGCGGTTCAGGATACTGGCATTGGGATTGCTGACGAAGCCCTCTCGCGCCTGTTTTTGTCCTTCAGCCAAGCGGACAGCTCCACCACCCGTCGGTTTGGTGGCAGCGGCCTCGGTCTCGTGATAAGCAAGCGATTGGTCGAATTGATGGGTGGAGAAATCTCCGTCGAGAGCGTGCTCGGAAAGGGCAGCACTTTCACCTTCACGCTTCCGATTGCTCATGCAGTCGGCTGCGCCGATACTGGCTCGCAGCTTGCGCCAACCAACTCCCCGATTGGCGTAGAGGCCACTCGATCATTCTCCATGCAGCAGAAGCTGGGGCGTGGCCGCGTTCTGCTCGCTGAGGACAACGAGACTAACCGAATTGTGGTTGGTGACATGCTAGAACTCGATGGATTCCACGTCGAGTATGCCCTCAATGGCCGGGAAGCGGTAAAGCTGGCATTGACTCCGGATGCGGAGTTCGATCTCATCCTGATGGATATTCAAATGCCGGTATTGGATGGGTTTGGCGCCACCAGGCAGATCCGCAAGGTGGACGGAACAATTCCGATTATCGCAATGACGGCCCATGCCATGGCTTCAGAACGCCAACGCTGTTTCGACGCGGGAATGAGCGACCATGTTACGAAGCCCTTCGACCCGGAGGTCTTACGTACGGTGCTGGCGCGATGGTGTCCAAAGAGAGAAATAGAGATTGAAGCCGACGCTAAGCCTGCCTAGTTACCAGAAGTAGAACCGTTGTTGCTGACCGTCGACATCCACAATACGCTCGATCGCGTACAAGGGGATATCAGCAAACAGCGACGAATGCGCGCCGGATCGAAGGTGTCGTCAAGGAGATCGGCAAGTGGATTGGTGGAGTAGTTCGTCGGTGCTGTGGAGTCGCCCGCTGCTCCCCTGAGCCTCAGCGGTGGAGCACCAAGGTCCCACCGTGACCCTACGCACCCTTCCGCTCTGCTTCAATGCAGCGCCCCTCCCGCATTCATGGCCCTCGAGGTCATTCATGAGACACCACAGATTGTCGCGTTGACGGCGTGAGTCGCGTCAGACCAACCTCGGTTACCAATGCACTCGACTTGGTGTTTCTTTGATCGAATTCGCCACCCGAACGGCTTGGAGGCTTTCGTCCCAGTTGACGCAAATGACCGGTAGAGTAAAGTTAGGAGTCTTCTTTTTGAACCAAGACGAAAGAATTGAAGCAGGTTCAGTATGAAGTCACATGTCCTTTGGAGCGCCGCAATCGGTTCGCTATTCGTGACCCCCGCCTGTGCCTCAGGCGTGGATTTGCTTGGAGGCATACCGGCAGATACTTCGTCGGCCGGAAGTGGCGGCGCGAGTGGCAGCACCGATGACAGCGGCGGATCCGATGCGCAGGGTGGCAGGTCAAGTGGCGACGAAGTGGGCGGAGCCACTTCCGGCGGGAGCGAATCCAGCACGGGCGGTTCGAATTCCGAGGGTGGTACGGACGTTGGCGGACAGGCGACAGGCGGCCGAACCACGACGGGTGGCGCCAAAGCTACGGGTGGCAAGGCTGCTGGAGGAAGCAAAGCCACGGGTGGCGCCAAAGCTATCGGTGGTGCCGGCGTTAGCGGTGCTAAAGCAACGGGTGGCGTCTCGACTGGCGGTAGAGCATCGGGACTGGGTGGCGGCAAAGCCACGGGCGGTCGACAGGGCGCTGCGGGCTCGAAAGCCACGGGCGGTGCGTTTGGAGCTGCAGGCTCGAAGGCCACGGGCGGCAGAGCCGCGGGCAGTTCGGGTAGCAGCAGCACGGGTGCCTGCGACTTCTCGAGTAGTGCCTGTGGTGGCGATGTTTGCGCCAGCTTGCCCACCTGGGAAACCACGGCGTGCACTGCCCTATTGGCTTGCCTCGAAACAAACTCCACCTGCATCACTGCGGCCGATCCGCTGTGCTCGACCAAGGGTGCCAATGGCAACCCCACTTGCACGCAACTCTACAACATTGGGACTGTGGCATCGCGCACGTCGCTTTCGACCTATGTTACTTGCCTCTGCGGCCTATGAACCCGTAGAGCTCGCGTTGCGTTGTTTTTGTTAGCGCGGCGTGACTACTGCACGCAACAATTTCGCATTCACACTTTGCTCGGCTTTCTCGAGTGTCACCCCGCGACACCAGACGCGAAATGGTGCGAGGAACGGGACTCGTCGGCCGCTTAGCGCAGTGGAACTGACTCACCATGTGGGGAAAATGTGGCGCAATTCCTCACATTAGCGTCGAAATCCATCCGAGCCCATTGACGCCGGATCCCCCTTCGAGCTGATATGCGCCGCATGACGACGACGCCCGACCCGAGACCCAAGCATCGCCGCCAAAAGCGACAAGGCAAGACTGCGCCGCCAATTGCTTCACCCGTTCAAGTCCTGGCGCAAGCGCGGGCGGTACCACCACCGGCCGTTTCGGTCGAAGAGCCCCTGACCCCAAAGGAGGTGGCGCTCTTCAAGGTCCATTTTCGATTCTTGCGTGAACACCGTAACGTCCTAAAGCTCCGCGTTAACGCTGCCGAAGACTTGCTGCTCAACGACGTCAAGGAACCAGCACACCGCGGAGTCTGCCAACACCTGTTGGCGAAGGTGGAGCGCAGTCGCGTGCTATCCGTATCCCAGACGCTACCTGCTGCGGAAGCGGTTCGCCTACTTGGAGGCGTCATCCGCTTTGCCCCCGAGATGGGATACGTGCTGCGTTACCTCGAGTGCGTCAAGCAAACGTCGTCACCGCAACAAGCTGGCGCAGCCCTCACACAAGCGCTCAAGCAGACTGACTACAGTCAGCTCTCGATCGCGCAGATGCGTCAACTCGTGACACTCATCGTGGAGGTATTCGCCGAGCGCGATCTACCGGTGTTTCTGTTCACCATGCTGCACGATGACGCCTTCCGCACGGCCCTCGATCGCTCGCTCGGCGATTTTCCAGAGATCTTGCGGCGCATGCTGCATCCGCTACGTTGCGTGTACGAAGTCATTCGCTACGGTACCAGCGGTAAGCGCGGGTCGAACAGTCAAGCCGATTCGAACTTCGATTGGCCCAGTGTGCAAGCGGGCGTAACCTTAATGCTCGACGTCCATCCATCGAGCTTGCTCGAGCTGCACGAGCCGGCGCGCTGGCGCCTCTTTCAGCTGGGTTGCCAAAGCTTGCGCGCGAATGCCGAGGCTCGCAAGGATACGCTACAACAGCTGCTCCTAAGCCTTTCGTTCCCTGGAGCAAGCGACAAGGTCTCGGCCTTGCTCGACTTCGTGGCTGCGCTACTCGCCTCGGGGCAGTATGGCCCCGCAAAGAAGCTTCTCGACGCCGAACGTCAAACCAACGGACAGCATGCAGTCGTCGCACATTGGCGAGAGGCCCTCGACGCGCCACGCATCGGTACTGTGGCCCTCGAACGCTCTCGCTCGAACAATGAGCTACCGCCATCAGGGCGCTGGTATCGTGGTTGGGACTTGCGCACGCAATGCGACGTGCTGGTGCGATTCGGGGAGCACGATGACAGGGCGAGCTACGCCGAACAGATCGCGACCCTCGAACACCTCCTGGTGCCCGGGCTATGTCGAATCGTGGCGGCTGAAACCACGATCAACCAGCGACCATACCTTGCGGTGGAACTGTCCGGACAGCCATTGCATCGGGAGGTAAAGCAGCAACGGCGCGCAGACGCCCGTGTGCGTCTGCGTTGGGCCGTGGAAATGTGTGCGCTGCTTGCCGCCGTGGGACAAGCGGGAGTCGTGCTGGCTGACGCAGAACTGCGGCGATTCAATACCGCCCAGGACGGCAGGCTTTGGTTGGTCGATTGCTGGCCGTTGCGCCGCGCCGAACCAACGGAAGCGCTACGTCTCCACGCCGAACTAGCCAGAAGGGGCTGCCTGCAACTCCTCTCGCCCGTCTCTGCCGCTGCTCTCTCCGGCGAAACGCTCGGGTGCATCGAGCGAGCTGTGGACTTGTGGGCCTTAGCCGCTGCGCTCGAGGGACACCATTGTAACAAGGTCGCGACGGACTAGCCAAGTCTCTATGTAGCTCGCAGGTCGATAGCGTGGCATGCTGCGGTCGTGACTTCAGATGTGCTGATCATCGGCGCGGGCGTGGCCGGACTTTCTTGCGCCAAGGTGCTTGCCAATGCTGGCAAGGCTGTTCGCTTGCTCGAGCGTTCACGCGGGGTAGGTGGGCGTTGTGCGACTCGTCGAGTCAATGGGCAATCCGTGGATCATGGTCTCGCGTTCTTGCACGGCCAGTCGAAGGACTTCCTTGAAGCCCTGCAGGAAGTCCCTGGTCGCTGGCGCGAGAATTGGCCGGCTGTGGTGCGTGGCACAGGCACACCTTGTCAGCCGAACGCGTTTGTCCGCGGTACGCGTCGCATGGCCCACGCAAACGGGGTCAGCGCCTTCCCCAAGCAACTAGCCTTAGGCCTCGACGTAGCTCTTGAAACCAACGTCACGGGGTTTGAACTCGTCGACGACGGAATTCGAGTGCTGGCAACCAAGCAAGGCAAGCCGGTTTCCTTCGTGGGACGCAGCATCGTGCTCGCGCTTGCCGGCCCCCAAGCTCTTGCTCTGATGGGTGATCAATTCCCGTTGCCACATTGCGAAACAGCGCGCGCAGTGCTGCGGATGATGCCAAGCGTGCCGTGTGCCACAGTCATTGCCTTGTATCAACCCGAGGACGCGGAAATTCCGTCCTTTGATATTTGGTATCCCGAAACGTCGACCGGGCTGCTGCTCGTTGCTCACGACTCGGCAAAACGCGACACTCCCTCGCAATTGGCGCTTGTACTTCAAGCCCGCCCGGCGTGGTCGAATGCGGCCCTGGCAACCACCGCAGACGAATGGGCCCAGCGGCTACTGGACGATGCAAGAAGTCTCCTTGGTCCCTGGGTAACGCGACCGAGTACCTGGCAGGCACACCTCTGGCAGCATGCACGCACGAGTCCCGAGTGCGAGCTCGCTGGTCCCCTGCTGCTCGATCTCGATCGCGGGCGGCGCCTAGGGATCGCGGGGGAACTGTTTGCGCCAGGCGGCGGGGTGCAAGCGGCGTGGCAATCAGGAAAACAGCTAGCGCTCCGCTTGCTCGAAGAGGTACAGGAATGAACGAAGTGAAACAACGACTGCAAGACATCGTCAACCGTGACGTAAATCATGAATGTGCCGGTTTCGGCAAACACGGATTGTGCGTGCGCGCCGTGGCCGTCGCGAATCTGCCGACCCGCTTCGGTGACTTCCACATTGTCGCATTCTGGAATAACCGCGATGAGAAGGACCACGTCGCGATCATTCGAGGGGACATCGTAGGCCGTTCCGATGTCCCGATGCGCGTCCACTCCGAGTGCCTGACGGGCGACGCACTCGGTTCTATTCGCTGTGACTGCCGTGACCAACTCGAAGCGGCGCTCATGCGCATCGGTGAACTCGGAGAGGGGCTCGTACTCTACCTCCGCCAGGAAGGTCGCGGTATTGGGCTACTCAACAAGATCCGCGCCTACTCCCTACAAGACGGGGGGCTTGATACGGTCGAGGCGAATCTCGCTCTCGGATTTCGTGACGATGAGCGTGACTACGCAATTGCCGCGCACATGCTGATGTCGCTCGACGTTCGTTCGATCCGCGTGATGACCAACAATCCAAACAAGCTGGAACAGCTCAAAGGGTATGGCATCACTGTGGCCGGGCGGATCCCACACGTCTTGCCACCGAATGAGCACAACCGCTTCTATCTCGAGACCAAGGCTAAACGCTCAGGCCACTTCATCAACTTCGGCGCAGAGACACGCTTGCCCGAGCAATCCGATACGGGGATTCTACCCGATAGCGCCGAATGAAATGCAATCGCGCTACTTCAACTGAGCGCTCATCCGCAACTTGCCACCCTTGTACTCGAACTTGGCGTCATCGAAACTCGGCGCACTGAAGGTGCCACGGGCATCACGAGATGCGCCGTAGTCTTCGATTGGCATTCCCACGACGTTAGTGTCGAGCTTTCCGTTCTTGTTCTCGTCGTGGTAGGCAGATATTCCGTAGGTACCGGGACGCACGTCGCTGAAGACACAGGCAGCCCGCTTGTCCTTGATCTTGCCCCAAGCAGGCTTCACTGGCTTCGTCAGCCACCCGCTCTTGTCGAACAAGGCACACACCACGACCCCAGTATCGTTCTTGGGGCGGGTCAGAAATTCGATAACGTTGCCCTTGGGATCCGCCTTATCACCGGCGTGGCCGGTCTGAGTGGCGACCAGAGCTCCAACAACTACTGCTACAACGGTGACGAGCTTTCGTGTGCTCATGAAAGAAGCTATGGGGGCGGGCGCACCCGATGTAAAGTGCCCCAAACGGGTCGCTCGGTTTGGACATTGGGCCGGCAGCGTTATTGGCTGCCTCAGGGGATCTGCTCGCGAATTTTCAGCAGGTTAGGGACTCGTGCGCCGAGGGGTTACTCGAGGCCGCGACAACTTGCCTTTGACACCCGCCAGGATCGCCACCACCGACAGATAGCGCTGCCAGTCTCTTGTCCAACTGAGTCAAGATCGCGGCATGAAGGCACTGATCGTCGGAGCGGGCCCGGGAGGGCTCTCGGCAGCCATCAACTTGGCCGGCATGGGAGCGATCGTCACTGTGATCGAAAAGGAGGCCGTGCCTGGCGGGCGGATGCGTGGCCTCACCTTCGGGGAGTGCGGCGCGTACCAGATCGATAGCGGTCCGTCCATCATGCAGTTGCCACAGTTGCTCGAGCGCATCTTTCGACGCAGCGGGCTGCGCATAGAAGACTACGTGACGCTCAAGCGCCTCGACGTAAATACGCGGGTGCACTTCTGGGACGGCACCCACCTGGACACGACCTGGGATCAGTCGCGCATGGAGGCTGAGGTCGAGCGCTTGATGCCAGGCAAGGGCGATGCCTACCGCCGGTGGTTCCTCACGAATCGCGACAAGTACGCTGTTGCGTACGGCACCTTCATGGCGCATCCAGCAGACTCGCTTGGCTACTATAGCCCACTCAGGCTCCTGCCAACACTCCGGTTCAAACCGTGGCAGACGCTCTATGGGCACCTCGACGAGTCGTTTCACGACGACCGCCTGAGCTATGCCTTCAGCTATCCCTCCAAGTACCTGGGGCTTCACCCCACCACCTGCTCGAGTGTGTTCTCGGTGATTCCTTACCTCGAGCTCGAGTTTGGGGTCTGGCACGTCATGGGCGGCTTTCGAGCGCTGTCGCGCGGGATGATGAAGGCTGCCGAGGATCTCGGTGCCCAACTCCGCATGTCCTGTGCGGTCAAGCGTGTACTAGTAGAAAGCGGGCGCGCCGTGGGGGTCGAGCTAGAAACGGGTGAAAGGCTTTTGGCCGACGTGGTGGTGGTCAATGCCGACCTCCCCTACGCAGCCACGACGCTCATCGACGAACGTTGGCGCAGGGGTACGCGCCTATCGAACCACGCCTTGGAGCGTGCCAAATACAGCTGCAGCACCTTCATGCTGTACCTGGGGCTCGACAAGGTCTACGACCAGTTGCCACATCATCTCATATACCTCTCGAATGCAGCGCGCCGTACTGACCGTGCAGCACTGGAGGATCGCTTCGCCGAGCTGGATGATCCACCATTTTACGTGGTCAATCCCAATGTGACCGATCCCGCCGGTGCCCCGACAGGACATAGTTGCATCTACGTGCTGGTGCCGACCCCGAACACTGCCGGAAACCACGATTGGAAACACATCAAGACGACACTCGAAAAGAGGTTGCCCGAATGGCTTGCCAAGGTTGGGATGTGGGATGTGGCGCAGCACATCCGGGCGCGGGAGACATTCCACGCCGAGACTTGGCGCGACGACTTCAACGTGCACCGCGGGGCGGTCTTCAGCCTTTCGCATAAGTGGCTTCAGCTCGGGCCACTGCGGCCCAAGGTACGTTCACCGCACGTCGAGAACCTCTATTGGGTTGGCGGGGGCACGCATCCGGGGTCGGGGTTGCTCACCATCATGGAGAGCGCGAACATTGCTGCCAACTACCTGTCACGGCAGATGGGCAAGGGGCCGCTGAGAGGCTGGCCACTAGTTCCGCCGCCCGGGAGTCTGCCCGTATCCGATGAGCTACCCGCCGAGCGAGGCGCGCGCTAGCTTGCCTCTGCCCCGACATCGAGCTGCCGCACCATGGTTCTCTCACTGGATCACAGCGCCCCGACAGATGCCCTGGCCGAACCCGCCGGCGTGCATGCGCCTGACAAGCCAGCTGCCTGCGCAAGACCGGGCACGCTGACGCATCCCCAACCGCGTCCCTGTTTGCCGGAAATCGATACGGACCGACCCCATCGAACCGATACGCCTGCGACGGTACCCGCCGGCCATGTTCAGTCGGAGCTCGGCTTGGCCATGTACGAAGCAGGCGCAGCCGGTGCGCCCACGACGATCCATTTTTTGGACGTACTTCTGAAGCTCGGCCTGACCGAGCGCATCGATTTGCAGGTCGGTTACGCCCCTCTCGCAATGCGCCAGCGCGGTGATCGTGCGGGATGGCTTGGTGGCGCCAACATCGTCACCGGTCGAAGCCTCTACCTGCGATCGAAAATCCGACTCTTTGGCGCATCGGGCAGTGCGCTGGGGGTGACCATTGCGCCCGTCCTATCCGTTCCGCTTGGCACAGGCACGGCGCTCGAAGGCGGCGGGATGCTGCTTCTGGGCGCAGAGATTGCTTCGTGGCTCTCTTGGGAAGCAAATGGCTCCGTCTTCTGGGAGCAACAGGAAAGGTCTGACGGCCATGCGCTGCACTTCGTGCCGTGCACAGCCCTCACGGCGCGGCTATTCGGGCCAATCAAGGCCTTTGGCGAAGTCTACTACGAGCGTCCCATGACTGGCTCGGCAGCGACTTGGTCAGGCACCGTCGATGGCGGGATCCTCTGGCTCGTGACCAACGATGTACAACTCGATCTGGGGCTCTACGTTGGCACGACCTCGGACGTGCGACCGTACACGGCGTTCCTTGGCCTGTCGTTCCGCCTCTGAGCGGCCCTCGTCCCTTGGGCTATTTCTCGAGGTCGTGCAGCTCGAGCTCGATAGCGTCAGTCGAAACCCACACCTCGTATAGCGACACGAGAAGCGAACCGGTCAGGCTGGCTAGGCTCGCTCCGAAGAGTAGCTCCCCAGTCCACAAGGACCTGAGGAAGATCGCAACCATGGACAAGCTACACAGGATGAATGCAATGACTCCAAGCAGTTGCATCACCTTCATCAAGAAGACCCGCTGACGGAGATTCTTGAGCTGCCGCACGACAATGCCGTGAACCTCGGCGCGGTTGTTGCCGTGTAGCTGTCGAATCAGCTGTGCCAGCACTAAGAACCGGTTCGTGTATGCCAGAAACAGTAGGGAAATCGCGGGGAAAAGCAGCGCAGGGGTGCTCAGACTAAGCCCTTGGTCCATGACGAGGTCAACATAACGCATTTTCGGAACACGGTCGGATTCTGAAGGTATTTCCGACCCAACCTGGCGGTCGAACGTGCAGAAGAATCGGTGCGCAGGATCTTGCCAGAGCGCCGTCCCATCTCCATCTCATCGGTATGACGGCCACAACGCGTAACCCGATCCCTGGTGGGGACTCCGCGTCTCCGGTCGGTGCGAGGGTGGACAGATCGTTCTCGTGTGCAGACTGCCCGTCCGCCCTCAACCGTTCCGCACGTGAGAAGTGGGCTTCAGCACTGGGGATTGGCCTGGTCCTTTCATCGCTAGCAATTTCTGCCTGGTTGATTCGGACCGCGACAAAGAAGACGCCTTCGCCGAGCCTCAGCCTCATCGTCGGTGAAGCAACATGGCATCCAGGCGGCTCGGCGGATAATCCGCGCGGGTGATTCGCAGTGAGTGCGGGCGGGGTGCGACGCCTACTCGACGGTGAATTGAGAGATGATCTTGCGGTACACGGGCCCCGCCAGGGGAACAGCGTCGAGCGCGCTGCTCATCGCGTCGTAGTAGTCGCGCTGTTCGATGATGCGCCCGTCAGCGACGACGCAGCGGGTAAGGCCCTCGATCTCGAGGGTGCGCCGCAGAAACGTCGGACGAAACGTAAGCCGAAAGCGCCCTAGGATCCGTTCGGATGATTCCAGCCCCTCGTCGATCTCCATCGAAAATGGCGCCCAACTGGTCGCCATATGGCGCATAAGCCGCAAGAATGCGTCAACGCCGTTGACGCGCTGGATTGGATTCTCGTAGCGCAGATTTTCGCTGTAGAGACTGCGGATTTGAGCGGAAGCTTCTTCGACATCAGTCGCAAGCAAGGCGACGGCTGATTTTAGCTGCGGCAGAATTGCATCTGGCATGGGATGTGGTCTCCTCGGCAACGATGATTCATCCGGAACTGCGACGGCATTCGACGCGGCGTCGCAAAGCCTCATAAGTGACTGTAGTCAAGAGCAGCATCATCAGACTGTAGTAGGCGTCCTCGACGGGTATGGTGCCGATCCGGAGCCCCAAGATGTGCGCTGGCGCATACCACACCACTTGCCCGTCGATGAATGCGCCCGTCAGAACGCCATTCATGAGCAAGAAGGGTACCCAGGATATCAGGTACGTGAGCAAGAACCTCCCCAGGTAGTCCGGACGCATCAGGTAGAGAACTCCGAGAATCGCGAGCGAGGCGGTTCCAACCTTTAGACTTGTATAGAGGTGAGCTGGATGGGTCAGCGCCAGTGCCAGCCCAATCATGGCGATAGCGAGGAGGATTGGACGGTGCCAACGCTCAAGCGGATTGCGCGGCACGTAGTACCTGAGGCACTCGTAGATGAACAGACAAGCGTAGCTGACGGCAGGAAAGAACAGCCATTCTTCGATCGGCAGATTGCCGAGAGCGATCCCGCACACGTAGCGCGCGTCGAACCCCCAGATCTCTACCGCTACAAAGGCCATGTCCCAGGGTACGAAGACCAGCATCATGCACAAGATGGCAGGAAACAGGTAACGATAGTTGCGGTAGAACGCCACGCGCCGATCGAAGCTCAATGCCACAGGGCCAATGAGCGCTGCCGAATCAAGCGCTAGGTACAACCATTTCACGTTGTGCCCCGACCGAGTGCCTGCCGCGCGTCAACGATGTACCGACGCGCAACCCAGAGCATCCCAAAACACTCGCCATCTTCGCGGTCCACGTGTCTATGATGCTGCATATGTGCCTTACGCACGGCGAGCCAATACACGTTCTTCGTGTCGCGCCAGAACTTCAGACGCCTATGGATGAAGACCTCATGCACCAGGAAGTACGCAAACCCATAGAGCGCGATCCCCGCGCCGATGGATACCGAGGTAGGAGACGCGTGCATCATGCCAAGCATGATGCATAGCCAACTCGGAATCGCAAACAGTACGAAGAACGCATCGTTGCGCTGAAGCCGCCCACGGGGTCCGCGATGATGGTCTCGATGCAGCACCCACAGAAACCCATGCATCAGGTACTTGTGGCTGGCCCAGGCGACCCACTCCATCGCCCAGAAGGTTGCAATGACGATGAACAAGGTTTGCAGGTGAGTCATGGCAGCCTAGACCCCACGATCGCGAAGAACATCAGCATGACCCCAAATACCCAGGGCGCCAGCCGATTGTTCGGGCGTGGACCTATGGCGTCGCTCGCTAGCAGCAGCAAGAACGACAACCCCCACCAGGCCAGGTAGTTCTTGAGGGGCACCATGTCCGCCTGCCACACCCAGAGCCGCAGCCGGATCGCGACGGGTTCCATCACCCAGTCGAAGGCGGTCATTGCGGTCGCGCCAACCGCTGCCATCAGCGTTCGAGAGCGGAGTCGCTTGCCGACCCAAGCGTGGATGGCATGGATGAGTATTGCCCAATTGAGACCAATCACCAGAGGTACCTCGAATACCCTTGGCCCCATTCGGTCTGTGTAGTGATACTCGCCGAAGATCAAACCGGTCTTGACGCCCAATGCTTCGACGACAAATCCGACGACCATGGAAACTGAAAAACCGACAGCTGCACTTCGACCAAAGCCTTTGGCGTTGACCAGCAGTAACACCGCCGTCAAAACCAAATTGGCAAAGGTCAGCCGAACGAAGTACTCCGAGAATCTGCTCAGAATTCCAACCGTGCCGACCGCGTAGAAAATGTTGAGGACCGCGAGGCAGATCCGAAACCGGCTAGACTCCCAGAGCGTAGATCGATCAACGCTATTGTCGCTGGTCATGGTCTTCTTGGACCAACTCAGCATCAATTGAGGGAGAATTCAAGCGAAGTGAGGGTCTGCCGTCACCAAGTTAGCGTTTTACTCCTCAGCTGTTGGTTCGCATCAGAGAATTCCCCTTGCGGGGATGCGAGCAGCCTGTGCAATATTCGGTAAGAATCCGTACGCCGCCATGAATGATGCTCGGATTGACGAACATGACCATTGGCCAATCTGCGATCCTAGCTGCCCTTGACGCCGCGTTTTCAGCAAGCTCACTTGAAGCCTTGGGTGATGGTGCGGCCGCAGAGCTACCGGATGCCACCTGGCTTCAGGCACTGCAGGAACCGCTCAAGGAATTCTTGGGGCGCCCTGGCAAAGCGCTGCGCACCGAGATCCTCGAGGCAAGCTTTGCCGTTGCCATCGCGTCGACTGGCTTCGAGCAGACCCTACCGACGGATCTTTCCCTCATCATTGAAGCAATTCATGCCGGATCGCTGATCGTGGACGACATTGAGGACGACTCGCACCTACGACGTGGTGCGCCAACCCTGCACCGAACGTACGGTCTTGCTCAAGCACTCAACGCAGGAAATTGGCTCTATTTCTGGCCGTTCGAGCTGCTCGAACGAATCCAGATCCCGGAGCAGCAACGACTCGTTGCCTATCGCATGATCACGAAAGTGCTGCGTGAGTGTCACTACGGTCAAGCGCTCGATTTGGCCCTCCGCATTGAGCAGTTTCAGCCACAAGCGCTCGCGCCGATCGCCCTTGCCAGCTCCGAACTAAAGACAGGGAGCTTGGTCGGTTTGGCTGCTGGCCTCGGTGCCCTGCTCGGTGGCGCGAGCGAACCGACCCTCAATGCCATCCAACGCTATGGTCGAGCCATGGGCATTGCCCTGCAGATGCTGGATGACTTCAGCAGTCTTCTCAGTATCGACAAGCGGTACAAGGTCGAAGAGGATTTGAGACTCGGGCGCATCACTTGGCCCTGGGCCTGGGTCGCACCGAAGCTCGATGCCAGCCTTTGGTCCTCGCTCGTCGAAGAGGTCATGCGAGTTCGCGCGGGAGCTAGCGCCGAGCCACTGGTCCTCCGCCTCCTTCAGCTGCTGGACAACCGGGGTCCGTCGATCGTCGAACAACATTTTGCGCTTGCGTGGCAAGAACTGCTGAAAAGTATCGGCGACTCCTCTCACTTGCTGCAGCTGAGCTATTTCCAGGACCGGCTTCTGAATGGCTTCCTCTCGCCTGCAAAGTGCGCTTGAGAGACACCATTCCCGCGACAGAGCGGTGTGGCTACGGGTTCGCCGACGAGCTGGAGCGGTCATCTCCTACCGCTAGCTGTCGCCTCGCTCAGAGGCCAAAATCCTCCCGAATGCACTCGGTTGCGATCCTGGCCGAGTTCAAACATAGGGGAATGCCTCCGCCGGGATGAACGCTGCCGCCGCAGAAGTAGAGATTCCGAATTTTGTGTGCCGTATTGGGGTGACGGAGAAACGCGGACCACTTTGAATTCGAGCTCGTGCCGTAGAGCGCGCCCTGATGCGACGAGGTACGCTGCTCAATCCCGCGTGGATCGAGGATTTGTTCCACTTCGATGTGCGGCTCAACCGGTTCGCCCAGATGATGCTCGAGCTTCTTGAGCACATCACGACGTAACCGGGTGATGATGGCGTCCCAATCCTGGCCGGTATTCGCAGGCGCATTGACCATCACGAACCAGTTTTCGCAACCCTCGGGAGCATCCGAAGGGATGTCCTTGGCAGTTACATTGACGTAAATAGTTGGGTCACTGGTGATGTTCCCATCATCGAAAATCGCCTGAAACTCTGCCGGATAGTCACTGGTGAAGAAGATGTTGTGGAGCTCGACCTTCTCGTAGCGCTTGCGCATGCCCCAGTAGAAGATGACAGCCGAGCTCGAGCGCTCCTGCGAGAGAGTCCGCTCAGGAGCGGGCTGCTCCGGCATTAGTTTTCGATAGGCAGGGACAATGTCCATGTTGCAGACGATGAGATCGCTTGCGATGTGTTCACCGCGAACTAAACCGCCCGATGCTTTTGCCTTCTCGACGATGATGCGCGTCACAGGGGCTTCGAACTCAAACTGGACCCCGAGCTCCTTGGCCAGCGCGTAGAGACTCCGGGTAATGGAAATCATCCCACCCTCGGGAATGAAGGTACCCACGTTGTGCTCAAGATGCGGAATGATGGAAAGGATCCCCGGCGCACGATAGGGACTCGATCCGTTGTACGTGGCCATGCGGTCAAAGTACTGCACCAGCCTTGGGTCCCTGAGCCGCCGCAGATTGGTCTCGTGCAGGGTGGAGCCAAGATCGAATTGGCCGAGATGAAGCAACGCCCGAGCCACGCCCGCAGTCATCCAGGTGCCCCAGCGGTTCAGTGGCTTCTCGAGAAAGGTGCGACCGACCAGGTTGTAGACGCTTTCCGAATGCTCGAGATAGCGCCTCACCCTTTCAGCTGGCACCGCGAAAGCGCGTTCGGCCTCGTTCGCTAGCTGCTTTGGATCGGTGAAGGCTCGCAGAAACGTGCCGTCTGGGTAGAAATAGTGGCAACCGATCTCCTTGCGCTTGAAGGCAAATCTACTAGCCGAATCCTTACCCGCGGCGCGAAACAGATCGAGCACGAGTTCGGGCATCGTGAATAGCGAGGGCCCCGCGTCGAATCGGTAGCCGCCCAGTTCGATCGAGGTCAACTTGCCACCTGGATAGCCATTGGCTTCCAACACGGTAACGGAGAGCCCCATTGCCTGCAGGCGTATGGCGGAGGCCAGGCCGGCTATTCCCGATCCGATGACGATGGCTTTCACGGTTTCGAACCTTGGGCATGGAGCCCGCGACGACTATCCGGCCAAGGGCGGTTCTTTGCAAGTGTTGACGCGGCCCCCCCCTTCTGCAAGCGTATCGGAACCCTCGGTTCGAACCGCCGTCAAGGCCACAGGCAGCACTTTGAGCCGGGTCCTATCGAACGTCACCATCGGAGAAACAAGCATGGAACCAGCACCGGCTTCCCAGAATCGCACCAAGACTCGCATCGCCGTCGTGGGCAGCGGTTTCGGCGGCCTTGCCGTGGCGCTGCGGCTCCAAGCTGCGGGCTATTCCACGGTGATTTTCGAAGCGCGCGACAAGCCCGGCGGGCGGGCGTACGTGTACGAGCGCGACGGATTCATCTTCGATGGTGGGCCGACGGTCATCACGGCTCCTGCTGCGTTCGAGGAACTCTTCGCTATCGCTGGCAAGCGCATCGAGGACTACGTCGAGTTCATTCCAGTGAAGCCGTTCTATCGCCTGATCTGGTCCGACGGCGACACCTTCGACTACGTGGGCGATTCCGAGCAGATGCTCGCACAGATCCGTCAGCGCAATCCGAACGACGCCAAAGGCTACCTTGACTTCGTCGAGTACAGCCGCAAGGTCTTCAAACGCGGCTACGATGATCTGGCCGCGACGCCGTTCCTCCACTTCACCGACATGTTGAAGGTCGCGCCGGCACTAGCGCAACTGCGCGCTGATCGCTCGGTCTACGATACCGTAGCTCGATTCGTCGAGAACGAGCACGTGCGGCAGGCGCTCAGCTTTCACTCGCTGCTGGTGGGCGGCAATCCCTTCAATACGAGTGCAATCTACACATTGATCCACTACCTGGAGCGCAACTGGGGCGTGTTCTTTCCGCGCGGTGGCACCGGCGCGCTCGTGCAAGGCATGCTCCGGCTCTACCGAGAGCTCGGCGGTGAGCTGCGTCTTTCGAGCAAGGTTTTGAATATCTCAGTGGAAACAGTCAATGGCCGTGCGAAACACCTCGTTTCGACCCGCGCGCAACGGCGCGAAGCGTTCGACTTTGTAGTTTCGAACGCAGACGTTCATCACACCTACGCCGAACTCTACCAAGGCAATCGGAGTGCCGCACGCACCCAGGTGCAACTCGAAAAGAAAGAATGGTCGATGTCGCTCTTCGTGCTCTATTTCGGCACGGATCGACCGTACGACATTGCACACCATTCGGTCATATTTGGGCCACGCTACAAGGGTCTGCTCGACGATATCTTCAAGGGTGATAAGCTTCCCGACGACTTCAGCCTCTACTTGCATTCGCCGACCATTACCGATCCATCGTTGGCACCGCCCGGATGCGGCAACTTTTACGTCCTAAGCCCAGTGCCGCATCTCGGTAATGCGCCGCTCGCCTGGGACAGCATTGGTGATGCCTACGCGGAGAAGATCCTCACGGCTCTTGAACGGCACATGCCGGACTTGCGCAAGCACGTCGTTGTTAAGCACTTCATCACCCCGAAGGACTTCGAGCGTGATCTGGCCGCCTACCACGGCTCTGCCTTCTCGGTTGCGCCCACCTTGATTCAGAGTGCCTGGTTCCGACCCCACAATCGCGACTCGCATATACCCGGGTTGTACATCGTCGGTGCCGGGACACATCCAGGAGCGGGGCTGCCGGGTGTTGTCGCGTCGGCAAAGGCGACGGCGAGCTTGGTCGTCAAGGACTACGCGCTCTCGGCACACTGACCAGTTGCTCGGCGTTGAGCGGAAGTGATCTGCAAGCCTAGAGGATGACATGACGGATCTCGCAAGCTACTTCGAGAATGTTCGAGGAACCGGAGTGCTCGCTACTGCCGACCGTGAGGGGCGCGTCAACGTCGCCCTCTACGCTCGGCCACATGTGATAGAGGACGGCACAATCGCCTTTGTCATGCATGAACGCCTGACTCGCCAGAACCTCGAGCAGAACCCGCATGCGGCGTATATCTTCCTGCAAGAGGGGGCCAAACGCGAAGGCGTGCGGCTCAGCTTGACCCGCGTTCGCGAGTCAGAGGATGAAGAGCTCATCGCGAAGTATCGCCGCCGAAGCCGGCCGCTCGACGACGAGTCCAGCAAGGGAACGCTTCGGCTGGTGTATTTCGTCGTGGATCACCAGCGACCCCTGATTGGAGATGAAGCTTGATTCCGGTCAGCCCGTGAATCCGTTGCCCTGAGATCTGCCAGAGTGAGCTCTCTGCCGGCGATACAGGTCACGCAGACTCGCGGACTCCACCAATGGACCGGGGCCCGTCCAGGGCTAGAGCATACGGACGCCTGCAAACCGTTGTAGAGATCCAGGGGAATTCGTGAATGTGCGGAACAGGCCTTCCAAACCGTCGCCTGCGCGACGGACGAGCCCGATCAGGCCCTGGGCGTGGCGAGGCGGATCGAGGCGAGCCAAGGTCGTCTCGAGAATACCCTCCTTGAGTACGGACAGGGACACTCCAGCGAGAACGCGTTGCCCGAAGACCACCCACGTGTCTAGGTCACCGAACGAGATCACCATCGGCTTGTAGGCGGTGGCAAAGGCACGTGGAGGAAGGCCATGCACGACGGCCTCGATGTTGCGTGCCGCGAGTCGCCCCATGTCCATTGCATGGTAGCCCTGCTTGGCTAGCGGTTCCGGAAGCTCGGCGGCGTCGCCCACGACGAACACGTTGCTTCGATTGGGAGCCTGAAGCGTGGCGCTGACCGCGGCCCATCTTCCGCGCTCTGCGCTCAAGCCGGCCGCAAGGAGAAGATCAGGAGCCTCCCCTCCGCCCGTCCAGAGTGTGAGATCCGAAGGCAGGCATACTCCGTCCGCGAGCTCGATGGAATGCTGGTGGACTTGTTGCACGCGGCTCCGGAGGCGGAACCGCACCGGCATGCTGGCACAGTGCTGGCGGACCACGCTGTCAAGCACGGCAGGCGCTTCTTCGAGCAGCCGCGCACGGCCATCGACCAGGTCGATTTGCCAGCCCTTTTGCCCTCGCAGTCGGCGTAGGAGTTCACCGAGAGCCTCGACACCTTCCAGGCCGCCGCCCACAACGACGAGTCGCAGGCTCTGACCCCGTGACAACAGGTGCTCCAGTCGTTGCCGAATCGCCTCGCAGTCCGCGACCGACTTGAAGGGCATTGCATGCTGCCCGGCTCCAGGCACGCCGCTGGTCTGGTTGACTGCTCCCACTGCCACCACACACGCATCCCAGCTGTGTTCTCGGCCGGAGCCAGTCGTCAAGCAACCCGCTGCTAGGTCCAGCCCAGTGACCCGATCCTGAACGAAATGGATACCATGACGCGCGAGTAGAGTCGGGCGCGATAGTCTGAGGTGCTGAGGTCGCGTATGGCGCGAAATCAACTCATGGATATTGGGAAGAAACTCGAAGTCATTCGTGGGATCGAAGAGCGACACCGAATGGGCACGTCCCAGCGCCTGCGCAGCGCAAAGGCCAGCAAATATTCCGCCCACAATGGCGACCCGAAAACGGGATCCGGCAGAGCGAGCTCGATGCTCCTGATCGATCATCGGGCCTCCGGGGTCACTCGCTCAAGCACTCCGCCGCGGACCAAAAGCTCGACGATTTGCTGAAACTTGGTGACAAACACGAGTCGATTCACCTCGATCACGACCACGGCGCAGTCGGGTGAGCGGAGAAAGTCACCGAGGGCCGCGTGCTTCGAGAGCAGCGCCGTGGCCCAGCGATCGAAGCGCTGCTCAGTCATCAGTTTCCCGACCTTGTAGGCACTCCCGTCCATTCTCAAATCCTCCATAGGCCTGACTCCCTCGCCGCCACAAGCAGTTCGTGGACCTGTCGCGCGGTGGCTACCAGTTTCGTTGGCTGAGTGCCGACCCAGCCTCTCAGTAGGCAAAGAATGAGATCGCTGAGAGCCAGAGGCGAAGGGTTGTTCTCACGGGCCGCCAATCAAGCAGTGGTGGTACAGATTGGTAGGAAACTGCCATTGGTGGGCGCTCGCTGAGGTAAATCGGACGGTCCTTGGCGACTGCCGGACGCCGAGCAAACAATTGATGGGGAAAGATCAGGGTGATTTCCATGACAGCTAGTCGGTCTGGATCGACCCGCCTTCAGTTCTATTTTCGCAATGTGGACGAACGGGTGCTGAATGAACAAGGCCTCGTCAACAAGCCACCACATCGTAGCGGACTCAAGGGCGGGTACTGGGGTCCGGACCGCAATCGCTGCCGTCCAATGACGGTGGATCACAACGAATGGCACACGGGACACCAAGTTGGGCTCCGTGGCTGTGCCGAAGCGTTACTCGAAGTGACGCCGCACCGTGAGTAGCGAGCTGCGGAAACTATTTCGCAACTTCAATCGCTAGTCGCGAGCCGTCACTGGCCACGCGCCGCAGTCGCGACGTGAAGCCCAAAACGCCCCCAGAACTGCCGGAACGGTTCGGTTCCCTTGATTGCTTCATATGTCGGCTATACCGCCATATCTGGTAGATACTTCCGGAGTTTACGACACCCGAAGCACGCCCAATAATGCTTGCAAGGATCAACGATCGCGTTCGGTAACACTTCCGGTGCAGGTGTGAAACGCGACAGCTCGTGACGCGGATTGAGGAGCACCTTGAAATGACTCATCCCAAACAACCCTTCATCTAGTCAAACCCACCACCAAACGAACCGGAGCAACCATGAAATCAAGATTCTTCCACCCATTGTACCTCGCCATTATTGCGGTTTCCTTGCCAGCCTGTGCGGCGAAGCCCGCAGGATCTGGGCACGTCAATTCAGCGCAGAACCACTCCTGCATGAGTACCGTCTGTGGCCCAGCTGAGTTACGTAGGGAATGGCTACATGCCTCGGAGCAATCCATCGCGCCCGATCGGAAGTTGCTTGGAGTTGAGCGTTGCCCGAGCACGAAGTGCGGCCCTTCGGTAGGAACTGCCGCTCTGACGATAGACCGCAGCCGAGGAAGCTGCATGTCAAGGATCTGCGGTCCACCCGTCAACTCGGACCGCCACTTCACACCCCCCATCAGCAACGGACAGCCGGCGATGAACTGACCAAGTCTGGTCTTGGCAGACCGCACCGCCAGGGGCGAGCCGGTGAACGAAATCGCGCGGTGGGACCAATGAAACCCTTGAAGGCTTGCTAGAGACCGTTGAAGGACCTAGCCCGCAACCATCCTGTCCCAGTAGGGCGACAGGTTCATCTGAACATCGAGGCGCTTGAGCAAGTGAAAGATCCCACCGAGTTTACGATGGAGGAAGAGCAGCCGTCGCGGTGGCGGAGAGTACCGTAAACTCTTCACAAAGCGCTTCACTATGTCCAGCGAGCGCGTTGCATAGCCGACGTCACCAAATGCGAAGGGCTGGTTGGTACTTTGAAAAGGGTCAACGGAAACCAGTAGCATCTCGACGAACAAGTCAAGTGATGAGGTCGATTCCCGCTGGTCGATCAGTCCAAACTCGACGCCTTTCTCTACGATATGGCGACGGCTACCGGTCGCCACGCAGCGCAGCAAGTCGACGTAGCCTCGCCTGAACTCTATCTCGTATTCCACCGTCGCACCAAAATCCAGCAGCACGATGCGCCGTTCTGCAGGTCGAATCAAGAAGTTGCCGAAGTTGGGGTCAGTCTGAACGACGCCCCATTCGAAGAACTCGGAGCAGTAGAGATCCAACATGGACGCCGCAAAGTCACGACGATCATCCAGGGAAGGCGCATCGCGCAGCCACTGATCGAGGGGAAGCCCCTTCGCCCATGACATTGTCAACACTCTTGCAGTGGAGAGCGACGGCACCGACTGCGGTACATCGAAACGGGAATCGCTCGCTAGCAGAGAAGCGAACCGATCCATGTAGCTGCGCTCGCGAACGTAGTCAGTCTCCGAATGAAGAATGGCCTTCAGTTCGCCGAACGTAGGCGCAAGTTCGATCTTTCTCCTAGTCAGACTGAGCCAGCTGCGAGCTAGACCAGCGAGCAGAGCAATGTCGTCATCAATGCTTGCTGCGATACCGGGGTACTGGACCTTCACCGCTACGTCCGCTCCGAATGCCTGGGCGCGATGAACCTGTCCGATGCTGGCCGAAGCCACCGGCACCCGTTCGAATTGCGTGAAGTGCTTGAGTCCTTCTTCGCCAAGTTCGTCCTCCAAGACAGCGTGAATCACAGCGAAATCGATTGGCTCAGCCTGCCCTTGAAGTTTGGACAGGATCTCGATGGCCTCTGGAGGAAATACGTCGCTCGCGTCGATGGAAAGCAGCTGTCCCGCCTTCATGAATGCGCCCTTGAGTCGCCCGAGGTTTTCCGCGAGCAGCTTCGCCTGAGCGATGCGCGCGCGAATCTCTGAGACACCAGCCAATTCGGCCTCTCCAAAGCGTGACTGAATTTGATGCTTCAGTTCATTCTTGGCGATTCCCGCCGTAAGCGAGAGTATCGCCTGCGAGCGCGTCCAGATACCGTTCGGAACGGAGGTCAACTGAGGCCTTCGAATAGGAAGCCTACGATGCTCACCCAGTCTGGCAGGCCTTGCACCTTGGCTAGCACGGGACTCTCAACGACGCCGGGGTCGGGACCGGATTGTTTGTTGCAGCCAAACAAAGCCAGCCCGCAAATCGAGCCAACGCCCGAGTAGTAGTCCAGATTCGACACTGTGGATTTCTAGGGCCAGCTCGGTGCAATGCAAGAGCGGAGCGGTTCAGCGCGCGATTCTCACGCGTTTTGTCCTGACCGGCGCAGTTGACATCGGGTTGCCGGACCCCAAGGGTTATCAAGTATGCGTATGCTCGTCTGGTTTCGAGGCAATGACCTGCGTTTGCGCGGTCACCTGCCGCTCGATACCGCTTTAGGCCATCCTCGTCTACGTGCTCGAGCCAGAGCAATGGTCGCCTATCGCGGCGGGAGGGGCAACGCATCGTCGGCGCTACCTGCGCCAGAGGGTCGAGCGCCTGCGGCGTGACATAGAAGAGCGCGGGGCGCGGCTGCTGTTGGTTGCCGGCAGGCCAATAGAGAAGGATCTGCTCGTCGATTTTCGATTGCGTGAAAGCCATTACCTCGATTGGCTGATAGACGGCGACCGAGCCCAGAACGATCTCGGATGGCAATGGTCGAGCGGTAGTGGCTGCGATGCTCAGCCCTATTTTCGAATCTTCAACCCGGTCACGCAGGGGAAAGGTTCGATCCCGAAGGTCAATACGTTCGTCGCTACGTTCCAGAACTGGCACGGCCTCCCACTCGGCATATCCACGCACCTTGGCTGGCACCGAGGCAGGAGTTGGCGCGTGCGGATATCCGGCTTGAGCGCGACTACCCAGCCCCGATAGTCGACCATGCCGGAGCCAGAAACCGATTCCTCGCCATCGCCGCAGAACATTTTGGCAGAGGCGAGGGATCGGGTTGCGGTGTGACTATCCTACGGAACTACGCAAGATCGAAGCGATCGAGATCCATCACTTTGGACCACGCCTTAACGAAGTCCTGGACGAATAGCTGCTGTCCGTCCGAACTTGCATAGACTTCCGCCAAGGCCCGAAGCTGCGAGTTCGAGCCAAAAACGAGATCAACTCGGGTCCCTTCAAACTTCAGTTCACCCGTCTTGCGATCGCGCCCTTCGAACAGGTCCCCGGCATCCGACACCGCCTTCCACTCTGTGCCCATGTCGAGGAGGTTCACGAAGAAATCGTTCGTGAGTGCTTCCGGTCGCGTAGTGAAGACCCCGTGTTTCGACTGCCCAACGTTGGTGTTGAGCACACGCATGCCGCCAACGAGCACCGTCATCTCGGGGGCGGTCAGGTTGAGTAGCTGCGCCTTGTCCACGAGCATTTCCTCGGCCGATATGCTGTACTTTGCCTTCAAGTAGTTGCGGAACCCGTCCGCCGCGGGTTCGAGATGGGCGAAGGACGCGACGTCAGTTTGTTCCTGCGAGGCATCCGTTCGTCCTGGCGCGAAGGGAACGGCCACCTGGTGACCAGCAGTCTTCGCCGCCTGTTCGATGCCCACACAGCCTCCCAGCACGATCAGATCGGCAACCGAGACCTTCTTACCGCCCGACTGCACCGTATTGAACTCAGTCTGGATCCCCTCGAGCGTCTTCAGCGCCGCCGCTAGTTGCTTAGGTTGGTTGACTTGCCAATCCTTCTGGGGAAGCAGGCGGATGCGCGCACCGTTGGCACCACCTCGTTTGTCCGAGCCGCGGAAGGTGGACGCTGATGCCCAGGCGGTCGAAACCAGTTGTGAGACCGAAAGGCCCGAGGCGAGGATCTTGGCCTTGAGGGCGCCTATGTCCTGGTTATCGATCAATGGGTGATTTACCGCGGGGATCGGATCTTGCCAGATGAGCTCTTCCGCTGGAACATCAGGACCGAGATAGCGGGCGCGCGGGCCCATGTCACGATGCGTTAGCTTGAACCAAGCTCGGGCAAATGCGTCGGCAAACTTATCCGGATGTTCGTAGAAATCCCTTGAGATCTTTTCGTAGACCGGGTCGAATCGCAGCGATAGATCCGTGGTCAACATCGTCGGTGGGTGGCGCTTCGTCCGCTCGTGCGCGTCGGGGACAGTGCCGGCGCCTGCGCCATTCTTCGGCACCCACTGGTGCGCCCCAGCCGGGCTCTTCGTCAGTTCCCATTCGTAGCCGAACAAGTTCGAGAAGAAGTTGTTGCTCCATTGGGTCGGTGTGGTTGTCCAGGTGACTTCCAGGCCGCTCGAGATCGTGTCACCGCCCTTGCCCGTTCCGTAGCTGTTCTTCCAGCCAAGGCCCTGCTCTTCGATTCCGGCAGATTCCGGATCTGGCCCGACGTGTGACACAGGGCCAGCACCATGGGTCTTGCCGAAGGTGTGGCCGCCTGCGATAAGCGCTACTGTCTCCTCGTCATCCATGGCCATGCGGGCGAAGGTCTCACGGATGTCCTTGGCTGCCGCGATCGGATCCGGGTTGCCGTTCGGGCCTTCCGGATTGACGTAGATTAGCCCCATTTGCACAGCGGCGAGCGGATTTGCGAGCTCTCGTTCACCCGCATAGCGCTTGTCAGCTGCTAACCAAGTCTTCTCAGCGCCCCAGTAGATGTCCTGATCCGGCTCCCACACGTCCTCGCGTCCGCCACCGAAACCGAAGGTCACAAATCCCATCGTTTCGAGCGCGACGTTGCCCGTGAGAATCATCAGATCGGCCCAGGATATCCTCTTTCCATACTTCTGCTTGATCGGCCAGAGTAAGCGTCGTGCCTTGTCCAAGTTGACATTGTCTGGCCAGCTGTTGAGTGGTGCGAAGCGCTGTTGACCTCTACCGCCGCCTCCACGACCGTCACCAGTCCGGTAGGTGCCGGCACTGTGCCACGCCATGCGCACGAACAAGGGCCCGTAATGACCGAAGTCCGCCGGCCAAAAGTCTTGGGAATTGGTCATCAACGCCGCGAGATCTTTTTTCAGGGCTGCTAGGTCGAGGCTCTTGAACTCCGCGGCGTAGTTGAAGTCGCCACCCATCGGATTGGACTTCGCGGAGTGTTGGTGAAGGATATCGAGACGCAACTGCTTCGGCCACCACTCACGGTTCGACGTACCACCTGCTGTGTGATTGAACGGGCATTTCGATTCAGATGTCATGACGGTTTCCCTCCGGGGAGCGAAGAGTAGCTCCTTTGGGCGTCGCTGCCGCTTAAGCAGCTCGAAGCGAGTCGCCGAATAGTTACTCCTGCGAGATTCTCGTCCAGATTGTGCCGACCAGCACCCGTGGAGCAGGTCGCTCCTCTACCCACCGGCCAATCTGGTGTCACAACGGGAAACCACGTCGATTG
The DNA here is from genome assembly GCA_964454965.1 of uncultured Polyangiaceae bacterium. GTDB lineage: Bacteria > Myxococcota_A > Polyangia > Polyangiales > Polyangiaceae > FEN-1139. The sequence goes on along the minus strand of CAYVXY010000007.1, from coordinate 370,191 downwards.
TTGGGAACTTCCCGGATGTGAACCTCGTCGCACCGCGCTGCTTTTCATGGTTCCGGCCACAAAGCGTCGGGCGTAATGTTCGGACCGGACTCGCCGAGGCAGCGACTTCACATCAAGGACCGTATGCAATTCGCCAATGCTTTGGGAAAATCAATCGATATTACGAGTGATCAGCTGAAGGAGTATCGAGCGGCTCACCACGAAAACGAATACGTGCTTGTGGACGTGCGCCAACCCGAAGAGTACGAACAGGGGCACATTCCCGGAGCCCTGCTGATTCCGTTACCCGAACTAGACAGCCACTCCCAGGAGCTCATGGCTTTCGCCGAGCGTTCTATCGTGTTCTATTGCCGTAGCGGTGCCAGGTCGGCCCGAGCCAGTACTTGGGCAGTGGACAAACTGGAGCTACCGAACGTCGCCAATCTACTAGGGGGATTCCTGGGGTTTCGGGGTGTTACTCTGCCCGACTTCCCACGGCTTAGGGCCTTCGCGGGGATGCAAGGCACTGCGGGACTACTGGGGCGCGCGTTCGAGCTGGAAAAGGCCACCTATCAACTCTACCGTCAGCTCTCTGCTCAGTACGCTGGAGAGCCAATGGTGGCTGCCATCGCGGGCCTCTCAGACGCCGAGCTGGCGCATGGCAAGGCTATCCACGCCATGCTGACGGGGCTGGCGCCTAGCCCAGTTGGTGAGTTCCAGGAGATGTTTGACCAGTTGCCTGAACCAAGCTTGGTGGAGAGTGGAGAGTCCTTCGCCGCGGTGGCAGCCCGGGCTCGTGAACTTGGTGAACAAGGGGCAGCAGCGATACTGGAGCTTGCCGCGGAAATCGAGTTCTCTGCCTATGACCTATACAAGAATCTGGCTGAGGTCACCGCGGAGGCGGAAGCAAAGCAAGCATTCTTGAACCTTGCCCAACAGGAAAAGGAGCATGCAGCTCTCGTGCTGCGTGCACTTGGCAAGTCGGGTGCCGGCCACTGAACTTATGATACGACGAAGGGAAGATAGCTCATGCAAATTCAACACTTCTTTCACGAATCCACCAGTACCTTGACCTACGTAGTCTACGATCCGGACTCTCACGATGCAGTCGTCATTGATCCCGTCCTCGACTACGATGCCGCGGCCTCAGTAACTTGGACGGAATCGGTCCAGGCGGTCATTGGGTTTCTGAACGAGCAACGACTCAAACTCCACTACGTTCTCGAGACACACGCCCATGCCGACCATCTGTCGGGTTCACAGGCGCTCAAACAAGCCTGCCCCGCCATCAAAGTCGCCATTGGGCAACGGATTGCTCTCGTGCAACAACTCTTCAAGCCGATCTTTGGTCTACCCGAGGATTTTGCGGTTGACGGTCGTCAGTTCGACGTACTGCTGAGCGAAAGCAAAGCCTTGCAGGCCGGCAGCCTCACCATCGAGATGATGTTCACGCCCGGCCACACCCCGGCCTGTACGACTCTGAAGATTGGAGATGCTCTGTTTACTGGTGATGCGCTGTTCATGCCAGACTCGGGCACTGGTCGCTGCGACTTTCCTGGCGGCAGCGCCTCCGAACTATACGATTCGATCACGCAGCGCATCTACTCGCATCCCGATGCGACGCGCATCTTCGTTTGCCACGACTACCAGCCCGGGGGACGTCAGTTGAGCTACCAGACCAGCGTTGGTGAACAGAAGCAGCACAACCTGGCACTCAGTGGCAAAACGACTCGTGAGGAATTCGTAGCCTTCCGTGAGCGGCGAGACGCTCAGTTGCCGGCACCAAAGCTACTTTTCCAGAGCGTGCAAGTCAACGTTGACGCCGGTCGTCTTCCCAAACCCGAGGGTGGGATCAGCTACCTCAAGATGCCACTCAACTTCTTCAAGCCCAAGGTCACTGGCGACATCCAGCATCTCGACACCTGCGAAGCGCTCCAGAAGACGGGAGGGCAGGGTTGATTTAGGTGAAATCGGATTCAGATTCACCCATCGCGCTCCACCATGAGTTGAGTCAGTTCGGTGGTCAGATGAGCCGTGCAGCGATCACAACTCCGCGCTTGGCAGGTCGACTTGTGACTGGTGCGCAGCGTTAAGACTGGGCAGTCAGCCAGCGCGATGACCTGCGCAGCGACGCTACCGCCAATGGCACGCGGTAGCCCGCGACGCCCGTGGGTGCCCATGACAATGAGGTCGACCTGATAGTGCTTCGCGCGGGCAATGATGGCTTCGGCTATAGGCCCTTCCGCGACGTCCACCTCCACCTGCTGACCTGCAGCCTGCATGTTCCGCTCGTACTCCCGGAGTCGCTCAAGGCTCCGTTCGACCAGCAAATCCCTCGCCGTAAGGGCTCCCTCTCCCTTTGCGCCCACTGCCGCTGTTGGTGACAAGCCTTCTGGAAGTCCCGCAACGTGCAGCAGGACGATGCGAGTCCCACTACCGGCAAGCGAAGCAGCCTGCTCGGTCAGTTCCTGGCTGCAATCCGAGAAATCCAAAGCGACCAAAATTGATCCAAAGCTACGCATGGTTACACCTCGGCGCTGCGTGTCGGAGCAGGCAGGCTCCGAGTTTCCAGCGCAATCATTTCATGCGGCGGGGCAATCGCCAAGCTCAATCATTGAGCCGATGACTCGAGAGCGCTCTTGTGGCGGCGCAACAATCCTGATTCGACGCACGCCATGTGAATCGTGACTCGCGGCAGCCCAGGTTTGCCACGTTGCGAAATACTGACTTGGCTAAGGAACCATTCGACACGTCACATCGTCCAACCCCCGGCAGGGGTTCTGCCCGAACGCCACCGTCTGGATCGTTCGTCCAGCTGCGTGTCCTTCGTTTCAGGTTGACCTTGCCGCCGATATGCCTAAAGTCTCTCCCAAGAAGCCAAGCACGGCTGCTGCATTTGCCAAGATTGAAGGTGCGACTATGAATAGCTTCGCTCCGCTCCAACCGCTGCTCGGAGGCATACTGATCGGGCTCAGTGTCACGATCATGCTTCTGCTGCATGGGCGAGTTACAGGGATTACCGGCATCATGGTAGGTGCCACGTTTGATCGCGCCAGCGGCGATTGGCTATGGCGAGTGCTGTTCCTCGCAGGGCTTGCAGTGGGTGGGGTGCTCATGGCGCCCATTCTCCCCGAGGCCTTTCCAGCTGGCCCGAGTAGAAGTGTTGGGCTGCTTGTCCTGGCGGGGCTACTGGTCGGCTTTGGGACGCGGCTCGGCAACGGATGCACCAGCGGACATGGCGTGTGTGGCGTCAGTCGCCTGGCGCCACGTTCTCTCGTGGCCACGACAAGCTTCATGGTCGCCGGAATGTTCACAGTATTCGTAGTAGAACGCCTGCTCGGAGGACTCAGATGATTCGGCTCACCAGCTATTTCATTGCCGGTCTCCTATTTGCTGCCGGATTGGTCCTGGGCGGCATGACCCAACCGCAGAAGATCATTGGATTTCTCGATGTGGCTGGCAACTGGGATCCGAGCCTTGCGTTCGTCATGCTGGGAGCCATCGGTGTTCACTCGATCACCTATCGACTCACGATGCGTCGTGGCAGACCTCTGTTCGCCGACAAGTTCTTGGTCCCGAAGCGCGGTGACATTGATGCAAGCCTCGTCGTTGGAGCGTTGCTCTTCGGCGCGGGCTGGGGGATCGCGGGCTATTGCCCAGGCCCTGCCTTGGTTGCTACGGGTGCTATGGTTCCTGACGCCTTGGTGTTTCTCACTTCTACCGTGGCAGGGCATTGGCTCTTTGGTAGATACAGCCGCTGGTCGCAGCGGCGAACTAGCCAGACGACAACGGGCCGCATCGGCTCGAACGCTGTGCAAGGAACCTAGCGCAAGGGACCGTACTAGCTACTAGCTCTTCCGTTGCTCGGGGGGGCCAAGCAGAAAGGAACTCGAACTCGTGAGGCTGAGCCGATATGTGCCTATGGTTGCCTGGTTGCCTAGCTACACTCGCGCACAGTTCGCGCGTGATGCTGCGGCTGGTACGACGACTGCAGTGCTCCTCGTTCCTCAGGCGATGGCCTACGCCATGCTCGCCGGGTTGCCACCAGCGCTTGGCCTCTACGCGTCGGTCGTTCCACTCATTCTCTACGCTGTCTTTGGTACTTCGCGCCAACTCGCCGTGGGGCCTGTTGCAATGGTTTCGCTCTTGGTTGCCACTGCTGTCGGTGGATTGGTTCCCATCGGCACGGCTGCGTATGCCTCGTACGCGGTGCTCTTGGCACTCATGGTGGGCGTGATTCAGGTCAGCATGGGGATTGCGCGTCTCGGTTTCCTGACGAACTTCCTGTCACACCCAGTCTTGAGTGGGTTCACCTCCGCGGCCGCCATCATCATCGGCGTTAGCCAACTAGGCCACTTCTTCGGGATCAAGGTGCGCGGCAGCCACCAGGTGCACGAGACCTTGATTGCCATTGGAGGTCAGTTAGATAGGACGCATGGGTACACCCTACTCATCGGTGTCACAAGTGTCATCCTGCTGCTCGCTCTGAAGCGAATCGACAAGCGATTTCCGAGTGCACTCGTAGTGGTCGTGCTGGCTACCCTCGCCGTGTGGGGGTTTGACCTTGCCGCGCATGGTGTCCGAATCGTGGGTAAGATCCCTTCTGGCATGCCCAGCCCAGAGCTGCCCGCACTCGACCCCGTAGCTCTACGCGGTCTTTGGCCGGCGGCGGTGACGATTTCGCTCGTCGGATTCATGGAGTCGATTGCTGTCGCCAAGTCCTTTGCGCGGCGGAATGGCTACGAAGTTGAGCCCAACCAGGAGCTGATTGGGCTCGGTGTGGCGAATCTCGGAGCTGCGCTGTTTCGAGCATTTCCGGTCACTGGTGGCTTCTCACGCACCGCTGTCAACGCCCAAGCTGGCGCGCAGACGAGCGTGGCATCGCTGGTGACGGCTGGCTTCGTCGGATTGACGTTGTTGTTTCTCACCCCGCTCTTCCACGACCTACCGCAGTCTGTGCTCGCGGCCATCATCATGACGGCGGTCTTTGGCCTCGTTGACTTCCACGAAGTCTTGCATCTCTGGAGGGTCAAACGGAGCGACCTTCTGCTTCTGCTTATCACATTTCTAGCCACACTGACCATTGGTATCGATGAAGGGATCCTGATCGGAGTTGCGGCCAGTCTGCTGTGGTTCGTGGTGCGTACCACACGTCCCCATTTCGCCGTACTAGGCCGTTTGCCTGGGTCGCGTGTCTTCCGCAATGTCGCGCGGTATCCGGAGGCGGAAACTCGTCCGGGGGTCCTCGTGGTGCGCATGGATGCCCAGTTCTACTTCGGAAACGTAAGTTTTCTTCGAGACACCTTGCGTCGCCTCGAAGCCAAGCAAACGACACCGCTACGAGCCTTGGTGCTCGATGCCACCAGCATCAATCAGCTCGACTCCAGCGCTGATACCGCACTCACGGAGATTCAATCGGAGTATCAGCAGCGTGGTGTGGTGCTCTACATAGCCGGCGCCAAGGGTCCGGTGCTCGATGTGATGCGCCGCTCTGGCCTCTACGACAAGCTGGGAGAAAGGCAATTCTTCTTTGAGGTGGCCGACGCTTGGGACTCCATGCTGCGAGAGCCTTCGGTGGCTCTCGCGGCAGTTGGCCAAGTAGCAAGCTCATCGCACCAGCCGCAGGAGCTGGCGCGCGAATGAACCAGGGGCACATGCACTGCAGAATCCTCGACTCAGCTTCTCGATCCGCGTGCCCGCTTGGCTCTCGATTCGAGCCGTCCACCCTGTTCGGGGACGATGAACTGAATTGGGTTCCACTCGCCGAGCTCGTGGGCAGAATGGGGATAGCCTGCATCGACGGCCGTCATCGCGAGTGTGCATTGGGTACGCCAGGCGGAGACACCGGTGAGTTGCTGTTGATACTTTCGGCGGTCGAACAGGTGCGTTCGATTGAACTCGGGCGAGAGTTGGTTTGGGCTGCCTTGGACGAGTACGCGAAACTGCAAGGACGATTCTACTTGCACACCGACTCTCAGGCGCTCGAGGCTTTGATGCTTCGAGTCTATGCTCACGACGAGAGTCGCGTAGCTGACGACAACAGCTCTAGTATGCTTGCGCGTTTCATCAACGCCAACGCTGAGGAAAGGGAATCACTGCGTGCGGGAGTCACTCGCCCTGAGTACTTGGGGTGTGGACACCTGCGCAGCATGCTGCTGGAACCCGCTGCCTATGGTGTTCGCTCCAAGTTGAGTGAGTTGGTGCTGGGGGCATCTTTCGAGGCATTGTGGGACAAGTCGAACCTCATTCAGTTCTCGGTTCTGGATGGATTGCACCTTGAACGCGCTGTGGTTTCGTTTCATTCAGCTTGCTGTCTTGATGACGCGTCAGCCGTTCCCACGCCGTGCGGCGCAGGTGAACGCGGACTGTTCGTCCACCACGGCTCGGTTCTGGAATACATGAGGCGCCGAACACTCGAGCGCCTCATGCTGGGCAGTCTAAGCCAGCTCAAATTGGCAGAAGTCAAGGCGCCTCTTGAAGCGGAGATTGCGCATCGCGCTTGTCACCATCTGGGCGCGACCCTCTTGAGACTTGCTCCGAAGCTGGACCGGTACTGCGTGCGTTACGATTGCTTGAATCGCCGCGTGCAGCAGTCTGCGCGAGTGCAATGGAGTTGAACCGTTTTGCCAGACAGGTTGTTAAGACTTACGTCACACGCCGCCTCGAAGTGCAAGATTCAAAATCATCTGGCGTCATGTAATCGAGCAAGGAATGCCTAAGCGTCCTGAGGTGCCGCCACATGCACAAGCTGCTCGAGTTTCCACTGGCCACCGCGGGCTGCGCGTCGAAGTAGCTTCAGGAATACCTGACCCGTCAAGAATGCATCGCCCATTGCCGTGTGTCGATCGTGCGGAGCGATACCAAATCGGCGACAGAGGTCATCGAGGCTGTAGTTCGGCTCGGTGTCGCCGGGCAGCCGCTCAAGTAGATCTCCTTGCTCGAGCGCTAATGCCAAATGCATCGTATCGATCGTCAAGTTTGGCAACTGCTCGAGGCCGAAGCAGCGTTGACAGGCGAGCTCGAGCATCCTTAGGTCGTCGCCGACGTGATGCCCGACGATAACGCCGTCGCGAAGGTAGTCGAGGAATCGTTCCAACACCACCGGCTCCGGTGAGCCTTCGCTTTCGGCCAATTCTCGCGTGACGCCATGGATATGTACAGCGGACGTATTGTGACTGATCTGGATGAAAGCCTCGAACGCATCGTCCAGGGTAAGCTCCATTCTGACGCAAGCGATAGCACCGATGGAAACCAGCCGATCCACGCGAGAATCAAGGCCAGTCATCTCCGTGTCGAGCACGATGAAGCGCGCGTTCTGCCACTCGGATTCGGCAGTCGTCACCGACTCCGCAAAATGACTCAGAAACTCCTTGGCGATGGGGTTCATTAGGGGCGCATCGACAGTTGGTAGCAGCTAGCGAGGTGCTCGAGTGTGAGCAGAATTGTTCGAAACGCAGTCTTGAGCAATGGTCGCGTTTCGGAATCGACGTCGGCTGGGCGAATCACCGCGCCACTGGTGCCGCTGAGCAGACCTTGGTGTGCACGCGCGTAAGCGAGTACGAGGAAGGCTTCTGCTGCCTCACGCAGCAGTTCTGCCTGGCTCGGACTCGCGTCGTCGAGTTGCGCAGCGGCGGCCCGAAAGCGCAGATAAGTTGCCGTCGACGCGACCTCTCCGGCCGCCAGCGCGAGCACACGCGCCGCATCGACCAAAGGCAGAAGCGCATGGTGCTTGATGGCAAGCTCCTCCTTCTGCTCACCCTGCTCGTTGATCACGTACTGTTGGAAAATCGTCCGCGGTGGCTGATTTAGCAAGGAATCCTTGGCCATGCGCTCCAAGAACTCCGGATGGCGCTGCAACTCTGCATTGATGTGTTGACGCAATTCGACGGCCAATGGGTGCAAGTGGATGATTGGGCGGAAATCGAAGACATCGCGGTGGGCGTAGACGTTGCTTCCCACTGGATCGGCTATCATTCGGTTGTACCGAGCATGCATGGCAGAACGGGACAAGCACCACTCGGGATTGCTGGCGAGAATCCCCGTCTCGTTGTCGGTAAACCCGCAGCGCCGCAGGCCATTGCTCACGATGTTCCCGAGCTCGCGGAAATAGAGCTGCGTGCATTCGCGCTCTTCTTCCAACGGATCTTCGAACAAGATAGCATGATACACCGCTGAACGAATCAACAGCTCGTCGCGGCCGCCGCTACCCATGATGAGCCAAGTGTGATCGACGCCTGGTGAGCGCCAACCTTCAGCAGCCATTTCTAGGCACGCTAGGTGCTCGAGCCGCGCAACGATAGCGCGATTAAGTACTCCGGTTATTTCCATCAGCCACGGCACTTGGGAGCGGTCCTCGATGAATTCGAGGATGAGCGACTCCATCCGATCGCGTAGCGTCGCCAGTACCGCGATCGTCGGTGCTTCCCGCATGGCTTCCGCCAAGAGCGTCGGGAATCGGCCGTATTGCATGAAGATATTGCGTTCCGTGACGAGCCCCAACGCCTTAGTTTGAGCCGTACCATCTTCGGTAACGACCAAATAGCGCTTGCCTGACCGTGCCAACCGGATCAGAAGGCGCCCCGTATCGTCCGTCCTCCGGGCAAACGCCAGATCCGTCATCATTAGGCTGCCAGCAGTCTCGTTCGCGAGAACACACCCTTCGATGAAGCGTTCGCGAAGATCGGAATCCGAAAGCTTGCCCAAGGGTCGCCCCGCCGCATCGACCACGATGACACAACGTGCGCGCTGTGGTTGCAGCATGCGTGCAGCATCGAGCGCCGGCGTATCCATGCGGACGGTCAAGAGCGCATCTGCCGCAAGCGCGTGAGGCGGATCGACTTCCGCAAGCCCGCGGCGACGTAGCGTCGTCGGCGTGATGGCATCGCGCGGTGTCGAGCGACCAAGCGAATTGCGATCGATTGCGCCATTGAGGGAAAAATAGGCCAATAGGTAGCGCTTCGCACGCCGCGAGCGTTCGGTCAGTTCGAGAAAGGGCCGACGCGGCAAGCAATACAGCAACACTTCCGTCTCGGCGATCGCAGTGCCCAGATACGGCGCCTCGGTCAGTACGCCGTGCAAACCGAGCAGTTCGCCGGGCCCTCGAAGATCGAGCAGCATGGCACCCACGCCCGATTCGGCTGCCGCTCCCTCCACGATGCGAACGCGCCCTTGTTTGACCACATAGATGAACCGGTCGCGCGGCATGCCCGTCTCGAAGATCGTCTCGCCGTCCTCGTGGAAGCGGACACGTCCAGTACTCGCCAACTCGATCAGTTCAGCTCGATCGAAGAATTCGAAGGGCGGATAATCCTTCAAGAAGTCGGCGATTCTGAGGGCGATGCTTGCGGCTTTCATCGGGATCCGAACTCGAGACTTCGCGCGTCCGTCGCCACAGCTTGCTCTGCGGTGCCTCGGCCCCACGGGATGGCGAAGCGATTTCGAAGCGTCCGACGCCAAAGTGGCAGGATTGATCGACTCATAGCCCCGTTTTGCGGGAAGAACCAGCAAGTGCAGAACTAGGGACAGGTCTGCCGCACAGGTCCTGGCTCGCTGTCGGCATCGGGGCTGTCGCAGGTCATTGACGGCGAGGTTGGAACCGTGAAGCACTCCGCCGGATTGGCGGCGCAGTACTTTTGACAGGCATCGACGCCACACCCGTCCCAGTTGAGTGTGTGAAAGTCCGAGTCTCTGGCTTTGCCCCAGCTGAAGGTCCGGCAGCCGGCAGCGACGATGGGTCCGCAATGCCCGGTACATCTCACGACCCCGTCCACGGCGCGTGCACGTTCACTGACGAAGCCGTCAATGACATCCGCACAGGTCGCACCCGCGCCCTCACCCTGGACCATCTCACCGCAACGTGTGAACGAGGCATGGGCTCCGCTCTTGGAATCGAATTCTGCCTCCGAGTTGCTGCACTCGTGGCACGCCGTGCATTCCACCATGGGAGGCAATCCGGCGGGAGGACACTCCACCCAGCCGTCTTCGCACGCCTTCTTCCTCCAGTAGTTGATTCGCTCCAGACAGCTCGTACCGCTGGTCTTCCACACCGCCCGGGTTGTGTTGTTCGGGCCGCACAACCAGTTGCATGCCTGGTCCAGAGCCTTCGGCACGCAAGGACAGATCGAGGCGTACCGTTCGCCATAGCAATTGGCATTGCCCGGCTGGACTGAACAGCTAAATGATGCTTGGGAAGGGAAATAGCAGGTCTTGGAGCCATCCTTCGCGTCCGTGGCGATAGACACGAGAACCAGGCCGTCCGCAGGAGACACGGACGACCAGCACCCACCCGCCCGGCACGTGAACCCGAGGCCGGCGGCGATCGATGCAAATTCCGCCATGTTCGTGGCCGCGACCGCTCGTCCGTCATCGCATGCGTGGTAGGCGCAGTTCTGGGACAGGGCGCTTTCGCAAACATCCTTGCAGGTCGGTCCGTTCACGTTCCCGTCGTTCTTCAGCACCCAGACCAGATCCGATCCGGGTTCGCTGGTGCAGGTGTAGCCACCGGCGCACCGCACGCCTGTGCTCGTGACCGAGCTGGTGTCAGTGCCCGCGTCGGATGAGTTCGAGCCAGGTGGCGCTCCTGCCGAATGGTCCGCATTCGAAGTGCTGCACCCCAGCGCCAGTAGAAACACGGCTGCGAGAAGAGCGGCTCGATTCATACCAGCCAGACTATACCCCGGCAAGAGTGACTTCAAGCCGTGCGAACGCGGCGAGATGCGTCTATCCTCAGATTTCGACCGGCACCTATGACCTCACCCGTGCCCGACACCACCCACACGCGGCGACCCTGGTTCGCCTTGCGCATTGGTGTCGCGATCGCTCTCTTACTTGCCGTGGCAGCCGTGTCTGAATCGGTCATGTGGCAGCGCTACTTTGGACGCCCGATTGCTGCGCCAGCGCCGCAAGAACCCGAGTTGGAAGCAGAATCGGCACTAGTCGAGGTCGACCTACGGCAAAGTGAACCAGCAAGTGCGGCGAATGCCTCGCTGAGTGAATCGCGATTGGACCAGGTTCCGAATAAGCAAGCCCAACCGCTGGCACTATCGCACACTCCCGAAAGCAAAAGCGTCTGTCCCCTGACCATGGTGCTCGTAGCCGGACCGCATTGTCCGACTCTCGTCCATCAATGCCAGGTGTACTTGAGCGTAGAACGCGACCGCTGCATGGAGTACGTCCCCAACAGCCGCTGCATCGGCAAAGAAGCGCCCATGCGCTTCTGCATCGATGAATTCGAATTCCCCAATCGAGAAGGGGAAAAGCCGACACTTGGCCTCAATTTCCTCGAAGCTGCTGAACGCTGCAAGACCGAGAACAAGCGGCTCTGCACGAGCAGAGAATGGGAGCTGGCGTGCGAAGGCGATGGCCGATTGCCCTACCCCTACGGCTATACCCGCGACAAGACCAGCTGCAATATCGACAGGCCCTACATCATTCCGGACAACGACGCCTATGCAGATCCCGACCAGCGGGACGCGGAAATCGCGCGCCTCGATCAGCGCGAACCCTCGGGTGCGCGCCCTGGCTGCGTCAGTTCCTACGGCGTGCATGACATGACCGGTAATGTGGACGAATGGGTACTGAACGAACAAGGACTCGTCAACAAGCCGCCATATCGTAGCGGGCTCAAGGGCGGGTATTGGGGCCCGGTTCGCAATCGCTGCCGCCCAATGACGGTAGATCACAACGAATGGCACACGGGATACCAAGTTGGATTCCGCTGCTGTGCCGAAGCGTTACCCGAAGTGATACCGAACCGCTAGTAGCGAGCTGCTTGGTCGGTTGCGCGTGACCACGAAGCTTGGTCGCCCCACAATTTCAGGAGCCTGCTTCGCAGCTGTCAACTAGAGCCTCCCTCACCTTGGCAGCCAAATCCTCACCGGAAAAAGGCTTCTGGATGAAGTGGACCCCGGTCTCGAGCACACCATGGTGAGCGATGACATCGGCAGTGTAGCCCGACATGAACAGGCACTTTAGTTTGGGAAAGCTCGACCGCAACAGGTTGATGAGATCGCTGCCGTTCATTTCAGGCATCACTACGTCTGTCATGAGCAGGTGGATCTGGCTGGGGTGCTCCGCCGCCAGGCGGATCGCTTCGCTTGGCGTGCTTGCAGCGACTACCGTGTAGCCCTGCCGTTCGAGCATCCTCTTGGTCATGCTCAGAATGGACGGCTCGTCCTCCACCAGCATGATGGTCTCGCTGCCTCGTTCGAGGGATCGTACCGTGCCCTCAACTGGCAGACTGTCCTCTCCGACATGCCGCGGCAGGTAGATCTTGAATGTCGTTCCATGTCCGGGTTCGCTGTTGACATGGATGAAGCCGCTGTTTTGCTTGACGATGCCGTAGACAGTCGCAAGGCCCAGGCCAGTGCCCTTGCCTAGTTCTTTGGTGGTGAAGAACGGTTCGAAGAGGCGCGACTGGATCTCCTTGTCCATGCCGCGGCCGTTGTCGCTCACGGCGAGCTGCACATAGTCACCAAGGATATGCCCCACGTGATGCGTGCAATAGTCTTGGTCGAAGAAGTTGTTGGCAGTCTCGATTGTGATCTTGCCTACGTCGCTGATGGCGTCGCGGGCGTTAACGCACAAGTTGGCTAGGATCTGGTCAATCTGAGATGGATCCATCTTGACCGCCCACAGATCCGCATATGGCTGAAAGGTGAGGTCGATCTGCTCACCGATCAAGCGCCGGAGCATCCTGAGCATGCCCGCCACCGCGTCGTTCAGATCCGTCGCCTTGGGCTGAATGGTCTGCTTGCGGGCAAAGGCCAGCAATTGATGCGTGAGTTCGACGGAGCGACGGGCGGCAGTCTGAACTTCCATGAGGTCGGCATGGATCGGTTGGGATGAATCCACCTGTTCTATGGCTAGTTCGACGTGGCCAAGGATTGCGCTCAGCATGTTGTTGAAGTCATGTGCAACTCCCCCAGCCAACCTGCCCACCGATTCCATCTTTTGGGAATGGAGTAGCTGCGCCTGGAGCTGCTCCCGTTCCACTTGAGCCCTCCTGCGCTCGACTATTTCGCCAATCAAACGAGCGGACACCGCCAACCGCCGCTTGGCAAGTTCGATCATGAAGGGCGGGCGGGATTCGTAGGCCTCGGCGTGACGGGCCAGTTCTTTGACGTCCACTCCAAACTTGGCCGCCAACTCCTCGAGCCGGACTGGATCGCGTGGCGGATCTCCATAGCCGACATTGATCGAACCGACGATTTTCTGGCCCGCCCGAATCGGTACGGCATAGAGGTGAAGCCCACCGGCACATTCTCGGTCCACCGGTTCGCCGCTGTCTACCGACCGCTTGGAGACGTCGGTCCAGCAAGACTCGTGACAGTGCCAATGGCCGCAGCCCAGCGCTTCCCGGTTATCCGCTATGTGACAGAGTCGGCGGGAGGCCTCATCCATGAACCGACACCAACCGGACGAGAATATCCCCAAAGCATAGTCGCCATTCTGCTCATAGACTGCCGCCGAAGTGTCGAGTAGGTCGAGATAGTCCCCAACAATGTCGGCGAGCACCGCTTCGCCTACCGCGTCGAGAATGACGCGGCAAGTATTGAGTTGCACCAAGTCCCCATAGGCCGCGGACGCGTTGTCTGGCTCGCCACGCGGCTCGGTCGTTGGCGAGCGGCCCTTGCTGAGCATCCATTCGATGCGGCGCAATGCGGCTTCGGCCTGCCGCCGCTCGGTGATGTCACGTAGGTGTTCGACGATGTAGAGGATCCCTCCTTGCTCATCCAGCACCGGATACGAGCGGCACTCCAGCCAGACCCCAAATTCAGGCACAAACTTCTCGATCTGGCTGGGCTTCTTGGTCCGTACGCACTCGACCGTTGCGCACGCTTCGCATGGTCTCACACGCCCGATCAACTCGTAGCAGGCCCTACCTCGCGCCTGTTCAGGACTCAAACCAAGAAACCGGTAGCCTGCAGCGTTGTATCGGATGATTCGGTGCTGCCCGTCCTGCACCCCGATCACGTCCGGGATGGCATCGAACAGCGCCTCCAACAATCGAGCCGACTCCATGCTGCTTGGCTCGCTCTGCCTCGAAGCCTCCTCATTGGCACTCGGAACCACCTCGATGACCTCGTCTTCAATGCGCTCAGGATCGGTAATGGATGGGGGATCTGGCAATGGATAATCTGTTCCCTTGGTTTGATCACTGCTCCGCATGACGGAAACCTGGGCGAAACTTCGCTAAACTAGGATACAGGGCCTACGCGATCATGCAATGTGAATCTCTCGGATGGGATTGAGAGCCAAGCTCGCCAATCTACAACCAATTTCGCATGTTTCGCGGCTGTCGACCGTCTCACCCGCTCAACGTAGCCCGGGCAGCGATTCAAGCTCCACTGGTCTAGGTATCGACGATTTGACTAGAACGGACGCCACGACTGAAGTCGCCCAAATGCTAAGAATCACGACAAGCGAAACCAGCGGTGGGATCTTGTAGGGTTCGACGAGCGTCATCTTGATGCCGACGAACACCAGCACCGCGGCGAGTCCCACCTTCAAGTAGCGCAACTTGTCCACCAAGCCCGCAAGCAGGAAGAACAGCGAGCGCAACCCGAGAATCGCGAAGATGTTCGACGTAAAGACAATTATCTCGGCACGCGAACAACTCGAAGCGCAGATGGATCTCGACCGTTTACAGTTGGCGTTGCATGGGAGCCACACGTGGCACCTGGAGACCGGCTCGGGTCGGGAGTCTTAGTCAGTCCACCCGATCGGCTGCCACATAACTCAAGACTTGGTTACTTGCTCAAGGAGCTCGAAATCCGCTAGAGCGGCCACCAACTGACCTCGTCTCCGGCGGGGAACGCCTCGCTCGCTGAGACGGACAATGATGTGATTCGGCTTGTGGTCTGCCACGACGAATCCCAGCCCCTCCAAGCGGATACGGACCTCTCGGTCGAGTGCGTTCATCTCCCCAATTGAAATAAGGCCCCGCGCCACTAGTTCTTCGAGATTGTAGCCGTGGACCCATGAGAACAACGTGAAGTAGTCCCGGTCAGGTTCAAGTTTTGAGTTCAGGTCGGATGGGTACCGGCTGGAGTCGGAGGCGAGGCGCCTGGCTGCAAGCGAGAACTCGTGTGGAGATCTATCCAACATCCAACCCGGCAGGCGATTGCCTGGACTGAATACTCCCAGTGGTCGCTTCGTGAAGAGATACTGGCGCCGTGCTTCACTGGCGCGGAGCAAACTCAGCTGCCCAATCTCCTCGAACGGTGACGAGAAACTGGTTCGAGCGACGGCAGTTGACTGCAGAAGCCCACTCGACGGCAGTTTCTGGGCAACACGAGATATCTTGACAACGAAAGACAACTTCCGTCGCGCTACCTGACTTTCCATCCGATATACGTGACCGGTGCTGAAGCCAAGTCGCGTTCCGTGATTCGTGAACTTGCCATTCTGAAACCACACCTCTGGGATAAGGTGGTTGCGCCACGACCAACCAAACTCGGTCAACCACAAGTCGCCACCATCAACGGTCTTCTGGTGGTAGTACTGCGTACCAAAGAGCCTCACCATCGAGTAACTGATACCTCGGTCCGTTGCAAAGTTACTGGATAAGGCCAGCATAGACCAACCACCTTTCGACTACTTCGGGGTAATGCACTCTCTAGTTCGTCGGCGGCGCCGCAGTGTAGTGCCATCCAGGTGAGTGGCCCTCCTTGGTCGCGCACCGGGTCCAACAGTCTTCAATTGGTTAGGTGCCCTACTTGACACGGGCTGGCCCGAATGCGGGCTAGTCGAACATGGGATGCGGGATCAGACCTTCCAGCGTCTCGATGGATGCCCCATCGAGGTATGAACGAATTATCGACTGCCCCAGATGGTCCAAATCGGGCTCGATAAATGATTGTAGTTCGCTCGCGAAGAAGCTCCTCAGTTCCTCGACGCCTCGCGTGAACGCCGCCTCGCCGACGTCGCGTTGAAGTGCAATCCTGAGCATCATTGCCGGGATGCTTTGACCCTCGACCACCACCTGTTTCGGTGTGTAGCCCAATAGTGGGTCCGATTCACTTCGCTCGACTTGGTCGGCACGAAATCTTGCGCCGCCGCGGCGGCTGAGAAATTCGCGCATGATCCACTGCGGCATGAATCCGACACGCCACGCGCCGACATGCTGGTTCGGGCACAGCACGTAACGCACGCGCGGCGTACTCACGATCTGTCGAAGTAACAAGTTCGCCTGGTCGACCCTGCGCCCAATCGCGAATGGCCAGTACGAGCCAACACCTTCTGCCTCGAGACGATTTGAAGCGACAATACTTGGATTGTCATGTCCGCGCGGTGCCACTAATCTCCACAGCCAGGCAACCGATGGTGGTAGCAGGTGCAGCAGCCCGAGGACTCCATAGGTTGGTGCTGTCGCAGTGCACGGCGGTGTTCGGACTCCGAAGCTGCGCACATCAATGGTGACCGGTCCTTCAATGACGTCCGGCACGACCGAGCGAGGGATAACGACTCGCGGATTTGGGCACAACTGATCTGGGGCGTCCATAACGTGCTCCCAAATAAGTGCAGTTGCACCAGGACGTGCCACGATATTGAGAAACAGGAAGGGCTCTTTGCTGCCCATCGTAATCTCCTCCAGATCGGGATCGGTGCCGTATCGCTTGATGTGGTTCACTCTCACGAACCAGGCATCTTCCGCGTCTTCGATCGCAAGCTTTCCGTCACTTCTCTGTAAGCTAGGGTGACAAAGTGCCATGTCATCAGCTACCGGGCGCAGCTCGCATGCGCTTGGAAGAACTATGTAGCGCTTCTCGCCGGTAGCTACATTTACCCCCAGCAGCAGTCTTCCGTCGCGCTCGCGGTGAACTGACTCCAGCATCTCGCTTTTGCCGCCACCACTTGCACCCTCATGCATAATGTGGAGCTGGTTGTCGTAGGGAGTAGTAACGCGAACTGCCGAACAATGGGCGGTGATCCAGTCCTCCCGCTCCCCCTGACTCAACAACACGCCGTAGATCCCCTTTTTCGCACTTGGCCCCGGGTAGAGGTTATAGCTGAACAGCTCGTGCCTCCCAGGCAGTCGGTTGTGGACAACAACCTGCTTTCCAGCGAAGTGAGTATGGCGAAAAGGTGGTACCACATAGACGAAGGCCTGCGGTGGCCGTCCCTGGGGCAGCTCTTCAGGCGCCACTATTCCTTGAAGTGAGCTAAGGCCAAATGCAAAGAACGCTGCATTCGCCGGCGCGATGACCATCGAGACCGTGCCCATGTCGCGTCTACCGGCATAGAAGAAGAACACAGCGAGAGGCTGCTTTCGAAGCCAATCTAATGATTCGTCTCGAACCGCATCGAAAGTGAACTCGAACGTCTCATCGAATCTGGGTTTGTCAGTTGGTAGGCTGTCGCCCACGAACATACAGTCTGGGTCACGACGCCTCATGTATGCTTCAACATAATTGGCGGCTAGGCCATTGCGCGTTTGACAGACGCTGGCCTCGACTACTACGCCGCGCTTGGGAACTTCATAGCCTACGTCGTACCACTTGTCGCTCTCTGGAGCAGCGGACTCAAGTATGTCCCGAGCGTTACGAAACACGGTGACAGATGGTGCCGCATGCAGGAGTTTCACCAAGTCCTCTGGGACTCCAAGCCGTTCGATGACAGCGTCCAATGGCGGTCGACGCGTCTCAGCCGCCTTCTTCGAGCGTCCGCGGGATTGACTGGGCATAACTCTCTGTCCGCCGGGCCAAAGCCGCTCGCTGAGGTATTCGCTAGTTGTCATGATGACAAATCGTAGCGGCCGTCAGCAGCTCAGACCAATACATAGATCGCATACCATGTATAACTAAATGTTATGCATGCATCAGCGACGTTTCCCGGGCGACGCGGCCTTTCCTGCGCGTTCTAGCACTGCCGCACCAAGCACAGCCGCAATCCCCGGATGCTCGCGACGTTGCGGGCGTGAAATGGCAAATACCCGTTCCGCAAGGCCGTGAGCTTCACCGATCCTCCTGACACCGTATCGATCAGCCAAATCGTCCTCGATACTCGCCGGTGCTGGAAAGACTCCTACCCCCCAATGGCCCAGGGCTTTCGTCAGCGCGCTGTCGTCGACCTCCGCGATGCAATTGACCGTTAAGTCATGCTCCTCGAACCAGCGTTCTACCGCGCGACGCAGAGACGTCTCCCGCGGAGGCAGAATGCAGGGCGCGCGTTGAAGGCTCTGGGGAAACTTCCTGCGCAATGCTGCAGCGATCCGCGTTGATGCATAAAATACGATGGGGCTTTCGGCCACAAGCGTGCTGCGCGCTTTCACGTCGACCTGGCTCTGCACTGGGTGATCGCCGAGGATGAGCTCGAGTTCATGGGTTGCCAACGCACCCATGAGCCGCTCCCACCGATCTTGGCGCACGCCAACGATCACATCGGGCGCGAGACGAAACACAGGAGCCAAAAGCCTTGCCACCAACACCTTGGGAAGGGTATCGCTGACGCCAACTGCCAGGCGAATCGAGCTCTGAGGACCATGGCCTTCGGCAAAGCGCGTTAGCTCCTGGCCCAATGTGAAGATGCGTTGCGCGTAGTCGTAAGTCGTCCTGCCAAAGGGCGTCAGCACCTGAGACCTCCCAGAGCGACTGACTAGGGACTCGCCGAGCGCCTCTTCGAGTCGCTTGAGTTGGCTGCTGATGGCAGGTTGGCTCACGTGCAGCCGTTTCGCAGCAGAGGTGATGCTACCTTCCTGAACGATGACCCAAAAGTAGTAGAGCTGATTGTAGTTCAAGGGCGACGACATTGCGGTGTTCTATTGGAAGATGTAAGCCGACGGACTTCTTTGGCCGGGTGTGTTCCGGGACGGGGTGAACTGGTTCCTTTCAGGCGACGTCACGCCAGATAGGCAAGGTCTCGAAGTTCAGTCGGTCAAGGGGACTTCAACGTTCAGTTTGGGTGTAGGTGCTCTGCCGTGGAGCGAGGCGACAATCGAAGTCGCTAGAATGGTTACAATGACTCCGAGCGAGACCAGCGGTGGGATCTTGTAGAGTTCGACGAGCGTCATCTTGATGCCGACGAACACCAGCACCGCGGCGAGCCCGACTTTCAGGTAGCGGAACTTGTCCACCAAGCCCGCAAGCAGGAAGAACAGTGAACGCAAGCCAAGAATCGCGAAGATGTTCGACGTAAAGACAATGAAAGGGTCGAGGGTGACTGCGAAGATCGCCGGGATCGAGTCTACGGCAAACACGACGTCGGTCACTTCCACGAGGATGAGTGCCATCAAGAGCGGGGTCGCGACCCGACGTCCATTCTCCTTGGTGATGAAGTGATTGCCGTCGAGGCGCGAGGTCGAGGGGATCACCCGCCGCGCGAACCGCATCACCCAGCCTCCCTCGGGATTCTCGGATTTGCCGCGTTGGAGATAGAGCTTGATTCCCGTGACGATAAGAAACGCGCCGAACACATAGATGAGCCAGTGGAATCTAGCCAACATCGCGGCTCCACCCACCACCATCGCGGCGCGCAGAACGAGCGCCGAAACGATCCCCCAGTACAGCACCCGGTGTTGGTAGATTGCGGGAATGCCGAGAGCGGCAAATATCACAACGAACACGAAGATGTTGTCGATGGATAGGGACTTCTCGATGAGATACCCGGTGAGGAACTCGATGCCGCGTGGCGCCCCGAAGTTCAACCACACGACGGCATTGAATACGAGCGCTAATGCCACCCACACACCGCTCCAGGTCAGGGCCTCACGAAACCCGACCACATGGTCCTTGCGGCTAAATATCCCAAGATCGACTGCCAACATGAGCAGAACGAAGGCGATGAATCCGATCCAAAGTGCTGGCGTTCCTATGCTTGCAGTTTCCATTTCATATCCTATCGGCAGCGGCATCCGGGCGCGGCAACGGTTGACAGAGCGGCTATTGAAGGAAGCCGTATTCTCGGCCACTTCGCTTCATTAGCCGTGCGAGACTGCGTTGGGCTACGGCGAACCCTCGATCGATTGCCGTGCTGAAGTTCTGGTCTCTCACTTCAGCCAGTCGTTGACCGAAGGTCCCAGTCAGTTCGATGCTACAGCGCTTGTCAATGCCTCCCTTGGGACCGTTCATGTCTTCGAGCCTGACCACGACATTGGCGATGCGGGTGCGAAACCGACCGAGGGCCAAGGCAGCACGCTTCTGAACATGCTCTGCTAAGTCTTTGTCGGGAGCGATACCTCGAACGCGAAGTGAGACCTTCATTTGCAACTCCGTCTTCTGTGACATGTTTTTGATTGTCGTTGGGGAACTTTCAGGTCGCAACCAATTCACTCGAAGAGCCGACGCATCATCGAAATATGTAGATTCGGTCGTGTTGGTCGGTTTTGCGTCATCGCCATGAGGCGAGAAACACGTTCCTCAGTGGACGGATGCGTGGAGAACAGTTTGATGACTGCTCCAGAGCCAGACAGCGGATTGACGATGAACATGCTGGAAGTGGCTGGATGGGGTCGTTCGGTGGGGATGAGTTGACTGCCACGTTCCAACTTGCTCAAGGCCGAGGCCAGTGCCTCTGGATCACCGGATATCTGCGCGCCCACTTGGTCAGCCAGGTACTCGCGTGAGCGCGAAATCCCGAGCTGCACCAAGGTGGCAGCGAAGGGAGCTACCAAAGCGAGCATTAGCCCGCCGAATGCACCACCGCCTTCTTCTTCGGAGTCACCTCCGCTCGGCCCGAAGAGGCTTGCCAGGCTTAGTGCGTTGGCAATACCCGTCACCACCGAGACCATCACGGCCGCGATCGACGAAAGCAGGATGTCCCTGCTCTTGATATGCGCGAGTTCATGCGCGAGCACCCCGCGTAGTTCGCGCATGGTCAGGAGCTCGACGATGCCTTCGGTTACGGCTACAACACCATGCTCTGGGTTGCGACCAGTAGCGAACGCATTGGGTTGGCGATCGGCAATGATGTAGAGGCGGGGCATCGGGATCTTGGCCCTTTCTGCCAGCTCGCCAAGCATGACGTGCATTTCTGGGGCCTCAGCTGGACTGAGCTCGCGCGCGCCATGCATGCGCAGTACCAGTTTGTCGGAGAAGAAGTACGCTCCGATGTTCATTGCCACCGCAATGGCGACGAAGAGATAGGCGAGTGACGGAGCCACAGCCGTTCCGACGCCAATCACCAGCGCCGAGAGAACGGAGATGAGTAGGATGGTCTTTAGATGGTTTTTCATGCTGCACCTCTCACCAACTCTTCATAGGTTCGATTCACGCGTTGGTAAGGCCGGAAGTTTCGTCGTGACATGTCGGTATGGCCGACATATAGTCGGAGCATGCAGTGGTTGAACTACCAGCACCTCCACTACTTCTGGCTGGCAGCGCGCGAGGGCGGCATCAGTCGTGCTGCTCGCCAATTACGACTCACCCACACGACGGTGAGCGAACAGATCCGAACCCTCGAAGAGGCCCTTGGCGAGCCCTTGTTCAAGAAGGAAGGCCGTGGCCTGGCCCTCACCGAGATGGGGGGCCTGGTCTACGGCTACGCCGAGGAGATCTTCTCCCTCGGTCGTGAGTTGATGGAGACCGTCCAAGGGCGGCCCACTGGGCGCCCCACGCGGCTCGTGGTTGGCATCGCCGAGGTGGTACCGAAGCTCATCGCGAAACGCATTCTGGACCCGGCGCTCAGTGATCCGGAGCAGATCAAGTTGGTCTGTCGCGAAGACAAGTTGGAGCGCCTTCTTTCCAGCCTCGCGGCACATGAGCTAGATGTCGTGATTAGCGACAGCCCGCTGCCCCCCGGTGCGGCCATCAAAGCGTTCAATCACCTTCTGGGTGAATGCGGCGTGAGCGTTATGGGCCACAAGAGTCTTGCCGCGCGATACCGGAAGGATTTCCCGGCCTCACTCGATGGAGCGCCGTTCTTGATGCCAACGGAGAACACCACATTGCGGCGAGGTTTGGATCTCTGGTTCGAAGCAGAAAACCTGCATCCCGTAGTGCGCGCTGAATTCGAAGACAGCGCTCTGCTCAAGGTGTTTGGGCAAGATGGTTTGGGACTGGTGCCGGCCCCCACCGTCATCGAGGACAGCGTTACCCGTCAGTACGATCTCCAATTGGTCGGAAGAATTGACGCCGTGCGTGAGCAATTCTACGCCATTTCGGTGGAGCGCAAGATCCGTCACCCCGCCGTATTGTCCATCTGCCAAGCTGCCCGGGCCGAGTTTGCAAAGAAGATGCAATGAACGCGCAGGTTCGAGTCATGAGTGATTGCTGCAGAATTTGGTTTGTGGCGTTGGTCATGGCGAGTTGTTCGGCACCGTTTGGTGCCCGGAATCCTGGCAAGAACCCAACGGTTCCAGTGGCTTCAGCCACCACTGCGCTCGATTCCAGGGATGCCGGCACGCCATTGCATCTTTGGGAGGCTGGTCCGGGCGTCAAAGAAGCGCCGCGGACCACTACACGCCCCTACGTCCCGCGGCGATAGCTGGCAAATGCCTCAACGGTTGAACTACCGCGCCCACAACACCTGAAGCTCAAGCCCGAACACGTCGAACGGCTCGACGTTGACCAGCGCATCACCACGCCAAGTGCCGAGCAACAAGTAGCGATTGCCTTCGAGTCGATAGGCCTCAAGCGTCAGTGCCAATGGATCGACCAACCACACATGGCTAACGCCGAACGTCGCGTAGATAGGCATCTTGTCGGCGCGGTCGAGCGCCTGCGTGCTCGGTGAAAGCACCTCACAGACCCAATCGGGTGGCAGCTCGAATGCCGCCACGTCGGGCATTTCAGGCATCCGCTCGCGACGCCAACCCGCGAGATCCGGAACGAGCACGTTGCGACCCAGATGGAGTTCAGGTTCGTCGAGGATGATCCAACCACCTGGACCACTACTGCCAATGTCAAATGGTCCATCAAGTTGCCCACCCAACCGGGACGACGCGCGCGCGTGGCGCGCAGCCGGACGGGGCGAAGCAATCAACGTCCCCTCAATCAATTCGGCTACCTGATGCTTCGGAACTGCGAGGAGATCCTGGTACGTTGCTTCGCGGCGGGCCGGCTCGACCATTGGCCCAATGTTACTCGGGAAGCCACGACGGGGCCAGTCTTGCCGCATATAGGTCACTTGCTGGTCCACAGCGACCTACCAAGCCGGTATTCCTGCTCCCTTCACCCAGCTCGCCCGCCGTCCACTACCTTGCTCACGTGCTTCGCGGCCTGCTTCAACGGTTGAACAGCCTCTCGAGCTTGACTTCGACCCCGACGGTGGACGTCAGAAAGTGCAGCCAATTCGATGTGTAGCCGTCACCGGGGCCGCGCGCGGCGTCGCTCTTGCTGGTACCAGTGGCACCTCCACCGAGGTAGCGGAAGTTGAAGAATACGTCGAGTGGTGGCGCAACATTGTAACCCGCACGCAGACTGAAGTCGAGAATGGCCCCAACGACGTCGCTCTTGCCTCCATTGATGTACTTGATGGGTGCGTACATGCCATCCGCTTCGTAACCCAACCAAGCTCGTTCGCTGACGTGCCAGCGTCCGCGCGACTTGATGGCAGGCACGGGTCCGACATCGCGATTCGACCGACTCAATTGGCCATCCACCGAGGTAAAATCGATAATCGCGTTGCGGAGCTGCAAGGAGCCACCCAGGCTCAGCTCGTCGTTTTCACGGCAGCTGAGGAAATTGTACAGGTAACTGATGCGATAGAAATCGAACCCGTACCGAAAGTTCATCGCGGTTCCAGCCGGGAACCGCACGTTGTCCACGAGTAGATCTTCTCGCAGGGTCTCTTGCGTTCGGATATCGATCGGTTGATAGAGAAAGATGAGACCGTGACGGCGCTTCCAAAAACCCTCCACGCTCAATCGCGTGGTGGGGAAGAGCACGTCCTGGCCGCCGTCCTTCACGTAATTGAACTCGGTGCCATTGCGACCGAATTGGATCCGATGAGACAGTGGATCCAACAGGCCAAGCTCGACGATCAGCTTGCTGCGCACAATCTCGCTCTGCACCGCAGGCTCCGGCTGGACTGTCGGCTGTGACGCGGCGGCTATCGCGCGCGGTTCGGGCACAGTCGGCACAGCGACCGGAGCTGGCGTCGGCGTTGACGCTGAACTGGCTGGTACAGCGGCAGGAGAAGGGGCAGGGCTTTCTTGAGCAGTAGCATCAGAGACTGACTGCGCCGCAGCGGTGCCGACGCAGTGGAGTATCGCGATGGCAAGGCCGATTCTTGGTGGAGTGAGTTTCATGTGCCTACTGTTCCTAGATGGGACAACTGGGCGAGGCGTCAAGACCTCATGCGAGCGAATCGTTGCGAACTTGTCAACAGTTGCAGCCAACTTCCGCTTGGCGGAACTCGGTCGGTGCGGGTTTGATATTGTTGAAAAGACCGGCCAAGTCGTTGGAGTCGAGCGTTTCCTTGACCAGCAATTGCGCGGCACTCTGCTCGAGCAAGTCGCGATTGCTCGTCAGGATCTCCTGTGCACGTGAAAACGCCGTGGCAGAAGCCTTGCGCACTGCGCAGTCGATCTCACGCGCCGTATCTTCACTGTAACTGCGCTGCCGCAAAGACTCACCGCCTGGGCCGAGGAACGAACGTTGGTCCGTATCGAAAGCAACATGCCCAAGCCCCAACTCCATGCCGTAGCGCGCCACGATACTGCGAGCGATATCCGTGATCTTGGCTAGATCGTCAGCGGCACCCGTCGAGAGATGCCCATAGATCAAGTACTCCGCGGCCCGCCCCCCCATCAAGACGGCCATCTTGTTCTCGAGTTCGCTGCGGGTCATCAGGAACCGATCTTCGGTCGGACGCTGAATCGTGTAACCCAACGCACCGATTCCACGGGGGATGATCGAGATCTTGTGCACGGGATCGGAGCCGGCAATGGCACTGGCTACAATCGCGTGGCCCATTTCATGGTGGGCAACGATCTCGCGTTCGCGCGGGTTCAGCACGCGATTCTTTCGTTCCAGCCCCGCGATAATCCGCTCGACCCCTGCATTGAAGTCCACCATGCCGATCTCATCCGCGCCGCGACGCGTTGCAGCGAGCGCTGCCTCGTTGACGAGATTGGCCAGATCGGCGCCCGTGAAACCTGGGGTCAATGCGGCGACTTGCTCCAGGTTGGCATCGGGTCCAAGGCGGACCTTTTTGACATGAACATCGAGGATCTGCACGCGTCCGAGCTTGTCAGGTCGGTCAACGAGCACCTGGCGATCGAAACGCCCTGCGCGAAGCAGCGCTGGATCGAGGATCTCAGGACGATTGGTGGCCGCGATCAGCACGATCCCGCTCACGGTGTCAAAACCGTCCATTTCCACCAGGAGCTGATTGAGGGTTTGCTCCTTCTCGTCGTGGCCGCCCGCGTGGGCGCTCGAGCTCCTTGCACGCCCAAGAGCATCGAGCTCATCGATGAAAATAATGGTGGGAGCCTGCTTGCGCGCTTGCTCAAACAGATCACGGACGCGCGCCGCACCGACACCCACGAACATTTCCACGAAGTCGGAACCCGACATCGAGAAGAACGGCACTGCGGCTTCGCCGGCAACAGCTTTCGCTAGCAGTGTCTTGCCGGTTCCGGGAGGCCCCACGAGCAGAATCCCCTTGGGCATGCGCGCCCCGAGCCTGCCATATTGGGTTGGATCCTTGAGAAAGTTCACAGTCTCGGTCAATTCGGCCTTGGCCTCGTCGACCCCGGCAACGTCAGCGAAGGTGATCTTGATGTCCTTTTCGACATAAACCTTGGCCTTGCTCTTGCCGATCGACATCAGGCCCCCACCAGCACCAAGCTTGCCGGACATCCGACGCATGATGAAAAGCCACACGACGAAGAAGAGGAGCGTTGGCGCTAACCATGAAACAAGTGTCGGGAGCAGCATGCTCTCGATCTGGCCGGCAAACTTGACCTCGTGCTTGGCCAGATCCTGAGCCAAGTTCACGTCTACGCGCACGGTCTTGAAGAAGCGCTTCTGGTTCGCTTTTGGCTCCTTCAATTCACCTCGGATCTCGTTCGAAGTGATTGCGATTTCCTTGACCTTACCATCTTTCACCAAGGCCTGAAATTCGCTGTAGGCGATCGAGTCGATAACCTTCGCGCCCATCCAGAAGTCATGAACGAGCAGGATCCCTCCGAGGGCGATGAACAGGTAGATAACGTTGAATCGCGAAGTCTTCTCCATGGTGCTCGTCCGAAAGTAGCGCAGATTCAGAACTTGTCAGCCAGCAATACGGATTCACCGCTGCCGTGGGTGGAGGTCAACTCGGTCGCCTTCCTCAATCGCTACCGAGCAAGTGATGAATCTCAACATACCATCGATTCATTGGTTCCAGCTCAGTCGAGCCGAATGGGACTCGCGAAGCCGTCGGGTTTGACGCAGAATACGCTGCAGTCGACGCGCGTCAAGAGCTCCTCTGCAACACTACCAATGAGTTGCCCATCGTGGTAGCTCCGGCCAACGCTGCCCATCACGATCATGTCAATCCGCTGGTCAACGGCGACACTTGCTATGGCGTCGACGGCGTCCCCCAATACCAGGTGCACCTGACGATCCAGCAGCGACAATTCGGCCTCGTCCAATGTTTGCACGAGCGAGTTCCTGGCCCCAACATGGCTAGTTTCGATGTGTCTCGACACTACATCGCTCGCTATCTTCGACTGCAATAGGGATTCTACGTGGGGATTCCAGCTGTGCAGCACCTGCAATTCTGCATCGAATCGTTCGGCAAGACTTGCAGCCTGGGTAAGCAGCTTCTTCGCCATGGATGCTCGGTCTGCCCCGGTCGGATTGATTGCTGCCAGAATCCTCCTCGGTGGAGGTTTCGCCCCCGGGGCGACCAGCCAAACGGGGCAGGGGCATTTCCTAATCAAGTGCATCGCAGTAGAGCCAAAGGAGATGCGGCGCCCGTCGGTCTTGCCGCGCGCGGTCTTTATCACCAAGTCATGGCGATGCAGCAACACTTGTCTGATGATTTCGACCGAGGTCTTACCGATCCTAACTGAGATTTCCGCGGAAGGGAGGCCGTGGCTATTGGCTTGCAGGCGAAGCCATTCGCTTCTGCTTTGAACCAACAGGCTACGCAGTGATTCTAGGTCGTCCGAGCTAGAAGACTCCACTTCGCCAAGCGCCTCCAATACGTCTAGCACAAGTACGGGCGCCTTCGAGACGTTGGTGAGCGCTGCTGCATGGGAGAGAGTGTTTGCGCTCTCAGGTCGTTCGTCAACGTATGCGAGAATGTTATTGAATTCCATGGCAATCACCTCACTACTGCGTTTCCCTTTCTATCGTGTTCATCTGGTGGACGGTAGACTACGCGGCTACGTCATCCGTCTCCTGGGGCAAGTCTTCGAATCGGGTCATGGACTGACTCGGTGTGATGTCTGAAGTATCGCTTTCTAGCGCGTCGTCGGTTCCTGTTCGGAAGTGGATGCTCAGACCTGGATAGTCTCGACGAACCAGCTCGACCAAAGTCAGCAATTCCAACGAGACTTGCGCGTCGCTCGTTTGGGGGGAAAGCAGCGAAAGACGACCTCCCGACATCGAAAGGCTGGCCGCGATCCGACGAGCAAGCGCAATCCTGCTAAGTGTTGCTGTCCAGCCTGAGTCTCCGTTCAGGCAGAGGAAGGCGTCCTTCACCGGCACGGAAATCCTCTTGAGTCTTGCCCCGACTCGATGCAGAAACTCAGCATTGGTTTCGTCGCTATGCGCAGCGATCAGGTTGAGCTGTTGGTTGGATGCTCGCCGGCGCGGCAACTCCGCTGCCGGTTCCAGAACCACCAACTGAGCTACAGCTTCCAGAGCTTCCGCTCCCCAAAGGTGTTGTCCGAGTCGCATTTCTTTCTCCGTATGCTCGAACACCGTCATTGTGTCACTTCGACCAGACTGGTTTTTCGAGCGCTCCATCTGGTGGAATTGTGGGGCGCTGCGGGTAGAACGTCAGTTCGGTAATTCCCTCGGGACTTGTCGGTGCTGCCGACAGATTCCGCATGGGTTGTCGGCTTGGCAGGCAGAAGCGATGCGCCCTGGGCAACGGGCCGCTAGTCCTTCTACAGGGGAAATAGATGTGAGACCTTGAACAGCACGGAATCGTACGATCGACTCGCGAAGATATTGGAAAGCTCGCGGTCCATGCGGACCACCCCGACGTCATTGCCTTGTTGAGTCTGTTCACGAGTCCAAGCCAGAAACAGCGTCGAGCCGGGCAGGTACTCCCAGCGAAGCAGCAGATTCGATCGCAACTGCCCCAAGGTGAATCGGTCTTCGCCTTGGTAATCAACCAGTCGAAGCCGCTCCTCGTAAGCAGTGGCGCGCGGATTGACCACTTGGTAAAAACCAGCGTAGGTTCCGGCCGTCATGTAGGGCATGGCATAGGCTTCGAGGGTGAGCGCTGTGCTGATCGCCCAGCTAGCCCGTAGCGTTACCGAGACCGTATTTCGCAACAGCCGACCGAGAATGATCGTATTCGGATCCACGGCGCGCACGAATTGGAGCGCGTCACTGCTGCGATCGAAGCTGGGCGCAGCCGAGATGCGTATCGAGCTAGTCGGGTGAACGTTGAGCCATACGGTCACGTTGCCCTGTGCGAGGCTATCGTTGTCTCGAGTTGATCCGGAGAGCTCGAGGTCGACGTCGCAGCTCCGTCGTTCGTCGGTTCCAATCCCCCACCAGGCATCCCACTTGCCTGGAACGAGAAATGCGGGACCACCACGCAGTAGTGACGCGTCCAGCGCAGCCAAGTTGCGCCGGACACCAAGGTAGGTACTGGAGTGATCGGGAAGCTGCCAGTAGCCATTTACCATTGCGCCAAGACCCGTCACCTCAGGACCGAATGTTTTGTCGAGCCAGACTGTACCAGCAACATGGTAATAGCGATGAAGGGGCCCGGGCTGGTCTTCACGCCGCTGGATCCATAGCTCGGCATGTTGCTGGTCTGCGCGCTGCAGGTAGCCTACGTCATTCGGATTCAGACCAGGACTGCGCGCGCGAACGGTCCAAGTGGCACGCCAAGGCGTCCCATCGAATTTTCCGCCAACGAGCTCCGCACCCCAACCAACAAGTGAGGTTCGGGTTGGATCGTACTTGAGGTGGGGCGCATCGGGACGTTGGAAGTAATGCGTCGAAGACCGCTGGATGCTCGTAATGGCGTCAGAAGAGCCGGTCAGCTGAGTGCCGAGCACATGCCCGAGCAGGCCGAAATCCCCCTGACGCAGCTCAAAGTCCGTTGCCGCACCAAAGGCATGCTCTACGAGAATGGGCCTAAGTTCGGGCATAAGCCTTCGCCCGGCGAAGGTGACCATGGTCCCAACAGCGCTGTGACCATGGTCGAACTCCTTGCGAAGTCGGGCGACGGCGTATCCCGTCGGGGCTGCGACGGGGAGCTTACGGTCGACACCGGTCTGCCTCACTGCAGCCAGTGCTCCCTCGGTTGCTGCGGTGAGAAACCCATAATTTAGACCGTTACTTTCCCGCCCATTTACCTTCGCGGCACCGACAATACTTGTCTGCGTTGGATAGTCGATGACTTCGTCCTCGCTGACTCCGAGGTCGCGACTGGGCTTAGCTCCGATGCGCCTAGAGTAGAACAGGGACTCGTTCAGGCGGTTGCGGTGGGCCAGCGGAAATCGAAATACTTCTCGTCCTTCGAGAAAGAATGGCCGCTTCTCGGGTAGGAAGATTTCGTAGGCCGTCAGATTGAGCTGGCTCGGATCGGACTGCACTTGTCCGAAGTCCGGCAACACCGACAGATGCAACGTCCTTTCCGAACCAAGCCCTATGTTTGCTTCACCCCCGATGCGAGGCGTCAGCTCGAACGGCCCACCCACACGCTGCAGTGCAGCCGAAATGTAGGGCCTGAGCTCGAGCTTTCGGCGCCTCGAGAGTTCGCTCAAGCCGCGAAGTTCAGCCAGATACCGCAGCGGCCGCGCCGATGACCTAGGAGTAGCAGACAGCACGCTCTCCTCCTGCAAGCGAGCCACACGTCGAGTGACGTTGAGCCCCCATGGATGGATTGGCTGCTCGAACCGCAATGCCGAAAATGGGATCCTGAACTCAGCCGACCAACCCAGTTCGTTGCGGTGTGTAGCTACTGTCCAGAGACCATTCCAGTCGCGGTCCTGTGTTTCGCCGCCATCCGAGATCCGACTGTCCACCCGAACACCAAGTGGATTCACGGCAAATCTGTATCCCACTCTCCGGTCCCGCTGGGGGGCGAGCCAGATTTCCACCCAATCAGACAGGCTGTCCTCGTCGCGTCTCGTAAGCCTAGCCCGGATCTTCTCAGGGCTTCTATCTCGCGCGTCTACGAAGACATAGAGCGCTTCGTCATCGTGACGTACCGCGACTCTTGTCTCTTCGGAGGGTTCGTTGCCCTCTCTAGGGCTACGCTGTACGAAATCCTCATACCAATCAGCTTCCATCCAAGCCAATTCTCTAGCATTTCCATCTAACTCGACTTGACCGACCGCAATGGGTGCAGCCATCACTGAGCGCAGCTCCTGTGCAGTCAAGACAGGTGCCCAAAATTCGATGAAGGTGGCAAACGCTGCCGCGCAGCAGGCTCGGTTCATCAGAGCCGGGCCCTAGCACGGAGTCAACTTTGGCGCCTCTCGTTTGGCCCGCTCCGTTCAGCTAGCGCTAGCAGCCCTCCTTCTTGGGTGCTGTCCTCCGCGATAGCGTCGCTGAAGCGTCCATCGGAGCCGCCGCCGCTTCACAGCTGGAAACTGCGGGCAAATTCTCACTTTTGTCCGATCCGAACCTGGCTGTATACACGGCGAAGTGCGCCTCAGTCTCCGAGAGACCGGAAGGGTTGCGTGTCGATCTGGCTATCGACATAGCTTCTTCCTTCGCGTCGACTCCGCTGCTCGCTTTGACCCCAACAGTGCTCCTCGAAGCCGAGGAACTGCTGGGGGTTTGGGGGGCACCAATGCTACTGGAGAGGCTGCTGCAACCCGCAATACCCGGCAACACTGCGGCAATCACCATGGCTATTAGTTTTTTCATCTTCATTTCCCTTGCTCGAATCATCATTCCCGAAGCAGACATTCTCACGAGGCCATTTTGTGCTGCGATGCAATCGCAAACATCTCAGAATCGGCTTGATTGAGGGCGCGTTCTACGACCCCGTTGCACACGCCCAGCGCGCAATCGATGGCAGACTTGAAGCTCCGATCGTGGACCACAATGAATCTCTTGCCAAAATCAGCATCAAGCTCCACGCGACAGCTCTGTTCCAGCCCGGAACGAGGGTTGCTGGCGTCCTCCAAGCTGACTCGGAGTGAATGGATGTGAATGCGGTATCTTCCCAGCGCGACATTTGCTCGATGACTGAAGTATTCCCTCAGTCCTTCGGATATCGGGTTTCCCTTGGATACGACTGAGACTCGCATGCTGTCCGTCCTTTCTCTGCCTATAGTCTGGCTCCCGAAGCACCTGTCGCACAGTCCGGAAGTTTCTCCATGTTATGTCGGTGTAACCTTCAGGTCCTCACCCGATGCGTCCAACGAAACGGCAGGGCGATGTACCGTCGATTCCTTGCGAATACTGCGTAGAAATGGTCGAGGAACTTGGCGACCCAAGGTCGCCGTGACCACGACACCCAACGCCGAAAGCCGAGCGAACTGTAGATCTGCCTGAAGACCTCGACTCCGGTTACGAGAGTGCCGTCGCTAAGACGTCCGTGTATCTGTCGATTCACTGCCCCAGCGTCCAGCCCATGTTCGTTGGCGTCGAATCCGCGAGCGGCTATGTCAGTACAACTGATCGCATGATGTCGATCCAGCTTCCGAACCATCGCCATCTCGCGACTACAAATCGGACAAGCCCCGTCGAAGAATACTTCAATCCGTTGCTTGTCCGACATCACACTCTCAGTATTTGTTGCCAAGTGTACCTTTGCTTGGAAGGCATCAACTGGTAGGCGGCAGCAGAACAGCATCGATAACGTGGATAACGCCGTTCGTCGTGACGATGTTTGCGCTCGTCACCTTCGACTCGTTCACCTTGACCCCAGCGGTCGTGCTCACCTTGAGCGCTTTTCCGGCAAGTGCGGTGTTCACTGACGCGCCATCCTTCAAATCAGCAGGTCCGGCCCAACCACTGACCACATGGTAGAGCAGAATGTCCGAAAGCTGAGCCGTGGTGAGGGATGCGAGTACTCCGGGATTTTTGGCTTCGAACGCGGCAAATGCGTCATCTGTTGGAGCGAACACCGTAAATGGCCCTGTTCCTTGCAAGGTCTTGTCGAGCCCGGTCGCGACGAGGGCACCTGCGAGCTTGGTGAAGCTTCCGGCAGCGACCGCAGTGCCCACGATGTCTTTGCTCGGCGGCAGCATGATCTTGTCAATAATGTGAATCACTCCATTGGACGCTGCGACGTCGGGGGTAGTTACCGTCGATCCTGCCACCTTAGCTCCCGAACTCAAATCGATGGCCGCTCGAGCTCCATTGAGCGTCTCGACGAGGCTCCCCGAAACCAAGTCTTTGGACCCCACCTTGGCTGCGACGACGTGGTACTTGAGAATTGCTGCGAGCTGTTCTGTGGAAAGGCTCGCGAGTACTCCCGGGTTGGCCGATTCAAACGCTGCGAACGCGGCGTCTGTGGGCGCGAACACGGTAAATGGTCCCGCTCCCTGCAGTGCTGCGGTTAGCCCAGCCGCGCCCAACGCCGCGGCGAGCTTGGTGAAGCCGCCAGCTGCAATCGCAGTGGCGACGATGTCACCACTTTGGGGAGCTGTGCTGGTCATTCCCCCGGTCCCACTGCCACCCGAACCAGCCATTGAAGCTGAGGAATTGTCATCGTCCGACGCACAGGCCGTAACTGCGAGGGCGGTGCAAAGGGCAGCGCAGAAACCAATACGGCTAAGTAGCTGAGTCATGATGGGCTCCTTCTCTTCTTCTTCTGGGCTCGGAGACAGTCTCCAAGCAACTCCAGGTATCTAGGGTCTGTCCATGGTTTGTCTAGTGTCTGCCGAATGAATTTCTGTATCCGCCCATAATTCAGTAAAACAGTAGACAAACTATATACAGCGCCCAATACTTCGATGCGAGATGAGCACCCAGACGACCGACCAAGAAGGCGTCTACCGGATTCAGACGGTGGCACGCATGACCGGGGTGCCCATCGCAGTTCTAAGGGCTTGGGAAAAGCGCTACGGGGTGCCCCACCCCAGTCGAACGGACGCCGCATACCGCATGTACACCGAGGCTGACGTCACGATGGTCAAGCGCCTCAGCAGCTTGCGAGCATCGGGTCTAGCCGCGTCTGAGGCGGCGCGAGTGGTCTTGCGGGAACACGAGGGAGTAGCGTCGCCGTTGCAGCCGCCAGCGGGTGTCGTCGAGCGACTGCTAGAAGCCGCTCGTCGAATGGACGGCTACGCCATCGACGAAGCCCTGGCGTCCCTATCAACCGTCGGCAATGCCGCAGATGCTTTCGAGCGAGTCATTGCTCCGACCATGGTCGAGGTTGGTCGATTGTGGCAGTCGGGCGAACTTGGCGAGGCGCACGAGCATCTGCTATCGGAGCACCTATCGATGACATTGCGGACCTGGCTCGGGTTCGCGCGACCAGCGAGCCCTAAGGGAACCGCATTGATAGGGTGTTTCGCGGACGAGCTTCACGCCATCCCTGCGTACGGTTTGGCGCTCCGCTGGTCATCCTTTGGCCTAAAGTCGATTCTTCTCGGCGCCCGTACCAGCCCGGATGCCGTGCGCTCTGCCATAGGGCAACTTGCTCCGACGATTGTCGGGCTTTCGTTGACGATGCCTGCAACCGACCCACAGGCAGCGTGCCTTCCCGAATATGCCGCTGCGTGCGGCAAGATCCCCTGGGTCGTAGGTGGCGCTGGCGTCGCCAGCATCTCAGCTGAAGTGCTCTCGCATGGAGGCCTAATCATGCCGGCGACTATCGAGGCGCAGAAGGCTTGGTTGGATTCCGTGATTCAGGGCCAGGCGCGTGCGCATCTCCGATGAGGGCGAAACGGTTCCGAAGCTTTGGGACCTAGGACGATCTTGAGCTTTCGATAGCCGCTCGCAGACGTGCTTCATCCTCGTGCGACAGCGAGGTTTGAACGATGGTTCCCCCGGCTTCCTTCAGCGCTTCAAGTACCTTGTCGAACGTCATTTCCTTGGCCAACACGAAGAGCACTGAGGTGCCTGGTTGGAACTTTCCGGCCAAGTCCTTCATGAACTGGTCGTTGATGCCGATGTCGGAAAGAGCTCCACCGACTGCACCAGATGCAGCGCCGATGGCCGCGCCGAGTAGGGGATTCAGAAAGATCAACCCAATCAAGGCTCCCCAAAAACTCCCGCCAATCGCCCCGCCCGCCGCCAGATTCTGCGCCTGGTGCAGCTTCACCTTACCGTTCGCCTTCTTCTCGGCCACCACTGAATCCTCGAGATCGAGAAGGTAGTCCTTCTGCATTTGTGCAAAACGCAGTCTGACTTCACGGGCCTTGAACTCCGAATCGTAGGCAATCGCTATCAATGTACTCATGTTTCCTCCTAGTAATAGAGCCGCTGGCTCTGACAAAGGGTGCGGTCAATTCATGATGAGGCCTTCTAAGCCGCACGGGCACGCCACCATTTTTCGATGGATATGAGTGGCAGAACGGATGCGCCCACCAATGTCGCCAGCCACAGGTCGTTCAGTTCGATTGGAGATGAACCGAAGACGCCCTGCAAAAATGGCACAAAAATGAATGCCACTTGCAGCAGAAGAAGCACCACCACCCCAACGAATACGGTGGGATTGCTAAACAGGCCGATCTTCAGGATAGAACCCTTCAGGCTTCGACAGTTGAGCATGTAGAAGATCTGAAACAGAATCACCGTCGAAACCGTAATGGTCTGGGCTTGGCTCAGCGCCAAGCTCGTAGGGACCCCGGCCGCGAGATCCTTCGAGTAAACGTACTGGAAGAGCCCGATGGCACCTGCGGCCATCAGCAAAGCGGTCACCAGCGTTCGAAAGATGATGAACTTGTTGAGAACCGGCTCCTTGGGCGAGCGCGGCTGGCGCTGCATGATGTCTGGCTCCTTGGCCTCGAAGGCGAGAGGAAGCGCCAAACTCACCGTGGCGACCAGGTTGATCCAGAGCAACTGGACCGGAAGCATTGGCAGGAGCAGTTCCTTGGTTGCTGCATCGAAGGGAAAGAACGCAACCGCGTAGATCAGGATGAACGCGAGACCGAGATTTGTAGGCAGCACGAACGCTAGGGACTTGATCAGGTTATCGTACACCCGGCGTCCTTCTTCAACCGCGGCCGCGATGCTCGCGAAGTTGTCGTCCGTGAGGACGATATCGGCAGCTTCCTTCGAGACACCAGTTCCGGTAATGCCCATTGCCACACCGATATTCGACTGCTTGAGGGCCGGTGCGTCATTCACGCCATCGCCCGTCATCGCGACGACTTCATCGTTGGCCTGAAGCGCTCTGACGAGTCGAAGCTTGTGTTCGGGCGCCACTCGGGCGAACACATTGCTCGTCCGTACGAGCGTCTTCAGCTCCTCGTTAGAGCTGGCCTGCAGTTCAGCACCCGTGATCGCGTTGCCCTCCGTCATGAGGCCCAACTGCTTGCCAATTGCGGCGGCCGTTCCCTTGTGGTCGCCCGTGATCATCTTCACGGTGATCCCTGCCGCGTGGCACCGTTTGACCGCTTCGATGGCTTCGGTGCGCGGCGGATCGATCATGCCCTCGAGGCCGATGAACTCCATGCCTTCTGCCACATGTTGCATTTCTAGATGCTCGATGGACGAGTTCAGGTCTTGGGCTGCAATGGCGAGAACACGCATACCCTGAGCAGCCATTTTGTCGACGGCATGAAGAACGGCCGCCGAATCCAACAGCCCACCTTGGGCTCTGCTGCATCGGCGTAACAGCACTTCGGGGGCCCCCTTCATGATGATTCGCTGCGTGCCTCCTGGGAGCTCGTGGAGGGTGGCCATGAACTGGTTCTCGGACTCGAACGGGATTGCGTCAATTCGTACGTTGGTCTTGCGCTCCACCGCTGCGTCCACGCGAAACTTCAGGGCGGCCGTGACGAGCGCTCCTTCCGTTGGATCACCGCTAAGTTTCCACGCTCCCTCAGCTTGAAAGACCGTTGCATCATTACAGAGTGCGCCGTCCAGCAGCAGACGCTTCACTGCATCGGGGAGCTGAACCACGGACTTTCCATTCTGTCGCAATTCGCCGACCGGCTCATATCCCACACCAGTGACTTCATGCGCGCCTGCGGGTGTCCAAAGTGCCTGGACCGTCATTTCGTTGCGGGTCAGTGTGCCCGTCTTGTCAGTGCAAATGGTAGTGGTGCTGCCCAGAGTCTCCACAGCGGGCAACTTGCGTACTATGGCCCGACGTGAGGCCATCCGCTGCACACCAATCGCGAGCGCAATCGTCACGATAGCCGGCAAACCTTCAGGAATTGCCCCAACCGCGAGCGCAACCGCGAAGATGAGCGTGTCCTTCAGCGCTAAGCCGAACTCGACGCCCTCGCCCATCATGCGCATTACGCCGACCAGAACCATGATCAACGACACCGCAAGCACCGCACCAGTGATGACCTTGCCTATGGACTCAAGTGCCTTGGTAAGTGGCGTCTGGAGATCGGTGGCTTCCTTGAGCAATGTCGAGATACGACCAAGCTCCGTCCTACTTCCGGTCGCGACGACCATTGCGGTCGCAGTACCGTAGGTTACAAGGGTCCCTCCAAAGGCCATGCAGAGCCGATCGCCAATGCCTGCACTAACGTCGACTTCTCCCAACGACTTCTCAGTGGGCACGGACTCTCCAGTGAGTGCAGCTTCTTCGATTTGAAGATTGCGCACGTGGACCAAGCGAACGTCGGCCGGTACCTTGTCACCAGATGCCAGAAGGATGATGTCTCCAGGCACGAGTTCGGCCACCGGCAAGTTGTCCCGCTTTCCGTCTCGGACAACGGTGGTGTTCTCTGGGACCAGGTCAATGAGAGCCTCGATCGCCTTTCCAGCTCGAAATTCTTGAACAAACCCGATGATCGTGTTGACGACAACGACTGCTAGAACGACAGCGCCATCAGTAACCTTGCCTAACCCAATCGCCAGAATGGCGGAGCCAATCAGCACCCAGATGAGCGGGTTGTTGATCTGACGCCACAGCAATGTGATTGCTCCATCGCCCGACTGCCGATGAAGGACATTGGGTCCGTAGGACTCGAGCCGCAGTTGCGCCTCGGCCTGGGTGAGTCCGGACTCGGTGGACCCAACGGCAGTCAGTGCTTCCTCGACGGAAAGGCTATGCCAGATGGGCTCGACAGCTAATTGTTGAATTGGTTGTGTCATGGCGCTCTCGACTCAACTGGCCAGCCCCGGCCATATCAGTTTTACAACTCGGACCACATCTGAAACCACCACGACCAACCAAATCGCGATACTGATCCCCACCGCCGCGGCAGCGATGTCTTTGATGGCTCGAACCTTCTCGTTCTGACGGGTTTCCATGAAGTCGCAGACCGCTTCAATGGCACTATTGAACAGCTCCGCCATCACGACAAGTCCCGTGGCGAGCAGAATCATCTCGAAATCTACCCACTCTTGGAACACCAGCGCCACGGCAAGCAAGATGGTCGAGAGCACCAGCTTATAGGCGACGCTGAAGTCGTAACGAACTGCAAACCGCAGTCCCGAAGCGACAATCTTCATCTTGCGCAGGGGGTGATAGCCAGGTTCGCCAGTCCCAAGGAACTTGTTTCGCATTGCGCCTCCGGGGCCAGCGCATGCTAGCCGATCTTGGCTGATTGACTCGAGAGATTCTCACGGCCTTGCTTCTGGTATTCCACTCCCATCACCATCTCCTTGTCCACACGCCCAAGACGGCGCCCGTCAACAAAAGTCCGACCCTACCCTTCCAACGCAGGTAGGCCGCGGATTGGGGTTGGCTTTCTGCGCCAGCGGCCCTAAGTTCCAAATCGAACTGACCAAGGAGACACTGCGTGTGGGGTTGGATCCGCAATTTGCTGAAGGTGAGTGATACCCCAGAGGCCTTGGCGAGGGGGCTCGCGGTCGGTTTCTTCTTCGGGGTAAGCTTCTTCTGGGGTTTGCAGATCCTGCTAGCCGTTTTGGCAAGCTATCTGGTGCGTGGCAACAAGGTCGTGGCTGCGGCCATGACTGCCGTCAGCAATCCCATTACCTCCTTGCCTCTCTACAGTTTTTGTTATTTCGTCGGACATCTGATCTTGGGCGGGAACGACAAGCACCCGGACTTCACTTTGGTGCACAGCCTGGAAGGCTTTCTCGCGCTGGGACCACACTTCTTCGTCACCATGCTGATTGGTACGACGTTGATCGGGCTCCTCGGCGCCTTGGCTATCTACTTCTCGTCCGAACGGCTTCTTGAGGCGCTTCGTCGTTGGCATCAGCGAAGACACGGTGGTGCGCCAAGCGCATGATTACCGCAGTGCTCCCGCCTGATGAATCTGAACGGCTGCAGAAGCTGAGGTCTACAGGGCTCCTCGACTCGGAACCGGAATCGCCATTTGAGAATGCGGTAAAGCTCGCGTGCCTGATCTGCAACACGCCGATTGCGCTCGTAAGCTTGGTTGCAGAAGATCGACAATGGTTTAATGCACGCGTTGGGATAGAGGCGATTCAGACGGGTCGGAACGAGGCGTTCTGCGCCCATGCGATAACGATGGATGAGCCGTTGGTCGTCCCGGACGCGCGAAGTGACCCGCGATTCTTCGATAACCCGTTGGTCGTTCGGGATCCGACCATACGCTTCTATGCAGGTGTGCCGTTGCGGATCCTTGGCGGTTCGGCCCTGGGAACGCTTTGCGTCATCGATCGTGTACCGCGCGCGCTCAGCCCTCAGCAGCTTGAAGGCCTATCCATCCTTGCAAGACAGATCGAATTGGAGATTGAATCGCGTCGCGACTCAGTAAGGCGTTCGTCGCTACCAGTTCCGACCGAAGTGGGGCACTCAGGTCCTTCGAACCATTCCCTGGCGGCGACCGTAACTGCGGAGGCGGCGAGGCGCTCCAATCCCACATCCGATGGTCGCTGGGGTGCATCGGTTACGAGATGCTCACCGGCGGGCTTGCCTTCGACGGCGACAGCGCGATGCAGGTGTTTTCACGCATCTTGATGGAAGATGCGACGCCGATTGCCGAACTGGTTCCTCTCGTCCCGAGCGGTGTTGCCGCCATCGTCACGCGATGCTTGGCGCGTGGCCCAAACGGTCGTTACCCCGACGCCAATGCAGTGATGATTGCACTTCGCGACTTAGTATAGCGCTCTGAATGGGTGCCTTAGCAACGTTGGTGCCGGTGTCAGGGCATGGATCAACTCGACTTGTCGTCAAAAGGATGACGGCCAATTCGAACAACGGGCTCCGCCGGTGTCGTCACACTACGGCAGCTTGCCCGTTAGTTCAACCCAGTTGGAGAGAAGGGCCCACTCACGTTCAGCCAAATCAATGCGCCTGAGCGTGAGGTTCGATACTTCGCGCCGGGCGATTAGGACTGCCAGGTACTCTGATTTGCCCATCCGCCGTAGCTCCGTGGCTGCAGTGACAGCGGCCTGTGCGGCGGGCATCGCTTCAGACTCGAGTGCTTCAACGGCTCGGCGCCGTTCACTGATTTCGCGCCGAATGGTTTCGAGGCGCGCAGTGATGACCCTCGTCGTCACAGCGGCCTGCGCCGCGGAGCGATTGCGGTCTCCTTCGGCTCGCGCGCGTTCACCCTGAAAGCGGCGAAAGACTGGCAGATTCATCCCGACACCGATGCCTACCCGCGTCTCTCCGAAGTCACCGCGCCCACCAGTCAGGATGACATTCAGTGGTGACCAACCCTCTCTGCCATATCGCTCGAGCGTTCGACCATGGAACTTCTCCTCGGCTCGATGTCCCCGCACATTCGGCGATTGCCCCACATCGGGCATAGCTGCCGACGGGGCGAGACGCTCGGTCGGAGCGCGCAAAACGGTGTTCGAAATCTTGCCCCAGTTGACACCAGTGATGCGTTCGAGCTCGCCCAGAGCCTCAGTCAAGTTCGCTCGGGCCTCCTCGAGAAGGATCCGGTGGCGACCCACCTCGATCGCTCCGAGCTGAACGTCCTGCTCAGTGGCATCGCCCGCTTTGCGCCGAGCTTCGAGGATCTCATACTCGCCGACCGCAATTCCGGTCAGTTCTTCAAGCGCGTCGAAACGCGCTGACTCCCCCACTGCCATACCCCAGGCCCTTACCGTTGCACCGGCAACCATGGCGCGAATCTGTTCGAGCCCTACTGAATGCAAATCAATCCAGGCTTCGGCTTCGGCAATGCGACGACTGCGTTGGCCCGCAATCTCCAGCGGCACAGCCAGATTGCTCCGCAACTCCACGTCACGCGTTACCCCGCGATCGCCCCGTCCAGCGACGACCTCGAGGTATGGGTTTCCAACCGACGGCAGACGGGCGCCGACCAGTGCCGAGCGACTTGTCGCAAGCTCTGATTGGGCGACAATCACCTCAGGGGCACGCTCGCGTGCCATCGACAATATTCGGTCGAGGGAGGGTTGCCCAAGATCTCGCACCTCCCCCTTGGTCAACGACACAGGCTGCGGCGTCGTCGGGGAGGGTTCAGCCGCTGAAGCGGTGACTGCTAGGTAGGTGCCTAGAGCGAGTATCACCGTACGCGCTCCAAGCAATGCCGTTGCTCGCCTAGAACCACTGATGCGAGAGCTACGCATGTGCCAACTCCTCATGGGTTCCCGTCTGCAGCTCCTGGTGGGATTGGTGCGAGTGATCGCTCTCGTCGTTAGGCTCTTGCGGGGGATCCCGTCGCGCTGCCAGTAGAAGCATGGCCGGAAGCGCCAGCAAGGAGATGAACATTGACACGACCAAGCCCGCTATCACGACGGTAGCAAGGGGACGTTGCACCTCGGCTCCAGCCCCCGTCGCCGTAGCGGCAGGGATGAAGCCCACCGCCGCGATCAAGGCCGTGCTAATGCGCGCTCGCAGGGAATCCATTGCAGACTCGCGCACTCGCTCTTCTACGGCTTGGCTCTTTGGTTTCGCCAGTAGCGCGCTGGTCATCACAATCCCGGTGCACACCGAGACGCCGCACAGAGCGATGAAGCCCACGCCCGCCGGAATACTGAAGGGCAAGTCGCGCAACACGAGCCCAAGCACCCCGCCGGCCAGCGCGAACGGCAGGTTGAGCACCGTAATCATCATGTACTTGCTGCTCCGATAAGCAACCACCAGCATGACGGCGATGACGCCGAGAGCGATGGGAACCAGCAGCATCAGCCGGCTCTTCGCGCGATTGAAGTTCTGGAACTGACCACCCCATTCAAGTTCGACGCTTTTCGGCAGCGTGAGGCGAGCGACGGCACTCTGTGCTTCTTTCACGAAACCCACCATGTCGCGTCCCCGAACATTGCCTTGAACTACCAATCGCCGGCGCATCTGCTCGCGGCTCACCTGCAGAACCGTGCGCTCCTCGGTAATCTCCGAGGCCATGGATAGCGGTACCAGGGTGTTGTTGTGAGTGACGATCGGGAGGCGTCCGAGTTGCTCGGCGGAGGTCACGGTTTCCCCTCCGACACGCAATGTCAGGTCAAAGACTCGCTCACCTTCCCGGACGCTCCCGATGGTGATACCTGCACGCGACGCGGAGAGCATGTCGAGCACGTCAGATGCCGTAATGCCGATTCTGGCCGCGCGCCCTCGATCGACTAGGACCTGCACCGCTGGTTGACCAACTGGAATCTCCATGCGGAAGTTGGATGCGCCTGGAAGCTTCGAGAAGGTGCGGCGAAGCTTGTCGGCTACATCGCTAATCTCAGCGAGGTCATCGCCGAAAACCTTGACGGCTATGTCGCTGCGCACTCCGGCAATCAGATCGTTGATGCGCATCTCGATTGGCTGCGAAAAGGCATTGATCGTGGCGGGGACTCGGGAATCCACCTTGAGCGTGAGCTCCTCCATCAAGGATTGCGGTGTGAGTCCGGAACGCCAAACCGAGCGTGGCTTCAGAATAACGAAGACGTCACTCGATTCTGGGCCAGCGGGATCGACGGCGCCTTCGGGGCGCCCGATCCGACTCACTACGGTCGCAACTTCCGGTATCTCCTTCAGCGCCAACTCACCTTCCTTGCTGAGTTCAATGGCACTCGTCAGTGAGCTGCTCGGCTGGCGTACGGCGTCAATCGCATAGGACCCTTCGAAGACTCGCGGCAGAAAATCCGCACCAATTCGGCCACCCAGGCCCAACAACAAGAAAGTGGTTGCGAAGGATGATGCTATTGTAATAACTGGGCGCCGGATTGCGAAGTCGAGCATTGGGCTGTAGGCGCGT
Organism: uncultured Polyangiaceae bacterium; assembly: GCA_964454965.1. Classification (GTDB taxonomy): domain Bacteria; phylum Myxococcota_A; class Polyangia; order Polyangiales; family Polyangiaceae; genus FEN-1139. Next base: position 327,968 of record CAYVXY010000007.1, on the reverse strand, counting down.
CGCGCCGCTCGAGCGAACCAGGGTTCCTTCTGATTGCCTTGATAGGGCAAGTAGGACGGCGCCACTGCCGGAATGAATACGAGCGCATAGATGATCGCCCCTAGAAGCATGAAGCAGAGTGACAGCACGACGGGGCGGAACATCTTGCCTTCGACGTCCTCCAAGGTGGAGAGTGGCAAGAATACCAGCAACGTAATGGTAACGACGAACAGGGCGGGCCGCGTGACTTCTTGAATCGCGTGAACGATTGCCCGCCGTCGCGCTGCCTTGTCGGCTACTGAAGAGCCATGGGTCATCGCATGTTCTACGGTAAGCACGGCGCCCTCGACGATGATTCCAAAATCGATAGCCCCAAGAGACATCACGTTACCGGAGTAGCCCACGAGCCGAAGTCCAATGAACCCAACCAACAATGAAAAAGGGATGGCCCCGGCCACCAGGAGGCCTGCCTTTAAGCTACCCAGCGTCAACAACAAACAGACGACGGTGATGAGCGCGCCTTCCGACAGATTCTTCGCTATGGTCGTCAGCACAGCATTGATGAATGAGGCACGATCATAGTAGGGCTCAACACTAACGCCCTGGGGCAGATATGGGGTCACCTTGGTGATCGCCAGCTTGACGTTAGCTACGACATCGCGGCTATTCTGGCCTTTTAGCATCAGCACACTGGCGCCAACCACCTCGCCCCGCCCGTCGCGAGTCATCGCCCCCTGGCGCAGCCCGGGCCCCGTATCGACTTTTCCGAGGTTGCCAACGCGAATCGCCGTCCCCCGCTCATCGGTTCGAACCACCGTCGCAGCAATGTCTTCCAAGCTGCGGTACCGGGCGTCGCCACGTAGAACTATCTGCTCCTTGTCCTGTTCGAGGTAGCCACCGCCCGCAACTCGATTGTCGGCTGTCAAGGCCGCGCGAACATCCGCGATGGATATTGAATGCGCCCCGAGTTGAACGGGATCGAGCGTCACGCGATACTGCTTCGCTGCACCACCGAACGCCACCACCTCGATCACGCCGGGGACTTGCCGAAGCTTCGGGGCAACCTGCCACTCGACGATCGTTCGGAGCTCTTCTGTGGTCCGCGCGACGCCGTCGGACTTGAGCTCGAACATGAAGATTTCGCCAAGGGCAGTGGAGACCGGGCCGAGCTCGGGGCGACCGACCTCGGCCGGGATCTTGTCACGAAGTGAAAGGAGCCGTTCGCTCACCAAGGCGCGCGCAAAATAGACGTCGGTTCCATCTTCGAAGATCAAGGTTACGATAGAAATGCCAAGCTTAGATATGCTGCGGGTGAGGCGCAAGCCGGGTGTTCCGGCCATGTCCCGCTCAATCGGTTGGGTGATCTGTGTTTCGATTTCGGTCGCCGAAAGCGCGGGCGCTCGCGTGACCACTTGGACTTGAGTATTGGTCACGTCGGGCACTGCATCAATTGGCAACTTCGAGGCCGAATAGCCTCCAAGTGCCACCAGGATTCCGACCACGAGCAGAGCCAGCAGCCGATTGTTGGCAGCCCAAGCAACTAAGCCAGTCATTGCTTGGTCACCTCACCACGCAGAATGAATGCACCATGAACGACAATCGATTCTCCCGGCCTTACCCCATCGGAGAGCTCCGCCAGTTGATGCGTGCGTCGGGCGACTGTCACCGTTCTGACCTCGAACTGTCCGGGTTCTAATTGCACGAAAACGACGTCTCTATCGGCTAACGGTTGCACACTCCCTCCCGGCACGAGTAGGCGACCTTCCGATGCCGCTGGTGGCTTGATCTCGACGAATGCGCGAAGAAATAGTCCTGCCTTCAGGGCGCCATCGTCGTTCGGAAGCGCGATACGCGCGCGGCTGGCGCGAGTGCCTTTTCCGAGCTGCGGTTCGAGCATCTCGACCTTGCCATGGAAGACCTTGCCGGGCAGTGCATCCGTCGTGATGTCGACCCGCGCCCCAGCGGTGATGTAGGACAAATCCGACTCGAAAATGTCGAGCGAGGCGACGAGCGATGACGTGTCGGCGATGGCAAATGCCGTCTCATTCGGTTCGAGATAGCTTCCGAGCACCGCAGTTCGACTCACGACCGTACCGTCGATCGGTGAAACCAAGGTCAGAGTTCCGTCTGGGCGAATTGCTGCGTCCGAAGAGGGCACTTCTGCGCCGAAAAGCTTGAGGCGTGCAGCCGCTGCAGCGAACTCGGCCTCACGGGCCGTGACTTCTCCTGCCGCTTGTTCGGACTCACGCGCAGTCGTCAGACTCCGTTCAAGCAGCAGGGCTTCGCGCCGCGCGTGGCCGCGCGCCACCTTGAGGGCGGCTTGTGACGAAAGCGCGTCCGCCTGGGCACTCGCAATTGCAGGTACGAGCAAGGTGGCGAGCACAGCGCCCTTCTTTACCCTGTCTCCAATCTTGACGTTGATGCGATGTAGACGACCTTCCTGGATCGTACCCACTTCAGCGTATCTCTCGGGGGCGTATTCGACGGTTCCGGGAACTTGAAGCCGATGCTCCGTCGAGTCTTGCCCAGCCGGCGCGGTACGCACCCCGAGGCGACCGAGGGTTGCAGGGTCGAACTTCACCGTTGCCTTGGTTGCAACGTTGCTGGTCGTAGAATTGTCAGGCGCGGTTCCCTTTCCGCAACCTGCAAGCATCGTCAACGCGAGCAATGCACCAGCAATTGAAAGGAAGACTCTTCTCGCACTACGAAATCTCAGCATGTTCACTTGGTGCTCCAACGGTTGCCGAGTATCACACAAAACTTGTTTCGGGAGGTAGAGAGTTCGGTAACGAATGGGTGACTGCTGCAGGACGCCACGGAGCTGACCACAGGCAAAGTTTTCATTGTGATTGCAGATAGTTGCATCTCAGTTCATCAGCACGCGCGCACCTCATACTGGGGTTAGCTTCCTCACTTCCATTCCTAACGCAATGTCAGTTCCGACACTGCTGAGCCCCGCGGTCACGTTCGCTGACCCGGCCAAAAATGTGGCTAGCTGCCTCACGACGATAGTCGAAGATCTTCGTCAATGTCCGCTTAACGACCCACTGCTGCGCCAACTTGCCAAGTGGTCCAAGTGGCAGTGTATATTCCACGCGATCTCGAATCAGCGTATGCAGGCCTCGCGGCTCGAACTGATGGGTGTGACGCCAAATCGCATAGGGGCCCGTTTCTTGTTCGTCCAAGAAGGACACACCGGGCTCCCATTGCGCGATGTGCGTGCGCCACCTCATGGGCACGCCGAATAGTGCAATCGAGTAGTCGATGCGTGTCCCCTTGCCCATTTCGATGGGCATAGGCGTCAAGATCCGGAAGTGAAGAAACGGTGGGGTTAGCTTCTCCAAATTTGTAGCATCGGCGAAGAAGGCGAAGACCTCAGCTCTCGGGCTGGCGACGAGCTGCTTGCGCGAGATTCGATAGAGTGGCCCTGTCGTCGGAATCATTCTTCTTGGCTACTGGATGGCGTTCGAGTTCTCGTTCCGCAAGTCCCGTGGCGCCTTAGGCTGGGAAGCACTGCATTTTCTTGACTGTGGCGCGACGCCTGGCAACTCGTCCTCGTTGGCCCTATGGTCTGAGTACGATGAAGAGCCTGGCCCTCGTCTGCTGCGGTTTGCTGGCTTTGGGCTGTTCCCCAACAACGACCGCTCGACTGAAACTGCCCCCGCTCGAGACCGTAGCCCACGTCGACCTGCAGCGGTACCTGGGTACTTGGTACGAGATCAGTAGCTACCCGCAAAGCTTTCAGCAGGGTTGCACTGCCACCACTGCGACTTACGAAAGTCGCGCTGACGGGGAAATCGACGTAGTCAATCGATGTCGAAAAGATTCCTTGCACGGCCCCGAGAAGATTGCCAAGGGTCGTGCTCGAATCGTCGACCGAACCACGAATGCGAAGCTCGAGGTCAGCTTCTTTCGACCGTTCTGGGGCGACTATTGGATTATAGCTCTTGGTGACGACTACGATTATGCCGTCATTGGTCATCCGAGTAGGGACTACCTCTGGATCCTCTCGCGAACACCGACGATGGACGAGCAACGTTACGCTTCCATTGTTCAAAGGCTCTCGTTACTCGGATACGACCCTCGGCGACTGAATCGCACACTGCAACCGACCCCTGCGGTACCCAGGTCCAGCAGCTCCTTAGGCTCAGGGTCGAAAGTTGCCCTTCCGGATGAGCGCACTGTGGACGAAAGGCTTGTCGATGCCAAGTGACCTGCGTCGCCAGATCCTCGTGACCGGAGCCACTGGTTTCGTCGGGAAAGCGCTCGTGCGCGCATTGGTTGAGCGGGGCGAAACCGTAATTGCTGCAAGTCGCAAACAAATGCCCCAAACGACCGCGCCCTCGGCGGTCAAGTGGCGCCGATGCGACCTATTGCAGGCAAGCAGCTTGGTGAACGCGATGGTCGGTGTAGACGTCGCCTACTACCTCGTGCACAGCATGGGGAGCGGACAAGCGGACTACGGCGACGCCGAGCGGCGTGCCGCCGAGGCATTCGTCGATGCAGCAGCCCGTTCCGGCGTCAAGCGAATCGTGTACCTTGGGGGACCTGCGCCACCCGGTCGCCCATCGGAGCACCTGCGTAGCCGTCTGCGGGTTGGCGAGATCCTTCGCGCTGGAATTGTCCCAACGGTAGAACTACGAGCCTCGATGGTGATCGGCAATGGCAGCACGTCTTGGCAGATTGTTCGCGATCTGGGCATGCGTTTGCCCGTCATGATTCTACCCAGGTGGCTCAAATCGCGCACCCGTCCTGTCGCCATTGATGACGTGATAGCGGCCTTGATCGCAGCCTCGACGATGGCGTTGGAGGCAAGCGCTTGGTTCGACATTCCAGGACCCGAGGTCATGACAGGCAGGGAGATCCTCGAACGCATTGGAGCGTTGCGCGGGAGGCAGATCATAGCAATCGAGGTCCCACTGCTAACTCCCCAGCTTTCTGCCATGTGGCTGAAGCTCGTGACCCGCGCAAATTTCGCCGTTGCGCGTGAGCTTGTACTTGGATTGAGCGAGGATCTGCTGCCAAGGGACGAGTGCTTCTGGCAGCTCATCGGACACTCAAAGCTATTGTCATTCGATGAAGCCGCCAGGCGCGCACTGTCGAGTGAGAAGCAAGAGCTTGGAAACCCGGGGTAACGCCGCATTGTACACGCATGACGGACACGTCCTACCGTGTGACACCTGAGCGAGCAGGTCGAGGCTACCACGTCATGTCGGAGACTCTCTTCGGCCGTCGGAGTGAAGAGCAAAGCGTCCTTGCTCGACCGCGTGCACTGGATCGGGTCGCTGCCATGGCCAGCCTCCGAACTCCGTTCGTTGGTACTCCCGTATCGTCTGCACAATCTCGTCCCGGCTGTTCATGACGAAGGGGCCGTGCTGCACCACGGGTTCACCGATGGGACGACCTTGAAGCATTAGGATTTCTACGGCTTCATCGCCCGCGTGTAGCGTCAGAGCTACATCCGGTCGCACCTCGACCAAATGGGATCGCGGGATCTCGCGCGTACCGATCCGTAAGGCGGAGCCCGCGAAGAAGTAGAGCGTGCGGTTCGTCCCTGAGCGAGCTGACGGCAAGGTGAAAGTTGCCTGAGGGTCCAGGCGCAGCGTCCAGATCGCGACGTCCGAATCGGCGTCGGACGCCCAAGAGTCTGGCGGTGGCTTGGGGGGTACAGTGCCGTCGAAAGTGCCGGCGACTACGGTAACGCGTGTGGTCCTACCGGCAACATCAACCACAGCGCGACTTGGAACCTGTTCGCCCCAAATCATCCTGAAGTACGGAGCAACCAGCTTGTTGCGCGCCGGCAGGTTCAGCCAAATCTGGAACAATTCGGTTCGATTCGGCTTCTCGGGATCGAGCAAGGGAAACATCTCCGCATGCTGGACACCACCACCGGCGGTCATCCATTGCACGTCACCCTGGCCGTAGCGCCCAGCCGCACCCATCGAATCGGAATGGTCGACGTAGCCATTGCGAACCACGGTTACGGTCTCGAAGCCGCGATGGGGGTGGCACGGAAACCCGGGCACGCGCTCGCCGTGGTACATGCGAAAGCCATCCTTGACCGCGAAGTCTTGTCCCAGATTCCGACCTAGAAGCGATGCCTTGGGCCCAAGCTCCGCGTTGCCGGCCGGATAGTGGTCATCGTGGTGAACGCAGAATAGGAACGGATCCCGAGTCTCATAGGGAAACGCTAGCGGGGCCACGCGCTCGATGGCAGACGCTGAGTCGAATGGCTCTTTGGACATTTCTCTGAACTTTCTATGCGGCTTCGGTCGGGCACACGCGGCAGCTTCGACGGCACCTACCACGAGGGCGACCAAGGAGTCGCGACGGGTCATCAATCGCTGGGGCATGCGTCAGGTCTGAGGGATCTCGAGCCGACGTCTCACCATGTCAAGTGGGTCGTCACTTGCCGATGGCCCGCTGCAGTCGCAACCGAAGGCTTGGACGCGAATCCTCGATGATTGCGTCTGTTACTGGGATGACTGCGCTCGGGAACAGCGAACCGAACAGTGGCAGATCGTTGCCAACGAGGTGCCCGATGGCCACCCGTCGCACCACGAAATCCCCAACGTCAAAGGCATCCACTTCACCATTCTCCAAGCGTTGGCGCAGCTCGTTCACTTGTGCCAGAAGGCCCCGGTGCAGACGGGTGTGCTTCGCCACTTCCGGGGACGCCAAGGTGATGAGCAAAGCCTCCTCATTGGCAAAGTGTTTGGCCAAGTGCTCAATCACCGCGTCAAGGCGCTCTAGCGTTTCGTCCACCGTGCTCGATGGGTGCAACAGTATCAGTTCGTTGGCCAGACGGAATATCTCAGCATGTTCTGTATCGATCTGGTCCTGGTGAGTCAGGAATTGGTCCCCCCAGACCAGAATGAACGGCGCCGAACTGACGTATGCTTCTGCAGAGAAGCACACCCTGTTGCGACCTTGCCGCTTCGCTTCGTATAGGAATCGGTCGGCTCTTGCCACCCATTGTGCCGCATTCTCGTCGAGTTGCAGCTGGGCAAGCCCTAGACTGATGGTTACGCGACCAACTGTTTCGAAAGGCAACTCTGCCACGCTCTGCCGCATGGCTTCGGCAAGGACCTGGGCGCCGGAGATTGGGGTGCACGGCGTAATTACAGCAAACTCTTCGCCACCCCAGCGAAAGATGGAGTCGGTGTCGCGCAAACGGGCCGCTAAACGTCGTGTCAGACTAACGAGCACTTGGTCGCCCACGGCGTGACCGTAATCATCGTTGACGCGCTTGAAGTGGTCAATATCGAGCATGATGACGGAAACGGGGATTCCGTAGCGATTGGCACGTGAGACCTCAATCGCCACCGCCTTGTCGAACGCTCTGCGATTGCCGACGCCGGTCAATCGGTCCGTCAGCACCAAGTATTCGAGTTCCGAGCAGGTGCTTGTTAGTGTCGAGATTCGGTTGTGGATGTGCTCGGCCATGTCATCGAAGGATTTGCCGAGCAGAGCCAATGGACCGCCACTCAACCGAACGCGCGCCAGCGTGTCGCCTTCCCTAATCGCCTGAGCGGTAACACGCAGGCGGCCAGCTTGCCTCGCCACGAGACTGAGGCGCCAGCCCAACCAGGTGAAGCCAGCGACAACAGTCAGTAGTGTCAGCAATGCGAGAAGCTGCATGAACCGTCGACTCAGGTGCACACCGAGGAGCGGCGCGGCCGCGGGGCCACATTAGTTCAAGACTTGTTCGCGCCGTTTCTCTCTAGTCGCGACTCGTAACAGCCGTCAAAGCTGTGTCGTGGGACCCCTTCTGACTGTCCGGCGAAAATGGGTAACCCAAAGATCGCCTTCAGGATTGGTGGTCATTCAACCACCGACCCACCATGTCCGACCTTTCGCGCGACGCAACTCCCTCAGTTCACACTCGCTCGAAAGGCGGTCCTGGCAAGTCGAAGATGCGCCGCTGTTTACGTACGCGCAAGACACCCAGTCAACAAACCTCGGTATCTCGACCGCAACGTCACTTCCCGACGAATCCAACCTTCGCGTCGTACGCCAGCTTTCCGTAAACAGTATCGTCGAGTTCGATGCTGTAGCTATTCGGAACCTTTACGTCGAAAATACCGCGATCTTTCATGATAGGCCGCTGCCCGGAACCGCCCTTGAGTTCGACCTTCACGAGGTTGGGCGACATCTCCTTCAACTCAATGCTGGCGGTGAATAGCTCGGCCAATGCGCCACCGCTTCGGCGGTAGATGAACAACTTGACGTGTCCTTTGGCATCCTTCTTGAAGCGCAGCACATCTGCACCGAACTTCTCACGTGCCTTGGTCAAGCATTCGGCTTGCTTGTCTGCTTGCTTGTCCGCGTCCTCGTCGGTCTTGCCGGAACAGCTCTTCTTGGCAACCGCGCTTGCGCCAGAATTGGCATAGTCGATGAGGTAGGCCATCTCGGGCCCGGTGATCACGTCGATGGGGAAGAGCTTCGGCTCTGCTGCGGGGGCGGTCGGCGTGGTGGGCTCGACCGCGGCAGAAACGGTTGGAGCCGAGGCCTCGTCCGGTTTTGCCGTTGCTGGCGCCGCAGCCAAAGCGCCTGCCGCGCCGGCAACTCCGACCTTTGCGGAGGTCGCCGACTGGGAAGCCGGCGCCATTGGGGCCGGTTCCGCCTTAGGGGGAGGCGCCGAACCACAAGCAAGGGCAAGAAATCCAACGAAGGCAACAGTAGCGTGACGAGTCATCGTGGGCGCGAGTCTACATCAAGTTGCGTCTGCGAGCCCTCGAAATTCTGCCTTGGACGCGACTCACCCGGCTACGTAGCGTTGGAGCTCGTCCAACGCTTGCTGTTGCTGCGCGATAATCTCATATACAAGATCGCCGATACTGACGATGCCGAGCAGCACTCCTTCCTGCATCACCGGCAGGTGACGGATCTTGTTCTCGGTCATCAGGACCATGCATTGGTCGAAAGTGGTCTGTTCCGTGACTGTCACGAGCTCGGAAGACATGACTTCGCGAACGGTCGTGGTAAGCGAAGATCTGCCACTCAAGATGAGCTTTCTCGCGTAGTCGCGTTCGGAAATGATCCCAACGACACTGCCCGCATCGACGACTGGCAGCGCCCCTACGCCATGCTCCGACATCATGTGTATCGCCTCATACACCGAAGCGTTCGCGTTTACAGTCCAGACTCCCTGCGGTTTTCGTGCAATCAGATGTGACACCGCGAGCTTGGCCGCGGCGGTCCGAATCACACTGCTGCCAGCTCGCTCTTGTTGCATCGACATCTAGTCCTCCGGTGCGACACGGGGGACGATCCCCTCATGTCCGTTACTAGCATCAAACCCTAAGTTTGGTGGAAACCCGATGAAACGGCAAGTGGGGCGTCTGCAGTTACTCGACTCGGTTCCTGCGCTCGTTCGTCGCAGCGCGACGATTGCGTAGCAGCAGCGCCAGCGCAAATAGCAGTGGTGCGCCACTGCGCTGCGTCGTCGAGCCTGGCATTCGGCAACTGCAGCTGACGTCGCTCTTGGCGTCAGGTGTTGCCGGTGTCGGTGTCGGTGTCGTCGTGGTCGTGGCGGTAGTACCCCCCACACCGACGACCGCGCTCGACCCCTTCGTGCAGTTCAGGTGACAGCTGTCCGTGTCGATGCGATTGCCATCGTCACAGGCTTCTTGCCCCTGGATGGCGCCATCCCCACAGATGGGCCAACCGATGTCCCACATAAATTCGCGCGTCACGTCGACGTCGAGATGGCCGGCGCTGCGCTCTGGTTCCATTAGGAGTTGCTCGCGCGCCAGGGGATCCCAATGGCTGATCGAGCTCCCGTCCACCACGGGATCCGTCACGTCGAGGTAGAGACGACCCGCGGCGTCCGCTCCGACGTACCTCGTCATATCACCGTCGAGCATGACGCTTCTACCGACGGCCTGAGCCGCTAGCAACGCCGCATCGTCGCGATGAATGGTCACCACTGGAATGTCTTGCCCGTCGAGGATCCCGCTGATCTTTGCGGGCGGACGCACGCCGGTCGGATCGACGGCCATCACTGCAATTGCACCGGCGTCCTGCATGTAAGCAACCGCCTCCAACGCGTGGCAACTGCTCCCGGGATTGACGAGGGCAATGGCACCACTGAGCGCGGCCGCGTTGCTTGGTCGGCTACAACCGCTAGCTGGGTTCGGCACCACCAACGGACCCGTAGCAGGCTGGTCTGCTAGCTTTGGGCTGTCGTCGTGTTCACTGAGCATGCCCGACAAGCCAGCTACCGCTGGAGTGACAGTGATTCTTGGGAAGCCCTTGACCAAGTAGCGCGGAATCGCCTGCATCACATGGGCACCGTTCCATACGACTCGGCGTGCATTCGTGAGAGAATCGAGCAGCTGAGATTGACTCATCGCGTCCCACGTTGCTTGACGATCCAGATCGAACGTGTGCGTCGAGAAGGCGTCCGGAGCTTCGGCGAACAGCGGGAGTGCCGTGGCATATTCGAGAAAACTCGCGAAACCGAAGCCGTGCCCTAGTTCGTGCAGCACGACCCCGAGAAAGTCCGAGTCCGTACCAGCGATGCCGTCGAGCCCCAGGTAAAAGCTGGTACCGTCGAGACAACCCGCCTTGCCCATTTCGCTGTTGAACTCCGCCTGAATCTCCGCCCCGCTCAGGTTGTCCGCGCTCGCCGGTTCCAAATCTGAGCCGTCCAGGGCGTTGGCTAGAGCGATGGGGTAGGTCAGTTCACGCGCGCCACTCGTTGCGGACATGGCAACCGCCGACGTCGCGCTCGCTTGCCCGAGAATGGCGCCCTGTGCGTCACAAGGCAATGGAATCATCTGGGCTTCAATCGTGATTGTGACAGACGACGAGACGACGTCGGCCCAGATGCTCACTGCCTTCTCAAAGGCAATGCGCCGCTGCTCACCTAGGGTACGACCGAGATTGCCACCCACGGGGTTGGTGGGCGTCGCATCGTAGAACCCACGCGCGGTACCTTGCTCGGGGTAGACCACTTTCCACACCGTCGAAGCCAACGCGCTGCTGGTCATCGCCACTTGCACCAGAAGCACCGTGACCGTAGCTCGCCAACGGCAGGGCTTCACGGTTGCGCCTCGTCGGGTGTCTTGGTGAGAAAGCTTGCGGTCTCCTCCGCGTCACCGAAACAGCCGTAGTCAAGGCGTCCGTCAGCCGTGCGGCGTGCAGCCACGGCATGCCCGAAGCGCCGCTGCAGCGGAACGCGCGTTACGTCTCCGCGAGCTGGCTGTCGTTCGAGGTCGCTGCCCTTCCGAGCAAGCCGTGCTTGCAACTGCGACCGATACTGCTCGAAGCGCTCTTGCTTCGAAGCAGCGGCCTTGGTCGGTACGAGTGACTGATTGGCCCGCTCTGGCTGGCCAACAGGACTCGGGGAGGTAAGAGATCCGTTCGAGCCACAGGCCATCATCAGCAGTGGTACGAAGACAAGCAATGGTTGGCGCAAAGCGTACACTCCTCGGGCTTGGACCATTTGAACCAACGGCCAAGGTTATCTCGAACGTAAGGGAAAATCTAGCGCTGGAGCCAAACCTGCTGTGACTCGCCGACCCGGCGTCAACTGGGGCGGACACATCGAGCTTCAGTTGGCCATCGACGGGATCGGTCGTGACTCGCCGACCCGGCGTCAACTGGGGCGGACACCCGTGCCTGACGCGACAGCGCAAGCTAGTTGCGATTGCAACTAGCTTTTGCGCCAGCAATGGTCGTACCTGTGGTGCAGCCAAGCATCATGGCGCAAGCCGAACTGACCAAATGGCCCAGAGCTTGCGCCGGACGTCATTGCACGGCTCGGCAAACACCGATCGCTACTGAACTGCCGGCACGTACCGTTGCGTTCGACGCTCGCATGGCGTGCTGCGTCATGGATGCGGGACGTCAATTTTGCGCAGCCTCGCTCGACGGACCTGTCTGTGGAGATCTCATGGAGACTCGCACCCCGCGATGCCGATCCTGGTCCCACCGCACAACCGCTCGTTGCGCTGAACCACCGCAATTACGCCGCACCGGCCATAAATCCAGAGCATCAAACGAGCCGTCTGAAGTCGCCAAACACGCCAGAGTTTCAGCCAGAGCGGCGCTTGACACCCAGGGTGCCGTAACATATGTGAGCGTTGCTCCCTTGGTCGCATTATTCCTCATTTTTGGGCCGGTAGGCGCTTCCTTCAGCGTAGTTTCCAATCGATTGAGGTTGGTTCGGCCTCCATGCGTTCGGATCCAGAGGCCACAGTGAAGACGACAAGTCCGGTCGGGATTTGGGGCCACGGCGCCTACGTCCCCCGCTTTCGCATCCGCACCGAAGACATCGTTGATGTGTGGCGCCCTCGCGGTTCGGCGCCGCCCCCAATCGAGCAGAAGAGCGTGCTCGGGCACGACGAGGACACCATCACCATGGCCGTGGAAGCGGCGCGCACGGCGATGCGGCGCTCCACGCTCAAGATGGATACCGTTGGTGGGCTTTGGGTTGGAACCGAAAGCAAACCTTACGCAGTCAAACCCAGTGCCACGTTGGTCGCTGCGGCCTTGGGCGCCAATCGCGAGCTACTGGCAGCCGATGTCGAATTCGCTTGCAAGGCGGGCAGCATCGCCATGCAAGCGGCCGTATCCGGTGTTGGCTCTGGAATGATGCAATCCGCGATTGCCATCGGCGTCGACGCAGCCCAGGCGCGCCCAGGCGACGTATTGGAATACACCGCGGGCTGCGGTGCATCCGCCATGGTGATTGGTCCCGCGGAAGGGTCGATCGCCGTGGTCGAAGAATCGCTTTCCTACTCCAGCAACACACCGGATTTCTTTCGCCGCGAAGGCGCCAGCTACCCACAGCATGGCGGACGCTTCACCGAAGAACCCGGCTACTTCCACCATACCCTGTCGGCGGCGCGGCTCATGCTCGACAAGATCGGCGCCAAGCCCGCTGACTTCGCCTACGCCGTCTTTCACCAACCCATCCCCAAGTTGGTGGAACGTTCAGCGAAGATCCTCGGTTTTACGCCCGAGCAAATCGCCCAGAGCATGTGCGTATACGAAATCGGCAACGCCTACGCGGGCTCCTCCATGCTCGGTTTGGCAGCGGTCTTGGACGTCGCCAAACCTGGCGATAGGATCTTTTACTGTTCCTACGGCTCGGGCGCCGGCAGTGACGCCTTCGTATTTACCGTGACCGATCGGATCGAACAGCGCCGTGACGAAGCCACGGTAGCCCGCTACCTCACCCGCGCCGAGTATCTCCGTGGCTACGGCCAATACCTTCGCCTCAGTGGCGCCATTCGGATGTAAGAAGATGCGTGACGTATATATCGTCGGCCTGGGGCTAACATCGGTCAAGGAGCATTGGAACCTAAGCCTTCGGGAGCTGGGCGCCGCTGCCATCTGCTCCGCTCTCGAAGACGCCAAGGTCGAGTCCGCGGACAGCCTCTACGTCGGCAACATGCTGTCGGGGCAAGTGTCAGGGCAAGAGAACCTAGGCACCTTGCTCGCCGATGAGACGGGCCTCTTGCCCATCGAAGCCGTCAAGATCGAAGCCGCCTGCGGCTCGGGTGGCGCCGCCGTGCGCAGCGCCGCCTTGGCGGTCGCCGCTGGGGCCGCCGAACGCGCCATTGCCGTGGGTGTGGAGAAAATGACCGACGTGCCCGCAGACGTCGTTGCAGCAGGACTTGCCACCGCCTCGGACCAAGACTACGAAGCGGCTTTTGGTTTGTCCTTCGTGGGCATGGCGGGGTTGCTCATGCAACGCTACCTACACGTAACCGGGCGTAGTCGCGCGGAGTTTGCCCCCTTCGTGGTCAATGCGCATAAAAACGCGATGACCGCCGCACATGCCATGTTTCGTTCGGGGGTCACCGTAGAGCAATTCCTACGTTGCCCCATGGTTGCCTCGCCGCTCGGTGTGCTCGATGCCGCCCCGGTGTGCGACGGCGCCGCGGCAGTCATCGTATGCAGCAAGGAAGAACTCAAGGCGCACCACCGCCCCATCCGCATCGCGGCGTCGGCAATTGCGACCGATACCATCTCGCTGTCGGCCCGCAGCAGCCTCGAGAAGCTCCAAGCTGCAGAAACCTCCGCAGCCAAAGCCTACCGGCTCGCCAAACTTGCTCCGAGTGACATTCAACTGTTCGAGCCGCATGACGCCTTCACCATCATGACGGCGCTAACGCTCGAAGCCTGTGGGTTCGCGAAGCCTGGCACGGCGCTCGACATGGCAGCCGCAGGCGCGTTCGATGCGAGCGGTGCATTACCCATCTGCACCTTCGGCGGCCTCAAGGGTCGCGGCCACCCCGTGGGTGCCAGCGGAACGTACCAAATTGTCGAAGCATGCCTTCAGCTCCGTGGGGAAGCCGGCAAGAACCAAATCGCTGGCGCCAAGCGCGCCTTGACCCAATCCATCGGCGGCCATGGGGCGATCGCCGTCACGCACATCCTCGAGGCCTAATCGCATGCAAATGCCGAGCTATTTTCGTTTGGAGGGACCGTACCTCAGACTCGAGGGGCAGCGCTGTGACACCTGTGGGAAGGTGCAGTTTCCCCCGCGTGTCACCTGCCGCGCTTGCCGTGGCCGCGCGCTTACGACCTGCGAGGTTCCGAGGGAAGGCACCGTCACTTCTTTCTCCGAGCTCAGCAGCCCCCCAGCCGGCTTTAGCTCACCGCTGATCGCGGCCCTCGTCACTCTCGACGGCGGCATCACTCTCGCGTGTCAGCTCACCGACACCGAGGTGGATCGCGTGCAGATTGGTATGCGCGTCGAGATGGTGACCCGGCTCATCAGTGAGACAGGCCACGAGGGCTGCCTCGTGTACGGCTACAAGTTCCGACCGAAGTTGGTGTGATCACGTTCCCCACCCGTTAGTCCGCCCGCGGAGGTATCGGCCCCGGAAGTGGACTTCAAGGTGCCACTCTCGACACTATGTCGGCGGTCCGGAAACGCTTTTTTGCGCAAGTTCGGTCCAACATCGGTAAAAGTTACCGTTTTTTGCCCTGCGCTAGTACCGGCTTGCCTGCGCTCGCGACGTGACCTCGCGCTTCTGCCCTGCACGAGATACTCAAATAGGCTAAGATTTGCACCAATTGGGTTCCAATATGAGAACGACTCCCCTTGCTTGTATAGTTACGCTCCTAGTCATCGGCTCTGTCCACGCTTGTTCGACCAGCGAAAGTAAGATGGGGCCAGTCTTTGGCAGCGGCAGCAGCACCGGCATCGGCTCCACGGGCAGTGGCAGCGGTACCAGCATCATCACCACCACTCCCGCGCCCTCTGGCTCGGTCGATGTGAGCGGTCTTGCGGCGACCAAAGGTTGCGGTGACGGTGAGCTCACCCAGGATGAGGCCTGCGACGACGGCAACAAGAACGCCGGCGATGGCTGCCTGCCCAACTGCCGTGGCGTCGAGCTCGGCTTCTCTTGCCCGGTCGCCGGACAGCCCTGCCAGCAGATTGCCCGCTGTGGCGATAGCGTAAAGGTTTTCCCCGAGCTCTGTGACGACGGCAACAAGTTAGCCGGAGATGGCTGCTCGCCCGCCTGCAAGTTCGAGACGGGTTGGAAGTGTGACGGTCAGCCAAGCGTGTGCAGCCACACGACTTGTGGCGACGGCGCCATCGAGGGCGCCGAGAGTTGCGAAGACGGCAACAAGCTGCCCTTCGACGGTTGCTCGGCGGATTGTCAATGGGAGCCCGATTGCGCGACAGGCAGCTGTACCTCCGCCTGCGGCGACGGCATTGTCTTGAACGAGGAATGCGACGACGGCAACAACATCGATGGCGACGGCTGCGACAAGGACTGCAAGCCTGAACCAGGCTTCACCTGCCGTCAGCCGCCACTCGGCGACACCATGGTCGTGCCCATGGTCGTGCGTGACTTCAACGCCGGCGGCGATTTCGAGAAGGGCGCGGAATTCGCCATGAACCTCGACTACGCCAACCAGGGCCTGCTCAAAGGCGCACTCGAAGGCAAGGGCCGCAAGCCAGCGCTTGCCGCGACAACCGGCACCTACAACGGCACTGCCGGCAAGGCCTCTGGGATTGCCAGCGCCGCGAGCTTTGCTCAGTGGTACGACGACGCGGCACCGACATCGGGCAACACGAAGAGTGGGACGCTTGCGACCAAGCTGAACCTCTTCCTGAATACCGACAAAACCGCCTACGTCAACCGGTACGGCAAATTGGGTGACGGTTTGACTAGTGCGCAGTACCTGCGAACGCATACGAACCAGTGTGGAACCACGACCCAATCGAACCACGACGCGTCTGGTAATCCTATCCCTTGCACGGCTTGTTATTACAATGCCAATGACCCGACAAATCTAACGCCTTGCAGCCAGATTGACACGACGCCGTGTCAAACGGACAAGACCTACTCGGGTGAGTGCGCGCAAAACGGCACTGCGTGGATAGGCACCTTCCTAGACGCTGCCTTCGACGGCAATCCGACCTTCTTCCCGGCGGACGCGCTGACTCCCGCCAGTCCCAGCATGACGTCGCAGATCTCAGGCAACTACAACGAAAGTTGGCCGGTGGATCCCTCGGGGAAGATGCACAACTTCAGCTTCACGACCGAAGTTCGCTACTGGTTCAAGTATGATTCAGCAACAGCGTACAAGCTGAGCTTCGTGGGCGATGACGACGTGTGGGTGTTCATCAACGGCAAGCTGGCCGTGGATCTCGGGGGAATTCATACGGCCGCGCTGGGCACGTTGACGATGACAGGGGGCAGTACCTCGGTCACCGTGAGCCCGACCAACATTAAGACCGGTGCAGTCTCGGTCACGGCGAAACCCGCTCTCGGTATGACGAGCGGTAACGTCTACGAGATCGTCGTGCTCCATGCGGAGCGACAAAGCAAGGCCTCGAGTTATCAGCTCACGCTCAGTGGCTTTAGCGCTGCGGCCAGCGACTGCAGCGCGTTCTGTGGCGACGGCATCGTCGGCATCGGCGAGGAATGTGACGACGGCGTCAACGACGGCGGCTACGGCGAATGTGGCGAAGGTTGCAAACTCAGCGAGTACTGTGGCGATGGCGTCGTCCAGTCCACCTATGAGGACTGCGATGACGGCGTCAACGTCGGTAGTCCCTGTGAGTCGGGTTGTCGCAGGTTGATCATCCTGTAAGGACTCGTTCACCATCCGCAGAGATCTGGTTGGTTCGGCGCAGCTACTGAGAGTTGCGCCGGACCAAGACTGGTGACGTCGGGAGACCGCGGTTGACGGACGACGACACTCAACCGGTCGGTTCGCGACGGCGGTTGACGGCAAGGAGGGCTCCAATGCTCGCTTGGCGACTGCAGTTGTCGGGCAACAACATTCAACCGATCGGTTCGCGACTCTGGTTGACGGCAAAAAGAGCCCTGTTGCTCACTTAGAGCGCGCAAGGGTTGTTCAGTGCCTCGGGAGGCCTTGGCAGGGTGCTGCGCCGGTTTGGTAATGCTTACGGAAGCCTTGCAGCGGTCACACACGACAACTCCAAGGCCTACGGAAGCTTGCCGCGGTCGCAGGCGACGGCTCCGAGGCCTACGGAGGCCTTGCAGCGATCGCACACGACAACTCCAAGGCCTACGGAAGCTTGCCGCGGTCGCAGGCGGGCCAGGTTGACGCGTGGTGCTCGAAGGATTCTGTCGAGTGCTCAAGTGAAGGCGTCCTGCGATGCATGAGAAATCTCTACATCGCCGTCATGATGGAATCCGTCCGCGATCGCACCAAAACCGTCGACCCTAAACAGGTCAACCGCGTCCTGCTGCAGCCCCACTGGTGACGCGAACGAGACCTCGATCACTGACACCCACCGTCGTCGCACAAAACGGCAGAAGAAATATGGCCCAGGAAGTTGTATCCCTTATTTGCTATTTCAGCATCGCGCAGACGACCATCGCCATCGCACGACATCAGACCATACGACCCCAGTGAAACATTTTTCCGACGGGTACGTGGGACTCACCTGAATTTCTTACGACCGCAATCTGGTCGTCGACTATGACGTCAGTTTGGAAATCAACAGGTACTGAAGGATGTGCTGATTCAATATGGTGGAAACGCTTCCGGGAATACATCCTCCAAAATCGACGTGAGATCGGTTGATGGCACTCCGGCGGCCTCGGCGTCCTTCACAAAGCTCCACAATTCCTCGTACGGGTCATACATACTATCGTCCGGTAGCACGAACCGAATACAGCGCATTGAGGCGGCCTGTTGGGGCTTGTCGGCATTCCGATCGATCAGCTCATGTGCACGGATCCTCGCTCCCGCGACCTCCGCCGGTGATGCCATCCCACTGGCTGCCGCTTGGCCGACAGCCAAGATTGCTCGCAAATCGTCATCTGGTGTACGCCCGATCTCCGCGCAGACCCGCAGAATGAACCTCATCACCCGGGCGGCATTCGTCCGCAGGTCCACTGCTCGATCGACGGAATCGAGTGCCGCCCAGATATTTCGAGATTCGTCCATCGCCACCATGTTTCCCTTGGCCCTATTCCCTGGAGTACTTGACCCCGGCTTGGTCCATTACGTTTGCACACGTGCTGCATGGCTCGTGTGAGGTCCCACACTCAGACTCTGCCGCACTACCCTCCACCCGTACCTTCGCAGTGCCGATTTCCCCACCGCGCGGGTCGACTCCGGATCGGTATGTGTTGTCGAGGCAGTTCATTTCCGCGCATCCACCGTGGAACTTTGACCTTTCGGCCTGGGGAACATTGTCTAACATGTTCTGGACCTCAGGAGTGTGCGGGGTACCTGTCCTCGTCTGGCCTTCGACTATGGTGCCCTCCTTCACGAACGTTGCCACGGTTGGTGGCCGAGCGGAACCTGGCGTGATCTCACGCGCTATGTCTGCTTGCGCCTTCGCAAGTTCATGCGGCGTCTTTCCCCCGGGGCCGCTGCCGCCGCGAACCCCACCATAGACCATCCCGACGACGGATGCGATCGTTGCGACGGGAGCAAATGCCTTTCTTCCTGTTTCGAAGTCGCTCGGAGTGTTGACAGCGTCCTTCACTTGCCCTGGTAGGGCTGCAATGGACTGACCAAATCCAATCGCCGCCTTCTCACCCTGCCCAAGTGGAGTTGACTGTGCAAGATGCGAAGCGGCCGCCTTCACATCCCCATTGGCGAGTGCTTCGCCAGCCTTGTAGACCTGAACGGCAGGATTGGACTTGACAGACTCCGCCGCAGCCGCCTTCAACGACTCAACGGCGCCGACCGCCAGCCCCTTCACGTAGTCGGCAAAGTCCAACCCCACCGGATCCACCGACTTCAACACCGCACCCGAGACGTAGGCGTACAAGTTCAGGTCCGCCTCCCCCGGCGCATGCACCGCGAGTGGATCCGCACTCACCCACCGTCCGAGCTGCGGTGACAAGAACCGCTTCCCAAAGTAAGTCAGCCCAACCTCGACGTCCTCCTCCTTCCCAGTAAATCCGTAATCCTCCCCAAATCCGTTCCACCGCGACGGTCTGTAGTCGTTCTCCCTCCCACCAAAGGGCAGATACCCCGTCTTCTCGACGAGCTCGCTCGAGACCTTATCGAGCACTGTGCCTGTCGACCCCAAGTGGTCCCCGAGTTCGAGCAAGACGTGCAGAGTCGCACCTGTATTCGAGCCGCCCTGTGCCGTGGGAAGGCCGGCCACTTGCGGCACTGTCGCTGCCGCGTCGTAGTGCAGCCGTGCTAGCCGCCCACCGTTCGCTATCGCGCAGGGCACCAGTGACGCGCTATCGACCGTATACGCGTTGCTCGCATAGAGTGTCCGATGCACCTCGAGGCTTCCGAAGAGGTACAGGGTGTGACGCTGACTTGCTGCATTCGTATTGTAGGTCCGCTTGATCACGCGTTGATCGCTGGCGTCGTAGCGGTAACGCAAGTCTATTGCTGCGGTCGCAGTGGGGACACTGGCGCTCGCGGCTGGTGCCGCCGACGTGGAATCCCAGCGCCGCGCGCGCACCAGGCGGCCCACTTCGTCCCAATCATAGACATAGTACTGATTGCAGCCAGAGCCGTCCGATAGACAGGTTGTCGTGTTGGTTGCTCGCGACACCGAAAGGCGCGTCAGATTGCCCATCGCGTCGTAAAGCGTCGTAACGCTGCCGGCAAAGCCACTGCCGGATGCCTGCGACGAGTTGTTCGCGGCGCTCAGCTGGTAGGGCTTGTTGGCATTGCCATGCGACTGAGTCGCCTAGCGAGCGGTCGTAGAAGCCATGCTCGTTATCGTCTGACTCGCTCAAATTGCCGAGCCAGTCGTAATCAAACTTCTGCCAATTCGGGCGATTGGTGAATCTCAGATGTGGCGCGGGCTTGGCGCGGCGGGTGTCACCGGGGCTCCAATTCTCGCTCGATTCCTTGGAGAAGGGCGATTGGATCGCGTCCATTCCCGTCGCGGTCGCGTAGAGATAATCCATCCGCTTCACGCGGTACAAATCGTCGTATTCGATCTTCTTCGTGACGGGCTTGTTGCTGTCGGGCCATTCACTGGGTTCGCGCCAGTCGCGCAGCTCAATCGGGTTGCCGACTTCGTCGTAGGCGATGTCGGTGTCTTCCAGCAGCATCTGGAAGTTGGTATTCGTACCTGCAAGGGAAGGCGCGGGGCTATAGGTCACGCCCGTCGTGCCTGAGCCACCTGGCCCAAACGCGCTCCAAAGCGGGGAGCCTGCGCGGAAGGTCTGGATGGAGGTGGGCCGCCGGCGGTCGTCGTAGGTGGTGGCGGTTTGGGTGGCGGCGGAGTCGCCGTAAACGAGATTGGTGACGAGGCCGTCGGCGCGCCGGGTGATGCTTGTGACTAGGGTGCCGTAGCTGCCGTCGACGCTCTGGACCGTGCCGCGGCGTGTGTAGTTCGTGCGTACGGCTTGCTTGTCTTGATTGGTGGTCGTGCTGCCGCCAACGAAGAATAGGCCTAAGTTTGTGCCGTCGAACGCAGATACTGGGGTTCCGGATTGTCCGCCTACCGTTTCTGCATCCACGCGATCCGCTACATCGTAATGGGCCTTCTTGACGAAGAGCTGGCTCGTGTAGCGGTCTGCCACCGTGTTCGGCTTGGGGTGGTTGCAGCGTCTCGACGAGTAGCAGCGCGCCGTCCATCCCTTGGGCATTGCTCGTAGGAGTCGTCTGCACGCTGAGAAAGCGAGGAAAAGGGCAACTGAACTGCGCTTTACTCGTGCCGGCACCACTCATTGACCACGCCGCGTCGTATCACCTAAGCCACCATGCTATGTTGCCCCAGAGGGAAAAGAACATGAAACTCACGGGCAACACCATTCTCATCACCGGAGGCAGCTCGGGGATCGGCCTCGGACTCGCGAAGAAGTTCGTCGAACTGGACAATGCGGTCATCGTGACCGGCAGAAACGCCGATCGACTGGAAGCAGCCAAGAAGGAGATCCCAGCGCTACACACCATCTGCTGCGACGCAGCCGATCCGCAAGCGCTCAAAGCACTTGCCACCACTTTGAACCAAGAACATCCGAAGCTCAACGTGCTCGTCAACAATGCGGGGGTGATGCTATTCAAGAACCTCAGCCAAGCAGAGCCAGATCTCGAAGCGCTCACGCTCGAGCTCGACATCAACCTCGCCGGACCGATCCGCACCGTGTCGGTCCTGATTGACCAACTCAAGCGCAACCAGGGCACCATCATCAACGTCTCTTCGGGCCTGGCCTTCGTGCCACTTCAGGCTGCGCCAGTCTACTGTGCAACCAAGGCCGCGCTGCATTCGTATACAATTTCCTTGCGGCAGCAGGTGCAGACACACGGAGTCGAGGTCATCGAACTTATGCCACCAGCGGTCAAGACAAACCTGCACCAGTTTCCAGAAGATGGCGACGTGAAGGTCATCACTACCGATGAGTTGGTCGACGCGACCATCCTGGGACTGCGCGCCGGCTCCCAGGAAATCCGGCCAGGCCAGGCGAACCAGCTACACTGGATGTCGCGCATCGCTCCGGGATTCATTGCCGAGCAGTTGGCAAAGGGCTCAGCAAAGCTGATTCCGCCGGCCGCTGGCTGAGAAGGCAACCGACGACCCTGTGGTAGGAGGGAAGCTTACGATTCCGCGAAGGGATCCACTGGCCGTCGACAATAATGGACTGAGCGCCAGAATTGCCTTCCTAATTCGGACACAGCGAGCAACCAAGCATGCAGCATCGGGAACCAAGTTGGCTGAGCCTAGGTTGGGTGACAGCGATGCTCGGCTTCTTCGTTGGTGCTTGTGGCGGGAGGGTGGTTGCGGAGGACGGCAGTGGTGGGGCTGCGCTCGGAACCAGCGTTGGGGCCTCGGCTACTAGCAAGGGGGGTGCAACCTCGGTCACACTCACTTTCTCGGCCGCGGGCAAAGCTGTGGCAGCGGCCGGTGGCGCTACGGCCACTACGACGTCGGTCGTTTCCGCGGTCTCGCCTTGTCCGGGGATCCCTGCGTCCACTGACGAAGCGGAGAACAGGTTCACTCCCTGCAACGGCATCAGCATCGAAGACGAGCGCATTCCAATTGATCTAGTCATCGTGATGGATCGCTCGATATCGAATAGCTACGCATTGGGTTCCAGTACCGCAACACCCGCCGGTGATGGCGAGCTGCGTCGTTGGGACTTCTTGATCTCAGTCATGCAGGCGCTGACTACCTCCTCGGACGCAAAGTGGCATGCCGCCAGTATCACCTTCTTTGGCAAGACCGGCGAGTATGGCGAAGCGGGCAATTGCGCAGCGGAGGATTACACGAAGCCGACAATACCACTTGCTATGCTGAACGAGAACGGATCACAGATCGTGACCGCGATGCGTGCGATGGAACCCAGCGGGTTCGCACCACTGGTTCCAGCTCTCACAGGCGTGTACAAGTATGCTATGGCTGAGAAGCAGAAGGACCCGGTACGTGAAAAGGTCGTGGTGCTGTTCAGCGATGGGTTTTCGACGCAATGTACCTCGAATGACCCGTTGACGGTAAGCGAACTTGTCGCGGACGCTGCAACTGCGCCGATTCCGATCCGAACGTTGATTGTCGGAATCGGTTCACCAGCGTTGCCTTTGACCGGGAGCGCCCACCTCGAGAGTTACGCGCGCGCCGGCAACACCAACCTGCCGCCACTTATCCTCGACGAAACCGCCGACGCGAACGCATTTTCGGAGCAGCTGTTCACTAGTCTGCTCTCCCTTGGGGGCTCGCCGTTAGCGTGCGAGGTCGAGGTTGCGGCTCCGAGTGCCGAGTGGATGGTCGATCCGGAGCTCGTGACGTTTCTCTATCGCCCGATGAAGGGAGGTCAGCAGGAGTATCTCAGAGTGGCGAACCTCGCGGCCTGTGCCGGCAGCCCGAACGGTGGTTGGTACTTCGACAATCCTCGCGTCCCCGCGAAGCTCACTCTCTGTCCCTGCAGTTGCTCCAACTCCACAGCGGGAATGCTCAGCGTACTTTGGGGCTGTAGGCCAAGCATTCCGTTCTAGTAGTCGCGGTCGCAGCCATCTTGGACTGAGCGTACTAACGCTACTCAGGTGCCCTGCAACTCGTCATGGCGACATCGCACTGCGCGTCAGGGTACTTGAAGGCGTTGATCGGGTTACCGCCCGTTGATGTCGAGCCAATCGCCTGCAGTGTCGCTTGCTGGGAAGCATTGGAGAACATCCCGTAGCCTGATGCAGGCCCGATGGAATCGACGGTGAAGGTGAACTTGGCATCTTGTCCGCACGCGGCGGGCAGCCATAGCTCGATGGTCTGGGGCCTGGCGGTGAGGTACCAGCGTCCCGTTCCCGCGCAGGCAAAAAACGGGTCCCAAGCTCCGCTATCAGGGGGATCCAACAGGTCGATGCGCCCACCCAAGCTCGGGTCGTAGGGTGAAAACCGAATCCATGAGTAGTGGTCCAATCCACCGGACCAACCGATGATCCAGAGCCCCAAAAGGTAGCCGGGGAAGGATGCACCGCCTGTACCAGAAGCACCGCCTGTACCAGAAGCACCGCCTGTACCAGAAGCACCGCCTGTACCAGAAG
>CAYVXY010000007.1:301347-303973 GCA_964454965.1 uncultured Polyangiaceae bacterium | reverse complement strand
CACCGCCTGCGCCGCCCAGGGATGCCCCAGCGTCGAGCGGTTCTTGGCTGCTCGTACCGCCGAGAGCTGCTGCACCCCCAACGGCTACGACAGTGCCACCTGTTGCATCAATGAAAGTACCGGTCGACGACTGACCGCCCTTCGTGGTGCTGGTGCCTGCAGCGGCCGGCTCCCCGCCGCGGCTGCCTTGCACCGAACTGCTCTCGGAAGCGCCCTTTCCTCCGCAACCACCAAACGCGGTGGCAACGAACGCTAGCGAATACAACCAAGGACGATTCGAGCGGCACATTTTGGACCCATCCACTCTTCGGCGCAACGAAGCGCGCTCTACCCACGCCAGATTTGACTTTGGCATGCGAGGAGCATCACCGCAACTTCCTCGGTACGGTCGCAGAATTTAGCTACTCTGCCTTCACCTGAATTGGTTTTGAGCAACGTGGTAAAGATGATCCAGTGGTGGCCGGCGTTCCCGACAGGATTCTCGAGTCTTGACGCGGTGAAACTGCTAAGAACCAGCTCACTTACGATGGGTAGCAAACGTGCTTCGGCCTGGCTGCTTCTGCTGAGCACTCTAGTGTGCTGCGGCGGCCGCGCGAGTGCCGATAGATCCCAAAAGGGTTGTTCGGACGTTGCACACGCGCCTTGTTTGGGGGGCATGGCTGGTCGCGAGAATGGCGGTGCTGGTGTCGCGGGTGCTGGTGTCGCGGGTGCTACCACAGTGAATCTCAAGGGCTATTATGACATCCGTTTCGGAGCCTCCCCGCCGGAGCAGCCAGTCGCTTGCGCAAGTGGCTGGCCCAGTACCTCTGGGCGATTGCTCTTCGGTACCGCGTCGCCTTGTTCAGTCTCCAACTGCACGTCCAATGCGCTCGAGTTGGCAAAACTGTGGAGCCCCTCGCTTCGCGCCAGGAGGGTTTCCTACGAGCCAGGCCGAGTCGTGCTTTCGGACTTCGAATACCTCGACGATTCGGACCGAGTCTCCCAACTGACTCTTCTCACAATTGGCGATGAATTCGCGGGCACCGGCACGGCCACGATCCGCAAGCTCTGCAAGGATGGTTCGTCCTTATCCTTCGACGTCACGGTGACCCTTGCTCGCGACACTACCCCTGCACGCGTCTTTCCGAAGCCACTCCCCGTTTTTGCGCCCTACGCCGTAAGTTGGGGCGAACTCCGCCTGGACGGCAGCGAGTCACTCGTGCTCGACGAATTCCCAGATGGTCTGGATCTGGCTTCCTTTGTAGGTCTTCAAGGCGTAACTCCGGAGAGTCAGCGCCCAAGCGTGTCCATAATGATGAGTGCCTGGGATGGCCTCCACATCGACCACCCGGAAGAGGTGGCTGGCACCACTCAGCGGCTATATTTGAAGCAGCCTCTCTACGATACGGCAGGCAATCCAGTCGAAGCCGGTTTGGAATCGATTCAGTTTGCCGAAGATGAGGTAATATCTAGTGTGTTGGACTACGACACCACGGCGCCCCGCGGTGTCGTAGGTGTGTCGACGTACTATCCGCCTGGAGCGCAGAATTCGCCGTGCGAACTCGGTGGATGTTTGGTGCTCGGCCCGGTTGCACCATGCACGGCTCTTTCGCCTACGTTCTACTCGTTCCGTCTCCTCCCAAATCACGCCTCGAAACTTCGCATCCGAATGGGACTTCAGTCAACCGCGGAGCTTTATCACTACCTTGCCAGGTGGGTCGGTCCTGGAATGTACATACAGCACTCGCTGAGTTGGGGTACTGAGGGCTTTCTGCCCGTATCCCCAGCGGTTGGCAACATGAGTTATGCAACCCCGTTCTTCGATTGGGAGCTCCCAATAATCGATGCAGGTCGGGGCGGTGCGATTGCCTTCGTGTGCGAAGAATTGCCCGAAACCGAGCGCGGCGCATCCATCCAGGTCATTCTCGAGCGTATAGAATTCGTTCCAGCCGAAGGCTAGTTGCCAGCGGCCACTTGCGCCCAATTCGCTGGGGGCCTAAACCATTCTGGGGGCGCGACTCGAGTGACTTCACCAAGTGTCGCCGCACCTTCGGGTTCAACGATCGTACCCATCGCCGAACGCATTAGCGACGCACCACACCCGGTCGCGGCTCAAGGCTGCGCGCACCACACCCGGTCGCGGCTCAAGGCTGCGCGCACCACACCCGGTCGCGGCTCAAGGCTGCGCGCAGGACAATCATCGTGTGCGTTCTTGCTTAGCATGCTTGATCGCGCTTCTTACCCGCTCACGACCAAAGAGTCTTTCTGCTTCGAGGGCATTGTGCATGGCACATCTGATCCGCAGATTTGTCACCGTTTCAGTGCCTCCGAGCGCATGGGCATCAATATGGTCGAACTCAAGGAAGTGGCGCTGCCCACAGCGCCGCCCCTGCTGGTCGATGAACGTGCATTGGCCGTTGTCTCGTTCGAACACGGCTCGTCGAACGGCCGCTGGTATGCGTCGTCTGCGCTTGGACTTCACCATCGCAGCCCGTTGCGCTGCGGTACCGCAACGCGGATCACTGGCGAGATCGGTGGCTCTCGAACTGTCATGGACGGTACGAACAGGAGCGAGATCCAATGCAGGACCAGGATCCAATGCAGGACCAGGATCCAATGCAGGACCAGGATCCAATGCAGGACCAGG
>CAYVXY010000007.1:299738-301247 GCA_964454965.1 uncultured Polyangiaceae bacterium | reverse complement strand
ATCCGGATCCTGCCCTTCGCTGGCCTTCAGTTGTACTTCCTGGCACGATTCATGCTGGGTTCCGACCGTCAATTGGACCGATTGAGGGGTCGATGGTCGAACAGCCTGCGACGACTGGTCACGAATCGTTGACTCAACCGATCGGCGATTCTGCGCTCGAACAGACTGCGACGAGTTGTCGCGAAATGCTGGTCCGACCGATTGGTGATTCGACTGTGGACGCGCACCGTAGCGCCGCCTCTCCTCCCGTTCGAGCAATTGGTCGAGCGCACGCTATACCAGTGCTGGCAGATCTGACGGATTGACGCAGTGACTCAGTAACTCGCCAGCTCGGTCCAATTTCTGCTTGAGCCGCTCGCTGGCGGTAAAGGTGACTCGATAGGTTTTACGCGAGAGCGGCGCCACGCGCGCGGGAGGAGCCACTCGAAGTGCGCTCGGCACTTGTTCCGCAGGAGCCACTCGTGCTTGCACGGCCGATGCTTGCGCGGCCGCTGTTCCCGCAGTCAGCATTTGCGCCGACGCCGCTTGGGTAGTCGAACCCGACGTCCACCCATTGGCGCATTCCATTCCGTCGCGGTCCGCGGCGACCAATGGGGGGGGTCCTTCGAGTGGTGAATGCTTGGCGCCCGGCAACTTGCGTATACTCGCGGGGACGTCAGGGTGTGGACAACGCGAGGCCACAAGCTTCTCTACTTGACGTTTGCTCTTCTCGCAGGCCAGAAAAAGCCACTCCTCATGGTTCTCTTCAGTCAAGTGTGGCTTGAGCAACATCAGTGCAGTTAGATGGATGCGACCATCGACGAGCAGATCGTAGATGAGCGGAAATCGCCGCATCAGCCGGGCTGCGCCCACACGCTTGAACGCCACGTCCTCGCTGTATCCCAAGCGCAAGACACAGAATTCGAACGCAGAGGCAACAGCCTGTTCGCGATAGATTTGCCGTCGTTCGAGCTCACCAAGATACAAGAGGAGGTCTGCCTCCAAACGATGACTTTGTTGGTTCAGTTGCAAGAGCTGCGTGATGACCGAGTGATTGGGTAGTCGACCAATTGAACGACATCTGGCTGCCAACGAGGAGGACTCTGCCTTAGAAGCGGAGGCGTCGGCGCAAGAACGGGATGATACGCTTTCCATGCGGAGAGAATAGCACTCGAGTTTTTGTGCTCTGACGATGACGGCTGGCAGCGTTTCGGCAGGCATCTCGGTGTCAGACTCGATACGGAGGTGAAAGCGTAGTCAGGACGAAGACTCGTTGAAGAGAGGTCGCGATTGGCAGGGTTTTGGCGTATTTCCAACAGCGACGCACCGAAACCTGTCAACGTCAATCGACAATGCGCCGGTCGATTTTGCCGCAGTTGGTCATTTCGCCGTCATTTCGCCGTCAATTCGCCGCCGTCAATTTCGCCACTGTTAGTTATGCCACCCTTGGTCATGCCGCCGTCAATTTCGCCACTGTTAGTTATGCCACCCTTGGTCATGCCGCCGTCAATTCGCCGCCGTTAGTTATGC
>CAYVXY010000007.1:71172-299638 GCA_964454965.1 uncultured Polyangiaceae bacterium | reverse complement strand
CGCGTCGATTCAGCCCGCGACGCGTCGATTCAGCCCGCGACGCGTCGATTCAGCCCGCGACGCGTCGATTCAGCCCGCGACGCGTCGATTCAGTGTCGCTTCAGCCCGCGACGCGTCGATTCAATGTCTCTTCAGCCCTGTGTCAGTGCCCATCCGCCGCAAGGCATGATGACCGACGGCCCATTCTGCTTGCTACGCGGCTCGCATAGCTGTGCGCATTGGCGCTCCGAGCGTGGTCCAGACAAGCGCTCGGGCTCAGAACTTCTGCAATGACTTACCCCGCTTCGCAACGCTGCGATGTCTGGGACAGGTCACCAGATGATCGTTGACCATGCCTACCGCTTGCATGTGCGCGTATATGATGGTCGAGCCAACGAAGTTGAAGCCACGCCGCTTCAAGTCCTTACTGAACATGTCCGATAGCTCGGTGCGCGCTGGGATCTGCGACATATTCGTGAACTGACTCTGAATCGGTCGCCCCTCGACGAAGCCCCATTGGTACGCGGCAAACGAGCCGAACTCCTCCTGCACCTCGAGAAAGGCGCGCGCGTTCTTCACTGCCGACGCTACCTTGGCACGATTGCGCACGATGCTTGGGTCAAGGAGCAAGGCCTCGATCTTCTTCGCGTCGAAGCGCGCGACCTTGCGCGGGTCGAAATGGGCGAAGACACGTCGATAGCCTTCGCGCTTGCGTAGGATCGTTAGCCAGCTTAGTCCCGCCTGTGCGCCCTCGAGCACCAAGAATTCGAACAGCTTGCGATCATCCACAACGGGGACTCCCCATTCCTCGTCGTGATACGTGACGTAGATCGGCTCCTCGCCGGCCCAGGCGCAGCGTCGAGATGGAGAGGTCTGCGGTTTTGTCATGGACCAAATCTAGGCCATTTTGCCCATTGATGTGAGCATCCGCAGCAGGCTGCTGTACTGGGTTGCGTTTCTTCTGGGGGATCGGGTACCTATTTCGCATGGAGCTTCTGGAACCGGTACGGCTGGCTGAGCAAGACTGGAAGGCGGCAGGGCAGCTCTTGAGTCGAGCTTTCTTCGATAACCCGGGAATGGTTTGGGCGTTACCAGATCCCACCAAGCGCCCTCAGCGACTCTCGTGGCTGCTCGGTACGGCGATGCGCCTCTGTTGTCGCGCTGGCGAAGGCTGGTGTTTCCCCGGCGTGGTCGGTGGTATTGCAGGTTGGTTGCCGCCTGGTAGGACTCAGATCGGTTACCAGCAAATGCTGTCGGTGGGGTTCGCACTGGCGCCATTGCGGGTAGGAATGGCTGGGTGTTTACGCACGGCGCGACTCACAGACATCCTTCAGAAGATCCATCACCAAGCAGAACCCGCTGATCACTGGTACCTGTACGCGATTGGCGTCGAACCCAAGTTACAGGGACAAGGCTACGGCAGCCGCTTGATGCGCCAAGTGCTGGACCGCGTCGACACCGACAAGCAGCGTTGCTACCTCGAAACCGACAAGCCCGAAGACGTTGCTTTCTACCAGAAGCACGGATTTCAGGTGCGTTCTGAATTTCCACTTCTGGGTAAGGGCCCAAAGCTCTGGACCATGTCGCGCGAGGCGAGGAGCTAGACTGCTTCACCAATGCCTAGTCATTGCGGTGGGCAAGGACTCGTCTCGGCTGTTGCCCAGCCAATTGCGGCGCTGAATTCGTAGTCAAGACGTACGCATTGGTCCTGCTCAACGCGAAAGGTGCTGCATCGCGCGAAGGACGTGCAAATCGAGTAGTCCCCCGGCTGAAGTGCGACCTCATAGAATCCGACTTCGTCCGACTTTGCCTTAGCAATTGGCGCATCGCCGCTCTCGGATTGGAACACGCTCATCTCCATACTATTAAACTCTGGCGCGTGGTCACCAACGTCGTCCTGCGACGTGGTTTGGCCATATACGCCGGATGAGATGGTGAGTCGCATCTCCACGTTACGGTCTACACCCGAGGCGCCAGCGCTCGTACAACCCGACCCGCACAGTGCCAGCAAGCAGCAGCCAATAAGCATCTGTTTCATGGCGATCCAAGCAGCACGAATCGTGCCAGACTACCCAGCTACCGCACCACGACGTACCTCGCCCGCGCCTCTGCGAAATCGCGCGGCAGCTCCTCGTCCCAGAGGTTCGCAGCAAGACAGCCGCTAGCGCTCGGCGGAGAGTCGGGAACGTCGCTGCGTACCACGTCGAGGATCTCTCCGTAGCTCGTCTCCAACTCGACGGTGACGCGTTGATAGCTTATCCCGCAGCGTCGCCGCAGTCGATCGACCACGCCCGCGAGGTAGCCCTCTGGATCGAATCTTGGTTCGGTGCCAATGCCAGCACCGTGCCCCAAGGTTCCAATCGAGCCAAGCCCAAAACCCTGCCCCTGGCCACCCCTATCCTCAAAACCTGCGGTGGAAGGCCGCACCCCAGGTTCGATCGCGAGGTAGCTCGTCATCGAGGTCACCGCCCCGCCGAGCATCGCTAAGCGCAGCCGCTCCGCTTCAGTCAGCTCCCAAGCACCATCGTCTCTTGCCGCGGCGAAGGCAGCACGAACGCGCACGGCTTCGGCTTCGGAGCCCCAACGTTTGGTCACGGCTTTTCCCCAAAGCTTGGCTTCGAGCTGCAGCGCCTTTGGCTTTCCCGACTGTACGGATTCGAATTCAAAAGCCTCACCCTCGTCGAGAGATTCTGGAAGCTCGACAGGCCCGGCAGCGGAATCAAGCGTCATTGTCTGCAAGAAGTAGCGCTTGGGGCGCGCCAACTCCTCGAGTTCCTTTTCGCATCCACCATCGGCAACGGTCGCTTCCCAGGCGGTACCACCGGTTGACTCGACGGCTTCGAGCCAGTCGTGTTCAACGCGATGGGACAGAAAACACGAGCCTTTTGTGGTTTCGGCGACCTGTGCCAAGGCGGGCAACTCGATGATTTGGCGAGCGATGGCACGGGTCGCGATGGCGCTGGGGTTGAGAGCGTCGGTAAGCAGAAACAGCCGTGTGTGTTCGCGCTTGGCGTGGTGCTTCTGGAGGACCGCATTCACCGCAGCCAGGGCCAAGTCCACGCGACTGCCATTGCGGGTTGCTGCGGGGAATGCTGCAACGCGCTCCTTGGCTCGAGCGACGGGCACGAAACCTTCGGTGATGTTGCGCGCCACTCGATCGAACCCGACGGCGAACACCTCGGCTCTTGGAAATTGGGATACGAGCTGGTCGAACAGGCTGCGTTGCGCCGCCCAAGTGTCGCCCACGGAACGCGATTGGTCGAAAATGAAGACCAAGCGTGCACCTACTGGAATCGAGGAGATACGTTGTGCTGCGCGCACTTCAGCGCGCACGTAGGAGCGCCCCGAGAGGAGATCTGCGATAGCCAGCTCGGCAGAAATCGGTTGAGCTGCGTTGGGGCGCAATTCGACCGCAATCCCATCGGCCCATTGACGTCGGATCCCGGTAGCATTGTTCGCAAGTTCGATGCCATCGAGCAGGGCCGTGGCCCCATTTGCGCCCGAACGCAACTCGACAGTGGCAGGCACTTCAGTCGTACCCATCGCCTCGATGAAGCCACTGTAGCGACCTTGTTCGTACTTCATAGGCAGTTGCAGCGTGTACTCGACCACTTTCGGATCATTGGGCGCACAAGGGAAAACCTGCAGCCCGAGGGTGGTCGGAGAGATCCAGTAGAGCAATGCCGGATCCCGCGGCCGTGCCTCACCGTAGCCCGTTAGGTACTTGTAGCGCGCCGCAGCGACAGCCGCTGGAAACAAGGTTCCGGCGTACCATACTGGCAGATCCGCGACTTTTCCTTGGGTTCTGAGGCCCGTGGCCACGGCGGATTCAGGTACCTCGAGCAGCAACTGAGCTTCGTCAATCCCCGGACTTTGGTTCTCGAAGCGGCGTTCGACCACGAGTTTGATGTAACCCTCGTGCAACGTGGCACGCACCAGGTTCGCTCGTTCCACGAACCCCGCTGCCGTACGAGTGCCCTTTAGTTCGTCAGCCAACGAAGTCACGGGCAGCAGACAAAACATACCCGTGACCGCCCAAGCAGCCATTCGTCGCATCATGAAATAGACTCGACAACGCGCAGCTCGAGTTGTTCCGCATTTGTTGCCGGAACATGGGAGACCCGCGGAACCGCGGAAACACTACGGGTAAGATACCCCCTGACAGGGTCCACCAAGCCCGATGCGCAGCACCCCTATCACAGCAGTACGCAGCCGCTCCAAGTGACTTCTGACCAGCAATCGCGGGGCACGCAAGGAAACCGCTGCCGAATCAACTTGTCCGTGACACAAGTTACGATGGACTCCGGCGTGATGTCCGGACCATTCGGGTAGGGTTCATGACGAAAGCGCACTGCGGTCACGCAGTTGCCTTTTGTCGCCAGTCTTAGTGCAACGCAGCCAGCGCCACAGTCATAGGCAATGCGGCTTATCGTGTACGTCCAGGAAATCTCCGTTTCGCGGAGCGGAACCGTGCCGCACGGCATTTCCGTCTCGGAACAGCCGTCAACGTCAGGGATCGGCTCTGGTGAGGCCGCCATGCACGCGATGTCGCTTTCGGGTGCCGTAGCGGCAGCCAATTCGCTGCTCGAACTGACACCACCTGACGCGGCAGCCAATTCGCCCCTCGAACTGGTACCACCTGACGTGTCCACGGTGCTCGCGCTTTCGGTGTCAACCACGCCGCCGCAGCCAACCAGCAGCAAGATGTGGTGCAGAATGAAAGGCATCAGTCGTCGTGAAAAACTCAAGGGGACCACAGGACGGAGACTCCCAGCTTCGCCCCATTCCGTCACGGAAAACGCCAAGGCACCGGAATCCACGAGCGATTCGTGTGCAATAAGCGCCTACATGTACGCACGGCGTAGCCGCCACAGTCTGGTTTGAGCGGAACGCCGTCGGCGTACACCTGCGATTCTGTTGCTGGAGTCGCGACGTGCGTTCTTCGCACACAAGTCGGACCAGGGCCGAAGGCTGAGTTCAAGCCCACTGAAATGCGCACGAGGAGCGTGTCTGGTCCGAGGATTCTCCTTTGCGAAGAGCCACGGAGCTAGGTACCTTAGTTCGATACCGCTGGGGAGAAACTGGGATGAAACCGATAAAGACATTTGGTTTGCTTGCGCAGGGCGCCTTGTTGGCCGTGGCCGTCACCGCCTGCAGCGAGCAGGACAACGCTGTCGGCGCTGTCGGCGGCAGTGCCGGCACTAGTTCGACCAGCAGCACCAGTGCAAATGCGGGGGGCTCAACAGCGACTACCACGTCCAGCGGCGGCACGACAGGTACTGCGACGACGGAGGTCGTCAATCCCCTCACTAACCCCGCAACAGGACCCGCGGCAGGCAATCCCGATGGCAAATGCCTGATCCCAGCTGAAGCCGGACTAGCAGACACCTCCACCGGGACCAAGCACGTAGTAGGCACAGGGACGCCACAGAGCTGCACCGGAGATGCATTCATTGCAGCAGTCGCTCTGGGTGGAGTGATTACTTTCAATTGTGGACCTGCCCCAGTCACCATAACGCTCACCAAACCGGCCAAGGTCGTTAACGACACTGGCCCTGAAATCGTCATCGACGGCGGGGGCCTGGTGACCTTGAGCGGAGGCGGGACCACACGCATTCTCTATATGAACACCTGTGATCAGGCGCAAGTATGGACCAGTGCTCAATGCCAAAATCAGGATTCCCCTCATCTGACGGTTCAGAACCTGACGTTCATCGACGCCAACTCGAAGAACGAGTCAGAGTACGACGGCGGTGGAGCCATTTGGGTACGCGGTGGGCGTTTCAAAGTAATCAACTCGCGATTCTTCAACAACGTTTGTGCCGATTCTGGCCCTGACGTCGGCGGCGCAGGTATCCGTGTCTTCAGTCAGTACGAGGGACGCCCCGTCTACGTCGTCAATTGCACCTTTGGCGGCAAGGACGGTTTGGGAAACGTCGCCTCGAATGGTGGTGGCATCAGCAGCATCGGCGTCTCTTGGACCATTATCAATAGCCTGTTCAGCTACAACAGCGCGATTGGGAATGGTGGCAACCCCGCCGACACCGGGACGCCGGGCGGTGGCAGCGGCGGCGCCATCTACAACGATGGTAACACCATGACGCTAACGCTATGCGGAACGCTGATCGAGAACAATACGGTCAAGGCCTATGGAGGGGCTATCATCTTCGTGAGCAACGACCACACCGGTTCGATCAAGATCACGGATTCGACTATTCGCAACAATCCCGGCGGTAGTTGGTATCCAACGTATCCTGGAATCTCGAACCACGACGACACCCCGGTAAGCGTCGTCAATTCGACCATCACGCCGTAGTGAAGCGGTCGTTTGACAACAGCATTCTCACGAACCGGCAAGACTGCCTGGCTCCGGTTCGTGACGCCGTTGCTGTGAAAAATCAACGCAGTTTCGCCGCAGTGGCTGCAAAGCTAGCGTTCATGTGACACTTGTCGCTACCATGCTGCGATGGAAATCCTACTCGGCATCTTGGTGGGAGTAACGCTGTGGTTCTTTGCCCGCTATGGGGTTGGCGGCTTCTATACGATCGGACCCAATGAACGCGCTGTGCTCTGCACGTTCGGACGCGCACAACGTCTTGGCGAGATGACCACCGCCGACGACCCAGTGTCTGATCCTCTGAATCCCGAGGAACGCGAACGTTACGTCTACCCGCAAGTTCGCGTGGTAACGCCGGGTTTCTACTGGAGGCTTCCCTGGCAGTCCCTGCATCGCGCCTCAATCGCCACTGAAACCGTATCCATCGCCTACGATCCCGAGCTCCCGTCGGCCAATGCCGGAGGACAGATCCTCGAAGCCGTTACCAAGGATCAGTTGAATACCGGGTTGAGCGGACAGATGCGCTATACGGTGGCAGAACGAAACTTGTACGCCTATCTCTTCGGCGTAAAAAACCCTGTGGCCCATGTCATGGGGTACTTCGTCTCGGTGCTGCGGGATCGGATCGCAAACTTCGAAGCCAAACCCGGAGCACCTACCTTTGGAGACGAGGCCGCCTCAGCGGCTTCGGATTCCGCGGGCGGTGTGCAGGGGATCTCGATCAACGATCTGCGCAAAAACTTGCGCGATCTCAACGAGCGAATGGATGACGAATGCGCGGCGGCCGCTGCGCGCTACGGCATTCACCTGGATGCCGCGCTCATCACTGGAATCGACCCACCTCCAGAGGTCGACTCAGCCTTGGCCGCGATCAACACCGCCCACAACCACGTTTCGAGCGAGATCAGCCTCGCGCAAGCTGCCGCCGACCAGCGTATCGTTCAATCGAAACGCGCCGTCGAGATCGAAACACTCAACGCGCAGGCTGAGGTCGAGCCGCTCTTGGCACTTGCCGAACAACTGGGAGAGCTGGCCGGAACCGGCGGCCCCAATGCGATTGGCGCCTACGTGAGAAACGCGAAGATTGCCCTCCAGTATCACGCGCGCCAAGTGGTCTTGAGCCAATCCGCAACAGGTGCCAAATGAACGACTTTCTGATTGCCTTACTGGCTACGTTCTTCGGTGCATTCGTCCTCGTGCCCGTCGGCCTCGGATTGGCTCGCGTGTTTGCGCTGTATATCGTCGTTCGTGAGCGCCAGGCGGTGGTCTACGAGCTCTTCGGCAAAGTAAGACAGGTAATTCGCGAGCCCGGCATCCATTGCCCTTGGCTCAGCATTGGACCGCTCGCAATCCTTTTGCCCCTCTTCGGTAAGCGCTTCACGGTCGACCTGCGCGTAGACCAAACGTACCTGCGCAGCCAACCGGTGAACTCGGAGGAAGGTGCGCCAATGGGGATCGGTGTCTGGTGCGAGATGATCGTTCAGGATCCATTGGCCTACCTGTACAAGAACGCTGATCCCGTGGGGAGTCTGCGCGCGAACATCTCGAATGCCACCGTGCGCTGCTTGAGCAACATGAAGCTGTCAGACATGTTGGAGAGCCGACACGCCATGAGTGGCGTCGTGCGCCAAGAGGTGTCTGCAAAATCCCTGGGTTGGGGCTACCAGGTCGGCAGTATCTACGTTAGAAAGGTCCATTTTCGGGACCTGGGAATGATATCGCAGATCGAGCAGAAGGTTGTCAATCGCCTGCGCCAGGTGACGGCCGCGATCCAACAGGACGGCGCGAATCGTGTGAACGTGATCCGCTCAACCGCCGAGCGTCAAGCCGCAATAGAATTCGCGAAGGCCGCTGCAACGCGGCCACGCATCGTTGGCAAGGCGCTCGCTCAGATCGTACAGAGCCCGACCATCGCTTCTGCTCTATTCGAGGTCTTGGAAACGCAAGCCCAGCTGCGAAGCACTTCACTCGAGGTCAGCGTCGTTCAACCCGGTGTACCGTTCGTCTATGCGCTGCACTCGGGCAACCCGACGGGATAGTGCGATGGATCTACCAAGTCTTCGCCGGACGGCAGAGCCCCTCTTGGCACGATAGCGTGCCCAACGTTCCGCAGTCTGCTTCCGCGGCGCATGCCTTGGCGCAGATCCGCTGGTCGGCGTTGCCATTGTCGGTGCAAACCAGCTCTCCCTGGCAGGTGGGATCGGTTGTGGTGGTCGAACCCGACGAGCACATGTTGGTTCCGGCGCAGGGCATCGCTTCGGTTCCGCACTGATTGAGCGCCATGGCTTGCCAGCCAAGGCCAACAAAATCAGCGTAGTTGCAGAGGATACCACTCTTTTGCGCCGCGGTTGGCAGCGTCGCACTCACGCTGCGAACTGGCATGTTCACGGGTTCCCCTCCAGGACAGGTGTCGATACTGAGCGTCACAGCCACATCCTTCTTGACATCGACACCCCCGACCTCGAAGGACCAGTCGTACATGCAGGTGCCGCACAATGCTATGCGGCAGTCGGGATTGACCATGGAAAGCTGCAGCCCGCCGTCACTAGCGATGGCTGCTTGAGCAGTCCATTCTGCGCCGCAAGAACCATCGAAGTTCATGAGATCGATCTTGAGCCGATCGCCATCGACCACTTCCCACGCAAAGCACTTCATCCCCGCGGTCTCTGTGCCGTAGTCGGTGGAGACCAATGCCTGTGTCGCTGTGGCAACCCGACCGTTGCTGCTCGCGGTGGCGTTTTCCTTCTTGCAGCCGCTGTCCTTGAAGTTAATAAGCGGATTGCTCGGATTCTGTGTCTCAGTTCCAGTGCAGGAATACCCAATCAGACCGCACAACATCGTGGTGACCCATACCGCTGTTTTCATTTTGACCCTTCTTTCTTTGCACTAAGTGGAAATAGTTGAATGTTAAGCTGAATCACTCGCTCCGCGGGACCAAAGGCATCGGCCATCTGCAGGATTTCTGCGCGAAATGCCGCAATCCGCTCTTTTAGCTGCGCGAGAGCACCCTCACCGACGGAGAGCGTTACGGACGATATGTCGCGTTGCTCGCGCGGCACCTCGTCCAACGCGCGGATTGCTTGGGAGATCATCGCCCGGTGATAATTGACCACGTGGTGCCCCTGTGGCCCCGAACCGGTCGTCACGAGCGGGTCAGCTTGTCTTAGTTCCCCATGCTCGTCGCGCACTAGCAGGCCCAAGTCGGACAAAGTCGCGAGCGCAGCCTTTGCCTGGGTCACAGAAATCGACGGCTGCAAAGCATTGGCGATCCATTTCGGATCGTCACGGAATTCCGGTAGGGCCGCGAGCTCTCGAATGGCAGGGATGTACCAGCAGTCGTGGTAGGCCGCTTGCGCCGGCTCCAGGCGATGCGCCGCGCGAAAGGGGCGGAACCGACTGATGCGTTCATAGGCACGGTTGCGTTCATCCGCACTCTTGGCCTGACCAAAGGCCACGAGTTCGCAGAAATACTCCGCTTCGTTGGCTTCGAGCCCACAGCCCCGAGCAAACTGGGTTGCCATCTTCGAGCTCAAGTCGCGCTCGCCCTTCATGACGAGCTGCAGGTAGTTGTAGGATCGGATCCCGGCGCGCCGTGCAAAGGCCCGAAATGAGAACGGGCGACCCTGCTCCTTCTGATCCCGATAGAATTCGCGCAGATAGGCCCTGTAGTCCAGGTGGTCGAAGATGTGTACTCTAGATCCGTTGGCCACGAGAACACCGTAGCACGGTTTCAGCCTATTTATGCCTTTCCGTCGCAGTTTCCGTGTACTGTCAGTACACAGAATGGCGCGACAGCGGTCGCGACCTGCGCGGTCCTGTGCCGCTGGGTCAGACGAGCGCCCAGTGACACTAGACACAGACTCGCAACTTAGTCCTCAATCCCGTCGGAGAGCGGGATCAGTCGTCGGCAGTTGTTCGTTCTGTCAGTGCCGCCGCTTAGTAATACCGCCAGTGTCGCCACTCACTGGCGCACTCGTTGCCGCTACTCAGTGCCGCGCTCACTACCGCTTCTGCGCCCGGTAGAAGCGATGGATGCGCAACAGATCCAAGAACGCGCCAAAGACATCGGACGTCTTCACCTTCGAATCGCCAACGTCGCGCCATTCGTCCAGTGGCATTTCGTAGATCCCCTCGCCGGAGGGGTAACGCTGCAGGTAGCGTGCGATGAGTTCGACATCGAACACCCATCTCGAGCCAAAGGGCGCATCGAAGAGGCGTTTGGTGTCACTCCCAACGCGCAGGAGCTTCGCCCCACATTGGGTGTCGTAGACGGCCAGCCCAAGCACCACGCTCGCCAGGGTTGCGGCGATCCTGCCGACGTAGTGTCGAGAGGTCTTGCGTTGGATGTGACGCCCGAGTAGGCGCACGCGAGACCCCATGACAAACCGTACCGACGGATCGCTGTCGAGCTGATGGATGAAATGGTCCAGAGTCGAAAGTGGAGTCGCCCAGTCCGCATCCCAGAACCCGACGTAGGCCGTCTCTTCGCGCTCGAGGGCCGCTAGGATCCCTTGACGAACAGCCTCCGATTTGCCCTGATTTGGCTGCTGATCGACAACCTGAACGCGCGCGGGCCATTTTGCAGCCTGGCGCTGCAGTAGTGCGAGAGTTTCGTCCCGGCTGCCGTCGTTGACGAGAACGAAATCGACCGGCGTGTCACGCGCCAGATACTCGTCCAACACCGCGACATCAAGCCGCAGGGCTTCGTTGTAGGCGGGCACAACGACGCGAGTTCGACCCGATTTTGCAACACCTTTGACGATTGTGTCCTGCATGGCTCAAGCCGCGACGCACATCCGCGAAATAGGTTCATAGCAAAACCCTCATCCCACGGCACGGATCACCCGCAAAATACAGGAAGTTCCACAGCGTCACCGGGTGCGGGTGCCACGGCTTCCGTGTCGCCGTTCACCCAACCGGCCTGGAGCGGAATTGACCGCAAGAACCACCGTTGCGCCTCACCCGCACTGCGTTCTGCTTCCGTGGGCCTGCTTGACAGCCGAGCGGCGCGACAGCTATCACGCTTCCCATGCGCATTGTGACCCTCTGGGCTCGTTGGCTTGGGGAGCGCGTGCATCCGTTGCGGCTCGCGATGGAGAGTGGGGTCACGTTGTGGGCACTCTGGCCCGTTCTCGTCTTGGTGTCTGTGTTCTTCGATCGGTTGATGTATCCGATCGATCTCGAATGGTGCGAGGGCGGGTCACTCTACCAGGCCTATCGCTTGCTGCATGGACAACCGATCTACACCCAAGACAATCCGTCCTGGGCACCGTTTCCCTATCCGCCAGCGCATACGCTTGTCCTAGCCATTGTCGGTTTGGTGCGTCTTGATTTCTGGTCGGGGCGACTGGTTTCCATCGCGTTCTTCGCACTGCTATGTATCACGATCTTCCGACAGCTCTACAAACACCTAGACCAGAGCAGCTTCGGTATCACATCTGGCATGCTGGGCGTGGCAACCATCGTCTGTGGATTTCCAGTCGTTGGTCAGTTTTATGATTTGGTGCGCGTCGACACAATGATGCTTGCGCTCTGCGTGTACGGTGCGGCACGCATCAGCGACGCGAATTGCCGACCAAGAGAGCTCTTGCTCACGGCAGCGGTCCTCTGTGCTGCGGTATTTACCAAGCAAACTGCAGTGTTCTTCGTGGGTTGGGCCGGACTATTCGCGCTCGTTCATCGCCCACGCTACGGCTGGCGACTCGCGCTCGTCGCAGGCACACTTGGCCTCCTGCTACTCGGGCTTGCCCAATGGCTCACCTCGGGAGGTCTTTGGTTCTGGACTGTGTCTGGAGTAGCAAATCACCCTATCGAGGATCCGCGCGTCATGCAGGGCTTACGCGAGGTGTGGCGCTACCTGCCGTTTCTAGCTCTGTTGCCGCTGCTGTTACTGGCATCGACGTTGCGCAGCTATATAAGTCCAAGAACATTGCTTTGGACCGGATGCCTCGTAGTCGCCTTGCCGGCATCGCTTCTGCCTTATGCCAAGGCTGGCGGCTACGACAACAACTTGATGCCGCTCATCGTATTCACCGGACCGACGGCGATCTTTCTCGTCGCGGATCTCGCCAAGCAGCGGAGCCTGCTCGGACCAGTAGCGCGCTGGACCCTCTTGGTAGGGCTGGCTCTATTCATCGGCTACCGACCATTGAAGCCCGTCGCGTACTTGCCCGACGCACAGAAGCTCAAGGCGGCTGATGAACTGAATGCCATCGTTGCGTCACTGCCAGGCGGAGTGGTGTGCCCATACTTGGCGTTCTTGCCAGGACACAATGGCCACTCGAATCGGCATTGGCATTCCATGGTGGTTTGGGATGCCGTTTGGCGCGGACAGCCGATGAGCGAGATCAAAGCCCTAGAGAGTTCGGGAGCGCATTGGGTGCTCCTGCATTCGAAGGATGGCGGCGAGTTTGCCAACTATGCGCGCCGCAATTCTACACTCGAGCGCCGTCTTCCCGACAGTGCCCGCGTTCGCATGGTGACCGGCGCGGCCGTCGAAATCGATGAGGTTTGGAAACGCAACCTGCCCGTGCAGCCGTAGATTGCAGCAGCGCGTCGCTACTGCCGCGCAATCAACGCCCCGAACGCGAAGATCGTAAATACTCCAACGAACGCAACCTTGCCGAGTTTGCGCCATCCGTCGTCTTGCCACAAAAGGGCGAAGTGCCGTAAGCGCACCCCACGCTGCCACCAAGCGGCGATCCCAACCAAGGCGAGCAGCATGGCCGTTACCACCGGCTCGGGTAGCAGCATCCCGAGCAAGCTTGCCATAAGCAACACCGTCAGAATCATCAGACAAATGACCAAGAGGGTTACGACACGCTGGCGCAGCGTGTTGCTCGCCATGTAGACGAAGAGGCGGCGCTCTTGCACCCAGAGGCAGCTCCCGGCCGCAAACAGGACGGTAGCCCAGCCCAACCACTCTGGAACACCCGCAAGCACGAATTCGCCCGCGACCAGGTAGCTCCAAAGGGCAACCATAGCCGTGGTAACGGCAACATAGTAGGGCGCTACCCGTACCCGACGCGCCATCAGTTGTTGTTCGAAGTCGTCGGGTTCGATGGGTATTGCGTTCATCGGAGCGCTTTGACTTTCCCAAGCAACGCCGCCGTCATGCTCAATGGTCGACTCGTTCATAGCCGCTCCTCCACGTTCAACTTGACGCTGGTCTTCTCTTGGTCGAGAGGTACTTCTGCGTTCACCTGGCGCAAGCGGCGATCTTTCGGCTGCTCACCGAGATACAATACCGAAAGGGTTACGGGCAGCGGGCGGCCGAGGCCAGCTAGCGTTTGCCGTGACACTTCGATTTTGACGTTCTGTGCGCCGCGGTCGACCCAGATGGCAGCCAAGCCCAGCGGCGATGCGTCGAGATCCGGCGCCACCGCTGCTTTGTCGTCGCCGCGATACGCCTGTACACGGACGCCTTGTTCAGGACTAGCGGGAACCTCGATCAACACGATGGCAGCCACGTCGGGCAAGGCCGTTTGCGCCAATCGATTAGTTAGTTCAAGCTTTTCGACCGGGTTCGTCGCGGCCGTCGTGGCGCGACCGAGCACCACGGCTCGAACCACAGCGCCCAGTTCGTTGAGGCGTTGATCGTCGTTGCGACCCGCGGTTTGGGCAGCGCGGTCGAGCAACCGCGTAGCAATGTCGATACGACCAACTGCCGCCTGCGCCATGCCCGTGCGCAATAAGGTAGCAGTGTCGTTTGGAACGACGCGCTCTAGGCTCTCATAGGCCACGAGCGCCTGCTCGGCAAACCCCTCGGCGCGCAACTGGTCTCCAGTAAAAGCAAGCACCCAAGGATCGCTTGGTGCCCGCTCGAAAAGCTCCGAGAAGGTCCGTTGCGCCTCGGTAGTTTGGTTCTGGCGACGCAATGCGGCCGCGGCTAGTGCGATGAGACCGGCATCGGTGAATGGATCGCTCCGCATCGCCTCCACTTCCCGCAGAATGGGTCCGGGTTCGCCTAGGCGTTCGAGCAGCAGCAATTGCAGGCGCCGCCCAAGCGGGCTGTGCGGCGCCATGGCGAGCGCCCGCGTGACAATCCCGAGACGATCCGTGTCCGTCGTGGCGCGACGCACCTTAGTAGCAATGTCCGCGTCTAGATTCGGCTCACTGCCAAGAATGGCGTGACGCAGCTCCTTGAGCTCATCTAACGTGGAGATCCGGCGCACTGCGTCGCTGCGCACAAAGTCAGCCGCATCACTGTGGCCTTGTTCTGCCAACTGCTCGGCAAATTTGACCAGCTCACTGCCCGTATTCATCGAGCGCATCACGTCGAGCAATAACTCGCGGCGGTCCACCCAAGTGCTGGTCTCGCAGCTGTTCAGCGCCCGTTCGTAACGCGTTATCGCATCGCCCTGACGCACCGCCCAGACGTTGCGCCGCAATGCCAGCGGCAAGCTCGCAGCAATCGAGCATTTGCTGCGCCTCGAGTCCTTCGGCTGGGGCAAGGTGAACCTGCCTTCAATCGTGATGGGTCGCTCGGCGCCGACGAATGCTAAGTTGCGGATGACGCGCTCGAGACAACCGATGAAGATATTGTCGCGCCGACCGCTATCCCGTACGATGAGGGTCGCACGCTCGACACGCCCCGCGACGCCGAGTTCGATGCGGTAGTCAAAAGCAGTGGGCAGGTTGGCGATGATGGGGAGGCGCAAGTCACGACAAGCGGCAAGGGACGTTTTCGCGGCGGAAATTCGCGCCCTGCCCGAGGCCGTGGCTCCTTGCTCCAGAGATTGACCCGGATCGTATTTTAGCGGAGGTTCCAGCCAGCCACCGCCAGGTGGCGGTGGTGCCTCGATCCGTCGCGCATAGGGACTGTCGTTCAGACTCGATAACTCGACGATTCGGCGCGAAAAGCTGGAGCAGGTTTGCCGAGTATTCTGTTGATTGGGTAAAAGGACCCACTCGGTCCAGGGCAGCAGCAATTCGTGTTGCTGTGCCAATAGTAGTGCCGGTTCGATTCCTTCGTTACCCGCAACGATCTCGTCGACCCGCGCCAAGGCCCAACGCCGCGCAATTTCGCCATCGCTGGGCGAGCTCTGGCGTTCGACACGCAGCGTCTCGACTTTGGTGCCAGCACCGTCGCGGTAGGAAAGCTGTATTGTTTGAGGCAGCGTTCCACGCAGGCGCCCCAACACCATAACGGTCGAATCTGCCGCAGCGGCGCGGCCCTCACGCGGGTAGATGCGATCGATGTTGGGCCCCAGATCAAACTTGACGTCGCGATGCGTCGCTTCCTCGACCGCCGAAACGACGCTCGCTGCCACCTGCGCAGCCTCCGAACGATCGATCACGCTATGCACGGGTCCGGTGCCCGCGACGAGCTGCGCCAAGAGCCAGCGGTCGGCGTTGGCTCCGAGCGCGATTCCGGCCAGGCGCGGGATCCCACTGGCGCGCCGTTGTAGCTGTGCTCGGATCCGATCGGCCGTAAGCTCTCCGAGGCTGGGACGGCCGTCGCCGAGGTAAACGACCATCTTGCTGGTCGCAACGTCGTTGGTCGCATCGAGCGCGTCGGCGGCCCGTTCGAGGGCCTTCACTAGGTGACTGGCTCCACCGGGTCGAACTTGTGACAGTTGCGTTGCAAGGGTTTCGCGCAGCGCTTTCGTGGCAAAGGTGGGTGTGGCGGGGCCGAGGCTCTTTGCCTCTTCGTCCGCAACGAATAAAACCACACGATCCTTCTCGGACAAATTTCCAAGCAATGCGTCGACGACTTGTCGCGCGAGATCCAGCCCGGATATGCCAACGCTGCGCGAACTATCGACGACGATGGCAACTTCGACACCTTGGGTCGCGCGCGCGACAGTTTCGGTCCGCATCATGACGTATGGATCGGTGTTGTCTTTGCTGGACTCGACGTAGGCGCGCACCACCTTGGGCTGTAGGATCGACGGCACATAGCTAACCACCCAGTCATCGCTGGGTTTGACGTCGGCCAGGCGCCAAGACAGGCTCTTGCCTGCTACGACGGCACCCTGGTTTGCTTCGACGCTCGAAGCTGAAGAACCCTCCGCGTCGACCACAACTGATAGCTCACCAACGAGCGGCGACTCATCCCGACGACCGACGGGGACTCGATAATGGACTCTGCCCGAACGCGCTTCCAACCACTCGCCATACTCGAGCTCTAGGTCGATGCTGCCTCCAGCAGGTACTTGAGGTAAAAGGCCTGATAACCAACCGTTGCCTGCCCATTCGAGCCTGGGCAGGTTCACGTCGTTCGAAAGCGATTGGTGACAGACTTCGAGAGTAGCCTCATGGTTGCGCGTCTCGGCAGATAGCCGATGTGCAACTTTGGTCAGGATCGCGTTTGGCGGTAGAGCAAAGCGCACCGTTGGCGTAACAGCGCTATCGTTACCATTGTAAAATCGGCTCTTCTTGCGCGTTATTGCAAACTCACCCTTGAGGGTGACCGCGATCGCTTCGGAACTCACGTGAAGCGGACTTATCGGCTCGCCCTGTGCCGTTGTCCAGACCTCCGCTAGCGTGCTGCGAGGCAGCCGCTTTGCGGCCCAGGGTACCGCTAGCCCACC
The DNA here is from genome assembly GCA_964454965.1 of uncultured Polyangiaceae bacterium. Taxonomy (GTDB): domain Bacteria; phylum Myxococcota_A; class Polyangia; order Polyangiales; family Polyangiaceae; genus FEN-1139. The sequence continues at coordinate 282,787 of CAYVXY010000007.1, read as the reverse complement.
GGTCCAGTCGTCGAAGGCCTTCTCGGGCTCAACGGAAGTCTTGCCGCCGCTCGCCGTCAGGGTCTCGCCGCTAGGCACGCGGGTTGGTGCCGCTCCAGCCGAAACCATCACCTCACCCTGAGCACAAAAGATCTTGGTCAGACTGCCATCTCCCAGGCGCTCGAAGGTTGCCTTGCTTGCCGAAAGCGGCGTCTCGAATGGCCCTGACACGACGGTGAGCTTGCGCCCTTCGGGGCTATCGACGAACAGTCGCCCGCGCGCGAGTTCGAGACGACCCGCAGCGAGCTTGACCACGGAGTTTGCATCGAGGAGCGCGAAAACGCCATCGGCAAGCCAGAGCTTGGCGCGCCCTGCCGCGTCCGTCGTGATCTCGTCACCAGCCGCCAAACGCGTCGTCGCCTGCGCGGCGACTCCACCGAGGAGAACGCGAGAGTGGATGACTTCGAGATCGCCCATGGTCGAGCGTCGGATGAAACCCACGTCTTTTCGCAACGCCGCCCATGATGTTCCCAAGAGCCCCAGCGCCGTCGCCGCGACAACCAGAACCAGTTTCGTTCGCTTGATACGTAGCGCAAACATCACAGGGCCTCCTCGCGAAGCGCGCCGTTGACGTAGGCGTAGCGCAGGGTGGATTTGGGATGACCGATATCGCCAAAACGCAAGCGTTGGCGGGTGGCCTGCTGTTCCGGTGTACCTTCACCAACGATGGCCGTCAGCACGACTTCGGCGCCGAGTCGGGCAACTCGCGCTACGTCCTCTGGATCGAGCCTGATTTCGACCAGGGGCTCTTCCTTGGCGGCAAGCTGTTCGGCAACTCCTAACTTAGCCATCTGCCGCCCGAGCACTGGACCGTCACGGGTGACACCGAACAATACTGGCCGCAGCTCTGGATGCTCCCAGGTAAGAATGAAGCGAATCCGCCCCTCGCCCCCGGCGGCGTTGTTGGCGAGCTTTCGCCCACGCAACAGTAAGCGCTCTGCGTCACTCTGGCGACTCGCTTTCATGGCGTCTTCACGCGCCCAAGCCAAAAATGCCGAACTCGTGGCCTGAGCCGCCATTTCGAGTGCACTTTGCCCATCGGGTGCCGCCGTTGCCGCGGCTTTCTCTGACCAGCGCAAGGCCTCCTCGGTCTTGCCGATCCCCTGGGCGGCCGCAGCAATCAAGAGATATACTGTTGGATCCTCCGGCAATAGATCGCGCAGGGTCTCGTATTGGCGCAGGGCTTCGTCGTACCAACCATGGGAGCGCAAGAGATCCCCGAGCCGCCGCCGCGCGGCAGGATCCTCCGGCGCAAATTCGACGATTTCGCCAAAGGCACGTCGCGCCTCCTCAAGATCACGGCTCTTGTCGATATGGGTTTCGCGCTCGGAGCAACGCCAATAGAATTCGCCCACAAGCGTCCGCACGTGAGACGTGGCGTCTGCGCGCCGACGCAGTTTCCTAGCGAGTGCGCGCGCCGCGGCTATGTCAGCCACATCTTCGTAGGCCTCGAGCAGTTGCAGCATGAGCTCTAGATCACTCGGCCACGCTGCGACGAGGACCCGCAATGATTTCACCCGTTCCGCTGGGCCGTTGGCTCGCTGCAGCAGGCTGGCGGTGAGTTCCGGCGTAGCCGTCTTGAGCCCGAGTGCTTGGTAAAATTCTCGCAAGGCCGCAGCATCTTGGACCCGCACCAGAATCGCCCGATAGATGACCGCCGCGACGCTTGGGCTATTGGCAAAGGACTGATAGAGCCGTACGCGCTCGACGACGTTCGGCAAGAAATTGACCATGGCATAGAGCAAGAACTGCCGCTCGTACCAACCGGGGGCTTCGCAGCCGCGGATGGCGCTGTCGTAGACCGCGCGAACACCGGTGTAGGTCGTGTTTTCGCTCAGGCGTTCAAACCAGAGCTTGCGGCGTTCGCTCAATGGTAGATTACTGGCTGCACTGCAAGGGGCCATTTCGTGCGACAGCTGCGCAATGGGCGGTACTGCCGGTGCTGCCGATGCTGCCGATGCTGCCGGTGGTGGCAACTTCTTTTCGTAGGTGATCGTCGGTTCTTCCGTACGCACCTTGGGTGCCGGTGCCGAGTGACTCCCACCGAGACGACCATGGCCAGAGCCAAAGCTCGACTTGGCTGACATGCCCGTAGCAGAGTGTGTGACGGCGGGAGGGGCAGAGGGTGAATTGGCAGACGGTGATGCAACCTTGTCTTCTGAACTGATATCCGCGAGCCCTCCACGGGCACCCGTAGTGACCCATCGCTGCTGTTGCCGGGCCACCCGATCCAGATCGCTGTCCCCCCGAAGTTTCGCATCCAACTCGTCCGAGCCCGAGGCGCTCGCAGCCACGGCGTCCAAAGAGCTGGGACTGGCCGCTGCAGCCGCAGCGCTTGGACGCACGACACCGCCACCTCCGCCTAGTTTCAGATCGCTCGTTGCCTCACCGGGCGTGGCGCCAAGTGTCGCCATGTCGAGCACTTCCAAGTCCTTGCGGGCCTTGGCGGCTTGGCCAGTCGAAGGACTACTCATCTTGGGTCCACCGACAGAGTAACGACGATTCATCGCCCTTTCGCTCGGGTTGCCCATCGACCCCTCTTCGCCCTTGGCGCGCGTCGCAGGGGCACTTGCCTTCTGAGCCGCAGCCTCTTGTGCCAAGACGGGAGCGGGCTCATCGGCAACTGCGCTCGCAAGTGGTACCGGTGGCTCGGCCTTGCTCAAGACCAAGTTGGTCAAGCTCCAAGGCCGCCAACGCGCCAAACGCTCCTGGCGCTCCTGCAGTTCCTCTTCCGGCGTGAGAACGCGCTCCGCGACACCCTTTTCGGTTTCAGCTTCGTGGCGCGTGGCAACGTACAAGGACGTCCAAGGCGTGACGAGACCGTAGCGGCGCGCCAAGTCGACAATGGCAAGACGGCCCGCATGCTGCTCGACGAGTTCATTGAGGCGTCCATCGCCCCAGCGCCGGCGTAGATCGCCGTCGTCGTCGATGGTCACGACACGGATCGGCAGACGCTGCGTTCCGGTAGGTCCCGTGATTTGCAGCTGGTCGCCGACCTGGGTCCCAGCGACACGCCCGACGAGCAACGCAGGCTCACCCGCCGCGACTGTCGGCATGGGTCGTGGTAGCAGGCGATCGACACCAGCAAGCTGAACGTCAACGTTCTGCCAAGTAGGCAGCGTCGCAGCCTCGAGCAAACGCAGTGCGGCCTGGGCGGCTTCGTAGGCGTTCTGAACGGTTTCGAGCGGCGCGCCACGCACCAGGCTCTCGAGCAACGCGCGGTTGACCTCTGTCCCCACACCGACCGCGAAGATACGCGCCGTGGGCGGCAAGCGCGTCAATCGTTCACGCAACGCCTTTGGCAACAGCTCGCCCACCGAGGGCCGACCATCGCCAATGTAGATGACGGCACCGCGCCGCTTCGACTCCAGGCGCTCCGCGGCTTCGGCGAGCAGTGTCCCAAGGTCAGTGGCGCCGCCGACAGGGGCATTGGCAAGTTCAGCCAGCCATACCTTGCGACGCGCCGCGTCGATGGACGACAACTGTCCACTCTCGGCGAGCACAGGGCGCAACGTGGTGTCACCGGTGAATAGCGCCGCGCGATCCGTTGGCCCGAGCGCCGTCAGGAGCGCATCCACGAGACTGCGACCGACGGCCATGGCAGCCGATTCGGTTGCGGCCGAACTATCGACAACGACCGCCAGATCCAAACCAGGTTCCAACTTGTCGGTCTTTGGTGGCACTAGGGGCAAGAGCAGGTAGTCCGACTCCTGTTGCGAGGTCTTGCTAGCAAAATCTGCTTCGGCGCCAACGGGCGCGTCCTCAGTCGACAGGGCATGCTTGGCGCGATAGGCAAGCATTTCGCTTCGCCCGGAATCGAAAAGCTCCACGGCGAGATCGGCTTTAGGCAGGACATCGAAACCTTTAACGACGAGTCGCTTGCCTTGCACAACGCTGCCCAAGGGGGCTCTGACGCTCGTTGCCTGGGCCTTGGACCAATCCACGCGAATCGTTAACTCCTCGATGCGCGGCAGAGTGCCTTCAGCCCCTGTCGCCGCCATGGGGTAAACGTATTGCCGGCGCTCGCCGCGCTCACCGTGACGCGCCAGCCATTCGCCGTAACGCGTCACTACGCGCCGCGTCGCTCCTGCCTTGATTGGATAGAGGCGCGTCTGGTACACGCCGCGTTGCACCCATTCGAGCAACGCTGGATCTTCGGTGGAGCCTGCATAGACGTTGCTCGCGTATTGGGCGGCAGCGGCGCGCTTCTCCTTTGGCTTGCCCCACACCAGAAGGCCGTCACGATCGACTCCGAAGCGATGCAGCACCGCATTCTGCGGGACGCGGAAGCTAAATAGCCCTTCGACCTCGTCCGCCGAGGGGTTGACAAAGGTCTCGTCCACCTCGGTTTCGGCGTAGTCGTGGTTGATGCTGACTTTGACTTCCAAGCGCTGAATCACCAATGAAAACCTAGGCTTACCTTGTTCACCGGCCTTGCGGGCGCCGACGGTACCAATCCCATAGGGGGCAGGTTGCGCGCCGGGATCGGCGGTGGCCAACCCCGAAGTCCAATCCGTCCAAGTGGTGATCTTGTTGGTTTGCGGCGCCTGACCCTTGACCAAGGTCAGCATCTCACCCGCCTCAGCTCTCGATGCACCGTGACGTAAGCTGCCACGCAACACATAGGCCTCGACCTCGCCCGTCGGCGCGACGGCAACACTGCTGCGCCCCTCCGCAATCTCGACCGTGCCATTCGCCGTTGCCAAAGACACGGCCGGCCCGCCCTGTGTGTCGACAAAGGCCTTGCCGCTGCCAAGCTCGAGCGCGCCCCGCTTGACCGTAGCCTGTGCCGGCCCTGACAAGAGCCAGGTCGCACCTCGGTCGTCGCGCATGAAAGCCAGTGAATCCGCCTCGAGCGACACCCTTACGCCCTCGCCGAGTCGCTCGCGCGGATAGGGCCTTCTGGCACGTTTGCCCGCCTCGGTGATCGACAACTCGCCTTTGACGACGCGGAGTTCCGCAAAGGTCTCGCGCGCGACGAGTATTGCCTTCTCGTCCTTTGCCTTGCAGCCAGCGAGCCCAACCAATACGCTGTATCCTAAGAGGATTAGTTGCCGTGCCACGGTAACCTCCGAACGCCATGCTACCGAGATTGCTTACAGACTGTTCCCTTTAATTCGGCAGCTGGTCCGCGAATGACTCGCGACTGGTATTCCTGATTGGGTTTGGGCGACGTGGTAACGCTCATTTCCGCCCGCTTGCCCGCCAAATCTGCGCGCTGCGCATCGGGGTTCGTCCTAGCGCTTCCAGTCGCACGCGAAGCTAGGGCTGAACGCACCCCGTGACACTGGGACGTCATGACGCCTAACAGATGTAGTAGTTGCCAATGAGTCCGGTTGGCATCGTCCGAGGCACCAAATGCCATGGCTTGCGCTAACTAAAGGCGGTAGGCTAAGGCGTTTCTGAGGAGGACACATCATGAGGGGTATGACGATTTTTCATCGACTGTTCCTGTTGGGTATTGGGCTCTCGGCTATTGGTTGCGCTGGGCGCACGCCAAAGCCCGAGGATCCCGCTTCTGTGGACCAAGCAACAACCGAGTCGGAAACGGCATCAGCAGATCCCCAGAGCGGCAGTCACTCACTGGACGTGGGCATGGAGTTCAAGGACAAGGGTGACGACGAGAATCGACGCGCCAACCGCGAAGCGCCGCCAACCGCTACTTGGAAGCCCGTAGAGAAGGGCAAGGCAGCGGATCCCAAGGCTGCCGATCCGAAGAAAGAAAGCGTCACGGCCGCGCGTTGACGTGTAGCTGGCTCGACTAGATCGGCAGCGGATTAGTCAAGAATTCGAAGAAAATGGCGGCGGATTGCGGTCGATGCCTTGCAAGCCGCCGCCGTTTCTGTTGACGGTTCCATGCCTCAATCAGCTTCACATATTCGACGAGCTCGGTCTCGACGCATTCGACGGCCGCACGCGCCAAGGGTCCGCCGTCGGTCACGCTGTCACCACAGGGAGAGTCTGGAAGAACGAAGAGCCGCCGCGGTTCGTCATCGCCAATCGCATCCGCCAAAGCAAACGGATAGGCCGCGCAGGCCGCAGGACGCGCCACATATTGACTGCAGAGACCCTCGCCGTTCAAGAGCCTGCAACCGCCAGAGTCGTGGCGCAACACCAACAGCCGCCGCCCCACATCGAGCATCACGAAGGTCTCGGGTTCACCCGTCATGTCAATCTCGTGTGGTGATAGCCACTCAACGAATGTCTCGACGGGCTGCGCGGCATGCCGAGTGAGCCGCGCCAGGTCATGATGCGTGACTGGAACGCGCACGACCTTGCAGCAGTTTGGGCAAGTGCGGCAAGTGCAGCTGACGGTGGCGCGTTGTGCTTCCAAGCGATCCGCGTGACGTTCTAGCAGCTCTGAAGCCGTCGTCACCGCGGTGCAACGTCGGGTGCCGACGCGATACCAGACTGGCGATCGCGGTCGACTGCCCTAGGGGACGGTGCGGCCTTGGATGGGGCATACATGCCGTCGAAGGCCGGTGGACCGCGATGCCCTTGCCACCGCCACAGAAAAACGAGCGCAGCAAGGACACCAAGCACCATCAGGGACGCCGCGACAGCGGTCCGATTCGTGAAGATCGCCGAACACCGAGAGTCCGCTCGAGCTGCAATTGCGCTGGGTGTAGTCACACCGTTGCTGTCTTGCCTTCGAGGGCTTGAGCGGGCAATTACCTGGTCCCCGGATCCGTGCATTGATGTTGTCCGCCCATTACGGCCGGAGCGACCCGAGCCGTAATGGGCGGACTGCCGCCAAAAACCACGCCGCTCCGCGGTCGTCGACGACGAGGTTGAGTGTTTCGTCCATCGCTGCTTGGCGAAGCAGCCGGAAGCGCGATATGCCGATGCCACCGAGTTGTCTGTGGCCTTGGCTACGCTGCGCCGATATCGCTGAGATTTCGTGCAGGTGAGCAGGCCCCGCAGGTCTGCGCAATGGCCCTGGCGTGATCCGCCGGGCAGCCGCTGGATCCGTTCCTACTGCAATTGCATCGCTGCACGCAGCGGCAATCGCTCCTGGCGTGGGAGATCCCCCGAAGAATGGCCCGAAAATCCTTTCGTTGACGGCAGAATCGTCCGTTGCAGCCGATAGAGGGCTCACTTGACCGCCGTCCCACCCCAAGACAGACGAGAGTATGGATCACTGCGGTTCAATTGGAATCCTCGAGACCACTAGGACAGTCTTGACGGCAGCCCTCTGGGCCACTTGAGCTCGAGACTCTTGCTATGAATATCGCGGCCGCCATATCTCTGATGAGCATTGGTTGTGGCATTGCGTTCACCATCATTTGGCTGCGGATCTCGCGCGCCCCAGGTTGGGAAGCGCAGCGCTATCTCGCCGCGATTGCAGCCACAGCGAGTCTCTATTGTCTGGGCGATCTCGCCCAGATGTTCGAAGTTTCCGACCAGGTAGCGCGTGTCGGGTTCCAAGTCGGTCTCGCCAGTGGTTGTCTGCATGGCATCGCCTGGCTCGTGTGGTTTGCTGCAACGCAGCAACGGCCGCTGTCCTACCTCGAACGTATCGTGTGCGGCACGGGCATTAGCATCGCGCTCTTGTCGTTGGTGCCTGGGCTCTTTGCCAGCGACCATGTGAGCACATTCTCTGTCGACTGGCTGCAGGTCACCTACCACATTCCTGACATCAACCTGCCCGGCACCCTTGCCTTGGCCTATTTCGGGCTAGCTATTTGCTTAGTGGGTTGGCTGTCATTTCAAAGCTGGCATGAGCGTCGAGCGCGCTGGGGCTTGGCGGCGATGACCATATTGGTCACTGCCGCCATTCACGATGCATTGGTAAGCGCTCAGGTCATTGTCTCGCCGCTAATCACCGACGCTTGCTTCTTTGTCGTCATCTTGGGCGTTGGACGGGCCGAGCTACAACGATTCGTTGCCGATGCTCAGCGCCTCGTACTGCTGTCGACCGAACTCGAAAGCCAAGTTGTCGAGCGCAGTGACCAACTGAACCGCATGCAGGCATCGCTCGCTCGCTCCGAGAAGCTAGCGGCCCTCGGACAACTGGCAGCCGGAGTGGCCCACGAGGTCAACAATCCTGCCGCAGTGGTAACCTCCAATCTCGAATTTGCCTTCACCACTTTGGAGAGCGAACATCGACTCTCGGACGAGGTTAAATCGTCTTTGACGGATTCGATGCTTGCCACCAAACGCATTGCTAAGATTGTGCGTCAGCTCTTGGACGCAGGGCGCAACGCGGGTGGGGATTTTGCAACGGTTCTGCCGTGCGATCCGGGACTCGCCATTGGCCGAGCGCTGAACCGCCTTCGGCAGTCCTTCGGAAAGAAGTTCGACGTTGAGGTGAATATCGGCAAAGACACCCGTGCTCGTGCCGATATGGCGATCCTCGAACAGGTCATGTTCAACCTTCTGCAGAATGCCGCCCACGCTGTAGGGTCACGCGACAGTGGCGGTCGAATCGCCGTTTGTACACGCAGGGAAGGGCAACACGTCGTCATTGAGATCTCCGACAACGGCAGCGGAATCCCAGCTGACCTGCAGCATCGACTGTTCGAACCGTTCTTCACGACCAAAGAGTTTGGCCAAGGCACAGGGCTGGGTCTAGCCGTGTCGTTGGGCCTAATGCGTGCCCAACAGGGCGATCTCTCGCTAGTACGCTCTGGGCCGGAGGGTTCCGTGTTCGCCCTGAGTCTCGCCTGGAGTGGCGACGAGCCATCGAGTCTACACATCACCAATGCGGCGGTCACCCACGGCGGCCTGCGCCTACTCATCATCGACGACGACCGCCAGATCCGCGACAGTCTGCGCCGTACGCTTGCCAAGGCGTTCCACATCGAGGTTGCAGCGGGCGTCGACGAGGCCCTCGAACGCGTTCGCAACTCCAAGGATACACTGGACGCGGTACTGTGTGACATCCTAATGCCCGACGGTGGCGGCGCCAAGGTCTACATGGAGCTATGCCGAATGGCTCCGGAGCTCGCGCAACGAACGTTGTTCATGACCGGCGGCGCCACTTCTGCTGAGGCGCAGCAGTTCCTGCAGGCGCACTCGGAGCGTGTCTTACTAAAACCGTTGGACCAAGCCAGACTTCGCGAGGCAATCTTTGCCATAGTCCGCGCTCCCCTGGTCAAACAGTGATGTCACTTCGATGGCGCATGCCGTCAATTGGCAAAGCCACACTCCTTATCAGTTGTCCGACGAGGGCAAGATTCGGCCCGCTCGAATTGGTTCTATTTCTGACCACGAGACAAAAGTAGGTAACGATTGTGAAATTCGAGAATTAGCCGCTGTGCTTGCCCAATAGTCCCGGGTTCGAAGGCCTGGCCACGGGATCGGCCGTGGACTTGCCCCGCACCCTGTGGCAGAAGTTGCCGTCATTGCGAAAGCGCGGAGTTGATGACGCCCACAGCGCGAAACCACAACAGTAGAGGGCAATGCGCGATGCACCAGACGGCAAAGCAGTCGTTGGGAGTGTTGTTTTGGTTGTTGCTGGGATGTTCCCCGGTCGAGGGTGATGGCACGCACCAATCGACTACTCCGGGCACCGTCGACAAGGCCACTCCGGGCACTGTCGACAAGGCCACTCCAGGCACCGTCGACAAGGCAGCTGGGACGACGGATCCGATCAACGACGGCGTCGGCCCCGGCATTTCAGCCAACATTTCAAGCGGCGGAGCGACTTCGACCTCCACCCTCACCGCCAACGCCGTCGGTGGCGAGTTCAACTCGGTATCCAATGGTGGCGCCAACCCAGGCTCCTCCAGCGGCGGCAATACGTTGGTCAATTCTGGCGGGGGCGGGGGCGGGGGCGACGGCGGGGGCGGTGGTGTCGGCATCGCCGGCGCCACCGTCGCAGTGTCGTCGAGCGGCGGCACCACTGGTAGCGGAGGCGCAGCGACCTTGGGACCAGGCGGGCAGATGAACGCATCTGGCGGCACGAGTCCAACAACTCCTGGTGCCGGCGGGACTACGACTGCGGGCGGGACGATTGGTTTAGCTGGGGCCGTCAACGCCGCTGGCGCCGCGGGACAGACCAAGGAGACCTTCGAACAGGTCTTGGAGCGGTTCTGTGAACTACCTGACGTCGATGCTTGTAACGGACAATGTCTCGAAATTCGGCAGGATGAAGCTAATTGGTTTGCGAAATGCCGAGAGCTATATCGTTCGCTCATGGCTTGCCAAATCGAGCTTACGGCAGCGCAGCGCCTTTGTAGCAACAAGGTCGTGACATCTCCGAACCGCTGCACGCGTGAAAACACTGCCTATACGGCATGCGTCACGACTCCAACAAGCTGATGTCATTACTGTGCGGCAGCTAGCCCGGTGGCTGCACCTCCCCGTGCAGCCAAAAGGCGACTGAATTCGTCGCAACTTCTCCGCCAAGCCAAGTCTCTACCGTTCAGGTCGAAGCCGAGCGAAACGGCATACTTCCGTATCCCTTCGCTGTCTTCTAGGTTGGCATGCTGAACAAAATCGAGGACGCGGCGCAGCGTGTCGACCGTGTCCTGGTGAACCTCGACAACCAAGCCACGGATCGCTAGGGCCAACGCGTCTGACTCCGGGCCCGCGATGAGCTGTTGGTGCATTTGCACGCCATAACACAGGCTGATGAGGTGATTCAGTAGGCTAGTCGCATCAAAGGCGCGCTGGCGAAAACACACACGCAAGACGCGAAACATCAATTCGGCACGTGGATCACGCATGACGTAGCCATAGCTTCGATAGTCGCCCAATAGCCGGCCTTCCGCCGACACGCGACGCAAGAGCTCGGTGCCAGAGTAGAGCTCCGTGCGACAGAGGTTCCAAGGCAACTCGAGATGTGCTGCGGCGAAGTCCAAGTTTTCGGCCACGTCCGGAAGACCACAGTCGGGATCGAAGAGCATCAGATTGAAAGAGACGCCCACGCCCATTTCGGTGAGCAGGTCGAGAGCATACTCGTTGTGCTGAGGACCGTGGCTGCGACCAAGATAGCGCAGACGCTCAGGAACGTGGTTTTCGATCCCAAGGAACAGATGGATGATCCCAAGCGCCTTGGCGGCTTCGACGACAGCTGGAGTGATCGTATCAGGCTGCCCTTTCGCCCAGAATGCGCAACGCTTGGACCCATGTTCCAGCATGGCGCGACGGATTGCGGTCATGCGCTCGATGGTTCGACGTTCACTCGGCAAGATGAACAAGTCGTCTTCGAAGAAGATGGCACTGATGGGTGCTCGTTGCGTAAGTTCCGCGACTTCACGGCCAATGGCGTTGGGCTGTCGTAGTCGCAATGCGGGCCCCGAACCTTCGCGCGCGTACGCCCTAATGCAGCAATAGGCGCAGTCACCAACGCAGCCCCGAGAACCAATGACGAAGCTCATCGGGATCCCTGCGAATTGGCGCGGCGGCTCTGGCCGCATCGGGAATGGCAGGTCGTCGAGCTCTCGACCCGGAGCGCGCGGCAGCTCGACCTCGAGTGTTTCTCCGTCGCGCCAAACAAGCCCCGCAACACCGCGTAGAGACTCACCTCGAGCGAGCCGCCCCAAGAGTTCCAAAAGCGTATGCTCCCCGTCGTGGCGCACCGCCGTATCGAGCGCGGGACAATCGCGCAACAATGCCGCATACTCGAAGGTCGGGACATGCCCGCCACAAGTGATGTGCCCTGTGAAGCCCGCACACCGCAACGCTTCAGCGAGGTACAGCGAGTCCGAAAGGCTTGCTTGAAACGCGATGCTCAAACCAACCAAGAAGGGTTGGTAGGTGAGGATCTCTGCAATCACGCGAGGAGCCAACGCGCGTGAACCGTACGTCACGAGCTTCGGGTGATGCCCTGCGGCTTGAGCCACCGCGGCCAAGTATTCGAGCCCCAAGTTCTCCTGAAACTCTGGCCCGACGAGTACGACTCTCAAGTGCGAATGCACGAGTCGTCTCGATGCAGGTAGAGCCCAATGCCGGCCGAGTCTGAAGACTCCCCCGCAACCTGCACCTGATGTGGCCCGGGCTCATCGGGCAACGTCCAAATGGCTACGTCGTCTGCCACCAACTCTAGCTCGCCTGCGGAACTGCGCCAAGTCAGTGCAAGCTCTGTTGCCTGTTCAGGCTTGTCCACCAGCAGGACCAGGTAGCGCCCGTCGCGAGCAACGGGTCTGATGGCTATCGCTACTTCACCCGGCAGCGGCAATCCATCCGGCGCGTTGGAAGGCGCGGGCATGAGTTGAGCCGCAAATTCTGCCATGGGAGCACAGATTGTGCAGGTGTCTCCGCTAGACACCCAGATGGGGGACTCCTGGGAACCGCAGCGAACGAGATTCGCAGCGAGTTTCAGCTCTTGGGTGAAACTCATCTCCGGGGCACAAGCCATGACAACGGTGATCTGAAACGTGCTGCTCAAGCCTAGGTAGGGCTGGGATCCAGCGTTCCAAGCGAGGTCGAACTGATACTGGCTACCTACTTGGCGCAGGTTGCTGATCGTAGCTCCCACAACGGTAACCGACGCGACGATGAGATAACCAGCGTTCGTTAGCAGCTCGGACGAGAGGGTAACAATGCCACTGGCCTTTGCTGCGTTGCTCGCATCCTCCCGCAGCGATACCCAAGCGGCAGGGACGGTGCTCGCGTAACTACCTCCCCAGGAGCAAACCTGAGCCAGATCGCGAATCGAGCTCCCGCTCGGTAAAGGCACGACGTAGGATTCAAGATTCGAATAGGGCGGACACAGCTCGGAACTGCCACCCGTTGCCGAATATCCGCCAGCACCCCCATTGCTCGACGTGCCACCCCGGCCGCCCAAGTTGCTCGAGCTGCCGCCATTCGTTGAAGCTGTGGCTCCGGACGCGCTACCGCCTTGATTCGTGCCCGTGTTCGCCCCAACGTTGGCATTGGAGGATTGCGCTTCACTCTGCCCACCGCAGCTACCTGCCAAGGGCAAAAGCGTTGCTGCGACAAGCACCTTTGCCATACCGTCCGTGCGCGCAAAAACGAGCCGAAGCTGTCTCATAGGACCTCACGAAGTCGAAGCAATGGTCAGGGATCGTTACTTTAGCACCGATCGCCGCACCCAACCTATTACTTTGGTGCACCCCGCAGCATCACTCGGTGTTCACAGCGACGCGCAATGACGTGAATGGCAAATTTCGTGCCTTGTTGGTCGGTTCGACGTAACCACGGCATTTGCCTTAACCACTGGCAGCGCCGCTTGCAAATACGAAAGGCTACTTCAATTGTACGCGACGCAATGGCCCCCTTTCTCCAGCGCGGCGATTGCGCTGCTGGTTCCGATTGCGGACACGCAGTGGCTGAGGCGGCGGATATGGTCGCGGCGGCAGCTTCGGAAGTGGCGGCGCGTCGGAGAGTTGGTGAGTCTCTCAAAGGCCTGGGCGACTTCCGGACCGCGTGGTAGTTTTCGAAAGCCATGAAAGGAGCCGCGCAAACGTGCGCTACAACGTTATTGGTTCTGTTGGGAACGATCGAGGGCTGCGGAAGCTCACCGACTAGCGCGAGCAAGGCAAAGGTTTGCGAACCTGACGAAGCCATCAGCTGCATCTCGAGCAAGGGTTGTCAGGGGTACAAGCGTTGCAGTACCGACGGCACAACCTATGCGGCATGTGATTGCACGCTGGGATTCGCGGGGTCAGTAAATGCTAAAGCGGGCGCTTCCTCTTCGGTGGTGCCCGCGGGTGGAGCTAACATAGTAGCTGGGTTTGGCGGCAATTCGGTTCAGCCCTCCACGGACGACAATGGCGGTGCGTCGACACAAACATCCAAGGCTGGAGCGGGCGGCACGACGACGCAAGCATCGGGTGCTGAAGCTGGAGCTGGCGGCACGACGCTGCAGTCCGTAGCAGGCGGAGGGACGAACAGTGGCGGGACCGTCAGCAGTGGTGGCAGTGGTGGCGCGCTCACGAACGTTGCAGGCAGCGGTAGCGTCTCGATAGTAGTCACCGGCAGCGGCGGGACTTCTCCGGGCGGGCGGCGCACGAAGCTCTGCGACGCGACTGGACAGAACTGCAAGTGCACAAACCTTGGCTCGTTTGGTGCAATTGCCAAAGCTGCTTACGGGGTGGGCACTGATGGTCAACCCTCCAGCACCACCTCCTTCGAGACCTGGTTGGCCCAGAAGAGCAACGCGGCCGTAACGTTCGAGCTCACATACAAGCCATGGACCGCCGATTACCTTGCAGGCTTCGACGTCATCCTCTTGCAGGACTTGCGCACGTGGGACTTGACCGAATCGGATGTTCTGAACCTTTCGGATTGGGTGAAGCACGGCGGTGGTTTGATCAGCCTCAATGGCTACATGAATAACGACGACGCGGAGGTCACAGCCACGAACAAGGTGCTTGCATTTACTGGAATGTCGTACCTGGGTGGTGCGGCAGCAGGAAGCGTTCCAGGCAACAGTTGCGCATCGAATTCGCAGAAGCTCTGTCCCCAGGCCAGTAGCCCATGCTGCTATTGTTGGAATACTGCGCTTCCAGTTACTGAGTGGACGGCAGGCCATCCGATCATGCAGAACGTCACTGCCGTTGGCGCTTTCATGGGTCGACAGGTCAATCCTGGTGACGCAACTGTCGTGGCAACGTACGACGGCAAGGCGGTTGGTGCTGCCAAAGGAGTTGGACTTGGCAGAGCATTCGCCTGGTCCGACGAGTGGGTCACCTACACCGGTCAATGGGCAGGCGGGCAAACGAGTGGCAGCCCCGACCAGTGGAATGCCTGCTACAACAGCGCAACCAGCCAGTGGCTCACCGCGGGCGTTGTTCTTCAGACCATGCAGTTCTGGTACAACGCCATCAGCTACGTTGCCCCGCCAACGGAATGTGACTTCGCGATTAGCGAACCTGAGGTGGTAATCCTGCGCTAGTCGTGGAAGATCTGCTATGGGATGCTGTTTTGCGTCAACTAGTTCAAAGTGACCAGCCGCGGAACGGATAAGCTGCCCAAGAAGCGCGTTGCGGCTGGCAATCCCTTCACCTAGGCTACGAGCTAGCTGGCGAACGCCAGCCAATGAGTGGACGAGCGACATGACTGACGCCCAAAACTGGCCCTTTGATCAAGGGGCAAATGTAGCTGCCATTTCAGAAGCTGCCGTTGTCGAGGATGGCGCTCCAATCCTGCTTGTCGCCCACTCCTCAGACGATCACGGCTGGGTCTTTCTCTCTGGGCGTCCGTTCACGACTGCGCAGGGGAAGGTCATTGGCATGGGAACAGCCCTGCAACTGGACCCGTCGCTACGCTCAATAGCTGACCTCCAGCCCGGATGGTCGGCGACGCGGGCTCACCTTGGCGCTGTGTGGGTTCGCAGCGTCGATCCGGATGTGTAGTCATCCTCATTTGGGGTGACGAAGGCAACTTGTATCGTGCTCTAGCGACACGGTTGCGGTCGTCCGCGTGGGCGACAGTGCCGCTTCACGGTATGTTCCGGCAATGTCGCCCTTCACCAGAGAGCATCCACTCACCGCGCAACCTACGCCGGACACTGAATGCCTCGCGTACCTGTACTGCGAACGCAAACTCGTGGTCGTCCCAGAGACGTCGCCGAGTCCAGTTCGTTTGCCGTTTGCCAAGCTCGAATCCGAACCCGCCATCAGTGGCTTGCGACGCCTCGGCCTACTCGACGGCGTTCCCTGCTACGCTGGTCGCTGGAATGGCGCCGAATTGCCCGCCCGCCTCGAAGCGCGCGAATTGCGTGCCCTGCACGGAGTCCTCGACGAAACGCACCTACAAGTCGCTGGCCTTGCCATCCACTTGTTGCACTGGGACCAAACTCATGCCTTCTGTGGAGTGTGTGGTGCACGTACCGAATTCGCGGAAGGAGAAAACGCCCGGCGTTGCGTCGCGTGTCAACACTTGGCGTACCCGCGTATTGCTCCCTCGGTGATAGTGGCAGTGACCAGGGACGATGAACTTCTGCTTGCTCGCGGTACGCGCTTTACGCACCCCATGTTCAGCGTGCTCGCCGGCTTCGTGGAACCGGGAGAAACCCTCGAACAGTGCGTGCATCGCGAGGTTCGTGAGGAGGTCGGAATCGAGGTGTGCAACTTGCAGTATTTTGGAAGTCAACCCTGGCCGTTTCCGGATTCACTCATGGTCGGATTTACCGCATGCTACGCGGGTGGCACGCTCTCGCCTGATCCGAGCGAAATCATCGAGGCAGGCTGGTTCCGCCGTGACGCGTTGCCAATCGTCCCAGGGAGCTACAGCATTGCGCGGCGGCTGATCGACTGGTTTGTGGAATCACGCAAGATGCTGGGATAGGTACGGCGAGTCACCCGGAGTAGAATGAAGGGCCCGAGCTAGGTAGCAGTTTTCGGGTAGTCGTCATCGAAAGATGATGGTCGACATGCCGTGACCGATTTCAAGGTACTGTAGGAGGCACTGCGGTACGCGGAGGACGTTGCTTCTGAGTCGGAGGTTCCATGGCCCATTGCCTGCGTCTTCGCGCCTGGACTTCGATACGTTCGTCGGGGCCGCCTGCGCCTCGGAAGACCTGCGCCTCCCTGGGCTGGACCATGCATAAACGTTGCGACTCCTCCAAGACCCCTTTCACCAAGAACCCAATCAAACCAACCCACTTGTCGCAAATCCACCATCGCACCGAAGCAGAAATTCGATGCGAGCTGAGCTCTCGTACAGAAAGGCTTGATCTCCTTTTCACAGGTAACGAACAAAGGCGTAGATCCTTACCAGTTGGTCTACAATCCCGGCTCAGAGCTCAAACCAATCTGGCAACTGAAAGGCGATGTGATGTCAACGCGAATACGAATTCTTTCCGCCATGTTGCTCTTTGGCACCATGTTGATTGGGTGCGGACAATCTGAAACGACAACGAGCCCAAACCTAACACCCGCAGCAACCGTCGACGTGAAAGTGACATTCGTTGGCAATTCTGGCTTTCTCATCACCGTCGGCGGTCAGAAGGTATTGATTGATGCGCTCTTCGACGGATTCGCGCCTACGGTCAAGACCCCACTCTTGAACGCCGAACCACCGTTCGACGACGTGAATCTGGTCCTTGCCACGCACAACCACGCCGATCACTTCAGCGCCACGCTGGTGCGGCAATACATGCAGAACAACCCGAATGCGATTTTTATGTCCACCAAGCAGGCTGTCAACCAGTTGACGGGCTTGGACGACCGTGTCGTCGTCGTTGAGCCCGTCGTGGGTTTGCCGGTGAATGTGCAAGCCAATGGAATCGGTGTCGAGGCCATCTACCTGAATCACGATTATCCGACAAGTGTTCCGAGCGCCGTGTTCAATAGCGGATATGTGGTCAGCATCGGCGGGGTCAAGTTATTTCATACCGGGGATATTGGCGATACTGAGGAAGCTCGACAATATGGTCTCGCAGAACAGAACATTGACTTGGCTTTCATTCAGCATTTCCACTTTCTGTATGACGATGTGAGAAGTTTTCTCGACGAAGTAGTTGGAGCAAACTACCTGTTCCCGATTCATTACCAACTCACCACTCCTGCATTCGACGCGGACATGATTAGGGGTTACTTCCCGGATGCCATTGTCTTTTCTGCGGAATTGGAAAGCTGGTCCAAGTCCTTGCCCGTCCATTGGAGACCATGAGTTGTTGTCAGCAATCTCACAACAAGCTTGCTTGCGGAGTCACGAGCCCTGAAACCTCACTGAACCCACACGCCGTCCGCCAAAGCCACGTGGCCACGTCGAACCGACCCAAGAATTCCGGGACGTCACGATACGCCGAGGATCGGTGGCAGCTCCGACTTAACCCGTCGCGCTCCGCGCCGCCTCAATCAACGCCTGAATATTCTCCGTGGGTGCGCCCGGTGGCATTCCACCGGCGCAGGAGACAACCAGGCGTGAATGATTGGGTAACTCCTCGAGCATCTGCCGAGTGAAGGCCCGCACTTCGTCCGGCGTCCCTTGGGCGAGTACGTCGCGGGGCGGCACATTGCCAAGCAGCACGATCTTGTTCTGAGTCCAGCTCGCCATATCGGCAAGTTTGTGCTGAATGCCGAAATTCAGCATGTTGATTCCTACTTCTGGCAGAAACGGCGCGGCCACCTTGCACGGAGCGTCGTTATGAAAGAATTTCACCGACACGTCGAGCGCGAAGAGCTGCTTCAGGTACGGTAGGGCAAAGGTTTGAAAGTCACTTTTTCCCACGAATCCAACCAGATCGTCGAGGACGAGCAAACCGTCGATCGTAGGAATGGCTTCGCGCTGGAACGCAATCCACTCCACCAAGAAGTCCGTAATCATGCCGAGCAGGTGATGCATCCGTTCTGGATCGGTCTTGATTGCCGTCAGGAACTCGGTCGTGCCCATGAGAAACGATGCGATGTTGAGTGGTCCACGGGCGACGGCGAACCGGACCTTGTAGCCACTTTTCTCGATCTCGGCACGGTGATGCGTGAGCCGCTTGACGACGAAGGGCAGAAGACCATCGCGCCGCGGATTGGGGCGTTCGAGACGATCCACTTCTTCGGGATTCGAAAGGATCTTCTTGGCAAAGGGAAACTCGTTCTCGGTCCACATGCTGACGGCGCCGAACGCCGACGGCTCGGTGCACATGCCATACTCGGACCAAAACCCGGGCAAGAACCAGGCGTCGGGAAACGTGGCGTGTGCCCTCTGGTGCGTTTCCAACCAGATCCGTTCACTGGTGAAGTAGTCCAAGATCGAGTAGTTTGCCCAATTGGGCAACCACGGGCTGTCGATGATGAATCCGGTCGGAAGCGGGCGCAGTTGCTCGCCCCGAATGACCGCCAACAGCGCTTCCCATTGTACGTCTCGCATGGTGTTCCTAAGCTTGGTTCCGTGGATGGGTGGCAAATGCCCGGGCGATGGCCGCTACGAATGCTGGATTGGTGCCACAGCAGCCACCAACCAGGTTGGCGCCATTGAGTACTAGCTCCACGGCGCCGGCGGCAAACTGTTCGGGAGTGGTCGCGTAACGCGCCTGCCCGTCGACGAGCTGGGGAAGACCGGCATTGGGCTTGAGCCAGAGTGGCAGCTTCGTCGCTGCACGCAGCCTTTGGCAAATCGGGACATAGGCCTCGATACCGCGGCCGCAATTGGCGCCGATGGCATCCACCCCAGCGGAAGTGAGCCGTTCTACGGCTTGCTCGGGGGTGACGCCCATGGCCGTGCGGTCTTTCTTGGCGCCTGAATCGAACACCATGCAACCGACGGCAAAAAGGCCCGCGCCCTTGGCTGCCGCGAGTGCCACGCACAGCTCGTCGAGGTCGGTGAAGGTTTCGAGTACGACCGCTTCAACTCCGCCCTCGGCCAGTGCCTTGAGCTGTTCGTCGAACACCTCTCGAAGCTCGGCCTCGGTCACGTCTCCCATGGCCAGAAGCTTGCCGGTTGGCCCAACGGAGCCGAATACCTTTGCCTTGCCCACGGCTGCGCGCAGCGAAGCTGCTGCGGCTGCGCGATTGATATCCGCGGCGCTTTCGGCAAGGTCGTGGCCTGACAAAACGATGCGGTTCGCGCCAAAGCTGTTCGTGAGGATGATCTGACTGCCAGCCTCGACGTAGCTGCGCGCAACGGACTCCACTCGCTCGGGTTGGGTCAGGTTCCACGCGTCGGGGCAAGCGCCCGGGCGCAGGCCAAGTCCTTGCATTTCGGTCCCCCACGCGCCGTCGAGCAACAGGGGAGACGTTTGGAGAAGCCTGGTTATGTTCGACATAGGACCTCCGAAACCGTGGGGACACTAGGCACACTTGCCGACGAGTTGACGCGCCAGATTCACGGCCGCCGCAGCGCTTTCAGCATAGCCATCAGCACCAATCGAATTGGCATAGGCCTGCGTCACTGGCGCCCCGCCAACCATGACCTTGATGCCGCCCTGCAAGTCACTATGCCTCAGCTGCTCGAGCGTCGTCTTCATGGCGGGCATGGTCGTGGTAAGCAAGGCAGAAAGCCCAACGATGTCGACCGGTCGCTCCTTGATGGCAGCGATGAATTGCGCCGGCTTGACGCTGACGCCAAGGTCGATGACCTCGAACCCTCCGCCCTCCAGCAAGGCGCCGACGAGGTTCTTTCCGATGTCATGCAGATCCCCCTCGACGGTTCCGAGCATGACTCGGCCGACGGGTTCGACTCCTTGCTTGGCCAATAGCGGCCGAAGGATTTCGAATACTCCCTTGGTTGCTCGCGCTGCCATGAGCAACTCCGGAACGAAGTACTCGCCTTCTTCGAAGAGCTTGCCTGCCTCATTCATAGCAGGCGCGATGGCTTGATTGATGAGGTCCAAGGGTTCTGAGCCGGAATCCAATGCTGCCTGTGCTGCTGCCAAGGCAGCCGGCGCGTCGCCAGTCAGTACCGCTCGATAGAGGTCAGAGAAATCCGTCATGAGTCACTCGTCCGCAGGACGATACCAGGCAGGTCTCGACGATGCCAGCTCGGCATTTTCTAAGCAGATCACTCGCGCAAAGCCCAACAGTGCACCGACCGTGCCATGCGGAACAATCGATTCCACAGTCGAGACAGGGCAGAAAAGACACGGCAACCATCGCGGGTAGCCGCTAGCGGCGCATCGAGCATTCAAGATCGTTGCAACGTTCGCAGGGCGAACTGCCCGCCGCAAATGCTGCCGCTGGACCGATACCAAGCACCCCCGAAATCGACTTGGTCGGCTGCATGAGCATGGAATCCAGAAGCGTTACCCCGATAGCCGCTGCGTCGACGAGACTGAATAGACCGCGTTGCTGCTTGAGGTGCAGGCCGCAATACCCTGGGCTGTATCTTGCGCTCACGGCACCAACTGCTGGAAACTGGCGCTGCAGTCGCTGCGCCAATGCCTCCGCCGCTGACTCGGCCGCATAGGAACCGAAGGCGTCCAGAGCCCATGCCGCCACCGGATCGCCCGCGTCGGAGGCGATCCGCGAGCGTTCGGTGATACCCTGGCCCACGGTCACCACGAAGATTGCGATGCTGTCGGCACGTTTGAGAAAAGTCGCCACCTTGCCCTGGAGGGTGATGTCACCTAGCTTCAAGTGGCGCGAATCCATGCATTGCGCTGGATAGACGGAATAGATCCCCTTAGGTCGCAGCAGTGACTGCCCACGCTGGATCTCAACCTCTAGCTCGTCCGACAAGACATGGTCTTTGGATTTGGGTCCGCGATAGCCAAGGTAGCGCAGCAGCTCGTCGTGGTTCTGCTCGATATCGAGCGGATCCAGTACTTCGTTCAATTGGGGCAAGCTATCGTGCGCTAGAACCACTTGGTCAGCATACCTCTTGTTCGACGTTCGCACCAACTCGTGCGAACGTCGAAGCCAGACAAGAGTCGGAGCGCCGGGTTCTACCTGACCTTGACCGATAATCCCGCTCAAGCCGCTGCGTCAATGCGGCACTTTCCGCGAGATTTCCCACGTTCACGTCAATAGACAACAGACCAACTATGGCGCTTCGCTCCGACGCCCTTCCGCTTGGGCCGAGTGAACTCTGTTGCGAGAACGACGGAATGCTAGAGCTAGGGCCGCCATTGCAGTGACGCCAGCGAGACCAACGAGGCGCCCCACTAGGCTCGTGGTGCGTCCCTTTGGTCCTTCGGGTTTGATTCGAACGCCTGACAAGGCAACCTCAAAATCCTTTCGGACTGGTTCGGCGTCGGCCTCGTCGACCGCCAGATCTAGTTGATGCGCAACGGTATGCCCCATGATGGTGTAGCTGTGATTCACCGTTGCCGACTGTTCCTCGAGATCGAGGCTGCGATGGCGAAGCGCCATGAAGATGGTTTTCGCGCCGCCAAAGCTCTTCAGCTCTGCGGGTGCCTCTGGACGGACCAACTCGACCGAATTGCCGTGATTTGCTCCACTCTTCTGAAACTGGCTGAAGGTCGCCCGGACGAACCTCTCGGCTTCTTCTTGGTCGACGTAGTTCTTACCGAGCGCCATCACACTGTAAGTCAGCAGGTGCCGGAAATCACCCTGGGTAACCATGGCCAAGTACAGTGAGTCTTCGCAATTCGGCAGAAGGCTCTTCAAGAATTCGAGCTCTTCGCCCTGGCATCGCGTCGTCGACTCGCTCACGAGCTTGCCAACGGCGCAGACATTCGCTCCCACGGGCTTCCATTCGAACTGGAAGTCATCGTGACTGTCCCGGATCAGCAATGCGTGTACCGTCCGCGGCGCTAGAAAGGATGGCGTTGCAATAAGGCAGAAGAGGCAAGTGCGAAGTTTCATTGGGCAGGTTTTTGCGCAGGCAACTTAGCAGTGTTTTGCCGGCATTGTCACTTGAATGAATGCCGAAATGCGCAAGTACAAGCCGGCGTCGGTCTCCGCCCACTCCCAGCGGCAGCGAGACGCTCGTTACTTCAGCTCAATCCCCACAGGGCAATGGTCTGAACCCAGTACTTCGCTACGAATGAAGGCTTTCTTGAGTCGGGGCCGCAGTGCGGCGCTGACTAGGAAGTAGTCGATGCGCCAGCCTACGTTTCTATCGCGCGCATCACTGATCACGCTCCACCAGGTGTAGTGCCCGCCCGCTTTCTCGAATTCACGAAAGCTGTCGAGGAAGCCCGCCTTGACGAAGGCATCAAATCCCGTGCGTTCTTCCTTGGTGAATCCGTGGTTGTGCTGGTTGGCCTTGGGATGCATCAAATCGAGCTCAGTGTGCGCGACGTTGAAGTCGCCGCAAAAGATGACTGGCTTCTCCTTCTGAAGCCGTTTCAAGTACCTCAGGAAGTCACGGTCCCATTCTTGGCGATAGGGCAATCGACTGAGATCCCGTTTGGAGTTGGGCACGTAGACGTTGACCAAGAAGAAGTCGGCATACTCGGCTGTCAACACACGACCTTCTTGGTCATGCTGGGAAACTCCGATGTTCGGGGCCACTCGGAGTGGCTTCTGTTTGGTCAGGATGACCGTGCCAGAATAGCCCTTCTTCTTCGCAGAATTCCAATGTGCGCTATAGCCCTTGGGCCAAACGGGCTCAACATCCACGGATTGGCACTTCGTTTCCTGAAGACATATCACATCGGGTTTCTCGGTCTTCAGGTACTCGAGGAAGTTCTTCCTCAAGACGGATCGAAAACCATTGACGTTCCACGAGATGAGCTTCACGGCTGCAAGCTTGCAGCGCAATGACCTCCTTGTCACGCGGCTCGGCACCAAAGTGGGTCGCACCCCCTCACTTTCGCGCCACTGCCTTAAAGAAGGTGTAGTTGAAGGTACCGTCGTCTGCGGCGCTCCGCTCAAGCTCGGATATCCCCAGTTCCCACTCGGGATCGGTCATCAGAGCAGCAGCGAGCGCTTGTTGCTTGACACCTTTTACCATGGCAATAAATGTAGACCTAGTGAAACCCTCGACCCATTCTGGTCGACTGGCATCGGCATAGACGACACGGGGTTCGGTTCGCACCTGCTCGAAACCTGCGCGACACAGGAGCGGGTACAGCCCCCGTCCGATCAGCGCATTGCCGCCGATGCTAGCCTGGAGAGCCACCAGGCAGTCGATGGTGCGTTGGGCTGCCTGGCTGTGGGGGTGAAAATAGGCAGACCCGTGATCGCCCTCCACCACCGTCAGGGTTCCCCCTGACCGGAGTACACGTCGCAGCTCTGTCAGCGCAGCAATGGGCTCCGCTAGGTGCTCCAACACGAAGCACAGAAAGACGTGGTCGAAGGACTGCTCAGGGAACGGCAGATGATAGAGATCCGCACGCAAGAATTCAACATTGGCGCAACCCACGGCGTGGACACACTCCTCGGCAGCCTTGAGGGACTCGGTGGAGATGTCGATTGACGTAAACCTGGCGCCTGGGCTCTGCGTGGCAAGGATCACGGTCTGAGCGCCCACGCCACAGCCCGCCTCCAAGACCAAGCTCCCTTTCGCATATTGGGTATCGCGGTGCAAGAGACTACAAAGCGTGTTGGCCTGATCGAGCAAGCGACTCTGCTCAACATCCGAGTAGCCATGCACGTAGGATTGACGGTTCGAGGTCATGTTGACGGCTCCATGAACCAAACAAGGAATCGGTTTATGCCCGAGCCCCGAGGTGCTAGCGTGCAGCGCTCTACCCCGCCATGGCGAAACGTGAAATCCGCTGGTCCGTCGTTGCGTTTGCCACGTTCTTGGTCGTCACCTGCATGGCGGTCGCCCTGCGCCGGATCCGCGTCGATTCCGATCTGACCAGCTCGATTCCGGCCGGAAGCCCCGTACTCGAGAGCGGTCGCCGCCTGCTTACCAAGCATCCGCTCATCGATTGGGTCGCCATCGACATCAGTCTGAAGGACGGCTCCGCAGATCCGACAAGATTGGTCGAGGCTGCAGGCACGGTTCAAGCGGTACTGAGCCAATCAGAACAGTTCGCAAACGTCGGCAATGCCGATTGGGTAAAAGGGATGGCTGCCCTGCATGGTGATCTTTTGCAGCGGCTCCCCTCGCTCTTCTCGCGGCAAGAACTCGAGACTTTCGTTCTAACTCGGCTCACGGACAATGCCATTCGAACCCGGCTCAAGGAGGACTACGCCCAACTCAGCGAGCTCGATGGGGTCGGCCAGGCGCAAGACATTGCCGCCGATCCGCTGGGCTTGCGTGAACTCGTCTATGCCCGGCTTTCGGCGTTGATGCCAAAGACCAATGCCCGCGTCGAGCAGAATCACCTAGTTTCGGCGGATGGTAAACATCTGTTGCTTATGGCCGTGCCCCATCATGCTTTGGGTGATCCAGAGAGCTCCCGACGCATTGCGACCACATTGGAAGCGGCACAGAACCGTCTCGACGCGGAGGCCACACAACGCGGCGAGGCAACCGCCGTACTCGTGCCAGCGGGTGCCTACCGCGCCGCGATGGACAACGAGGCGATCGTCAAGAAGGACACGAATCGAGCCGTTTGGTTGGTGACCGTGGCCGTATCGCTCTTGTTACTTGGCTGCTTCTCCCGGCCGATCTTGGGTCTGCTCACCTTGCTCCCCGCAACTGCTGGGGTGGCGATCGCGCTTTTGCTCTATTCGTTCTTTCACCCGAGCATGTCGGCGCTTTCGCTAGGTTTCGGCGCAGCACTCATCTCGATTACCGTCGATCAGGGCATCGTCTATATCGCGTATCTTGATCGCGTTCACGGTGCCACTGGCAAGTCCGCTGCCAAGCAGACCTTCTCGGCCGTTTCGCTCGCGACACTAACAACCGTCGGCGCATTCTTCGCGCTAAGGTTCAGCGGCTACCGCTTACTCGAAGAGCTTGGGACATTCGCCGCGCTGGGCTGCGCATTCTCCTTCATCTTCGTGCACACGGTCTTCCCTCTGGTGTTTCGCGCCGCTTTGCCCACCGAGCGGCGGCCGCTGCTTCCTGTCGACCGCTGGCTGCGCAGGCTTGCCACCGGACGCGTGTGGGTTCGAGTCGCGCTGGCAATCGCCATGGCCGTTGGCCTCGGAGCATTTGCGCGCCCCAGGTTCGAGGTCGATCTCGATCGACTCAATACGGTCAGTGACGATACTCGTGCCGCGGAAGCGTTGGTGCGCAACGTGTGGGGCGACTTGATGAGCCGCGCCTACGTGCTGCTCGAGGCCAGAGACGCATCAGAGCTGCAGCAAAGAGGCGACACCTTGGCCCAGTTGCTCGAACGCGAGCGCGCTCTCGGTGTAACCAACGCCGTGTTCTCACCCTCGCAACTCTGGCCGGGCAAACACCTTGCGGAGAAACAGCTGGCGGATTGGCAGCAGTTCTGGAACGAGACACGTCGAGGTCAGGTCAAGCGGGCACTCCAAGCGTCCGCAGCCGAGGTCGGCTTCTCTGCCGACGCCTTCGATGCGTTCTTGCGTGCCATCGATGCACCGACGAGTTCGTCTCCCACCATTCCTCTGGAGGCCTACTCGTTGCTCGGATTGGCCCGAGCCAGAGACGGCAGTGGCTGGGTGTGGCTCGGCAGTGTCGAACGCGGCCCCGCGTACGACGCAGGTCGCTTTGCGGCTCACGCCATGGCCGACGGATTCTCGGTGTTCGACGGTAACTACTTCGGTCGCGAGCTGAATGTGTTCCTTGGGACCGCCTTCAAACGAATGTTGTTCATTGTCGCTCCCTTTGTGCTCATCGCGGTGGGACTGTCGTTCCAGAATCTTCGCCTCGTCCTGCTCGTCCTGTTCCCTGTCCTACTCTCCCTCGTCGCCACGCTTGGAACCTTCGGCCTGATGGAACGGCCCATCGATATTCCTGGCCTGATGATTGCCGTGGTCGTGTTGGGAATGGGCACGAATTTCTCGGTGTATCTCGTAAATGCGCACCAGCGCTACCCCAACCCCAATCACCCCATCCATGATTCCGTACGCATCGCGGCGCTGCTGGACGGCGGCGCGACCGTCCTCGGCATGAGCGTCATGGCAGCGTCCACCCACGTCGCTGCCCGAAGCGCTGGCCTCTCGGGGCTATTTGGCATCGGTTTCTCCCTGTTCGGCGCGCTGTATCTGTTGCCGCCAATCATGCACAGGGTGGCGTGCATTGGCGGGCCATGGCCCCAGGGCGAACGTCTTACTGTACGGGAGAGGTTCCTTTCGCGCTTTCGATTCCTCGAACCACGGCCGCATTGGGCGGCTCGCCGAGCGTTGCGATCCAACGGGCGCTTGGAGGCCCTCACACGCATCCTTGGGGCGGCAAAACACTTGTTGGTCATCGGTTGCGACTGCAGCATCGAGTCCGCGTGGGTGCTGTCCAGCTGCCCACAATGCCGGATCAGCGCCCTTTCGCTCGATGCGGATCGCAGCGAGGTAACGCGCAGCGTACTCGGTAATCGCGGCGAGGTCCTCGGTCACGATTGGTCCGCTTTCGGTCAAATCAAGTCCACGGTCGATGCCGTGCTGGTCCTCGCCGATGCGCCCCACGGACCGGTCGAGGTCTTTGCTGCGTGCATTGCAGAGTCCGAAGACCACATGACCCCCGAGGCTCTGCTCGTGTTCGACGCGGCCACGTCGCGCCGCCAAGAGCTCTTGCAGAACCTGCAGCAGAGCCCATTTTTGGCGCGCACCAGTCTTGACACAACTGCGTGGCTCGTCTGCAATCGAAAGGGATAGCGCTAGTTGCGCGTTCACGCAGCCTTGTTCCAACGCACTTCGAATTGGGCTCCGCCCAAAGGCGAACGCGTCACACAGAGGCGACCTTCACTGGCTTCCACTGATGCACGCACGCTGAGCAAGCCCAACCCTAGGCCGGTCTCCTTGGTCGACTTGAACGGCTCGAAGATCCCATTTAGCATGGCGTCCGAAAGACCCGTGCCGTTGTCATGGACGCTCAAGCAGACTGCGTCTGTCTCTTCGTTGACCTCGACGCGAATGTGCCCCTCCTTACCGACGGCATCGGCGGCATTTAGCAGGAGATTGACCAGGATTTGCTCCACGAGTACTGGGTCAAGGAACACTCGACCAGCGCTGGTCGAGACGACTTCGATGTTGCGCCCGCGGAGCCGCGGCAATCGACGCAACAGGTGAACCGTGTCATCGACGAGCTCAGACAGGCTGTGCAACCCCTTTCTATTCGAGCGCTCGCCGCGCGCCGCACGCGCCATTCTATCGGTCAGATTGCGTGCGGAATCGATCGCCTTGTCCATGGTGTCGAGTGTGGTCGGATCGATCGTCTGTAGAGCGTTTTCGTGGATCTCGTCGACGCCGGCACGCAAGACCATGAGCAGGTTGTTGAAGTCGTGAGCCACCGCAGCGGCAAGCTCCGCCGCATAGGCCTTGCTTTGCATCACCATCATTGTGCGTCGTTCCAAGGCGCGAGTCTCATGCACCCATTCGAGCCTGCGGAATAGCGCAAAGGATACTCCCCACAGGAGCACTCCTGTCACCAAGACGAACAGGATGCCTTTAACATGCTCGATACGCTCGAGCTCGCCCACGTCTTTCGCGATGGCCGCTGCAATGCGACTGGACACGAGGATATAGCCCCCTGCAATGAGCAGGTAGGTCAATGCGAGCCAGTTAGCGTAGCGTAGCGGTTTCAAGGTCGTCGCTGAAACGTGGATGATGCGAAGGGTGATGACCAGACTACCCGCTTGTCGAAGGACCTACCGAGTCACCGACCTCGGGGTCTATTACCCTCGCTTGGGGTTGTGGGCCCCGGTCTGGATGGTTGTTGCGCCGATCCCCCTTGACCGACGACGAATATGCCATATGCTTACCTATACCCGATAGGAAAACTGTAGAATACATAAGTACCTACAACTACTTGGAAATCTGCACTAGACGGGGGAATTCAGAGCACAGCTATGCCCTTGAGCGACGAGACGGAATTGGGAGCCATGAGCCCGGAACAGCGTGACGCATTGGACGCGCTGGCGAGCTCGCTGTCGCCTGGGCAGGGTCTGCTGGTCGCTCGCTGGTTGCTCGCGCGGTTCGATGCGCTCGCGTTGGCGGAGGATCGGCTAGACGTCGTTGCAGGCGTCGTCAAGCCGCAGCCCCAAGGGCTGACGGTGCTTTACGGATCCCATTCAGGACACTCAGCAAGCATTGCCCAGCAATTGGCCAGTAAGGCGCGCAAGCAGGGTTGGGCAGTCAAGGTCGCGGACATGGCCGAATACGCGCGTGGCACTCTGAAGCGCGAGCAGAATCTGGCCGTTATCATTAGCACCCACGGCGAAGGGCAACCGCCGGAGTCGGCCACGCCATTTTTCGACTTCGTGCAGGGCAACCGTGCTCCCAAGCTTACAAGTTGCAGTTTTGCGGTCCTCGCTCTTGGCGACAAGAGCTATGTGCAATTCTGCAAAGCCGGGGCCGATTTGGATCTGCGCCTTGAGCAGCTTTCTGCCGAGCGGCTACTCGCCCGCGTCGATCTCGACGTGGACTATCAAGAAGGCGCACAAGCCTGGGTAGACCAAGCTCTCGTCGCTTTTGCTCCACGAATGCTGGAGTCTAAGGGCGACGCCGCGATCGCGGCCTTGCCGCAGAAAACTCGGTTCAACCGCGACAACCCTTGGATGTCGGAATTGCTGCATCGAGCAGTGCTCAGCGGTCGTGGTTCGACTCAAAACTTCGTTCACCTCGAACTGTCGCTCGAGGGCTCGAACATCAAGTACAACCCGGGCGATGCCTTGGGATTGCGTCCGGAAAATGATCCTTTGCTTGTAAGCGAACTGATCTCCGCTCTGGGCCATGGCCCGCAGACGGAGGTTCGACTAGCAGACGCTCCCTGTGCCCTGGTCGATGCGCTGACGCGCCGTCTCGAGATTGGTCGGATCTCACCGTCTGCACTGCGCAAGTACGCGGCGCTCGGCGCACGCAATTTGGTCGAGCTGGTCGACAGTCCCGAAGCAACAGCGGCGTATCTGGATGGCCGCGACTGGCTCGATGTCCTGCACGAGTATCCCGCCCAGCTAGACGCGACGGACTTCGTCGCGCTCCTGCCCGAACTAGCATCGCGCTCCTACTCGATTGCCTCGTGCCAGTTGGAATATCCTGACGAGGTCCATTTGCTAATAAGCCGGGCCGATTTCATGGCTCACGGGCGCGCACGCCACGGCATCGCCTCGAGCCATGTTGCCGACCGACTGAAGGTCGGCGACAAGCTCCCCTTGTGGCTCGAACCCAACACCCAGTTTCGGCTGCCTGACGATCCGAACCAGCCGATTGTTTTGATTGGCGCGGGAACGGGGATCGCTCCCTTTCGCGCCTTTCTGCAGGCGCGTGCCGCGATGGGCGCGAGCGGAAAGAACTGGGTCATCTTCGGCAATCGGCAATTTCGTAGCGATTTTACCTATCAAACCGAATGGCTGCATTGGCGCGACCAGGGACTGTTGACGCGCATGGATGTGGCGTTCTCACGCGACCAGGAGCAGAAGCTGTACGTTACCGATCGTCTCCGCGAGCGGGCGCACGACCTGTACGACTGGCTCGAGCAAGGTGCACGCATCTACCTTTGCGGGGACCGAACCAGACTCGCGACAGGAGTGGATCGCGCGCTGGTCGAAATCGCGATGGACGCAGGCGGCAAATCCCACGAGCAGGCCTTGGCCTACGTAGAGCAACTGCGCACCGACAAACGCTACTTGAAGGACGTATACTGATGGCGACCGACGAGAAACTGTTGACCCCTCCCGACCTCCTGCCGAGCGCGGTAGAAGGGATCAAGCTTCGAAGTCGCTTTCTCCGCGGCACACTCGAGGCAAGCATTGCTGATCCCCTCAGCTCAGCCCTCTTCCCTGAAGACACGCAGCTCAGCAAGTTCCACGGGTTCTATCAACAAGACGATCGAGATCTGCGCGCAGAGCGTCAAGCGCAGAAGCTCGAACCGCTACATTCCTTCATGCTGCGTGTCTGTGTTCCCGGCGGAGTGCTGTTGCCCAAGCAATGGTTGGCGCTCGACGAGTTGGCACAACGCTACGGCGACGGAGGCCTGCGGGTAACCACGCGCCAAGCAGTACAAATCCATGGCGTCGTCAAACGCGACCTCAAACCAACCATTGCCGCGATTCACCGCGCTATGCTCAGCACTCTGGCAGCATGCGGCGACGTGAACCGCAATGTAATGGGCGCTCCCCTCACGGATATTGCTAGATTGACCGATGCGCTGCAGCGTACGGCTCGAGAGCTATCCGTCGCGTTGGCGCCGCGGACTCGCGCGTACCACGAGATTTGGCTCGACGGTGAAAAGCTGCCCGAGTCCGCGGCCCCGGCGGAAGAGGAGCCACTCTACGGAGCTACCTACCTCCCGCGGAAGTTCAAATGCGCCATCGTAGTTCCACCAGATAACGATGTCGACGTATACACGCAGGACCTCGGGTTCATCGCCGTTGTCGAAGGCGACGCACTGCTTGGCTTCAATGTGCTAGCCGGGGGTGGCATGGGTCGCGCCCACGGCGACGAAACGACATACCCACGACTTGGTTCGATGCTCGGTTTCTGCGCTGTCGAGCATTGCTTAGACGTCGCGCGCGCCGTATTGACGGCACAGCGAGATCTGGGTAACCGCGGCGAACGGCACCACGCGCGCTTGAAGTACACGATGGATCGCGTTGGAGTCGATGCATTTCGTTCCGAGGTGGAGCGCAGGATGGGGCGCCGCTTCGACCCCGCGCGACCCTTTCATCTCGAAAGCACGCTCGATCGTCATGGCTGGTTCGAGCGCGCCGGTCAAACACATCTGCAACTTTGCCTGCCCAGTGGGCGTGTACGGGACGAGGGCACGCGAAAGCTCCGCCAAGCCCTATACGAATTGGCAAGCGTGCATCAGGGCGACATTCGACTGACAGGCAATCAGAATCTCATGCTCTGCAACATTGCGCCGGGCACGCGAGAACAGATTGCGGCCATCGTCGAGCGACACGCATTGCTTTCCCCCCAGAGCGGTCTTCGCCTATCCGCCCTTTCATGTGTGGCACTTCCGACTTGCAGCCTGGCCATGGCCGAAGCCGAACGCTACTTGCCATCATTGCTTTCGTTGTTGGAACAGAAGCTCGAAGCGCTTGGGCTAAAGGACGAGCCAATCGTGATGCGAATGACCGGCTGCCCCAATGGCTGTGCGCGACCCTACAACGCAGAGCTCGCTCTAGTGGGGCGAGCACCTGGACTCTACGATCTCTACTTGGGCGGAACCCGATCGGGCAGTCGCTTGGCAAAGCTTGCAGCCAAGAACTTGAATGAGCAAGCCATCCTTGAGTGGCTGTTCCCGCTATTCGAACGCTACGCGCTTGAGCGAGAAGCAGCCGAAGGTTTCGGGAATTTCTGCGTACGCCAGCGGATAGTCGCAGACTAAGCATTCTTCTAATCCAAATGAATTCTTCAGACGTAACTCAACTCGCCCGAGAACTCGACGCTCTTTCGCCGCCTCAGATGCTCGACTGGGCTGCCTCGCGTTTCGCGGGACGGGTGGCGCTGGCCAGTTCGCTTGGTGCAGAAGACCAGGTGCTCTTGGACATGGCGGCACGTCAAGGATTGCTCGCGGGGGACGCTCCGATCGAGCTCTTCACTCTGGATACGGGTCGCCTTTTTCCGGAGACGCTCGATCTGCTCGCGCAGTCGGAGTCGCACTACGGCGTACGGTTTCGCGTGTTCTACCCCGACACCGCCGAAGTCGAGGCCATGGTTGCGGACGCGGGGGTCAACCTATTCCGACGTAGCCCCGAGGATCGCCACCGCTGCTGCGCCGTACGAAAAGTGGCGCCCCTGCGACGAGCGCTTCAAGCCAAAGAACTCTGGATCGTGGGTTTGCGCAGCGAGCAAACCGAGAACCGCTCCAGCATCGAGCGCATTTCGTGGGACTCCGCCAACGGCTTGTTCAAGCTAAGTCCCCTGCTGGATTGGACCGAAGTCGACGTGAACACACACCTTGACCAACACGCGGTGCCGCGCAACACACTCCACACCAAGGGGTTTTCTAGCATCGGTTGCGCCCCTTGCACGCGTGCCATTGCTCCAGGAGAGGATGCCAGGGCGGGCCGCTGGTGGTGGGAGAAGGACTCGAAGCGTGAGTGCGGGCTGCATCTCGAAAATGGACGTTTGGTGAGGAATCAATGAGGGAGATGCGCCGCCGCACGTTCGTCAAGTCCCTGAGCTACCGAGTCATCGGTGGGCTAGTGACGCTATCTGTGGCGTACGGAGCGAC
This sequence comes from uncultured Polyangiaceae bacterium, assembly GCA_964454965.1. Lineage (GTDB taxonomy): Bacteria > Myxococcota_A > Polyangia > Polyangiales > Polyangiaceae > FEN-1139. Next base: position 250,288 of record CAYVXY010000007.1, on the reverse strand, counting down.
GGGCACACTCGGCGCTGCGGTAGCCATCGGGATGATCGATACCGTAGTGAAGATAGGCGTGTTCTACTTTCATGAACGGCTCTGGCTACACATTGACTACGGGCGCGTCAAGGATCCTGAGTACTACATCTAGTGCCAAGGAACCCAAGGAAGCCAAGGAACCCGAACGATGCATCCACTCGAAAAACTAGAAGCGCGCAGTGTGCACATTCTACGTGAGGCCTATCGCGAATTTGGCAGCCTCTGTATGCTCTGGTCCATCGGCAAGGACAGTACTGTGCTGCTCTGGCTTGCGCGCAAGGCGTTCTTTGGGCATGTGCCCTTCCCACTGGTTCACATCGACACCTCGTACAAGATCCCCGAGATGATCCGATATCGCAACGCTCTGGCGGTCGAATGGAAGTTGCATCTGATAGTGGGACAGAACGTCGAAGCGCTGCAATCGGGGCAAACCTACCCTAATGGCAAGTGTGACCGCATTGCCTGTTGCCGGGCGTTGAAGGCAGAAGCACTCAAGCACACGCTAAGCGGCGAATGGCCCCGCTGGCGCGTAGATTGCGAGACGGGAAAACTCGTTCCGGAGGAGAGCCGCGAGGCATTCACTGGCGTCATCGTGGGAGTGCGAGCCGACGAGGAGGGCAGTCGCTCGAAGGAGCGCTATTTTTCGCCGCGCACCCGAGAGAACGATTGGGACGTCGATGACCAGCCCCCTGAGCTTTGGCAGTACTACAAGACCGACTTTGCCCCAAAGACCCACCTCAGAATCCACCCGCTGCTGGATTGGACGGAGCTCGACATCTGGGAATACATTCAGCGAGAGCACATCCCAGTCACCGATCTCTATTTCGATTCTGGGAACGGCGAGCGCTATCGCTCGCTCGGTTGCGGCCCCTGCACGCAGAGCGTGAAATCCGACGCGAAGAACATTGCCGATATCGTGATCGAACTCAGAACTGGCAAATTTGCCAATGTGGCGGAGCGCTCCGGGCGTGCACAGGATGCTGAGGATGGCGGCGGGCTCGAGACCTTGCGGCGAGAAGGATACATGTGATGACTAACGCGACGGCCCGAGAACAGTCGACACCGAGCAAAGACGAACAACTCGACCTCGTAGTGGTCGGGCACGTGGATCATGGCAAGAGCACGGTCATCGGTCGCCTTATGGCGGACACGGGCTCGCTGCCCGTTGGCAAGCTCGACCAAGTGCGCGAACGCTGTGCTCGTTCGAGTCGTCCGTTCGAATACGCTTTTCTGCTCGATGCCCTTAAGAACGAACAGTCACAAGGTATCACTATTGACACGGCGCGCTGCTTCTTCAAAACGGCCAAGCGCCGGTACATCATCAACGACGCGCCCGGGCACATCGAGTTTCTGAAGAACATGGTCACCGGCGCCAGCCGCGCCGAAGCTGCCTTGCTCGTTATCGATGCTCACGAGGGGATCCGCGAGAACAGCAAGCGTCATGGCTACATCTTGTCGCTGCTCGGTCTGTCCCAGCTCTCTGTGCTGGTGAACAAGATGGATCTGGTGGGCTACGATCAATCCACGTTCGAGCGAGTGCGCGACGAGTACTGTGCTTTCTTGTCAGAATTGGGCGTTAGCGCTGTTAGCGTCATCCCGATCGCAGCGCGCGAGGGGAGCAACATTGCCACTCGTTACGACGGAATGCCTTGGTACAAGGGGCCTACCGTGCTCGAACAGGTGGACGCTTTCGTGCGTGATCATTCCGAGCAGAATCGTCCATTTCGCATGCCGCTACAGGACGTCTACAAGTTCACTGCATCCGGGGACGATCGTCGGATCTTCGCTGGCTCGATTGCGTCTGGTCGCATCGAGGTGGGCACCCAGGTGCGCTTTCTGCCGTCGCGTAAGACCTCGACGATTACTAGTGTTGAAGCCTTTTCCGCTCCAGAGACGCGTTCGGCAGAGGCGGGTCAAGCTGTGGGCTTCACCTTGGCCGAGCAGATCTACGTCAAGCCCGGAGAGCTGATGGTCGCAGGCAATGACGCGACAGCGCTCGTTGCCACACGATTGCGCGCAACCGTATTCTGGATGGGGCGAGCGCCTTTCGTCGCCGACAAGAAGTACGTACTCAAGCTCGGCACCGCCAAGGTGCCAGTAGAATTGCGGGAGGTCCGAAAGGTCGTCGACGCTTCCGAGCTCTCGACGGAAACCGCCAAGACACAACTCGATCGACATGACGTTGGAGAGGTGATCCTCGAAACGACGCGGCCCGTCGCCTGCGATATAGCCCGGTCGCTCGGAGCAACCGGGCGCTTCGTGATCGTAGACCATTACGAGATTGCTGGCTGTGGCGTCGTATTGGGTGAAGCAGGTGCAGGTGAGTCGCTGCTCGATCAACGCATTCGAGCGCGAGAATTCGCGTGGGCTATGGGAACGGTCTCTCGCGCTGATCGATCGCAGCGCTACGGACACACGGGCAAGTTCATCTTGCTCGTCAGCAGTTTCGAAGAATCTGCCGAGGTTGCTGCGTATGCAGAGAAGCTGGCTGTCTTGCTCGAGGCTAGCCTATTCGCTGGCGACAAGCGTACCTACTACCTTGCCATGGCAAATCTCGACGCAGGATTGCACGGTGCGACACGAGACGAGCACATCCAGCGGCTAGGCGAGCAGGCAAGAATTCTCACCGATGCGGGGCTGCTGTTTCTGTCCATGCTGCCTCAAGCAGAAGCCACCGAAATCGAAGCCCTGCGCGCTTTGAACCGCCCCGCCGAGTTGTTCCTCGTCCAGGTAGGCAGGACCTTGGACGACTCCTTGACTTCTATGCGGATTGATCCAGAAATGAGCTTGGAGGCAGCGCAAGAGGCCATCATGGGGCGTTTGGCGTCTCAGGAGATTCTGCTCGAGTTCGAGATTTAGCGAGACGCGTAGAGCGAGCAAAGGGGCGAAATCTGGACCAGATGGGCTGTCTTGGTGTGCGCGTCCTAGAACAGCCTCAATTGCCGTTTCCCTGACTTCTCTTTCAGCGACACCGTGCGCCGAGTCACACATTGTTGTGGAAGTTTGGCGAGAAACGGCGATGGTCCACCCGGAAGTTGCTTTCCGAACAGCATTCGGTGCATTACGTGGCTGACGACGAGGCGGCGTTTGGCGCGGGTGGCCGCCACGTACATTAGGCGACGTTCCTCTTGCGGATCGGAGGTGAGTGCATGATCCAGTGAGAGCGGGATCAGGCAAGGTTCCACGCCGACGACGAACACGATCTCGAATTCCCGTCCCTTGCTGGCGTGCATAGTCATGATGGCAATCTTTTCGGAGCGCGGATCGTGGGGCTCGTCTTCGCCCACCATCAGGCAGGGGATTGCGCTCCTCGACAGCGCGGCCACGATCGCAGCCCGTTGGGCCTTGAGGCGACATAGCACCGCGATGTCGCCGAAGCCGATATCCGGTTCCTCGGCGTCGCTAGCCCGTCCGGAATTCATCGCGAAATGGCTGCTACCACCCAAGAGTTGCTCGATACGCACGAGTAGCTGTTCGGCTTCGGAAGCCTCTGTGGGGCACGATATCACTTCGACCTTGGGTCCCAACATATTGGATGACAACGCGCGTCGCTCGCCAAGTATGGATTGCGCAACCTTGAGGATTGGCGCGGGTAGTCGATAGGTCACATTGAGAGACACTTCGCGAGCACCAGGAAAGGTGTCCTTGAATCGCGCAAAGTGTCCAGGGCACGCGCCTCGAAAACTGTAGATCGCCTGGTCGGGATCACCGATGACTAAGAGTTTGCTACCATCTGGGGATAGAAGCTTCACCAAGGCGGCCTGTACGTCGTTGACATCCTGGTACTCATCCACGGAGACGGAATCGTACTGTTCCGCGACCACCGTGGCCGCATCCTTGTCTTGAGCAAGCAGCGAGAACGCGACAAGCACGAGATCATCCAGGTCGAAAAGCCCGCGTTCCTCGAGCAGCGACTGGTACCGCGCGTAGGCCGAGCGGACGTCACTGTCCGTGATGGTGTCGAGCGGACTCGGACATTGCTTGGCTAAGCTCACTGCTTCGAGCAGCTCTTCCACGCGCCGTTTCGGTGCTTCGCTGCCGAGCACGACGCTCATGAGCGCGTTTCGTGTGTCGTCATCCGCAACAGCGATTTCCCGTCCGAAGATATTCTCGAGCACGAACCTGCCGAAGCCGTGGAAGGTGCTCACCATCGGGCCCTGCTCAGCACAGCCACCGAGCGCTTTGTCGAGCCGCGCCTTTAGCTCGGCTCGGGCTTGGTTGGTGAACGTGAGGGCAAGCACGCGTTGCTTCTTCCAGGAGCCCGAGGATACATGATGCAAGATGCGCTGGGTAAGCGTCCGCGTCTTTCCGGTACCGGGACCAGCCGATACGATGATCGGCCCGCGCGCAGCTTCCACTATTGACACCTGATCTGCGTTCATCTCCGGCGGCGCATCTTCCGCCGATGCCTCTTTCGGTGACAACACTGACTGCCGCTCCAACAGATCGACAGTCGCTGCTTGAACGGGCTTCATTCGTGGTGCGACCGGCGACGGTTTTGCTTCAGCATTGAACCCATCGAGCCCAAATCCCGTCTGACCGATGAGCTCCTTTCGCTCCTGATCCGTGAACACCTTCACGCTGCCGAATTCGCCGTCGTATCCGGCTTCCATCGCCATCTCGCCGCACCGGATCCGTCGAATTGCCTCCCGCATGGGAGATCCACCTGCAGCCTGAATGTCTTCGAGCGGCGCATCTTTCAGAATATGGAGTTCGGATCCGAGCCTACTGCGAAGTCGAGCACAAAGGTCGATGACTTTGCGGCTCGACGCTCCAACACCGAGCACCTCGGCTGCCGTTTCATCAAGCGGCACCAGGCTCTTGAAGCTTGTTCTGCCCGCAGGCGCAAACCCTTCTGGGCGCGTGGGATCGGCCAGATCCATGACCCGACTCAGCACACCTACAGTGATGACGCCCCCGCACGAGGGACAGTGACCAGCGAACGCTCGCGTTTCCTCAGGTGCGAGGCGAAGTTGACACTTGCGGTGCCCGTCCAAATGATACTTGCCGTGCTCCGGGAAGAATTCGATAGTTCCGAGAAATCCGTGCCCGGTCTTGAGCGCGTCCAGCATCGGCGCATAGCCGTACTCGATATCAAGCAAGTTGGCCTCGCGCCCCAGCTTGGATGGCGAGTGGGCGTCCGAATTGGAAACCAAGGTCATCCGATCAAGCTCGGCAATTCGCCAGTTCATCGGCGGATCCGAGGAGAGGCCCGTTTCGACCGCGAATATCTCGGCTGCGAGATCCGCAAAGCACTCTTTCACGCTGTCGAATCCAGACTTGGAGCCAAGCATCGAGAACCACGGCGTCCAGATATGCGCTGGGACGAGAAATGCTAACGGATCTGACTCCAACGTCATTTCCAAGAGATTGCGCGCATCGAGCCCCAAGATCGGACGACCATCCGAGGCGAGATTGCCGACCGCCGCAAGCTTCGCCGAAAAGCGTTTCGCTGCCTCGATGCTGGGCGCAAATACGAGATTGTGATTCTTTCTCGTCTTCTCGCCCTTCTTGTAGATATTGCTGATCTCCACCTGCAAAACGAAACGGACTTCACCGCGACAGGACGGCGGCAGGGTTGCTTCTGCTGCGCGCTGCAACTCCGGACGCAGCTTGAACCAACCGTCTTCGGCTGGTACGAGCTGTTCCGCGATTTCAGTCATCCAACCCGGATGGGTGAAATCGCCGGTGCCCACGAGCCCAATGCCCTTGCTGAGCGCGCTGCGATGCAGAGCGATGAAGTCCAAATCCTTACTCGTGGCTCGAGAGAATCTCGAGTTAATGTGCAAATCTGCGATGAGCTTCACTGAGCCATCGTAGACGGATGAAAGCGTCGCGCAAACGGTTTTCGTTGCCGAGCCATCGCGTCGAATGGTTTCAGGAAAGAAGTGACGAGCTGTCAGGGCCTGACACCACGGTCGCAAACACTAAAACAGCCACCCCACCCGCAGATTGAATGTCGGCAGTATCGTTCGACCAATCGCGTGCAGCGTATCGTACACCTTCTTGTCGTTTGGATCGATGTACTGGGTCTGGATTGCATCCTGGATTGGCTGTGGCGTATTCGCCGGGAGACTAAGCTGGCTATTGTAGCTGATCTTGCTCGGAGCAATGGGCACTTGAGCGCCTAGGTCCAAGCCAAGGCTGAACCCAAAGCCCGTCGTGTAGAAGTAGCCAATCTGGGGGGTCAGAACCATGGTTTTCACAGAGCCCTGGCTCTCGTAGGTCAGAGGATTCGGAATTGCCAGGCCACTCGGCAATGTGCCCAAGTAGCCTGAAGTATCGTAGCTGCTCTTCAGTGAGCCTTTGATTGTCGCATAGCCCACGCCTGCTCCGAGGAAGAACCCTCCACCAAAAGGAAACAGGCGACCGTAGACGTCGTACTCTTGGTAGGAAAGCTTTGCTTCACCGTAGTACGAGATCCGCGTCGACGGGATGAGTCCGACGTTGACGCCGCCACCCAAATACGAGGTTAACTTCAGTAACCCGCCAATACTGAGCAGGCCAGGCAAACCGACACCTACGACAGGCCCTAGGCGAATGATGTCGTCGGAGGATTCATCCTCTGTCTTCCCCGTTGGAGGCTCAGAAGTATTTCTTACTGTCGACTCATCGAACGGCGCATCTGCGGACGGCAACGGTCTGGGTTCCGTTGTACCGGGAGTAATTCGCCGAACCGGAGGATTCGCTCGAGGTTGGGAGACGTTGGACGCAGCCGTTGGCTTTGTGGATTGCGGTGGGTTAGGCGGCTGGGCGTCGGTGATCGAAGGAAACGTGGCGGTTGGCGTCCTTGCGGGTTCAGCGAGGGCAGCCGGGGCGATTGGTTCTGGTACCGGATCACCCACGACTGGAAGCGACGCGTTGACGGGCGCCGTTGCTGGTTCTTCAACTGGTGTTGGTACCGGTGGGGCGTTGGACACATCCACCGGTTTCAGGTTCTCCGCTCCATCCACGGTCTCCGCTGCTGCGGGATTGGTAAGTAAGCTGACTACCAATGCGGCTAGGGGCATCGGCCATTTCGAGTCAAGTCGATGTTGCAACATGGCGGTTCTGGGGAAAGTTGGGAAAAGTCAAATGCAATACGAAGAGTTTTCCCGTTTAGTTGCATCTCCGCCATTCGAATTCACCGCGGCGGAAAGCAGGCGCGTCAATGATGGCAGTAAAGCCGCCTGATTGGGGAAACTCCGTTTCTTGCATCAAGCGGGTATTGGCCTATTTGCCAGCAGCTCGGAACCTGCAATTCTTCCCGCTGAGATGTCGTTGAGAACCTGGTGGGCAGTCTCCTTAGGCGTGGTCGCCTGTGGCGGACGCACGCGCTTGGACGACAATTCCTCCAGCGTCGCAGCTGTGGGCAGCACGGCTGGAACGACAACGACGACCTTGACATCCGGCGGGGCCAGGTCGTATCCCAGACCTGGCGGTAGCACCCCACATGGTGGCAGTAAGACCTGGCTCGCCACAGGAGGTCGTACCAATGGCGGGACGTCGAGTACTGGCGGAGCATTGACCGGCGGTGTCTCGAATATCGGCGGCGGTGCCACTGGTGGCTTCCTCGGCACGGGTGGCTCACCAATTACTGGTGGCATCTCGAACCATGGTGGAGCATCCACTGGGGGTGTTCCAGGTAGTGCTGCCGCCGCAGGTAGTGCTGCCGCCGCAGGTAGTGCTGGCGCCGCAGGCATTGCTGGTAGCGCGAGCACAACTCGTGTTGCAGGCACCGCGGGTACCACTAGTGTTGCAGGTAGCGCGGGATTCGGAGGCACCGCAGGCACTTCCGGCGTTGCAGGTTTCAGCGCTGTCTCAACGATCCATCTGGATCATGCGGGGGACATTGCCGACAAGGGACTCGACCTGATCGAGGCACATGTTTACCTCAGCGATTCGGTCCTCGAAGTCCAACTGCGTCTTTCGGGTGTGCCTCTTTCCTCCGGGGGCGGGATAGGCGTTGATCTGTTCGCTATCGGGGCATTTCCTCAGTTCACCATCAATGCCGAGCGGATTGAAGGCGATTTGACGGTGAAGTTGATGGCCTACGGGCTCACGTTGGGGATAGCTCCCTGCCTAGCCCTATCCATCGACGAGACGTCGGGGTGGTTGGTGGTTACCTTGCCTGCGGCGGCGCTGAGCGACATTGCTATAACGCGCTTTTCCGCTCAGGCAGGCAACAGCTTTGCTACGGATCGCATGCAGTCCGCGGAGATCCCGGTCGAGCAAGGAACGGGTCCGACACGCTACGCCATTGCTGCCTGCAACGCGCCCACCCAGGTTCGGCGCAGCACGGTTCAATTCAAGGACATATCCCTGGGGTTCGACTTTGGTTGTGGCGTGGATCTCGAAGGCAATGCCCATTGCTGGGGCACTGACGAGGCGCTAAAGACGTTGGGGCCGACTCCCTCTGGCACGTTCACCCAAGTCGTCGTGTCCAATCAATGGACGCACCAACGCTATTTCGCTTGCGGCCTGCACCTAGAAGGTAACCTCCAGTGCTGGGGTGACAATCCTCCCACCATTGGAGGCACGCTTCTGAGACTGGGTGATCCGTATGGTTGCGCTATCACTGCGGATGGCAGCATCCTCTGCGTCGACGAAGCCAATCTGGTGGCGCAACAGATGAGCGGGAGCGCGGATCCATTCGTGGATGTCATAGGCAGCTACTTGCAAACCTGCGCATTGCAGCAGTCCGGCAGCATCATTTGCACGAATGGGACAATAGCCCCTGCGGGATCGGGCTTCGTCGGTGTGGAGCATGGGACACATTCGGACACCGAGCAAGATGGTTGCGGCCTGCATTCGAGCGGCTTGCTCCGTTGCGGTCTCAACTTCGAAGTGCCGTACCAGTTCATTCAGATCGATAGCCCCGTAGTCGGAGGCAATTTGCATCTCGGCTGTGGCACGACTATCACTGGGTCGGTTGTCTGTTGGGGTGTAGCTGGCCTCGCTGCCGGAGCCGTCAACGGACCATTCGTCAAGGTGGACGTCAGCTCCACGGGCGAGGGGATTTGCGGTTTCCAAATTGACAGCCGGTTGGTTTGTTGGCAGTACGGTTACGTGGCTGGCAACCCAATCCCAGCAACGACGCCTCCGTAGCGCGAGACGGCCTTGTTTGTGTTCCGGCTCCGTTGGGGAAGGATGTCGTTAGCGCGACGTATCACCACAGGTCGTGCGCAGTTGCCTCGTAATCCACGTTACCATCGTTGCGATGGTCCCCGGGCTCCCTCTCGGTGCTGCAGAGCCTGCCAGGCCTTCGGAGAACTTGACCACCACGCCCGATTCGACGTCAACCGGACCGTCCCCATCACCATCCGAGCTCGCGCCACCCGAACAGCCCTCGACCGCGCCGCCATCGAAGGAGGTGCCGAGCAACATCGCTGCTACACCGACGCTGGCACCAGCTCCAAAGCCTGAGCCGTCGGCTTCGTCGCTGCAAGATATCTGCAAGCTCGATCCAAGCGCGTGCCCGACAGTCCAAATCAATGCCGTACAAATGACTGGGCCGCTCGCAGCGGCTCCTGCAGTTGGCCTTCGACATGGAGATATCGGGGCCAAAGTGGACAAGCGCTTCGTGATGCCGTCAGGATATGCGGAGGTTCGCGGCGAACTCGCGTTCATCACGAGCGATGCCATCGTTACTCCGCGGCGACTCAAGTTCGGTGATGTTGCGCTATTTCGTCCGAGTGCCCGACGAGCCTTTGGGGAGAAGGTCGAGCTCTCGTTCGGCACCACGCTTCTCGCCAAAGAACCGACTGCAATGCAGGATTGGGCTTGGCAGAGCGCGTCGCTTGGAGTAACGTTCGAGCCAGTCTCAGGCTATGCGGTGATCCTCGCGGGCAGTGGCGGCCCGTTGCTCGACGGCTTGGGATCGGTATGGTCAGCAGCAGGTGGGCTCGCCGCCAAATGGTCGCTCGATCGCCACACGCGTGTGCTGCTCTCCATATCTGACCTCTTCACCGCACTCGACGAAGTCGGTCGCATGGCAGCGCACGCGTGGCTCAACGAAGTGGTCTTCGGCGGCGAAGCGCAGATCGGCGAGAACAATGCCGCCGCGTGGGTTAGTGTCAACTACGCCATTCCGGTGGCCAAGGCCGGTGACGTGCCAAACTCGCCAACGCCCGTCGCACTCGAACCTACCGTTCGCATGGATTTGCAGGTCGGCGGAGTGCTCCGCGGGGGCAAGCGCGATGATTGGGACCTCTTTGCGTACTATTCCTGGATCGATCGCGGTGAGATGGGACGCCCCGGGACCCTCTTGCCGGTGCTCGATGGCGGCTTCGATCAGCAACAGATCGTTCTTGGTGTCGGTCATCGTTTCGCGCCTGCTATGAAGGGTGGCGACGACGATGCTGCTTTCTCCAGATGAATCTTCCGTCCCCTCACTCCAACCGCAATAGTTCCACCAGCTCCTCGCTGCTCAGCTCAGCCGCAATGTCGCTGTCGTTCAGTAGTGCGTCTGCAATGGCTCGTTTCTCTTGATGCAGCTCAACGATACGTTCCTCGATGCTGTCTTTGGTGACCAGTCGATAGACGGTGACAGGACGCTCCTGCCCAATACGGTGAGCCCGATCGGTCGCTTGCGCCTCGACCGCGGGGTTCCACCAGGGATCCAGATGGATCACGTAGTCAGCGCCAGTCAGATTCAGTCCGAAGCCGCCTGCCTTGAGACTGATCAGGAATAGTCCCGCTTCCCCGGCTTGAAAGGCTTGCACCCGCGAGTGTCGGTTCTCCTTGGGGGTGGAGCCGTCCAAGTATTGGTAGCGAAACCCACGTTCATCAAGCTGCTCCCGGACGAGCTGGAGAAAGTCGACGAATTGGCTAAATACGAGCGCACGGTGGCCGTTATCGCGGAGTTCCTCAGCGAGCAAAAGGAACGCCTGCATCTTGGAGGATTCCGTGGGCGCATCCGGAAATACCAATCTCGGGTGGCAACAGAAGCGGCGGAGTCGGGTGATTTCCGCAAGCACCTGTAGCTTATGCTCACGCTTTCCGTGGGTAGTATAGAGTTTGTCGTGGATCTGGCGGCGCAGGAGCGCGTAGCGCATGCCCTCGTCTTTGGATAACCGCACGTGGTGGCAAAGGGTGGTAATGGGGGGGAGCTCAGGAAGAACCTCGTCCTTGCGACGACGGAGGAGAAAGGGCTGAACCAACTTCTTGAGCAGCGTTTGCTGGTCGCTGTCGTGATCGCGCTCGATGGGCTTCAAGTAGCAGAGTTGGAAATGCTTGAAGGAGCCCAGTAGTGCTGGGTTCAAGAAGTGGAATATGCTCCATAAGTCGCCCAGATGGTTCTCGATTGGAGTGCCCGTCATAGCGACGCGATAGCGCGCGGAGAGTTGGAAGGCAGCCTTGGCACGCAGCGAGTGCGGGTTCTTGATGAACTGCGCCTCATCGAGCACCGCCGTGTTCCATTGGACAGAGCCTAGCCCTGCCGCGTCGTGCTGCAACAGTGCGTAACTGGCGATGAGGACATTCGGAGCTGGGGCATCGCTCTTCGGTCCGAATTGCTCGAGCAATGCTGCGCGCGATTTGCCGGTGTATTCGATCGCAGAGAGGGTCGGGGCGAAGCGCTTCAGCTCGTCAAGCCAATTGCTACATACCGACGTCGGGGCAATGACCAGTGCCGGGCCGCCGTCGGCACGGGTGAGCAGCAGGGCGATAACCTGCAGGGTCTTGCCGAGACCCATGTCATCGGCAAGGCAGACACCAAGGCCCAGTTGACTGTAGCGTGACAGCCATTGAAACCCCTCGAACTGATAGGGACGCAGAATTGCCCTAAGCCCCTCCGGGAGCGCTGGCTGAGTTGCCAATATAGCGTCCAGACGCGAAAGCCACTCCGTGGCAGAGTGATCGATCTCTATTGAGCTTTCCGCGTCGACCAGCGAGCGCAAAACGTCAAACGCGGCCTCTGGCACCCTGAGCGCGGAGGTGGTGCCACGTGCTGGCAGTTGAGCAAGGCTCTTGAGTTTTGACAGAACTTGCTGAATGCGTCGCTCCACCTCGACGAAGTCACCCGTCGGTAGACGAATGAATCGTCCAGACTTGGTGAAAGGCATCCGAACCAAGTCCGCAAGCGCGACTGGCGTCACCGCCTCCAGTTTGATTTGGCCGTTGACCAAATACCAACCCTTCACGCATCGGAGCGACCCCTGGAGACTCGCCGCAGTCACCTTGCCGCGGGCTGAAATTGCGCGACTGTTCTTCCACTCGAGGGAATAATTCTGACTCGTTTCCCGGAGCTCCACTAGCAGACTGAATAGCTCCTCTTCGCCGAGAGAGACGCCATGCTGGGACTCATGGGCGTTCTCGTTGGCTTGCGCCTCGCGCAAGAGGGCACTTCCGAGAGTGGGACACTGTGCGACGAGGGAATCAAAACAAACCTTTTCTTCGCTGAAGTTCCGCTCTGTGTCGAGCAGATCCTCACCGCTATGCACTGAAACGGCGGATCGTCCGAGGCCTGGTGGGAAGAACCGCCCCAGTTCGCCAAAAGGCCGCACGCCGATTTCGAGCCACCAAGCACCAGCTTCTGGGGAAATCCTGAGACAAGGATTGCTGTCAGCCGTAACCGTGCGCATCGCGCCAAGCTCCGGACTCTGGATCTCCACGTGTTCGGCGAGCCTGGCTAAGACGACAAGCCCCTCGTTCTTCTGGCTCAGTGGGATCCGAAGCCCCGACTGTAGTAGTGCAATCAGTTTCGCAAGAGCGGCATCCACGCGGTAGACCATCACGCGCGTCTCGCTCTCCACCACCACAGTGACGCCTTCTGGCGCGCCTGAAGGCTCGATCTGAATCAGCAGATCCCCGCGCTCCTCCCGTGTTTCGATCCGACAATGCCCCCGAACCACCTCCACCGGTTGGCGTCCACGAGCCCCGTTCAACACCCGCGGGTGACCGCACAACGCCTCGAGTGCTTCGGGCGGTAGCCGACTGCTTTTCGGCGCTGCATCCATCGCAGTTAGCACCGCAGCGTCCTCGGGGGGAAGCGTGGCCTTGATGCTGCGAAGCGCCTCGAAGTCCACACGATGCCCCCGCGTCCAACCCGTACCAGCCCGGTATTCCTCCAATGCCGGTTTGGCAAGCTCGCCCGAGGCCATGTCCAAGAACCAGGCAACGCGACGAGACACGATTGCCGTGCGGCGCTCGGCGGTGTCCGCGAACTGCTCCAAGGCACGAAGCGCTCGACGCCAGTCGGGTTCACGCTCGAGTAAAGAGGCGAGCAGGAGCTCTCCGGATTGGCGGGGCAAGAGGTCGTCAACTTCACTCGCTGCCTCGGGACTCAGAGCTAGGCCAAGATGCAGTGCCTGCCGCGCCATCCAGTTGTAGCCCGCGTCATTCCATCGTTTGGCGTCGGCAATGAGTCGGCGCGTCCAACCAAGCCGCGTCACGGCGTCGCAGTCCTCGAGCTGAACCGTCAGGGCTAGAATCAATGTCTCCCACGCCGGTGCATCGATAGGTTGATGATGCGCGCTCAGGCGGAGACGTTCCGAATCAGGTTGCGTCATCCGCCGCAGCAGCGAGCGAATTGCCCGTGTCACAGGGAGCGCTTGGGGTGGCGTTGGCCAGCCAGTAATAGCTGGTGATTCCGCGACAGCGAGACGCTGTAACAGGCGTCTGGTAAGCACCGGTCCCTCCGTAGAGTCACGCCCCAACGCTAACAATGAAAGCAATGCGATGATGCTGATTGGCCACGGCACGACTAGCTTCTGCAAGTTCTTGCCCCCGAAGTCGCTCAGCAGCGCCTGCGCTTGAGAAGGCTCGCCCAATAGGACATATTGCGCGGCGCGCAGCGGGAACTGTTCCGCCACGGGCAAGCGTTCTGTGATCGCAGCGAGCGCGTCCGTGTCGCCGCGAATGAATGCGTGTTCAGCGAGCAGACGCAATAGTCTAGCGCTCATGCGCGCGTCACCTTGGGCAATTGCCCAACGGTATAGCTCTTCGACTGGATCCAATGCCACCCGCGCGTCAGAGAGCACCTGCTCCACTAGGGACCAGGCCGAGTCTCCCCAGGTACGCATCAGGAAATCTGCGTCGAACGGTAAACACAATGCCTCCAGCAGTCGCCCTCGCACTAGCGTTGCTTCTTCCCCGCGCATGGAGCGAAGCATGAGCTCAGAGACTTCTCGCTGTAACACGCGCAGATCTCCCGCGTACAGGGCGGTCGTGAACCCCGCGATAGAGCCGTCACCGACGACTACACGCGCATCTGCTCGTGTCGCAGAAAACCAGTCTTTCGCTGCTATTTGACGCAAGATGAGTGCACGTTGTGCGGGGGCTATGGCGATAGCGCGTTCCCCGGTGAAGCTGCGCGTATACGGTAGCCCGTAAACGATGCCGCCATCGAGCCATAGGCCCTGACCAAGACCTTCCATCAACCACTGGCGCAGCTCCGTTGAAAGGCCAAGCCTATCGAGTGCGCTCTGGGTCAGCTTCCTCTCGCAAGCTAGCACTGAAATGACTCGCCATTGCTCAGGACTGAGCCGTGATACGAGCACCGAGAATTGCTCTGTCATTGTTGTTACCGTGATACATCGCCGGCATTCGCCTTGCGATCTACACTGAGCAGTACCAGGTGCAACTGGTAGCCTACGACCGACGTGGTCTCGAGCAGGATGTCGCGGGCGAATCCGTCCTCCCCGATCCCCTTCAGCCGCGCATGACGGACCACCGAGCCCGAGCGAAAGCGCGTAAGTTCTGCTTCCCGTTGACTCACGATGCGCAGCTCGACTTGTTCGTTGCCGCTCGTCCAGCGGCAAATCTGCTCGCCTTCTTGAGTACTGCCCACTTCGGGTCGATTGCCGTCGGGATGCATGAGGATCAAGCGCACATCATCGGTCATGGGGCGACCGAAACCGTTGGGACTTAGCGGTGGCAAGGCGCGCACAACCTCGATGCGATCGCCATGGCGCGCCGCGTCGAATAGGACGATCCCCTCCTGAGTCATGAGCACACTGCGAAATCCGCGGTTGCCTCCCTCCGCGGCAACGACGCCGATCAACGAGCTATCGTCGCTGAATGGAATCGATACCTCCACGACATGTGTGGCTTCGAATGGCCCCGGGGGAAAGAGTCGTTCGCAGAGGTCGAGCGTACGCTCCTGGTCAGCCACCGTCAGCGGCAGAATCTTCGTAGTTGCGCTGCCACAGCCAAACAAATGCACCAGGGCGCACGCGGCGGCGACTTGCCGACCAATCATGAAGGCACTTCAAAGGTATGCGCCGGCAGCTTCAGGTTCAACTTCACGTTCTTGAGTTTGAGCCGCGTCAAAGCTTCAGGCCCCTCCCAAATTTCGATACTGTCGACTACCCCCGGAGTCGTCGACATCACGACGTACACGAAGTTGATGAACTGGCTGAGCGCCTTGTCACGCGGCACGAGCTTGACGCGTGCTGGCGGCCCCGCTTCGAGCGACGCGTCAAACAGCGTGGTTTGGCTGAAATCGCCGTGCAGCCACTGCTCCATTTGCTCAAGCACCATTTGGACGGGCTTGAGTTTCGCTTCCGCGTCTGGTTGGAACTTACCGCCACGCCAGGTAACCCGATGCACACCTTGCTTGTTCTTGACGAGGATGCTTTTGATCGGTGTCGTGTATTCCCAACGAAACTCGCCCGGCGCGTGGTAGTAGAGCTTGCCTTCCGAAACAATGGGCTTGCTCAGCATCTTCAGATGCTTGGTCTGGGTGAACTCCGCCGCAACGCTGTGGACGGAACGCGAAGCTGCTTCAATCGATGCGAAGCTGTCGGTCCAGCCGAGCTGCGCCAGAAGCAGACAAACCATGGTCTTGGCCCAAACGAGCATGAGTCTCGATTTAGCGCCCTTCGGCCGAGGGCGCCAAGTTACGCGGGGCCGGCTGGCGGCAAACCCACTGTGCATTTCCCGCAAATCCCTGGGAAGAACGCGCCTTGTCTAACGTAGCGCGAGGGAACCTTGCGCCAAAGGTGGCGATCCCTCAAGACAGGCTCGGCGCGGCCGGGGTATTGCCTTCTCTTGGTACGGTCGTAGAGATCAACGGAGTTGCCCGATGCCGAGCCCGCTCACAACCTTCATCTTCGACTTCGACGGGACCCTCGCCGATTCGATGAACCACGTCGTGCCGATCTACAACGATATCGCGGACGAATTGGGCCTGCCCAAGATGACCGCTGAGGATATTCCAAAGCTACGGCGCATGGGCATAAAAGAGGCCGTGGATGCCTTCGGGGTCCCACTCTGGAAGTTGCCGCGTATCCTGCATGCGGTAAGCAAACGCTTGCGCGGGCAGATCGATCGGATCGAGCCCTTCAGCGGAGTCGCTGAAACCCTGACCGAACTGAAACGCACGGGAGCAAGGTGTCTGCTGCTGTCTTCGAACTCTCGCGACAACGTTGAGGCGTTCTTGCAGCATCACCACTTGCAACTCTTCGAGAGACTGACCTGCGGCTCGAGCATTTTCGGCAAAGGGGCGCGTCTGAGCAAGGTGTTGGCACAGGCTTCGCTACTGGCTGCCAATGTGGCGTATGTCGGTGACGAGGTACGTGACATCGAGGCGGCCAGGAGTGTCGGGATCCAAAGCATTGCCGTCAGCTGGGGCTACGCCGACCGAGAAACGCTGCAACGGGCTGCGCCGGACCATCTCATCGACAGCCCACAGCAGTTGCTGGAACTCTGTGCATTTCGCTCGCCCGCCTGACGTACGGGCACAGATTTGGGCTAGGCAACTTCGTGGCACTTGCGCTAGTTTTTCCGAATGACGAGTCGCCCGAAGGCAAGCCGTGTGGAAGCCATCATCGAGGGGCTCGTGCTCGTCGACAGCGAGCCGAGCAGCAAGGAGTCGGAGCGTCGCCTCCGTGAAGCATTGAGCCACAAGCATTGGATGCCTGTCGAGCATGCGGCGCGCCTCGTAGCTCAGCACAACCTTGCCGGTTTCGCCCAGGAGCTTACTGCCGTGTGGGCGCGCTTCGTCGATCCAGGGGCGAAGCTCGATCCGGGCTGTCGCGCCAAGGAATCGGCCCTGACGGCCCTCGATACCTTGGAGTGGTTCGATCCAGATCCATTTCTTTCGGCCATTCGCTACGTCCAGATGGAACCCGCGTACGGGGGCGCAGCAGACACGGCCGGCAGCGTGCGCCAGCGCGGTCTGTTTGCGTTGTTGCGTCAACACCACTCTCAGGCCCTGCTCTATGCAGGTGAGTTGCTTGCCGATCCATTGGTTGAAGTACGAACGGGCGCGGCAGACGCCCTTTGCCAATATGGCGGTGCGCTTGCGGCTCCGCTTCTGGTGCATCGACTTCGCACTGGCGACGATCCGCGTGTGATGTTGGCCTGTGCCTCGGCGTTGTTGGAGCTCGAGTCCTCCTTTGCGAGAGACCTGCTGTGTGCATGGCTCAGTGATAGCGATGAATCGCGGCGTGAGGTTGCTGCCTTGGCCCTTGGTCAGGACAAGTCGGAAGAGGCCGCTATGCTTCTCATTGCCTGGCTCGACAAGACCGCGTGGGACAAGGATATCACGCTTGCCATGCGCGCACTTGCGCTGCACCGCGGCGCAAAGGCGCGACTCTGCCTGCTACATCAAGTTGCTGCCGAAAGCCGAAGCCG
Source organism: uncultured Polyangiaceae bacterium (assembly GCA_964454965.1). Classification (GTDB taxonomy): domain Bacteria; phylum Myxococcota_A; class Polyangia; order Polyangiales; family Polyangiaceae; genus FEN-1139. Next base: position 232,708 of record CAYVXY010000007.1, on the reverse strand, counting down.
AGCTCAGGCGGCAGTCACGGCACTCGCGATGCATCGTTACGATCGTCAACTTGCGGCACACGTCCGTGAAGTCGCAAAGCAAAATCCCGATCCGAACCTGGTTGCGCTCGTCGACAAGCTCTTCGGCGAGCTGGCAATTTCGCCAGAGTAAGCGACAGCGACCCCTACCAGTCACGTCTCTACCGGGAATTTGACCTTTCGACTTACCCACCTGAATGTCCGACTTCTGACAGGTTTTCAGCGCTTCACGACGCAGTCGTCGACGTCTGCCACCATCACGTTCTGCTCGGGTAAAAATGGTCCGTCGGGGGCCCATCGCACCAACACTTCGGGCAGCGTCCCGAGGATTCTTGCGTAGCAGTCAAGCGTAACTCGTGCCTCATCACCGGACTTCTTAGCAGCATCGAGCCACGCCGCCACGCTGCCCGATTCGAACACACCGCTGAGCAGAAGCAACTCCCTCCCAGTCGTAACGAACGGCCGCATTGGCCGCTCGACACCCAACGGCTGTGACTGAGCGTCAAACGCACAACGCCGGCCAGACATGACCACGTTAGACGCACAAGCGAGGCTGCGTGCGTCCAATGGAACGACGGTGATGGTGTAAGTCGTCGATTGGCCTTCCTTGGGTACGGAGCCGCGACCAAACGTGAACAGCAGCGCACCTACAACGATTGCGCCAAGGGCTAGGAGCCACTGCCGATTGAGTAGAATGCCACTTTTCATCGATACTGCTCCAAGCTATGCGGCTTTGTTGAAGAAGGGCATGTCATCTCCAACTCGCGATGAACAGCCGAAGGTTGAGCGCGTCGTGACTCATAGGCACGTAGGCCCAGAGCGGAGCGTAGAACGCTGCGACGAGCAGCGCGACGACTGTGAAGCCAAACACGCGCAGCGGACGCCTTGCTTCATACCACGCCAAGAAGCCCGCTAGGGTGACGACCAATGGCGCATATACCGGCAAGAAATGGTAGATGTAGGAATCGCGGTGGGTCAGGACCCAGGGCGCCAAAAAGCCCAACGCCAATAGCAGTGCCGCAATCACGGACTTGCCATGCTCCAGAACGAACCCGGCGACTGCCTCGGAGTCCTCGCTCGAAGTCGCGTCCAGCACCTTCACCCAGCCCAACCGCAATACGGTGGCTACTGAGAGTATGGTGAAGATGACCGTTCCCCACCAGGTGGCCAAGTTGCCAAGCGTGGAGAGAGCCCGAACGGCCCCATGCTTCTCGGCGAACCCAAGCATGAGCGGCTTGGTTGGGAGCAGCCACGTAGCCCAACCCGACGTAGCGGGGTTCTTCATGTCTGTAAGTTCGGCATGGTGCTTAAGTAAGCGCTGAGTATCGGCGATGACGTCGCCAATGCCGTTGGGTTTGCCCGCCATGGAAAGTCCAACGGCGTAGCTGCTCAGGTAAATGAGAGCCGCCACGGTCGCCATGATGGCAATCGTTGTGAGCTTATTGCGCGCGTCCCGCTTCGCAACCGCAATGGCAAAAAGCAACGGTAGCGCTACGGCGATTCCACTGAATTTCACGCTCGCCGCTATGCCAAAGACGAGTCCGGCAACACAGCCCCAAACCAACGACAGTTCGAAACCGACCATCAACAACGCCGCGACGGACGCTGTCGCCAAAAACCCGTCGAGCAGTGCTGCACGCGAGTGGGCGATGAGAAACCCATCGGCAGCAAGAAGCGCAGCCGCCATCGCCGCGGCCCATTTGGAAGGGAAAAGGCGCTGGGCAGCCATAGCCCCAAAGACGATGGTGAAAAGTCCCGAGATCAGGGCAGGTAGGCGGAACCCGAACGAGTTGTCGCCAAACTGGCTGATACTCGATGCAATCAGGAGCTTACCTAGAGGCGGGTGGTCGTTCCAGTCCGGCAGGTGCTTGAGGTAGCCGCGCGCATTCTCGACGAAATGATGCTCATCGAACTGCAAGGTCTTTGGATAGCCGAAATCGAGCAAGCGAAGGTACAGCCCCAACGCGACAAGAACCACCAGCAGAAGACCAAGGGGTGTTGCATAGGGCTGCCATTGACCCAGCCAATCCGTCAACGGTAACGCCGCGTCGGACGGTGCAGGCGATGCCTCGGAAGCTTGTGTCGAACCCTGGTCGCGCGTCCTCGAGGATGCGACCATTGCGCTCAATGCTTCAGCTTCGGTCTGCGCCTGACCCGCAGAAGCCGACTGGCCTTTGGCGCTTGAAGGCAAGCCAACTGCACTCAATGCCTCTGCTTCAGTCTGCGCTTGGTCGGCGGAATGTGGCTCTTCGGGTTTGATCATGGGGAGGCCGTCGGGTGGGGGAGCATAGGCCGAGGCTAGCCGCGCTGGCCAGCCCATTTAGCGCGTTTTCTCCTCAGACCTGCAACAGATGGGGCGCACCGGGCATTGCGGGAAGGCGACTTCTGGCAAAGTGCCTATTCTGCGGCAGTTCCGCCGCTGCCAACCAACAGGGAAGCCTTGCCGACTTCCGAGAGCACACAACCCGAATACACGAGTTGTTGCGCAGTACAAATCGCTGGGTTGAGCTGACCGTTAGCATCGCAGCTCGCCCCGCTCTCGACCGCGCAGTCGACATAGTCGATGAACCTCGATTGGCAGGTAGACACTACCGTGCCGGCTAGCCCGCAGGACTGACGACACTCTCCGATCGGCGTCGTCGCCGTACAACCCGCTGCTTCGATCTGGTCGCAGTAGCTGCCACAAGATGCTTGCACCACCTGGGGGGCAGGCGCCGTTGCCGCACAAGCAGCAGCAAGAGTCAATTGCATGTCACACCCAGAAAACGTGGGGACGCCGGAACTATCGCAGACAACGTCCGCGGCTCTGGCGCAGTTCAACCATGCCTGGATCTGCGATTGACATGCCGGATAGCCCGTAACGGTCGCGCAAACCATGACGCAAGCAGTGTCGCCAGCGCTGCACCCGACTTCGGTAGTTCTCGCGCACAAAGCTTCGCATTCAGTGACATGTGTTGCCGGCCCTGCGCCTTCGCCGCCCTCGCCACCTCGTTCGTCTTGTCCACCCTGTCCACCCTGTCCACCAGAGTTGCCCTCTTGGGTTCCAGCCTGGGCCCTACCGCCGCAACCAGGTAAGAGGCATGCACCCATCAGCAGTATCATGGCAAAGGATCTCGCCAAATCTGTCATCGTTGCTTATCTCCGCAGGCGTCTGAATCCTGGTTCACCGGATCCAACCACCTTACACAACCGCGGCCCGGTGTCAGCAGTCTACCACATCTTGACACGTCCGCCGCCACAGTCTGCCAGCAGCGCTCGGTGTTCGCCGGGCTGCACAAAGACGTCCGACGCAGACTCCAGGCCATTTGGTTGGTTCGGCGTGACCACGACGCTTGGCCGCAACCACCTTGGCCCATTGCTGGTAGAAGTGATTGTTGCGCTGCCCTCAAGGTTCGACACAGCGAGCCTCGAGAATTTCGCTGTCGCGTTAGTTACGGGCGTCAGCCCAAGTTGACGTAGGAATGGCTCTAGTCGTCCATCTCCGGATAGTGTTTCGCCATGCAGTCCGGGCAGAGACCATGACTGAAGAATGCATCCGTGTGGGCAGACACGTATTCCTCGATCTGTCGCCAGAAGTTGCTGTCGTCTCGTACCCGTCGGCAATGGGCACAAATTGGAATGAATCCCCGCAGCGTTCGGACTTGAGCCAATGCTTCACGCAAAGCCTCGGATTGAGCGAGCAATCGCTCTTGCGTCAAAAGGACGCGTTCTGCTGCCCCAATACGCGCACGCAATTCGGTATGGCGGAACGGTTTAACGATGTAATCGTTGGCGCCGGAATCTAGCCCGGTCGCTGCATGTTCCTCATCACCCAATGCGGTAAGCAAGATGACATAGGGTGGTGAGTCAGTCTCCGTGGCCCTTAGGCGACGGCAGATCTCGATGCCGCTCATGCTGGGCATCATCCAATCGAGAATCGCCAATCGTGGGGAGTCGGGTTGCGAAAGGACTCGCCAGGCCTCGTTGCCGTCCGTTGCGCGAACGACTTCATGACCAAATTTCCCGACCACGGCCGCAACCACACTCAGCGAAGTTATGTCATCGTCGGCAACTAGGATGCGCATGGCGGTGGAAACTCCTGCAGAAACGTCATGAGATACTCCATTTGTACGACCTGCAGCGCAGTCCGAGGCAATCTAGCCCACGGTCGCAGAATTCATCAAGCCTGACATGAGAATGGTACGCTCCAGTCGGGCGAATTGCTGGTGTGTTTCGGCCAGGAGAGTGCTCAACTGGCTGTTCGCCCCCTCAGTCGCCGCCCGTTCGAGCGACGACGCGACTCGACTGAGCGCCTCGGCACTCACGGTCGCGGCCGCACCCTTGATGCGATGCGCTTGCTGAGACGCAAGTTCCAGGTCGCCTGAATGGAGATGTCGGCCCAACGCTTCGAGTTGCAGCGGGAGATCTTGGAGAAATCCTTGCAAAATCACCTGGCAAAGCGCCCTGTCGCCCATGAGCCGGTCAAGCATAGCGTCTTCGACAAAGACCTCCCTCTGGTCGTCACGAAGCACGCTGGTCACAGCAACGGCGAGCCTAGCCTGTGAATCGCGCCCTTCAAGTCTACTCTCGGATTCGCTTCTCGGCAGCCATTTTGCCACAATCTCAGCCAATGCCTTCGAAGAGATCGGCTTGGCTAGGTGATCGTTCATGCCGACTTCCAGGCACCGATTTCGGTCGCTCGCCATAGCGTGTGCGGTCATTGCCACAATCGGGACTGCGTGGTTCAGCGCGTCTGGCCCCCGTGCGCGCAGAAACCGCGTAGCCTCGAGTCCATCCATCTCGGGCATCTGCAGATCCATGAGCACCAAGTCGTAGTGCTGCAATTCGAGGATCTTGACGGCTTCAATTCCGTTCTCGGCCGCGTCCGCTACGTAGCCTAGCTTGCGAAGGATTCCAAGGGCAACGAGTTGGTTCGTTGCGTTGTCTTCCACGACCAGTATCTTCGCTTGCTTCGGCAACGTCGAGGATACCTGGGTTCGAGCACTCGAAAGCGCGGGTGCACGCTCGTCACATTGTGGATGCTTCTGTTTTTCCAGGGCAGCAGTAAACCAGAAGGTCGACCCTGCGCCTTCACGGTCTTCAAATCCGACTTCACCTCCCATCATTTGACTCAGCTGTTTGGCGATCGCAAGCCCGAGCCCTGTGCCGCCGAACCTGCGCGTGGCTGAGGCATCCAGCTGGTTGAACTTCTTGAAGAGTCCAGACTGCTTCTCGATTGGAATACCGATGCCCGTGTCACTGACGCGGAACCGCAAGCATGCAGTGTCGGCTGTCTGCGAATCGATGCCAACACGCACCGTCACCTCACCTTTGGCGGTGAACTTGATGGCGTTGTCTGCCAGATTGACCAACACCTGCCTGAGGCGATCCGCATCACCGTGCAACCAGATCGGTACGTTGGGTGCCACAGCACAGACAAAGCCGAGGCCCTTCTCCTTGGCGCGCATCGAAAGCATTGCGACGGACTCGTCGAGCAGAATCTGCAGATTGAAGTCGGATGCAACGAGCTCGAACTTGCCGGCCTCGATCTTCGACAGATCGAGGATCTGGTTGAGCAGTCCAAGTAGCGACTCAGCGCTCAAGTGCACTACTTCCGCGTAGCGCCGCTGCTCGACAGCAAGCTCGGTGCCGAGCAGCAATTCGCTCATTCCAATGACGCCGTTCATCGGCGTACGGATCTCGTGGCTCATGTTGGTCAAGAATTCGCTCTTGGCAGCATTGGCAACTTCGGCCTGCGCAGCCATTTCTTTGGCAAACTCTGTCTGTTGCTCCAGCTGTAGGTAGGCGGCGTGTAGTTCTTCTTCAGCGTGCTTCCTTTCGGTAATGTCCTGAACAATCCCAGTCAGCCGCACGACGCGTCCGTCTGCATCCACGATGCAATCACCCGGAGCGGTCCAGATATGCCGAATGCTGCCATCGGCAAGGAGCAAGCGGTACTCCATCGAGCTACCTGCCCGATGCGCGAGCGCAGCAGCGGTTGCCGCCTCAACTTTCGCTCGATCGTCGGGGTGGACGAGCGAGAGAGCCCAGTTAGACATGGCGCTGTTCGCCATTTCGGGTCCCACACGATAGATCCGCTTCATCTCCGCAGACCACTCGGCAAACCCAGTTTGGGGCTCCCAGATCCAATGCCCCACATGAGCCACCTCCTGCGAACGCAAGAGCTCGCGCTCACTTTCCCTGAGGCTTGCCTCGATCCGCTTGAGGTTGGAGATGTCGGTGTGGGTGCCAATGATTCGAGTCGGCTTGCCATCGACATCTCTGGCAGTGGCCTTGCCTCGGTCGAGGATCCATTTATAGGAGCCGTCCTTGCAGCGAACCCGATGTTCGCACACGTAGATCGGCGTCTCGCCGCGGAGATGTTTGTCGAGCTCGGCGAAAACCCGAGTTCGATCCTCAGGGTGAACGCGCGAGTTCCATTCTTCCGGCGCGTCGCCTATCTCGTGCGCTTCGTACCCGAGCATCCTCTTCCAAAGCGGAGAGAAGAACACCCGGTTCGTGTCGGCGTTCCAGTCCCAAACGCCATCACCTGCGCCATCGAGTGCGAAGTTCCAGCGCGCTTCACTTTCGCGCAGGGCCTGCTCAACGAGCTTCTGCGCAGTCACGTCTTGACACACCCCGAAGACGACCTGCAACTGGCCTTTCTCGTCACGTCGATAGGCGCGCTCGCGTATGCTGAACCAGCGATATTCCCCATTCTTGGCCCGAATGCGGTACTCGATCGCGTGAGTCACGCCATCGTTGGCATTGCGAACGTTCTCTGCATGCTGCGTGACACGGGCAAGGTCTGCGGGGTGAACCGCGTGTATGGCAAGCGAGGTACCCTGTCGCTTGATCTCCTCGCTAGAGTAGCCGAGCAGGCTCGCCAATTCTCGATTGATGTACAAGTGGCGCTGCCGTTGGATGTCGAACAGATACAAAATGTCTGGCGACAGCTCAGTCACGGCCTCGAGCAGATGCTGCTTGTCAGCTAGCAATTCTCGAGTGATGACACTGCTTGGTGGGGGCTCGGAAAGGAGGCTTGCCGCTGATCCAGGGTCCGCTTCAAGTTCGGACGGTTCGCTCTTATTCCGATCGATCATGAGGACGCGCCCCACGGCGAATTGGGTTCTGATTCGACGCACCGAGTGCGGCGCGATTTCGGTACAAGACTGCAGCTTGAGCAACTCATGTTGAATTGACCCGTGACTCGGTTACGGCCGCCGCGCGCGCGCGCAGAACCCCAATATTTGGCTGGGCGAAGCTCCCGGCCGGCCCCGTTCGTCCAGCCTGACGCTGTCTTGGTTGGCGGCAGGAGCAAGGCGCGGTTTTCGTCGCTGGTGACGGCTTGGGGCGGACAACGCGAACAGGTCCGGCACTAAAATCAGGAGCGAGAGACGTCGCGGCCACACGTCGCTAGAATCGAAAGACTGGATCAGGACGAACCCTGGAAGCGTCCTAATGTCCGGCCTCCGAGGATTCGTAGTCTTGCCTGCTGGTAGAGTCGTGATGGCAATTTGGATTGGAGACTCTGCATGTTGAGATGTCGTTTGGGTGGTCTGGATAGATAAGTTGTATGACAACTTGTCGTTCTAATCACACTGAGCTACATATCGCGCCTCGGGAATCATCAGCCAGGGGTAAAGTTCGCGCATCGCGACGTTGGAACGCGGTTTGCTAGTGGCGGCGCGAACGTGGCCACCAACCGAGAAGGACCTTTGCGTGTCACCGTCGTTGGTGAAAACGCAAAAACCATCGAGAGCCTGCGTCGCTACTTGAGCGCCGCGGGTGTGCATTCGGGAGCCATGCAAGAACTTCCCAGAACCTCGACGCTACCGCAATTGGGCGATGCCCTTGTCATCTTCCCTGACGAGTTCGACACCAGCGCAGTACTCTCGACCATCGAAAACGTGCAAAGGTTGCGCCCTCAGCTGCGGCTGTTGCTTGTAACGAGCGCACCTCAACGCTACCAAGACCGACTATCAAGCGACAACGCGCTGCCGCCAATCCTACTTCCCAAGCCGGCATTCGGCTGGTCCATTCTCGACGCGATTCGCGCCTCAGCGTCGTCGGACGAGGAATCCTTGTGATGGGAGCTGTCAATGATATGGACGCGCGTCACGGCGAAATCCACGCCCCTGTGCGCCATTTAGTGCAGATCTTGCGGCTCATTCGGCAGAGGTTTGCTAACGCTGCGCCAACGAAAATGCCAAGCAACAAATCCAGGTTTGGAATTGTCCGATGAAGCTTACGGTTGCCGAGACTGCGAAACTCTTGGATACGTCCGAGTCGGCTGTTTATCGATGGATCAAGCAGAACTCAATTCCCTTCCATCGCGTCAACGACACTTATCGCTTCCACAAGAGCGAACTGCTCGAGTGGGCCACTGCACGGGGTATGTCGATTTCTCCCGATGCATTTCCCGCATCGCGTCGCGCGGTCGATCGTTCGGGGGCCGGGTTTGCAGCGGCGCTACGCGCTGGCGGAGTGCATCACGGCGTCGAAGCCACGGACCGCGAAACTGCCTTGCGCGCAATCGTCGCAAGAATGCCAATCGACAACCAAGCCGATCGTGACCTTCTGTATGACGTCCTTCTGGCACGTGAAGCCCTAGGCTCGACGGGTGTGGGCGAAGGAATCGCCATTCCCCATGTTCGGTCGCCGGTCGTCCTCCCCGCAAGTCAGCCCGCGATATCTCTTTGCTTCTTGACTTGCCCGATTGAGTTTCAGGCGATTGACGATCGCCCCGTGCACACCTTCTTCTCACTCGTGACACTCAACATACGCTCGCACTTATACCTACTATCGCGACTTTCGGCAGCGCTTCAAGATCCGCGGTTCAAGCAGGCAGTGCTGGGTCGCGAGGCGCCGGACGTCATCCTCGCCGAAGCTGCGCGAGTCGACCTCGCCGCTGGGGTGTTCGCAGAGGACGTGCCACGGTGAATTCGATACTCGCCATCATCTTGGCATTGTTCCTCGGCGCCATCTTGTCCTTGTCGTTCGCCGCCCGCCCACGCGTCGCTTCGACGTTGGGCGCACTTGCGGCCGTGGCGAGCTGCAGCTACGGCCTTTGGGTTGCCCTGCAGACGCTACGCTTAGGCGGTGAGCAAGCTCTGGCGTTCGATTGGTCGGCGCCCAATGCCGCATTGTCGTTCGGTCTCGATCCACTGTCAGCCTTCTTCCTGTGTCCGCTATTCTTGCTTGGGGCATTGGCGGCATGCTACGGGCGCGTGTACTTGGTCGAGCACGCTCCGCATCGCAACTTGTCGGTGCCGTGGGCTGCCTACAACCTAATGCTTGCCGGCATGGCGCTCGTGCTCGTGGCGCGGCACGCTATACTGTTTCTGTTCGCCTGGGAGGTCATGTCACTCGCGGCCTACCTGTTGGTGAGCTTCGATCATCAAGAAGCTTCCGTACGTCGGGCTTCCTTCGTCTACCTCATCGCGACTCATGTCGGAGTAGCATGCCTCTTGGCGCTATTCCTGATCTTGGGCTCGCTTTCCCACAGCTTCGAGTTTCGCGCCATGGCGGCAACGCCGATGCCTAGCATGGCTGTCGCCAGCCTGCTGTTTCTCTTGGCCCTCATCGGGTTTGGGGCAAAAGCGGGACTATTCCCCTTGCACGTCTGGCTGCCCGAGGCCCATGCCGCTGCTCCAACGCACGTGTCTGCGGTCATGTCCGGTGTTCTGATCAAGATGGGTGTCTACGGGATCTTGCGCGTCGTGTTGCTGCTCGGTGGCCCTCGACCCTATTGGGGCCCGTTACTGATGACAATTGGCATCGTGGGCGGCGCCGTGGGAATTGGCTGCTCGCTCTACCAACGCGACATCAAGCGTCTACTCGCGTATTCCAGCATCGAGAATGTCGGCCTGATATTGCTCGGCCTGGGTACGGGTTTGTGGGGGATCTCTTCCAATCGACCTGTGATCGCAGCCCTTGGAATGGTAGGTGGCCTGCTCCATGTCTGGAATCACGCGGTCATGAAGGGCCTGATGTTTCTCGGTGCCGGCAGCTTGGCACATCGGTGCCATACCAAAGATATCGAACAGTTGGGCGGCCTCTATCGCCGCATGCCACAAACGGCGACCGTGCTGGTCGTTGGTGCCATGGCCATGGCGGGGCTTCCACCGCTCAATGGATTCGTCAGTGAGTGGTTACTCTACTCAGGATTGATGCGCGCGGCACTCTCGGCAGAAGGACGCTCCGCGGTGATGTTACTCACGGTAATAGCTGCAATTTCGCTGATCGGAGCCATGGCAGCTTTGTGTTTTGCTCGGCTGATTGGCGCGGCCTTGCTCGGGGCACCGCGTGCTCCACGCGCCGCGGCGGCCACGGAAGTATCATTTTGGATGACCGCTCCAATGCTGATCCTTGCTGGAATAGCGCTCACCATCGCGTTGGCCCCCGACTTCTTCGTCGGCCTTTTTCAGGCAACCCTAACGCAACTGCTCGGACACGCAGCAGCCTCCATGGCCACGCCCACCGGGCTCTCGCAGTTGGGCGTCCTCAATCGCGTCTTGCTATGCTTGCTGGTGGTGGGGCTCTGCACGGTAACCCTTCTGCAATCGAAGAGTCGCTCTCGACTGGAGGAAACCTGGGGCTGTGGCTATGTGGCTCCCACAAGTCGCATGCAATACGGGGGTCGCGCTCTTTCGGAACTGTTCACGTCGAGTATTCTGCCTCGGTCACTTGGCCCCCGCCTAACGGCCCAATTGCCATCGGGCCTCTTCCCGACTTCGGCGCGCATCGAGACCACCACGGTAGATCCCGTGACACGCTCGGTCTACGAACCGTTCTTCGAGAGTTGGGCGAGCCGATTCGTGCGGTTACGCTTCATGCAGCAAGGGATCTTGCACGTGTACGTGCTGTACATTCTCGTAGCATTGCTTCTCGCACTAACTTGGAGCGCTACCATGGCCGGAGGATTACGTTGATCACGGCGCCAGCAACCTATTGCCCCCAACCACTTTCTTTGGCGTCGACCTCGTCCGTGGCACGCGGAGGATTGCGGTGAATGCCACTCTCGCACTCGTTGGCATCTTCCTAGCGGGTGCTAGCGGCATATTTGCCGCCATTTTTGGCGCACGGAAGCCCCGGCAGGCAACCGCGGTGAGCGTTGGGGTAATGCTCGCTGGAGCTGCCAGTGGGCTCTTAGCCGCAATGCGCGTCCTGGCTGGCTATGGAGACGTGGGCTATGGGCATGCCTGGTCTGTCCCAGGTGGTGCCTTCGATCTGCGCCTTGATGCTATTGCCGGCATATTCCTGGTCCAGGTATTTCTCATTGGTGCATTGGGCTCCGTCTACGCAGTCGGATATTGGCGCCCCGAGCAGCACGTTGGTTGCACCGGTCGCCTGCGAGTCTTCTACGGGCTGATGGTTGCTGGAATGGCGCTACTGGTGCTGGCCAACAATTCTATCCTGTTCTTGGTGGGATGGGAGATCATGGCACTGGCCGCGTTTCTTTCTCTCACCGCAGAGGATCGTAGCGCCAAGAACCGCGAAAGTGGCTTCGTCTATCTCGTAGCAACGCGCGCAGGGACGTTGGCGCTTATCGCGATGTTCGCCCTATTGCATACGGCTACTGCGTCGTTCTCCCTTCCGCTAGGAAGTCTTCCTGCAAGTTCCCCACTGGGTACGGCGATCTTCTGCCTCGGAGTCCTTGGCTTCGGTCTCAAGGCTGGGGTGATGCCCTTGCATATTTGGTTACCGGCTGCCCACGCCAATGCACCCACACATGTCTCCGCGTTGATGTCCGGCGTACTGATCAAGATGGGGATCTACGGGTTAGTCCGTCTAGGCTCCTTCTTCGAGCAAGTACCACTTTGGTGGGGCATTGCACTATTCGGGCTGGGCGTGGTGTCCGCTGTGCTGGGCGTTGCTTTTGCTTTAGGTCAGCATGACCTGAAGCGCTTGCTTGCCTACCATAGTGTAGAGAACATCGGCATTATCGTGATGGGTCTAGGGCTTGCCCTGATCGGTCGCGCGACGGCACGCACGGATCTCATCGTGCTCGGCTTGGCAGGTGCGCTACTGCACACCTTCAACCACGGTCTGTTCAAGGCGCTCCTGTTCTTCGGCGCCGGCTCCGTCATCGCGAGCACGAAAACCCGTGAGATTGACCAGATGGGAGCGTTGGCAAAGCGCTTGCCCTTCACTGCAATGGCCTTTCTGGTTGGCGCGGCGGCTATCTGCGGGCTACCTCCGCTCAACGGCTTCATTAGTGAGCTACTTCTATATATCGGAATGCTCAAGGGCGGGGCATTGGGCACAGGGACGCTCGGGACCTTGCTCATGTTCGGTGTACCGATATTGGCGCTGGTTGGGGCACTTGCCGTGGCTTGTTTCGTCAAGGTCCATGGCGTGATCTTCTTGGGCGAACCCCGCAGCCCCGCCGGCTGCAATGCCAAGGAAAGCCCGTCCTCGATGCTGTTCCCAATGGCTTTCCTCGCCATGGGTTGCATCATCATAGGAACGGCTCCGTGGCTCCTGGTTGGCGTGCTGGAACGCGCCGTCGGAGGGTGGCAAGTCGACGTGTCCGGCTCGTCGCTGTCGAAGATGGTCCCGTTTGTGGCGCTGACGTGGGCGAATTTCGTCCTACTCGTCACCCTGTTGGTGGTGGCGTTGGTGATCAGACGCTGGGTCCCGAAGCCACAGGTGGCAAGCGGACCAACCTGGGACTGCGGCTACGTTGCGCCAACACCGCGCATGCAATACACCGCCTCGTCAATTGCAGAATGGCTCGTCGGACTATTTTCCGCGTTCCTGCGGCCGCGAACAACGTCCGTAGAACTCACGGAAACCTTCCCGAACAGTAGTCATTTCGAGAGCCATGTCCCTGAGGTAGTGCTCGATCTCGCAGTCTTGCCAACGCTGCGCTGGCTTCTGTCGACTGCCAATTGGTTCCGGTGGATCCAACCGGGGCGCACACACCTCTATGTCGTCTATATCTTGGTCGCGTTGATTGTGATGTTGTTCGTTTGGCACTAGGAGAATGAAGAGTTGCCCATCGGTCAGTTCATAGCCCATCTCGCTTGTTTGCTCCTCATGCCGCCTTTACTGCAGGGGATCATCATCAAGGTAAAGGCGGCCTTCGCGGGTCGTGTCGGGGCACCGCTGCTGCAGCCGTACTTCGACATCATAAAGCTCATGCGCAAAGCCGTGGTCGTAAGTTACACCACGACTTGGCTATTCCGCGCTGGCCCGGTCGTCGGCCTCGTCACAGCCATCGCTGCTGGCCTCATTGTTCCCCTCGGCTTTCCAGGCGCGCCCATTGCGTTTGTCGGCGATCTAGTCTTCTTCGCCTACCTGTTCGGGCTCGGGCGATTCTTTACGGTGTTGGCAGCGCTCGACACGGGCTCGGCCTTCGAGGGCATGGGGGCCACTCGCGAGGTCACGTTTGCGTGTCTCGCTGAGCCCGCGCTGTTCCTCGGGTTGCTGGTCCTGGCGAAACGAGCGGCGTCGTTGTCCTTATCGACCATGCTCGACGGCGCGATACCCGAGGCATGGAGCCACGCTACGGCGCCTGTCTTGCTGGTCATCGTCAGCCTGTTCATCGTAGTTCTTGCCGAAAATAGTCGCATTCCCATCGATGACCCGAACACCCACCTAGAACTGACGATGATTCACGAGGTAATGGTCCTCGACCACAGTGGTCCGCCACTTGGCATGATTCTGTACGGAGCATCTATCAAGTTGTTCGTGCTCGGAACCGTTGTCGTCCGCGCCGCTTTGCCGTTCGACTTCACGAGCTCTGCCGCAAACTGGGCGGCTTACTTGCTGGCTATGGTTGGTTTCGCCGCGACGATTGGCGTCGTCGAATCCACGATGGCACGTCTACGTTTGCACCGCGTCACGAATCTACTGATTGCTGCATGCCTTCTCTCGGCGTTCGGCATCATCTTGCTGGCCAGGTAGCCATGACGAATATCGCTGACTCACTCTTGATTGTCGTACTGCTGCTCAATTTCTACACGCTTGGCACTAGCCGTGTCCGCGCCGTGATTATGGGTTCGGCAGTACAGGGGATCGTTCTTGGCATCGTCGCCCTGCTGGCACACGGCAAATTTGGCCTGCAGCCGCTCCTCATCGCGGTCGTTACCATCGTACTAAAGGGAATCTTCATTCCGAACATGCTGATGCGCGCGCTGCGTGACGTCGGGATTCGGCGCGAGGTAGAGCCGTTCATCGGTTTGATCCCGTCACTACTCGTGGGCGCGCTCGGAACCGGACTCGCGGTACTGTTCACGCACGCGCTTCCACTCGTGAAGGAACACGTAGCGTCGCTGCTAGTGCCGACATCGCTCTCGACGGTCTTCACTGGATTCTTGCTGTTGACGACACGACGCAAGGCCATCACCCAGGTGGTCGGTTACCTGGTGCTGGAGAATGGCGTCTTTATCATGGGGCTCACTTTGGTGCATGCCATGCCGTTCCTGGTCGAGATGGGGGTCCTGCTCGATCTCTTGGTCGCCATCTTCGTCATGGGGATCATCATCAATCACATCAATCGCGAGTTTGCGTCACTCGACACGACGCGCCTCTCGCAGCTAAGAGACTGACGCATGGCTTGGCTTCTAGTCCTAGTTCCATTGGCATTCGCGATCCTCGCGTTTGCCATTCCCTCCGACCGAGTGCGGCCCTGGGTCGTCACGACCGCCGGTGTGCTGCAGCTTCCGTTGGTGGTGCTTGCGCTGCGGCATCCCCGCGTGGAGGGACTCAACGGCTGGCTGCTTCTGGATTCGCTCGGCAAAGTCGTGCTCGGCTTCACCACTCTCCTATTTGCCGCCTGTGCCTTCTATGTGCCCGGGTATCTGGCTCAAAGGCGTGAGGGCAATTCTCGAATGTTCTGCACGGCCATCTTGGTATTCTTCGCAGTCCTCACCCTCATCACTGAGACCCACCACTTGGGGTTGCTCTGGGTTGCGATCGAAACCAGTACCCTATCCACGGCGCCGCTACTGTACTTTCATCGAACGCCGCGCTCACTCGAAGCAACCTGGAAGTACCTGCTCATTGGGTCAGTCGGCATTGCGTTGGCACTCATGGGTTGCTTCTTTCTCGGCTACGCATCCCTGTATGCTGGACACGAGCCATCCCTCGAACTATCCGTGCTGGTGAAGGATGCTCCATTCATGTCTCGGTCATGGTTGCATGCGGCCTTTATCTTCTTACTCGTTGGCTACGGAACCAAAATGGGCCTGGCGCCGATGCACACCTGGAAGCCCGACGCCTACGGTGAGGCTCCGGGGGTCGTTGGAACGTTGCTCGCGGGGGGCCTCACCAGCGGCGCATTCTTGGCCATCTTGCGCGTATATCGAGTTGTTGTGGCTGCCGGCGAAGTCGAGTTTGCCCGTAAGCCATTGATCGCGCTCGGCCTGGTTTCCATGCTCGTAGCCGGAGTGTTTATGGCCCGCCAGAAAGACCTCAAGCGAATGCTGGCCTATTCGAGCGTCGAGCACATGGGCATTCTCGTGCTCGGTATTGGGATTGGTGGTGGTGCCGTTTTTGGCGCACTCTTGCACATGGTGAACAACGGCCTAACCAAGGGTGTTCTGTTCCTCTCGGCTGGAAACATTCATCGAGCCTATGCCAGCAAGTCCACCGACGACGTGCGCGGAGCGCTGCGGCGGGCTCCTTACTCCGCGGGGTTGCTCCTAGCTGGCTTCTTTGCGATCACTGGCTCACCACCGTTTGGACCCTTCCTGAGTGAGTTTTCCATCTTGAATGCCGCGATGTCGAGTCATCAGTTCGTCGTTGCCGGGACATTCCTCCTCATGCTGGTTATCGTATTTATCGGTATGGGCTCTACCGTCTTGGCTGCCGTGCAGGGCGAGCCTGGACCACTACCGGACGCACCCACCTCCAAGGAGTGCCTTTTGACGGTCGCCCCGAGCTTCTTCTTGCTGGCTCTCGTGTTGCTGCTGGGCGTCTATGTCCCAGCACCACTCAACGAACTCCTGCATGCCGCAGCCGACTCGCTGGGGGGACAATGACGCACGAGCAGCAACCGGCAGCCGCCACACCACCGGCCGCCACAATCACGGCGAGGACGGCCCAACCCGGCAAGGCCGTACACAACGGGCAGGCCATCCCAATTGGCGAAGTCCCCACCCTCAATTTTGAGGATTTTCGGCGGGCACTCATTCGGGCTCCGCAGCAGCATCGACGGGTAGCCGCGCTATTCGGCACTCGAGCGTTGGGGGGGGTGAAGCTCTACGGAGTGCTTGCCGGCGACGGTGAGGGCAAGTTGTATGTGTTTAGCACGTTGGTCGAGGGCAACCGGTTTTCGTCAGTTACGCCGGAATGTCCACAAGCCCATCTGTTCGAGCGTGAACTGTTCGAACAGTGGGGCCTCGTGCCCGAGGGGCATCCGTGGCTAAAGCCTGTGCGCTTTGCGGACTCTCGCCAAGCTGACGAAACCCGGCAGAGTTCGATCGGAGTTATGGATTTCTATCGGGTCGATGGCGAGGAGGTGCATGAGGTAGCAGTTGGACCCGTGCACGCGGGTGTCATCGAACCGGGTCACTTCCGCTTTCAGTGTCATGGTGAGCAGGTTCTTCACCTCGAGATATCACTGGGCTATCAGCATCGTGGCATCGAATCCGCCTTGGTAAGTCGACCCAGCAAGCGCTTTCTGCCTTATATGGAGACGGCTGCCGGCGATACCACCATTGGCCATACTACAACGTACTGTCACGTCATCGAAGCGCTCTCGGGTACACTTGTCTCGGCGCGTGCCCATGCGCTTCGTGCGGTGGCACTCGAGCTCGAACGACTCGCGAATCACGTTGGAGGACTCGGGGCGTTAGCAGGTGACGTGGGCTTCCTGCCGACGGCGTCGTTTTGTGGCCGTCTGCGTGGCGACTATCTAAACCTGACGGCACTTTTGTGCGGCAGTCGGTTTGGTCGTGGGCTTGTGCGGCCCGGAGGAGTTCGATTCGACGTCGATGCCGAACGGGTCAGTACGTTGCTCCAACGTCTAGAGGCAACTCAATGCGACGTGAAGAACGCCATCGAGTTAATGTGGGAAACCTCCTCGGTGCAGGCGCGGTTCGAGGGCACCGGGCCCCTCAGCACCGCAATTGCGGAATCCTTGGGGTTGGTAGGCGTCGTGGCGCGCGCTTGCGGTCTGGAGCGTGACATCCGACAAGACATGCCATCTGGGCTTTACCGCATGGTTCAGATCCCGGTGTCCGTCGCACCGTCCGGTGACGTATTTGCACGTGCCTACGTGCGCTGGCTCGAGATTCAGCGCTCGTACGCGTTCGTTCGCGAGCAGCTGCACAATCTCCCCGCAGGAGCGATCTGCAACAGCCCAGGGTCGCTCCAACCAAACCAGCTTTGCATTGCGCTGGTAGAGGGCTGGCGAGGCGAAATCTGCCATGTGGCCCTGACGGACGAGGTTGGGCGGTTCTCTGCCTACAAGCTCGTGGATCCGTCCTTCCACAACTGGATGGGGCTCGCCCTCGCCTTGCGCAATCAGCAGATTTCCGATTTCCCGCTGTGCAACAAGAGCTTCGATCTTTCGTACTGTGGTCACGACCTCTGACGGGCTTAGGTTTATGATAAAATCCATACTCGCTCGCATTCAGCAGGGGCATAGAACCGCCAAATACCCCAAGGTGGCCCCGGTATTGCCCGACCGGTTCCGTGGCGCCCCCCGCCTGGACGCATCACGCTGTCCCGCCGAGTGCAATGCGTGTCTCGAAAGCTGCCCGACGGACGCCATTCAGAGATCCGATTCGGGCATGGCGCTCGATATGGGCCGTTGCTTATTCTGCACCGAGTGCGCAGGTGCCTGTCCGTCGGAGGCAATCAGCTTCTCGACCGACCACCAACTGGCCGCACGCTCCCGCGCCAACCTGATCGTTCAAGATCAATACCAGCAGAAACTCGCAGCATTGGATCGCACGATGCGTGGGCTCTTTGGGCGCTCACTCAAGTTGCGCCAGGTGAGCGCTGGCGGCTGCAATGCGTGTGAAGCGGACATCAACGTGCTTGGCACTCTCGTGTTCGACCTTGGCAGGTTCGGCATTCAAGTCGTCGCTTCGCCGCGGCATGCCGATGGTTTGCTGATCACCGGACCTGTCACAGAGAATATGCGTGTTGGCCTCGAGAAGACTTACGCCGCCGTGCCTGCGCCGAAGATCGTTATCGCGGTCGGGGCCTGTGCCATCTCGGGTGGGCCGTACATCGGGCACGATCAGGTACATCAAGGTGCCGACAGCTGCGTACCCGTGGATCTGTACATCCCGGGTTGCCCACCCCACCCCTACACGATTCTTGACGGCTTATTGAAGCTCCTCGGGCGCTTGGAAAGCAAGGCCTAGCGCCACTCGCTCTCATTCGGAACGATGGTGCAACTTCTGGCGAATGCCACTAGATCCGCTGCATCAAGCGGAGGACATTGGGCAAATCACTCGCGCGCCGAAGCTCTAGATAATCGGTTGGAATCATGCCGCCAAAGCCGTTGTAGGTAATGATCACAGTGCCGACAGGGGCGTCACGCAGCATGCGCTCGGTGGCAGCGACGTCGCGCTGATAGCGTTCCTCCGTCAGTTCGACTTCATTGTCCAAGTGGTCTTCCGCACCGTACAAGTTCTCCCCGAACGGATTGTAAAGATAGTAGGCGTCAACCAACGGAGCTTCAGTCTCACCGAATACCCCTTCCAAGAAGCAGACACGTTGTCCCACTCGGAACAGCTCCGCCAACGTCCTCGAAACCTCGACCAGTCTTGGCCGCTGCTCAATCCCCAAATAGGCACAGCTCCCGGCAAGGGCCCCCACCACACAGAATTTCCCCGGACCTGAACCGATGTCGAGCAAGCTTCGGATCGAGAGTTCGTCCAGCCACGCTGCTACACGTGCCGCAACACAAATTGGCGTCCAGAAGTTCCGAGAAGGGACTCTCAATTCGACGGGCAAGTATCGATCGAACTCTCGATCGATGTCGTGCTTCCCCCGCTGAATCCATTCGGCGATTCTTGCCGGCATCGCGCCGGAGGCGATCCCATCTACGAGCGTCGGTTCGTCGTCGAGTTCGTTACATGCTGCGGAGATAGATGAGCCTTGGTCAGATGGTGGTGGCTGCATGAACAGACTCGCGCGGCGCAACCTCTGTGCAGGTGACCCGGGCCCGAGCAGGATCCGTGCCAATTTCGAGGGCTGCCACAGGCAGGAATAGCACGGTTTTTGGGGCTCTGTTTCTCGCCAGGGCGGCAGGACCCGGGCCTACTTGCGAATTGCGGCCAGTTGCTTGCACAATACGACCCACTCCTGCAAGGTTCTGGCGATGCCCGGAAAGAAACGACAGCTTGACGTGGTCTTTGAGCCCGTCATGCGTTCGGTGGCAATGAAGAAGATCGACAGCATGTTGCGGGCAGTCGCATCCAAGGAGGTCACCCTAACGCTGATTGGTGAGAGCGGAACTGGCAAGGAAGTGCTGGCGCGTCGGGCGCATGAAATATCCGAACGTCGTCGCGGTCCATTCGTCCCGATCAACTGTGCAGCGATTCCAGAGTCGCTCTTTGAGAGCGAGCTCTTCGGGCATGAACGTGGAGCGTTCACGGGCGCAAATGAATTGGTGAAGGGCAAAGTGTCCGCGGCTGAGCACGGAACGCTCTTCTTGGACGAGATTGGCGAGATGCCAATGCCAATGCAAGCGAAGCTGTTGCGTTTCCTCGAGAATCGCCGCTTCATGCGTGTGGGTGGGGCGACCAAAATCGAGGCGAACGTCCGACTGATGTTTGCGACACTTCGCCCCCTCGAGCAAGAGGTTCGTGCGGGACGATTTCGCGCAGATCTGTTCTATCGGATCCAGGGAATCACCCTGCTCGTCCCGCCGCTTCGCGAACGTCAGGCGGACATCCTTCCGTTGCTGCATCAATTCGTCGCACAGCTTTCCTCTCGCCACGGTGTCGTTCCTCCGCGGCTGAGTCGTCAGACCAAGGCACTACTCATTCAGCATAATTGGCCGGGCAATGTGCGCGAATTGCGCAACGTCATCGAAACACTGTGTCTGCTGCGTGATGGGCGCCAAGTGCGCGCTCGGGATCTCCCTGACGGCATCCTGACGTGCGCGCATACACAGCTCCCAGCTCGTTCACTGGTGCAAGACGCAATGCTCCGCGTGAATCTCGATGACGGATTGGCGTCGCTGACGCGACAGATTGTCCAAGCAGCGCTCTCACTTGAATCCGGCGACACAATTCTGGCCGCGCGGCGCCTCAAGGTCAGCGCGCGTACGGTCCAACGCTACCTGGCCTCGGGCCGCGTGACTTTGCCCCAAGCGTCACACGGCTAGAACGCGTTATTGTGCGGTCCTAAGTGGCACTATGACTTCTTCAATGCTGGGTGATCCTTCCAAGCTGGCATGGTTGCCATGTAGGCACGCGTACGAATTTCCGCCTCGGCACGATCGAGCTTGGGATCTTGACCCATGAAGAATGCTGTCATCCCCGCGAGACGAGTCTCGAAACTGCCAAGCTTGCCGTCAGCGTCAGCACAGTACTGGCAGTAAGGCCCTGTTTCGATCGGCATGCCACAGCTCTGACATTGATGTTGACTCATTCTAATCTCCTATTGCTTCCTGCGGTGTTTTGGTTTCTCAGGTGGTGTGGCGACAGGCTCGTGGTGAGCATCGTGCTCGCGTAGTCGCTGCGCTGTGGCGATGAAACCTTCGAAGGCTTCGAGCAATTGTTGGCGCGGAGTCGGCTCCATCGCGGCAAGGACACGGGCGGTCCTTGTGCGATCGAGCGGCTCCTGTTCCTCCGCCAGCCAATCACGGGCAAGTTCGGTGAGCCAGACGAGTGTCCGACGCCGATCCCTGGGATCGCGCACACGGGCCAGCAGCGCATGCGATTCTAGCGCCGCCACCGACTCGCTCACGACCGATTGCGCGCGTTCTGCATGGATTGCAAGGTCCCCAATCGTCAATGGCCCCGACCAAGCCAAGTGGAGCAGAAGCGCCCGACCTTCCGGCGTCAAGGGGATCCCTTGAGTCTGACGCCGCCGATGCAGAAGCGCGTACGTCTCGGCAAAGAGACGAAAGAAACGCGTGGCTGTGTCAGAGGCGTTGGACACACCAACCTCGTAACCTTGGGCAATTCCATCGTCAATCCCGATACGATTGGCCCGAGCGCGCACGGCGATTTCCCTGGGAATTTCGTCTAGTTGGCGCTGGCGAGGTTTGGATTGGTGCCAACGGGCGAATCCTTCCGCGTAAACAACGGCTCTAACGTGACAATTGCAATCATGAAAAAATCACGTCTTCTTTGGTTAGCAGTCCCCGTGATCGCCGTGCTCGGCTGGTTCTCTCTAGGCAGCTCGGCAACTCACCATCGCATCGATGGCAAGGAGGCCCAACAGCTCGTAGAAGGCGGCGCTAGATTGGTCGACGTGCGCACCCCTGCGGAGTTCGAGACCCAGCACGTGCCAGCTGCCATTAATATTCCAGTTCAGCAGCTGAGTGAGCGCATGCGAGAACTCGAGCCCAAAGATCAGAGCATCGTTGTATATTGCCGCAGCGGGCATCGCAGCGGGCTTGCCTACGAGCAACTCAAGAGCGCAGGGTTCACCAAGCTATACGATCTTGGTCCGATGTCAGCCTGGTAGCAATGGGCATCGCGGCACTGTGGGCCAGCACCTCAAGGAGCGCATTGGCAACCTCGACTTCGCGAGCAGCAAGAAGTACTGAATCCCCTGGTCGGTCCGCCACTGCGAGGGGCCTGCGCTTCTGCCTCATGGCGGTGCAATTCCGGTGAAATGCTCGCTGGCAATGGCCAGAAATCTGTTGCGCGCCCCAGCGTGTTCCACGATCGGGGCAGGGTAGTCGCGACCAATGCAGATCCCTGCGGCAGCAAGCTCGAGACTCGGTGCCAGCCACGGCGCGTGGATGTACCGAGTTGGAAGCCGCGCTAGTTCAGGAAGGTAGTGTCTAATATACGCTCCCTCGGGATCGAATTTCTCCGCTTGAGTGACTGGGTTGAAGATCCGGAAATAGGGCTGAGCATCGCAGCCACTTCCACTCGACCATTGCCAACCGAGGTCATTTTGCGCTCGATCACCATCGATGAGCCAATCGAGGTAGTGGTGTTCACCCTGCCGAAAATCGATGAGTAGGTCCTTCGCGAGGAAACTAGCCGCGATCATCCGCGCACGATTGTGAACGAACCCTTCACGCAGGAGCTGCCGCGCTGCGGCGTCCACCACCGGGTATCCCGTCAGACCCGCCACCCACGCGTGATACGAAGGCTCGTCCTTACGCCAAGGGAATCGCGCGAAACGCGCTTGAAAGGCCTGCTCGAGTAGCTCGGGACGATCCCACAGAGTCGAGTGGGCAAATTCACGCCACAGCAGTTGAGTCAAAAATCGAGTCCTGCTCGCTTCATCGCCAATGGCTTTGGAAGCCGCCGTCCAAACCTGCCTCGGGCTAATGCTCCCAAACCTGAGATCCGCCGAGAGTCGACTCGTGCCGTCGAGGTCGAGACGATCACGTGTCTCGTCGTAGGCCTGTCCCTTCTTCGTAACGAAATGCTTGAGTCGCTGCAAGGCCTCGTGCTCGCCGCCCTGCAATAGACCCGCTTGAACGTCTGATGTCTGCGTGTCGGATTCCGGTGGGCAGCTCAGCAGTTTCCCTGGCGCTTCTGGTTGGCCCGTCGTGGTCGCAACCCACTCGGCAACATCGGCGGGTAGCGGCGGCAATCGGTCTGGTATGGGAATGGGGCGTTTCACGTCGAGCTGCCGCCACACGGACCGAGCGAAGGCCGTGAACACCGAATAGGGCTCCCCCGTGGTCGTCCGCGTGCATCCGGGAGTAACCAGCGTCTCACCTTCGAAGAGTCGCAGTGGCACTAGAAGCTTTGCCTCGAGACTACGTGCCATCTGGCGAGCGTCGGGATCAGTCTGTCGCTGCGTGAATACCTGGCCAACGTGGCAGCCCCTTGCGAGCCACGGTAGTATCGCGATTGGGTCACCGGCAAAGAGCAACAATTGCGCCCCGCGTTCCTCGATGTCCAGCTGCAGACTCGCAACGCACTGAGTGAGGTAGCGCCGCCTGTGGATCGCACTGCTCGCCACGGTGGCTGACCATAGCCCGGGTTCGAGCACGTATACGAGGAGCGTCTCACCCTGACTCAGTGCGCTGGAAAGTGGAACGTGGTCGCGCAAGCGCAGGTCATTGCCGCGGAACCAGACGAGCGTACGCATCGCAAATAGATGTGGGGTCGCGCAACCCGATGTCAACCACGTCGACCCAAACCCGATCCAGCATCCCACTTGTAACCTACTATAAGTACTGACTTTTCTTCGCGAGCGGGGCGCCTATGCCCTGCGGAGTCGGCGCCGAGGCAATACCTAGCGGCCCGGACCACGGGTCGCTGCGTACCTTTGCCACGTTGGGACAATCCAAAGAAGTGAATCATTCTGGACGGCTACCACCCGGTCCCTAGCGCGATCCGCAAATTGGGCCGTTGGGGATACGATGGATGATTCCGTTCGCACCCTGAGTGAAAGCGAAGAGGTATTCAGGGTTCATGTCGAGAACTCGTTTGATGTCATCTTCACACTCGACGAAGACGGCACCTTCGTATTCGTGTCCCCGGCTTGGGAGCGACACTTTGGCTTTCCTGGTAGCGAGGTGATCGGAAAACACTTTGCACCATTCGTGCATCCGGATGAAGTTTCACCCTTGGTCGAATACTTGAAGCGGGTCTTGAGCGCCTGGCAGTGTGAAACGAGCCCCGCCTTTCGCGTCAAGGCTAGCGATGGTATGTGGCGCTGGTTCGTCACCAATGGCACGCCCTACGTCAATCCGAGAGGCGAAAAACAGTTCATTGGGGTTGGTCGCGACATCACTGAACGCAGGCAGCTCGAGGAGGAGTTGCGAATCGAGCGCGACAACCGCAGGGCCATTTTTGCGTCGGCGCCCGTCGGAATGCTCCTGCTCGACGAAGAAACCGTGATCGTGGATTCAAACGCCGCCATTGCAAAAATGGTATCCCGGGAGCCTGCTCTGTTGAACCAGCGTCGTGCTGGTGGTGGGCTAGGCTGCGTGCACAGCCTCGAGGACGCGAGGGGCTGCGGATTTTCCACTGCCTGCCCGAGTTGTCAATTCCGCAGTGGGATCCAGCAGGCCTTGAGTCATCGGTCGTCGTTTCACGAAAGGGAGATGCAGCTGGTTCTCTCGGTTGACGGTTTGGAACGTCGACCCTGGTTGAGCGTCAGCGCAGAACCTGTACTGCTCAATGGCCGCAGGCACGTCGTTGTTGCCATCTCGAACATCACCGAACGCAAGCAAGTTGAAGATGCGCTAGTCAGGCAGAACGACTTTTTCGAGCAGATGTTTGCCCAGTCCTCAGTCAGCACCCAAATCCTCGACCGTGACGGCTGGTGTGTGCGGGTCAACCCAAAGCTCTGCGAGATATTCGGTGTCAAACGCGAGCATATCGAAGGCAAGTGCTACAACATCTTCCAAGATGAGGGTGTCCGTCAGGGTGGCGTCCTGCCGCACCTGGAGCGGGTATTCAAGGAGCGCCAGACAGCGGAATGGGAGGTACATTTCGACCTCGCGGCGGCCTCTGAATCTACCAATGTCCCAGTCGTCGAGAAACGCAAGATCTGGTACTGGAACTGGGCCTACCCAATCCTCGACGAGCACGGTGAACTGAGCCACGTCGTCATCCAGCACAGCGACATTACCGAGCGCAAGCGGACGGAGCGGGAGCTGAAGGACGCCAAAACCCTTACCGATGCGGTCGTCGATAGCGTCCCACTGATGATATTCCTCAAGGAGGCTGCAGATCTTAGGTTCGTCATGTTCAATCGGGCGGGCGAGAGGCTCCTCGGCCATGACCGTCAGGACTTGCTCGGGAAAAGCGATCTTGACCTATTTCCTCCTGAGCAGGCGGCTTTCTTCATGGCCAAGGACCGCGAAGTTTTGAGTGAAGCAACGGGGATCTTGGACATCCCAGAAGAGCCGCTGCTGACCCTGAGCCAAGGTGAGCGGCTGCTTCATACCCGCAAGGTTTGCATCCAGGGAAGCGATGGAAGCACGAAGTACCTGTTGGGAATCTCTGAAGACATCACCGAGCGCAAACGCGCCGAGGCGGCGCTGCTCGAGACCAACCGCCACCTGGAGGTGGCTACTCTCCGAGCCAACGCTCTGGCGGCTCAGGCTCGAATGGCCAACCTTGCCAAGAGCGAGTTCTTGGCCAACATAAGCCACGAGCTCCGCACCCCAATGAATGGGGTCATTGGCATGACAGGGCTGTTACTGGACACGGATCTGAATGCCGAGCAGCGTCTCTTCGCCGAGACGGTACGCAGTAGTGGTGAGTCTCTGCTGAAGTTGCTCAACGACATTCTCGACTTCTCCAAGATGGAGGCAAACAAACTCGAACTAGAAGCCCTCGACTTCGATCTTTCGAGTTTGCTCGACGACTTCGCCGGGATGCAAGCCCTCTGCGCCCACGAGAAGGGGTTGGAACTGCTCTGCGTCACCGATCCGAATGTGCCCAAGGTATTGCGCGGCGATCCGGGGCGCCTACGTCAGATCCTGGGCAACCTAGCAGCCAACGCCATCAAGTTCACCCAAGTGGGCAAGGTCGCCGTCCATGTCTCGCTGCTCGAAACGCTGGAAAGTGGTTTCCTGCTGCGCTTCAGTGTCACTGACACAGGCATTGGCATCCCGCGCAACAAGCTCGACCTGCTCTTCGACAAGTTCAGTCAGGCTGACAGCTCGATCACACGGCGATATGGCGGTACTGGCTTGGGATTGGCCATCTGCAAACAACTGACCGAGCTGATGGACGGCGAGATAGGCGTAGAGAGCGAAGAAGGCAGAGGCTCGAATTTCTGGTTCACCGCGCACCTGGGTATACCCATCGCGAGGGAGACGACAGGTCGAGATGTGGCGATAGCTCCCCACCCGAACGCGACGTCCGCCCCCGGTGCGATTGCTCGAAAGACACTGAGCCCGTTCGCTGGCGGCAGTGTGCGCATCCTGGTGGCCGAAGATAACATCACCAATCAGATGGTGGCTCTTGGCATACTGAAGAAACTGGGTTTGCATGCGGACGCCGTCGCCAACGGCAAGGAGGTGATCCACGCGCTCGAAACCATTCCTTACGACCTGGTGCTCATGGATGTACAGATGCCTGAGATGGATGGTCTCTCCGCCACGGCGCATATTCGCAATCCGCTGTCCAACGTTCGCAATCACCAGATCCCCATCATTGCCATGACGGCAGATGCCATAAAGGGCGATCGCGAGAAGTGCCTCGCGGCTGGGATGGATGACTACGTCTCGAAGCCGGTTATTCCCAGCGCTCTCGGGCGAGTGCTCGAGACGTGGCTCACCAAAGCGACGTGATCACTCCGATCCGGCAAAAGAAGGCCGGGTAAGTCGTGTGTAAATTTCGAGGTGAACCGGCGTAGGCGGTCAACGAAACGTCGGGGTAATGTCTCACGGACACACTGCACCGGCACTTTGCCAGGCTGTGATGTCGGCGACCGCGTTTGCTGGCGTTGGGCTATTGTTTTCTGGCATCTTACCGCCCTGATTGAACCAGCGCAGAAGGAGGTTCAGCGTGGCCGTGCCATTGCCGATGAAACCACGATTCTTCAGCACGCTGCACATGGCCGATGCGCTGTTGAATGTCGGCGACGTACCTGCGCCATGGCAACCAACGCAATTGCCCGAAGTGCCGGAAGCAAAATAGCCATTGTAGAGCTGTGTCCAAGTGGGCGCGGTCGTGCCCCCACCCGCAGCGCTGCTGCCGCCTACCGCCTTGGTCCCACCCGCAGCGCTGCTGCCGCCTACCGCCTTGGTCCCACCCGTGGCGCTGCCGCCGCCTGCGGCCTTGGTCCCGCCCGTAGCGCTGCTGCCGCCCGCGGCCGTGGTGCCACCCGTAGTAGCCTTCGAGCCACCGGTAGATGCGTTGCCACCTAGAGCGCTTGCTCCACCCATGGTGCCCGTGCCCCCAGTCGCCTTAGCACCTCCGATCGGTGCCGCACCGCCGATGGGTGACACGCCCCCAGTCGCCGATGCGCCGCCAGTACCATTGCCACCACCAGTGCCAAACACTCCGCCTGTAGGTGAAGTGCCGCCGCTAGCCAATGCGCCACCTTGCGACGAATTGTTGCCGCCAATCGAAGAAGCGTTAGTCCCTCCCTGACCTCCGCTGGCACCGCCGAAGTTGCTGGCACCGGATGATCCATCGGTGCCGCCAGCACTCAGGACAGATCCAGGGTCGTCAGAACCCGCACATCCAGTCGCGCAGATCCCTGCACCGACGATGTAAATTGACACGCCTGCTGCGATCTTGAATGTGCGCAATGTCGACATGAACCATCACTCCTCGTAGAACGACTCCAGTCAACAGCCCTAGGGCTGCATGAGCGGTTCGCAAGTCCGGTGGCGAATGATGTCGCATTGAATGGACAATCGCGGCTTCAGTTCGACACTTCAGTTGACCTATCCCTTGCGATCGAGCCGCACGGACTTAGAAGGTAGGGGTCAAGCTCGCTCTGATGTCGTTGACTCGAAGATCTGAATCGGGCAGCGTTGCCGCCCAATCAGGTAGCAATGCCGTCGGTGACTCTTTGCTCTGGATTGCGCTTGCAGTACCTGGAGCAACGAATTCGTTTCTACCGTCACGCTTGGGCGCTGGACATCGCTTCGTCAGTGTCGAGCAGTTCTCTGACCCGGTGCTGCAGAGTTTCTGGCGTGAACGGTTTTGCGATGAAATTCACCCCTGCCTCAGCTACACCGCGTGCGACGACAAATTCTGGGGTATAGCCCGACATGTACAAGACCTTCAGTCGCGGCCGCATGCCGCAAAGGCGTGCCGCCAGTTCCCCGCCATTCGAACTAGGTAGAACGACATCCATCAACAGGAGGTGAATGGTGTTGCGGTGGGACAAGCAGAGCCGTAGCGCTTCTGCGCTACTCCCAGCGGTGAGTACCTGGTAGCCGGCACCCGCAAGGATCTGTTCAGCGAGACTGCGTATCGAATCCTCGTCTTCAACGATCAACACGGTTTCACGACCGCATACGCCCTGACTTCTGGGGCGATAGACTGGAACTTGCGATTGATTGTCGGCGCTGACCACCCGAGGCAAGTACAGTTCGAATCGAGAGCCCTTTCCGGGTTCGCTTCGTACCCCGATCTCACCGCCACTCTGTTTGGTGATACCGTACACCGTTGCCAAGCCCAAGCCCGTCCCTTGACCCGGTTCCTTGGTCGTGAAAAATGGCTCGAAGATCCTCTGCCGAATGGCTTCGTCCATCCCCACTCCGCTGTCGCTAACACACAGTGCAACATAGTTCCCCGGGGACGTGGAGGTTCCAACAGCGGCAATCTCGTCGCCCTCTCGGACATTCCTCGTCGAGATGGCAAGGTGACCGCCGTTGGGCATCGCGTCACGCGCGTTGATCACGAGATTCATCAGGACTTGTTCCATCTGAGCCACATCGACCGAGGCGAGACCCAGATCTTCGCAGAGCTCAGTGCGAAACTCGATGTGTTCGCCGATCAGGCGCCTCAGCAGGCTCTCCATTTCCACGACGATGCGGTTCAGGTTCAAAGGCTTGGGCTTGAGAACCTGCTTTCTGCCAAACGCCAGCAACTGCTGTGTCAAGTTGGAGGCACGGTGACCGGCACGCAGAATCTCGATGAAATTGTTTCGAGTTGGGTCGCCATCGGGGGTTTCGGCTATTCCGAATTCCGCGTAGCTATTAATGACCGTTAGCAGGTTGTTGAAATCATGTGCGACTCCCCCTGCTAATTGTCCAATCGCTTCCATGCGCCGCGAAGTCACAGCGTGCTTCTCCAGCGCTGCGTGCAATGCTTCCACCTCGCGTTGGCGGGTCACGTCGAGCGCCACTCCTACGATGCGGACAGGGCGATGGTTGTCGTCTCGAGAGAAGACGGATTCCCAGCTATGCAACCACCGATAGCCCCCTTCGGCGTGGCGCATCCGGTACTCGACTTCGATTACTGTGCCGTCTGCGATCTCGAAAAGGCGCGCCTGGTGCCCTTCGAGAGTGCCAAGGTCTTCGGGATGCAGCAGTTCGGGAAACAACCTGTTTCCAAAACCTTGAATCTCGGCCGGACTGTAGCCCAAAATCGACTCAATGCGTTCGTTGGCAAATACGCTAACCTGTTGGTCGATGTCGAAAATGTAGATCGCGGTTGGCGCCGTAGAGACGATACGCTCAATCAAGTGCTCCTGTTCATGCACCTTGGTTTGGGCTAGTCCGAGCTCCGTGGTGCGCTGCTGCACGCGCGCTTCCAAGGTTGCGGTAGCCGCGCGGAGCTTGTCGGCTTGTACTCGGGCCTCTAGGGACAAGGCCATGACATTTGCTACGCTTTCGATGAAAGGCAAATAGAGCTGATAGAACGCTGGCTCGTCTGCCCGGAGCAGCAAGAAGCCGTAGTGGTTGAACGAGGTGCGCAACGCGATGGTGTGGACCCCATCAGTTCGACTTGCCAGACATGGTTGAGAGCCGCCATCTGGATGCGAGCGTGCCTCGAACAACGTACATGCGGAGCATTGAACGATGCTGCCCCAGTCTGCGGGGATAGCACCGAGTATGCTACCTTCGCGGCAGACTGCAGCGGCGGAGATCCCCGGAACCGAGACTAAGCCTGCTGCAATGTATTCTGCCAGTTGCCCGGGCCCGCTCATGGCGTGGAGCGTACTTTGCAGCAATAGGAGCTTGCCCAAAACCTCAGGCGAGGCTTCCATATGAGCCTTCAGTCAGGGCGCGCGGTGTCACGGCGCCGACCAAGGAACTGTTCGGGCGCCGCGTAGAAAGGATTTTTTATCACTTGGCCGTTGACGATGGCAATGGGGTGGACGCTAAGAAGCTCCATGATTATTTCACCCGAAAACTGACGAACATCGTATTGGCAAACGGTGGTCAATGGATGGGCGGTAAGGATGTCATTTAGCTTGGCTTCGTATTCGACCAGATCTTTGAAATCGGCGTGCCCGGCCTCCAAGGCCCAAGACATCTCACCGGCGCCTCTTGCTCCCACGTAGCCGTCGCGCAACGCGTTGTCGTAGTAGGCACCCACGAGGTTCAGCATGAACTCCGGGGAAAATACTTGTTTGGGGCACTGGGTGTAGTGTGCCGTCATCATGTCAAAGGCACGCTCGGACTCTCCTGCCGATACGCCCAAGTCACAAAGCTCTTCGCGCATCTCTGCGGGCGAAACATCGTGCACGAGGTAAAGCACTTTCTCACCGTCTTCCAAGCCTTGCTGGAGAAAGCGCGCCATGGTTCGCTTCTTCTCACCGTCGTCGTTGTAGAGATAGACGATGTGGCATCCCTCGGGATGAAACTCATCGGAAACTCCCAAAGAAATCTGACGACGTTCGCTGTTCATGACCCCTCCTGCCTGCTCGCCTAGCGCTGACGGTGCGTTGGTAGTTTACGACAAAACCCTCGGGGCCGTGCCGAGCAATTTGTTCATGATACGACCAAGACGCGTTCCCCAATAAAGGCTTGAGCTGCACTATTGAGAACTGTCAATGATTCTCGACGAGTACAACAGATGGATTTCGGAACAGGCCACCAAGTCGTGCCGATTCTGGTCGGAGATTGCGCCGACACCTGATTCCCCTGCGACATCATTCGCCTCGAATGGCACGGTCAGGCGGGGGCCTAGTGCCTACGTGTCTTCGAGAAATTCGCGCAACCCAATGAGGTACCCGTCGAACTGATCACGGTGGACGCAATGCCCGGCGCCGTCGAGGTGCAGCACGTCGAGCTCCGGCAATAGACTGCATGCCTCGTCGGCCATGGCGCTCGAAACCAGCGCGCCACGCTCAGTATCGCCCGTGACCAACAACGTTGGACAACGTAGGCCGCGCACTGTCAGCTGCCAAGCGGGGCGCTCGGCCTCGATGTAATCCAACGCTTGAATCCTGACGTCGAGCTTGGCAAACGCCCACGGCACGAGCTCTTCCTCGGCCCAGTGTGGGGTAAGCTTGCGTTTCTGTTCCAGCAGCTGTTCAAGGCTGAGTTCCTTCTGCTGGTTGAGCGCAAACTCCCAGTCGGCACGCGTCTTCTGGTCCAGTTTTGGATCCATTGCCAGCCAGTCGTCATTCCAAGGCGGATCCTCGAGCACGAGCCGACGTGCCAGATCTGGCCGCATCAGCGCCACCTGTGTGGCCGTATCTGCACCCAGTGAATGCCCAATCAGCGTTACGGAACCAAGCCCCAATGTCTCGATGATTCCGACGACATCCTGCGCGTGGTCGCTCGATGCATAGCCACTCGCGGGTGCAGCAGAGAGCCCATGGGCACGCAAGTCCAAAGCCACGATATCGAACTCTGGCGTGAGCTGTGCCGCGACTCGGTTCCAACAAGCACCGCTGTCTGTCAGGCCATGCAACAGGACCAAGGTTGGACCTGCATTGTGAATGCGGCGCACGTACAGCCGCAGACCGTTGGCCGTGACGAACTCACCGGTAGAAAGCATGGCCGCATTGTGGCACAAATGCGCACTATCTGTGGCTCAAACCCAGCCGAGATCGCCTGTCGCCGCGACGTGTAGTGATGTCCGGGGCAAATTCCTGGTCATTTGGTCGATTCATCGTGACCACGCCGCTTGAGCGCACGTAGAGTTACCCCGGAGCTGGCGCGACAGGTCGCTCGACGGGCGGGGATTGCTCGCTATGGCGGTCAGTTTCTAGTGTCAGCCCAAATGGAATGCTCTAGGGATCTCATCGCGGATTTGGTAGCGGTTCGACGGATCGTCTGCGCAGGCCACCAATCAGGGCCTGGCAAGACACCTTGGACGCTAGAAGCGTTGCCAATTCGTCACCCACGCGTCGCCGCGAAGCGACTTGGTTAGGGCAATGATGGGTTTAGCGCTGGCCACAACCGCAGCACGAGTTCGAACGGCCAGGGTCGAGCACAGCGGGAGCGAGTTCAAATGATCACCTCAAGACGATTCGATGTCCAATTCCACTATGACAACGCAGCCGGCGCGCAGGATAGGCGCGAAGACGTCAAAGGCAAAGAAGCTGACATGGTTGCTGGCGCAAACCTTCCAAATCGGTATGCGTTTACCGGGACAGAACGGGCGGGAGCGGTCTTCGCCTACGATGTCACCGATCCGATGGCGCCGAGGTTCGTGCGCCACGTCACTTCACACAGACCAAACATCCTGCCAGTGGATGACGAGTCTGGAGAACTCGACTTGGAGAGTGTGATATTCTTGAACGCCAACGAGAGCCCGCTTGCGGGCAATGCCCCAATGCGCATCGTTGGCAGCGAGATTTTGGGCACTCTGGCTGTATTTTCAGTCTCGGCGCAGTAGCTACGCGTTCAAGAGCATCGAGTACCCGCATTCCCTGACAGATCTTTCTGGATGCCGCCACAGGAGCGTCAGGGCGAGGTCATTGGGCAGGTGAGGCAGTGTCCGCTGGCGAAGGTCCCATGCGACAGGCCACGTCCATAGGACGTACAGCCAACGAGACCGCGGTGACTACCCCGCACATCGGCGGTTTCGAAGGAGATACGAGGCTGACCCGCACCATCGAGTCAACGTCGCTATACCTGTGACATTGAGGTGACGAATTGCAGCCATATGACAGTTCGTTGCACGACGCGACATGCGCGCACATCACTCTACTCGGGTGCAAGAGTCCAGAACGCCGTTGGCGCCAAAGGCAGGGGTGGTCAAGACGCCCCTTCTGCTTCATGATTGGGGAGTTGCTTGGGCATTGCACCGCGAGGAGAGAATCGATGCGCCGTCTTGTCAGTTCCATTGGCTTGATGCTGTTGGGTCTTTCCGCTCTCGGGCTCACGCCGTCCTGTTCCAAACAGGGCACGGACGACGGCGCAGACAACGGAAGCCTCGGTGGTTCGTCGAGCATCTTCACTGCCGCG
Organism: uncultured Polyangiaceae bacterium; assembly: GCA_964454965.1. Taxonomy (GTDB): domain Bacteria; phylum Myxococcota_A; class Polyangia; order Polyangiales; family Polyangiaceae; genus FEN-1139. The sequence goes on along the minus strand of CAYVXY010000007.1, from coordinate 199,806 downwards.
GGTGGAACCGCGAGCGGCACCGGCGGACCACCGATCGGGAGCCCGACGTCGAACTCCTGCACACCCCAGCCAGACGATACTGGTTGTGTCGGCGCTGCCTACGAGGGCGAGTCAATTCCGCTCGACATTCTGGTGATGTTCGACCTCTCCTGTTCGATGAGCTGCACGGTGAACCAATCTGGTTGCTGCTTGCCTCAGAACGAAGCCAACCGAGAAGTCTGGCGCCTGACTCCCGTGCGCAGCGCGATGCGCTCGTTCTTGCAAGACCCTGACAGCAATGGCATCGGTGTCGGGCTCGCGTTTTTTGGGAACCACGCGCTCGATGCCAATCGTGACCCCGTCGTCTGTTCTGTCGAGCACTACTCGCAAGCAGCAGTACAAATATCACCACTGCCCGGCAATGCGACGGCACTCATAGATACGCTCGAAGCCGGCATGCCTGAGGGCGGAACACCAACGCATCTTGCCATCGACGGCGCCTGCGCGCAGACAACTGCTTGGAAGGCAGACAATCCCAATCACAAGGTCGTCATTCTGCTAGTAACCGACGGTATTCCGGAGCACTCGTGCAATGCGACGATACAGCTCGCCGAGCAGGCAGCGACCCGGTGTTACAATGGCAGCTCCGGAACCGAGGTCTACGTTTTGGGGGTTACAGCCAATAACAACGGGCAAGGAAGCTCTTTGACACAGCTCGACCGCATCGCGACTGCCGGTGGCACAGAGCACGCCTACCTCACGGATACCAACGACATCGCAGGTTCCATGCTGACGGCTCTCAATGCGATCCGCGCCGATGCCGTCATCCCCTGCGATCTGGATATTCCGGCTCCACCTACCGGCGAAGCCATCGCGGCGGACAAGATTAACCTTGGGATCTGCGGCCCAAGTGGCGAGCCGATCGTGACGCCCTACGTGGGCGAGGTCAACAACTGCGGGTCGAGTGCTGGGTGGTACTACAATGACCCCAACTCGCCATCGACCATCCACTTGTGCAACGTGACCTGCGATACGGTAAAGCAAGCCGGGTCGTCCTTGTTCTTCAGCGTTGGCTGCAAGACGCAGGTCGGTTCGGTGCTTCAGTAGGTTGGCGTAGCGCCAATCGGCAGTCCGAAGCCAAGGCGCCAATCACACTGCCCCGACCAGAAGGAAGAAGACACCAAGGCGAACGCGCCGACAAGAGTCGAGCATTCGCCTGGTTTGGGTTAGTCGTACCGCAACGACAGCGAGGCTACTCGCCGTGCGACTGATTGAGCGCGACCGACGCTTCGTCGAACACCAGACGCGCTTCTCGAGCACCCGGCGGAACCCGTTGCCCTTGGGCGAGCGGACGCACAATCATCAGGCTCTCGTCGCGCGCCGAGACGCGCACCGACACGCGCACGGCGCCGCGGGACGCACTGATGTCGATGAACCCGCTCGGCATGCTCGAGCTGGGCTTGTTTTCAGTCTTGATCGGCGCAACTGACGGCGTAGGGGTGGCGCTGGGCTTTCCCAGGTTCATGATCCCCGACGCAGCTGGTTCGGCAGGCTTCGGCTTGAGGCTCACGGTCGCTGGCTTTGGTGCGGGCGGCACCTGCGACTCGCTTACCTGAGGCGGTGGCGGCTGAGACTCTGGTGCAAGACGTCCTGGCGACGCAGCAACTGGGAAGGCCGAGCGCGGTTTGTTCTGCGGCAATGGCGGCGGGCCACCCGTCGACGCCGACGGGGGCTGCGGCGTACCACTTGCAGCTGGCATAACCGATGGCTTTGCCGGCGCGGTTGAACCGGGCCGCGCCGACGGCGCTGGCGGTGGTTGCTTTGCCGGCGGCTGAGGTAGTCGACTTGCTGCAGCCGGCGCGGCGCTGGGCTTCAACGATGGCGCCGAAGTCAGTACCTGTGGCCCCGCATTCACCACTGCGGCAAGATCGGCCGCGACTCTAGCCAGCTGCAACTGACGCATGTCGTCGCCTGCCTCTTCGGCAGAATTGGCGGCACGCCTGAGCCACTTCAACGCTTCGACATTATCCCCGTTCTTGTACAGGCGCTGAGACGTCTCGAGCGCCAGCTCCACGTCATCGGAATCGCCAGACTGAGGGGAAGGGATCGGATTCTGTGCGTCTGCCATGGATATCTTCCTCGAAGCGGCTTAGTGCCGTTGCATTGCTTGAGCCAGCGCTGAAACTAGGTGGTGGTTGGGGTCTTCTTCGATGGCCTTGTCGAGCATCTGTCGGGCGGTTGTTTGACTGCCACGCAACAGCTGCATGCGACTCAGCTCAATGTAGGCACTGGCGCGCTCGGTAGCGGACAATGCTTTGCCGTCGTTGGTCTTGGGGGCGGCCACTGCAGCGCGCAGCGCAGTCGACGCCGTGGCTACGTCATCGAGATCAGCGGCGACGAGGCCAAGCAGCAACGCAATCCGCGGCTGAGCGCGGTCTAGCTTGTGTGCCTGTGCAAGGGCGTCGAACGCCTCCATGAGCTCGTCCTGCTCCAGGTGCAGCGTCGCCAACTCTTCGAATAGGCGATACCGGTCCTTGTCACGTTGATGCCGGTTGGGGGCCGTATGATCATTTAGCACATCGAGAGCACGCCCACGCGCATCGAGCAGGCGCAAGGCTTTGACTTTCGAGAGCGCAATCGACAGCCGCTCTGGATCGAGCACCTCTGCCTGCTCCAGAGCTGCCAGCGCTTGGGATGGCGCGTTGGCCTCGAAGAAGTGGGTTGCTGCCTGCTCGAGTAGCTCGAGTCGTGCCCCGTCGGCCGTCGGCCGCTGGCTACGCTCGAGGAAGAGCGCGCCCATACGATCATGCAACCCTGCATTTTCGTAGGTTCTGAGCAGCCTTTGTTCGAGCTCTTCGTGTTCGGCAACGAGCGACTTGGCCCGTTCGAGAGCCGGGATGGCGCGCGCCGGATCTGCCAGCTTCTCACAGGCTATCGACAGATCGAGTGCGGCCGCAACGGCACCCTCAGCGGGAGCCAGCTCGACCAACCGCGCCAGCGCATCCGCCGCCTCGCTCCAATTCTTGGCACCGACCGCCAATTTGGCGTGTAGCCGATAAGCCTCGGCGTCGTCCGAGTGCGTCCGAGTCCAGTCGACTAGACGTTCGCGTGCCACCTGTTCGGCCTTGGCGGCGATGAGCAGATCGACCTCGCGCAGGCGGTAGTTGCGGGAGTTCTCCGCCAACCCAGAGTCTTTGATCGCGTGCGCCAACTCGAGCGGACTCACTCCACCGCGAGCATGCTCTCGCTCCAAAGCTTCGAGAGCCTCAACGTGACGACCCGCAATGATGAGCAATTGCCAGCGGCGACGATTGAGTTCTGCGTTGTCCGGCACCTGCGCCAAAGCCCGCTCGAGCACCGTCAAAGCACCTTCGGTGTCCCCCAGGGCCTCGCAGATGTCGACGAGTTCTGCGGCAATGGCGTGATCGCGCGGTGAGCGTTCCGCTGAGTATTCGAGTGTCGCACGCGCCTTGGCGAGTTGGCCCTGCTTGCGGTACATGGTCACGAGCAGACTGCGCAGTGGTTCGAAGGTGGGATCCTGCGCGAAGCCATGGCCCAGTGCTCGCTCGAAGCCCGACTGATCCCTGAGCTGCTCGAAGATCAGCGCCATTTGGTGAGCCACTTCCGCGGCTTTTCGTCCCTCGGAGATCTCGAGCAGACTCTCGAGCACGCGGCACAGTCGGTCCGAATGTTTGTCGAGCGCGCCGAGCACCCGGGCGAGCGCCTCAAGCGCCTCTCGACGATGCACCGTCGTGGCCGTCATGATCGATTCGTAGGCGACGGCAGCGTTGTCGAATTGGCCAATACGTTCGAGTTGTTCACCTAGCTGAAGACGCAGCGCGTTGGCGTGATCGGTCTTGCGTGCGCGCTCTGCACGGGTGATACGGTCACGCAGCAGGTTGCTTAGTTCGTCGTAGCGTTTCTCGGTTTCGAGCGCCGACGCCAAGACGTCGGCCACGTCATCTCGACTGGGATCGCGATTCCACGCTGCGAGCAACGCCTCGATCCCTTCGACACGGCGATCCGGGAAATCGAGCATCAATTTCGCGGCTTCGACTTGGAGTTCTACTCCTGCCGCACTCGAGCCGAAACGACCACTCCAGGTCATCAGCAGGGCCAATACGCACTCGGTATCGCCAAGCAGTCGATACAAGGCCACGAGTGGACGGTGCGCGCGCAGTACCATCTCAGAATTGGACATTCCGGAAAGGGTGCTCGACAACTGATCCGTCCGGTCACGTAGGCGGCTAAGCAGGATCGCCGAGGGTTCCCCGAATTTTAGGCGCCGCGTTGCAAAGTCAATCAGGATCTCGGCGGCCTTCTCCGGGTTTTCAGCCCGCTCGAGTTGATTGTCCAGCGTGCGCAACAGCAAATCGTCAGCCCGTGCTTCGATCAAGGCATGCTCGAGCTCACGTGTCTGCTGTTCGCTGGTCAGGGCCGCATCGAACGCCGAAGCGATGAGTTCATCGACTCGGTCTCGGTCATTACGCCGCTCCGCGATCTGTGCCAACCGGAAGTACAAGACCGCGAGCGCCGGCAGTTGAGACTGGCCCGTGCTCGTGTGCATCGACATCAGCAAGAGCGCTCGGTAGCTTTGTTCGGCAGATGGCAGAACGTCGAGTTCTAGTGCCAGCTTGCCATGCATGGCCAAGATCGAGGGGTTGGTCGGATCGATCGCCACGGCACTGTCGAGTTCAGCCATTGCTTGATCGCGTTCGCCAATTGCCACGAAGGCACGCGCCAGTTCAAGATGAACCACGCTGCGCTCCTTTGGCTTCCGATCCGCATAGATTCGAATCTGGAAGGCCACGACCTCGACTGCTTCTTGCGCGTGGCCATGCTCCGTCAGGTTGGCAGCTACCTCGAGGCGCAGACTTGCGTCGTCGAGAGTGGCAGCAGGACCTTTGGTCAACAGTTTTGCGGCTTCGAGTCTTTCGCCCGCGGAAAGCAGCGCTTGTATGGCGGCACGCAGGTCGCCCGTGCGATCGCGATGCACAACCGCCAACCGACGATACAGTTCCTCCGGCGGATCGGCGTAGGGCAGTTGGGCAACGAGATGATTGACTAGCTCGGGCCAACGTTCGAGCTGTTCAAGCAACGCGGCCATGGCATCACGCGACGCGTAATCCGTCGGATCCTCTGCCAAGAGACCTTGCCACTCCGAGAGTGCCGCATTCGGCTCATCCAAACGCGCCGCATACAGTTCAGCAAGGCGCTTTCGGTCCTTGCGCGTGTCGATCGGCTTCTTGCCTATGTTGACCCGATACGAGAGCGTTTGGGCCAAGTCGGGCCACCGCCCCTGTGTTTCGAGAGCCACGATGAATCCCTCGAGCGCTTCAGCGTCGTTGGGGATTTCGTCGAGCAAGGCACGCCAGTTGGTGGCTGCGCGATCCACGTCACGCAAGGTATGCGCTGCTAGCTGGGCCGCCGCGCGCAACGCATATAGGCGCAGATCATCATCTTCCGCCGATTCGGCGAGGCACTCGAGTACGTTGCAGCGTTCTTCCGCGTGATTCAGCGACGCAAGCAACGGATCGAGGGCGCGCAGCGCGTCTAGCACCAGTTCCGGCAAATCGACCCCAAACTCGACCACCTGTCCGTAAAGCTCGATGGCCCGCGCAGGATCCTTGAGCGAATCCCGTGTTACCTGCGCCGCCTCAGACAAGAGACGCACCTTGGCCGGAACCTGATCCGTAGCGCCAGCGGCTTGCAGCAACAGGTCCACCCGTTTCTCGGGTACGCCGAGCCGTGTGGCAAGACGCCCAAGCCAAACGCGATGCCATTCCTCTGCCGGATCGAGCATGAGGAGCTCGCCGACCACTTCGAGAGCCGCAACTTCGTCGTTGAGCGAGGTTTCGAGTGTTTCGGCAAGGTCGGTCAACAGCAACAGCTTGCGCTGCGAATTCGGCACGATTGGCAAGGCGTCGCGCAGCAGGCGCGTAAGGTCAGCGTGGCGACCTGTCGTACGATGGATGCCAGCCAGCAGCTGCGCCGCCATTTCCGCGGTCGAGATCTCGTCCGTACCCGTTGTCGCCCGAGCCGATGGCATCTCGAAGATGCGTTCGAGAAGTTTGACGGCTGCCGGCCACTCGCCGTTGTTTTCTAGTCCGTTACGCACGACCTCGAGAGCCGGGTCGGGGTGGCCCGCTTCGATCCACAGCGATGCGATACGCTCGTCGAGCGCTCGCAACTCCGTGCCTGCCAACTGACCTGCACGCTTTGACAGATGCTCGACCAACCGCTCGGTATGGCCATAGCGCTCGTACAATCGCTCCAGGGCAGAGTCGGTTCGAGCGTCCTTGGGATCGAGTTCGAGAATACGTTCGAAATAGCGGATGGCCCGTTCGGGATCCGAAGCCAGATCCTTAGCCGTAACCGAAGCCTCCGTGAGCAGATGCATCTCGTTCGCTGCGTCGCCATTCGAGCGCGCTTCTTCCATGGCGCCTTCGTAGAGCTCGAGCAGGTCGTTCCAACGCCCCTGCGCGCCGAGATGAAGCTTGACTCGGTCGAGAGCCCAACGCGCGCCAGGCGCACTCCGCACGACCTTCATGAGCACGGCGAGTACGGCTGCCACATCGACGTTGGCCGATTCAGCGAACGCGGCCATCTTCTTGCCCAACTGCTCGACGAGTTCGCGATCCGACGTGCGTTCGATGGCACGCCCATAGAGTTCCACGATTTCGTGCGCCCGCGAGGAGTGGTTCGACCACGGTCCGAGCGCATCCCAAAGTGCGTCCGAGTCCGGAAATTCGACCACGGCTTCCGAGGCCAAGGCGAAACCGTCCTCGTCCACGGTGGTCCAAGCGCTAACCGCCTGCTCGAACCACTCACGCCGCAGTACGCCCGACCGCAAGGACCCCCCTTGACCCGTGCCGTCATTGGCCAAATCCCGGGTGGCCGTCAATACCAGGCGTAGCTGCGGCAGGCGTTCGGTCGGCGATCCCTCTGCGAGCGCGACGAGACGCTCGGCAGCGGTCATCCGCAACTCGGAGCCTTCCAGCTGCAAGAAGGACGTCAGCAAGGCTCGAGCTCGCGCTGGATCAGCATGGCGCCCCATAGCGCTCACCACAAGTTCGAGGGCTGCTTCATGGCACGCGAGCCTGCCGCTGAGGATCTCCGCGCGTTCCAGATCGAGTTCGGACCGTTTGGGCTCCGAAACTAGCTCGCCCAGACGACCGAGCGCCAGTTCAACGCCGTCCCAATCACCCATGGTCTGGCGAAGACGACGGATCTCGCGCAATGCGGCTTGATTGGTCGGATCTTGCGATACCAGACGTTCGAAGAGGCTCGCTGCAGCGCCGGGATCGCCGAATTCGGTCTCCTCCGAGCGTGCCCACTCGAAGAGAATTGGACCTGCATCGGTGGCGCGCGCGATGCGCCACTCGTAGACCCGAGCCAGTTGCTCATGGCGCCAAGTCGGCTCGGGGTGACGACGAATGAACGCGCAAAGCTCGGTGAGATCCTCGTCTTGGACATGCGACTCGAGCAACGCAAAGTAGGCATCCACCGCAGCAGCGGCGCGATCCGAATCTGCCGAGAACACCTGCGCTTTTGCCAGCATCAGAGCACGACCGAAGACCGCGCTGTCGGCACTCACGCTCCAGAGCACCTCATCGACGAGCGCCCCATATTGCACGCTGGCGCGTTGCGCCACGGCAGGCTCCCGCAATGCTAGCAGCAACCCAATGCAGTGCTCTACCTCGGCTGGTTGCTCGGATTTTCGCAGCAGCGCTCCAAACGGGGCCACCGCGGCGGCCCAATCGCCGACGTCGGCGTAGGCCGTCACCAAGGACTCCGCTACGTCGCGGTCATCGCCCAGGATTGCGAAGGCGCGCTCCCAGTAGCCCAAAGTGACGCGTCGATCTCTGGCATCGAGCCCCGCTTCGCGCGCAGCAAGAATCCAGGTTCGCCCAGCTGCCTGGGTGTCCCCTGCACGTTCTGCGAGAAAATCTGCCAGAACCCCATAGGCTTGGGCCCGGGGCGTCCCGGGTATACGCGCGCAGACCTGCCACTCAAGCGCGCGCTGCCAGAGTTCGAGATCGTCGATCTCTCCGGCAACGCTGGCAAGGACGTGGAGCATTCGAACGAGTTCGATTCCAAGACTGGGATGGGGTTGACGAGTCCGTAGCGAGTCGCGCGCCAACCCGCCCAAGTGAGACATCGTGCGCCGAAAGTCCTCGACGCTGGCGTCTGCACGATCCCCAATGGCAGAAAGGACCGCGTCAAGGAAATCTGCCATGCCCATGCGCCGCTCGACGTCATCGATCGCGGGGCAGTCCGTGGCGAGGTTGCGCCAGCCGTCGTTGCGCAGATACTCAACAGCCTCGAGCGGTGGGACGACGCCGGTGCCGTTGATGGCGGGCCCGGTCGATGCTTGAGGCAGATTTCGCGACTCGTCGGACGGTGTAGACATCGAATGCCCTTAATTACTGAATCGGTAAGTGGAGGTCGTTGATGGTAGCCGTGAACGGGCCCTGTACATTACAACGTCACGATAGTCGGTGCGAGCATTCGCGGAATCCTCTCATATGGAATTCTAACATGAGCGGCAGCCTTGAAAACATCCCGTGACGCGCGAATCACGAATTGCTCGGATCCAATTGTAAACTGTAGAGCAGTGCATGCGAGCAGGGCGAAATATTCCTCGCGTGCGCGAAGCAGCATGGGTGTTCTTGTTCACGTGTGCACTCGTGGGTGACGGTGAGACTAAGCAACGCACAAAGCAGCTTGCGCGACGCGAAACCGCAGCGCACCACGGTGGTGCGGACGGCAAATTCCTCGGCAACGCCAATTGTCGTCATTGTCTGACGAGTCGTTCAGTGTGAGTCCGCTCATGCCTGGAGCGCTGCTGTTGCTCCAGACGCCTGACACGGTTCGACGACCCACTTGCAGTAGTCGCGGCCGGGCCGGTTGAGCAGGCAACTCGTCAGACGCGTTGGCATGGCGGTGGGCCGGTATCCAGGCTCGCCTTGACTGCCAGATGCGCAATGCCGCTGGGCACTGATTCGACCTTGACAGTCCCTAGTCCCCGATTTGGTCTAGGCGGCTCCTACGCAAGACGTCAAATTGGGCGAATCAGAGCGAACCGTGGCAGAAGTGGCGGGGTGACGGATTCGCAAGCATTGCTGCAGAGCAAGGGCGTAGGCAGAGGTGCTTATTTTGCCATGAGTGCCTTCGCTATCACGTGGATGCTGTCAGCCTGGCGAGCCAGTCCTAGCGGTTCATGGCTCGGGGACTACGCGACCATCCAGGGCATGTCTGGCGTCGCCATCGGTGGCGAGGGCGTGGCGTCCGCAGTGCTTTTCTGGGTTCTCCGCCTCGTGCCGCTCGGCACACAGGTTCAGCGTCTGAGCATGGTCTCCGCGTTTGGTGCAGCATGGGCAGCCTGGTTCGCCTATCAGCTATCGCACAAGTGCCTAGACCGCGATCCCCCGAATGCCTGGTCAAGATGTTGGCTGGCACTGGGGGCATCGCTAGTCATAAGCCTTGGAACGACGGCCCAATGTGGAGCAACGCGACCGAATGGTTCGTTGGTCGCCGCGGCTGCAGGACTTGCCAGCATTGTGCTAATTGTTCACCTCGTTGAGGTTCGAACACGCGTCCCTATGGCGCCGGTCGCACCGATGGAGTCAGGACAAGCCTTGTTGGTTGGTAGCGTCGCGGCTGTCACCTGGCTCGAGAGCCATCTGGTCGGGCTGCTCGTCATTTTGGTCGGGTTGACCTTGTTCACCATTCACCGATCGCGCATCCCGCGATCCAGCCGACTTTGGATGCTTGGCGGTTTTGGAGCGCCGTGCCTGCTCGTTGGCCTTCCCTGGTACTTTGCACCACGGGGGCTGCCCGGAGCGTCGGTGGAGCACGCGCCATTTGCAAGCCTTAGTACCCTGCGTCCGTTCAGTGACTACGGTGCACGCCTGGACCAATGGATAACGATTGTGGGACCCATCTGGTTCGGTTTGGCTGTCGTGGGGCTCATTCTCATGGGCCTGGGTCGGGGACGGCATCAAGCGGTTTGGGTCCTGGTTACGCTCGGTGTCTCCTTCGTCCTTATCCCCTTGGAGCGCGCCGATTCTGGCGATCGCGGCGGCGCCATCGCCCTCATTGGCGGCGTGATTCTGGCCTCGATGGCTGCCCACGGGCTGCGCGACGTCATTCATTGGTCGACGATCCGCAAACCCAATGCCGCAGCACTCGCAACGACGCTGGCCGTAGTGTCCCAGGCGGTCACGGTGTTTGCCCGAAGCGAGGCGGCAACGTACGCAACCGAGCATTACCAGGACCTCGGGGCCGAAGCCTGGACGGACGAAGCTCTCGCGGATCTGCCCGCTCGAGCGATAGTCCTGGCCCGAACCCAGGCCATCGTCGAACGCATCCATGCGGCCAAGCTCGCTGAGGGTTTGCGTCCCGACGTTCTCGTGGTTCCGCTGGAACGTGCCACCGATCCTCGGGTCGTCGCCCTGCTCCTGGCAGCAGAGCCCAATCTGACGGCCTTGCTGCGTGATCTCGCGATCAACGGACGACCTTCCGAAAATTCGATGTCGGGACTGGCCGATGCGCGCCCATTGTTCGTCGAGTTCGACGGGAATTGGGATCCGCGATTGCGTGAACACCTACTGGTTCAGCCGTTTCTCCATCGTGTTTTGTCGCAAACTCTGGGTCGGTCCGACCGCACCGCGGTGTTGCCGAATGGGCAGCGTGCCGTGGCACGCCTGATTGGAGTACTCGAGGGCGATGCCACGCGCCATGGCGCTGGTTACGGCCCCAGTTCGAGCGATGCCTTTACTCGTGTCATCGTCGACCAGCGCCTGCGCGAACAGCTGACGCTTCTGCTGGCCCTCGGAGATCGCCAGAGCTTCGACGCCCTCGCTTCCGATTACGCAGCAGCATTCACCGGTGGGAATTGGCTGGAGCGCGTGCGTCAACGTATGGGCGCGACCAACCGCAGCGCGGTCGACGCCTTCGACCTGCTCAATGAGCACAATGCCACGGAGCCTGACAAGGCCACGACTGCCCGAGCGCGAAAGAGGGACTGAAGGACGGCCGACCAAGCCAGCGTCCGTGCCTCGCGCGCTTTCCGCGCTGGCGATTTTGCGCGACAACTGCGACATTGTTCCGACCGCGCATGAAACCGAAGAGCCCATCGCTGCGACTCCTTTCGTCACTCACCGGTGTCGACGACCTGTTGAGCCGCACCCGCGCATTGCAGAAGGAGCAGCACGCCCAGCGCGATACTTGGTTCTCGACGCTCGAACTGGATGCGAAAGAGGACTCCCTATTTGAGCTCGAGGTGTTACTCAAGGCGACCGCCTGTTTTGCCAATCCACGCAATCACACCGGACCGCTGCGTCGCGCGCCTATCGTTGCCCAAGACTTTCGACAAGCCACAGGGCTATTTCGCGACGGCATGCAACGCGCGGTTGCTTTGTCTCGACAGCTACTTGGCAGCCGTGACCAGGCCTTCGTTTTTCATCGGTACCTCGAGACCGTCGTCCCAGAGGACTCCGCGCGCACCCGTCTATTGCACGAAGGCACGAAACAACGCAGTCCCGAGGACAGCTTGGTGGTGTTGCGCCATGAGCTCACGAGCATCCTCGAGGTTCTGGAGGGAACGCTGCGTGCGCCACGGGTTCCCTATCGAACGTTCTACGCCGTCCTTTCACTGGTTCAGCGTGAGGTCGGTCGCAATACCTACTTCAACCCCTTGACCGCCCTCGAGTTTCGCCCGGAATTCGATCGAATCAAGAGTAGTCAGGTGCTCGATCTGATCCGCAGTGTTCCCGGGGAAGAGGCACACCGCTTGGTTGCATTGACCTTCCTGTCGTTGTTTCGCATGCTGCGATACATCCAACTATTGGATCAGCTCGCTGTTGAAAGCGCCAGCAAGCGCAGTCGCGTCGCCGGTCGAGCCTATCTGGTGCTGAGCGTATTGCGGTCGGATGCTCGCGCGCTCTCCGACTACCTTCGTCAACGCTCCGGAGAACTTTTGGGTTCGAGTTTCGAACAGTCGGTGATGAGCGCAAACGCGACAGAGCTCTTGGAAAGCCGCGACCAATTCCGCGCGCTCGGGTATCGGCTGATTGGCATCAAGAGTGCTCTCGAGGGGATTGCCGGTAACTTGCGCCTCGAGATGCGTCGTGTCTTTTATCACGAGCTCATCGCCCCCCACGAGGCCAAGTCGGAAAGCGAGGTTCGCTCGACCCTGAAGACGGCCGTCAGCTGTCTACGTCCAGCACTCAAGAATGCCATCTTGTTCCTGGGCAAGGCCCTCGGCGTTAACCTTGAAGACCAAGGGGTTTTCGACGACCTTGCAGCACGAAGGGAAACCAGCGAGCGGCTGCGCCGCGATGTGTGGATGTTTGCTCAAATCGTCCGCGCGTTTGCGTCGAAGGCCGCTCAGCAACCGACCGAAGACCGCTGGAGTGCCATTGCAGGTCTGTCCTTCGTTCGGGAGTTTCTTGCCTATTTTCGCGCCATGGGTTATCCGCTCCTGCGCGCCTCGGACTACCCGCGTTTCGACGCATTCATGGAAATCGTCGGCCATTTGGAGGAGTCCGAACTCGTTGCCACAACGACGCTAGCCAACGCCAGCCAGGAGTGCCTCGCATTTCATGGCTACTTGATGCAGCTCTTCGAGGACATCTCGCGTCGCGAGGCGTTGTCCGGTGTCCAGTTCGACCGGCGCGCTGCAGCCGCCGCCCTGAGGTTGTATCTGGGGGACTAGTCGCTCGATTCTAGTCCTTTTAGCCGCGCCCGTGCCCACGCGACGGACCCGCGGTTCTCCGGCCCAAAAGCCCCAAAACTCGCCGTGCCGGGGCGTCGCAGGCACACCAAGTCGTCGACAACCTGTCGACTTTGCGGCTATGGTCGCTGCAACGTGATGGGAAATCGGTCGCTCTTGATGCTTGGTCTGGCTGCGCTGGGTTTGTCGGCGTGTGCGGGTGCACCGCGACAATTGGAGCCGAGAACACCACCACCGCAAGTTACGCCAACCGTCGCGCTACCAACCGCACCCGTTCTCGCGGGCAACGGTCGCGTCGTGCTCAGCACGACCGACACCGCGATGAAGCTCACGGCCCAGGCGGATACTACCTTCGTGCCACCTGGCGCGACGATTGCTCCGACGCGATCCGGTGACCTTTGCACGACCCCATGCGTCGTGGATCTACCGCTGGGTCGTTACAAGCTCTTCATGAATGCTGCGCGCGCCAACAATGACCATGGTGATGTCGATGAGCTCTTGGTCAGCCCAGGAATCAACTACTACGTACGCGCGCCAGGCAAGTTCGAGCCACCGGAATGGATCCCCGTTGTACCAACGCTCTTGGTCGTCACTGGCGCTGCCCTGCTCACGGGGGGCGCCATCTTGGCTGGCAGCAGCGACTCAACGGGAGGGCACGTGCTCGGCAGCTCCCTCATAGCCGGAGGGCTGACCGTCGGAATTGTCGGTGGAGTGATGAGCTACAACAAGTCCCGAGCAACGATCCAGCAGGGCGCGACCACCGCTTGGACGGTTCCAGCGCCTTGATATTGGCAAGTAACACCGGAGACGCGAAGATGAAGTACTTGATTCTATTGTTCTTGGGCACGCTCGCCGTTGGGCTCGCTGGCTGCGCCACGACATTCACCGGTAGTCCCCATGTGGAAGGTGGGCGTTCCGCCTGCCAGCAGAAGTGCACCAGCCAAGGCATGGAAGCCGCTGGAATGGTCTACATGGGTGAATACTCAAGCGCCTGTGTGTGTCAGGTCCCCGGCAAATCCGCTAGCCGGCGCGGATTGCTCGTCGCCACCGCGGGTGCCGTGGCTGGCGGCGTGGCTGGGGTCGAGATGCAGCGCCAGCAGAATGAGCGCAATCATCAACGTCACTAAGACGTTGGACATCCTGCGAAAGCTAGCATTGCAGCGCACTGAAGACTCAACCATCGCCGCGAGCCCCTGAGGTCTCGCGGCGATTTCTTCGTGCTACTCGATTCATGCTAGGCTCAACTTGTTCTTGGCAAGGGAGCGTAGTGATGTGGGCAAAGGGTATTGGGCTGGGGGCTATGCTGTGTTTTGTGGTCTTTTGCAACCAGGCGTGGGCTGACGTAGTCGGGCTGCCGCCCGCGGATTGCCCGGCAGGCAGCATTGGCGTAGCGTCGCATGCCGGACCCTATTGCAAAGCAGACGACTGCAGCGCCGACGCGTCCCGCTGTACTGGCGGCAGTAGGTGCCAAGCAAAGGCTCTCTGCGTCGTGGACATTCAAGGCGCTTCCAATGGAGGTCCCTTCACGGTCCAGAGCGTCGTCGGCTTCTGTTCGGCGGATGGCCGCTGCAGCGAGGGCACTTGCTCCACACTGTCGGTTTGCATGACCGCGAGTGGGGTCGGGGGCGCTGGGTCATCGTCTTCCCCGCCAAGCAGCGGTTGCAGTCTCGGCGTCCCGAATACCAGAGTCTCCGGAGCAGCAGCATTCTGGGCGATGGGCCTTGGCGCTTGGCTCGTCAGTCGTCGGCGCCGCACGCACCTACATTGACCCAAGCCGCATCGTATCCACGGCAAGCACGATGGGCGTTCCACCTGGTAGCCCTCACGATAGCACTTTTTCTTGCCGTCATGGGTTGGCTGCATGGCGGCCAACCCAACTCGAGGTGCCCTGCGCATGCCGAAGCCAACGCTGCACAGACTCAACGGATTGTTCAGCTATTGCGGGGCTTGACAGAGGCGCGAGCGATCCTCGATGGGCAGGTCCAGTTGGCCTTCGTCTGCTACGCCGATATCTCCGAAGGTGTGCTTCTCGATGCTGGCGTGTTTCTTCTGCCACGAACACACAGCGATGCCTCAAACGCAGCAAGGCTCTTGCACCTGATGCTGCATCAAAGGGACGCTCCGTCGTTCGACGACCTCGCCAGGTCAAACAGTGCGCTCCTCTGCCCCGAGCTGGTCGAACGCGTGATGCAGAGCGAACACCGCGCCTATGAACTGGAGGGGCGCCTGCGGCTCGCATTCGGCCTTGAGCCGACCAAGGACAGGTTAGAAGAGTTGCAAGCCGCCTACGGCAAGCGCTGCATTGCCCTTCGCAGCGATGCCAGCTCCCGCTGAGCCATGGTCTCCTTTCGACGGGACTTGCACCCGCAAGACAGCGCCCATGCTGGGCGCACAAACGACAAGAGCACGCGAAGGGAAGATCCTCTCGCGTGCTCTATCCGCCGAGCCATTCGCTTCTGAACCCAAAAAAGGTGACCCGTTGCCGGACCAACCTCCGCAGGCTCCACCGTCGTCGTGCTTCGGCTTTGCGGCTGCTCGAGATTTGGGGGAGGTGCGTCGGAGCGCATGCTCCAACGGTGACTATGAAATGCGGGGCACCTAGCTCACCTCCCCGGCCGGTCGGGCGGGGTTTTCACCCACTAGCCCGACCGCTTTGCGTCTCACGCAGCCTTCTTGGCGCGCTTGACGCGGCGCTTGGCAACCTTCTTCGCGGCCTTGGGGGCGGCGGGGGCCTTGGCGGCCTTGGCAACCTTCTTAGCAGCCTTCTTGGCGCGCTTCACAGTGCGCTTCTTGGCAACTTTCGGGGCCTTCTTTGCGGGTGCCTTGCGGGCGGTCTTGGTCTTGCTCTTCTTTGCGGCCATTTGATTTCTCCCTGTCTGCTCCCGGGTCGGGCTTTCGCCGTATTCGAGAGTATGTTGCAAGACGTATATTGCCACCTAGGGCGGTCTGTCAATGAAAAAAATGCATTGCAAATTCCAAAGTACCGAAAAGATCCTTGGATCGACCCCGCATTGCTTTCAAGCGGCGCAGATTTGCACTGCCGTACAACCAGCCTAAGTCAGCGAAATTAGTTCAGTATTCGGCAATTGGGCCGAGGACTGCCGGCTCGATGGCTGGCGTAAGTGGCCCCACTCCACGACCCTGTCTTTTTTTGTTGGTCGCAAGGGGCAACGAACGAATTCCCATCACTCGGCGCCACCAAACTGGCACGGATCGCTTCACTAACAACGCAGGCATCGAGGCAGCGACGAAGATCCGACGCGGTCCTAACGTATCTGTCGAACGCACGAGCGCTTGACGGAGTCCGAGGCGCGCGATACCCGATGGCTGAGAGTTCGACCCGAGCCCGAACTCGCGAGGTTGTCACCTATGAGATCACTTGCCCCGTTCCGCACCCTGGCATTCATTGGCCCACTGGCACTCCTTCTCACCGGCTGTGGCTACTCGCAAGAGGAGTGGGACCAGAAGGTGCGCGAAAACGAGAACCTGCGCGGGCAGCTCGCGGAGCAGCAGCAGGCGCGTCGCAAGTGCGACACAGACTTTGCCGACGCCCAGAACGAGGTCACGGAACTGAAGAAACAGTTGCGCGAACGCGGCGTCGATCTCGACAATCTCAGCGCCAGCCTCGAGCAGCAGAAGAAGGCCCTCGAGGAGTACGCTCAGCGCGCAAAACAGCTGGACGAGCTGAAGAAACGCTTCGATGCGCTCCGCAGCAAGCTGCAGAAGCTGACCGAGTTCGGCCTCAAAGTGGAAACACGGGACAACCGTATGCTGATCCAACTTCCCGGTGACGTGCTGTTCGATTCGGGCAGCGCCACCCTGCGCAAGGAGGGCAAGGATATCCTCAAGCAGGTGGCCGAGGTCGTCCGGGGTGACACTCAGCTCTCCGCACGCGAATTCCAGGTGGCAGGGCACACCGATTCGAAGCCGCTCAAAGGCGGGCCGTTCCTGGACAATTGGGGCCTGTCGGCGATGCGCGCCCGCACGGTGGTCGAGTTCTTGACTCAGCCGGGGGAGCTGGGCGGAGGTCTGAATCCCGCCAAGTGGAGCGCCGCAGGGTACGCCGAGACCGACCCCGTGGCCCCGAACGACACGGACGACAATCGCAAGAAGAACCGCCGCGTCGAATTGGTGATCCAGCCTGACGTCGAAGAAATGCTCAATCTCAACAGCCTGACTCGCTAGGACGCAGCTTGCGAGTTGCCGCCATCGATATCGGCACCAATAGCGTGCTCTTGACCGTCGTGGAGCGCGATTCGGCAGGTAATCACCCTGTGCTGTTGGATCGCGCGACCATCACACGCCTCGGGCAGGACGTAGACCGGACCCGACAGCTGGCACCCGACGCAATCGAGCGAACCCTCGAGTGCCTGCGGGGCTACGCCGAAACACTCGGAGAACTGCGCGTGGATCAGCTTGCGGTCGTGGGCACGAGTGCGCTGCGCGACGCGGGCAACGCTGACCTCTTCACCAAGCGAGCCACCGAACTTCTTGGCGTCGCTCCACGAGTCATCGAGGGGACGGTCGAGGCCGAGCTCACCTTCCGTGGGGCATTGTCGGGACTGGGCATCACGGGACCAGTCCTGGTCATCGACATCGGAGGCGGCAGTACCGAGGTCATTGCTGGGCAGGCGGACACCCAGGGGGGCCGTGCCAATGCCTTCGCGAGCATTGATGTGGGCTGCGTGCGTCTAACGGAACGATTCGTCTCGACGGATCCACCAACAGCGGCAGCACTCGATGCGATCGCCGAGTACACCAGAGCGGCACTGTCCGTGGTCAACTTCGCCGCAACGGACAGCCACTTGGTTGCCGTAGCTGGCACGGCAACCACTCTAGCAGCCATGCTGCTCGAACTGGTTTCGTACGATTCGACCAAGGTACATGGCTGCGTGTTAGAGCTTCGAGATTTGCAATTGCTCACGCATCGCTTGAGCCACGCCTCGCATGCGCAACGATGTCACTTCCGGGGTCTCGATCCGAAACGCGCCGATGTCATCGTCACGGGAAGCATCATGCTCTCCACATTGCTAGTCGTGTTTGGACACGAGCGCGTCACCATATCGGATCGCGGTGTCCGTTTCGGCTTGATCGACGAAATGCTCGGTTCTCCCAGCAGCGTCTGACACTCAGCGTAATCTGAAAGGCAGCACGCGGCGTGGAGTGCTGCACTCCTGAAGGGCCCTGTCATTGAGCTGCACGTCAAGGGATATTGCTGTCGGAGATGCTATTTCAGACTCTCACCTAGCTGAACGGCTGCGCTCCTGGGAATACGTCAGGTGGGGTCTGCATCCCAAGCACTCAATTGTGGTAGGCCTGCCCACGCGGTCGCCAGCAGGACTGCCCGTTAGCGCGACGTTCGAGACTTCGCCTGCGCCGCAGCCGAAACAAGTCGTCAAATTGCTTCAGATTTCTCGGGTCTTCTTCGCAGATCCGAAGGGATTTGCGTCCAAATAGTTGACAGATGAAAGATCTCAAAGTACAGTCTCTCGCCTGGCGACCTCTGATCTGAAACGGACGAAACCGATCTTACGGAATTGTCCGAGCGCTGACTCGAAGAATTGCGGAATGGAATGTCGGTTCAGTGTGTTGCAAGCGTGCCCGCCGTTGGTGGGCGTTTCCGTTTCTAGGTCGCTCGAGGCTCTTGTGGGATCTGAATCCAGCTAGCTGGGCTCAGAATCTCGGTGGGTCGCAAAGGAGATTAGGATGCAGGCAGCCCCAGAAGTTGAGTTCAAGGTCGGCGACAAGGCGGTCTATCCGGCACAAGGTGTGGCCGAAGTCATCAGTATCGACGAGAAAGAAATCGCCGGCTCACGACAGCGCTTCTATGTGCTTAGAATTCTGGACACCGACCGCAAGATCATGGTGCCTGTGTCGAATGCCAATGCAGTAGGCCTGCGGCAGGTGATCAGCGAACAGGAGATTCGGGAGATCTTCGACATCTTGCGCGAACGCACGATTGGATTCGATACCCAGACCTGGAATCGTCGTTATCGCGGGTTCATGGACAAGATCAAGACTGGCTCCATCTACGATGTCGCCGAGGTTTTGCGTGATCTCTATCGGCTCAAGGCGAGCAAGCAGCTCAGCTTCGGTGAGCGGAGAATGCTGGATACAGCGCGCTCGCTGATCGTGAAGGAGATTGCTATCGCTCGCAAGCAGACCGAAGAAGAGGTCAAGACCGAGATCGAAGCGATCTTCTTCTCGAACTGAACGCGCGGTCTTTCAGTCATTGAACTAGTGAAGCCAAAGGGCGCCCGATGGGCGCCCTCTTGCTTTTCCATGACTCACTCGTCCTTGACCGTTTCTGGACGCTTCTGGATGGGCGGAAGCACGGGCAGGTCGAGCACGACGCGCCAACGTCCATCTTCACGCACGCAGCGGACGTCGCGCGTTTCACGCAGGGGTGGATCGCCCTGAACCGCCACGACGGCACGCTCGGCAGTCGTGGTCGTGCTGATGCGCTTCGGTTCGAATCTCAAGGTGAAATGACTCGGGGTGATCATTTCTTCCGGTGCCACCTTGCGTCCAGCAAGGGCACTGGCGCGCGACGCGCGTTCCGTCAAATTCTTCTGGGCTGGCGACCAAAGCAACTCGAAGACAGCACGGGAATTCCTCTGATCTCCGTGCACACGCTGCATGCGTTCGATGAACTCGCGCACGAGACGCACCGGATCCTCGTCAACCGACTCGCGCCGACACCCAAGCATCATGCAACTAACCAAGCCGAAACCGGTGAGGCACCGCAGGCAGCACCAGCTCACTCGAGTCAATCTCTGCCCAATACCGAACCTCATGATGCCTTGCGTGGACAGCCCAACCCCATGCCGAAACGCACGTCATCCAATGTCTTCTTGGCAATAGCCCGAGCACGTTCCGCCCCCTGCTGCAACACGGTCAGAACACGTTCCGGACTATTGCGCAGTTCCGCGGCTCGCTCACGCATTGGTTGAAGATCGGCAAGGAGATTTTCGACTAGCCATTTCTTGCAGTCACCGCAGCCGAGAGCTCCGCTTCGACAATCGCGATCGATTTCCGTAAGCTTGTCGGGTGCCGACACTGCTTGGTGCAGTGTATACACATTGCAGATATCAGGACGACCTGGATCCCCCTTGCGCAGTTTCTGTTCGTCGGTAAACGCCCCCTTTAGCTTCTTTTCGATCACCTTCTGATCGTCGAACAGGCTGACCGCGTTTCCACGGGATTTACTCATCTTGGTCTTGCCGTCGAGCCCCATAACGCGCGGGGTGGTCGAAAGAATCGGCTGCGGCTCCGGAAAAGTATCGCCGAAACGAGCATTGTACTTGCGGCAAATTTCCCGAGAAAGTTCCAGGTGCTGCACTTGGTCATTACCGACGGGAACGTGGGTAGCCCGATACGCCAGAATGTCGGCAGCCATCAACACTGGATAGGTGAAGAGCCCCGAGTTGACGTTCTGCTTGTGCTCCTCGCTCTTCTCCTTGAACTGAGTCATGCGGTAGAGGTCACCCATCGGGGTGACTGAACCGAGATACCAAGCGAGCTCGGTATGCTCCTTGACGTCGCTTTGGACGAACACGATGCTCTTGTCTGTATCGATGCCAGCGGCGATGTAAGTGAGGGCCGTATCGAAGATGCGCTTCGGCATCTCGCGTGCTTCGTAGTCGATGGTTATCGCGTGCGCGTCGACGATGCAGAACACGGATTCATAAGCGGGATCGGCGGCGAGCTTGACCCATTGCCGCAGCGCGCCGTAGTAGTTACCAACGTGCAATTCGCCAGTGGGTTGCATGCCAGAGAAGATCCGAGCAACTTTCTTCATCACGGTCGAGAGCGCTACCGTGCCTCTACCGGACAGGCAAGCTTAAGCCAACGTCGCACGTGACTAGACACCCCGGCAAATGGGCCGGAATGTCGTGAATTTGGCCATACCGACCTCTCCCTCGGTACGATCTCGAAATCGAATGAGTGCCCACGCCAACATCCGCCTGCATTGGGAAAATCGCTCGGTCGACAGCCTGCTTGGAGCTGCCACGCTCTCGCCGCGACTCCCTGGTTCGACCGAACTCGGCCTGGTTGAAGGCGACAATCTGCGTGCACTTACCGCCCTGGCCGAGGATTTTGCCGAACAGGCGACGCTCGTGTACATGGATCCACCCTTTTTTACTGGGCGAACTCACCAGCTCGTCACCAGAAAGAAAGGCCAAGATGGTCGACCTGAGCGGACGCTCAGTCATGGCTTCGACGACCGCTGGGAAAGCCTAGAGCAGTATCTGGAAGCCCTCTGGCCGAGGTTGGTGTCGGCGCGGCGCCTGCTGCGTCCCGATGGTTGCCTCGTCTTGCACGTCGATTCGAAGACGAGCCACTACGCCAAGGTGATGCTCGACGAACTGTTCGGGCTCGAAAGCTTTGCGAGCGAAATCATTTGGCGCTACCGCCGTTGGCCCGCTAGAACGCCGAATTTCCAGCGCGTGCACGACGTGTTGCTGCGCTACGTGCGAGATCCGACAGTCAAATCTCGATTCAACCAGCTCTACGAACCGCTTGCTGCGTCGACACGCGCCACCTGGGGCGACAAGAAGCAACGCGCAGTATTCGATGACGGCGGGCGACGTCTACGCTCCAGCACGACCAGCGAGGGCTCGCCAGGCACGCCACTCGGAGACGTTTGGGAGATCGGAATCGTGGCTCCAGTTGCACACGAACGAACCGGCTACCCCACGCAAAAGCCCGAGGCGCTGCTTGAACGCTTGATCGAGGCCTGCAGTTCCCCAGGCGATCTGGTCATTGATCCCTACCTCGGCAGTGGCACGACCGTGGCGGTGGCCGCAAGGTTCGGACGCCGCGCGATTGGCGTCGACATGAATCCCGAATCCCTCAACCTCACGCGCAAACGCTTGCAGGCAATCGACCGGACCTGGGATGATGCCAAGGTAGACGTCGCGACGGGCCTCCGCAAGGTGCGGCGGGTGACGCCATTGGCCAAGCGCCGCGTCGCCTGAGGACTAATAACCTCGACAGATCAGCAGAACCGGCTGCTTGGCTCAGGGGCACCGCTGAACGTGCGTAGGCCCCCTGGTGCAATGCGCAAGGGTGGTTACGTTGCCTGGCGTGACTGTCAGCCATGATTCAAGGAGTGTAGCCGTGAGCCACGACATCGAACCGCGACGTACTTCGTCCATGAACAAGAGTGCCCTTGCTTTGGTAAGCATGCTTGCCATCGTGCCTGCCGCCAGCGGATGCGGTTACAACGAGGTCATCGATCGCGATCAATCCGTCAAGGCGGGCTGGTCCGAGGTCGAGAATCAGTATCAGCGGCGTGCGGATCTCGTGCCGAATCTAGTACGGATCGTGCAAGGTGCGGCAAACTTCGAGAAGAGTACGCTGAGCGCCGTCGTCGAGGCCCGCGCCAAGGTCGGTTCGATGCAGATCGATTCCTCGGTCGTCGACGATCCCGAGAAGCTCAAGAAGTTCGAGCAGGCGCAAGGCCAGCTTTCCGGTGCGCTGTCACGACTACTTGTCGTGTCCGAGCAGTATCCCGAACTCAAAGCCACCGCGGCCTTTCGCGACCTTCAGGTTCAACTCGAAGGCACCGAGAATCGCATCGCCGTTGCCCGACGACGCTTCATTGGTTCGGTGGCAGAATACAATGCCACGGTCCTGAAGTTCCCGTCGAGCATCGGCTCGAAGCTGCGCGGCATGAAGGAACGCCCGTCGTTTACCGCCACGACTCCCGGCGCCGATAAGGCGCCCGAGGTGAAATTCTAGCCGTGCGCTGGTTCCTGCAGGCTTTCGATTGGCGACGCTTCGGTGCGTTTTTGGTTTGGGGCATCGCAGTAACGCTTTATGCGGCGCGCGGATCCGCAGCCGAAGTCCCCGCTCTCGCGGGACGCGTCAACGACCGCGCGCAAATCCTCGCTGCGGCCACGCGCGACCAACTCACGCGCAAGCTTTCCGCCTACGAGCAATCGACTGGGCACCAGCTAGCACTTTTGACCATGCCGACGCTCGGCGGCGATCCGATCGAAGACTTTAGCATTCGGGTCGTCGAAGCCTGGAAGCTCGGCAAGAAGGATCGCGACGACGGGATCCTTCTGCTGGTAGTTTCGGGTGATCGCAAGGTGCGCATCGAGGTCGGCTATGGCCTCGAGGGCGAGCTGCCCGATGCGGCCGCTGGACGCATTATCCGCGACGTCATGACACCCCACTTCCGGAGTGGTGACTACAACACCGGGATCACGGCAGCGGTCGACGCCATCTTGGCCAGCACGGGCGCCGAAGCCCTCGTCGGGGGCGACGCGGCGGTCGCGAAAGGTCAACCGCGTGCGATCCAGAAGATCAAGACCGCGCCGGTTGGTGTCTTTGGCTGGATCGGCTGGATCCTTGCAGCGTTGTTCAAGCTAGCCTTCTTTGGCATCTTCATCGTCATCTTCATCGTCCTCGTGGTCGTCAACCTGCTCGGTGGCGGCGGCCGCTCTCGAGGCTTCTACGTCGGCGGTGGTGGGTTTGGCTCGGGCGGCGGCGGTGGCGGCGGTGGCGGATTCAGTGGCGGCGGTGGAAGCTTTGGTGGCGGTGGTGCCTCGGGGGACTGGTGAAACCAATGAATCGAATCCTTTCTCAAGCAGATCGGGAGGGTTTGGCCCAGCTTGTCGCCGACGTCGAACGCAACACTGCGGGTGAACTCGTTACGGTTGTGTTGAAGCGAAGCGCTAGCTACGCCGCCTATCGCGTTGGCTGGGCCTCGGGCGTAGCCTTGCTGCTGACAGGATTCGTGCATCTGCTCTGGCCGGCTCTGCCCCCGATGGAGCTAATCGGAGCCGAAGCGATCCTGCTGATAACGCTCTACGCAATGCTCGGCTATCGACCGCTGCTCCGCTGGCTCGTGCCTCGATCGGTCCGACAGCGCGCCACCAACGAATGCGCCAAGCGCCTGTTCCTTGACCTTGGAGTCACCGAAACGCGAGACCGCAGCGGAGTGCTCATTATGCTTTCCGAACTCGAGCGGCGCGTGGAAATCCTCGGCGACCGGGGGATCCATGAGCACCTCGGGGCGGAGGCCTGGCAGAAGTTGGTTGCGACCCTGGTCACTTCAATCCGCGACGGTCACGCAGCAAACGGCCTGCGCTCAGTGATCGAGAACCTGGGTCGGGAACTTGGCGCCAAGTTTCCGCCAAGAGCCGACGACGTGAATGAATTGCCCAACCACGTCATCATCGAAGATTGAGCAGGAAGTCCGCACTCACGTCGGCACCCCGAGAGTGATAGCGCTTGGCGTGCTCGACGATGAGGGCATGTGTTTCTTGCCAATGTCTCACCGTCGTTGCCACGTCGGGCAAGACCAAGGCAGTCTCGAACAGGGCGCGGATCCCTTCATAGCTGTCTCCCTCTTCGACGACGTCAATGCGACCGAACACGCGCCGTGTGTAGGCATCGACAACGAAGGTTGGCAGGTGATAAGCATAGAGTAGAATCGAGTCCGCGGTTTCGGGTCCCACACCCTTGACTCGAAGTAGCTCGGGCCGCACCTGCTCAAGCAACGATCGCGACGGCACGGCTCTTCGCAGTCGGGGATCCTGCTCAAGAAACCAATCCGCAACCTGGACTAGGTATCGCGACTTCTGATTGAAGTATCCGGCCGGACGAATCAACGCCGAGAGCTCTGCCATGGAGCAGGCTCGGATCGATTCTGGACTTTGCATCCCAGCTTCGAACAGCGCATCGAGCGCACGCTCGACGTTGCGAAAGGCAGTGTTCTGCGTCAAGACTGCGCCACACACGACCTCCCAGCGCCCCTTGCGCGTAGCGGGAAAGGCGAACTCTATAGGATGATAGCCATGCCGTTCGCGCTCACCCCGTGGCTTTCTGAACCTGGACCGCTCGGAGCGGACTGGCCACCACCCCTGGGGTCCATATGCTTCGAATAGCTTTGCCACCGCGCGTTCTATCCGCGGCGTCAGGTCTCGGCCTTCTGTCTTTTCGGCGCGCCGTCGCGTCATGCGAGAGTCCTTCTGTCACAGCTGTCAGCACCTCGCTAGCGGTAGTGCATGCACCCACACGCGTATGGCTGGGTCGGAATCGCGACATGTTTGGACTTTTGGCCTGAGGCGGCATTACGCGGTTCCGGCGACGGCATTTGGTGTAGCCTGACGGTTCGAGAGTCACCCAGTCCGAACTCTGCAACGCAACCCCAACGCCTGCAAGAAGGATGCCCCTTGGTCGTTTTGCCATGACCCGTGACCAGACCGCAGGACCGCAAACCGAATCATCGCTCGCACTCATGGAAGCGCGATTGACGCGTGCCCAAGCCATCGCCAAGATCGGAAGCTGGGAGATTGATGTCACCACACGAAAGATGTGGGGTTCGACCGAGGCATTTCGCATCTATGGCCTAGAGGTATCGGAAGACCACCAGCTACCTCTTGCACTGGTGCAGGCGATTGCGCTCGAGAAGTACCGCTCGATGCTAGATGAAGCACTGATCGAGCTGTTTTCGGGCAAGAAAGCATACGATGTGGAATTCGAGATCTGCCGGCAGAATGACCGGGCGGTTCGGCATATTCACTCCCTGGCCGAACTGTTCCGCGACGCCTCAGGGAAACCCCTGTTCGTCAGTGGAACGCTCCACGACGACACCGAGATCGTAGCGAAGGACCGTGCCTTGTTGGCGGCTCTCCGTGCCAGCGAGGAGCGAGCGCGCATGGCTTTCGATCAGGCTGCTGACGCGATCTTCGTGGGTAATGGCCAGGGTGACTTCGTCGGTGTCAATGAGCGCACCATCGAGCTGACGGGATATTCGCGGGAAGAATTGTTACGCGGCAATATGAGCATGCTGTTCTCTGCCATCGTCCATCAGCGCACCCCGCTAGAGTACGAGCGCATTCACCGCGGTGACCTCATCATCAAAGAGCGAATGCTTTGTCGCAAGGACGGCAGCCAAGTGCCCGTCGAGATGCACACGAAGATGCTTCCGGACGGTACCCTGCAATCCATCGTGCGTGACCTCCGCGACCGGCGTCGGCTCGAGGAACAGCTACAGCTGCGCCAACGTATGGACTCGATCGGATCCTTGGCTGGCGGCATGGCTCACGACTTCAACAATATCTTGGCTGGGATCATGGGCTACACCTGTCTCTTGGCCGAATCACCCGAAAAGCTCGATGCCGAGCATACTGAATATGTAGCGAATATCCTGCACGCGACGCAACGCGCTGCAGATCTCGTGCACAGTTTGAAGTCGCTAGCCCATCCACAGCCAGCCGACGCCGACAGTTTCGATCTATTCGATGTGGTAAGCGAGGTCGTTCAAGTCCTGCGCGCGACCACCGATCGAGTGATTGGCAAGGAGCTGTTGGTGCGGCAGCACAGTTGCCTAGTTCGAGGAAACGCCTCAAACCTCTATCACGCATTGATGAATCTCGGAATCAATGCCGTGCAAGCAATCGAACGGAAAGGTGCCACCGCCGAGGATCACGTTAGCTTCGATGCCGAGTTGTGCGAACTCGGAGTGGACCACACACTGGGTCTACCTGCTGGGCGCTACGTGCGCATCACGGTCAGTGACACCGGCGTGGGGATGAGCGCCGAGGTGCGCAGCCATGCCTTCGAGCCGCTCTTTTCGACCAAGACCATTGGGGATCGCAAAGGTCAGGGCCTCGGTCTGGCCATGGTCTACAACATCGTCGTACGACAACATGGCGGTGCGGTGAATATCGAGACGGACGTCGATCGAGGATGTCGCTTCCAACTGTACTTGCCCAGTGCCGACGAGCTCCCGCATGCCGTTCCGAGTGTTACTCCAACCGCTCTGCAAGGTCACGAGCGGATCCTGGTCGTCGAGGACGAGCCCCAAGTGGCACGGTTGACGCGCACCATCCTCGAGCGACTCGGGTACGAGGTGCTCGTCGCGGCGGATGGCCGAGAAGCCATCGAGTTGTTCGAGCGCGAACAGCGGCAGATCCACTTGGTATTGCTCGACCGTTCCTTGCCGGGGCTGCGGGGTGACCAGGTCTTCGAGCATCTTGTCGCGCTTCGCCCCGATCTGCCGGTGGTGGTGTCCTCGGGTGATGCCGCCCTCGCGCACGAGTCCTTCCCGGGTGCCTTCCGCATCCTACAGAAGCCCTATGCACCGGCCCTGCTGGGGTCAGTCGTTCGCGAAGCCCTCGATCAACACGCTCTGAGTGCGCGGTAACGATTTCGTGACGGACCTGGCTGGTGCCAGGCATATTGGACTGTCCGGCAGCAAAGGGAGCTGTTTGACCTCCAATTTGTTACCACCACCTGACCGAACTATGGGCCAGAGTCATCCGCTGGAGCGGGTGAATCGCGTCCCACGCACCTGCATCTGGGAGATCACGGCAGCCTGCAACCTGCGTTGCATCCATTGTGACAACCACGCGAGTCACTCTTCGCCGCGGGAGCTGAGCCTGCCTCAACTGAAGGAGACGGCAGTCGAGCTCGAAGCCCTCGGGTGTCGCCTGGTAGACGTTAGCGGCGGCGAGCCGTTGATGCGATCCGACTGGGACGACCTCTGTCGCTTTCTGACCTCCCGTTCCATGGATGTGGCCCTCGTGACCAATGGCACCCTCATGGACGAGGAAGCGGTTGAGCGCGCCGTGGTGGCACGTGTTGGCGTTGTTAGTGTCTCGATCGACGGCCTTCGGAACGTTCATAACGCGACGCGGCGTTTCGTGGATCAGAAGGGTTCGGCATTCGATGCCGCAATTGCCGGCCTTGAGCGAGCGCGAAAGCATCTCCCCGTGAGCGTCATCACCCAGGTCAATCGCAACAACCTGCATGAGCTGCACGACCTCGGTCTGGTCCTCGGAGAGCTTGGGGTATCGCGCTGGCAGCTGCAGTTGGCCATTCCGATCCCCAAACTTGTTGCCCGCGCAACGCCCTACTGCATCACTCCCGAAGAGCTAGAGGTCTTGACCGAGTTCATCGTTGCCGCAGCCAGCGATCCGCGAATTCCACTCATCCACACCAGCGACACTATCGGCTACGCGACGCCGACCGAGGCCGTCCTCCGACGCAAGGCTTCGGGTCCCGGCCTTTGGCTTGGTTGCGTCGCGGGGATTCGCTCCGTTGCGATCAAATACGACGGAACGGTGCGGGGCTGTTCGCTGTTGCCGAGCGACTTCACCGCGGGAGATCTGCACGAGGAGTCGTTGACGACCCTCTGGAACGATGCCAGTCGCTTCGCTTTCACGACGGCCTTCGATCGCTCCCAGCTCTGCGGCAGTTGCAGCAATTGCCGTCATGGCACGATCTGTCGCGCGGGCTGCACGACCATGGCATACTTTGCGACGGGCACGATCGGAGATAACCCATATTGCTTGCGCCGTGTGCGGGAGCAACGTCTATGATGCAGAAGATCAAGCTATTCAACGCCGCGTTCGAATTGACCACTGCCTGTCCTTGCCGTTGCGCAACCTGCGGTAGTGACGCTGGCACGCGCCGGGCGCAGGAGCTAACCACCGAGGAATGGCTCGCCCAGGTACGTGCGATCGCGCAGCTCGGCGCCAAACGGCTGTGTCTGCTCGGGGGCGAACCGTTCTTGCACGCAGGTTGGTCGTCCATCGTGACCCACGGTGTCGAACTCGGGCTCGACATCGACATCATCAGCTGCGGTATTGGTATCAGCGATTCGATCATCGAAACTGCCGAGCAATGTGGCCTACGCTGGGTAACGATCAGCATCGACGGCACCGAGGCGGTGCATGACCAGCTGCGCCGACTGCCGGGGGGCTTTCGGGAATCGCTCGAAGCAATACGACGCTTCGACTTGGCTGGGCTAAAGGTCGGAGTCACAAGCCAGGTCAACCGACGGACCTTGCCAACGCTCGAGGCGTTGGCTGAACGACTCGAAGCCGCGGGCGCCTTCGGATGGCAATTGCAGTTGACCATTCCGAGCGGGCGGGCACGACTATATTCCGATCTGCTCCTGGCGCCGAGCGACATGCCCGAGGTGTTCGAGGTCGTGCGACGACTGATTGCGCGCCGCGGCCTTCGCCCCTACCTCACGGATAACCTCGGCTACATGACGCGGGACGAGCCACAGCTGCGCACCCCGCTCATGTGTCCCACGCGCTGCTGGTGTGGCTGTGCGGCGGGGTTGCGCGCGCTCGGCATCACGAGTCAGGGGGACGTCAAGGGCTGCCTGTCTTTGCTGGACACGCTGGTGGAAGGCAACGTGCGCCGCGAACCGCTCGACCAGATCTGGAACGATCCACAGCGATTCGCCTACAACCGCGCATACCAGCCAGCGGCACTGAGTGAGGCTTGTGGCCAATGCGGCGTCGCGTCCGTGTGTCGCGGTGGTTGCACATCGACGTCCGTAGCTGTGACGGGCAAACCAAATCAGGGACCTTATTGCGGACGCCTACAGGGAGTAACCTAAAATGAGCGATCCATCCTCTTCGAAATTGGTTCCGGCATCCTTGGTGCGGATCCGCTGCTTTCTCAATCGTCGTGGGATGAAGGTGAAGCCGTGGCTGGGGCCCGCTGCGGTTCTCGACGCGTTTTACGCTGCGTTGCGCTCTCAGACCAAGAACGATGGCTTCTGGGGTGAGCTCGAGCGGCTGCTCGGTGACCTAGCGAGCGACATGAACCAGCGAGTGGCAACGCGCGGTTGGGTGATTCAGAACGAACTACTCGATCAGCCTACCCACGCCGAGCTGCTTGCGCAAATCCGCCAAGCGCTCGGGCTCGACCCTGTCGCGGCCGCGGGACTGCGACCCTTGGCTGCGACGCTGCCCGCGCGTGCCGGCGCCTTGTTGCTGATGCTGGCAGCGGCCATCGTTGTCGGCTGTGGCGGTGAAGTCGAGTCCGGTCAAGCCGTCGGCGCTGGCGGAACGACAGTTGGTTCAGGCGGAACGACCGTCGCCTCGGGTGGCGCTGCGGCAAGCTTGGGTGGGACTACTGGCAGGGGCGGCGCCACCTTCATCACGATTGATACGACTCCGCAAGAGCTGCCCTGTCCGAATCCGGACAAAACGAGCGGCCTCGATCCAAACCAGTTTGCAGCATGCAACCCGAAGCTCGTCGAAGCCCTCATCCCGTACGACATTCATAGCTACTCTGGCAAGCAGCTGCTGCAATGCGTTTGCCTGCTCAATGATGCCTGGCAGACGGGCTTTGCCGAGCTATTCGCGGGGCAGAGTTGCGGAGAGATCGCCTCGTACTTCCGAGATTGCGGCCTCAACCAAATCTGTTCAGCGGATCCCAGCCAGGTTCCGCTGGAGTTCGATGCCGATCTGTTCGTGGACAACTGTTCGATCCCTGTCTACGTCGGAGTGCGTTGCGACTGATGGTCAGTGGTTTTTGCGGTGTGACTTGCACCGAACGCGAGTTCAGCCTATGGGAGTCGGGTCATGCGCTATCTGCCATCGTTCGCATTGCCATCCACGGTCGCGGCCCTGATGCTGGTTGCGCATGGAGCAGACTCCGCAACCGATCCGGCGCAATCCAGCGCGGCGGTAGTACGCGCCGGCGATTCGACGCTTGAAGTCAGTCGCCTCGCGAAATCCTTCTCTCGGCTGCGTGACTTTCAACGCCAGAAGTTCGGTGCCACGCCCAAGGCACAGCTGCGCGGCTACGTCGAACAGGTCGCCGTTAGAGAGCTACTTCTTTTGGAGCATGGCAGAAAGTCGGGCAAGCTCGACTCGGATCGCGTGCGTGCCCAGGGCAAGCTCATCCTCGGTGACGCTCTTGTGGCTAGCCTGCGCACCAAGCTCGAGCGCGAAGCGCCCGTGACGGACGAGGACGTGAAGGCCTACTACGAAGCGCATCCTCAGCTGTTCCACACCCCAGAGCGGATCCGTATCATGCGGCTCTTGGTCGAAACCGAGCCCGAGGCAACTGCCCTGATCGAGAAGGTCAAGCAGCTGCCCAACATGGATGATTGGCGCAACCTGGTGCGTGAGAAGTCGCGGGATCGGGCCACCTCGGAGCGCGGCGGCGATCTCGGCTTCGTCGCAGCCGACGGCGCGACGGACGTGCCCGAACTCGAGGTAGAAAGGTCGCTGTTTGCCGCTGCGCAAGCCGTCAAGGACGGTGAGGTCGTTCAACAGCCCGTCCCCGAGGGCAAGCGCTTCGCCATCGTTTGGCGGCGCGGCAGCCTCGCTCCGAAGACGCTCGAGCTCTTACAAGAAGCGCCGAGGATCCGGCAGCAGTTGACCAACGACAAGCTCGATGCCGAGCTGCAGAAGCTCGTCGCGAAACTGCGGCAAGAGCAGCTTCGCGAACACCACCCCGCGCGCCTCAACGACCGCGAATTCAAGCCCCGCCCCGAACCCGCTGCGCCGCCCTCCGCCGCATCTGCCGCATCTGCCGCTACTGCGCCGTAGCCTGACGGTCCCCGCCGTAGAACATCGTGGCTCCCGTTGCTGCGCCGTAGCCTGACGGTCTTGACCGTTGCTGCGGCGTAGCCTGACGGTCTTGACCGTTGCTGCGCCGGTAAGACCACAAGAAAAATACCGCTGTGAGTATCTTGTGGCAGTCCTACTGCGCGTCGTTGGCACGATTTGCGACCGCTGAGCGCCTCTCTCGGGCAAAATCCCGCGATTGTTGAGGGAATTTTTGGTATATGCCCGCGGTAGAAGCATCGCCTGGCGGACTGTCGGGTCCGTGCCCGAGGTCCAAAGTCGCTTACAAGCACTGGTACTTCGACATGAGGGAAAGAACATGAGCCAACTCAAAGCTTATCGGTCAATTGGAATCTGGGTCACCGTTGCACTGCTCACCGCCGTGGGTTGCACGATCGAAGAGGACAACGGCGATAACAACAGCGACGGAACGGGCGGCGCCACAGGCGGTGCCAAGGCCACGGGCGGTGCCAAAGCCACAGGCGGCGCCAAGGCCACAGGCGGCGCCAAGGCCACAGGCGGGACCACCGGCATCGGCGGCAAGTCTGGGGTCGGCGGGGCTATTGGTGGCAGCGGCGGCAAGGGCGGCGCCAGCGGCGCGGCTGGCAAGGGTGGCTCGGGCGGCGTAGCTGGCAAAGCAGGCGTCGCAGGTAACGCAGGCAAGACCAATGTCGCAGGCAACGCAGGCCAAGTCGACGTCGGGGGCTCAGCCGGCAGCGCGGGCACAGTAGCCAGCGCTGGTGATGGGAGTCTCGCCGGAAGCATCGGTGTTGCGGGCGGCACGAGCGTTGGCGGAAACACCGGCATCGCTGGCGCCGTTGGCGCGGGTGGTTCGGCGGGAGCATCGTCGGCAACGGCGGGAGCTACGTCGGTTGGAGCCGCGGGCGCAGCGGGCGCAACCTGCTTGAATGCGGATGCGAGCGTGACGACGCCAACGTGCGGGACGATTCCTACGGAATGCACTGGAGGCACCGACAATCCGGGATCGGTTGCTTGCATTGCCGCACTTGGGGAATATAAGCTTGCTGTCTCGAAAGTGATTCAGGATTGTATAGCGGGTCTTGGAATTGATCTCTGCGCGACCGGGTCCCAAACGGCGATCGACAGTTGTACGACGGCGGTGGTGGCAAGCACTTGTGCGACTACCGGTGCCACTGCCACTTGCGCTGGGCTCAAAGCCAGTACCATATGCCCAAGTCTCGACACCGATTACTGTGTGTCGAATCTCTCCGCCAGGCCGGACCTGGACGCAGGTGGAGCAATTGCGCTGGGCGTGTGCGTGGCGACTTCGAGCGCAGCAACATGCAATGAGAAGCTCGCCGGCTGCCTCTAGTTACCAGTTCGTCAGTCCGAACGCTTCGTTGAGGCTGGTCGTGATGTATGTCGCGGCCAGTCTTAGCGTTTTGTGCCACCTCCGCCCAAGACGTAGTCACGTCGAACCAGCCAAAGTGGCCGACGTTGGTTGCCCGCGATAGGGTATTCGAGTCACGAACGCTTGTTGCGTATGCAACTAGCCACTGCAACTTCGGGAACACCTCCGCCGGATCGCTCGCGACACCCAATTCGCTGACAGGTTGATGCGCTTGGCTCTTCGCATCACGAAAACCTCTATGCATGCTTAGAAGCGATTGCGATCGAAATGGTGCCTGCCGCGCGAGCAGCACCTAGAGTTGCCCCTGCCGCGCGAGCAGTACCTAGAGTTGCCCCTGCCGCGCGACATCCACCTCGTCCACGTCGATAATTTTTGCGTAGCAGCAACAATCGCGTGCTTGGCTGTCGATGTTCGGATGGATGATCCAACGCCGCAAGATCCCTTCTCGCTGCATCCCGACGCGCTCCAGCACCCGAGCGGAACGCGTGTTTTCCACATCGCAGGTCGCCCAAACGCGGCAGACACCAGGCTGAGCCAAGGCCCACTTTACTACCGTTTCCACGGCTTCCGTCATGAACCCCCGTCCCCAATAGCGTCGCGCAAGGACGTAGCCAATGTCGACTGCCGGCATCCGAATCCTCGCTTCGACCATGCCGATGGGCTCTTCGGTGTCGCGCCTGACCATGACCCACGGAAACGCAGCCTCGCGCTCCCAATTGTCGAGACAGAATGCGACGAACCGCATCGTGGTCTCGACGCTCTGGTGCGGCACCCAGGTCATGTAGCGAGCGACTTCAGCGTCCTGCGCGTACGCTTCGAAGATGCCTAGAGCATCGGCCGGCACAGGCCTTCGAAGCAACAACCGCGGAGTCTCGATGACCGTGGGTGGTTCGAACGCGTAGGGTTCCACGCGCCAAGACTACCTTCACGGTCGCATCGTAACAACTCCGAATGTCAATCTGCAGCGCCGAAGCGCGCCGCTAGCATAGCGGCCTCACTGCTGTCGACCGGACTCAGGAGGGCTCGTCATGCCAAAGCATCGCCCCGCTTGGAACGTTGGGTGGCAAGATCCCCATGTCGAGCTGAATCGCTTTGACCACTCGAAGGTATTCGCTCATGGGAGTCTTCAACGTTCCTCGGTGGGTCCCGTCGCGAAACACCAAATAGGGGTCACTGAGGAGTGCCCGATCGATCAGCATGGGGATCCCATAGAGATTGCCGAATGGTGGTTCTGCGCCAAGCTCACAATCGGGAAACGCCGTTGCAAAATCGGCTTCGGAGGCTAGCTCCACGTCATCCCGTTGTAGCCCCATCTTGACCTTCCAGAGGTCCACCTTCACAGGTGCTGGAACCACGGCCATCGCCAATTGCTTTCCGACCTTTAGCATGACGGGTTTCGCGATGCGCCAACCCGTCTCATGCTCAGCGTGCGCCAGTGCTTGCGCGCTGACGGCCCTCGAGTGCATCATCGACTCAAATGCTACGTCCTGTTCTTGCAGGTAGTTTCGAACTCGCTCTCCTTGCATGACGTCCTCCGTTTCCCTTGAACGCAGGCCAGATCCTGTTTCTAAACGAGTGCCAAGAAGAAGAAACCCGTGTCGCCTACTAGGATACCCCCCGAGGCGGCCGGGTGCGAATACGGGCACCACGCGATTTTTGGCGGTTCGCCAGCTCAACGCCGTCGAGACTGACAGCTGGAGCGCTTCCCGAATATAAACGCGTAATTAGCTTCGCTAGGCTTTTCGCTGCGGATGTCCTTCGCTGACTACTTCGCCTAAGTCCGACTCCCGGTCGTCGGCGGGGCAGCCTCGCCTTCAGCCGCTGTGTCGCAAGCGCTCTGCAACATAGACTCTGGTGTCTCGCTTGGCACTGGCGCCAAAACGACCTCTTCTTCGAGCGCAAGCGGCGGTATGCTGGCGAACCAGCCGTCTTCTAGACTCGTCGAACGTACCCAGCTATCGAGCTTGCACTCGATTTGCAGCATGTGTCTGCGCAACAGGACAGAGCCAAGCACACCCGCAGCAGACAATGCCATCAAGGTGAAACCCGTATGCCACTTGACCTTGTCCGTGCTGAAGAAGAGCCACGTACCAATGGCAAACACCGCGGTCAAGATTGCACCCGTGGTGTAGAGCCTGGCCCAATTCTCCAAATGGTACAACTGCCGCGCCCGCGCGCGTTCAACCACCATTTCGTACTCGCGAAATGCGCTCCCCATGCGCCGCAGGTACGAACCGATGATCACGATGCGCACCCAATGCTGGGTACACACGATGTCTACGTACAGGCAGACTAGGGGTATCGCTGCAATGACAATGAGCGAGTGTTTTGGGCCATCTGAGAGACCAAGCCCCATAGCGAAGAGCCCCGCGGCGCCAACCAGTTTCCACTTGCTCATTTCCGCCGATGCTCGCTGTGATTCGAGGATCTCGTCGCGCAATTTGAATTCGACTGCTTCACTGCTGGTCCCCATGAATCCGCTCTACACGATATAGGCTCGTGCTACAAGAACATCATGTCGCCCAGAGCTTGCCCAAGAACATGAACCAGCAACGCCGCAGCTTCCGTCGCACCAGCTTCGCCATTGGTCTCGGCGCACTCCTACTGCTTGCCCATGGTTGTGTCCGCTACTCGCGTGGCGCGGGAGGCGCGAACCAACAAAGTCTCGGTCCCGCCGCTGCCCAGAGGAATCCCTTCGAAGGTGCGAAGTTCTATCTAAATCCGGACTACGTGGCGAAGGTGGAGCAGGCCGCTAAAGAATCACCTGAGAATGCAGCGCTCTACCGCAAGGTAGCGAGCTACCCAACGGCGATTTGGCTGGATGCGATCGAGCGAGTATCTTCGGTGGGACGGCATCTCGATGACGCCAAACGCCAACAGGTGCAGAGCGGTCAGCCTACCTTGACGGTCTTCGTTGTCTACGACCTGCCCAACCGTGACTGTGCGGCCATGAGTTCTACCGGTGAGCTCAAGCTGAGTGAAAATGGCGAGCCGCGCTACCAAACGGAATTCATCGATCCGATCGCGGCGCAGTTTCGCGCCCATCCGGCGCAACCCGTCGTTGTCATTCTCGAACCGGATTCGCTAGCAAATTTGGCAACGAACCTGGGCAACCCAAAGTGCGGCGCAGCTGCTGATGCTTACCTGCGTTCGGTTGCCTATGCCATCAATCGGCTCGCTCAACCGAACGTCAGCGTGTACCTCGATGCGGCCCATGCTGGCTGGATTGGGTGGAACGACAACCGCTCACGCATGGCTCGAGTTTTCAAGACTGTGCTCGATATGGCCGGTGGGGTGAATCTGATACGTGGATTTGCCACCAATGTCGCCAACTTCAACACCGTTTCCGATGACGATGGCAAGAAGCTAGATCGAAGCAACCCTTGCCCCGACGAAGAGTCCTACGTACGTCGCTTCAACGACACCCTCAAGCGCGTAGGGATCAAGCACAAGGGCTTCGTCATCGATACCGCACGCAACGGCAAGGGGGGGATTCGTCACAAATGGGGAGCCTGGTGCAACGTCAAGGGCGCCGGCCTCGGCGAGCGTCCGCGCGCCGTGGATGATGCACCCATCGACGCCTACTTCTGGGTGAAGCCCCCGGGAGAATCCGACGGGGTCTCGGATCCAACTCAGCCGCGCTTCGACGCCAATTGTCGCTCGGTAGATTCGGCACCGGATGCCCCCCAGGCTGGCACGTGGTTCCCAGCCTATTTTGCCGATCTAGTGAAGAATGCTAATCCGCCGCTCTAAGCCGTACGGAAGATATCAATGCAACTATCCGTCGATGTGCAAGTTTCCTTGATCGAGTCATTCCTACACGATCTGGGGCAGATACTCGTGACAGGCAAGGTAAAGGAGCTGCGGGAGAAGGCCCACCTGGACGTGGTAACTGAACTCGATCACATGGCGGAGGCGGCGGTGACTCGGTTCTTGTCCGAGCATTTTCCCGGTGACAGCCTGCTCGCAGAAGAATCGGCTAACTCGGTGACCTACGCTGAACGCATCTGGATCCTGGATCCCTTGGATGGCACAGTCAATCGGGCGAGCGGCATTCCTTTCTTCGCGATCTCTTTGGCTCTGTTCGAGCGGGGCACGCCCGAGCTCGGTTTCATCTACGATCCGACCCACAATGAGATGTTCTTTGCCCGTCGTGGTCACGGCGCGTACTTGAACGGGGTTCCAATCCGTGTTGCTGAAAACAGCGTCTGGACACTGGCGCTCACCTCGGCAACGGTTCAGAAACTGGCAGCCGAGACGCCGCAGGCGCTGGCGACGCTGCTAGATCAGCACGGCAAGTTGCGCGGGCTTGGTGCTCAAACCCTTCAGCTGGCCTATGTAGCAGCGGGGCGCATCGCCGCAGCCGTCAGTGTCGAAACTAGACTTTGGGACAATGCGGCGGGGGCACTTCTGGTGCAAGAAGCGGGGGGAGTTTACTGCGATCTAGAGAGGCGCAATCCGTTCCCGCTTCAGCCTGGTAGCGCTGCGCTGCGTGGTGGCACAGACCCATGCATTGCCGCCACGCCGTGGATGTTGGGCGCCATCTATCCACTTCTGGAAGGCCTCCGCCTCAAGACTCGCTAGAGCTCCAAACGCGCCAAGTACCGCCGTGTGAGACGGCGCAATCCGTAGCAACACCACACGGCTAAGGACGCCGTCGGTCGAGAAGATGCTGCAACACGTTAGCACGCGCGTCGAGGAGGCTCGCGAAGGATTCGTGCGTTGCCGAAACTACATCGGCAAAAGGCCCCATGGCGTCAATCTGCTCCTGACTTAGCCAGTGACGGCAGGTCAAGACGCCGCCTTGATTCATTAGGTTGCCTTCCAATGCCACATGCGGGAGACCGAGCGCGTGCCCAAGTTCATGCGCAATCACATGCTGGAAATTGACGTTCAGCTGCGCCATGTCGGAGCTTCCAATAAACAGTGTTGGGGTAAACTCCTCGTCACTCTGAAGCAGGGCGCTGAGCGACTGCCCGCTTGACTCACCCGAATCGACACGTTCGAGCAGCATCGGCGAGAGACCGAGCCCCACGACCACTCCGTTTATGCCCAGTAGTGGCACCATTTCGGGCGCGATGATTTGATCGATCACTGCAACGTTGACCTTGTTTTGTGCAGGTCGAGCGTGCCGCTCAAGAAATCCCATCGTGGGAAGGAACATGACGCGGCCGATGGCTTCTTGAGCCACTACTTGCTGTTCGAGTGTCAAGACGGTGGCATCCGGTGGAATTCCTGCATCGGTGAGTGCTTGGTCGAGGGCCGAAGGCGTTCCCGCTACTGCGTATCGAATGCCGTCAGGGGCGGCTACTTCATGTGTGTGCATCCAGAGTTGGCTCGGAGCGTAGTAGGCCTGCAAGCCATTGGTATGTACGGAAGCCGTCGCATCAGACACGCTCGGGTACCGAAACAAGGAGAGCTCCAGAGTCTGGTCAATCGACAATGTTGGGTGACTCGAGTCGCAGGGCGGCAGTGCGTACCGAGCATAGTTGCGAAGGTAATAGTTCGTCGCGCAGTCGGACATGGCAGTAGTCTTGCAGACTGCGTCGTTCGACCCCGAGCATTGCTCTTCCACGGTCTTCTGACAATTTTGAACCGTTGAACTCAAATCGCGGTTGGCGCATCCGTCCACGCCGTTGGTGCTCGGTCCAGACATCGTGCAGCGCTCAACTTCGCCATCTCCGCAGGCGGACACGAGCAACGCGAGAATTGTGCCTACAAGCGCCCGGTGGCGGGGTTGTTTCACGAGATTCGTTTCCCTTTCTGAGTTGTTGCTGGCACCGTGCATCAACGCGCATCTACCATGTTCTTGGCCATTCTGTTTGTGGTCGTGTTCGATAGCCGCGACCAACAAATCCCTATTCGTGGTCAGAAGCGAATTGGGAGCCCCTCCGAATTTACTCAGGCAGATTCCTCGAGTGGACATCCTAGAGTCGGTTCCGTCTCGATGAGAGCCGCTCAAGCCAGTGGGCTGTTGTAAGAACGGACCGTGTGTGGCCTCAGGACGAATGATCCCAAACAGCGCCGGCGAACAATGTGATTGCATGATGCCCGGCGTACCACCAGGAGAAGCACCTCATAACTGACACACCCGAGAACTGCTTGGGCACTAATGAAAGGAATTGGTCGACCCAGGTTGCAGCGATGCTACGCAACGAAACCCGAGAGTGTTGTAGAAGTTGCCGGGAGCAACCGGTGCTCGACGTGCCCCACGACAAAGGTATGGTTTTACATCCACGTAGTTGCAGCCGCGCATCACACGACGAGAATCGCAGTGCGAAGGGCGACCGTAAGAGCAGTATGCATCCGACACCCATTCCATGACATTGCCCGCCAAGTCCAAGACTTCTTCGGGAGTTGCATCGCCGGCAACACTTCCCACTTGACAGGTTCCAGCGGCGTGCTGACGGTGCCAACAGAGTTGCTTGTCCGGCATCGCTGCGCCCCACGGGTACTTTCTGCCTTCTCGGCCCCGCGCCGCAAACTCCCATTCAGCTTCAGTCGGCAAGCGTTTTCCCACCCACTCGCAATACTTCTTCGCTGCACTCCAGTTCACGCAATTGATTGGGTGCTGCGACAGCTCTGGTTTTCCCCAGTTGCATTTGCCTGGTGCTAGACACTTCCCTGCAGCAACGCAAGTGCCGAACGCTTCTGCTGTGACTTCAGTCCTGTCCATGTAGAACGAGTCTACTCGCACAGGATGCGCCGGCATCTCGTCGTCGCCGGTTTCGGTAACCTGGAGCACTGCTGTCCCCATCTGGAAAGTTCCTCCGATGATCAGCACCATGCCGTTCGGCACGGTCACCTCTTGAGCGTCGCTGGCGGACGAATTCAATGCAGGTTGTGCTCGCACCTCAATCTGACCGCCATCCTTGGGGATGCTGCTGGGTGGGCGCTCCGCAGCAAGCGCGGCAGCGCCGGTACCGGCAGACCCGGCTGGCATCGCTCGTACCCAGGTACTACTTAGGGCGCCGCCGCATGACGCCTGATGACTTGGTATGGCAGCTAGTCCCTGCGCGTCATTGCGGATCGAGGACGAGCGGGCGCAACTTGACATGCCAATGACAATTAGACCAATGCAGAAAGCTTTGTGTGTTGGCATACCGGAGAGCTCGACAGCATAGCTGATCTTCTGCGCCCGCCCTACAGAGATTCTTCTTGGAGAACCCAGCAGCAAAGGGCTCGTAGAGCACTGAATGCTGCTGGGTTTCTACGGCTTAGGAGAAGTAGCCGCCGACTTTGAGATACCTGATTGCGTTGTACAATTGCCCGGCCAACGGCACGTTGTATTCATCATTCGTATGACCCGAAACGTATATGGAGGAATTCCCACCGGCAGAGTCCCTCCAAATCCAGGTAATAATCATCGTATGCGCCCACGCTGCACCAGCTTTCCACTTATACTGAATGAGGTCTGCCTCGGCGACACCTGCGAAGTTCGTCGGGTAGCCCCAAAGCCCCCAGGGGGTCCAATTGTTGACGAGGTAGTCGTAGAACGGTTGAACCGAAGTCCACGAAGTGGTTCGGTTGGGCGGGTTGGGTCCGTAGTAGTACCAGGTGTAGGGTGTGATATTGTCGTTCGGCGCGCCGCCCGCAATGAGACATTGTGAAGTATAATTTGTGCAGTCTCCGCCAACACTACTGTAGTCTGCGTAGAGAGGGTTGCGCAGGTGAGTATTCCACGCATAGGCGTAATTCAAAGCCGCAGTGCGATTGTAAGCCCAGTTCGTGTAGGCGGCTTCGGATAACACTTGGCCAACTTTGGAAGCC
Source organism: uncultured Polyangiaceae bacterium (assembly GCA_964454965.1). Taxonomy (GTDB): domain Bacteria; phylum Myxococcota_A; class Polyangia; order Polyangiales; family Polyangiaceae; genus FEN-1139. The sequence goes on along the minus strand of CAYVXY010000007.1, from coordinate 159,602 downwards.
GCGGACCGTACAGCGCCGGAGGCGGCAGGGGCGCCGTCGTCACCTATTGCTCGATCGATATGCCGAGGTGACCGGTTTTCCTGAAGCAAGCGATCGACACTGAACCCGCTCGCGTTGATGTATTCACTCAGCGTGTCGGAGTATTGGTCGTCCTGGATCCGCCAAGCCGATCCGACCATAGAGAGACGCACGGAGTGCTTCGTGTTCCGTACCATTGACGTAATGGCTGGATTGAGCGCGTAGTTGATGTCACTACCTTCTCGGAGCATCACCACTGCCTGAGTTCCATCCGAACTGAGACGAATCGAATCATAGTCGAGCGAGTAGCTGTATTTTGTAGCCCGAAGGTTGTTCAAGAGCGAGTTATCGAGTTCGACTGTTTGTCTGTCGAATTCTCGCTGGTAGAACCGCGATCTACTAGGATCCCCGCTGACCAAGTGCTTGAAGTCTTTGACCTTTAGCTCCGACTTGGCGAGATACTTGAGGTCAAAATATGTCCCGACTACACCCTTGATTGCGGTTGCCTCGGCGACTGGCGCATCGACGAGAGTCTCTTCAGCAACGGCGTCAGTCTCATTCGTGGATGCACCATCCACGTCCGCACAGCTCATAGAAAGTAGACCGACACCAACAGCCCAACCCCAGTAATTCAGAATTTTCATAGATCCATCCTGCTATTGCACGTGAGCTAGTTGTGACCGACCGTGGTCACAACGCCCGTAGCGGAAAAAGGATATGGTGCCCAGTGAACTGGGTCAAGACGAATGTTTGCACATGAACCTAAGGAAGAGCGTCTTACCTATAACACAGCAGTATGCGCTAACATGTGCTGCGTGCGAGTCTAGGAACAGAAATGGTGTGGCTCTTGGACACATTGCTGGGTCACTTGATCCGGGAATTGGGTCGGGATCTACCCCGGAGCTGAGATCAGCCTGAGCTTGTTGGGTACCCCACCCGCTTCGTTCGCGCCTTCACTGCGCCCTTCGGCGCATTGCTCGGCGTGCCTCCCCCCGATCGTCGCTTCGCAAGCTTCGCTCAGATGGAGGAGGCAGACTGGCAACGTCGTGGCGAATCCGCGCCCGACGTTGACATAGCAACTGGCTGAGCTGTGGCGGGCGCGGAGCCAACTCGAGTCGATCGAATGCGCGCGCGACAGGGGTTCGCAGCCGACTGACGTTAGGGCATTCGGGCGACTGTCGTCGGCCTAGGGCTGGCTGCGCCAGCTTTCCGGTAACTGGCGTCGACTCGGAAGATGGATTTCGGCAGGAATTTGGTGAGTCACGCCTTCGTTGAAGCGGTCGACCAAGACAACTTGAGAATACGTTCGATCGCTCCAAGTCGATCATCGGACCTGCGATGCGAAGCCAGACACCACAAGGACGACGGGTAGAATTAAGAGTCGGCTGCAAGTTCCTGCAACAGAATGTCCGCATTCTGACAGTACCGCCCTCTTCCCTTCCGCTTGGGAGTTTGACTACAACGTCCGAAATGGCGGCGTCAAGATCATGTCCGCACCCATAATAGCGGAGTACTCCACAACCCGGGTATCGCGCAGCGCTGCGCCACAACGCAATCCGGCGGCCTCAGTTTCGCACATCAAGACCTTCTGCACACCCGTCGGATTTTCGAGCTTTCAATCACCAATTTCACGAGCATGTATGCTGTTCCGTCGCCGTATCCGCAGGTATGTCAACGTGCCGCCCGACAAAGCACCAGCGACCAGACCGATTGCCAATCCCAGCTGCCCGGTTGCCTCCCACCCCATATTGTTGCCTAGCTTCAAAGTAGGGAAGAAGTTCCCGCCAAGATCTGCTCCAACGACTAGCCCGATCGCACCACCAACAGAACTACTAGAGAGCGCGAGCACCCCCACGAGAAGCCACTGCATGTTCGTCAACTTCTTGCCAACGAAGCCAGCAGCCATGAGATGAGAACTATCCCGTCTTTCCTTGTAGCCAGCAAGTACTCATCCGAAACAAGCAGCATCGATCGGTGTTCGCCGTGACGTGCATTGACGTCCCTGGAATTTCTGGGCTATTGGCCGATTCGGCTGACCACGTAGCTTCGGCGCACTGCGAGTGAGCTCCGTGCTGGCGCAAGGTGGGCTTTGCACGCGACAGAGTCAGTCCAGCGAAGAGATCGCTAGTGTTGCGGACCGCGCCTCTACATCAATGACCGCGCAACGGCCCAATCTCCGTCCATTCCGGGAAAGCCGCTTCGACCAGAAGCTTCCCATCAAACTGCGTGCGCGCTATTTGCGCTGATCACGTCATTAGTCGTGCGGCGTAATATTGAGTCCAAGAATCTCAGCGGCTTTGCTTTGAGTAGTTCGAAGGGCGCTACGCGCCCCACTTTCGTGGTGAAGTGAACTCAAGTACCCCAAACGGCAGTTGTTCCTGACGTTTCTCCTCGTCCTCTTGTTCTTGGATGTATGCGCAAACCTTCGCCTCATCTAGGCCAACTGCGTGCTGACGCAGTAGCCTCTTGCCTAGAAGTGAAACCCCGTGAAGTTGCGATCTCGTCCGAGGAATGACCGATGAATCTGGATAGCTGAGTTCCCTTTGAGGAACCCAACAGTGTTGGCAACGCTGAACTCTTGCGAGATGCTCACCAGAAGATGGATATGGTCGGCCATAGCGTGACTCTCCACCAACTCGATCTCGTGCTGGATGCAAAGGTCGCGGAGCATGCCCCCAATCTGCTTGCGTAGCTCGCCGAGTATCGTTCTCTTTCTGCACTTTAGCACGAACACCACGTGGTATCTGCAGTACCACCGGGCGAGCGATAGGCTTTCCCACTCGCGCATGACGGTCTCCCTACACACGAACGGTCACGTTCGCGTGATCGGGACCGTCACCTATTTCACGGCGGGCCAAAGAGGCTTGAGTAGTGCACTACGGGATGGCAGAGCCTTTTCGAGTCACACCGCCGTAGGCGGTGGCTTACCAATTGAGTCGGTCGGTTCTCAAGGACTTTGCGCAGTAAAACTACGCGATCGAACTCGTGTTTGCTCATGGTCAGGACTGGGGGTGACATGCCCGGTCTCGTACCGCGAACCCGACACTTCTACTTTGCTGCTACGGAGAGCTCGCATAGGGCAAAGACCATGTCAATTGGTCGGCGCCAACCGGGTGACAAGGCTTTGGTTTCCTTGATCTCTGCGACCACGCCGACACTCGGTCAGCGCAGTTCCGCAGTCCTCTGCTTGAGCCGAGCCGGTGCGCGGCAGACGGCACGAGATCATCAATGCCGGCTACGCATTGGCCAGACATGCACACTGCCAAAAAGAACTAGCTCGGGGGAGTCTCCAGGTACTTCTTGGCTGTTTCTTGAACGCGCTGGTTGCTGTCACCGTTGGCGATGGCGGTCAACGTATCCTTAATGTCGGGGCGCTTGGCAAACCATTTGCCAAGCACGTCCGTGGCTCTCAAGCGTACGCTCGAGACTTTATCGAAACGCGCAGCCTGAGTGACCGCGTGTAGCGTCCGTGAATTGGGCGCACGGATGCCGATCGCGCTGACAGCCACAGATCTAACGGAGTCAGCTTGTTCCCAGGTGAGCTGCTCCACCAAGTATACGTCCACCCGATCAGAATCCATCAGCCGTATGGCTTCAACCGCAGCACCACGAGTATCCGGTGAGTCGTCCTTGAGGAACTTGACGACAGCGTTCAATGCACGGACATTGGCGGAATTGGCAATGGCTCTCAGAACTTCAATGCGTCGCTCTTCGGTAGATGCTTCACCGAGCTCCACCAGCAATCGGTCAGCAATAGCAGAAGCACGCACCATTTTTCCGTCTCTTTGCAGCTTGCGGGCGATGGTGCCTAAGCCCAAAACCGCATGCAGATGCACTGGATCGGCATGAAGTTCGCTGGTCAGAGCTGCAACAGTCTGCTCCGTTGCAGCTTCCGATGCAATCAGTGCACTGGCTGCATCCCGGCGTTCATCGTCCGATAGTTTCTTGTCTTGCATCAACGACACCAACGCCGCCTGGGCGGCGGGGGAATCTGCGGACCCCAGAGCATCCATCAGGATCTTGGAAATCTTGGCGTGCGATTTGATTTTGCCAACCGCTATGGCGATATTCGCAGGGTCGCGTCGAATTAGTGCGGCAGCCGCACGAAATACGTGAGCATCGTCCTTGGCCTGCTGACGGTTCTCCGATACGGATTCGTCACCCAGTGAATCCATGTTGACGCTCTGAACGAGGCGCTTTCGCCCGCCCTTCGCAATGCCCTTTTCCATTTCACCAAGCACCTCGTCGAACGTCAACTTCCCGATTCGGACGTCATCGAACTGGTCGGATTGACTAGCTGGACTCAGCGAGACACCGGAGCCCTTCAGCACCGTCTCGCCAGCAAACTTGGTCCAATCCAATGCAGGCGCCGTGCTCGCTTCTTTGAGTTCAATACTGATTTCGGTTGCAGACGTTAGCTTGGACGACGCCGAGATAGCCGTGGCGAGCGTTTCCTTCCCTTGAACATGTGTCAAGGTACCTGACGATATGTCGTAGGTGCTTTCCGACGCCTCGACTTCCGGAGTCACATTCACTTGTTCGGCGCCAGTTGGACTCTTGGCTACAACCGGTAATTTTGCGTATCGCTGTTTCTGCTTGGCGATAATTCCGGCGGAAACCGTGCGGTAGCCTGTAACATATTCTCCAGTTGCATCGAATTCAGTGACCTCCCAACGGTCCGAACCCGCGGGAGCGGTAAGCCCAAGCTGTAGACTTGCAGCAATATGCCTAATGATGCCCTCGGAGACGCGGCCGATTCCCTTGGAGACCCGTTCTTCGCGCAAAATGCCATCTCGGTAGATTGCGAGATAGGGAAGCGCCAGTTCTTTGGTCATTGCGTCATACTGCGTCTGAGTGCCTGTTTTGCTCGCCACGACCTTTACGGTTGGCATGCGCAGCAACACTTGGACGCCATTGCTCGACTCAGCTTGCGCAACCAAATTCAAGTTACCAGAAATCGACAGGTCTACCATCGGCAAGCCGCCGCCAACCAGAGTCTGGTTACTCATCGAGTAGTGGTATTGGTAGGTCTTTCCCGGTTCCCACAGCCGCGCGGCAAGCCTCTTTTTTGCAATAGGGACTGGGCTCGAGGCGAGCAGCGCTGCAGACGCCGCCGAGCTGGATGCCGACGGTTGCTCCGAAACCGACGACCGCTGACATCCAGCATGCGAAGCGAGCAGGAACACTCCAAATGCGCCTAGCGTCAGATTGGTAGTCACCTGGCGCCCCGAGGGTGGCGCGTGCGATTGCCCCAACAAACCGAACCCGTTCGACATGGCCCGGAAGGTAATCCCAATGTCGGGTCACGTCCAGTCATGAAGTTCTAGAATGTTCATTGTGACAAACCCCCAACACTGCGGATCAGACAATTGTATACGGAGTTGGCCTATCGACCGAGCCCGAAACACAAAAGTACTGTATTGCGACTTACCCAACGCTCCACTAAGGTATGCATAGGTCGAGTGGGTCGGGCGAAGTGTTGTTTGCCGCGATGTGCTCGTTGCAAGGAGATGGCTATGTTTAGATTGGGTGGATCTGTGGGGATATCCCGCGTCCTGGGGCTCGCTTCAATGCTAGCAGTGGCATTGGGTGCCTGTTCCTCGGGTGAGCGGCAGGAAGTGCCTTTGCCAATTGGCGTTGCTGAACAGGCAGACACGGTGGCGGTGACAATGGTGCCTTTTTCCGTAACGATTCCAGAATCGTCCAAACCGGAGAATGTGCTTATTTCGGCGAGTAATCAGGTAACGCTGAATGCAGTTGGAGTCATTGGTGATGCCAATAAGCTAACCAATATTGCTGCCTTCGGTAGTGCGGCACCGTTGAACATTCAGTCCAACGCTTCGGTGTATGCGAACGTATTTGCTGTGTCGCAAGTCACGTTAAATTCCGGAACTACCACAACGGTGTTTGGTACAGCACGCAGCGCTGCAAAGGTTGACGTTCAGTCACCCGCCAAGGTGTTGGGTGGCGCGCAAAGCTACGTTTCGGTGAAGCCGGGCACCTTTGCTTGGAATGTACCGTGGCCGAATGCAAACGGTGGGGACCGGAAATACAATGCTGCGAACGCGCTACCGGGACCTGGCGTTCCGGGAATCACCATCGCGCCCGGTGCGTGGGGCGCAGTCGAGATTGGCGACCGCAATCGCCTGACGCTGACTTCGGGGACGTACTTCTTCGAAAGCCTCAACATGCAGACATCGGCGGAGTTGCGCATCGACTCGCGTGGCGGTCCGGTGATTGTATACGTGCGCAATTCTCTCATTATGGGGTGCCCGGTGCTGCCAGCCACGTCTGCGGCAGGCAACCCGCTCGTCAGTGAGGGCACGCTGCGCATGGGCTACTACGGAACGACCGATGCCCAGATCACTGGCCCATTCCAAGGGGTGCTGGTGGCGCCGCGTGCGTTAATCATGATGAATCGTCCGAACGTTGGCCAGCACAAGGCTGCGCTCTTCGGCAAGAACGTCACCATCAACGCAAACAACGGACCTCCGTTGCTCCCAATTACCTTTACCATGGGTGACTTCACTGATGGTGCAATTCCTCCGTACGCGGCGACGGACACAGATGGTGACGGTGAATCGGATCCAACCGATATCTGTCCGCTCGACCCCACCAAAACCACTGTGGCGATTTGTCCCTGTGGCGTCAGCGAGGTCGATACGGATGGTGACGGTCTTCCGAACTGTGTCGATCCAAACGACACCGACCCCACGCAGGTGACGCCTACCTGCGTTGGCTCACCCGTCGGCTCCAAGTGCAGCAGTCAAATTTGCCCCAGCACTGCGGCAAAACCGCTGACTTGCACATCGGCAGGCATCTGCGGCAACCCACTGACAGATTGCCCGCCGGTTACCACTGCTGGCAATTGCAAGCTTCGCCTCTTCGATGATCACTACTATTGGTTTTGCTCGCAGGGTTCAACGTTCCAGCAGGCCGAAGCCCTCTGCAAAGCTGTTCCGGGCCGTTCGCTCGTGCAGGTGGACGGGATGAAGGAGAATACCTGGTTGAGCCGGATGGTAACCGCCAACTCCTGGATGGGTGCCAATTCTCTCGATACTGCCAACTCCTGGTATTGGGCGCGCGGGACCACGCACAGCGCGTTTCAATTCTGGCAGGGCACGGCCACTGGCGTCGCCATCGACAATCGCTATTCGTCATGGGGATCTGGCCAACCAGGAACCGGCACTTGCGCCAGCATGACCACCACCGGAAAGTGGACAGCTGCAAGCTGTACGACCGCACAAGGCTTCATCTGCGAGCAGATTCGCCAGCCTTCGACTAATGGCCCGGGTACGACCGATACATTTACGCAATGCAAAATCTTTGGCAATTGCCCAACTGGTGGCACTGGCGGCACCGGCGGTAGTACGGGAGGTGGAACTGGCGGTAGTACGGGGGGTGGAACTGGCGGCACCGGCGGTGCGACGAGCTGCGTTCCGCTCGATAGTATCTTGCCACCGACGTCAACCAGACAGTCCGATTTCACGGCCTGTGATAGCTGCGGGCCAGGTCACACAACGGCGGAGGGCGTCACTTGTAAAGCAAGTGCCGCATGTCAGGCATTTGGGCCGGTTCCGACGGGCAATAGTCAACAGTGCCTGTACACTTGGGACACGACAAATCCGCCAGAACCAACTTGCGAAATCGATCAGAACGGCGCCATCGGCGCGGCTTGCAGTCCAGCACTTGGCACAACGTCTACCTCGCAGCTCTGCACCGGCGGCCAAGTCTGCGGGCCGTACTACACTTGTGCTCAGATGCAAGTGGATCCGGACATCAACGTTCGGATGCCGGCTGCGTGCACGAGCAGTGCGGACTGTTCGGGCGGACGCGCTTGCGATGCTGCACATGGTTACTGCATCGAGCCCGGCGTGCATGATCCGTGCAATGGCAGCACGACGTGCGACACCCCTTGCTGGGCCAGCATGCGTTGCGGCACCCCAGCGAAGGATCCAATAACGAACATTGCCTACAAGTGCGACGACCAAGCGTTTCTGAACACGCCAAACTGCACGGAGACTGTCGTTTGTCCGGTTACGCCGGCGGTTCAGGGGACTGATCCTGATCTGAGTCTCGGCGGTGGTGACACATCGCAAACGCCATTCGATCCGAAAACGGTGTTTCCAAAGCCCGACGATCCTGTCGTGGCACCATTTCCTGACGCCATACCAACGCAATGTGGCGGCACAGGTCAGCCGACTTGCGATGCGATTGGCGTTGGCCATGAATGGTGCAACTACAATCCCAAGGATGCTGACATCAAGGTCAAAACGCCGTCGATTAGCGACAAAAACGCCACAAACCCCGGGGATGCCCAGGGAAAGCACGGGAGTTCGTCGCCGGGTGGCCCGATCAGCTTTGACTTCGATCCAAACCTCACCTTGTCATACAATGCGCAACCGTCCATCTTGGGCAGCGCCAATTTCGTCGCCCGAGCAGAGGCTTCTGCTACGGCGAATGTTGGCATCAATATGATGGGTGTGAACAAGGCGGTTTCAATCCTCGACGCCCACGCGATTGGCGAGGCCAGGCGTTGCGGGGTCACGCTCGATGCGGCAATCAAGCTGCTGGGCGTCGATTTCTTGCCAATGCTGATGGGCAAGGCTAATTACAAGACGTACCAGGATGTCACGAAGAACACCGCTAGCGGCACCTTCAAGACATCTTGCGAGGCGGCCTTCACTAAGTTCGATACGACGGTTGGCAAGGTCGTCAAAGCGATGCGTGACGCGCAGGAGATGATTCGCCAGTACAATGAGGCAATTGCCGCTGGCAAACGCCTGTCGACGCAGTTCTGTCAACAAGTCATGACGGGTGTAACCCCGCCGGATGGTTTCCCTCCGCTCGACTGTTCCAACCCTGCGCTGCAACCTGAGTCAGTGGTCAATGCCTTCGTTGACTACTATGCCAAGCAAGCACACGATTTGAACTCATGGGACTTCAACGAGCAGACTGGGGCGAAGATTCCGCGGCTCGGTTCGCTCACGGGAGCAGGCGACGACGTCTCCATCAATGTCCCACTCGTCAGCGTTCTGAAAGCGGAGAATACTCGCAAGAATCAGACTCTAGTCAACGCCAACTTCGCGGTAGGACCCATCCCCTGCAATCTCACGGTGGATCTCTTCTACGAATACGGCATTGATGGTGGACTCTCCATCACACTTGAGCCAGAGGCGTTCTTGCACGCGGTCAAGCAAGCGCCAGCAGCTTCCCTCGGTAAGATCCTGGCGTACGTGGATCCACATGCTGCAGCTGGCATCGATCTGTTCGTGGGTGCAGGCTTCGACATTGGAATCGCAGCGGCCAAGATCGGAATCGCTGGCATCATCACACTTGCGGACATCCACGTGCCACTGCATGCGGGCGCCGAGATTGGTGTCGTCGGCGAGAAGGATGACAGACCGCTCAACAGTGAGCTCCAAACGGCACTGAAGCTGCCAACGCCAACGTCGCCCTACGACGTCTACTTCCCAGAAGGCCGGACCAATTTGAGGTACAAGTTCCTTGCGGGCTATACGTTCGGTGCAGATGTCGCTCTTACCAGGATACTCGCCGGCGATATTGACGCGCGCATCAAACTGAAGTTCTTCTGGTTCAGCCGCGTTTACAGTGCGAGAATTGCCCACTTCGCGGGGCTCAAGGATCAGTATATCAGCCTCGTTGGCGATCCGGGTGGTGGAAGCATCGCTGAAGGCGGTCCAACCGTGGATCTCGGAACCGTGAGCATGCAGGTTCCATTTGCAATGTTGCACCACGTGTCCCCGCCGAGTACATCGGGCACTGGAGGAGCTGGCGGCTCAGCAGGTGCGGCAGGTGCGCCTGGTGCAGCTGGATCCAGTGGCACCGGTGGGTATCCTGCGACCGTTGCATTTGACAACTCCAGAATTGGCAAGCCCTTCTTTCAGGCACAATGTGAGGCACCCAAGCCAAGCAACTGTCCGCAGATCTTCGCAACGAGTTCAAGCTACGTGCCCAACGCAGAGACGAGCAACTACCTGGTTGCCTATGGTAAGAATGGCGTCGATCTTCATGACCGAGTCAAACTGTATTCGGCGCTGCCGAGCCACGGTACAGTTGCTGGAGACGTAGCCGCGCAAACCGGAACCGTTATCTTGCGTGGCAACACCTTGATCAACGATGAATGGGGCGGCACGGCAATCGATTGGGCAGGCGTCAGTACCCAGACCTATCACCAAATCAAGCTGAACTCACAAGGCGCCAACGTTCCGTCGATCGTGCTGAACACTCCATTGCCATCAGGCACACCGCCACTCGGGAGTTACCTTGCATCGGCGCCCAATGCTACCATTTTGCCACCGGGGTCCTACTCGGACAGCGTCGAGGTTACTTCTGGCGGCACGCTGGTTCTAAATGGTGCTGGCAAGTACTACTTCAAGAACCTGACGGTCAGGCCCAGCGCAAACCTAGTCGTCAATCATGGTACGGGCTCAGTAGAAGGCGCTGTTGAAGTTGTTGTTTCGAACACCTTCAACTGGTTCGGTACCCTCGTCAACGGGACAGGGCGGCCCAATGCCCATGTCTTTGGTGTCTACGGTACTGCCGACGTGACGTTGCAAAGCGAAAACGGTTTCAACGGCACACTCGTCACTCCCAACGCGAAACTGATACTGAACTCAAAGCCGTATACTGGTGCGTTCTACGGCAAGTCTCTCGAGATCCATCAAGACGCGGCTGTTACGTTCGTACCCTGTCGCGGTTTCGCTCACTGATAGTCGCACCGTCGTAGTAGATGAGCCCCACGACGCTTTCGGGTGTCGTGGGGCTCTGTCTATTTCAACATCCGGCTTGCGCGAAAGATGGAAGCTCGGTTCCTTGGACTTGCGGCAACACGGCAGGACCCCGAAGCCCCACACCACATCACCCGATGGAGTCGGCTCTTGGTGCGGGAATGCCCGAAGGAATCAACCCCACGGTCGCGTGCAGTTCTCAAAGGTCACGTAGCTTTCAGACACTGCACATTGTTCGTTGTTCGTCGGTGACCCCAAGATTTGGGAGCAAGTGAGCTTCGCGAGGAAGCTCGTTGCCGTGGCCTTCAGTAGCGTAATCATGCAGAATGGTCCGCTATTCGAGGTGCCGTACGACCCGCCTGCAACCGTCGCGACGGACAACCCCGCATTGTCAGCCTCTCCAACTGCCATTTTGTCCACGCCGAGAGTGATACGTGCCTTCTCGCTTCCCAAGGTGGCTATCACTGTGAGGTCACCACCTGCAACGGTCCCCCCCATTTGGCAATCTACCTCGGCACTTAGGGCGGACGTCAGCGGTTGTCTCGAATACAGCGTTTGAGTCGCACCGGTTGCAGTGACTGCGTGCCCCGACGTGACCGTTGGCATCTCAATCGTCCCAAGTAGCGTGCAATTGGAAACCTGACCTAGAACGATCGTTGCCGCGCCGCGTACTGCGTCGGTTGGCGCGGTGGTGCTCGTGGTGCCGCCCGCTGTGGAGGAGCTTCCACCGCTAGAAGAACTTCCACCGCTAGAAGAACTTCCACCGCTAGAAGAACTGCTTGAGTTGTTGCCGCTGCCACCGTTCGACGCGGTATTGCCTCCCGAAGAACTGTTGTTTGCTCCAGAGCCACCTGACTCAGCAGTAGTGGCGCTGGAGCCACCGTTGCCAGATTCCTGACTAGATGGGCTGTCGTCACCGCAGGCGACCAGCACAGGTGAGAACAAACCAACCAACATCCAGAAGAAAAGTCCTTGACGCGTCATCTTGCGACCATGGTAGCGCGAGGTCTCGAGAGCGCCAATCTCGACCCGAGCACGCAGCTTCGGGCAGCTGCGCGTGGGGCGGGGACAGTGAGCATCGCTGTTCGCCACAGTCGACAATGTAGCTGAGATTTCATGAAATGGAACAGTGCGCGGCCACTGGGCCAAGGCGACCTGCATCAGCGCAGTGTGGGGCTGCCAACATCGGGTTAATCGTCTAAAAGCGGGTTCACGCAGGTGGCTCGTGCGGTGGGATGATGTACTGATATCTTCCCGCGCCAGCGAGGTCGCGTGAGTCCTCATGCAGACATTGGTGAGGGGATCCATTTGCCTTGAATTCCGAGGGGACTCTAACCTCAAGCACTCCCAGTAGCGCTGCATGTTCCGATGCGGTAGTTCGTCGCGCCGCCTGTCGAGCAGACCTGTCGTTAGCCTGCAACCTGGTTGTTACCTACTGAGCTGGCAGAATCCCAATTCCGGCGTTTGTTTGGCATTCCACCATCGCCTCGCCAATACCAAAGATCCATGATTGCTGCCAATACTTCCACGCGGTGAAGTGTGTGGAGCAGCTTGCGACGCGTCCGTCCCAGCGCTAACTTGTCGCCCCGAAGGATAAGCTATGGCACGGGCAAAGTTCGCAGCTGTTGTGTTGTGTGGGTTATTGGCAACGGCTTGCAGTGACGATAGCGCTGATGACGATTCTACGACGGCAGCCAATATTGGCGGCGCCACAACCACCACTATTGGGACGACTGCTGGTGCGTCCGTCGGCGGCAGCAGCTCCGCAATGGGTGGATCCGGTGGATCAACGAAGGGCGTCGCGACTGCGATTTCAAGCGGCGGAGTTGCACCATCCAGTTCTGGAGGCGCAAACAACATGGGCGGTGTCACTTCGGGCGGCGCAAACAACATGGGCGGTGTCACTTCGGGCGGCGCAGTCGCGAGCACCGGAGGCGGCGTCGCGAAGGGGGGCGATATTAACGTCGGCGGAAATGGCTCCGGGAGGACCAATTCCGGCGGCAGCAATTCCGGCGGTCAACCGGTAGTGACAGGTGGTGCTGGCGGTACGTCTGCGCAAGCGGGCAATGGTCCCGGTGCGGCAGGTGCACCTCCGGCGCCGCTCACCTGCGAGATCGGCTCCGGCTACGAGCATGGTCCCGACGGAAAGTGCGTCGATATCAACGAGTGTGCCAACAACAACGGCTATTGCGACCCCGTGACGATCTGCACCAACTTGCCAGGCAGCTACACCTGCAGCGATTGCCCCGCGGGCTACGTCGGTTCTGGGTACTGGGGCTGTGGGCTGGAGCAGGAGCCAAAGATTGCCGTTGGTAACACTCACAATTGCACCATCAATTCGGACGGCACCATCGCGTGTTGGGGCAGCAACATCGATGGCGAGTCGGAGGCACCTGCGGGCAGCTTTTCGCGTGTCGCGGCGGGCGAGTCGCATTCGTGCGCCATCAATCTGGCGGGCCACGTCGTCTGCTGGGGCACCAACTTGTATGGTGAATCCACGCCTCCGGATGACACCTTCGATGAGATCACTGCAGGTTCAGGGTTCACCTGCGGGATTCGAACATTGGGGGATGTCGTGTGTTGGGGCAACTCGGAGAATGGGCGGCTCCGCGGGGATCTTGGGACCGGTTGGATATCCGTCTCCGCTGGCAGCACCCACGCCTGTGCACTGAAGGCGAACGGTGTGGCGGCTTGTTGGGGTAGCAATCTCTACGGCGAAGGCCTCAGCCCTACCGGCGTATACCTCGACATTGATGCCGGCGATTTCGCGACCTGTGCGATCGATTACGACAAGAAGCTCTCCTGTTGGGGGATTACTACGACCGGGGTGAACTCGCCGCCAAGTGGCGAATTCTTGCAGGTATCCGTGGCCACACGCTCTGCGTGTGCCGTCGCAGCGAACGGCAGCGTCAAATGCTGGGGCCAAGCGTTCGGCGGTAGGGCCATGCCAACCACGGGCAAATTCACTCAGGTGGAAGTGGGTGAAGCCTACGGTTGTTTGCTTGACGTTGCCCAGAAGATCAACTGTTTCGGTGATAACAGTCAGGCCCAACTGGCGGCTCCGCCAGGAAACCCGAAGCAGATTGCCACGAGTGGCAATCATGCCTGTGTGCGCGACGCGGATGCCACGCTGCGGTGCTGGGGTCGAGATGATTCGGCGGAAGCCGAGCCACCAGCGGAGGCGTTTGTCGAGGTTGCAGCCGGAAACCAGTTCTCCTGCGCGATTACCCAGTCGAGCAAGGCAGTGACGTGTTGGGGTGCCGCTGGCACCCCGAAGGATGATCCTCCAAGCGGGCAATACACATCACTCGCTCTCGGTTATCAGCAGGCTTGCGGGATCCTCGCTGACCAAACCTTGAATTGCTGGGCGCTCTCGCCCCTCAGTGGCAACCCTGCGGTGCCTTCAGGAACTTTTTCTCAAGTATCGTCCGGATACAGCCATGTCTGTGCCGTCAAGACCAATGGCCAGATTAGCTGTTTTGGCTCCAACTCCTACAACCAAACGGATGCGCCGACGGGAACGTTCCTCGCTGTGGGCGCCGGGCAAGAGCATAGCTGCGGGCTGAAGACGGACAACAGCCTTGTGTGTTGGGGTGACAGCACTTTGTACGATCAGGCAAATGCGCCGACGGGAACGTTCTCCAAATTGGCTGTAGGGGACAACCACGCTTGCGCCCTACGCATCGACGGCAGTATGGCTTGTTGGGGCAATCACTGGGAAGGGCAGACGGTTCCTCCTGCAGGCAAGTTCACGATACTTGTGGCCGGGGGTGATTCCACCTGCGGCTTGCGGGAGACTGGACCTTCGTTCTGCTGGGGTGCGCTTTCGACCGTAGCGTACTGATGTTTGCTCGTGCCTCGATTCCGTGCAATTTGGGCATGACATCATCAGAAACGCAACCATCCAGGGCACGACAATCGCCGGATCGAACCTGTCGCGGCCAACGCCAATTCAGGCAAAGCCCACGTTCAACGGCATGGCCGGGTTTGGGGTGTGCTGAGCCACAACCACCATCGTGTCGCTTGATTTGGCTCGGTCTGGTTTCCGCACACTACGGGGATCGGCCCAGACTTCACAAGATTCCGGGACAAGTAGCGATGGATGGTCCAAGTCGCTGGCAATAGCAATCACATGAGTTGAGATCGAAACAAGCGTCGCCGACGATGGCGACGCGGCAATCACATTCAGGACGACTCGGAGCGATTCGCAGCTTCGATTCATCGTACTTCGAGCATTGTGCACAGCGTGGGCAGCTTGCAGAGCATGACGCGCTTGGCGAAGATCGCGAGCAAACATACGAGTTTGGCCGGTAGGATAGCTCTTGGCACACGTGGCAAGTGCCGAGGATTGGCACACAGCATTGGGCACAACCCTTTTCATCAGGCGACCGACAGCCACGTTGAGCATCAGCGAGTGACGTAAGCAAAGGCTGCCCCCGCTGCGCACTTTCGAAGAGGGATTCGGCCAGGTTTGACGCGGTCCAGAGAACCAGGCTATCTACGAAAGATTTCGCAGAGACTCTACAGGGATCTCCTGCTTTAAGCTTCCACTTTACAGGGTCACCTTCCGCTGCGCCAATTGCCACACCATCTTCATAGTCAAAGGTTAAGGAAGCCCGTTCGGGGAATTTGAATCCGCTAGACCGGGCATGACTCCAAAGGTCGTTGGTCGAGCATCCTGGCCAGGCCCATCCGGACCTGTAGACGGCCGCCGTGTCCGACCGTCTTGCCTGCCCTTCGGACACTATAATTGCGCATCGCAGCCCGTCGTCGCGTGCGACAACAATCTCGGTGCGGGTGCCGGCTGACAACGCGTCGAGCTTGCCGTCCACCCAATAACCGGAGGCATGCAGGTATCGTATCTCCGCAAATCGCTCGCCGCACAAGCGAGCTACCAAGATCTTGCCATCGATATAGGGGTCGAATCGCCTTGGATCACCGGGCAGGCACTGGTTCGAGTTCCCCGAGATACGACGCCACAGGCAAGCGTTGAAGCGCGCAAGCATGACCAAGAGGACGACTGCAGTACTCGCGGCCAGTGCTAGACCTAAACCGCATTTCCATCGAGTCGTCATGGCTTTCCGTCCGTCAGTCAATCACGAGGTAGCGACGTCTCGCAAGGACGTATTTTTGCCTGTGATAGTGTCTGGCAATGGCGGGACGCGTGAGCTGTTCAATTCACAGCAGCCGACCAGGCCTGGGCTGACGATACTACCTGGAGCTGAACACCAAAAGTTGGTGGACGCGAACTCAGGTCCACGAGTCTTGCCTTGTCCGGATGGTAGTTGACGGCTACTCATCACGGGCTAACCGGCGGATTCTCTGCCAGCCGAAGGATCGCCTGATTGTTGGCCTGGCTGTAGAAATTGCCGCCGTCGGCCCGCACGAGATCCAAGGTCTTGTCGACACCAGTCACCGAGCAGCGGCCGCTGGCATCTGTGCCTTGTGTTTTGGGGTCCCAAGTGTTGCCGATTGCGGAGATGACGACAGGTGCCACGCCATAATAGGTCAAGTTGGCTTGCTGCTCCGTCCCCGAGAGGTGATTGCCCGAGATCGTATTTTCACCCGGGGACGCCATGGTACCTAGATCGACGACCGTGTCTGCATGGACAGCGAGCCAAATCCCGGAGTTCTCCGACGCCACGATCTGAGTGCGGCGCATCGTAATTGAAAGGGGATTCGTCAATGAATAGTGCGTCAATTCTGCCCCGGTGCCGCAGCGGGTCATGGTGACGCCATCAAGCGAGACGCGGCCATCGATCATGGCCATGATGCCCTGGGATTCGATGCCTCGAAATTCGCAATCCGTAATTGATAGATCCGCAGAGCTTCTGAAGGGGAAAACATAAAGCCCACAGTGGCTATTTGTGAACGATGTGTGCCTGAACCGGGCAACCAATTGGGCATCATCGGCAGTGCTTTGTACCCTGAGTCCGTATGTAAGATCCGAGAAGGTTGCACCGTCTACCGTCAGTACAACGCTCGCCGCGCCACTCAGAATTCCATCCGCAAAGTGACTGACTGAGCTGTCGCCTCCAATGGTCACCTTTGGTGCACCATCCAAGATAAAGATGCCCCGGCCGCTACGAACACTAGCCTCCTGACCCACGAGGTTGACGTCGTAGAGCGACAGTTTTCCGGATCCGCCCACGGCGAGGGCACGATGGACCGCACTGACGGTACCACCATGAATAGCAAGTTCGGCATTGTCGACGACGGTGGCCAAGCTGTAGTTTGGGTAGCCCGACATGTCAGCAAGGCTGCCTGGGGTCATCGATACGCGCGCTTCTCCGCTGAGGTGGATTGCAGAATTGTCGCCGTCGGAGGGATCTCCGGAGGCGCCACAATTGGTGAAACTTGATTCGTGAATCGTTTCGACGCCGTCGAGGACTTCGAGGATCCGCCGCCCCGCTCGCTCGCACTCGAAGCGCAACCCTTGAACCGTTCCGCCCGCCAGACAGAGGCCGTGATACCCAGTAACGAGCAAATGTGCCTGTCCGGAATTCAAGGCTCGGATCTGCACATTTGATGCGAACGAGACACCGGCACCCGTAATGCAATCAAGGGAACCCATATCGGCAAATCCCCGCTCGGTGCTTGCATCGTAGTTGCCATTGAGAAGCCACACCGTTTCACCGCCTTGAGCTCTGATTGCGGCATGTTCGAGCGTCTTGAAGGGCAAGGCGAAGCTGCCTGGATTTTGGTCGCTGCCTTTGGCCGGATCGACGTACCAGCCCAAAGCGCTTGCAACACTGGCACCCGCTGCACCTGCGCTACCGAGGGTTTCGCTCGAGGCACGTCCCGCAGCCTCAGGACCCGCACTGTCGCTGGCCGCCCCCGCGTGACCCGCGAGGCCAGTGTCCGTGTTTGGCATGCCACCAGTACTAGCGTTGACGAACGTACTGCTGCCAAGTGAACGCCCGCCGTCAGTGAAGCTTGCGCCAGAATGTGTGATTCCAAAGGCCCCGACTGATAGCGGTTTTCCGCCCAATCCCGAATCTCCACCATTGCGCGCTTGACTCGCACCCCCGCGACTCGCAAGAGCTCCCCCTCCTGTACTCGAAGCGCCCCCGGCTTCCGTGCTGCGATACGCCAAGTCCCAATCCAGATCACTTCTTCCCCCACAGTTGACTACCAGTAGCGACAGCGCGGCCACAGTGGACTTGTATCGGCGTAGCCTGTGAATCATCGCTCGACCCATTGCTCGGACTGATACAGCCTGGCCCGAGCGGATGCAAGCCAGGGTTGGGTGACTGGCCGCAAGTCACAATCGCAGGGAGTCTTCGACGCATCGAGCCATGCGTCGAAGACTCCGCGGCCGTCCGCCTTCTCGCGGAACTACGTCGAGAAGTTACTGTCCACGCACCGCGTACTGCACCTTGGTCTTCGAACGTACTTCGAGATCCTTGGCGAAGAATTGCCCGCGATAGAGGCCGCCATTATCCGTGCCCAAGACGAGTTTACCGTTTGGTGCCAGGATTGCTCCCGATATCGCCGTCTCGACAAATGCCGCATTGACGCCGAAGTACCCGACGACCAGATTCGCAACATGCCCGCTCAAGACGGAGGTGGTCCCTCGGTATGTCAAGCTGGTTCGTACGTTGACGTTCACGGCACCCAAAGAATCGTCAATGACGAGAGACGAACCCGTGTCAAACGTGAGCGTGTCGATGAAGTAGGTACCCGCGGTAAGCTTGAGTGTGCCCTTCACGCTCACTTGTCCATAAAGCTTCCCTGACACAAGTGTCTGCGTTTGACCGGGTGAAACGCTCACGGCCAGCGCGGTCCCTGTGGGGAATGTCGATTGGTAGACGATTGAATAGCTTGGAACATTACCCTTTTCGGAGATGCCTCCCGACACCGTGTAGCCCGCTTGCTTGGTGACCGCACCACCACTTACCAAGTAGCCTGTAATGTTGGACGAAGAGCCCAAGAAACTTGTACCCTTTACCCACACATTGCCACCCATGGATGCGCTCGAAGCCAAATTCAGCGTGCCGGATGTCAAGGCCGCGGAGACACCCTGTGGAACTTCCACGACTGCGCTGGCGAGGAAATTGAGGGTGTTGGTTGCATAAAGGGGCGTTAGACCGAGCGGGTGATTCTGCAGGAGATCGACGCCACCGCAATCTGGCGAGGACCCGTTTAGCGTAACGGTTTTGCCTTCGAGCTGCCAACTCACCGACTGTCCAGTCGTAAAGTTGACCCCGACGGTAGTCGCTGGCGTGCCTGCGGCAAACTCCATTGGCTGCCCGCGATCTACGGCACCGTTCAAGAATCGATTGGAAACACTCGTCGGAATGTACCGGTAGGAAAGCGGATTATTATACCCGAATTGGGCGGTCCAGTTGCTGGTGTCGCGACGGATGACGCATTTGGCGATCGGCACAACCGAGCAGGCATCACCGATTCGATCGGCATTGCTGTCCAGCTGATCCATGTTCTTGATAGTTGGACAATTGTCGAGGGCCCCGACAATGCCATCACCGTCAACATCGGTGTTCAACTGGTCTTCGCGTGGGACTTCTTGCCGATAGTACGTCGTTTGACCGCTGTTGAGTACCTCCAACAGACTCGTGACTTCAGTGACTTCACCCGCCGCGGCTACGACCGCTCCGCTGCCTTCGATGACATCGGCTCGCGCAACGAGTCGGGCGACGGTCACCGGAGCGCCGTAGATTAGAGCCGTATTCAGTTGTTCACCCGACTTCGCCGCAGCCTTCAAATTGAGTTTTGCTGCCAGAAGCTGTTTTTCGAGACTGTTGGCGGAAGTCGAGAGAATAGTGACCGCATCGGCTACCGTTGCGATGCGTTTGCTCAAGCCGAGCGGCGCGCCGGAGGCGTCCGCACTTCCCAACACGATTGGAAGCAGGTCGCTTGTCGTGCTGGTCGCCCAAGAGCTGGCTGCCTTTGCCGACGACTCAGGGGCGTGAGCAATCTTGGAAGTCGTCAACTCGAAGGTGGTTGGAGAACCGGCGACGGCACTAATGAAGATGTTATTGATGGCACCGACTCCCTGCCAGTGCCAGACCCAATCACCCAATTTTGCTGATGCAACTGGAACTTCGTAGGTCATTCTGCCCTGACCTTGCGCTACATAGTTGCCAGTTGGATAGATCGTCTCTGTCGCCGATACATACGGAAGTGACAGTTCGGGCCCGACGGGAGAGCTCACGGTGTATGAAACCTTGTCGTTGGCACCGAGAGCTACGCCCTTCGGTATCGCCAACAAGTGATCGGCGTCGGCTTCGGTCAACAAGAGCTTTCGTGTGTCGGCTTTGGTCATGACGGTAGCCGTCGCCGCCGTTCCAACGCTGAAATAGAAGTCAAAGGTACCATCATACTTCGTATCAGTCTGATACCACCCAGCGTCCTTTCCGTTGGGCGTTGCCCAAGGTCCTTCGACGTCGAGCCCAATGAACGAAAGCGTGCCTCCACGCAACGAGGTGGCGCCAGTTGCACGGACCTTGAACGCGTTGATGAGCGAAATCGTTCGATCGGGCACGGTGTTCAAACCAGCGATGGTCACGTTGCATAGATCTGTCTGTGGTGAGCCGGCCGGAGGTTCGCCGTTAACCAAGAAAGAGTCCAATCGGTAGACGAAGTCGCCTCCAGGGGACTTCGCCTTTGCGCTCGTCGACAACGACGTGAGCTTGGACCAGGAATTGTCCTCAAAGTCGGTGTCGATGCCTTTGGCAACGATTTCTACACTAGCCGTGGTTGAACCCTGTACACAGTCCGTAGTGAGGTTCCCGCAGGGATCACTCCATACGACATAGCAGGCGTGGGGACTCGTGAGGGCCGCCTGGGGCGGGGCGTCGTGATAGCCACCGAGATCACCGTCGAAGATCTCAACCGAGAACTTTGATGCCGCACTCGGAACGACGAGCTTGAGCGTCAATTTCGGCTCGTCTGCAGTATTGAAGCCTTGGCCTGATATCGTAACGAATCGTCCGTCGTTCGCGTCCGTCGTCGGCATGCCAGTCATTGTGGCCTTCTGGCTGGAAGTGAGCCCAGTCGCCGAACCGTAGTAAATCCTATCTGGTGTACCGGCGGCGTAGGTGATGCGCAGATCGGCGTACCCGTCCTCATCAATGTCGCTGACCGCTCCACCTGTCTTGCCCACGCTGCCTGTGCCACTTTCCAGGGCCACACAGCCGCTACTAACCACATCCCCAGAATCGGTACCCCTGCAATAGAGAACGCCTGTCGCGCCAATGATGGTGAAGTCCTCTCGGAACTTACCCGTCGCACCCCGGTCACTGAAGTGCCCGGGAAGTACTTGCATGGGCGCCCCGAACCCGGAGGGCATTGTAATCCTGGGCGGTAGGCCCTTCTTGCTACTTCCGTTGTAGATCGACGATGCGGTCGCCACTATCGTATCTGGAATGGCATCACCGTCCCAATTCAGCCAGGCAATCTTTGCGTTGGTGTCGACATAGGGTCCAGTGGAGGAACCCCAAATAACAACGTTTTGGCCATCATCCGTGGTAGCGATTAGGTCGCGTCGTACCGTGCCGTCACCATCCTGATTGTCGAGGTTGCGCGCGATCAGCGACAAGTAGTTCTTGTCCGTCGGTAGGTCGACTGTGCTCGACGCGCCGCTACTATCCAGCTTGTATAGCGTGATGTGAGGGTCGAGCGCGCGCATTGTGGCAACCTGAGCTGTCGTGTTGACGAAGTCGCCAACGGCGGCAATCGTTGGATCGAGTGCTGGGTCAAGACCCGAAACCGACAAAGAATAGTTGCCGAGTAGGGGACTATTGAGTGCAAGCACTAGGTCGCTACCGCTGCGCGCGATGCGCAACTGAGTCTCCTCCGTGCCGTCCAAGTTGAGATCGGCGTACATTCCAGTGAGGACGTTGGGGTCCAGCGCATCCCCAAAAAGCCATTGACAGATTGGGGCGACATGCAGCGCGTAGCCCTCACGCGTCCCCACGTACCCGCCGTAGATGAGCCCCACCAGCTTTTTCGTATCAGGGTTATAGACGGGAGCACCCGAGTCGCCTCTGATGATGTGTTGTTCCGGCAGTAACGTCGTTGCCGCATTTCCTCGCATTGCGAACGTACCTTGGGCCCATGCCTCAGTATCGCTGGGAACGACCGCAAACGTGGCGTAGTTCTTGTAGCCGGTATTGGCGCCCGCGACCGAGTTTTCCACCAATGCAGTGCCGGAATGCACATCCACGTACGGAGGAAGCGTGGCCCCACTTCCCGTGCAATCTACCGAGGCGGCGGTGAGTCCCGCAGCGGGATCCGGAACCGCGTTAACAAAAAGCACCGCGAAGTCATGGTAATTTAGAACCAGCTGTCCTTTGTCATCCAGTCGCGGAATGTACCCGCCAAAAATGCGACGCTTTGACATCTTTGGCGCGTCAGGATCGAGATTCTTCGGGTCTTTGGGGATCAGCGGCGTGGTCACTTTCTGAAAGTCAAAGCCACCCTTCTGACCGAACGCGACCTCATACTCGGTCCAAGACCTGACACAGTGCGCGTTGGTGAAGATGGCTCCGTTGGTAGCGTTCTTCACGTAAACACCACTGCAGCTTCCTAGGCCCTGCTCGTAGATTGTCACAAGGTTCGGATCGCTGATCGGACTCGTAAATTTCGAGCCGTGGTGGATCGCCTGCTTGCTCTGAACCGTCGATTCGCGATCGGGCGGCGAGTCAATACTGCAGGATACTGCTGAAAGGCTCAGCAGGGAGGTCAACGTGGAGAGAGAGGTCATGCGCAGCTTCATTATGTGTGCCCTTCCTAGCCATCGGCATTGGATTGCCCGCAAGAATTCTGGAATTTGCGCCGTTTCCGAGCCTTGCTCAGGCAGCGAATGGCGAAGTAGTCAAGCCACATGATTCGCAATGCACGCACACTGCGACCGCATTGGCACGACCGCAACACCAACTAACCGCAATACAATCCCAAATCTGACGACACCCAAAATTCTTCAGCGTCACGCTATCGCAACCAAACCATTGCGTCAACTGCAAATTGGGCGCGTTCGATTGAAGGGTAATAGTCGTGATGGCTAAGAGGATCAACCCGAATACGACTTATTCAGCTGTTTGAACCCTGGTAGTTGACTGAATCCTTGCCATGCGATCTTGGTTTGTTCACCGATGTTTGAATTCCCAAACATTTTGGTGTGAGTCGCGGCCACTTCAGTCGTTCCTTCCGGACGTGCACCGGCCAAATAAGCGTACTTGTGGTGGCACAGCCTCATGTTAAGGACGGAAGAACCGTACCCTGACGTGGCGGTGAACGGGGAGACTCGACTGACGCGCTTGGCCGAAGTTTTCTCGGTTGACTGGGTCCCTTGGATTGGCGGAAGGCTTAGGATGCCTTAGCTGCGAGACTGCGACGTCCTTACTGTGTGGGGTTGGGGCGGCGAGCAAACGACGGTTAGACTTGCACCGATGCAAGTTGATGATCCCCCCATCGTCTTGCCTGTGACGCTCAGACTCCGCGCGACAAGCGGCACTTGTGGCAACGTATGCGTGGCGCTCGACGCTACACAGATTGCTACGTGTGGCAATCACGCCTGGGTGCGCGATGCGGGTGGTACGCTGCGGTGTGACCAATCAGCAACACCGGGATGACAAGGGAAGTGCGGTTGATTGAGGCTCTGGGTCCAGGAGGATCCCATGGGCGCCAGAAAGATTCAGGACGAGAACGAAGCCAGAGAGTGCATCGCGAAAATGAAGGAATCGGGACTCAGGTTGGCAGTGTGGGCCCGATCAGCGGGTATCGACGGTCGTTCGCTTCACGCCTGGAATGTGAATCTTGCGCGCGGTGACTCGCGCACACCGCGTGGGGCGCCCAAAGCGCGCAATGTGCGGCGCGTGAATTTGGTGGAACTCGTCCCGATGACGGCGCCGTCGAGAACTGCCCGGTACATCGTGCAGGTTGGTCAGCTTGCGCTCGAAGTCGATGCTCAGTTCGACGAGGTGACGATGCGACGATTGGTCGCTGTACTTCGGTCATGCTGAGTCTGCCTCCGACGGTGCGAGTGTTTGTCGCCACTGCTTCCATCGACATGCGAGGCTCCTTTGACGCCCTTGCGGGCGCCGTCCGGCGACTCGGTCTGGACCCCGTCGATGGCCACGTCTACCTGTTCTTCAACAAACGCAGACGGATCGCGAAGTCGCTCTGGTTTGATGGCTCAGGATGCTGCGTGCTTGCGAAGCGGCTCGAGAGGGGCAGTTTTCAGCTGCCACCGCTCGATGGCGGGGGGAGTCAGGTACAGGTTGATGGACCGACACTAACATCGCTGCTAGCCGGAATCGACTTCACGGTTTCTCGGCTCGGCTGGTATCGAAAGAATCGTCGCGAACATGGACGATTGTGGATCGACAGCGATCCCCAGCTATGATTTCTTGACGTCGTGGTCGACGTCGAGGCTCTGCAACGCGGAAACGCCCAATTGCGTGAGCAACTTGCGCGTGTCGTCGAATCGCATCAAGCGCTGACCGAGCAGATCGCGAAGCTCAACGAGCGTGTGGCGGAGCTGTTGGCAGTGGCGCAACGACGCTATCGCAAGCCTGCGGTCGAGAAGCCACCCGCTGCGCCTCCCGAGGTATCCAGCGAAGCCAAGCAAACCTTCGATGAGCGCCCGAAGCCGCCGCCGAAGCCCACCGCGCCGGAGCGTCCAACGACACGTACGAAGCCGTCTGGGCGCAAGCCTGTCCCTTCACATCTTGAGCCCGAGGAGCATGCGTTTCGACCGGAGGCATGCTCGCACTGCGGCAGCACCGCACTCGCGCCGCCGACGTAGTCGTCGAGGAGAAGCATCACGCCGTCAAGGAGCATCAACGGCGACACGTCGTGAAGCGGACTACTTGTCGCTGCCCTGCGTGCGGCGGCCGCACGACTCCCCGTTCGCTGCCGGCACCCTACGAGCGCTCGAAAGTCACCTGTGAGTGGCTGGCGTGGCTCGTGTACAACAAGTTCGTGTTGCTCACGCCTTTGGATCGCATTCGTCGAGATCTCGCCGAACGCGGGATCCCGATCGCGATGAGCACTCTTGTTTCGCTCATCGAGCGCGCCGCAGAACTGCTGGGTCCGATTGATGGTTTGCACTGGCGCCAGCTACTCAGCGGTACTTGGATGGCGACCGATGGCACTGGGTTGAAGGTGTTGATCCCTCAGCTGCCAGTAGCGCACAACGGCTACATCGAACTCTATCGGAACCAAGAGCTTGCAGTCCTCGAATACGAGGCCGACAAGAGCAGCGACTCTGTGGTGAGTAAGCTTGCTCCGTTCAACGGCACATTGACGACTGACGCTGAACATCGCTTCAACGCGGTCTTCACCTCTGGCAAAGTGACGGAGTCAGGCTGCAACGCCCACGGACGACGCAAGTTCCGAGATGCCGAAGAAACACAACCGACACTTGCTCTCGAGGGAGGTGAGTTCATTGGGGCCATGTACGGCGAAGAGGAAAGAGCGCAAAAGCTAGGCGTCACAGGTGAGTCGCTACTCGAGCACCGCCGACGATTCATTCGCCCTATCGTGAATGACTTCGACAGCTGGATGAAAGCAGTCGAGCCGACACTGCTTCCATCCGAACAGTTGACGACTGCGACTCGGTACCACAAGAACCACCGAGATGCTCTGTTTCGATTCATCGACGATCCCGATGTGCCAATAGACAACTCACCAACGGAGCGCGAATTTCAGAATGTGGCAAAGCTTCGCCTCAACATGCTCTTCGCTGGTAGCACCGAAGGAGCACACCGCGCCTGTGTCTTACTCGGGCTTGCGGCAACATGCCGCGCGATCCGTGTGCCCGTGCAAACGTACCTAACCTGGGCATTCGAACGACTCGGTACCCACCGCCAAGAATTCGGACTTGAACTACACGAGATGACGCCATCGGCGTACAAGCGCTCGCTGGCTCGATAACAACGCGAAACTCCCACCGCGAGCATCGCCGCCGTCGTCCCGATGGCGACCCGCGGCCGATGCACAATCCTCAGCAAGCCGCATCCCGGTGTCGTGGATCGGTCACGCTGCGGTGCTGGGGTCGAGATGATTCGGCGGAAGCCGAGCCACCAACGGGGGCGTTTGCAGAGGTTGCAGCCGAAAACCAATTCTTCTGCGCGCTAACCCAATCGGGCAAGGCAGTGAAGTCTTGGGGTACTACTGGCACCCCGAAGGATAATCCTCCAAAGTGGGCAATACACGTCATTCGCGCTCGGTTACCAGCAGGCTTGCGAGGTCCACGCCGACCGAGCCTTGAATTGCTGGTCACTCTCGCCCTTCAGCGGCAATCCGACAGTGCCTTCAGGAACTCTTGTGGCCAGGGGTGTTTCCACCTGCGGCTTGCGGGAGACTGGACCTTCGTTCTTCTGGGGTGCGCTCTCGACCGTGGCGTACTGATGCTTGTTCGTGCCTCGATTCCATTCAATTGGGGCACAATGCGCTCACAGACGACGCTACCGTCGATGCACTGTGACTACCAACCCATCTCGCTCAAGCATCACTTCAATGGTCGTCCTCAGCTCCGCTTCACGAGTCTCGTAGCGCAGCTTGAGCTCGGGCGCATTGCCGAACGCCTGCGTGGCTTCGTTCGAAGCCAGTACCACTTGATGGGCTAGGGTTTCTGCGCCCATCGTGTCGATCGGTAGCGATAGGGTTTCGAGCGCCGTCTTCATCGCATCGAGCAGGTCCGGCTGCTGCGAGGTAACCGAGCCCAATGCCAACGCGTTTGCCGCGATGATGGGCCGCGCAAACACCCAGCCGTTGGCCTTTTGCGCCTGAATGTACAGCGCCAGTTGGTCGACATCATCGCGATGCACGGCGCGAATGCGCTTGACCTCGCCTACGACGCCCCGCAAACGAAGATGTTCAGCAATGGCCACGTTGAGTTCCCCAAGGCCGAGCCGCGTCGACCAGGCCAGGTCGAAACCCGTTGGCGCTGTCGCCTCCTCGACTAGCATGCTCGGGACGGTCGTCGCCCCGCAATTGCTGGCGAGCCCACCCTCGAACATGAATCTGCTCACGACGACACCCTGCTCGAGCACTAGCGGCGCTTGGAGCAGCTTGGCCGGCACGAACCGATGACAACCAACCGTCGCATTGGACAAACGCCGATAGAGTTCCTCATGGATCTGATGGACCACCGCGCTAGCCTGCAGCATGTGCGCGCTGATTTGGTCTTCCGCGGCGGCCAAACGTTGACCGATTTCGCGCGCTAGCAAGGGCGTTACGTCGAAGCCCGACAGTCGACATGGTTCACGTGGGTTTGCCTTGACCGAGGGCCGCTGAAGCTTTCCGTCGCTGGCCAACTTGATGGGTAGATCTAGCTCGCCGTCAATCGTGGACCGGCAGTGGCCGAGTGGCAGAGTCATCCCGCCAATCTTGCTGCGCACGTCGAGCTGCAACTCGATTGGTACATGTCCCGTCACGCCGTCATTGCGAATGCGAAAGTCGATTGCGCCGCGTGTCACCGTGTCGTCGATCCAAATTCCGGGGGCGACCTGGCGATTGGAGCCCTGATGCAGCAACTGTGGGATCCGCTGCGAGAGTTCGGCTTGGGCCCAATCCAGCTCGACGGCCACCGTCATGGGAATGCGTGTCGGAACGGGAAGCTTTTGTTCGACTTCGGTCAGCGCCAACCCAGGCAACTCGCGCACAGAGGGCTTGGCTGGATCGGCGAAGGCTGGGGTTGCCGCGGCAATCGTCCCCAAGGCGACCAATGAGAACGTCAACCAATGCATGGGAGGCCATACCATAGCAGTCGCGTGCTGACACCTCACCAGGCGACGAGCCCGGTGCCTGGGGCTGCAGCAGCTACCCATAATTGATGCGCCGCTCGCGTGACAGCCACATGCAGTCGCCGTCGGCTTTCGTCGGTGACCGGGTATTCGGTCGCCGTCGCGTCGGGCACGATGACATAGTCGAATTCGAGTCCCTTGACCGCGTCCAGATGCGTCACGTCCAAACCGGGGTTGAAGCTGAACTCCCCATCGTAGACACCGCGCACGTCGGGGTGGTCGCGAAAGAGTGCGCGGAATTCTGCAACTCGCGAGCGGTCGCTAAGCACGATGGCCGCAGATGCCTCGGGTTCGTTGCGCAGTAGGTCAGTTACCGCCTGCACGACGAATAGTTCGACTTGGCTTGGTTGTTCGAACTGGAAGTACCCCACCCTCGCGCCGTCGCGAGCTACCTTGACGGGTTCCTGGCTCGCCAAAAGCCCAAGGACATGCTGCGCAACTTCTGCGATCGGCCGAGGGCAGCGATATGATGTGGACAGACGACAGATCTGCGCGTCGCGGGTGCCCAAGGCCGCAAGTACGTGTTGCCAGGAAACGAACGAGGATTGCGTTTGTTGGGCTTCGTCTCCTGCCAAGATCACGCTCGCGTCCTTTTCGAGGAGACGGCCAAGCGTATACAGTTCGAACAGGGAGAAGTCCTCCGCTTCGTCGATAACCAGCTGGGACACGCGCGCCACGTGCAGTTGGTCACGCCACGCCTTCAAGAACAGAAGGATGGGCAAATCTTCGATGTCGATCGTTCCCGCGACTTCCTGCGGCGTTCCGCTGTCGATGCGCGCCCCATCCAGAGCCACCCTCAGACGTGGATCGGTGATGTTTGCCAATTCGGCTTCGGCAGTTTGTGCGAGCTGAAGCATGGTATGACGGACCGTCTGCTCGATTGCCGAACGCGGCAGCGTTCCATTTGCGCGTGTGACTACGCGTTCGAGAAAGACGTAGTCGCTGAACCGCTCCACTAGGCGGCGACGTAGGCGACGGATCGTCGTGTGTTCGGGGCGGAGCTTCGCAAACTCGATACGCAGCTCCGCGTAGAGCGCGGGATGCCGCTTGAGACTCACGACCACCCCGGGTGCGTCCCAATGGATGGGCGGCAATGACTTACCAAATACCTCTCGGCAGAGCTGCTCCGCCCAGGCATCCAGGGTCCGCACGTCCGCCGATTTTCCTCCGAGCGGGGTGAGCAACCTGCGCGACAGCCTTGCCAACCCCTCCTCGGGAACGATCACCAGGGCGCGCTCAATCGGGTAGCGTTGAGGCTGCGCGGTCGCGAGCCGCATTAGGCGATGCAGGGCCACCGTCGTCTTGCCACTACCGGCACTACCCAGAATGAGCACGGGTTGGTCTTCCGGACTGGCCACCACGGCATATTGCTCCGCATCGAGCAACGCAGTCACGGCGACGTCAGCTCGATTCGGCGCCCCCACTCCCACACCAAGAATCCCTGGACGGGCCGCATTGCCAGCGCCACCACGTGCGAGCTGCGTAGCTTCACGGTTCTCGCGCGACCAGTCGCCTTGCTCCGTGCAACGCAGAGTCACACCCTCGGTGAGAATCGCGCGTAACATGCCGCGACTAACGACGACGGCGCGCCGCACGATCACCGCGCCTTCCGCAACGCGCCCCGGAAACTCCACCTCGTACTCGTCGCCTTCCCGATATCCATAGTAGATCTGCGCCACTGGCGCGACGCGCCAATCGACCATCCGCACGTTGTTTTGCGTGTCGAAGAGGCTTGCCTGACCGAGGAGGTAGTCCTTGCGATTGCCCCCCTCCTCAACGGCCAGATGCGCCAAGTAAGGAACACTCGAGTCCGGTAATAGCTGCAGCGGTTGCTGCGCGAGCTGTTGGCGCACGCTCAACTCATGTAGCTTATCCGGAAGATCGTCTTCGGAACCGCTCATGGCGTCGTCACGCAATGCTCGTAACTCGTCACGCAGCGCCTCAGCATCCCGACGCCCCGACGCCGCACGGCGGGCTTGCTCAGCCTCCCTCGCAGCAAGCAAGCGCACGAGCCAGAGGCATTCCTCTGCTACGATGGCCCTATCTTCTTCGGTCAAACGCGACAGATCCTCAGCCTGCATCGGACCTCCACCGAACCACCGAAGCGGTGGCATCCGATGCAGGATGCGGTCTTCGGATCCAGAGGTCAAGCGGTTGTGTTCTCACGAATCTGTGTCATGATTTCCGTGTTGGCGGCGGCGAGAGGCACGCCCATGGTCGGCTGCGCGGGCGGCGGCATCTTGCTTTAGGCGGACTTGCGGCTTGTCTTGAATTGAAGTGACTCGCCGGAAGGATGATTTTCAACATGGGATGATGGACGCCGGTCTCAGCCTGATGGCTACAGGCAGCAGAGCGCCAGCATCAGAACGCTCTGGTTTGGGCGTTTTTGCGGCATTTGTCGCCTTGGCATTGTCGATGCAAAGGCTTGCTGCGTCGAGGGTCGGCAACACAGGTCGCGCAGTGCGGCCCGTGCTCCGTGTCTGTCTCGAATCAACTCCTTGAAGGAAAGTCGAACCCATGAATAGCCTCCAACTCCGAATCCCAGCGTTTCTTATCGTCTCGAGCCTCTGCGTGTTTGGCTGTGACAACGGAGTTGAGCCGTCTACTGATGTTGCTGGCGATCCCGCCTTGGAACCAGCGACTGCCGCTGCCTCAATCTCTGTGGGTGGTAAGGACTGCATTGCCGCTTGTGAGGGTCGTCACTGCGGCCCTGATCCGGTTTGTGGCGCCAGTTGCGGTAGTTGCGGCGACGGAGCAGCCTGCGACGAGCCTTCGGGACAGTGCAATGCAGTCTGTGTCCCTGATTGCACGGGACGGGTATGCGGCCCAGACCCAGTTTGCGGCGTGAGCTGCGGCAGTTGCGGCGTCGGAGCAGGCTGCGACGAGCCTTCAGGACAGTGCAACGCGGTTTGCGTGCCTGACTGCACCGCCAGGGCATGCGGCCCAGACCCAGTTTGTGGCGTGAGCTGCGGCAGTTGTGGCGACGCTGCAGCTTGTGATGAGCCTTCGGGACAGTGCAGCGCGGTTTGCGTGCCTGACTGCGGTGGACGAAGCTGTGGCCTTGACCCCAAATGCGGAACGAGCTGCGGAACGTGCGACGAAGGGGCAGAATGTGTTTCGAGTGGAATTTGCATTGGGAAGCACGCGCCGATCGCGGTTGCGATCGCCTCCAAGGCGGTTGCTTGCGATGCCAACACCGGGACGAGCAACGTCGTGCTCGACGGCACCAAGAGCTCGGATCCAGACGGTGATTCGCTGCAGTTCGTCTGGACAGAGGGCGTGAAGGTTCTCGCCTCCACTAGTCTGGCGACGGTATCCCTTGGAGCTGGCGTCCACACCATTACGCTGACCGTTCGGGACTCGACCGGTCTTTCGAGCAGCGCCACCACGTCCGCAAACGTCATCACGTCTGCGCCGGTGTTCACCAGTTCCATCCAATCGGTTTCAATCGCGTCTTGCTCGACTGACGCACCGGTTGTGCTTCCGATCCCGGCCGCGCTCGATCGCTGCGCGTCGGGTCCGGTAACGGTATCCGGCGAGGTGATCTCAAAGAACGGGAGCAAAGTTTCGATCCCAGTAGCCGCCGGAGCGGTGGTGCTGCCTGCAGGTAACTCGATCGTGCGCTGGCGCGCCACGA
This sequence comes from uncultured Polyangiaceae bacterium, assembly GCA_964454965.1. GTDB lineage: Bacteria > Myxococcota_A > Polyangia > Polyangiales > Polyangiaceae > FEN-1139. The sequence continues at coordinate 128,421 of CAYVXY010000007.1, read as the reverse complement.
CTGGCGGTCTCACGACGACCGCGGACCAAGTCGTGACGATCACGGAAAGATGGGGAGTGTTTGCATCCTCCAAGTTGGAAATCGCTGATGGCGTAAAAATCGTTCGGTCTTCGGGCGGCTATGGTAAGGTCGTCAACTCCGGAGCGGGTGGCACGTGGGTGGGTGTGGAGGCCAAAATTGGCTCAATTTTGAGTGCCGCACCGGTTACGCTTCGAGATCGCGCAAAGGTATTCGGCTCCGTCACCACGGCGTCGACACTAACGAAGCTCAACAGTGTTTGGGTCCGCGATGCTGTGAGCGAACGCGCAAGCCTGGTCGTCCCGAGCGTTCCCAGCCTCCCGAGTAGCATCCCTACGAGTACGACGGACGTCATCGTGCAGACCGGTCGTCTGAGGTCGATTTCGGCAGGCGCCTACCGTGCGGTTAGCGTTGCATCGCGCTCCACGCTCCGCCTTGCGGCAGGAACGTACTATGTCGATTCTCTCAACCTTGAGCCGCAATCGACTCTCGCACTCGTTGGCGACGGCGCCGTGCAGATTTACGTTCGTTCGCTCATCGTGTTCCGGGGAACGATTTCAGACCCCAAGAATGCTACGGGAGATGTCCAGCTCAGCTACCTGGGAACAAACCCAGTGTACCTGGAGGCACCTTTCTTCGGCGTGCTTGTTGCGCCAAAGGCATCGATTGCCCTGCGCGCTGTTTCGACTCCGCACGTGGGTTCCTTCTTTGCCAAGGAAGTTTTCATCGACGCACACGCTTCGGTGACCGCTCGTCCGATTGGCTGCCAGTAGGATAGGTATTTGACCCTAGGTAACCGAGACCAGGACCGGGTGCCCGACAGCAGCCTTGCGCTGCGTCGAGCACCCGGTGTTCGTCTGTTGCGCAGTGGATAAGCGAGGTCCCACCACTCGCGTAGGTGATAAGAAAGACCTCGAGCTTCTGGTTTGCTATGTTCGTGCATCGCCGCATGCCAATGTTATTGCCACCCCGATTCCTTGATGATTGGCGCGAGCTGCTTTGCCGGCACTTGAATCGGCTGGGATTCACCGACGCCGATACCGTCGAAACCACCGGCAGTCGTCCGCTCGAGCTCGCCTATTTCCTTGCCACCGAACGCCTGATTGAACGCCGCCCACGCCGCGTCCACGAGGCACGCTCCTTCCGTGTCTCAGGTTCCCTTGGCAAGCGCTACTATTCGCTGCGCCACAAGGTAAGCTCTGGCGCCGATCTTCGACCGCATCAAAGCAGTCGCATCCTTTCGGTCGAAGCTCGAGATCATTTCCTCGAGGACTGGGGCATTCAGCATCTTCACCTGGGTCGCTGGTTCCAAGAAAATGGGCTGGTGGAAAGAACCGGGCCAGTGCTGCTTTGCCTGTTTCGACCCAATGATGCCTACGTCATCGCCATTGAGTCCCACGACTGGAACAGCCCGCCGCTCTGGGGTGACCAGCGCTACGCGGGCATTCTGGTCGAGAACTGGCCTCACCTCTTCCGCGAGTTCGAAGTCGCATATTCGCCAGGTATTGCTGAGACTACTGCTGGCGATAGGAAGTTGGTCACGCTCTCCAACGGCAGGCAGTATGTGCCGTTTGGCAAGGGCGTCCAGCTTGACGATTCGGTCTCCGATAGCCTGCAAAATGCTGAAAGCTGGCTGGCTCGCATTGCTGCGGCGGAAGCCGCGACCAAGTTGCATTTCGGAGCCTTCGTCCGGGCCGCCACTCTTGCCGGATCCGCACTTCCCGAAGCGCTCATGCTGCGTCTAATCGTCGATACCCGTCTCTGGGCGAGCCTCGAAGGAAGTCGACTGTACTGGTGTTTGGAACCCGCGCTGCCACCATTACTTGCGGACAGCAGGAAGCGGTTCGGATAGCTTTCGATGGAGGCGAGCGCCAGTTCTTCGCGACAAGCATTGATGACATATTGACTTCTGCGTCTGCAATGCTGCGTTGCCTGGTGCACATAGCAATTGGCTTGACATGGACACCTTCTGCGCCTGAAAGGACTATCCGAGCACATGCGCAACGCGTTGGCGTGTGGCGTCTTTCCTCGGCACCTAGTTCCGACGGCATGCCTCATGGACGATTCGAGGACGGAGCGTCGTATTGACAGCAAGGCCGGCCGATTGTTGTCGGACTCCGTAGGCTGATCCCCTGGTGGAAGCCCCCCAAGATGCTAGCCTCTTGTGCTAGCGCTGTGCGCCAGACAAGGCGTGATAGTCGTTCTGCTCCTCGACGGTCAGCACAGCTCGATTCAGCATGACTCTTGACCTTCTGATCTTGGCCATCGTCCGCCAAACGACAGTGTTGATCGCACAACTCGCGACCTCACGTGGCAGTCGCGCGGCGTTGGCGCAGGTCGCGAGCCAGGTGTTCTTGGACCTCGTTCGCGAACTCGAACGCCAGGGCGTCAGTCGCAAAGTGAGTGCCGACATGTTTGGCCTCGGACTTCGAACCTTTCAGCGGAAGGTCCAACGACTTGCCGAGAGTTCTACGGAACGCGGCCGCTCGCTCTGGGTTGCCATACTCGACTTTCTTCCAACCAATGGCTCCATCACCCGTGCCAAGGTCATGCTCCACTTTGCCGACGAAGACGAGGCGTTGGTTCGTGGGATCCTCCATGATCAGTGTGAAATGGGCTTGGTAGTGACAACCGGCACGGGTCCTGGCGTTACCTATAGAAGGACTAGCGATGACGAGTTGGCGCAGCTGTGTCAGGCGGGGGACAGTGAAGGGCTAGATGAGCTCCTTTGGGCACTGATCTATCGGGGCGGACCGCAGACCATTGGCGAGCTTTCTGACAAGTACGGCGAGCGGAACAAGATCGAGTTGGCGCTGGAGCGGCTGCAAAGATCGGGTAGGGTCGAGCGGTCCGAAGCCAATGGTGCGTACCGTGCGCAGACACTCGTGGTACCGATCGGAGCGGCGGTCGGGTGGGAGGCGGCGGTGTTCGATCATTTTCAGGCGATGGTCAAGACGATCACTTGTCGCCTGCGCTCGGATCGCAAGACCACCAACCTCGCCGATCGTATTGGTGGCAGCACGTACACCGTGGATATCTGGCCAGGTCATCCGCATGCAGCAGAGACCTATGCTACCTTGGCCGAACTTCGAGCCAAGCTGGGTAACCTTCGTGAAAGAATCGAGCGCCACAACGCCGAGCATACGATTCCAGATAACTACGAGCAGGTATCATTGTACGTCGGACAATGCGTGATTCCGCAGGAAGTGACTGAATCTCAAGCCGGTGAATTCGAAGCGATTGATGCAGGAGGCAATGAGGTCAATGGCCTTCGGTAACCAGTGGCGCCGTAATGTGGTTCGATGCCTGCAGATTGCCCTTGGCGTTTTGGCCGTGGTGGGTTGTGAGCAACGCCAAGAGCCCCAAGCGGGTAGCGAGACTCACTTTCTCACGCGCTGCGAATCAACGTGCCCCAACGGCGATGATTGTATCTGTGGCGCTTGTACCAGGAGCTGCACGTCATCGGAAGAGTGCTCGACTCTGCAGCCAGGTGCAAGTTGCATGTCCATGGCACCTCGCATAGCGGTAGGTCGCTGTTCTGGAACCGAGCAGGTGGCGATCTGTGACCTTGCCTGTTTGGTCGATGCCGATTGCGCAGCAATGGGTAAGAACTTTGGTTGTCAAAGTGGCTTTTGTCGGACCGGCAACAGTCCGGTCGTCGTCACCGACGATGCTGGGTTGAGCAACGCCTGCAATCCGCCTGTTGGCACGTCGAATGGAGTGCTCGTACTTGGCGACTCCTTGATCGAGTTGACTGCATTCACCGCGGGGTTGGAGCAGCACGCGATAGATTCTGGGATGATGGCCGCCGGTGACCACTTTAGGCAATCTGCATCCGCTCTCATGTCCTTTATCGCCGAGGGACCGTTTAGCATCGGAGCGCAGTATTCAACGGTGCGTCAAGAGGGTACTGCTCGCATCGTCATCATGGATGGCGGTGAAACGGATATGTTCGACCCCCTGTGCGATACCGAGCCTGCTTACTCTTGTCCCACGGTACAGGCCGCAGTGACTGGAGCACAGAAGCTGCTTTGGCAGATGGCGCAAGACGGGGTCGAACAGGTCGTCTATTTCTTTTATCCTGATCCAATCGGCGATCCAGCTCTCAAGTCCAATTTGGATGTTCTTCGACCATTGATCGAGAATGCTTGTGGTCAAAGCCCCGTTGCCTGCCACTGGGTCGATCTACGTACGCCATTTCTTGATCACGCCGAATACTTCGTCCAAGACGGGAAGATGTTCAGCGATGCCGGTGCGAGCGCTGCCGGTGACGCCGTCTGGCAGCGGCTGCAGGAACGCTGCATCGTACCCTAGGCGGCATCTTGTTTGAATTCAGAAGAAGAGCTCCGCGGATTGTCAAACGAAGCGCTGGAACCTAGCAACCTATCTCGGACTATCGCCGCTACAGAACATCCTTGATGGCCGCGTACCACACTTCCGCCATGTAGGCGTAGCCGGCGTCGTTCGGGTGCACTCCGTCAGCCAACTGGGAAGTGGGCATCTTGCTCATGTCGACCAAGATGACGTGCTTGCCTGCAGTCACCTTGGCCTGCACCACCGCTGGGATCTTGCCATTATAGGTATTGAGCGTGGTCTGCCAACTCGCATTCGTTAGCGGAGTCAGGGTGGCCACAACCACCAAAGCATTCGGTGCCGCGGTGGTAACCTTGTCAATCAACGTCCCCAGTCGGTCCTGCATCGTGGCTTGACCGGAAGAGGCGTAAACGTCATTCGTTCCTGCCATGAGAAGGACGATGTTCGGTATCGTGCTCATCGCAGGACTTGGTACAAGGCCGGCAATCTGATCAATTGTCCAACCACTGTGACCCTCATTATTCTTCGGGAACGTGACCCCTGAGACGGTGCTCGGCCCAGCCGTTTGGGATCCGGTGAATGTGACTTTCTGGTTGGCCGCAATCACTTTCTTGAACAGGGGTGATCGATAACCTCCAGCGTCAGTCGATGCCATGCCGTAGGTGATAGAGTCGCCGAGTGGCAAGATCTTGCACGCGTCACCGTTCGTGGGACAGGGGCGAAAACCGCCCGAACCGCCACCGGATCCGCCATTGCCGCTGCCTGCGATATTGACCGTGCCTCCGGTGCCGCTCTTGCCGCCTGCGCCGCCAGGGATACTGCCACCGATCCCAGTCACCCCGCCGGCGCCGCCGCGATTCGAGCTGCCTCCAATTGCCTCCGTCCCACCAGCACTCTTGCCACCAACACTTGAACCGCCGACAGCGCTCGTCTTGCCGCCAGTTGACGTCGATGTCCCACCGCTGGACGTTTGCGTGGTGCCTCCGATCCCGGACTTGCCACCCGTTGCGGAGCTTACGCCCCCCACGCTGGTCGACGTGCCACCCCTCGATGAGTCAGAAGAACCGCCGGTAGCGCTCGCACCGCCGGACGACGACTTGCCTCCGAACGAACTCGAGGTCGTGCCGCCTTTTGCCGAACTCCCTCCGCTGGATGAACCAACCGAGTTACCGCCAGTTGACGAGTTTGACGTGCCACCGGTCGGCTGAGTCCCGCCACTGGCGTTGGATGACGAACCACCAACTCCGTCAGAATCTGTCGTTGTAGGGGAGCATGCAAGTAAGGTGGCCTGGCTCGCAATGAGTAAAGCAACTAGGCCAAATCGCTTTGGTCCGACCTGCGTCCATTGTTGGCTTGACTTGATGGGGTGGAGCGACATGGTTCCTTGCCGAGCACATCGTCAGGCATTGTGCTCTGTCAGGCACAATCTGAACGCGCTGGCAAAACGACGGTAGCGACAGATTTGTCGCCCTCTTGGATTTCCCGATCGATCCATGGGCAAAAATGAGATTGCAGACGGCGCGTTACCATCGCCTGTGGAGCTGGGTCAGTTCCGCAGCATCGCTAGATGTTTCCTTCAACGCAGAAGCAAACCAGCCGAGCATGGCGTCTTGGTGTTCAGCAGGGTCCGTTCCCGCCAACCGCGTTCGATTGGTCACGAGCCGTCGTTGCGACGCCACAAACCAATAGAGAAATCTGGTAATGCCCGGAAAGAGGTGCGGGCCGGTATCATGGACAAAACGATGAAAGTTTGACGGCTGGGCGAGAAGGACTGCAAAAAGTCGAGGCCAAGCCGACCAATGAATTGCTTCGCTCGACCAAGGTTGCTGGCCCTCTTCGCGGTTTTCTGGCTTCGCCAGCGGGAATTCGGGCCATCGACCAAGCTATTTCGGTTGGATCGCACTAGGATTGTGCCCAGGTGGGCCGTTCTTATTGCGCGTGGTCCCGTCGTATCGGTTTCAGCAACTGGGTCAGCTCGGAAGGACTTGGCACCTGCCAAGGACCCGATGGCCCTCGAGAATGGCGTGCGGCGTTGGTGTCACGCTCGCGTTGCTGACAGGTTGCACTGACAGGTCACCGCCACCATTCGAGCTGCTGCGCGTAAAACCAACAATCGTTAGCAACGACGCTACTACCCCAGCGGTCGTCGAAGGCACCGAATTCTGCGACTCCGTCAAGATCCGCTTGAATGACAACGAACCGCCAACCATCGATCGTCGCTGGGACGTTTGGGTGGACAGCGTTCAACTCCAGCGCGACCAAACGTTGCGGCTTGACAGCACTTCTCTGGCGATCGTCCTGCCTGCTGGCTTGCCCGTCGGAACTCATGATCTTGCCGTGACGGATCCTCGAGGGCAATCGCGAAGGCTTTCGAACGCACTCACTGTCGTCGCAGGCGGCGACACTACGTCTCCCAACGCCGCCAGTGGTGGACCTTCCAGCGACTCCGGAGGGACCTCGTCGCCGAGTGACGGGGGAAGCAGCGGTCATACGTTCTCGTCGAATGGCGGAACGTTCGCCGAAGGAGGCGCTGCGGGCACTGCGGGCGGCTGTACGCAGAACTGCCCGTCCGCGTGTCCCAATGGAACCTGTGAACCGGGGGAATCACCCTGCACCTGCCCATCCGACTGCCAGCCGCCTTCCTGCGGCACGACAGGCTCGCCCCAGCTGTGCGACGCGAAAGATACCAGCCTAGTCGGGTGTTACCGATTCGAATCATCGACACAACCGGGCAGGGACGATTCTCAATACGGCAACCATGCCACTTCAACAGGCGCAACTCTGGTTCTGGGGCGCGACGCCAATGCGATCAACCTCGGAGCATTGAGCAGGGTGCTCGTGGCCGAGAGTCCAAGCCTTGACGTTCCGCATCTTACGATCGAAATGTGGGTCCATCTCGGCGCGGTGCCCACCGGAACGCGCGCGGGTCTGTTGGATAACGACGGGCAGTACGGCTTTTTCGTGCAGAAGTCAGGTGCGTTGTCGTGCTCGGTAGATACCTCTATGGGCACCGGCACTGCACAGACTACCGCTTCAGTGGCCCTGCTCGTGTGGACCCACGTTGCCTGCACCTACGATGGCACCCGTGTCAAAATCTACATCGACGCCATTGAACAGGCAAGCGCTCCCTTGACCGGGGCGTTGTACACTTCTGGAACCACAGCTTCGTCGATTGGCGCCAACAACCCGACCGGCGACAACCTCGTGGGGCAGCTCGATGATCTTCGCATCTGGAACGTTGCACGTACGGCGAGTCAGATCTGCGAATCAGCACAAGCTTGCGTGCCCTAAACTAGCGGGTGATCTTTGCCACTTGGCCAGCGCACACTCGAACCAGCTCCGTTCGACGTAGCGCCCAACCCGAGGCTGCCACCCGCGTTCGCCGCAACTCTAGTGAAGACCAACACCTGTAGTTGCGCAACGGCACATTGGACGGTCAGAAAATGTGCCGGCGCCAAGGGTACCCCGGCGCACTTCCTCAACTGTGACGTCAGTGCTTCTAGCTTTGGTATCGATTTGACGCTCGAACGAGCATCTTGCGATGCGAATGACGCAAACACGAAAACCCGTGTGACCAATTCCGAAAAATCTGGCGTGCAAGATCAGGTAAACGCTCAAAACGATTCCTTGATCAGTTCGGTGGCTCGTGGGAATGACTACTGCAGGCATTCTCTGTGGTCTTCGGTAATGTCCTATCAGTCCGACTGCCTCGCGGAAAGTTGCACCGGCAGACCAAGTCTTTTAGCGTCATGACTCGCGAAAGAGCGACGTGAACCAATCAGTCCGAAAGTCACTTTTCGAGTACGGCTTATGCATTCTGCCTGCCAATAGCGGCGTCAGTCGTCCACCCCACGGGGTCGTCGTCCCTCTCTAAATCTGCACGATAGCGCAACACGCTTTTGCAGCATCCCTTCGGAGAAGTTCCATGTTTCGTAAGGCTTCGGCATCGTTTTTATGCCTTTCAGCTGCACTACTGGCTGCTTGCAGCGACAACAGCGGCTCACCGAGCACCGAATCGGGGGGTACCAATGGTCGCGGCGGCGCAACTACGAGCGCAACCGGTGGCTCAAGTGTTGGGGCGAACCTGGGCGGCAATCCTGGCAATGGTGGTAGTTCCACCATTGCCGGAGGCAATACCAGCGTGACGCTTACAGGCGGATCGCCGAACATAGGTGGGCAAGGCCCGTCATCGGGTGGAGCCGTCTCCACTGGTGGCGTCACTGTTTCAACCGGCGGAAGCAAACCCGCGGGGGGTAGTTCTGCCATTGGGGGCGCAAGAACGAGTGGCGGCTCGGTTTCGACAGGTGGCAACTCGGCAGTAGGGGGCAAGGCTTCGGGCGGGGCAGCAAATGGTGGAACGGCAACGGGCGGTTCGACGCCGATCGGAGGAAAAGCTGGAAATGGCGGTGCCAATCCTACCGGTGGGGTCACCGCGACGGGCGGTGCGAATTCAGCTGGCGGCAACAGTGCCGCGGGTGGAACCAGCGCCGTTGGGGGCGGCTCATCATGCCCATTCCCGACGTCGTTCAAGTGGAAGGACAATAGTAGCGGGCCGATCGCTACGCCGGGAAATGGATGGGTGTCGATCAAGGACTTTACCAACGTCGTCCATAATGGTCAGCACATTGTCTACATGTCGACGCACGACGATGCGAACTACGGCTCGGCCGCGATGGCCCCCTTCGCCGATTGGCCAGCGGCAGCCACTGCCACCCAGACCAAGATGAGTACATCCACTGTTGCGCCGGAGCTCATGTACTTTTCCCCGAAGAGTACGTGGATCCTCTCCTATCAGTGGTGTTCGGCGAAATTCTGCTACGCAACCTCGACTGACCCGACCAAAGCGACATCGTGGTCATTTGGCAAGACGCTCCTGAGCGAAGATATCGTCAACTCGAGTACGGGCCCCATCGACCAAGTGCTGATCTGCGATAGCACGAATTGCTACCTCTTTTATGCGGGTGACAATGGGCACATCTACCGAGCTTCGATGCCAATCGGTAGTTTCCCAGGCACCTTCACCGGTTCTACCTCAATCATGAGTGACACGACCGCCAATCTGTTCGAGGCGGTGGAGGTCTACACGGTCCAAGGAACTGGCAAGTATCTCATGCTCGTCGAGGCCCAGGGCAGCGGCGGACGCTACTTCCGTGCCTTTAGCGCAACCAGTCTTGGTGGTGCTTGGACAGCAGTTTCAGGGGCGTCAACCGAGGCCTCGCCTTTTGCCGGCAAGAACAATGTCACCTTCACCACCAACCCCGTCTGGACCAACGACATCAGCCACGGGGATCTGGTGCGCAGTGCTGACGAAACCCGGACGATCGATCCCTGCAATTTGCAGCTGCTCTACCAGGGGTACGATCCGAATTTCACGGGTGCCTACGACCTCAAGCCATACCGACTGGGGCTGCTCACCAAGACGAACTAGCATCGGAGGTTGCTTGTCTGGGGCTGACTGTACCCGGCAGCAGCGGCTCGGATCCCGCCAGCTCGTTCTTGGGAGTTGGCAGTGCCAGCGGTTGCAAAAGTCTTTGATTCATTCAAGCGGTGTCGTTTGCGCGATGGAACCGGCTCAGCTGTGCCACTGCTCACTCGCGATGGCGAGAAGACTCCGCTCAAACCCTTGTCGTGGGCTTTTGCTATGAGATACAATAGTTGGCTCGGTCTGGCCGGCATTGTCATTCTGCTCGGGTGCAACAACACTGATGGTTCGCCTCCTCGAGATTCAGGGGGACCTTCTTCGGTGGGTGGCACCCAAACCGGAGTCGGAACGGGCGGAAATCTAGGCAATGGTGGTGCGTTTACGAGCGCCGGGGGAACCACGGGCATAGCGCTTACGGGAGGGGCGTTGGCAACCGGAGGTTCAGGGCCTGCCTCGGGGGGCAGCTCCGTCATGGTGGGCTCAGGTGGAGCAACGAACACTGGCGGACTACTCGCCACTGGCGGTGCTGCGGTCGCCTCAGGCGGCAAAGCGGCTGTGGGTGGTTCCGCAGTGACCGGGAGCACCACGAGCACGGGCGGGGCAGTCGCTGCTGGCGGCAGCCCAACGGGGGGTAGGGCAGCAACGGGGGGTAGTCTGGCAACAGGCGGGGCGTTGAGCACAGGTGGGTCGCAGGCCAGTGGCGGAGTGCAGAACACCGGAGGCACGCCGACTCCAGGTGGAATGACGGGAACTGGCGGTGCTGCAACTTACCACCCCTGCCCCACTGACGGAAACCCCTGCAAGGTCTTCCCGTTCGGTGACTCGATTACCTGGGGCGTCGGAGATTTGAACAACGGCGGGTACCGAGGCCCGCTCTTTGTGTCGACCGTGGCTGCAGGACAAAAGCTCACGTTTACCGGATCGCTCTCGAACGGTCCGACCACCGTCTCGGGTCAGCCCTTCCCGCAAAAGAACCAAGGCCACAGTGGCTGGGGGATCGCGCAGGTCAATCCAAACAGTGGCGGGAACATCGGCATTACGACGGTCATCCCTAGCCCCGGTTTCAGCAGCAGTAGCGGCGGTGTCCCGAACATCATCTTGCTGCACATCGGCACGAACGACCAGGGTACCTACTCGGCTACGCAGATGACTAGCGACCTGTCGGGGCTCATTGACAAACTCATCACCAACGCACCCGATGCCTACCTGGTGGTCGCCCAGATCATCCCACTCGGGTACGGCACCAACGCCGTCATCAAGACCTACAACCAGTCAATTCCCGGTCTCGTGCAGCAGCGCGCCAACGCCGGCAAGCACATCACTTTTGTGGACATGTACACCGGCTTCAATGCTTCAACCATGCTGGGCTCGGACAGCGTTCACCCGAACACTGCCGGCTACAAGTTCATGGCCGACCGTTGGTATTCCGTTATCGGATCGCTGCTGCCCAATTAGCCAAGACACTGTAGTTTGCCAACCAGTCGCTTTCAGTTTCTGCAGGAAATTCTCCATGACTCAAATTCGAAATCAAGTGGCTAGTCTCCTAGCGATTGCCTTTGGAATGTCTGCGGCGACGTCAGCGCTGGCTGCGTCGTTGCAGCCGGTGAGCAGTTGGGGCTCAAGCGGCGTACCAACGTACATCAGCATGTATATCTACGTGCCAGACAAGCCGGCGACAAATCCTCCGATTCTGGTTGTCTCGCACTTCTGCGGCGGAAGCGCCTCGCAGGTTTTCGGCCAGGCGCAAACCGGCGGCATCGTGTCAGCAGCCGACAAGTACGGCTTCATCATGATCTTCCCGCAAACGACCAACGCCGCTAGTTCCGCAAAATGTTGGGATGTTGGGTCAACCGCGTCGCTGACGCACGATGGAGGAGGAGACACGCAGGCCGTCGCTCAGATGGTGAAGTACACGATCACCACGTACAAGGCGAACCCAGAGCGCGTCTATGCGACGGGAGACTCCTCCGGCGGCATGATGACTGAAGCACTGCTTGCCGTGTATCCGGACATTTTCAAAGCGGGCTCTGCGTTCGCCGGAGTTCCCGCTGGATGCTGGTCCTTGGGTTGGACTGCCGCCAGCAATTGGGGCGGCACCTGTGCTGGCTCAGGTACCCCTGCCACATCTAGTGTGAATCAGACGGCACAGCAGTGGGGAGACAAAGTCCGCGCCATGTACCCGACCTATCCCGCATCTGGACATCGCCCGCGCGCCCAGCTCTTCCACGGCGACCAAGACCAATATGTCGCTTACACTAACCTGCGCGAGGGAATCAAGGAATGGACCAATGTTCTGGGCCTCAGCACGAATCCGACATCGACGGATACAGGACTGACCCTCGGGACCCACCAAGCGACGCGACAGCGGTGGCAAAATGCGTGCGGTTATGTAGTGCTCGAGGCAATTACGTCGATTGGCGGTGATCACGGCCCGTCCGATGCGCTGTTTAATTCGTCCCACGTCATCCCCTTCCTGGGACTCGACAAGACTGATGCCGTTGATCCAGAAGTGGCAAAATGCAACGCCGGGGGCGGCGCTGGAACCGGCGGCTCGACAAGTACCGGTGGCTCGACAAGTACCGGTGGCGGCACAACCGTCGGCGGAACTAGCGGTGGTGGCGGCACGACAAGCACCGCAGGTGGCACCGCGAGCGTTGCCGGCAGCAAGGCCAGCGGTGGTTCACCCAGCACTGGCGGCGCCAAAGCATCTGGTGGAATGCTGAGTGCAGGTGGAAACACAATCACTGCCGCAGGTGGCAATTCCGCGACCGGCGGTGTGCCGAATACCGGCGGAGCGAACCCCACGGGCGGCATGCTCGGCGCCGGAGGCCTAAATGGCAGTGGCGGCAGCACTTCCGCCATGGGCGGTAGCAACGCAACCTCGACCAGTTTGGCAACGGGCGGTGCCGCGACTGCAACTTCGGCTACGTCGATGGGCGGGCAATCGAGTGGTACAAATTCCGGCTCGACGACGCCCGCTGATGACGGTTCTTGTAGCTGTCGAACCGTCGGAACGGGCAATTCTGGTCGAGGAGCACTTGGTGGATTCCTCTTGGCCGCCCTGGTGACGATGATGGGAGCACGGCGTAGGCGGAATTAGGGTGATTACATCAGTTTCCGCCCTGCCGAACCCCAGCAGCAGATCCCCGGTGCGAGCTTGATGATGCCAGCGGGGATCGGACTTCTTTCAATTCTGCTTCATGTATAGTCCGCAGTTGCCGATGCGGTTCGAGCCCTCGTCGGTGCAGCTACCGGGGCTCTGTAGCGGCGGATACGAGCCTAGACCGTTCGCCAACTGGATTGTCAGAATCGCACCACTCAAGTCGTAGGTTCCGCTCAAGTTCTGTCCGGCAGGAGAGTAAGTTCCGGTTCCAGACTCGAAGACAAGCTGAAATTGGTGAAGCCTATTGTCGTAGTCCTTAATGGTCCGTTTGGATGACCACGCCCCATCGACGACAGCATTGACTGCTGATGCGTTGGTAGCGATGACATGGGAAAGCGGTTCACAAGGACAGCGAAACAACGGGGCTGACGCTCTGTCATCAAAGCGTGTGCCGTTTGAGCATCGGCCAGTCAATCCGCGAGCGACCCCATCTGGGTTTGGCAAGGGCGACGTGGTCTCCGGAGCTAAACCGAGCGGGTTGAGCGCCATCTGGCGTCGAGCCCGCGGCGCCGCCTCGCCAGCAGCAACGTCAACAACCCGAACGCCCTCGCGTCAAGTCCACTGTCGCTTCGCCCTGCGACGCGACAGCCGCATCCTCCCGCATCGGCGGGTATGCCGTCACCTGCGGTGCCTTGGGCGGCACCACCAGAGCTCACTGGACCGCCAAGGCTTGTGACGGACGTACCGCCGCCAGTCGATAGACTTCCCGTCCTGCCTCCAGAGCTTGCCACGACGCCTCCACTCGATTGCAGCGCCCCGCCAGTTGCCGCGCCACCGTTCGCGGTCGCGCCACCGCTATTCGCAGCGCCACCGGTTAGTGCGCCACCTTCCGCATTCGTCGCGCCGCCAGTTGCCGCCATTCCTCCTGTGCTCGCAACGATACCGCCAGTAGTTGACTCAGCACCGCCAGCTGCGGAACTTCCTCCGCGATTGGCAGAACCACCGGTAGTGGCGCCTCCAGTGGCAGCACCGCCGGTTCCAGTTCCGCCCTTGCCAGCACCGCCGGTTCCAGTTCCGCCCTTGCCAGCACCGCCGGTTCCAGTTCCGCCCTTGCCAGCACCGCCGGTTCCAGTTCCACCAGTGCCGGTTCCACCAGTGCCGGTTCCACCGGTGCCGGCGTTGTCCACTGGCGGAGTTCCGGTGTAGCCAGTCGCGCCGTCAGCGGTCAGCGACAGCACGGCAATCCCGTTGACGAAGTTGACGTTCGCCGGATGATGCGTCGAAAAGCCGTACGGTGAAGCCCAATCGCCCTCGGCCCAACCACTCGGTACCCCAGTGCCGTCGAATTCTTCCCGCCAATTGAGCTGGAAGGCACCATTGACGTACGACGAGTACTGCATCCAACTAATGTACTCATGCACCGGTAGAATGGCTTCACTGAAGGTTCCACCGAAACTGGCGTCGCCAGGCCAAACGTTGAAGTGTATCTTCATTCCGGCAGAGGCATTCGCGGTGAAATCGGCGGGGATCGCGCCCGTCTCTCGACGGATTTCGGCGCCGTCCACAAACCACGCGAGGTAGGTCGGGGTCCACTCAAAGCTATAGGTATGGTATCCGACGCAAATATTGGCCGGCATGGCATTGATTTGAGCGTGCTGCACGCCTCCCATGCCAGTCCAGGCGTTGGTCTGCATGCGACAGTCAGCGTTGAGTTTCTCGTAGTCGAGCTCGTTCCATAGTGTGCTAGAGGATGACCCATCTTTCCATAGAAAGAAGGAACTGACGACACCGCTCCCGGGCGCATATTGGACGCGTGCCTCGAAACGCCCGTAGAAATAGCCTTGCGTTCGGTACAACTCGGCACTTCGCACGGCCATCGCCTGGTTGGGTGTGATTGTCGATGCAAGTAGCAGCACAGGGACAAGCAGCCTGCGTTTCATGATCGCAGCTCCAGGACCTTTCGTGTCCATTTGGTCTCGATAGTCCGCTTGCGCCTAACGATGAACGCCCCGGCGAAGAAACCTAGTAGCATCGTTGCAGTCCTGGTCATCCGCGCTCTGGGACTGACGAGGCTGCAGCCTCCTTGCTCGGTTGCGATTCCGGTCGACTGAGCAGCGTTTACCCCACCGACTCCACTGGCCGCGCCCGACGCCATACCACCTGCACCTGTCGTTCCGCCCGTGCTTGCCAAGATCGGTGTGCTGCCATTGTCGGCAGGCGTCGCTCCCACCGACCCGAGCGCATTGTCCGCAGTCAGAGAAAGCACGAGGTATCCGTCGACGACCCCTACGTTCCCGGGGCTGTGCGTCGACAAATTCTTGGGTGAGCTCCAATTGCCCGTAAGCCACCCCGCAGGCAACGTAGTGGCGCTAAAGTCTTCACGCCACTCGAGCTTGAACGCACCGTCCGCATAGGACGAGTACTCGACCCAGTTGACGTACTGATAAACGGGTAGAATCGCCGGGCTGAAGTTGCCTCCAAAGCTAGCATTCCCCGGCCATATGTTGAATCGGATCTGCATGCCGGCCGTCGTGTTGTCGCTGTACGCGGTGGCCGCCGCGCCAGTTTCTCGGCGGATCTCGACTCCGTCGACGAGCCACGCAATGTATTCTGGAGTCCATTCATAGGTATAGGAATGAAAGCCGCCGCAAAGATCTGCCGTCAAGACCGGCTTCTGCGAGTGCACTACGGCGGGGTTGCCGTAGTACGCATTGGTTTCCAAGTGGCAGTCAGCCCCCAACTTCTCGAAGTCGAGTTCATTCCAGAAGGTCCCTGCTTTCTCTGAACCATCCTTCCAGAGAAAGAACGAGCTTACGACACCATCACCTGCAGCAAACTGAATGCGCGCTTCAACTCGACCGTATTGGTAGGACTTTGCGCTGTAGAATTCTGCACTACTGACAGCGTGAGCAGCCGCAGAGAGACTGGTAGCGGCTAGGCCAGTGACGACAGCGAGGAAACGAGCTTTGATTGGGAATTGGATCATCTGCTATACTTCCGGAAAGTGCACACCATGTGCGCGCGAGGATCGGGGCGCGCCTAAGTGCCAACGGCACGGTAGCATTCCGAGCTTGTCGTTTTGTGCGAGATCCCAAGGTGCCTCGCGCGCGAAACGGTCAGTGGGAGCGCTCGATAGGAATGCAAGTAGCTGACGCAATTTAGTACTCGTCGTGCCTGATTGCTCCGGTCGAGAGGCCTCTAGGCAACTTCGCGTTTTGTGCAAAATGGCTGACCGGGGCACGACTGCCCCCGTAGTGGCGGCGGCGTGACCGTCGTATCCGGAGTCGTACCATTGGCTCGACGCGGCATGTTCCTGTACAATCATCCAGATGGGTAACGTCCCCAATCGAGCTCTGCATCAGAGCTTCTTGCCAGCAGCGGGACCGGCACGCGCTCACGTTTGGAAATTCTCACTGGAGTACGGTGGACGTCGCCCGCGTCACTTTCACGCTGAGCCGGAACTCAACCTAGTTGTCGCAGGTTCGGCCACGTTCGGCATCGGCGAGGCCGTAGTTCGGGCATCGGCAGGTGAACTCCTTGGGTTTCCACCTGGCCAAGATCACGTGCTGCTCGAAACATCGCCGGATCTCTATCTCTTCGCCATTGGTATGGATCCGAGTTTCTCTTCGGAAGTGCTGCGTGCCGAGCGGGACAGCGTGGCGCTCCCATTACATATTCGCCTTGCGCCAAGTGACTTCCGGACTCTGCTTGCGCGGTCGGCAGCCATTGTCGACCAAGACGGAGTCGACCAGCCCAGTGCTGAACTTTGGGAGCTTGCGAGCTGGCTGCGACGGAGAAACGCTGGTCATCTCGACGGCGCCATGCATGTCTTGACACGGCGTACACTGTCGCTGCTGGCAGATGCGCCCAACCTGGATCGCGACCTTCTGGCGCGCAAGCTGCGAGCCAGTCCCTTTGCCATCAGTCGGTACTTTCATCACGACGTCGGGATGACGCTGGTGAAGTATCGAGCACGCCTGCGGTTATTGCGCTTCATTCGTCTCGTGGACCGTGGAAACGACAACCTCGCAGCAGCCGCCAATGCCGCGGGGTTTGGTTCCTACTCACAGTGTCATCGCGTCTTTCAAGGCGAGCTAGGCTGCGCTCCGAAGCAGTTCTTCTTTTCCGGACTGCGTCAGCAAATGCAATGGACATACGAACCCTGAATTGCATTGGCGAAGCCAGGCAACTGGCTCGACTGCGCGATGTGCAATCGCATCGCTCGAACTCCAGGGTGTTCGACGACGCAGCTGGGCGGCCCCAGCAGTATTTGCGCCGGACCAACCAAGAGGTAGGCCTCATTCGGCCTGACTATCGAGCAACGCTGCGTCGGACCTGGGATGCGAAGTCCGACGCTACAGACACAGACGGTGGAGTCGAGTCTTGGATGTCGGATCCTGAGCAGGATGACCGCTTTGCGAATGCTGGCAAGTGACCGGGCAGACCAATCCTCAAACCGGACCAAGGATCCGAATGCCCGGAATTCGAGTCAAACGCCAAGGCGCTGCCACGTCAGAAATAGGCGGAGGCGTTCAGGTAGATTTGATCATACCAGATGTCGGCGAGACTGTTCGATTGACAACTGACCTGCACGCTGACGGTGCCCGCTGGAGTAACGTAGTACGTAGAAAGGGTCGGGCTCGCCCAATTGCTCGAGGGGGTGCCACTATAGTATTGTTGGCCAAAGTCGAGTGAGTCACCTGTGCACCCGGCTCCTGCATAGGAGGTTACCATGCATAGCGCAGCATCGGCGTTGTCGAGCGATGCCTGCTTGAAACGGTATCCAAAGTGGTACGAAGTATTGGCCGTTGCAGAAACACACTGTACTACCGAGCCGAATGCGAACCCATAGTAGGTCAGGCGAACTGAGCCCGAATTGGGGCAAGAATCATTGTCGCTTCCGGCGTCGAAAGTACCGAGTGCCGGAACTCCCGAAATTGAAGGAATCGTCCAGGCCGGGGTCACGGACGTGTCGAACCCCGGGTTGCTCAGGCGGTTGCCTGAGCTCGGTTGACGACATTGGCAGGTGTGGGAGCTGTTGCAGGTCGAGCCCGCCCCCGCGCAATCGCTGTTCAAGTTGCATTGGACGCATTTGTTGCTGGAGCACCTCGGCGTGGGGCTCGAACAATTGCCGTCTCCAATGCATTGAACGCAAGTGGTACCAGAGCAGAGCGGCGAAGCGAGAGAGCAGTCGCTGTTCACGTTGCACCCGACACAGGTACCGCTGCTCGAACATTTCGGTGTGGAGCCAGAACATTGGGTGTCCCCCGTACATTGGACACAGGTAGTGCCACCCGAGCAGTACGGTCTGGAGGTGCCCGCACATACGTTTGCGCAGTTTCCACAGTGCGCTGCCGTGTTGAGGGGGACACACGTGGACCCGCCGCAAGTGTCTTGGCCCGATTGACAGCCAGTGGCGCATGATGTGGAGTCTTGGCACGAGTACGGGGTGCAGGTCCTAGTCGTCGCTGCGGCGCATTGACCGCTACCGTCACAAGTCCGAGGATAGGTTTGAGTGTTCGTCCCGCTGTCGCAGCGCCCGGCGGCACATTGTGTACTCGTTGTCGGATACGAGCATGATTTCCGGTGTGCGACGGTGCCGTCACAGACTCCACCGCAAGTTGTCCCGTCGGTTGTACAAGGCGAGCGCGGAGTGGTCGTCGGAGAACAGACGCCCTTGGCAGACGTTGTATTGCAGGCTTCGCACTGACCGCTGCACGCGACGTCGCAACACACGCCGTCGGCGCAGACAGTGCTTGCGCACTCGGTGGCGCTCAAGCAGCTGTCGCCGAGAGATTTCGCCACGCACGTGCCATTGTTGCAGATTGGTTTGCTGCCACTGCAGCCGCCGCAGCACTCTGTGGCAAGGATGCAGGTGCCATTGCAGGGCTTCTGCGTGCCATTGCAGGTCACTCCCGTTTGGCCGCCAGTTGCGGAGCCTCCCAGACTCGTGCCGCCTGTCCCGCTTCCGCCTCTTGCTGTCGAACCCCCTGTTATAATTCCGCCCGCGCCAGGCACGCCACCAATTGCAGTTCCGCCCGCGCCAGGCACGCCACCAATTGCAGTTCCACCTCCACCCGCTGTCCCCAACGCTGTCTGTCCGCCGCTGAACGTGGACGTTAGTCCACCAGCTCCATTCGATGTCCCACCAGTGGCAGTATCAGCGCCAGCACTCGCGTTTGACCCACCAGTGGCGCCGAGCGCACCACCGCTGGTAGTTCCGCCGGTCTTGGCGCCGGCAGAATCCGATGCGGATCCACCCATTTGCGCATTGCCCCCGGCATTGCTCTGATACCCACCCGTATTGGCGGCTCCGCTCGCACCGGCGTGCGGAGGCTCGCTAGAAATCGTCGTCGAAGATGAGCTGCATCCCACGGCGAGAAGGGGAAACGTGAAGCCAATTGTCTTTGTTAGTTGATTCATTGCGACCCCGCTGACAGCTGGGAACCGACCATAGGCGATCCTATGTATCGACCGCAATCCAGTTCTGCAGAATGTCCACACTTCCATTCCTGTCCGAATCTGCATCTCCTGTGTCGCCGTGCGCTGGCGTGACGCACGCTCTTGGCGGTGCTGAAACGATGCCAGCTTCACTGAAGGGGCAACGACCAGGAGCAATGGGCCAATAGAGCGCAAGAGGGCAATGGGCGCAACAGCTGCACCGCCCAATGGAACCTTCTATGAGAAGGTCATGAACAACGGCGACGCCCCGACTGCAACGGTTGAAGCTGTACTGACCAGCGTCGCTGCGGCAGGATACGGTCGGTAACGGCTCAGCTATGCCGAGCATAGTGCGCGCCATGATCGTCGAGGTGCCGTGCCAAACGATGAACGGCATGCACCTGTCTGTCCCGCTGTGAAGAGTCGTCCGCAAACCTCAACTTTGATTGTCGACGCGGCGCAGCATCGACTGCGACTGCCGGTGGTCGTGACCACGCCGAGCAGACAATAGAAGCTCGAAGGTGCTTTCTATCAGGTGTTGGATACCCCGGTACCGGGTTAGCTGAACGGGCCAGGAGGCGCCATAGAAACGGCGCAAGCGTCTACCACATAGAAGCGGCCCAATCTAGTGGTGAGAAGACTGGTCGATTTCGTGACGGAATTGGAACCGACAGGTCACTGCCCAGCCTGGCTCTCGTGGGACTTGAACCACAGCGCGTGCGCGCCAAAGGACCGTGCTGCTTGGGGTTTTTTTCAATTTGGCGCTCCCAACGGACGATGCAGATGAATACCGAGAATGGCGGTGTGCGAGGCCAAGGAAACACCAGCGTGGTGGCCAATTGAAGCGACTGGGACTACCACCTCCTCAATGGGGCCTCTGCCGAATCCATGCCTACCGGTAGCTTCGTGGCCCGCCACCACGCGAAGGCGGACACTCGCCTCGCAAGACTTCATTCGTTGCCAGGCTTGGCAGAATGTTTCTCAATGTCTTCAATGGCTATCAGGTGTCAGCTGTCAGTAAGCTTGGTGTGATCCTGAGTCCGCGAGATTCGTTCCGAACGGAGCTCGGACCACCGGGCCTCCGCCAGCTGAAAGCCGATCGCTGATAGCCTGTCTGGTTTACTGGCGCCTTCGGCGCCTGTCCTGCAGCAGGGCATCGTCGCCCTTCTTTGACTCATCCAGTCCGTGGATTCGTCCACTTCGGGGCTGGCTCTGCCAGGTTAGGACCACCGGACGAATGGGCGAACGCTGCAATTCGCAAGTGAGACAATGCCTTTCCCTCTGGCATTGTCGGAGTCATGCGATCGGAAGCGGTCGAGTGTACTGCACTGCGAACGCAACAGCCACAACACCAACCAGTTTGAGGGGGCATAAGGTGCGATCGATGCCTTTCCGCGTTAGCATGAGCCGAATGGTCTCGCAGCGTGAAAACCACAATTGTTACGTGAAGGCTTCGTTGCATCGAGGCAGCGACGATCTCTGTCGAAGGCTTCTGCGGATGACTGCGTCGCATGTCCATTAAACATTGGTCGCGTAGAATTGTGATCTCCGCGTGCCTTATGGCGACGCGGTCGCACGCGCAGGCGGTCCCCAAACAGTACATCGACCTAAGGTATGAGGTCGATCAGGGTGTGCAAGGCTGCCCGAATGACGTCGAGTTTCGGTCGATTGTTGCCAAGGAGCTCGGTTACGATCCGTATCGTGAGGGATCAAGCATGGTGCTCGGGATGCACGTCCGGTCAACTTCGACAGGGATCGAAGGAGTGCTCGAGTGGCGCATCAGCGAGGAGAAGAGCGTCGGCGAACGACGCTTCACAGCGCGAGGTGCAGACTGCCGCCAGATGACGGCGTCGATGGGGTTCGTGGTGGCAGTGCAACTGCAGCTGATGGCCAAAGAACAAACAACTGAACCTTTGGCGCAAACTGTGAACGGGGAGTCCAAGCTGCCGGGCGGCTTGCCGCCGAGCCGCGAACGCGCGGAGGGCGGGCGGAATGCGGGATCCGCAGTGAAGCTGAGTGCCCGAGGTTTCGAGCTGCGTTCGGCACCCCGTTCCAATGGTACCGGTTGGGTAGCCATGGCGGGATTGGGGCCATCGGTCGGGTTCGGCCTTGGGCCAACCCTAGTCGGACAAGGTAGGATGTTTGTCGGCGCCCAACGCGGATGGGCCGGGCTCGAATTGGGGGCGGAGGCGAGCGCAACTTCGACGACGCGGCAGGCTTACGGCGGCGGCTTCCGGCACGCACTAAGGCTGGGTACCATCGCCGCCTGCGCATGGCATGGTCCTGTTGCTGTTTGTGGACTGGCCAAACTCGGACAGATTCGAGTGCAGGGGGTCGGGGTGGATGCACCCGCGACTCCAAGAGGCTTCATCGCTGAAGTCGGCCCGCGTCTCGCCTATGCCTTTGGGCTCGGGGATCACCTGGTTCTGCTGGGGCATGTCGAAACGCTTTGGTTACTAACGTCGTGGACTGTGGACGTAAACCGCCAAGCGGTTTGGACGATGCCCCGATTGGGCGCCATCGCCGGAATTGATCTTGCAGCCCACTTTCGATAGCAACCTCAAAGCCTTCCAGACAATAGTAGGTGTAGGTAAATATGGTTCCTCTGCGCTTGATTTCGAACCGGCCTGATCCCGGCCTCGGCGGCTCGGGCAGGGAAGCGGAGCATCCCTGCTTCGAAGCCTTTCAGCGCGAGTTCGACTATCTCGTCCGAACCTTGCGGCGCTTGGGGGCCCCCCCGAACGACGTCGAGGATCTAGCGCAGGAGGTGTTCCTTGTACTCTACCAGTCGTGGGAGAAATACGATCCGACGCGACCACTGCGGGCATACCTCGCGGGCATCGCCTTTCGGGTCGTCCGAAACCACGTTCGGAAGCGAAGGCGAGAGGTTTTGTATGCGGTCATGGATGCGAGCGACGTAGGGCCGCGACCCGACCAAGCGCTGGAGTTGAACCAGGTGCGCGCTTTGGTCATAAGTGCCCTCAAGCGGGTTCCGATGCAAAGGCGTGCGGTCCTTATCATGCATGATATCGACAAGCTCCCCATGGGGGAGATTGCTTCTGCCCTCTCGATTTATCGCTTCACCGGTTACTCACGACTACACAAGGCGCGCAAGGAATTTGCGACAGCGGTGTCATCCATTCTCGGAGCGAGTGAACCATGAATCGCCTACCTATCGATCCCAACGCGTTCGAGATTGAGGCGCTCTTTGCTGTGGAGCGAGAAGTCCTTCCCGAACCGGACGACGTGCGCAGTCGAGCGATGAAACGGGCGCGGGAGTCGTTGCACCGCCCTGTAGCAACGCTGTTCGACGCGCGATCACCGAGTCCGCGGAGGGTCACGATCGGTGTGGCTACAGCGGCCGTTGTGTTGCTTTCTGCGTTGTGTGCTGTGGCGTTTTTCGCAGGCTATCGGACTAGAAGCAGAAGTGCCGAGCTAACCGCCGCGGTGAGTGCAGTCGCGCCGTCTGTGGTATCGCCGCAGCTTCCAATGCCCTCCGTTGTCGTGGCACGGGTACCAGTGCCACCAACTGCGGATCCATGGATGCCGGGTTCGCAACCGGTGGTCCGAAATCCACGCCCAACACCGGTGAAGCCAACCGGATCTGCAGCATCCGCCACCAAGAGTGAGGCCTATGCCATGGAGCTGCGCGTCCTACAGCCCGCGCGCCAAGCGGTGGCTCGGCGTGATTTCGCCTCTGCCCTGGAGACCGTCGCGGAGCACCAGCGCTCTTTCCCTTCGGGAGTATTGACTGAAGAACGGGAGGCCTTGCGCGTAAAAGCGCTGGTTGGCCTAGGACGTATCGCCGAAGCTCAGCGTGCCGGCGCGGCGTTCCGTAAACAATTCCCACGTAGCGCCCTTCTCGGACGCATGGACGAGATGCTGGGAACACGGCAGTGACCGTCGCGGTGACTGCACTCGGTCGAAGTAAGTCGAAACGAGCCGTCAATCTGTGTTTGGTGCTTTCGTTCACCACACTTGCATGCAGTGGCAGACTCGACGCGGGAGGGGATTCGCCGAGGGGACTACTCCCCGTTGACAACCGCAATCCAATCGTGCTCTGCAATGACGGCCCCAACGACAACTGGGCGGGCGAGTACGCAGCATTGTTCGCGAGCACAGGCACGCTAGCTCTCGCTGGTATCGTCATCGGCACCGGTCCGAACGACTCGACAAACCTTGACGACAACATAAGCGGGTGGCGAAAGATGGTGGCCGCCGCGCAACAAAGCGGAATGCAGGATATCCCCGATCCCATGGCTAGCAGCGCCTCTGCGCTCGTTCGCCCCAGCAACGGGGACATTGATTCGACGACGCCCAATCGTTCCGAAGGGGCGCACCTCATTATCGATACTTCGATGCGCCTGTCTCAACCCTTCCGGCCGTTGGTCGTTGTAACTGCGGGAAAATTGACAGATGTGGCCGACGCGTACCTGATGGACCACACGCTGCCCGAGAGGGTCGTCGTGGTCTCCGCATTGGGTACCGTCACCACGGATGGCGGAAAGATGGGTATGCCGAATGGCGAGCTGGACACGTGGGCGGACGCAATCGTCGCGCAGAAGTTCCGTTACGTCCAAGTCAGCGCATACTACGACCAAAAGGGGGATGTTTCAGACAGTCTACTCGCACAGCTGCCCGTGAACGCGTTCACCACATGGATACAAGACAAGAAGAACAAGGTTTACGACGACTTGTACGCGGCGGATCAGGTTGCCGTGGTTGCCCTAGCCATCCCCGAGTTCGTTTCGGCCGTCGCTCGGGCAGATCAACAAGATGTGGGTGCCGACAATATCCCGATGTTGACCAGTAACCCGAGCGGCCCGGTTTGGTTGGTCACGGAGATTAGCGGCTCCCTGGCTACGGCGCGACTGTGGCAAATGTTGCTGGATCCGGCAACGTTCCACCCGCAGTGAGACCATCGGCCACGTGATTCCACGTGTCGTGTCATCGCGAGTCTGTGCCCTGGAGCGTCAAGATGATTCGTGCCATTTCTATGGTGCAACGCGCTGGACGACGGGCTGCGCCACCGGCTCGCCGTCGCCGGATGTCCACCGTGAGAAGTTGCAAATGGGCTGGTGCAAGCAGTGACAATTTCGCGGGCCCAAGACAATAGACGGTTCGGGGACCGCTCATTCGGAGCGCGTCCCATCTCTTGCGGTCGTAAGGACTGCAAACCTATATGGACCGCAAGCACGACGCGATCCGCGAGCGCGCTCAAGAGGAAACTATGACATTGCTCTTCGCCAACCGCCAACGGGGTCGTGCCGCGGCGGCGCGACGCATTTCGGCACTTGGGGTCATTCTTGGCGCGGCTTCGGCATGCGGGAACGATGCCGCAGGACCAGCTTCCACCATGCGGGGCACGGGCCTTGGTGGTAACACTAGTTCTTCCGGTTCATATGGCGGCACAGCGACGAGTGGAACGAACACTTGGGGCGCGATAAGCGGTGCGGGCACAACTTCGCCCACGGGCGGTGCGCAGGGGCATGGTGGCACTCGTGAGTCTGGTGGTACGACGGCTCTCGCCTTGGGCGGCACCAATGCTGCCAGCGGTGGCCACACCGTCGTGGCGGGAGGCGCAAGGGACCTCGGGGGTGCTACGGCCACCGGAGCGTACGCCAATGGAGGTGCAAGCACCAGCGGCACGGCTAGCGGTGGTGCGACTACCGGCGGCATGCTTGGCTCTGGTGGTTCGACGGGCGGAACCAATAGCTCGGTTGGCACTGCAGGATCTGGCGGCACCAAAGCGACGGGTGGTAACGCAACTGGAGGTGCCGCAAACTGCACTCCCCCAACTCCGCCTTCAGCGAAAGACTCGATCACGCTCGACATGGCAGTCGCCAGCGGAG
This sequence comes from uncultured Polyangiaceae bacterium, assembly GCA_964454965.1. Taxonomy (GTDB): domain Bacteria; phylum Myxococcota_A; class Polyangia; order Polyangiales; family Polyangiaceae; genus FEN-1139. The sequence continues at coordinate 103,271 of CAYVXY010000007.1, read as the reverse complement.
CACCTAGCTACCGCGCTTCCGGCTTCATCTACGGGATCTCCCAAGATGGCAGCCAACCGCCAGACGCCACACTGACAGATATCAAGGTCAAACACCTGCGCTCGGGAGGTGCCCAAATCGGGTGTCCCAATGGCGGCTATGTGAATGGCCAATACGCTGCGCGCTGGAACGCGGTGAAGGCCTACCACGCCAGGGCCAAGGCGATTGGAGCGACATTCTTGCTGCTCGTGCACGACGTGTGGGGAGCGGATGCCGTGTGCAAAGTTCCGCGGTGGCCAGGCGGCGGCGGCGACTGGACCGAATACGCAGCCTTTCTGACTCAGTTGATCAACGACGCCAAGGCCAATGGCATGACGGGCCCGGACGTACGCTGGGAGCTGTGGAATGAGCCTGACTACTCTGGTTTTTGGGGTGGCACTCAGGCCCAATGGCTTGAGATGTGGAAGCGTGGCTATCAGCAGATCCGCGCGGCCCTTCCAGATGCGGTCATGGAAGGCCCCAGCTTGGCCTCAGGTGTTGGCAGTTGGTTCAATGCCTTCCTCGACTACGTGAAGACCAACAACGTCGTTCCAGACTATGTTGGTTGGCACGAAGCCGGTGGGGGGGGAGATCCAGTGAGCGATGCAAAGGCGGCGCGGTCAGCGCTATCGAATCGCGGTATCGGCGTGGCGAATTTGGATATCAGTGAATACGGATCGAGTGGCGAACAGAACCCGGGCCACTCGGCTTGGTTCATTGCGCGATTGGAACGGGCAGGCGTAGAAGGGTTGCGCTCCAATTGGGGCGGCGGTTCTGGCCTGTACTCGACGTTGGGCGGGCTAGTTACGAGCAGTTGGCAACCCAATGGCCAGTGGTGGATCTACAAGCGTTACGCCGATCAGACCGGTATGAGCACTGCGGTAACGGCGGGGTCGCAGGTGGACGCCGTTGCGTACCAGGACCCGGACGCGGCAAAGGCTATTGTCGTCGTAGGCAACAGGGGCGGGACGACCGGCGCGGTGAACGTTGTCGTCAAGAACGTGCCGCCGTGGTTGCAAAACGCTAGTACGACGAAGGTCCTCGTGGAACGGATGCCGAACGGCACTGCTGCAGTGACCGCACCTACCGTCGTATCGAGTGCAAACACAACGGTGACGTGCAATGCGTTCACGGTCACTATCGACTGGGCCACGGCGGCAGATGGTTACGTCGTTACGTTGACACCCTCCTAAGCAGACGCCGCTTCACGCCAACAATGCATTCCCTTGGCAACAGGGGTTATCGATGATGATGCCAACTCGAAAATGCAAGTCTCGACGGCGGGTCCCGACAGGGGCAACCGCATGTGGACTACCGCGAGCTGTTCGTCTGGATGAAGCCGCCGTCGGGACAGCGCCGCAAGAATCCACATCAACAAGCAGCGCTCGTAGAGTTCGGTACGGTTGCTCCGCGCTCCACTTGCGCAGATTTGTCGTGCCGCTACTCGGCGCTGCTGCTCTTTTGGTGCCGCCCCACCCTGCCGTGGCCAATGACGCGATGTTCCCAGCACAAACTGCCGCTGCCGGAAGCGTCAGCTGGAAGAACAACTGCTTCTTAGTGAATGGTAAACCGACGATCCTGTCGTCCGGAGAAATCCGCTACGCTCGCGTTCCCCGTGAGCTGTAGCGCGATCGGCTGATCTGTGCCAATCGTGCGGGACTCGTGTGGCTCGCACCCGCTTTCGCTTTTTTTTGGGCGCCGGCGCCAGCGAGGAATGTGCAATGCGCGCGGGGCTTGATCAGCACGGCGTTCAAGCGCAATCGTGCAAACTGCATCACGGTAGTGCGCGCCGGATGCCGTGCTAGTCGCTGGACGGGTGGAGGTCCACCTGATGGGGGATGCTGCGAACCGCATGCAGTTCTGCAACGCGAAACGCCGTTACTGACTTGCGACGAACGTCGTCACACTCTGCGCGTCGAAAGACGCGGCGAATGAGCCATTGACCACCGTCACCGCTCCGTTGTCACTCAGTCTTTTGGCGTTCGATGTCGTGTATTTGTGCACGTTCGCGAAGCTTCCGCTGGTCAACGTAAAGTCGAGGGACACGGCCAACATGCCGCAGCTGAGCACGCCAATGACGTTGGTCGCTCCGGCGAATGTCTGAACATTGACGTTGGCCTGCGGTTGATACGTCGCGGTAGCGCGATGCGCCCCTGGTCGAATGTACTTCGAGAACTGCCCCATCACGTAGCCCTTGTTCGTCAGAACGCCACTGGAATTCACGAGATTGCAGTCCGGCAGCACGAGATACCACCAGACGTAGGCATTCATCTGGTTATTGAAGCAGTCCATGATCTCTTTGGCCATCTCTAGCATGGTGCCAATGTCTTGCGGGCTGAAGGGGTGTTCCGTCATCCAGATCTTCTTCTGGATGGCAAGAGCATAGGGCTTCAACTGGCTACCGTCGAGATGGTGGCCACTATGCGAAATGTTCGCAGCGGCAGTAGCATCGTTGAGCGTTGCATCGGAATGCGACGTATCGAATTCGGAAACCTCACCAATCATGATCGGCGTGCCAATCGCCCCAGCGTTGTTCTCCGCAAAGTTGTAGAGTTGAGTCGAGCCCCAATGACACAAAGTTTAGGCCGCGGTGATATTGGGCTCGCTTTGCAAGGAAATGACGTCATCCGTGCCGGCACCGCCTATATAGACGAAGAAACTCTTTAGGTATGCTGCACAGTCGGCGTACAAGCTAGTATTCAGTTCGACACCAATGGTACTGCCGTTGGTCGTCATCGAGGCTGGCAGACTCCATGGCGTGGCGAGCACGTACCTTGCCCCGCGTGCTTTCGCGTTCGTTGCGTTCGTCCTCTGCGGCTCCCTAGCTGATTGGCCCGCCGCATCGACTTTGACACGAATGATCGATAGGCCCTTCTGCTTGAGCGTGTCATTCTTAAATGATGCATCCAGCACCGCAGTGCTGAGCAATCCCGTGACCAGCGGATTTTGTCTGATGGAGGGTCCAACTGCTACAGGATCTGGACGCGTTGCAACGCGGTCGAGGCAGTTGCATGCGTTCCTCACTGCGTGCTGACACTCATTCGGAAGCCCCAAGCGGTCGTACAAGCGACTGATCAGCAACCACCAATCGAAGGCGACGATGTATGAAGTCGATATACTCAGTGGCGGCTACATTCCCCAAAGGAAGACGCCGTCATCGTAGGGTACTGGCGGCGGCAACAGCGTCACGGGGAGTGGGCGGCTTTTTTCGACTGAGCAATGACAACAGGGTAAGAGTGGGTGGGAACGCACGGATACAGCTTTGCGCGTTGGCGTCCAACTGAGCGGTCCGCAAATGGCGTAGAACCCCACTCATGCGAGCCTGAGGACGCCCGCCGAAGGTCATTGTCTCTGCGCGCACCGAATTGTCACACAAATCGACTGACTTGTTTGCACCCGCAGCAACCTTGCCAAGCCGAGCCCCGTGGCGCACACTGCCAGAAGGCTCCGGCGAAGCGATACTTCGGTCGTGCATTCACTGCAATTGCGATGCTCAGCCCGACGGTACGTTGATTCCAAGACGAAGCGTATCACCCGCCACAGGACCCGTAAATTCTTGCGCCAGCGGGCGATTCAGGATGGCATAGGAATGCTTCCGTCTACTCCGGCAAGGTCAACCAATGGGAACGTCATCGGGCGTCTTGACCCTCGAGATCGCGCGGTGTTATGTGGCCAAGGCCGACATTCCGTCGTCGCTAGCGGTAGTTGGTACGTGGCATCACTCCATTGTCAATTTCTGCTTCACCAGGGTAATTTTAGGATGCGGCTTCGAGCTCATTTTTTGCTACTTTCGGTCGTTTCGTTGGTTGCCTGTGCGCCGAACGACTACCAAATTGGATTCCCGACGGATGTATCATCGTCCGGATCGGCTACTGTCGCGAGCAGCGGCGGAAGTACTGGCAGAAGTGGTAGTACATCGAGCAGCACCAGAGGAGACGGAGCAACAGCCGCAATGGGCGGAACCATGACCAACTCTGCAGGCGGGGCAATGTCCAGCGACGGCAGCGTCGCTGCAAGTGGCAACTCTACGACGGCTGGTCGCTCGGCGACTGGAACTGGCGGAGCAACCACTCGAGGCGGCGAATCGTCAATTGCGGGCAAGAGTGCTATCGGCGTGAGCTCGCAAGCGGGTAGTGGCGCAGACAGGAGCAGCACCTTGCCCCCAATTGGCGGCGCTACTGCGACGACGAACGCTGGCGCTACCGCGACGACGAACGCTGGCGCTACTGCGACGACGAACGCTGGATCGAATGCCGCCGTAGCGGGTTCCGTGTCATATGGCGGCAAGTCCGCTTCAGGCGGCAATACGCCGACAATTGGCGGCACGTCAACAGTAGGTGGTGCTTCCAATGGGCATGGCGGTGTGAGCATTGCCGGAAGTGGGGCGACGACCGTTGCGGGTGGCGCAACGAATTCGGCGTCAGGCGGGTCCGTTGGGACCGCTGGTGCGGGTACCGGTGTAGAGTGTCTGCAGGAGATCAAGAATGGCTGCACTCCATGCGACACCATATTGAATCCTAGCGACAAACCGAATTGTCAAAGGGTGATCGACTGCTGGATCGCCAATGGCTGCGGACCGAGCGACGCCTGCTCTCAGAAGCAAGCCCCATGCTCGATAAACACGATGGGTTTTGGCTCCAATCCATGGTATGCGGCCGAAGCTACTTACAATTGCAGCTGCACCTAGATGAAGGACGAACCGACACCACGGCTTGCCCGCGAGAGTCGTGACTGCCTTCGCCTCGAGTACTGCGGTGAAACGGGCGTCGGTGACTGCAATTGCGGTCTGACGAGCCGCAGGCGCTTAGCGGACCGGCGACGAGCACGAGGGCAAGCTGTAAGCATCTCATGGAGTCTTCCTCTGCTCTGGCGAGTCCAGGAATGGAATGGCGGGAAACTCCAATCCAAATTGTTCGCAATCGGGCTCGATTGTCACGAGAACGGGTTGGGACGTTCCAATTCGACCCGTCGACCCCCCGTTGTCCGTGATTTCTCTGACAAGACGACAACCGCCAAGACAATACGTCTTGCTGGATGCCAAGGAGGCATAATGCGAACGTCGTTTTCGAACTCAGTCGCCCACTGCATTCTCATCTTGGGAACCGCACCACTTGCCTGCGCAAGCAACGGCTCGCTCGACGGTGCAAACGTTGGGGGGTCTATCTCGGGTCCAGCGATGGGTGGCCAGACGACGGCGACCTCTGGAGATACGACCAAGGCAAGCTCCTTTGGCGGAAACACTGGTTCTGGAGGAGTCCAAGTGACAACTGGCGGCGGTAGCTCTGGCAGAACTGGCTTCGCAACGGGCGGCAATGCCTCGGGCGGGGCTGACGTGGCGACGCAGGGCGGTAACTCCACAACCGGTGGAGCTTCAACCGGGGGAACCAACACGGGCGGTAAGGCTACCGGCGGAACAAGCGCGGCGACAGGCGGCAACGTCAACTCCGGTGGAGCGGCGAGGAGTGGCGCCAACACGGGCGGCAAAGGTTTGGGAGGCAGGGCTTCCAGCACCGGGGGAAGCAGCTCTGCAACCGGTGGCACTAGCGGTGTCGACACCGCAGGCACAGGCGGAACAACGCCGGCAGCGGGTGGTGGCACCGCTGTGCGGAGTGCGGGTTGCGGCAAGGCCTCGACGCTTACGTTTGGGGCGGTCCCGAACGAGAGTGCGTCTGCTACTGCGGCGTCGGGGAACGGTGTGGGCTTCGGTACCGGCGGCTATCTTACGATTCAGAGCAGCGGCCAGACGCGGGGCTTCGCCGTCAGGCTTCCCGACAACTACAACCCGAACACCCCCTATTGGTTGATCTTCGGATTTCACTGGAATGGTGGCAATTCCGCCCAAGTCGACAACGGCGGAACCTCTGGGTACGATTGGGCCTACTACGGACTACAGAAACAGTCGAAGAACGGCGCGATCTTCGTCGCGCCCGATGGGCTGGGCGCCGGCTGGGCGAACTCCGGTGGACGGGACCTGACCTTCACCGACGACATGGTTAAATTGATCGAGGACAATTACTGTGTCGACACGACGCACATCATCTCGACGGGTTTCAGCTACGGCGGCGGCATGAGCTACGAAATCGCGTGTGCCCGCGCGAAGGTCTTCCGCGCGGTCGCTATCTTCGAAGGAGCTCAGCTCAGCGGGTGCGACGGTGGCAACGACCCCATTGCCTACTGGCAGATGGTCGGAACGGCGGACACCACATGCACGGAAGCTATGGCAACACCGCTACGCGACAAGTTCGTCAAGAACAACGCCTGCACTGCGCAGAATCCGCCCCAACCAGCTGCAGGCAGTCTGACGCATACCTGTACCAACTACTCCGGATGCTCGGCGGGGCACCCCGTCCGTTGGTGCGTACACGGCGCAGGTCACACCCCTGCTCCAATAGATGGGAGCTCGTCCCTGTACGGCCCCGGCTCAGCCTCGTGGGTCCCGCAAGACTTATGGCCGTGGCTGACGTCGCTCTAGACGACTACTGCGAAGACGCGCGCCGTGGCAGTCATCGAGTTTGCGGCGAGCCTGGGTGAGGCTGCTGACGCGACGCTCTGCTTTGGCATCCCGCCGAGGCGGCGCGTTGCCAAAGCTCTTCCAAGCATTGTGCTCGACAGTCTTTCACCATCCACGTTATAGAGCATTCGGCTGCTGGTCGTTGCTGTATAGATACTTAGCCGCTGTCAAACCGTAACCCGCATCGACGATGTTGGCCTGAATTGCAGCGTCAGTCGCGTCTGTCGGGTAACCTACGACGACGGCGCCTTCGTAGAAGGTTCCTGCGCTCAGGTTCGCACCGCCGTCGGGCTTGCAACAATCGCCACCGCTACCAAGCACGATCGCCCCTTGCTTCTTCATCGGGCTATATCCACTGGGAAGCTTACCCTTATACAAAGTGATCAGGTCGCCGGACTGCGCATTGCCACCCTTGAGTGCAAATTCCGTAGTTCCATTGTTCTTGAGCATCGCAGTGACGTACTTGTTGCTGAACGCCTGCTGGTTCGAGTTCCAGGAGCTACTACCTCCGGAAAAGAGTCCCCACTCGATGTCAGCCTGAACCCATGGACCTGATCCGGTGCAGCCACCGAACCAACACTGCGTGCTGAAATTGATCGCGTCCATAGCGCCAGCCGCGTCGGCTTTTCTGGTGGTCTCACTATTGCCGTAGTCGAAGCAGCAACCACCGTTGACATGCGTGCCGCTGGTCACCATATACAAGCCCTCTGGCGCGCTGCCTGTGGGAACGCCCGACTGGGAGCCGTCCCGCCAATAGCTATTGCCGGGATTGATGTAGAGCGAGTAGACCTTGTGTCCACTGACGTTCAGTGATTCGGTCGTGGCCTTCGCCGGGCTACTCTGGGGTGATCCGGGAACCACAGTCGATCCTTGGTACCAGAGGTCATTGCCCTTGCCCGACTGGTCGTATACGACGGTGATGACACAGGTCGTTCCCGAACAGAACGTGTCTTGTGAGGCCCCGTCGGCAAAGCCCCCTATTGTCAATGTTAGGATGTCCTTGGTTGTGTTATCGGTACGCCTCACTTGATAGAGCTTGCCACCGTAGGCCCCAAATAGAGCGCGGACCGTGCTGTGCGCTGCAACGCAGGGCGTTCCACCTGACTTGAAGATGTCACAGGGCCCCGCTAGAGTGCCCATCGTGCCGCTCGAGCCAGCGGTCCCCGCCGTAGCGGTCGAGCCGCCCGATGCGATTTGTCCACCGGTACTCATGGTGCCGCCGGTGGCTTTGGTACCTCCTTGGTTGGAACGTCCCGCAGAGTTCGCCGTACGGCCCCCGGTCGCGCCACCCGCACCGATATCACCGCCCACACCGATTGCTCCGCCGAAAGCTGGTGAACCGCCCGCGGGAATACCACCCGTGTTCGTGACACCGCCCGATGCGTTTGCGCCTCCAGTACCGGACGTTACACCACCGGAACCCTGCGGTCCTGGGTCACTTGTCGAAACGCTGGCGGCTCCACCCGTGCCAGTCGTACCTCCCTTCCCAGGGGAACCTCCACTTGGGGTAGCGTTGGTAGCTGTGCCTACTGCAGTCTTCGTTCCCCCAGTGGGAATCGATTCCTTGCTTCCCCCGGCGTTCTCCGACGAACAGGCATTGCCCAACATAACCAGAGAAACGACAACACCCGGTAGGCGACAAAAGGACTTCATGGTTTCCTCTCAACTCTAGGTTGGTAACTGGTAGCTCGGATCGAGTCGCGGCTCGATCCGTATGGGCTTCACTTGACTCGCAGCAGTGCTGCAGACTCGCCCAACTTGTTTCCCTGCGCGCTCAGCACGAATAGTTTGTACGTGCCGGCAGTAGTCGGTACGGCGATCGAAGTCGCGTTGCCCGAAGCTTTGGTCATACTCGGGCCTTCTGCAAAATTCGTTGTACCAGCAGGGGCGAACCACACCGCGTTCGAAGCGTCGCCACTGCTCCTGATGCCGATCGTGCTGGTGCCAACTGGCGCCGCGCAGCTGGCGGGGAAGACGTGGTCTTGCGTCGATATCAGCTTGCTAGGAATGAGCGTCCGGTACGCATCCTCCACCCCGGCGTTCAAACAATGGCCGTACTGTGTTACGGGCCAGACGTTGTCCGGAACGACGATGGGCGGATCGATCTTGCTGTTGGGCGGGGTTACCCCCATCTTGTTGACCGTGGCATAGGTTCGCAGAATGGTTAGATCGTGCTTTGCTCCAAAATCTTCGCAGTTGATGGTGTACTTGACCCCAGGATCGATATCGAGCACGTTGTCGTTCTCGGTGATGTACGCGCTACCTTCGTCGTTGTGCAGCCCGTAGGTGGGTCCGGAGGTTGCCGGTGGGATCCCTTTGACGTAGTTCTGGCTGATGGTCGTACCCGGCATCTGTCCAATCGTGTAAATCGCGCCGCTGTCGTGCAGCCGATTCAGCGTGTTGTTGAAGCGGTTGGAACTGACGTTGTTGTTCTTGCAGGTCGTCGAATCAGTAAAGTTGCGCCAACCCCATCCCAGGTTGATTCCGTTGTATGCCGTAGTGTGAATGTGGTTGTGCGTGATCGAAAGCGAAGTCACAAAGAATGCGGTCACGCCAGCGTGACCCCCGAAGCCGCGTAAAGTGCTCACATCGTAGATGAAGTTGTTGGAAATCGAATCATTGGTGCAAATGCCTTCGACACCAGCCGCATACTTTGCATGGGTACCCCCATCACCCAAATAGATATGCTGCGGGTGACCCACCGTGATCCCGCTGCCAGCGATGTCGGTGATGTAGTTGCCGACAATGGTGGAGTTGATGACGTCATTGATCATCGAGATCCCTTCACTGCCGCTGTGCTTGATCACGTTGCCAACGAAGTTCATCGAATCGGCGCTGTTGACACTGATGATTGACGGCAGTGTATCGACGATTTCGTATTTGCTACTGTGCCAGTCACCGCTGCCATAAGCAATAAAGACTGTTGCCCCCTGTACGGACGCCTTCCCCCGTGAATTCGCCACATTGTAGAGACCGTAGTCCGTGTTGGCAAACGTGATACCTTGAAACGTGATGTTCCTGACCCGGTTCGTGTTCGACGTCCCGGCAATGTCGAGGAGCTTCTCCACCACGGGAGCCTCGACATCGGCTTGGGTCATGTCCTCCCCTGAACGCGGGTAGTAGTAGAGTGTTCCCGTGGTTTTGTCGAAGAAGAATTGTCCCGGAGAATTCAAGAACTCGAATGCATTGAAGATGGTATGCGTCCCCGAAACACTGAACCCGGCACTCCAACCAGGCAACTGGGCTATGGCACCGTAGGGCTGCTGCAGGAGCAGCCCGCGATTCCCGTCTGATGTCGTCACCACATCGCGAGTGCAGACAATATTCTCGTTCCAAGTAGTACCGTTTACGATCTCCAAGTCGTCCGTATTGCTTGCAATGGCTGGGATATCGCTGGCGGCATAGGCGATGCCGTCACTGCCGCTGCCAGCTGCCCACGCCCAGCTGGCCTGCCCGGAAGTTACCGAATAGGTCCCGTACCCGCCTTTGGACGCAGCAGTTTTGCTGGCCATGAACGCTCTTGCGTCGTTCACGTAGAGATTCCGCAATTTCGTCTTGCGGGCGAGCGGTGCCTTGTAGATGCTGCCGTTGTGCTGGGTCCACCCCGTCACCTTCGTGGCCCCATTGATGACCGGAGTCTCACCAGGGTAGGCTTGATAGTAGATCCGATATCCTTTCGTGGCGGAGTCCTGCGGTGCAATCGCAATGGTACTGGTGAGGCCGTAGGTGCCGCCTCTCAAGTAGACGTAGATGTCCCCAGTCATGTTGCTATTGATCGTACGCACGACGTCACGGGCTTTGGTAATCGTCTGGAAAGGCGCGCTTTCCGTGCCCGCATTGTCGTCGTTGCCAGAAGGCGACACGTAGTAGGAGGCCTGTGCCGACGGTCTGGTCCAAGTCCCGGCTGCCCCACCAATCGCAGCGCCGCCATCGGAAGCACCTCCGCCGCCGCCAACAGCGGCTGCGCCGCTGATGCCACCGCTCGATTTGGTGCTGGTTCCCGCGTTGTTGCGACCACCCGTAGCGACTGCACGTCCGCCGCTGGCTGCATTTGCTATGCCCCCAGCATCGCCGCCTACGCCAAGTGCCGATCCGCCACCCACTCCGTTGAGGCTGCCACCAGTAGTCGGACTCGACATGCCACCCGCGCTTTTGGCATTGCCGCCGAGCGCACCACTGGTCGTGCTGGTGGTTCTGTCCGTAGTCCCCCCGCTTGCGGTGAGGCCAGAACCGCCGCTAGAGTCCGCACTTTTGCCACCCAGATCCCCGACGCCGCCACCGCTTTCCATTTGGGTAGCTGGAGCATTCGTGGTTCCGCAGGCTTCAAGGAAGATCCCGAGCCCGACGCTGACGATTGAATTCTGTAGGCCATTCATTCTGTCTGCCTCGACTCAGCAGCATTGGGGCGCTTCTCGTCATCCACTCTCTTCATCCACTTGAGCCTGCTGCGCCCGCGCGGTCATTGAATGCTACCGTCCGATGACAAGCGCAACACGCGCAGAACTGCACAGTCGCGCTCCGGTCGATATCACGTCTTGCGTGCCACACGTCACATATTGAGGATTGTCTGAGCGGAACGAAATTGTTACGAAAGACTCGCGGGTGGCGCAAACTGCAGTCCTTGAGCAGCATTCCGAATCCCTGGACGATGCAAGTGGCCAAGCGAGGGGCGCCTCAGTTCTCGAACGGTCGCATTTTTGTGACAATGGGGAGGGCTGAACGACAATGCACCCAGAGAAGCCAGCGGTTCACTATCGCTACCGGCCCTGCTTCGAGAACCAGTTCGCATGCGCTTCGCCTTCGCACGGGTACATGGCCGTCGCGGTTGGGTGCTCAACCCCGTTCCAAACTGAAGGAAGATCCATGTTCGATAAGCGGTCATTGCTCGTGACGGTTTCAGCACTTGGGACGCTCATCAACGCTTGTTCGTCGAGTTCCGCCGGGGTTTCGGGGAGCGGTGGAAGTTCCACTTCTGAAGTTGGAGGCCTAACAAGTACCGGTGGCCAGACGAGCACCGGAGATCAGACTGCTGTGAGTGGCGCAATGGCTACGGGTGGTCGTGTCGGCGTGGGCGGCGCTACAGCGACTGGAAGTCAGACTGCAATGGGTGGCATGGTAGCGATCGGCGGTCAGACTGCTGTGGGTGGCACGGTAGCGACCGGGGGTCGGTTTGCCACTGGCGGCGCCACGAGTAGCGGTGGTCGCGTCAATGCGGGCGGGAATAGCGGCGTGGCCGGTGGGTCCAACAATGGGGGCGCCACCTCAGCGGGCGCCGCGATGAAGACGGGCGGCATGGCCTCAACCGGCGGCTCCAAATCGACGGGAGGAACGAGTGCCGTTGGGAGTACCGGCGGAGTGTCGGCTACTGGCGGAACCTCTGCAGCAGGTTCAACCAGCACGGGGCCTTGCGATATCTATGCGGCAGACAATGCGCCCTGCGTGGCAGCGCACAGCACCGTTCGCGCTTTGTACGGGGCATATAGCGGAAGTCTCTACCAGATCAGGCGCGCGTCGGACAAGACCACGACGGACGTACCCGTCGCGAGTCCCGGAAGCTACGCCAAGTCATCGGTGCAGGAGTCGTTCTGTTCCAGCACGACCTGCACCATCTCGATCATCTATGATCAGTCGCCAAACGGAAATCATCTCACCAAGTCGCCACCTGGTGGTTGGTTGAACAATGGCGGCCTAGAGGCTGACGCGACTGCCGCCAAGATCAAGCTAAGCGGCCACACGGTCTACGGCGTTTATACGACGTCGAACTTTGACAACGACGTCGGTGCTGTGGGTTACCGAAACAACAAGACCAAGGGCGTTGCAACCGGTGACCAACCAGAGTCCATGTACATGGTGGTGAGTGGCAAGCACTACAACCAATGGTGCTGCTTTGACTACGGAAACGCAGAGACGAACAATCTGGACAACGGCAACGCGACGATGGAGGCCGTCTATTTCGGAAGCAGTACTCAGTGGGGCAAGGGCAGCGGCACCGGACCCTGGGTCATGGCAGATCTCGAGAACGGCGTCTTTGCCGGGAACTCCTTTGCCGCACCGACGTCGAACACGTCCATCGTCGCCGACTACGTGACGGCCATGCTCAAGGGGCCCTCTGGGAACCGCTACATGCTAAAGGGTGGCAATGCGCAGTCTAGCACCCTAGAAACCAAGTATGACGGCGCGCGCCCGACCGGATACAGTCCGATGAAGAAGGAAGGCGCAATCATCCTGGGGATCGGTGGTGACAACAGCCACACCGGTGAAGGAACCTTCTTCGAAGGTTGTATCACGAGCGGCGTGCCAACGGATGCGGCCGACAATGGCGTACAGGCCAACATTGCCGCTGCAGGATACGGGCGCTGAATCGGCACGGCAGCTGGGTCGCCATGTGTCAGAAGCGTTGGTGGAAGCCTCGACTGCGGGCGAGCGCCGATAGTACCAGAACGTATTTCGCCTGGTAACCCGTGCTCGGCTCCGTAACGGAGCAGGAACCCGCTTGCCACCCCGAGTTGAACTGCAGGTACGCCTTCTGATTCGGTTGCCCAAAGGAGTTAGGACCCAAGCTCCCAGACGAAACCAGAAAGGGATAATGCAGTGGTGATCCAGGCTCGCCGCCCACGTGCAGACGAGTTATTTGGAGTAACCTGCAGCAACGATATTCGCCTGTACGGCCTCATCAGTCGCCGTCGAAGCATAACCGCTGGTGATGACACCCTCGAAGAAATTACCGCGCGCCATGCTGCTGTTGTCGCCGCCAATACCGAGGACGATGCCCCCTTGCCTTTGCATTGGGGAGCCATAGCCAACGGGATAGGCTCCGTCCCATATCGTCGTGAGGGCACCTGACTGCGCATTGCCTCCTTTGAGCGTAAATGGACCACCATTCGTTGCTTTGGAGGAATTGCCTTTGAGCATGGCCGTGACAAACGGGTAACTGAACGAGATATCATTTGGGTTGACTCTGTCGCCATTCTTGTTGGCGTCAGAGTAAGCACTGGAACCGCCCCAGCTATATACGCCTACCTCGAGATCAGCCATGATCCAGGGACCACTTCCCGCCCCTTTGTCCCACCAGTCGCAGCTCCCGAAGTAGATGGCTTCCATGGTGCCGTAACCGCCCGCGGTTGGTTGCATCTCGGCGTTGCCGAAGTCAAAGCAACACGAGCCGTTGTAGTACGTGCCATCGGTGACCATATATTCGGTCTCTGGATTGTCGCCCTTGGGGATGTTCTTCGTACTCGTGTTTCGATAGCCAACCTGACCCGGAGCCGTCCAACTGGAGGAGCCGACCACATGAACCCCGTATGCCTTATGTCCGCCGATCTTGACCGGGAGCGCGTCGGCAACCGCTTCCACGTCGTCATTGGGACCGTACGTGAGACTTCCGCCGGGCGCCTTGGTTAGATGATTGTCGTTGCCAGATTGATCGTAGATGATGGAAATAGTGCAACTCCCGCTGGTGGTGCAAAATGCGTCTTGGGCTGCGGCATCAGCAACTCCACCAGACGCAAGCATACCGATGTCCTTGGTGGTTCCGTCCGTCTTCTTCACCTGATAGAGATTGCCCGTGTACGAGCCATAGAGCGCTCGCACCGTGCTATATGCTGCCACACAAGCAGTGTTGCCCGTCTTGTAGATGTCGCATGGGCCAGTGGTCGCGATCGCGGTCGTGCCACCGGTGGCGCTCGAACCGCCCATAACCGTCGAGCCACCGACCGCGCTCATTCCACCTGCGCTCGCTTGTCCGCCAGTAGTGCTCGCACCACCGCCGGTCGATGTTGCGCCTCCTTTGGATGAGGTTCCACCTGCGGCACCTTTGCCGCCCGTTCCTGTAGTTCCACCCGTCGCGGTGACGCCGCCTGAGGAGACACGACCACCCGTGCTGGCAATGCCCCCCGTTGGCTGCGCGCCGCCCATCTGGGAGCCACCGGCTGGTGCGCCACCCGTCTGCAATCCCCCCACTCCCGAAGAGTGGCCACCCGAACCGGTCGAACCGCCGAAGGTTGTGACTCCACCCGCTGATTGCGTGCCGCCGTTTGCGTCAACGCCTCCGGACGCGACGGTTGTCATGGAATTGCTCAGGCTACTCGTCCCCCCCATGCCGTTGCGCTCGCCCCCGATCCCGCTCGCGGACGAGGTCGACCCTGAGCAACCGAGAGTCCATAACGCGGTCGCGCAGGCTGCGACGGAACCCAGCTCTGCAATTCGCTGGCAAACAAGGCTCCCTAGTTCATCAGAAGTGATTCGCATGACATTCTCCACACGTACCGCGCAGGCGACGACGACCTATCATTGTCGCGAGTCGGCGCAGATTGTCTCGTTCTTGAGCGCTCGAACTACTCTCGTTGCGCCACCAGACTGAAGGGGCTGCCAATTGCGGAGTGGCTTGAATCTTCTCTCTGCGCATGCGTCACCCTCGCAGAGTGACCCTTGGACACACCTGCGCGATCGCGGCTGACCGTCCTGTTCACCCGCTCGGTGTCGGCGTAGTCGTCAGAACGACATTAGCCGCGACATCACATCTGCCGCTGTCCAAGTGACTGAGTCTGAGAGATATGGGGACGAGTTCCCATGACCCGGGTGTAACCTGAGCCGTGCACACACCAAAGGAGGGGATGCCACTTGTGCCAATTCGATTGAGTTCGCGACAATCCATTGCAGCAGTCGTCTAGAGCTACGAAGCCACCGCTGCAAAACCCTCGGCGCTCACCCCCTGACTAGCGAAGGGCCTTCTCGTGTAACGTTCAAATTCCGATTTTCAGTCGGCTCTCCTTTTCACAATGGTTGGACTATCGATCGCAGCATTTGGTTGCTCGTCGTCAACTTCCGCGGGGAACAACGGGAGCGGGAGCGCTAACGGCACCGGCGGCACAACGGCAAGCTCAGGAGGCAAAGCGGCAACAGGCGGCGCCAGTCAGACAGGTTCTGGCAGCAGCGGCTCGAGCGGCACGAGTACGACGGGAGGTGCCAGCATTGCTGCGGGCGGCAGCACCAGTCCGGGAAGCACCAGCGCGACCGGTGGCACGATTGGCTTGGGCGGGCGGCCCGGTTCGGGGGGCACCATCGGTGCCGGGGGAGTGGCAACGGGCGGGCGATCAGCTTTGGGCGGCAGCAGCGGTGTAGGCGGCAGCAGCGGTGTAGGCAGCACTACAGGTGGCGCCAGAACCACCGGTGCATCGGGCGCAACTAGCGGTGCTTCGAGCGCTGTTGGCGGTTCATCGACTGGCGGCAAGAGCGGATCTGCCGGCGCGGTCGCAACCGGAATTGGTGGCACCACCGCCGAGAGCACCCATCCCGGTGATGTTGCGGAGGCTGCGGGCACACCCTTCGTTGCTGCTCACTCCATGACTCGAGCCATGTTCGCTTCCTATAGTGGTCCCCTCTTCAAAGCCCTGCGCATATCCGACAATCAGGAGAAGGATATCGGTGTCGTGGCTGCGAGCGGGCTCGTGGACACGAGCACCTTGAATACGTTCTGTTCGGGTACTTCGTGCAAAGTCACCACGCTATACGACCAAACCGCGAACGGCAACGACATGTGGAGGGCAGACAGCCTGAGCTCCAATCAGCCAGGCACACCAACACTTTGCAACCTGATGGACATCCACTTGCGTAGCGTCTCTTTAAAGACCACAAGGCCGTGGCACTCGACCAGCTTCTCCAGGGCCAAGGTTGGCCCGAAGTCGGCGTAGCGGGCTCTGACGAGTTCTAGGACGCTCTCTTTGAGCGCTCGAGCCAGCCGGTGGTTGCTCGGTTGGCCGCGCCGTCGTAAGGCCAATGCGGCGGGTCCGGCTTTGCGGTACCGGCGGCAAAGCCGCTCAAACTGACGCAAGCTGAGGCCGAGAATCTCGGCGGCTTTGGCTTGAGTTGGTCGCTCTTTATGGACTTTACGCAACAAGACTGCGCGTTCGAATTCGGAGGTGCTCATGGTCAGGACCGGGGGCGACATGCCCGGTCACGTACCGTGAACCCGACATTTCTACTTTGCCCAAACCCGACATTTCTATTTTTCCGCTACACGGCTGGCTCGCATAAGCACGCGTTATGTGAGCATATTTTAACCTCACTGGACGATGACTGCACGCTAGCGCTTTTGGACGTCCTGGCCACCCCCACGAGCTGAAGGTGAAGCGCCAGAGCGAAGGCAATGGCGCGCGCCAGATCATGACAATCACTGCTGTGCGCAGGATACGTGCGATCCCCCGCCCAATTCCCCTTCGCATCCAGCCACTCCATATTCCCTTCGAAGGCCTGACCGTGGGAGGTGATGAGCACAATAACGCGCGTTGGGGCGTCTTCCGCAAATGCGTCGGCACCAAGCCGGTCGACAACGATACCTTTGAAGGTGTCAACGTCGGGGCAACCCTCAACGGCGGAATATTGAAGGATAACCGCCGCTGGGCTGGTTCCAGCATGCACGTCAACCGCTGCAAGCAACGCGATTGACAGCACAGCGGCCGCCGAGAATGGCGTAAAGCGCCAGAGATTCATAGCCTCTCGACTTCAATCCAGGTCGCGCTCACTTTTCGTTCCAATAGTGGCTCCCTAAAAACAGTTCCAGTACATGAAGTGAAGTGTATTGACGATTGGTTCTCGGCTGGTCCCGGCCATAGCGGTGCTTTGACTGCGTGCGGCAGTTCCGACAAACGCGGTGGAGGCAGCGCTGTGGGGGGGCTTCTACGGGGCCAATAGCAACGGGGGGCGCCGGGCAACACGGTCGGCGGCAGTTCAGTTCTGACCGGCGGGACCAATGCCGGCAGTTCGTCGCTGCGAAGTGGTGGCGACAGTACTGGCGGCAGTTCGAGCTGCACGGGAGGGTCTAGTGGCGGAGGCGCTGCGAGTCTTGGAGGTCGCGCGAGCGGCGCTACCACTCGCTCGGTCTACCTTCCTGCCGGTACCTGGTACGATTTCTGGACTGGCTCGACGAAAACGGGTGGCGCGCGGAGAAAAATGGACGTGCCGCTGAGCCAGATCCCAAACCTCGTCAAGGCGGGGTCCATCGTTCCAATGGGTCCGACGATTCAGTATGCAACCGAGAGCATCGATCCGCTCGAGATCCGGATCTACAAAGGGCCAGGATGCAACCTTCACCCTTCACGAAGATACGGGTGACATCTACGACTACGAGACCGGCAAGTACGCTCAGATTTCGCTGTCCTGGAGCGAGGCTAGCCAACAACTTACAATCGGCGCAAGGTCGGGGAGCTACACGGGAATGCCCGCGAGCAAGACGTTCAACATCGTCTGGGTGTCGGCGAACCACGGCAGCGGTGTCGACGTCACTGCTACAGCCGACCAAGTCGTCAAATACGACGGCTCCTCGGTAGCGGTTAGCGCAAATTGGAGACTCTGCCGGTCAGAGCCGGTACCCAAGAGCCCCTGTCGAGGAGCGTCCCCGTGTCGGCGTACGTGGAAGTCGGTGGGCCACGCCGATCTTCCGGCCGTCGTGACGAAACACCTGCGATGCTAGCCTGAACGACCGCTCCGCCGACAAACGTGAACCGTTCTGTGCTCAGCTTGCTACTGTGGTCCAAGCAGAAACATGCACCCGCCTCGGACCATGTCTGTTCGCCACCTTCACGTGCCTCTCTCGCTCGTGACTGATTCGGAAGGCGGAAACGTCACCGATAGCGACCTCGCGCGCGCCCTCGTCGCTGGAGATGCTTGGGCACAGGCCGAAACCTGGAATCGATTCGCGCCCATGGTGTTTGGCATGGCCGCTCGCACGCTCGGGTCGGAATCCGAGGCGGAGGATGTCGTCCAGGAGGTCTTTTATCGCTTGCTCGCGAAGGCCAAGTCGCTGCGAAATCCGGAAAGCCTGCACGCTTTCATCGTGTCGTTCGCTGTTCGCATTCTGAAGTGGGAGCTCCGTCGTAAACGAACTCGGAGTTGGCTTTCCTTTGGTCAGCCTTCGATACTCGCTGACGTTGCAGGCGAGGAGCTCGACTTCGAGTCGCGGGACCTATTGCGGAGATTCTACGCATTTCTCGACCGTCAGGCGCCGCGGGACCGGCTCGTTCTTTCCCTGCGTTACTTGGAATCGATGACGGTCGAAGAGATCGCTTCGGCCATGGAGGTCTCGGTGTCTACGGTGAAACGGTCGCTCGAATGCGCCAAGCGGGAGATGTCGCGTTGGATCGAGACCGATCTCGGACTCGTAGGACTTCTTGGCGGAAAGCGTGAGCCCAATGAAACCTGAACTCGAAGAACGGACAGATCCGCCAGCATTCGCGGCCCTGGCCACGCTTGCCCGTCAGAACGCACGACCTGCGACCCCAGAGCAACTTCGCCGGGGATGGTCGAGCGTATCGGCTCGCTTCGCCGCGCGAGAAATGCGCCGCAGAATCCTGGTTCGCGTGTCAGTCGCAGGGGCAACGGTCTGCGCGTTGGCGTTGCTCGTACTCGGCATCCTTTCATTCGCTCGGACGCAAGGTCGCCCGCCTGCGGCAGACGCGATGGCGTACCGGATCGAAGGCGGCAGCGTCGGCGACGGAGGCTACCTTCGGGAATCAGGCACCAAAGGGCTCAAACTCGTCTTTGCCGAGGGTTCCGAGTTCGTCCTCATGCCCGGAGCGCGTGGCCGTTTGCGTGCCGTTGATAGCCGGGGCGCCCGAATTGCCATCGAGCACGGAGCCGCTTCCTTCCAAGTCACTCCGCGAAGCGAGGCGAAGTGGCTCGTGGACGTGGGCCCATTTCTGGTCACCGTGATGGGAACCGTGTTCGCGGTTTCTTGGGATGCCGCCACGGAGAGGTTCGAGCTCAGGCTGCACCATGGTCAGGTATCAGTCACTGGTCCAATTGCCGGAGGAGCCATCCCAGTTCGCGCTGGGCAGCGTTTGGTCGTCAACTTGCCGAAGGAGGAGATCATCATTAGCGAGCAGTTGCCGGAAGAGGCCTGGCCGGGTTCGCCAGCAGCGGGAACTGCCATACCCTCGGCGGACCTACCTATGGAGGATGATCGGCTGGCGAGGGGGATCGCTGGTCAGGGGACATCGAGTTCGTCAGTACCGGTCGTAGGCAAGACCGGAGCAAAGCGCGCGTGGGCCGAAGCTGCGGCATTGGGAGAATGGGACCAGATCCTCGCAGATGTTGATCGCATCGGTGCGAAGCGAGCGCTTGGCGAAGTGTCAGGCGAAGAGTTGTTCATTCTGGCAGACGCTGCTCGATATCGAGGCCGCAGCGGATTGGCCCGCGAAGCCTTGCTGGCAGAGCGAACGCGCTTTCCAGGGTCAGCTCGCGCGCTCGATGCAACCTTTCTACTGGGCCGTTTGGCAGAACTCAATCAGGGCGGCGCAAGAAGGGCCATTGACTGGTATGAGGAGTATTTGTCTCGTGCGCCGACCGGTACGTACGCGTCGGAAGCCCTTGGACGAAAGATGATCGCCATGCGCAGGCTCGAAGGTGCCGCGCGGGCGAAGCCAGTCGCCGAGGAGTATCTATTCCGATTCCCAAGCGGCACCTACGCGGGGGCCGCACGTGCACTCCTGCAAGCTCCGTGATAATCAGCGCCGTGGGTTGGCCCAATTTCAGCATATCTCTCCTGGCGACGCTGCTTTGGTCGACAGCCTCGCTCGCGGCAACCGTCGTACTAGTCCGTCCCGCCCATCCCGCGCCTGGCATGACCGAAGCGCTTGCTCGGATCAACGGAGAGTTAGAGTCGGCGGGTTTTCAGATTGAAGTTGTGGACGGATCAGTCGCGGCAGGCACCAATGGCGACTCGCGTAGCTGGCTCGAGCATTTGGCGGCGCGGCGTGGTGCCGATGCAGTCGTTGCCGTAATCGGCGACAATCTGCCTGATTCAGTCGAGGTCTGGGTTATCGACAAGGTGACAGGGAAGTCGGTTGTGCGACGCGTTCCTTTTCGGCCATTGTCCGCAACGGGACCTGAGACCTTGGCTATTCAAGCCGTCGAGCTGCTACGCGCGAGCTTTCTCGAGATCGATCTCTACTCGCGCGCCCATCACGCGCAATCTTACATTGCCCCACCGACGGTGGTTCGCTTCGTAGACATGAAACGAAAGGCAGAGCTACAGAAGCGTTTCGGCGTGGAGGTGGGAGGTGTTGTCCGCTTGGGCTTGGGCGGCAACGGTCCATCGATCATGCCTGTTGTGCGCTTCGACTGGACCGCTCGCCCCTGGTTTCTCGCGCAGGTGACCGTGGCTGGCCTGGGGAGTCGCCCTACCGTCGAGACTGCTGCCGGCAGTGCCGAGGTCGCGCAAACATTTGCTCTCCTCGGATTCGCGTATCGTTTTGGGAGCGGCAAACGGATGATGCCCTTCATCTCGCTCTCGGCGGGCGCACTGCATACCTCTGTACGGGGTCGAGCCGAATGGCCCCTCGAAGGCCGCGATGTGGATCAATGGTCATTTTTGCTCAATGGGGAATTCGGCGCTAGTGTTGCGCTAACGGAACGCTTCTATCTTTCGCTGTCCGCACACGCGCAAGTCGCCGAGCCTTATCCGGCAATTCGCTTTGCGGGCACGGTGGTGGCAACGTACACACGTCCAAGCATCCTCTCGACGCTCACGATAGGGTCCTGGCTATGAGGCTGCATCAACGCCTTGAATTCCTCACCTCGGTCTGGCTCGTCGCGGCTGGCTGCACGCCCAGCAATCTGGATGCCATTTTACCGGCACCGGCGCGGGACAACGTAGCTGGTGGAGCAGGTCTTGCTGGTGCCATGGGCGGCGGAGGGATTGGAGGCAGTAACAGCCTGCCCTGTCCATCGCCTGCATTGCAGGCCGGAGACACCACCATCACGGTCCAGGTGGGCTCCACGAGCCGCAGCTACGTTCTGCATGTTCCCTCCGCGTACGACGGCAGTAGGCCTGTACCTTTGGTCGTGGATTTCCATGCCATCACCGGATCAGGCGCGCGCGAGCGCTCTAGCTCGCCGTACCCGACACAAACCGATCCCGAAGGGGTGGTCATGGCCTTTCCAAACGGCTTGTCTGGCCCACTCGGTTCCGCTTGGAACGTCGGTCCCTGCTGCGTGGCAGATGTCGATGACGTGGCCTTCGCCAGAGCGCTGGTGCGAGACGTGCAGAAGCTCGCTTGCATCGACCCTAGTCGCATTTATGCCGTTGGCTTCTCGATGGGAGGTGGAATGGCACACTACCTTGCGTGTCGCGCGGCCGATGTGTTCGCAGCAATTGCGCCTGCCGCATTCGATCTCATGCAAGAGCAACTGGCCGACTGCACACCACCGCGTTCTGTGACCATCATCTCGTTTCGTGGCACCGCAGACACGGTCGTGCCTTATGGGGGTGGCCCTTCCTCCACGGTGCCAGGCATGCCTGTCACATTCCTGGGCGCGCAGGGAACCTTCAAGAAGTGGTCGGAAATCGACCAATGTAAGGACTCACCGTCGGTGGAAGACAGCAACGGTTGTTCGTCCTACTCAGCTTGCCAGGGTGGTGTCGAAGTGATCCTTTGCACGAAGCCGGGTGGCAATCAGGAGGCCGGCAATGCCAGCATTGCTTGGCCGGTCCTCAGGCGGCACAAACTTTGACGACGAAACGCCAGGCTCGCCCGTCCGCAGTCCTCGTGAACCAATTTTCCATGTGATCGCTACTGAGCGATTATGAGTTTTTATCCGCATGGAAGATCCATGAGAGTCGCAAAACGCAATCTGACCGGAAACCTGGTTGGGTTGGGGCTCGTGAGCGTCGCGCTTTGCGGCTGCAGCCAGTCGACTGATGGCGGCACGACGAGCGGGTCTGGCGGTACGGTCTCGAACGGCACTGGTGGCACTACGAGTACCGCCACCAGCACCGGGGGAACCGTGGCGTCCAACGGCGGAACCGTGGCGACTGGTGGCGCTCTGGGAACTGGGGGCGGAACCGTGGCGACTGGTGGCGCTCTGGGAATGGGCGGCGCAACCGTGGCGACTGGCGGCAGGTCCACGGGAGGCTCCATGACAGCTGGTGGCAGCACGTCGACAACTGGTGGTTCGACCGCACGCGGAGGAGCTACTGGAACGGGCGGTGGTACAGTCTCGACCGGAGGAAGCGTGGCCCAGGGTGGCAACGCGACTGGCGGGAGCAACACCGGCGGCGGCGGCAAAGGGGGCAGCGGAACGGGCGGTGGCTCCGCGTCCAATGGCGGCAGCGCCACGGGCGGAACGAGTAGCGCCACGGGCGGAGGCAGCGGGACCGTCACCTGCCCGTCGCCCGCCTTGAAGTCTGGCGACACCACCAAGACCATCACCGTCGGTGCACTGAGTCGTGAATTCATCCTGCATGTGCCGTCCGCCTACACGGGGAGCGCGGCCGTTCCTTTGGTGCTCGATTTTCACCCGATTGGCGGCTCTGCCAGCGCGTGGAGGACGGGATCGCCGTACCCAGCGGTGATTGACAAAGAAGGCGTTGTCTCGGTGTTTCCAAACGGCAAGACGGGTCCGATGGGAAATGCCTGGAACGTCAAGGGGTGTTGCGTCTCCCAGGTCAATGGCGCCGACGTCGATGACGTTGCCTTTGCGAAGGCGATCGTGGCTGAAGTCGAAAAAGTTGCCTGCATCGATGCCAAGCGTGTTTATGCCGTGGGCTTCTCCATGGGTGGCGGCATGTCGAACTACCTTGCGTGCCATGCGGCGGATGTTTTTGCCGCTGTTGGTCCAGCTGCCTTTGACTTGACGCAACAAAATGAGCCAACTTGCACTCCAGCGCGTCCGATTACCGTGATCGAATGGCGTGGCACGGGTGATAGCATCGTCCCCTATGCTGGGGGGCATTCGGCACTCGTGTCCGGGATGGCGATCGATTTTCTGGGAGCTGTCGGTACGTTTCAGAAATGGGCGAGCAAAGACGGATGCACGGGTAGTGCCAGCGCGGCAGATTCAAACGGCTGCCAGACGTATTCTCAATGCACTGCTGGCGTCCAGGTCACGCTGTGCACGGCCACCGGTGGCGGGCATGCGGCGGCGAACGCCGGCGTTGTCTGGCCGATGCTAAAAAAGTACGCCATGCCCTAGCTCCTGCCAAAGGATCCGTCATCTGGCGGCGAGGTGAACGGCTGGTTCGCATAAGCACGCGTTATGTAACATGCTGGTCCTGGCCGTGAACGCAACTAGCAGTGGCTGGCGCTGGCCGCTGCGGCTTCGGACGTTGGGCATGCTGCTCTTCTCCGGATCGCTCTACGTGCTCATGCTCACCGGACTGCGTGCAGTCGCGTTCTTGACGCCCATTGGGGGTGTGGCACTGATTGCGGGCTGGTTGGTCTTGGCCTGGGTCACGTGGTCACGTCGCGACACGAGTTCCATCAGTGAGCCCCGCATCTCAACCCAAGACATGCAATGAACGGCGCCCGGTCGAGGACTGCGGTGACCATTCCACCGCCACTACGCGATCCTCTGCGAAAATGTCAACGACGCTTGAAAAGTCCACTGTCGCCCTAGACCGGCGCACGGCGCGTCGCTTGGCGGTCGGGGTGTCACCAGCGCTCGCCCTTGTACACAGCCAGCACAGCCAGGGCTTCGCCAGACAATTGGGGCTCGCCAAAGCTCGAGCTCGCGAACTCCTTTGCCGCAGCCTCGGCGCGGGTGCGTTCTCTCGCGAAGAACGCAACTAGCCCATCGGTCCCCTGGCATGGACCGTATTGGATCCATTGCTTGACGCACACGAATGTCGACTTCTTGCACCCGAACTCCGCTGGGCTCCGGATTTCTCGGCAGCCCTCGGAGTCGAGGCGCGTCGTCGACGCCGCGAGCCCCAGGTTGTAGTAGGCAGCGTTGCGTAAGGCGTTGTTGCCAAACCGCACCGCTAGATGTGAGGCTTGAATCGACGCGGGATAGTTGTCATGCTTGTGTTCACAAAGCCCGAGATCGCCCCAGAGTGCGGCATTGGATTTCATCGCGAGCGCGGCAGTCACGAGAACACGTACCGTGACGCGAAGATCTCAGGTACAGGGCTGGCCATTCATGCGATTGGGGTCGTATGTGATCCGATCGAATTGCATGACGAGTTCGTCTTGTGTCCGAACCTTGGATTGGCCAGTTCGTCTGCATGCGCAATGGGTTTTCATCGACGACGGCCGCTGTGATTCCCGGCTCATCGCGTAGAATCACGACGAGGTCCGGACGTCGAATACCTCGCGGGGGGTCAAGTACGCGTCCCTGGTGGCGTGCATGGTTACGGTCGTACTCATGGTTGCCTCGGTCATCGGCGTACTGGGGGCACGCACTCATCGGAGCCGTCACGTACCTGGCGGACGTAGCGAAATTGCCCAAGCACACCCACCTGCGATGAGTACAGCCCCCCTGCCAGCCCACACCCCCTGCCGAAAGGGCACGGGGTCACTTCATCCGCTCAGTGCGGTCAGCGGTTGACCCACACTAATTCGGAGCCGACGCCATTCCTGATGATGATCATCCAGACCTCGTGAAGCATGACCAGCGTTGAGGAGCCCGTCTTGCTATAGCCTGCATTGACGTAAGAGAAGTTCAGCGTTTTGTCGGCGACACCATTGAGATAAGAGTTGCCTAACCCGGTCTTGACGGTCTGGCCCGAGATTGCAATCATCTTGACGTTCGCGTCATAGTCGGGACGACCGTCACGGAGGTGGTTGTGTCCCCACAGGAACGTAATGTCCTGTCCCCTGCCCGCAGCATCACTCAAGGCGTCGAAAATACAGGTAGCGGCTCCCTGATCGATGCCATCGCGATTCGAATGGAGCGGATAGTGACTCATGACGAACAGCATTTTATTGGTCACCGTCGCCAGATGAGTCTTCAGCGCGGGGCACGCATTTGTGAAGTCTTTGGAATTGATCCTGTAGATATCGTAGAATTGATTGTCATACAGCGACACAGGACCGGTAACGTTTCCACCTGCGCTTGAGAAGAAGTCATTGTTCTCGTCGTGGTTGCCCTGGGAATAGACCAGGTTCACGGTGTTCAATTGCCACTCGAGTTGAGAGTAGATGTCAATGGACAACTGGTTGGTGTTCTGGGGAGTGCTGTCGACCGGCGTTGGGTCCTGCAAATTGAAATCGCCCACCAGTCCGATAGCCTCGCAGCGGTTACCGTATTCTGGCGTGTAACACTGGCTTCCGATGTGATTCAGTAGGTCGCCTTCCTTGTCGTGTATGTCCGACGCAAAGAACAGGTATTCCTGCGCCACTGCTTGGCTTGCCAGTGCCGAGAGTGACAGGAACGCGGCCACTGCGGTCATTGAAGTGAGAGCTACTGTGCGATATCCTAATTTCATGATGTCTTTCCTTTCTTCCGCCCTCGAGGAGGGTCGATGGGACAGCTCACTGGCCGCGACTTGCCAGCGATCGGATGAGTCCCTGAATAGTTGCTAAGGCGTCCAGAATCGCGGTTGCGAAGCGGAGGTCGAGAACTTGGGCCAAGTGAGCCGATGCTTGCAGAAATGCTGAGACGTCGCGGATCTGCTTTCCGTACAACGCCAAGTCCGCAGAATTCGCGTGGAACTCGAAGGAGTGTCAACTGTCTGCGTTGTACCTGCCTGTACACGAGACGAAGTACTGACATGGATCGGAATGGACGCCCCCTTTCAACGCGCTCGGTTGTATGCCGAGCGCACCGTCAGTGTCAAGCTGCTCGAAATCCGACAAGACCTTTCTCGAGCGCTTGGACGAGGGACTCGCGGACGCCGAGGTGCGGCACGTGCTCGCCTGCTCGTTGCTCGCTCGCGACGATGGCGGGCGTGAGCGGCTGTGCCAACGGCCAAAGGATCCGTCATCTGGCGGCGAGGGGAACGGCTTGTTAAGGCAGAGTAGCGATGTCGGGTTGGGAGACTAGCCGGTTGCCTTGATGCGCTGCAGTAGCAGGCGTTTGTCGCGCTTGGTCTCCGCCTTGGCGAGGTTCTCTGAGTCCTTCGTCGCCTGCTTGTCCTTGATCTGCTGCAGGACACCCGAAAGAAGCTTGTTCGAGACAATGGAGTGGCATCGAAGTAGTTGAAGGCCGATTCTGCGTCACAAAAGAAAAGTTCCATGCGCTTGCTCGTGGCGTCATCGATATAGACCAGCAGCGTGCAACGCTCGGAGCGCTCTTCGAACCATTCGTGATCACAGCCATCGATCTGAATGAGCTCGCCTGTACAGGAGCGGCGATGTCGAGGTTGGTGAACGCGATCACGTCGACGTGCATGTGGCACCGACAGGCCGTCCTCGGTCATCCACTTGCGTAGCGTCTCTTTGGAGACCACAAGGCCGTGGCACTCGACCAGCTTCTCCAGGGCCAAGGTTGGCCCGAAGTCGGCGTAGCGGGCTCTGACGAGTTCTAGGACGCTCTCTTTGAGCGCTCGAGCCAGCCGGTGGTTGCTCGGTTGGCCGCGCCGTCGTAAGGCCAATGCGGCGGGTCCGGCTTTGCGGTACCGGCGGCAAAGCCGCTCCATTTGACACAAGCTGAGGCCGAGAATCTCAGCGGCTTTGGCTTGAGTTAGTCGCTTTTCATGGACTTTGCGCAGCAAGGCTGCGCGTTCGAACTCGGATGTGCTCATGGTCAGGCCCGCGGGCGACATGCCCGGTCACGTACCGTGAACCCGACATTTCTACTTTGCCCAAACCCGATATTTCTATTTTGCCGCTACGTTCCAACCAAGGGAACTGCGAGTCATGCAAAGTGAGCGGCTCGGACCTGGCATCGAGCAGCCGGATCGCCGTCGGACTGCTCAGGAATGCCGTCACCTCCCCAAACAACCCGAAGGTGGCCCGAGCTCGTCGGACAGGCCCGCGGAGCCCTACTGCGCCGCTGGAAGGTAACGGCTGATCACGCTGTAGAAGGAGTCTCCAAGCACCACGTAGCCGGCGGTGTTGGGGTGAAGCTCGTCGGCCATCAGCGCGGTCTTGAAGTTCGCGTTGTCCGTGAAGGCCTTGTAGTTGTCAACGAAGAGCACGTGCTTGCCAGCCGCCGCCGCAGCTTCGGCCTTGGCCTTGATGGCGGTATTGTAGGCCTGCATCTTCGGGTTCTTGCTGTCGGTGGTCGTGGGAACGATCGCGGACACGACCAACAGCGCGGCCGGGACGTCCTTGGTGATCTGGTTAATCAAACTCTCAAGGCGGTTGGGGGCATTGTTGACATCGTCGTTGCCGTTGATGTCATTGGTGCCGATCTTGAGCAGTACGATGTGCGGCTTGGAGCTGTTGATGGCGTTGTCGATGACACCGGCAATCTGGGAGATCTTCCAGCCGCCGTGTCCCTCGTGATGCTGGGGGAACGGCTTGTTGTCGACCGTGGTAGGTCCGTTGGTGAGGGTCCCGACGAACGTGATGTTCTTGCCGTTCGTCAACGCCTGGTGGAAAAGTTCGATGCGATACCCGCCCATCGGCGCAGTGCAGCAACCCTCGGTGATCGAATCGCCGACCGGCATGATGTTGCAGGCCGTCCCCGGTGTTGACGGGCAATAACCGCCTCCGGCACCACCCGTGCCGCCTGTCGACGTCATCCCACCCACGTCGCTGCCTCCCATGCCGCCCGTGCCACCCGTCCCTCCACGTCCGCCGAAACCGCCCCCGCCTTTCCCCCCCGCGCCGCCCAAGCTGGCCGTCCCACCCGTGACGGTTGACCCGCCCCCCACTGCGCCCGTATTGGTCGCGCCGCCCGTATTGGTCGTTCCGCCCGTATTGGTCGTTCCGCCCGTATTGGTCGCGCCGCCCGTATTGGTCGTTCCGCCCACGCCGGTCCTGCCACCCATACTCGTCACGCCGCCGATGCCTACGCCGCCGAATCCCGTGACTCCTCCGGTAGGAGGCACGCCGCCGGTCGCTCTACCACCCGTGCCGGAGGTGCTCGGTGCACCACCGCTCGCAGCGGTACCTCCGGTGGCAGTACCACCGGTTGCCGCCGTGCTGCCCCCGCTGGCAGCCGTCGAACCGCCGGTTCCCGGCGAGTCACTCGACTCGCTGGAGCACGCGACGCCTGCCACGATGACCAAGGCCACCAACGCAGGGAGGAGCGTGGAGCGATGCCGAATCAACGAACGAGCACTTCCGTTACTGCATGTCATGATGGGCCTTCTTTCGGTCAAATGTGAGCTTGAGCGCGCGCGGGTAGACTGCATGGCACCACTAGCCCCAGGGGCCTTCTCCTGCGGCGTTTCCGCCGGCGAGGCGTCCACTGATCACGGCTTCGGAAGCGTTTCCGCCGCCGTTGTACATCCAGCCCCAGCCTGAACCGAGTTCCCCGGCGCTGTACAGGCGCGCAATGGGCTTGCCGAAGGGGTCGACGATTTGGCACTTCTCGTTGCGTCGCGGGCCGCCCTGTGTGTTGTACATCAGGGGGTAGATTGGAATGGCGTAGTAGGGCGCAGTCGTCAGCGCCTTGAGCGTCGAAGCAGATCGCCCGAAGTCCTGGTCGGCCCCAGCGGTGCAGAAGTTGTTGTATCTCGTCACTGCTGCGGTCATGGCGGCCGCGTCGACTCCAATGGCCGTGGCCAGGGCGTTCAGAGTCTGGCCCTGCTTGATCCAGCCACTGGCAACCTCGGCACTGTTGTCGGCGCTCCAGCTGTAGGAGCCGAATTTCCCGTACCAACCGAGCAGACCGCCCGCGAGTTTTCCGCTCTTGCGCATGGTTTCGTCGAACACGCCGTAGCAGGGGATCCGACCGAATGCCTGTCTTAGGCCATCGAAGAAGAAGAGATACTCCTTATGACCAAAACCGTGACGTTCCTCGCGCTTCTCGTTCATGAAACGCGAACCGAACTTGTCGACGAGGATGCAGTTGTTGGAAAGGGAGAGGGGGATCGGGATCGCCTTAGGGTCAGTCGGGTCTGACACGAAACAGCCAACATGAGCCAGCGCGTTGTTCATGTGCCAAAGAGCAGCGCCCGCTTTCAATGCCATCTTGATGCCATCGCCCGTGTTGGCGGGAGTGCCTTGACAGAAGACGGGCCAAGCGGGCAAGTACTGCGCTTGCATGTTGTAGTCGAATTCGAAGCCGCCGCAGGCCAGGACGACGCCGCGTTTGCTCCTTATGTTGATGCGTTGCCCGGCGCTCGTGGCGATCACTCCCTTGACTTCCCGCGTGCTCGGATCCTGAATCAGCTCCACCGCCGGTGTCTCATACCGGATAGTTACGTTGCGTTTGGTAACCGCGTCCTTGAGCGGCTGCCAAAGACCACCGGACCCCTTGTTCGACCAAGTGCGAACCGAACTCGACCCAGGTAGCTCCGGATACTCCGGTTGGAATACGCCAAGAGCCCCTGCTGAGATACTCAACGTTGCAAGCCAATCATTGAGTTTGGTCATCTCCTGCGCGAGGGTTTGGATGTATTGGTCGTCGGTCACACCCGCGCACAAGGCTTTGATGTACGTGACTCCATCCTGCGCCGAAGTCGGCGTCCACCACATGTTCCCGGAGATGATGCTGTTGCCTCCCTCCAGTGCCTTGGTCATCTTCTCCAAAACGAGCACCTT
The DNA here is from genome assembly GCA_964454965.1 of uncultured Polyangiaceae bacterium. Taxonomy (GTDB): domain Bacteria; phylum Myxococcota_A; class Polyangia; order Polyangiales; family Polyangiaceae; genus FEN-1139. Next base: position 73,370 of record CAYVXY010000007.1, on the reverse strand, counting down.
TGCTCCTGCGTCCGCAGCTCCGATCGCGGCTGCCAGTCCCGCAAAACCGGTACCCAGCACCACCACGTCCGCTTCCAAAGACCAGTCTGACGGCAAGGTAGCTGGCGTTGCGCACACCGTTGCTGGCGGGCACTGCGTCGGGCATTCGGTTGGTGGTGGACAGCTGGTATTGCCGCCCGAACCTTCTTGGTTCGTTGATCCACCGGTGTTGCTGGAGCCGCCGCTCTGCTGAGGATTCGAGCTACCCCCCGTTGCGCTTCCCGTTGAACTGCTCGTGGCGCCACCACTTGGCACTCCAGAACCGCTGGTGCCACCGGTCTGCAAACCACCAGTCCCTGACGCTGGCGGCAAGGCGCTGCCGCCGCCGCCCAATTGGCTTCCCTCGGTCCCACAATCGCACTTGTCATTGCTGGTGCAACCGCCAAGCGCTGATGCGGTCGCGACGCCGGTCGCGGCAATGCCCAGGTCAATTAGGAAATCTCGTCGACTCGTTCGTTTCTGCTTGGTCATTGGAGTACCTTCGTACAGGGGATGTTGACCGTCAGTGGTTCCGGGATTGCATGAAAGTCGTGTTCTGCGATCGGACGCTTGTTCAACCGGTCAGACTCAAGGCAGGTGTATCTTCGGTGTAGTTACTCCGTGGCAGGTGCCACAGTCGGCCACGCTGGGATGGTCGGTTGACTTCGCGCAGCGGGTATCTGGGCATTTGCTCACGCACGCCACGTATGGGGCCGAGATACTGTCCCTAAACACGAACAAGCCGCTCGAGCCGGTGACTGCAGTGAGTCTAGTTCCGTCCGTCGGCGTGATAGTTACGGTCGCCTGGGCAACCGTGGCCGCCCCTGAGGGGTTGTAGACAATCCCTCCGCTCAGGGCAGCCTTGTGACAGTCGCTGCATGGCTGACTCTCGTATCCCGAAGTTGCATGGTCCGCAGGTCCGTCGGGGTTTGCTGGGATGCACGTCTGACCGCCCACAGCCATCGCGCCACCCGTCCCGGTTGCGCCGGTTCCACCCGAAAGTGTGGCACCGCCGATTGAAGGCGCGCGGCTACCTGATCCGCCCGAAGGCACAGCGCCGCCAGTTGCGCCCGAATGCGCGGTACTGCCTCCGAACGCGATACTACCACCCGAAGGCACAGCGCCATTGGGAGTGGTGGGAGGGTCAGAGCTACCACCGCTGCATGCCGCGGTGAGGGCAAAGACAAGCAACATCAACGAACCGATATTGAGCCCTTTGGGCTTTGGATAGGTGGCGCGTGGCATGTTGGCAGGCGCGATTCTACTGTTCGGAGAGTCCGCGGAGAATGGTAGCAGCAACTTCAGTCGTCATCTTGCACAGAACGACACATGACTCTGATTTGCCCGAAGAGCTGTGCGTCGCAGGCACGGTAGGGCTCGTGATGTTCTCAAAGGAAGGGAACATTCTCAACGGCGGTGTTGCAGCGGCCCCGCGTCTAGAGCCCGATGGCGAAATCGAAACCGACCATGGACTTGCAGTTGGGTGACCCGCTGCCGAATCCCCGCCACGTCAGAGCAATTCCATCGTCGACAATTTTTGGTACCGAGCAATCGCAAGGCTTCGGGAGCCAAAGGTCCATGTCCTAGACGTTCGACTGTCGATTTATTGACGGAAATTGAGCCAGCGGAACACTGCGCCCTCTGAACTTTGAAGAACTAGGCTCCACGTCGCCTGAGCGCCAGCGGACGGTGCTGGTAAGGCTCTTTTGTCGCTATTTCGCACTTCCAACCTACAATACAGCTGCTCGTCGCAAATAGCAGTGCGACAGGCCAATTGCAGCGATTGGGACCACCACCCGAAGCGTCGCGGCCCCGAGTGGGGCCTCTACCGAATTCATGTCTACGGGTGGCTTCAAAGCGTGCCGCCACGAGATGGCGAACACTACCGAGAAAGATTCGATCCATGAAGACGTTACTCGTATCAACCAGCAGCACTTGGCTCGCGCTCTTCGCTCTAGCTTGCAGCGACACTGGCAGCAGCACGCAGCAGGGCAATGCGGGCGGCAGTTCCGGCGGCACGACTTCGAAGGGTGGCCAAACGGGGACAACCACCACGAGCACAGCGGGCCCAGCTGGCGGCAGCAGCGCGACGAGCAGTGGCGGCAATACAGGTGCTGGCGGCAACACAGGTGCTGGCGGCAATACAGGTGCTGGCGGCAATACAGGTGCTGGCGGCAATA
>CAYVXY010000007.1:29500-71072 GCA_964454965.1 uncultured Polyangiaceae bacterium | reverse complement strand
CAGGTGCTGGCGGCAATACAGGTGCTGGCGGCAATACAGGTGCTGGCGGCAATACAGGTGCTGGCGGCAATACGGGTGCTGGCGGCAATACGGCAGCTGGCGGCAACACGGCAGCTGGCGGCAACACGGGCAAGGGCGGTGGCGGTGCAAGTCCGCAGGGCGGCAACGGCGGTGGCGGTGGTGCTGGCCCCAAAGGCGGATCCTCTGCAGTCGGTGGCTCGTCGACGAACCCAAGTGGCGGTGGCGCTGCCGGCTCGATCAACGGTTCAGGTGGTACCCAGTCGGGTGCCGTGACAGTTCAACTCGGCCAGACTAAGCAGACGATCGATGGGTTTGGCCTCAACGACAATTGGAAGGCTCTGACGGACGCCCAGGCGAAAGCAATGTTCGACCCGAACACCGGGCTGGGTTTGACCATTCTTCGCACCGGCATGAAATCCGACATGAGCGGCACCTTCACGAACTCCGGCGAGGCGAGCAGTATCGCATCGGCGAAGAAGTATGGCGCCACCACGATCATTGGTTCGGTCTGGAGCCCACCTGCCAACTGCAAGGACAATAACAGTGTCTCGAAGGGTGGACACCTACTCGCGAGCTGTCACGGATCGTGGTCAGATGCGATAACCAAATTCGCGAAAGACAATGGCCTTTACGCTATGTCGGCGGGCAATGAGGCTGACTTTGCCTCATGTCAATCTCACGGCCCGCCATGCACTGTCGACTACGATACGACAGTCTACACGGCCAAGGAGATGGTCGCCTTTGTGAAAGTGCTGGGACCAAAGCTCAAGGCTGCCGGGGTGAAATTGATCGCGCCCGAAGCATCGGAATGGATCCACGTCTGGAGCAATGCGTCGGCCACGGGCTCGACTGTTGCTGGCCATCCGGAAAGCTCAGATCCTCTGAAGTGTGGATGTTACTCGAACACTCCGACCACTACCGGTTGCGCCCAAACTTGCCTCGATGGGAATGGCTACGACTACGGCCACTGGCTATACAAGGACAAGGACGCCTGGGCGGCTATCGATATCCTGGGTGTTCACCAGTACGACACCCAGGTTGCGGAACCGTGGCCCGCCGATGTCAATGGCGGGAAGCCCGATAAACCGATCTGGCAAACCGAGATGTCCGGTGTGCAGCATTGGCCCGATGGGGTACCGGCCAAGGACATCGCCAACGGAATCGCTGTCGCGGGATGGCTCCACAGCGCTCTCACCGTCGGCGAGGCCAACGCCTGGATTTGGTGGTGGTACCAGGCGGGAAACAACGAGGGGCTGCTGCTCGATGACGGAACGGATACCAAACGCCACTACACGTTTGGCAACTACACTAAGTTCGTACGGCCTGGCTACACGCGCGTGGACATCACGGGAAGCATTCCCACGGACGTCCTTCTCTCAGCCTACAAGGGCGCCGACGGCACTGTCGTCATCGTGGCCATCAACAAGGGCAGCGCGGCGGCCACGGTGCCGATCACCATCGCCGGTGGGACCGCGCCAGCCTCGATGACGCCGAACGTGACGTCGGCAAGCGACGACCTCAAGGCAGGGACCGCGGTTACGGTGAGCGGCGGTAGCTTTGCCGCTTCGCTTGCCGGCATGACCGTCACGACGTTCGTCGGAAAGTAGCGTCGATATTGGGCACTGCTTTGGGCCCCATCCCGTGTGGTTCGTGGGGCCCTCGGTGGTGCCTGTTTGGTTCTGACTTGGCCAGATTGGGAGAAGCCAATGAACACGACGCTTAGGCGGTACCGACAGTTTTCTACCTCCTCGATGTTCCGGCTACGGCATGTGATGCCGCGAATCGCCTTGAAGAGGACCTTCGTCCTATGTGCGCCATTGCTGTCCGCCATCCTGCTCGCTTCTCCCGCGAACGCTGCCACTATGTACGTCTCGCCGAGTGGGACAGCGACCGCGGGATGTGACCGTGCGGCACCTTGTGATCTCACCTCTGCCGCAAAGGCTGTTGTCGCCGGCGACACTGTCATTCTGATGGACGGCGTCTACAAGGCTACGCCGCTGCTTGTCACAGCATCGGGTACGGCTTCATCTTGGATCACCTTTCAGGCGGATGAATGCGCTACGCCCATCATCGAAGGCACGGGGGTAGGCCCAACTGACGACAACCAGGATACCGGTGTGGGGTCGATCGCTGGACTTACCACCGGACAGTACATACGCTACATCGGACTGGTATCGCGTGGCTGGAATACTGGATTCGGCAACCATTGGGTGGACACCGATAATGGGGAGTCAGCACCCTCGAATGGCAACGTGGAATACGCGTACTGCGTCGGTGACGGTAACGGCCGCACCGGCTTCACCCACTACAGCGCCTCGGGGATCCACATCAAGAACTGCATATCATCGCACAACGGGAGCAGTACCGCCCATTCCTGGTCGAGCGGCGTGACACTATACGCGACGAGTAAGGGCTCGGGCACGGCGTTGGTTGAAGGCACCCTATCGTTCGAGAATATGGACGCCGAAAAGAACACGGACGGCAGTGGTTTCATTGTGGACGAGGAGGCTCACAACGCCACCTTCGTCAACAACATTGCATTCCGTAACGGTGGAGGGTGTTTCCGACTCACCAGAAGCTCCGGCACGAAGTTCATCAACAACACCTGCTTTCACAACGCTCAGGATCTGAAAGCCCAGGGGCCGGATAACCCGGGAGAGGTCTACTTTACGACCAACGGCGACACCATGACCACTACCGGTGTTTCGTTTCTCAACAACGTCTTCGTCGCAACCGGAACGGGTCCTGGCAAAGATGCCGTCTACAATCAACCAACCTCGGGATGGGCGACTAACACCGTGGCGACTGGTACGGTTGCGTATTTCACGTCGCCGGAAGGAACAAATCCAGATTTTACTCTCGCGACGGGATCGGTGCTCGCCGGAAAGGGTTCCACTGGCTCTGGAGTTCCAGCGACGGACATCGGGTTCGACGTCAAATGCATCACCAAGAAGCCGCCGATAATGGTGGGAAACATCGCCCTGGCAAGCTGGTGGCAATACTCCGTTGACATCGACTACATCAAGCGCATTGGCGGCGTAGCCAAGTGCTTCAACCCAAAGACCCGAGCCGGCAAAGCTGACATTGGCGCCTATTCAAACGGTGCGGTGACCACGAGTTCAGGCACTTGCCACTCAAGCGCTGGCGGTACGACAAGTACGGGTGGAGCGACGGGGACCGGCGGAACTGGCAATGGCGGAACTGGCAATGGCGGAACTGGCAATGGCGGAACTGGTTCGGGAGTGCCAAGTTTGGGCGGCACGACAAGCGTCGGCGGAACTAGCGCTAGTAGTCTCAATGCCGGGGGTAAATCGACGGATATTGGCGGCACGACAAGCGTCGGCGGAGTGACGTCCTATTCTGCTGGCGGCAGCAACGCCACAAGCAGTGGCGGGACGAAGCCATCGAGTAGTACCGGTGGTGCCAGCAGTTCGGTAGTCACCGTCAGTTCAGGCGGTTCGTCCACTATTGTTACAGCCCCGACCAGCGGCGGCTCGTCGAGTATTGGCGGCAGCCAGACCAGTTTGATTGCTCCGACAACGATTGATCAACCGAACTCGGGTTGTGGTTGCCGGGTTGAACAGAGGCCATCGCGGCCCAACCCGTTTGCGGGATTTTCGCTGCTCGGCTCGGCGCTGCTCGGCCTTCGGCGTCGATCTCGCAAGAGAAGTATTCTCAACGCAACGAAACCGCCGCAACCGCTTCATTGCTGAGCCGTGCGCTTGATTCGCTTCGGGAGTGTGACGCCTGGGTCTAGGCATCAGAACTGGCTGTCGCCTTGAACGTGAGCTGGGTGAAAATTTCCGCTGCCGCACGACTATTGCTCCTTCGCAAGACTTGATTGGTTGCCCGACTCGGAGCAAAGCCACCTGACTATTTTGCCGACGCTGGGGCATTGCGTTCGTCCCGGACTGACCCGTTGATAGTCAAGACGAGGATTTTCCTGCATCGTCGCCATAAAATTGCGGCATGAGTTGCAGGGCGAATCTGAATTCGGAATCGATGACGGAATGTCGTCGCAAGTGCAACTGCACGAGAGAACTACTCCCTATTGATCCGTCCGTAGGCAAGCGTCGAAACAAATGAAGGGGTCTCTTGTGCGCATTTCCTTGTTCCCGCTGTCCGTCATGGCTCTGGCACTTGGCACAATCGTGGTGGGTTGTGCTGAGCCCTCGGGTGTGAGCGGAGTCAGCAACGACTCTACGACAGGGGGGACCAAGGCCAGCGGCAGTTCCGGTGGATCGACTGGTGTGGGCGGAGCCGGTGGCACCTCGAGCACGAGCGACACTCTGGGTACGGGTGGCGCCTTGTCAGCCGGCGGAACTACGGCCTCTGGCGGAACAACCGGTTCTGGAGCAACGGTTTCCACGGGCGGCAAGGCAACCGTCGGTAGCGGCGGGTCGACCTCGACCGCAGCAGGCGGGACGACGACCTCCGGCGGCACGACAACCATGGGCGGAACGAGCGGCGGCCGAAACCCAACTGGCGGCAGCGCAGCCAAAGCTGGTGCGGCGGCGGGCGGTAGCGCCGCTGGCGGCAAGGCGGCGGGCGGTAGCGCCGCTGGCGGCAAGGCGGCGGGCGGTAGCGCCGCTGGCGGCAACGCGGCTGGCGGTAGCTTGGCGACGGGCGGCAAGGCGGCTTCGGGTGCGGCCACCGGAGGGACCGCAACTGGCGGTAGTGCGAGCAATGTCGCCGGCGCTTCTACGAAGACAATTCCGGGAAATGGCTGCACGCCGCCCGCGGCGTACGCCAATCTTTTCGTGAGTCTCTCGGGGCACACTCAGGCCGAGACCGACGCCAAGCTCGCGAAGGCCTGGTCCTCTCTATTTAACCCCTCGGGTTCAGGTACCATCTACTACAACGGGCCAGGCTCGGACGAGTCCTATGTCCAGGACATCTACAGCGGCGACGTGCGCACCGAAGGTATGTCGTACGGCATGATGATCGCCGTTCAACTCGACCACCAGACGGAGTTCGACCGTATCTGGACCTGGGTAAGGAATCACATGGCGTCAGGTTGCTCGTCCTCCGGATGCACCGGCACGCAGATCGCGTGGTCGTGCACGACCTCGGGCTCGAAAAAGGCTAGCGGTGGAGCGCCAGACGGCGACGAGTACTTTGCGGCGGCCTTGGTTTTTGCCCACAACCGCTGGGGAGACACCTCCGGGAAGTACAACTACGGGACCGAAGCCCAATGGGTGCTCAAGTTGGTCAGAACTCAGGACTTCAACACAACGTACAACCTGGTGAAGTTCTATTCGGGTAGCGACAACGGCCAAACCGACGCTTCGTACATCTTGCCGGCCTTCTATCAAACCTGGGCCTGTTTCGATACCGTTAACGCGACGTTCTGGGATACTGCGGTGACGGCGGGGCGCGCCTACTTCAAGAAGGCGGCAGACTCGAGCGGCCAGTTTGGCGACCAAGGTGCCTACACTGGCGGGTCGCAGGTGAACACTGGCGTCGACAAGATCCGCGTCGTCGTAAATATCATGATGGACTGGAATTTCTTCGCTGTTGATCCCTGGCAGACGGACACCTACGCGCCCGCGTACGGCACACGCGAGAAGAATGTCGGCGCCAATGCCGAGGGCTTCTGCGCTTCTCTATTGGGCTTTGGTTTGCCGGCATCGTCCGGCAAACCCTTCGTGGATAAGCTTTGGGCGGCGAACGTCCCGAGCCATGATTACTGGAACGGCGTGCTCTACATGCTCGCGATGCTCCACGTCAGCGGCACGTTCCATCTCTGGTACTGACCGCGTATCAATCACTGCCGGAGCCGATTGGCAAAGAGTGCGTCCGATGGACAGACGCACGGCGTAGGCGTCTTCGGGGGAACGAAGCCAGACGGTGAACGGTCACAGCTGGGAGGACAAGAATACCCTCCCATCCAGGGGGGGGACTTCTTTGTCCCCTGCGGATCCTCTCCGAGCCGTGACACGGTATGAGCGTCGAGGGTTTGGGAGGCTCTCAACTCATCCTCCAACGGAAGAGTCGCCTACTCAAATTCGATCCGAGATGCACGCAATGCGGACTCACCGATGACAGCTTTGAGACGCCACTGCGTTTGCATCGATCATTAGATTCGATCCATCTCATTGAGTCTTGGACCCAGCTAGGCGGACCGCGCGCAAGAGAAGTTGTATCAATAAAGTGTCCCTGGTTCGTTCCGGCACCGATGAGGCGACAGCACGTGACCGATTCATGCCGGAACGATCCACACGAAGGAGAGATCTATGAGTTCCATTGGATACCGAACGGCGATGGTTGCAGTGCTTGCGGTGTTGGGATGCGCCTGCTCTGGCAACGAGCCTGGGCTGTATGGTGACGGTACGGGCGGATCTGAACCCGGCAAGGGTGGCACCAACGCCATTGGTGGCGGCGTCGCCTCAGGTGGCGCGACAGCGTCGGGTGGTAGCGTCAGCTCGGGTGGAGCGACCGCCAACGGTGGTGTTGTCGCGACAGGAGGAGTGACGAGCACTGGCGGCTCATCGACCACGAACGTTACCGGCGGCAACTCGACCGGCATTGGCGGCACTGCCACTGGTGGCGCCGTTGCTGGTGGCGCCACGTCCGACACGGGCGGCAAAGGCGGAGCTGCTGGCAAAGGCGGAGCTGCTGGCAAGGGCGGAGCTGCTGGCAAAGGCGGAGCTACTGGCAAAGGCGGAGCTACTGGCAAAGGCGGAGCTACTGGCAAAGGCGGAGCTGCTACTGGTGGAACAGGAGCCACGGGCGGCGCTCCTGCTGGCGGCGCGGCAGGCGCGGCCACCGGCGGACAGGCTACCGCGGGCAGCACAGGCACGGGCAACGATCCGGTCAAGAGCGACGGATGCGGCAAAACGCCGACGCTCAAGAGCGGGAATGGCCAAACAATCACCATTTCGGGATCGAGCCGTGCATTCAACCTCAAACTCCCGGACGCCTACGACAGTAGCAAGCCCCACAAGCTGATGGTCGCGTATCACCCACTAGGTGGGACCGCGGACCAAGTCTCCGGGACTGGCATGGGGAAGCCCTTCTACGGCCTGTGGGACTTGGCCGGTGGAAGCACGATCTTCGTCGCACCCCAGGGACTCAACAATGGCTGGAGCAACTCCAGCGGGGCTGACGTCGAATTTTCGCGACAGCTGATCACCAAGATCGAAGGTGACCTCTGCATCGACAAGTCGCGCATCTTCTGTGAAGGCTTCAGCATGGGCGGTTCCATGTCCTATGCCATGGCTTGCGCCATGGGTGACGTAATTCGCGCCGTTGCAGCGCATTCGGGAGGACCCATGAGCGGATGCGTCAAGCCACATGACAAGCCCGTTGCCTACTTCATGACCCATGGAACGAGCGACAGCGTGTGCACCTATCCGGGGTACGGCGTGCCGGAGCTCCAAGACTTTGCGAAAACGAACGGGTGCACTGGTCCAGACCCAACGCTCAGCAAGTCGGCGTTCGCTGACGCCATGCCAGATCCGACGGACAGCAGCGGCAAGACCCCCGCTTGCGTCGACTTCACGGGCTGCAAGGCGGGCTATCCCGCCAGGGCATGCATCTTCGTTGGCGATCATACGCCTACGCCTGGAGGAGCATCCAGCTGGGTGCCGGCCGAGACCTGGAAGTTCCTCTCGCAGTTTTGACCCGCCGAATACGTTGCGAAGCGCCCTCGGCATCGCAGCCAAGCGTCAAGGGGTTCTCTGGATCTGAGAACCCCTTTTCGTATTCCTATGCTGGGGCGACAGTGCTGTATGCGGATAGCTACAACCCCAAAATGGGGCCTTCAGACGTGAGCGGCTACTGCCGTTGAAGCAGCTCGTCCAAGTGGGTGTTGACGATTTGTTCGAGCCTCGAATTGCTCTGAGCAGCTGCAGCCTCGAGCGCCTGGCGATCCGTCTGAATAGCCGCGGGAAGATTGCCCAAGTCAGCGTAGACGCGAGAAAGTAGATGTAGCGTCAATGGATCCCTGCCGCCTGATAATCTGACCGCTTCCGCCAACTCAACGCTCGCTTCCTGCAGGCTTCCCTTGTCCGCCAACGCATGACCGAGATCTCTGCGGGCATCGGCCGCATCAGGCGTGAGCTCCACCACCTTCTTCAGGTGGTCAATCGCCTCGTCAGTCTGCCCGCTGCGGGCGAGCACCTTTCCGAGATTGGCGTGGGCGACGACGTACTTGGGGTCCAGTTGGGCCGCTTTTTCGAACTGTGCGATCGCCTCCTTGATCGCGCCTTTGCCGGCCAGTGCTTCGCCAAGATTATTCCAAGCCTCCGCGTACTGCGGGTTCAACTCCAATGCTTTCCGATAGCGCACAATCGCTTCTTCGACTTTCCCGGTTTCTGCAAGAGCAACGCCCAGACCGTTGTGCACTCGCGGTTCGCCAGGGACAAGCTCCAGCGCCTTGTTCCATTCTGGCACGGCAATCTCGTACTTTCTCTGCTTCATCGACTCGATCGCAAGGTCCATGTGCCGCGCATACTCGGCCGCAGGCGTGTCGATCTTCAACATTGCGTCTGCTGGGATGTTCACGAATTCAGGGATATTAGCCGCCCGGTTTGCCGCCGTTGCGTTTTCAATCAGGATCGCCGGGCTATCATTACCCGAATCGTCTATGTGGGTCAGGAACATCTGAGTGTAAGGTGACCGGCTCTTCGACGAAAAGACCAGCCAACGGCCGTTCGGCGAAAAGCTGTGCCAAGAATTCATCAGCGGCGTGTTGCAGGTCATGCGGCGCGCTGTGCCGCCATGGGCAGGCACGATGAAGAGCTGCCCGTCAGGGCGCATCAGCAAGCCGTTGCGACTCTGCACGAATACGATCCAGCGTCCGTCAGGAGAAATCTTCGGGAAGGAGTTACTCATCCCATTGTTCGAAGCGCCCACGATCGGCTCGGGCTCCCCACCCTTGCCATGATTGAAGGGGATGCGATAGAGGTCGAATTGGATCTGCGTCTCGTTCGGATCATTGGCGTACGCCGCCAATTGCGATCCCGCAGGATACGCGTCCCGTGCTGGAGCTCGGGCAAAAACCAGGTACTTACCATCAGGGCTCCACACCGCATTCGCTTGCACGTAGCCCGTGTCATCGGCACCGGGCAAGTACCGCAGATGAGCGGACTCGCGGCTGTACCATGCAAGGACACCTCGGGTGGGGTAGAAGACCTGCAGGAAACGATAGTCCTTGAAGTTCGCGACGTAGTAGTTGCGCACGAGATCTATCGGATCCTTACGGCGCTGATAATCGGTCTGCTCGATGCCTGGGTCGTTGACCGTGGTGATCACGTACCGGGCATCGGGGGAAATTTGCGACATGAACCCCACCCGCAGCTTGCTTCCCAGCTTTCCTCTAAAGGTGCTCCAGGCGACGAGATCCTCGTTGCGAATCGTCATCTTTGGCGCAACTTTGACGATCGCGTAAAGTCCCTTGTCGTTCTGAGGTCCGTCCATATCCAACCCGAGCGTCTTGCCATCAACGGAAAACGAGTGGCAATTGGCACAGGTGTGTAGGCCCTCCATCACGAGTCGGCTATGCGTGTCACCGACGCTCCGCAACCTCCAGGCAATCAGAGGCACCGCCTGCGGGGCCAGCGGTTTGATCACCCCCTTTTCGCTCTCCGACGGCATGAGTGGCACATCGCGGTAGAAGATCGGCGCGCCAACCGCGTCACTCGAGGTGTGGATCGAAGCTTGACCGCGCGAGACGGTCTGCTTCGAATCACCTCGGCGATGTCCAGTAATGACAACCGTCGCGGGGCGGACCACCGAGTGCTCTTTGATGGCAGCCCACGTCGCGGCATCCGGCGTCCAAGTATGCGACGCTGCCTGCTTCGGCGTCAGTGCCGGCAGCTGGTTGGTCGGAGAGACGCAGCGCGGATCGCATTCTCCGATGTGCATCGGTTCACCGGCAGACTCGGCCCGGATCGGAGCCGTGCCATCAGAGAAGGTAACGTCTATCTCCCACGAAGCAACCTGGTCATCTGCGTCTCTCCAAAGCCACGTAGGGGCAGGAAACTCGGGAGGAAAAACCGCTCCTTCGTCCGGGTAGTCTATCGTGATTGCGCTTGGCCCTTCCAGAGACACGGGCCTTCGGACATGCCGTGCGGCGATCTGCCATCCAACCAGCACCGTTACCGTCACCAATCCCGCGAGAATGACCTTTTGCGCCCTTGAACCGTTCACTCGAGACCTCCGATCGCGCAAGCTTCGACTGGCGGCAAGGCGCGGTTTGCTCGAGTGATTCTATGGAATTCCGCGAGCGCCGTCAACGTCCGCGCCGACATTGGCGCACGGCTGCGACGGGGTTGAGGAGGCTCAAGCCTTCGATCACTCACGCAGCTTGGATCGATCGTGATTCGCCATTGGTGTCGAGACGAGACTTGCTGTGTCCGCGGTCCCATGGTGCTGGTCCAACCAGGGTGCTCCCAGGACTTGGGCGCGTGGCGCAAGTCCAGCGCCAAGGCGAGCTCATGACCGTGCCACTGGGTACTATGTAGCGTGACGCAACGACTATACGGGTCGGCGGGATCGACCCCAGAAGGGGGGACAAAAATGTCCTTCCCCGGTGCCGCGTTCGAGATGCGGGCAACGCAACGCCACGGTACGATTGTGGTTGTCATCATCGTTCTATTGTTTGATATTGCCCGGGCCCGGCTGGAAATGTGCAAGGCTGTAGTTACAAGCCAACAAAAGCCCGCGAGGCGCGCCTGAAAGCATGTTGAGTTCCGGGCTCAAATGGCACGATCGCGAGCAACTGGACATACTGTGAGGACAGCATGAGACGAACGATATGTTGGATAGGATCCGTAATGGTCGTTACATTGCCGGGTTGCGGCAGCGGTGTTGACGTTGTCGGTGTGGACGGTACTGACTCGCCGTTGACCACAGAATTGGCGCTGGAGGCAAGCTGTCCATCCAATCATGGTCGCCCGCTCGCAGTGGCCTGTGAGCAGCTGGTCACCTCCCTTCAGTTCGCAAACACTGTGTTCACGTCGGCCACTAGCGTTGCCGCCGGTGAGCTCAAGGTCGCAGACAAGGATGTTGCCGCACACTGCGTGCTGATTGGCAAGATGTTCGAGCGCGTCAGTTCTGTCGATGGGAGTACCTACGCTATCGGTTTCGAGATGCGTCTGCCGCTGAGCTGGAATCGGCGTTTCTTTTACCAGGCCAATAGCGGAATGGACGGGTACGTAACCCCTGCTTTGGGACTGAGCAGCGGAGGCGGACCACTTACCAGCGCGTTGCTGCAGGGCTTCGCAGTTATCAGTTCCGATGCTGGCCACAACGCTCAACAGAATCCGTTTTTCGGCATCGATCCCGAGGCTCGACTGGACTACGGTTATCAAGCCGTGGGCAAGGTGACACCGATGGCCAAGAGCGTCCTAAGCGCTGCCTACGGCCAGAGGCCCGCGTTTTCCTACATCGGTGGCTGTTCCAATGGAGGTCGTCACACCATGGTGGCAGCAGCTCGGTATGCCGACCAATACGACGGCTATCTCGTTGGTTCACCTGGCTTCAACCTGCCAGCGGCCGCTGTGGCCAGCATCTACGGAGCCCAGCAATACGCCACCGTAGCTGTCCCCGGAGCCGTATACACGGCTGGACCCTTTGCCGGTTTGCCGGATATCTCGGGAGGGTTTACTCAAGCCGAACGTCAGTTGCTCTCGAGCAAGGTGCTGGAGAAATGCGACGCGCTCGACGGTTTGGTCGACGGCATGGTGCAGCGTACGGTGGCGTGCCAGGCGGCCTTTGACCTCAATCGGGACGTGCCAACTTGCCTGGGTTCACGTGACGGCACCTGCCTCAGTGCCGAGCAGAAGGTGGCGATTGGGAATATCTTCGCTGGCGCAAAGACCAGCGCAGGAGTTCCGATCTATTCGAGTTTCCCCTTCGACACTGGACACGCAGCAGGCGATGCCTTCTTTTGGGAGTTCATCTCGCCGCTCATTTTGGATCCGGGTGCCGTTGGGTTCGTATTCAGCTCGCCGCCAGCCAACCCCGCCACCTTCATTCCACCGCTCTATTCCTTAATGGGCAATGTCGATCAGATGGCATCCGCGATCGCTGCGACAAGCGCCACGTACACCGAATCGGCTCAATCCTTCATGGTGCCGCCCGATCTCGATCACTTGCGCGGATTGCGCCGGCACGGTGGGCGCATGCTCGTGTACCATGGCACAAGCGATCCAATCTTTTCGGCGGAAGACACTCGGCATTGGTACGAGAGTCTGGCGCGAAACGCTCCTGTGGATACCTTCGCTCGCCTGTATTTGGTGCCCGGGATGGGCCACTGTGCCGGAGGGCCCTCCGCGGATCAGTTCGACCTCTTGACTCCTCTGGTGCGCTGGGTGGAAAATGGCGATGCCCCTGAGCGGGTTGTGGCCAGCGTTCGTGGTCCGACGAATCCCGGTGGTCCAAATCTCGAATTGCCGGGTGATTGGTCACCCGATCGCAGTCGCCCGCTGTGCGCCTATCCGAGCACAGCTGTCTATGGCAAGGGCGACGCCGAGAGCGCAAACAGCTTCGTGTGTCGGCGCTAGGCATAACCGACGTGAACTGACGTTCGGACTCCGAAAGCCTTGAATTTAGCGTCTCCTGGTGCTTCGTAAGCCCTCGTGAGTCTCAGCTGAACAACACCTCTCACGGGGATTCGGCACCGGGCGACGCGCGTTGCCGCAATGCAAAGTGCACATTCGCAGGCTACGCAGGGTACAGGGCACGGCAGCCCTGTCCCTGTGTCGTGCAGCTGCACTCACGGTATGTTCGCCGACTTATACTCCCATCCGCTGACGTTACAGTACTTGCAGGTTGAGCCAACCAGCGCGCCCTTGCCCGTTGCTGTTGTGTCACCCTTCAGCTGCCAGTTAATCCAGGCCAGATTGACCGAGTTGAAGTCCCCAGTGCCCTTACTCAAATCCCCTCCATGGCCGGCACCGTCCTTGCTGAGCAGTATGATGGGTATACCGAGCGCGCTGATCTGGTCGTAATCCCTCTCGCCGTTCGGGTACGCGACGTCGCCAGAGCCACCGAGGAGGATCTTCACCGGCGTGTGGATCGTCTTATAGAAACTCGAAACCGCACTGGTCAACCCGCTGCTGGTGATTCCCCAGGTCGTGATGCGGGAATCGCCAGCGGTGCCCATTGCCATCAATCCGCCGCATGAGAATCCGTCGGCGGCAATCTTTGTCGTATCGAGGCTCTGGTAGTAAGCGCTGCAGGGGTTGTCGTTTTCGGCGATGGCCCAGTTGATGTAATCCTGCAGGGGTTTTGCCATACCCACAACGTCAGTTGACATGGAGATACTGCCGCAATTGCCTCCGCTGCCCGCCGGGCCGTCTGCAACGACGAAGTATCCGTGGGAGGCGATCTCGCCCATGGCCGCCTGGTTCGACGTTCCACTCCTTGCGCAGCCACCCTCTCCCCAGACAAAGATCGGATACTTCTCGCTTCCCGCTAAATCCGCAGGCCTGTAGATGGTACCACAGCTGATTTGTGAGCCTGAGTTCGACTCGACAACCACTTTGTGTGGACCAGTACCTGTAACACTTTTACCCGCGCTGACTGAGGCGGTGCAGGTTCCGGAGCTGGAGCCACCGCTAGTGGATTTTGTCCCTCCAGTTGCTGCATTCCCGCCTGTTGCCGCTGCTCCGCCTGTAGCCGCCTTGCCAGCCGTGGCTGCTGCTCCACCTGTTGCTGCCTTGCCACCCATGGCCATTGCTCCGCCTGTGGCCGTTGCTCCGCCTGTAGCCACCTTCCCACCTGTGGTCGTTGCTCCGCCCGTTGCCGCTGCTCCGCCTGTGGTCGTTGCTCCGCCCGTTACCGATGGTGCGGTACTTCCACCAGTGCCAAACATGCCGCCCGTTTCGGGCTGCCTCGTGCTTCCACCAATGCCGAGGATGCCGCCCGTTTCAGAATGCCCCGAGCCACCAGTCCTCACAGAGCCACTATTTCCGCCAGCCGCAGTGCCACCAGAGGTCTGCACCCCGCCCGTTGTGCCGCCGGTGCCAGTAACACCAGTTTCCGAACCGCTGCAGCCCCCGACAGCGACGCCGAGAATTCCAGCAAATAGTAGCTTCGGTGAGATGTATTGCATAGTCATTTACGTGCTCCTCAACGCGAACAGACCGTCTTCGGCTCGATGGCGAAGTGCAAGTCGTTGCGCAAGTGTCGTTCTAAAGTGTGCGAGCGCAGAACCCCGTCTAAGGTAGGTTCGCCGATTTGAATTCCCAGCCGCTGGCGTTGCAATACTTGCAGCTCGAGCCAACGAGCAGGGCCTTGCCCGTCGCTGTCTCGTCGCCCTTCAGTTGCCAATTGAGCCAGGCCAGATTCACTGTGTTGAAATCCCCCTTGGCCTGGAACAAGTCCCCGCCATGACCGGCACCATCCTTGCTGAGCAATAGGATCGGTATGCCCAGCGCGCTGATCTGTTCGTAGTCCCTCTCGCCGTTCGTGTACGCCATGTCGCCAGAGCCGCCGAGAAGGATCTTGAATGGCGTGTGGATCTTCTTGTACAGATTCTGATCCGCACTAAATAGTCCGCTGCTGGTGATGCCTATCGCCGTGAAGCGGGGATCTCCGGAGGCATTCTCGGCCATCAATCCGCCGCACGAAAACCCATCAGCTGCGATCTTCGTCGTATCGAGGCTCTGGTAGTACACGCTGCAGGGGTTGCCGTTCTCGGCGATGGCCCAGGTGATGTATGCGAGCAGGGCCGCGCCAGTGCCGCTGCCGTTTGCGGCACTGCTGCCCGGCGTGCCGTCTGCAACGATGAAGTACCCATGGGAGGCGATCTCGCCCATGGCCGCCTGGTTAGACAGTCCGTCTTGAGAGCAGCCGCCTTCTCCCCAGACAAGGATCGGGTACTTCTCCGTACCACCTAGATCTGAGGGCCGATAGATGGTGCCGGTGTTGATGCCGGAACCGGAATTCGTCTCCATGACGACTTTGTGCGGCCCACTACCTGAAACACTCTTGCCCGTGTTGACTGACGCGGTACAGGTGCCAGTGCTGGTGCTTCCGCCTGTCGCCGCACCACTAGCTCCACCCTTCTGGCTTGCGCCGCCGTTTGCTTTACCCGCGGCGCCGCCACTGATTCCTGTTTTTCCGCCCTTTCCCGCTCCACCGGACCCGCTTGAACGACCAGCACCATTGCCGCCGCCGTCGCCGGTCGCACCACCAGCCGTGACCGTGCCGCCCGTACCTGAGCCGCTCTTGCCTCCAGCTTCCTGCGCCCCACCGCTGCTCTTGGAGCCACCGGACGCTGTAGTACCGCCTTTGCCTGTCGTGCCGCCGTTCAGGGGTTGTACCGCACTTCCACCACTTGATGTCGTGCCGCCCGTGATGGGCTGTGTCGTAGTTGTACTGGTGGCGGTCGTCCCACCCGTGACGGATTGCCCCGTGCCACCGCTCGCCACCGAGCTGCTGGTACCGCCGACGGCCACGCCGCCAGAAGCTCGCTCACCACCCTTCGTCCCAATCGTACCATCTGAGCCATTGCCCGAACCGCTGCAACCCCCATTAGCAAACCACAGAATGCCAGCAAACAACATCTCGGTTGGCAGACGTACTGTTCTCATCGATGCACTCCTCGGCCCGGGCGGATGCGGTGGTCAAAGTCTCGTTCCGCAGACGCGCGGTTCGCGCAAACTGGTCCAAGAAAGTGACGTGACCGCGGAGCACGGCATCGGGCCGAAATTGTTCATTCGTGTTGGCGCTTTTCGGACTTGCACCGCGTCATGCATCAACAGAACTTGCGGTTACAGAGTGTGGCGTTTGAGCACGGGCCAAGCGATGCTGGGATCGCCGGGATCCTCGGCACCACCCTGCTTGGTGCAGAGGATCACTTCGACGCCCGCGTGACAGCCCGAATAGGACGAGCATCCGTTGCTGTCTTCCGCCGAGGGGGATCCAGTGCATCCATCAATTTGCGCCCAGCGTTGGAAAGTCTCTTTGGCGCCGAGGAACGTAATCGGCATGCCGGTCACGAGATTGGATGCGCCTCCGCCGTACGGTACGCGGCTGACTGCAGTGCCCCGAAAGGAGATCTCGGTGATCGGACGCGTTGGACTACAGGCATCCGCGTTTTCCGCCAAGAGATCGAATGCGGCGGGCGCAACAGCGGCAAACACGTCGGCCGCGTGGCACGCCAGGTGGTATACCATCCCGCCACCCGCTAGAATGCCGACGGCATAGACACGGTTCGCGTCGATGCAGGCAATCCTTTGGATGTCAGTCACCAGGGCCTTGGCAAAGACTAAGTCTTCGACGCCGGCCACGCAGCAAGGCCCAAAATTCCAGGCGCTGCCGGCAGGACCCTTTTCGCCATCCGGAAACGCCATGACCACACCCTCGGGATCGGTCACTGCGGGGTACGGTGAACTCGTCAACTCGCTCAATCCCGAGCCGCCGACTCCGTGAAAATCCACGATGAGTGGTCGCGGTTTCCTGCCGTCATAGGTTGACGGAATGTGCAGCACGTAGCTACGGCTCAAGGAGCCCACTTGCAACGTCTCGGTCGTGTCCCCGGCCTGCAGCGTAGGCGATGGGCAAACAACCGATTGCGTGATCTGCTTGCCGGCAATGCCGCCCACGGCGTTACCACCCCCAGCACCACCGACGTCGGTGCTTGCACCCGCCGCGCTTGCACCCGCCGCGCCCGCGTTCCCGGAGGACTCACTCGTGACGGCAAACACATCGGCACGACTGCAGCCAATGCTTCCGAGGACGACGCCTAGCATACCGAGCAACTTGGCCGATCTACGTGACGTCATAGCCATGCACCAACGGTAAGGGTCAGGACGAAATTGGGATGTCCGGAGGTTCCGACAACTGCATCCGTAATGTGAATGGCCACGTATGGATTTGCCATTTGCACATGCACCGCCAGGGTCAAATAGTAATGATCGACCAGACGCAGGTCCGCCCCCAAGCTTGCGTCCAACAAGAACGACCTTTGATTCACGTGGTGCCCCTGCCTGGGTGAATCAGCCTGACCCTCAACCAAGGTATGCAGCAGGCCGGCAGAGAGGGTGAGGAAGGGCTGCAAGCGTTTGTCCGAACGAAACCGATAACATCCTCCCAGGATGCCATACTGCTGGGTGACCCGCGCAGTCCCGGCGGTCGTTGCAACCATGGGGCGACTCCCGAAACCTGCCGCAGTCGCTTGCACCACGAGCCAGGGGCGTGCTGCCCAGTCGAAACGCGCGACGGGCATGATCGCAGGCCCGACGCCGTCCAAACTGGTGACTGCAGCAACGCCAGCCGCGACGCCAAAGCGCTCGAGGTTGCTCGCTGGCTCGTCATGCTCAGCGGTAGATGGCAGGCTTGTTGTCGCTGGCTTGGCGCGGGGTTCGTCGTGGCGTTCTCTCGAGGCCATGTCGTTCTCGAGAAAGGTCGAGCGCAGAACTTCAACGGCGCGAATCGCGAGCCGTTCCGACGCGTTTCTCGTGTTCGGTTCGGTGGATACCCGTGAGACTTCCAGTCGTCGGGGCAACTTCTCGATGACCCAGATGTCGACTGCAACCGGCGTAGTTTCGCCGACGACGGCGATGATGGCGTCGATCCCGCCCTCAGCCGCCGTTTCTTGCAGCCAAGTTCGCACATCGGCTCGGCTGAGGCCACGGTCCACCGGACGATCGATCATCTTGACCTCAAGGCCCACCGACAGCAATTCTCCGTGAAGGCGAGACAGTACTTCCGTCAAGTCAGGAGTCGGTGTCGGCAACCGCACGATGGCGACTGTGCCAGCGTGCACAGATGTCGCCCACAGCAGCAATATCAAGGTTAGAATGGCTAAGCGTACGCGATCCACGGGAACCGTTCACGGGGCACGCAGCACGGCTCGCGCTGATCCAGCATAGCTTCCTCGTGGAAAGCGCCGAAGGTACTCTTCGGCGATGGGCCGTGCCTGCACTGGTCCGCTGATCACTCTGGTGATGGTCATCTTTCGCCCCAAAGCTTCCGCGGCGTACGCGCCCGTCGGCGCCCGGGACAGGTACTCATCGTACCACGCGATGGCTCTAGTCATACCGCTCCCACGCGACTCCTCCACGCGACCGAGTAGAAATGTCGCGTCGAGCGCGCGCGGCGAGTCTGGGAAACGACGGCGTTGCGCAAGCAAGGCCTCACGGGCCAGATCGGCACGACGTCGATAGCGCGCCGCATCGGCAAGCGCGAACAGCTCCTCGCTGGAAGCTCCATTCAGCGTTGCTTCCGTGCCGAAACGATCGACATCCTCGAGGATGCGGTCCCAGTTGCCGCTCGCCAATTCGTCGGCCCACCGACGCTTAACCTCGACTTTGGCGACGGCAGATGGGGCGGCGGCTGTAAAATGGTTTGGTTCGGTGAGCTTGTCTCCCGCTATCGACGGCAATGGGGCCACCGGAGTCATCGCGGACGGTGCAGAGTCGGGGGATTCGCTGAGGACTTGCTCCGACTGATCTTCGGTGATCAGGCTCTCCGCTTTCGCTAAGTTTACGACCAACCGCTGACCGCTCCGCAACGCTAGATCTCCGCCCGACACGGGTCCGCTGACCACAACTCGCCCCTGTCGCAGCCTCAGCTCGAATCGCTCTTTTGACTGATCCCACGAGACCGTAAAGACGGTTCCCTTGACCGTGACCAAGAACGGACCAGCCTCGACCAACCACCGCCGGTCTTTGCTTTGCTTGACCTGAAAAGAAGCCGTCCCATTCTCGATGGCCATCCGGGCGCCCTCCTTGTCGACAGCACGGAGACGTCCGCGTGTTCCCGGCAGGAGCTCGAATCTGGTCCCTTCGTTGAACGCTAATTTGATGCCCTCGTGACCGGACTCGCGCAAGTAGCCTCCTTCGAGGACGCTGCCTCCCTCGATCTCGTAGGCAAGCGCTGGCTCACGAGCGGACAAGCCTCTCCGCGAGAGCGAAGTGACTTCCAAGACGACCAGGGTCGACACCACTGCAGCCACGCCGATGAGTGACCAACGAACCATTCCGCGTCGGTGAACCCGCCCCGCGGCGATACGCCCGTAGAGCAGATTCAGTCCCTCTTCGAGCTCCGCCCTGGTGGGCCGCTCCACGACGTCGCGACCCAGTTCGCTCAACGAGGTGAGTGTCCGAGAGTCCGTTGGTTCGTTGGAATTCGTGCTCATCGTCCCCACCGCGCTCTCACGAGAAGGCTGGCCAGCCCAGGGTCGCCTTCGATCCAACGCGAAAGCCGATTCGAAGCTTGTGCCATCGATCGCTTCACCGTGGACTCCGAGATCTTCATGTGAGCGGCTATCTCCTCCACTGTCATGGACTCCATGCGTCTCAGGATAAACACAAGCCGATCGCGCGACGCCAGGCGGTCGAGCAGCGCATGAAACCTCCGCAGAAGATCACGCGACTCCACGTCCAACGGACGGCAGCCCGACTCCGCGAGGACTTCAGGCTGATCTAGTGGGAGCCAAGAGCGGAGCTTCTTCTGGCGCAATTCGGTTCTGAGCGCGCGGACGGCGCAGGAATAGATGAAACTGCGCAGACTGTCATGATCGCGCAGTGTCTTCGCCTTGCGGAATACACGGTAAAAGACCTCCTGACCAATGTCATTTGCCTCGGATCTCGAGCCCAGACAGCGTTCTGCCATCACGATCACCATCGGCGCAAAACGGTGCCACGTCTCCGCGATGGCCCAGGTCTCGCCAGCGATCAAACCTCGGGCGAGGTCGCCATCACTGGTGTCTCGACGGTCTCGGTCGACAACCAAGGACAGGGATGCGTTGGAACGACGAGTCATGGTGGCTTAGGGCAAGTTCCTCAGACGTGCAGCAGACGCAGCGACAAGGAGATATTGGTTCAATTCTTTCTGTGGGTGCTCGCTCAACCTACGTTATCTGGATCGCGCCGCCCGTATCTGGTACAGAAATCGGTAGCTCGCGAGTGTTTGGGTCGCGCGTACGTTTTTTTGACGGAATCGCACGGCAACTGAAACTGCTTGGCGCTGAGGCGTTATCGGTCGACATCGCACCCGTCGGAATTCCCACTGAGTATCCGTGGGAGGGACAATTTTGTCCTCCGGATCTTTCCGCGCAGTCCAGACCGGAGCATAGGCGTGGTTGATTACGGACGCGGAAAGGGCCGCAACGTGTACAGCCCTCGCTCTAACACCAGCTATCAGCGACATGAAGTACCGTTTCGGGTGTTGCACCACGAGGGCCTACGGTCCGGACAGCAGAGGAGACCAGAGATGAATTCGATGAAATCGCGATTGCACCTAACGACGGTATGTGGCGTCTGCGTCGCCATCTCGGCTTGCGCAGCAATCAGCTGCAGCAGCTCCGCCGAGAAAAGCGACGCGAGTCAGATTGGCGGCAATAGCTCGGCTTCCGGTGGCGCTTCGCAAGTCGTAAGTGGTGGCGGCACCACGCCTGCCAGTAGCGCGAACTCGACGGGGGGAACCACCGCGACTTCCGTGTCCTCGGGTGGGTCCGCCACGATAGCCGGCGGTTCGAGCAGCGTTGGAGGGTCGCCATCGAGTGGCGGCGGACCCGAAACAGGTGGCAAAGCATCAGTCGGCGGAGGGTTGGGAACAGGGGGGAAGGCCGCAGTTGGTGGAGCGCTCGCCACGGGCGGGCTCGCATCGAAGGGTGGCGGTGGCGCAGCTACTACGAGCGCTGGTGGTGGCCGCTCGGGGGGTGGAGCGGGTGGAGTGAGCATTGCGACCGGCGGTACTCTCACACAGGCCGGCAATACCAACACCAACGGGACGGACTGCACGATGGGCACTTGGTCTACATCCGATCCAGCTGCGGCTGGACCGTTCCCAACGGTGACTGAGAACAACGTTGGTCCCGAGGCAGGAGTCGGTGCTGCTGGCGCGGCCGGAGCTCCGCAGTTTACGCTGTTCCGTCCAAAGGACATGTTGCAAGGGGGCCTCTGTCATCCAGTCGTGACGTGGGGCAACGGCACGAGTGCCAATCCAAGCATGTACAAGGTTCTTCTGAATAACCTGGCCTCGCATGGGTTCGTGGTAATCGCGTCGAACAGCCCAAACGTCGGCACGGGATCTCCAGCGCCGATGATTGTTGGCGTAACTTGGGTGCTGGCGCAAAATGACGATCCGGCCAGCGTGCTTTACCGTCGCATCGACACGACCCACATCGGTGCAACCGGCCACTCGCAGGGCGCCATGGCCACCAGCCGAGTGAGTGGGGATAGTCACATCGTAGCCAGCGTGCCGATTGAAGGGGCTTCGGCACAGAAGAATCTACACGGACCCGCCATGTTCTTCTGCGGTGGACAAGACACGCTCGTTGGATGTAGCGGCGCGCAGAGCGCTATCGACGCCGTCACCACCCTGCCAGCCATGTATGCGGAGAACCTAAGCGTTGACCATGGCAGCTGGTTGACATTCACCGGCAATAAGCCTAGTGCCGTCGAGACGGCGGTCACTGCCTGGATGCGCGTCCACTTGATGGACGACACTGCGCTTAGGCCGTGGTTCTATGGGCCCTCGTGCAAACTATGCACGGACAGCGGTTGGAAAATCATCCAGAAGAATATGGACTAGTCGGGAGTACGGGACACGCATTGAGCGCCGATCGTCTGCTCTACTTGGGCCAGGCCCAAGTAGAGCGGCCTGCGGTTTCCTGTCGTTTGTCTACGGCGTGGTCCTCTCGAGCACTGGCGAAGCGGCAACGACCGCTCTTGCGAACGGCCGTTGCTGTTTTTGGGGCGCTACAGACCCGCGTGACGTCGAGCAGAAGCTCGCGATCGTTGAAGTGGAGTGAGGGCTATTGGGCCGTGACCTTTGCCACCGGGAAGTCGATGCTTCCAGTGCCTCCGCCTGTTTCGACGAGGATCTTGGCTTCGAGCAAATTCCCACCCATCGCCAAGCCCGAGTTCGCCCATGCCTTGAAATGATCGGAGATGGTAATAGTTCCGCACTGGCGTCCCTTCTGTCGGATACTCCAGTACTGATCCCACTGGGTTATGCTGCTGCCACAGCGCGAGCCGCCGGTTCCGTTGGTCTTGTTTTGGAACAGCTTGTAGGATTCGCCGTCGATGGTGGCGGTTCCCGTCTGGGTCGCGTTGTAGGCATTGAATGGCATCGTGCCGTACCTGTCATCGACGATGTACCATTCGACACAGGGGTTGGTCGTCCACCCGTAGATCCCGATGTACGAGTAGCCGCCGCCAGCGCCCGTCTTAGTGAAGGCGAAGTCCGCCTTGAGCGTCCCGTATTGGTCGTACGTCTTGCCGGCGTTCCCAAACTCCAGACCGACACGGGCCAGGAAATCGCTGTTGTTGCTCCAACGAGCGCTGAACGCCGGCGTGCTGAAGGTGGTCATGCAAGCGCTACTGCTCAGGCTGTTGCACCAGAGTGACCAGGCCTGGCCACCCGCATTGCCTTGGGTATTCTGCCCGCAGTGGTCCGTGCCGCCAGTCGCCATGGCAGGGAGAGCCGCGCAATCCAATCCTGGTGTGGATGATGCACCAGCAGTTGCTGCACCGCCGGTAGCTGCACCGCCGGCAGCCGCCTTGCCACCGGTAGCAGCGCCGCCGATGCCAGTCGAGGTTCCGCCGGTAGCTGCCTTGCCACCAGTAGCTGCACCACCGATGCCAGTCGAGGTTCCGCCGGTAGCTGCCTTGCCACCAGTAGCTGCACCACCGATGCCAGTCGAGGTTCCGCCGGTAGCTGCACCGCCGGTAGCTGCCTTGCCACCGGTAGCTGCGCCGCCGATGCCAGTAGCTGCACCGCCGGTAGCTGCGCCGCCAACACCTGCTTTGCCGCCGGTAGCTGCGCCGCCCGCTGCGGTGTTGCCAGTGCCGCTCCCTCCCGTTGCGTCACTTGGATTGGTCTTCGAGCTACCACCTGTGCTTGTATTGGCACCCGTAGCGTTGGAGCCGCCTGCGTTTTGGGCACTAGTGTCGGTATTTGAACCGCCGCGAGACTCGGTGCTACCCCCACCAAGACTTGGAGTACCGTCGCTCGCCGCACAACCGACGACGAAAAAGGTACCGCCTAAGACGAAACTTAGCCGTGATATTGAACGCACGAGAGTACTCCTCGCTGGAATTGCGATGAACGCCAACCGATTCTCAAGTAACCTGTGAGGTAGTCGCGTCTCGAGACGGATTCCGTCATTGAAAGACGCGCGCCAAGTTCGAATCGGGGTCGGTCACCGCGCGAACCGTCAGGGCCATTGGAACTTTCCACAATGGGGCTCTGCGAGGTCCTGGGATTCGGCGATTGGGCAAATTGTGGGCAATGCGGCATGCCGGCACGGCCCACCATGCGAGCAGTGGTTGGGTGTACGACATGACCGACAACGGGGGCTGAACATCTCTCTGCGGACCGCAACCATTCAATCCGCTACTTGCTACGGCGCAGCGGTGAGCAGACCGAGACTGTATTCGTTCAGGTTGTAACTTGTCCCGGCCTTGGTTCTGCCTTGGAACAGGTATTGCAGATTGCACGTGTCAATCGTCAGTGTCTCATCAATGCCGTCACGCAGCATCTCACCGTGACTAATTCCGTCGTTGGACCATGTGGCTCCGGTCACATTGCTCTTCCCTGCGAATGGCTTTGCCTGAGTGCCAGCGAGCGCGGTCCAGCTTCCCTCGAGCGTGTCTGCCGTCCAGGATCTGAAGTATCTGCCGTTGCCCATGGCCTCGACGATGAGCAAGTACTTGCCAGAGTCCTTCATCCTGTACACATTTGCGGCTTCAAATAGATTTGCCTTGGTGTCACTCATGACGATCACCGGTGCACCGAAGCCATTAGGGAAGTCCGTCTTGGCCGTCTGACTGCGGTAGAGATGGCCATTGTCGTCGGAGAAGAACAGGTGACAGTTCACGTCGTCGCAGATCACCCAAAAGTCGATCCAGAAACCATCGCCCTTGTTTTGCGTGACTATGGCGGGCTCGCTGGGAAAAAACGTCTTGGGGCTCGTCCAGTTTTCGGGCTTGCTCAAGTCCGCGTTCGTCGAATAGGCGGGAGGTTGCGTCTGGTAGATGAGGTACCACTTTGCTTGGGGCGCGAAATAGAAGATCTGCGGGGCGCAGAGATACCCACTGAATCCCGGAGTCCTATCCATGTAGTAGTGCTGGGCAGTTTGCGCCTGGCTGAAGTCCGCAAAATTCAGGTACACCATATTGTAGTTGCTGGTCAGCGAATCATAGGCAGTCGCGTAAACGTGCCACTTGCCCTCGTAATATACGACTGTGGGATCTTTGACCGACACGATTGTATGCGTCGAGTCGCTCTGCGGTGCAATCAACGCGGCAGATGAGTTCCACTTGAATGAAGTTGGCACACCGCAACCAAGGGCGCCCGCGGTCGGGGAATCCGTTGACGCCGCGTAGCCTCCCGAGGCACCCGCATGACTCGCTGAGGACGACAAGGTCGAACTTGACCCACCGTTCGAAGCGTTGCCAACAGCGGGACCGGCGGCCCCTCCGGTTGCGGTCCCGTTGCGCTGAGTTGGATCACCGTCACTACCGCCGAATGGCGCACGCGATCCGCCACAATTGAACAATAGCAAGGCGGTTGTCGCGGCGAGGGATGGGGCTCGAAATGTCATTCGAATTCTCGGCAGACCGGAGGGATGCGGAACGGAATTGTGACTGTCGCGGGGAAGGCAATGCGAGAAGCGACTCACTTGAAGGTGATATTGGAAACGTACGAGTTGATGTTCCAGCTAGCGTCCGAGTCGGTTTGGCTGGTAACGGCCTTACCCTGAACCGTCAGGTTTTCAAAATGGACACCATTGATGTTGAGCGATGACGACTTCCCGTGCAGGTTGATGGTCTGCTTCACGGCTGAGCTCACGTTGGTGAAGTAGGTATCCTTGACGATGGAGGTATTGGCTGCATCGCGCCAGTCCGGAGGTTGGTCCAACGCGATATTGATCAGCATGCTGTCCGCGGCTTCCACGCGGATGTCCTCGAAGGTTGTATTTTGTACCACCGCGGTATCATAGGCCTCGATGGTCAGCGCTCGCCCGGCTTTGACCACATCGATATCCTTGAACGTGATCCCGTCCATCGTTTGACCCATGGACTTCGTCCCAACCTTGCAGGCGACGGAGTTGTTGTAGACCACTACGTGTTCGTGTGAGATGTTCTTGGTATTGACCGTGCCACTAGGTTCCTCGTTCTTGGTGGCCATACCGTCGTCACCCGTGTAGAGAAAGGCATTGAACAGTTTGCCGTTCGTGCATTCGTCGAAGTCGACACCGTCAGTTTGGTTATAGGTTGTCGTCGTCGGGCGGCAGTTGATGACCTTGTAGTTCTGAATCGTCACGGCGTCGCTGCGATAGATCAGCGTATTCCAGTAGCTCGAATCTCGTACTACGATCCCATCTACCGTAATATTTGAGCTCTGCTCGATCTTCAGCAAATTGGCTTTGAGATTTGCAGCACGCAGTGCGTGCCCATTGGCATCGAGGACCCCGCGCCCCAAGATCTGGGTATTTTTTATCTGAAGCATGCGGATCAGCGCGTGTTGCGCACCTTCAATATCGATCCCGCCCGAGACATTATTGAAATCGCCGGTGCTATCTGAGCCATAGAGGATGGCCCCGCCAGCGAGATACAGAGTCATGTTGCTCTTAAGCGAAAGCTCACCGACCTTGTATCTGCCAGGCGGGAAGTAAAGAACGTTTTGACTGGCTCCCGATGCGGTATTGATCGCAGATTGAACCTTTGAAGTCACCAGCGTCGCGCCGGTGTTATCCACGTTGTAGTCGGCTATGCTCTTGACGTTGGCATCGCCCAAGTGAGGCGGATTCGTCTCTTCTGCGTCGAGAAGAATGAACAGTAGTTCTTGCCCACTGACGTTGAAGATCAAGTAGTTGGGGCCACTGCTGAAAGTGACTGTATTGCCGCTCTTGGTGGTAGCGATATTTCGGCTCTTCGGGCTCAGAGTATAGGAGCTGAAGGTCTGGCTGAGGGTTACCTCAACGTTCGCGGCAGAGGTGCCTGACAGCGAACAGTGAGCATAATGCACCTGCATCTCACTACCGAACTTCGTGAATTTTTCGACCGGGGCCGACACGCCGCCAACAGCAACCGTGTAAAGTGGACTCTTGACTGCCCCAGGCACGCCGTAACAAATGATGCCCGCGGACGTTCCCCCGCCGCTGCCGCCGGTTGCTTGGGTTCCACCTGCGGGCACGGTGCCACCAGCGGCCAGATCCCCTCCGGTGGCGGCGCCACTACCGGCCGTGCCTCCCCTCGATTCAACACCTCCCGTTGCTGTCCCGCTGCCTGCGCGCCCGCCCGTTGCTGAAAGGCCACCGCTGTTCGTTGCACCGCCAGTTTGGCTTCCGAGTTGCGTCTTGCCTCCAGTAGTAGGTGATGTGTCACCCGCAGAGTTCGTGCCACCCGCTGTGCGGGTACCTCCGACGGGTTGACTGCCACCGGCACTGAATGTCCCACCGGTGATTGGTTCCTGGCCGCCGACGCTGGTCGTTCCGCCCGTCAGTACGCCCGAGTTGGTTCCCCCACTGGTGGCCGGTCTTGCGCCTCCACTGCCCGGCTGTCCCCCCACCAGAAACGCTCCACCCAGAGCACCAGCACCTCCGCCAGAACTACTTGGCCCAGTCGTGGACGGGTCAGTTCCGCCGCAAGCCGACGCTATCAGCGCCACTAGGGTAAGAACTGTCGAGGAAAAACTGTGCAACTGCTTTGGGCCAGAAGGCCGACTGACTCCTAGAAGCATAGTAATCGAGCAGTGGCAGCCAACTCACGCTTCCGTCTCGGAATCACGTTGAACTGACCAGCGCGAGAACTCAGCAGCCTATTTTTGATGCGCTATTTTAGGTAGATAAATTTTTGGCAGATTTGGTGATGGAACTTCTCAGTTTTCGCGACTGCACCGACTCAGCACATAAGTAACTCCTCCGCCTCGGAATCATGTTGGACTGACGAGCAGGAGAATTCAGCGGGCCATTTGATTCCGTATTTCAAGTAGATACTTTTTTGGCAAATTCGGTGATGGAATTTCCCAGTACTCGCGACTGCGCGAATCATGAAGCCGCTCTACATAGGCGCCGCAATTGTTGGCATATCTGTCGTCGGATGCAGTGAAAGCTCGACCAGCACTCTGGGTACGGGCGGATCAGATGCCGCGGGCGGCGCGCGATCCGTTGGTGGAGCTGCGAGCACCGGCGGCGTACGAGCCACCGGCGGCACGACGACCACTAGCACTGGTACGGGCGGCGCCACTTTTGCTACTGGAGGCAATAACGCTGGCGGCACCTCAGCTGCTTCGGGTGGCACCCTTGCCGCGGGTGGCTCGAACACAGGTGGACAGGCAGCAGGCGGCAAGTCTGCAGCTGGCGGCTCGAACACGGGTGGAAAAGCTACGGGCGGCGCGGGCGGGCAGGCTACGGGCGGCAAGTCTGCCGCGGGTGGCTCGGACACTGGCGGACAGGCAATCGGCGGCAAGTCTGCCGCGGGTGGCTCGGACACTGGCGGACAGGCAACGGGCGGCAAGTCCGCCGCGGGTGGCGCTAGCATCGGTGGACAGGCAACGGGCGGTGGCTCGAACGTGGGCGGGCAGGCAACGGGCGGTGGCTCGAACACGGGCGGTGCAGGCAAGAGCGCCGGTTGCGGCAAAGCACCTACGATCGCGAGCAGCCAGTATAACAACGGCCAAACCATCTCAATTACGGCCGCCGGCAAGCAGCGTCGGTATATCCTCAACGTGCCAACCAACTACGACAACACCCACCCATACAGACTCGTCGTAGCGTACCACCAACTCGATGGCAACGATAAGCAGCTATACAGCTGGCAGTATTACGGCCTTTTGCCCCTGTCCAACAACAGCACGATCTTCGTGGCACCCAATGGGCAGAAGAGCGGGACGCCTTGTTCCGGCACGGGAAACGGGGACTCGGGGTGCGGATGGCCGAACTCGAGCGATTCCGACTTGGCTCTCGCCGATGCAGTCGTCGCCCAAATTGAAGAGAATTTTTGCGTCGATACCGATCGGATCTTTGCGACGGGTTGGAGCTACGGGGGCAGCATGTCCTACAGAACAGGGTGCTCGAGACCCCTCGGCGGGACGGGCAGCACTTGGGGTGTCCGCGGCATCGCCATCTACTCGGCAGCCCAACTCAGTGGCAATTGCACCCCGTCAAAGCCGGTCGCGTTCTATGCTGAGCACGGAACCAAGGATTCGGTGCTGAACTACGACAGCATGGGAATACCGTTGGCCCAGAACTTTGCAAAGGCCAACGGCTGCACCTGGGCGACCCCTACGAAGGTAACGAGTGGTACTCACGTTTGCACCAACATGACAGGTTGCACTGCCGGTTATCCGCTGGAGTTCTGTTCCTTTAACGGTGACCACACCCCGTATCCGGACAATGGCCAAGCGGCGGGCAGCTGGGGCCCTCAGGAAGCCTGGAAGTTCATCAGCCAGTTCTGACGACTACGACTCCTGCCTGTTGAGATCTGCCAGAGGACCTGGCGGCAGGTGTCCTCCGCCCGTCTAGACTATTCATTCGCGCGTTCGACGCTGGAAACATACGCTCAGCCCCTGAGTCTGGACTGAGCTGCTAAGGGCCGGCACGTGCTGTGCCGTTCCATCGCAGTTCAGACGCTATCTTCCCCCACAGCACGCCTAGCGTGAAGGCCGCCTGTGGAGTGACTTGGGCGAGAGCTGCGTCAACTGCGCGTCCGCTTCGGCATTGCGACCGAGCGCGCGTAGAGCTTGAGCACTGGCTGCGATTCGCTCCTCGGCGAGCAATCCATTGCCGAACTTGCGTTCGTGCTCGTTGAGGATCTCCAACGCGACCGTCGGTCTACCACCGCGCAGGGCTGCTTCTGCACGAGAAATGATGGCAACCTCTTGTGCCAGTCGGTCACGGGAGGGACGCGACGCAACGGGACGCGCCTTGTCACTGTCGGGAATTGGGTTGGCAAGGGCCGCTACCCCACTAGCTTCTGGCTCGGGCGACACCAGGGGGCTCGATGCGGTCGTACTTGGGGCGTGGGCCACGTTGGCAGATGCTACGGCCTCGATGCGTGCAACCCCGTTCGCCTCGCGCACAGTCGCGCGTGGGTTGCCCGCCACAAAGAACCAAATCCCTCCCAGCGCAGCCAACCCCGCCAGGCTCATGAGTGACGTCTTCAAGAACAGGAACTTGATTGATGCGGTTTTTGCGACTACTTGCGCGGTTTCGATCCCCACGAGCGCGGCGTCGCCCAGGCGACCACGCAATCCTTCGATGATTCGCGCTGAGTCAGCCTCGGATGGAAGGATGGCGCTTCTACTCGCCAGCACGAATTCTCTAAGTTCTGGACTCAGTCCGGACATGAGCGGCCTCGCATTTGGGTTCGGGCATGGTGACGTTGCAGAGCTTCTTCCAGCTCCTGCCGCGCGGCGCGGAGCCGCGAGTAGACCGTATTCAGCGGGACGCCAATCGCCTCGGCGATCTCCGGCGCTGTCATTTCTTCGAGTTCCGTGAGGATGAAGACTTCACGCTTCGGTGCCTCGAGTTTCTCTAGGAAACCCCAGATCAGTCGCACTTGTTCGGATTGCTCGGCCATTCCCTGAGGGGTGCTCCACTCCGGCTGAAGCATTTCGGGTTCCACGTTCACGTTCCCGGTGTTCAAGAGTATCGTTCGCCTCGCTCGGTGGTATCTCCCAGCGACGCGACGGATGATGCCGTAAACCCAGCTGCGCAGCGACTCGGGCTGCTCAACAGTGTGGAGCCGCTTGTAGATTACGACGAAGATCTCCTGAACAACGTCGTCCACATCGTCGTTGTCGACACCCAAGCAGCGCGTAATGGACCAAACGAAATTGAGGTAGGTATTGTAGACGTCCGCAAAACTTGGCACACTAGTCGTAGAGCTCCTGTTGACCAACTCTGGTCTTGCGTCCGTGGGCTCCGTACGAGCTGCAGAGTTGGAGCTAGACATCGTTTCTTCAATACGGGCAGTGCCAGCGAACGCTTAGCTCCGTCAAAAATTCCACTCGCAGGCCAGCGATGCGTCAAACGTAACCAGAGGTACTCTCTGCGCCTGCTCTGTCCCCGTCAGGGTTTCGACCAGGAATCGCGCGCGATTCGTGGTGATTTGACCGGTGCCCATCACCACCAGGGCCGCGTGACGATGAAGGTGCAGATACCCGGAAATTCCACTGCCAATCGAAACCCAAAGCGGTGACCTGTCTCTTGAAACCAACTCTTCACCCGAGGCGTGGACGGCGACGCGGTTCGCTGTAAGCCCGGCACAGGGCGCGACTTCGATCCATCCCGAACGCCAGCCGTAACAACCCAGCACGTCCAGCGATTCTCGACGGTATTGCATCTGGTACGGGTGTGGACCTGGCGACACTACGCTTTCAGTCGCGTAGTACTTGCCGCTTACGAATGCCCGCCATGACCGATACGCAACACCGACGCCCAGGCCAATGCCAAAACCGATACGCGGAAGCGTCGTGAAATCGACGGTGGCTTGTGGTGCCCGAAGGAGAAAGTGCCAAAGGCTGGATGACTCAGCACTAGGGGGTAATGGACGTGGCTCGGGAGGTTCGGCAGGAGGTAATTCCTTCGCGGCTGTCGAGTCGCGCGTAATTGGTGGTTCCGGCGCTTGTTCAGGTTGACCGCTCAGCTCGCTTTCGGACAACTCGCGCCCAAGCGTCTTTTCTTTCTGCGCAAGGAGCACCAAGATGACTGTTGCCGCCTTGGCGAGACTCCTGCAATCGTCAGACTCGATGATGCGGGTCCCGTGCGCTAGATTTCTCGTGATAAGTAGCGTAAGCCGGTAGCGTCCGTCCGCGGGTTCGATCGTGCCATGCGCCTGAAGTGGACTTGTCTTCTCGCTGCTCGAAGTGCCGACCAATGCGCGCATCTGCTGCTGAACCTCAAGCTCTTGCGGGCAGTTCTTAGGGGCTTCCCACGTGACCTCAACGGGTGTTTCAGGCTGTGCGAAACAGACATTCACCCGTAGCATGACGACAGATGCGCAGATGGATTGGCTCACGAGCTGCAACAGGCGCATGGCTACAGTTCGGGCCCCACGGTGACGTCGTCTACGTACAGCGTGGATTGGACAGGGTCTAGGTCCGTCGCCAGGTTGCCAACGTACCATTCACCGTACTGGGTATTGTCGGTGATCAGATTGGGAACGTGAAAGATCCTGTCGCCATCTTGGAATACTGAAATCACGCCTGTGGCGTCCGACGCCCGCTTCAAGAACACCACGATACGAAACCATGACCCGATTGGAATCGGAGGTGGGTCGGTCAAATCGGAGATGGTGCTGTTCTCAACATAGTCCACCACGGTCAATCGGAGCCCACCGTTGGCGTTGTTGACGAGTGAGATGTCCCAAAGGCTAGCCAGGCGCGGAGCCGGACCATCGCCACCTTGGAAATGGATTAGGTTCCAGTTGCCTGAGTTCGTAGCGAGCGTTGGGATGTAGTACCATGCACCGTAGAAAGCTTGGCTTGGCAATTGACCATTTCGGTGGCAACGCGAGTTCGTACTTGGACCCTCATTCGTTCCATCGCCAACGACGGTAAACGCGGCGGCATAGTGGCCCGAGCGCACCGGCGCTTCGACGATTCTATACGATGCAGCTCCGGTAACATAACAAGATCCGTTGCCCTCAGAGTAGTCGCAGAAACCATTTTCGAAACCGGTAGACCATGGAAACTGGAACCCCATGTCGCCTGCATTGGAGCCAGAATCCGCTTGCTCCGTTGAACCTGAAAGCTTGCACGCCCATGTGGCTACGAGGAAGTCCGAGCTGCAGGCATTCAGCAGAGTCACGGTCGCGATCACGCCGACAACACGAAACGTTTCCCGAGCGTTCTCCCAATGCAGCACCGCCCTAGTTTCAGGCTGGGCGAGCACTTTGTCACTTCGAAATCCGGATTCGGCCCGGGTTACGACTGCGCAGGTCCCAATCGGGCCTGAGGGCCAGTTAACGAGTATTCTAGGCATCAGGCTGCGTCACGATTGCGGTAGGTCCTGCGCGGAGTCGACCGAGTTCCCGAGAGAGTCTTGTCACGACTTGCCAACAAACGTCGTAATGGATTGCGCGGCGATGGAGCCGAAGAACCGTCCGCCGGACACCGCAATGGCCGTCCCAGCAGCCAAGTTGGAGCTTGCGGAGTGACCTACGGGGTGACCGTGCCCGGCCACGCCGAGCCCGAGACGAAGACCTAAACCTGCTCGGCGCTCGTGCCGCAGTTGAGGGCCACGACGGCCACTGTTCCGTCTGTTGGGTTCACGAATAGCACGACCTGAACTGAGGACGGTGCGCCCGAGACGCCCACGCTGTACCCGACGGAATCTTAGTTGGAGCAACGGAAAGAGCAGGTGCTCAACTGGGTTATGCCAAGCAGTGGCGGCTGGCGTGACCTTCCATCACGAGGAGCAAAGGCGCCTCGATCACAGCTATTGGTTGGGTGCCGAAGGGGATTAGGTACCGAGCCGAAGATTTGTCGACGGAAGTTGAGGCTTCTCGCCACTGCCGTTTCGACGGACAGCGGTGCATGACTCTGAGCTCTGAGCTCTTCTTTGCGGCGACGTTCACGCCAGTGACCTAGCGGTTTCGGTTCGACAGGCGAAGTGCAGGAGTTGAATCGGCCCGAGCACTAGTGCTTTCCGCACTGGACCGTTGGGCACGGTTTGCGGCGAGCAATTTCTGGTTCTCATAAGTCGTACGACGAGCAAGCCCGGAGAAAGGCTAGCGCTGCGAGGGATGAATCCAGTCGTTCATTGTGCACAATTAGGCCGGTCGCCCAATTTCGACTCGTGCGTCTTTTCTTGAACTGCGTTCGCCACCGCGAACGACCTGTCTGCAAGGTCCAGAGCAACTAGAGTCATCACCAATGCAACGACGACCAGCAGCGAATGTCCACCGCGGATGTGCAACGGCACTTGCTTTCGCCGCTTTTGCGGCAAGTCCTCAAGCGCATGCCGACTATCCCATTGTTTCCCATCGATATTTGGCCGATCCGGGCTCGCTGGTCTTTGACGGTCGCATTTACCTCTACAATTCGAACGACGACGACAATGCGGTCGGAGGGGGGTACACGATGCATTCGATCGTCTGCATTTCGACTGATGACCTCAAGAACTGGACTGACCACGGAATAGTGTTCAGCGTCCCCACCAACGCATCTTGGGCGACCAACTCCTGGGCTCCGCAACCGATTGTCCGCGATGGAACGATCTTTCTCTACTTCGGCAATAGCGGCAACGGCGTCGGCGTCGCGTCGAGTAAAGATCCCACCGGTGGTTTCAAGGACGCAAAGGGCGGGTACTTGGTCAACTCAAGCACGCCCGGCGCCTCGGGTACGAACAGTTGGCTCTTCGACCCCGGGGCCCTGATCGACGACGACGGACAAGCCTATCTGTCCTTTGGTGGCAACGGCGAGAACAATGCGCGAATCATCAAGCTCGGAAGCGATCTAGCCAGCGTCTCTGGAACAGCCACTCAACTTTCGCCCAAGGCCTTCTTCGAAGCCTCATTCCTCTTCAAGCGAAGTAGCACCTACTACTTTGCCTATTCGAGCAATCCCTCCAACGGGACTCGAATCGACTACTTGACGAGCAGCAGCCCAATGTCTGGCTACACCTATGCTGGCACCATTGCTGACGGGCCGCCCGAAAACGGCGACAACAACCACGCCTCACAATTCGAGTTCAAAGGCCAATGGTATCACGCGTACCATAATCGCATAGTCGCAAGGCAGGCTGGCATAGCTGCGACCTACAAACGCAACCTCGCGATCGAGGTTCTCAATTTCAATGCCGACGGGACGATCAAGAAGGTCACCTACACAACCGACGGAGTTCCCCAGGTTGGCAACCTGAACCCCTATGTACGCGTCGAGGCCGAGACAACGAACGCCCAGAGCGGCATCGAAACCGACGTGTGTAGCGAAGGTGGCATGGACGTCACCAGCATCAGCAACGGCGACTGGATCAGAGTTCGCGGCTTGGACTTCGGCAACGCGGGCGCAGAAAGCTTTATGGCGCGCGTTGCCAGCGCTGGGAGCGGCGGCAGCATCGAGCTCCGCCTGGGCAGCGAAACGGGGACCCTCATTGGTACCTGCACCGTCACCACATCTGGCGGCGCGCAGAAATGGGCGGACTCCACCTGCTCCGTGACCGGCGCCACCGGCGTGAAGGATCTCTACTTGAAGTTCACTGGCAGCGGCACTTCCGACCTCTTCAACCTGAACTACTGGCAGTTCACGCCCAAAGGTGGCGTCATTGTGGGCGCTGGTGGCAGTGCTGGAAGTGCCAACAGCGGTGGCGTGTCGAGTGCCGGCGGTCCCAGCTCTGGTGGAGGCACATCGAGTGTCGGTGGCACTTCGCCCAACGGTGGCACGACGAGCACGGGCGGCAGCGGCACCAATTCTGCGGGGGGTATTTCGAACGCAGGGGGAGCCAGAACCGGTGGAACTGCATCGAGTATCGGTGGCGTTTCGCCCAATGGTGGCACATTGACCATGGGCGGCAGCGGCACCAATCCTACGGGTGGTGCATCGAATACAGGGGGAGCCAGGACCGGTGGAGCTGCATCGAGTGGCGAGGGCGGTGCGGTGGCGAACTCTTTGGGCGGAACGAGTTCCCTTGCGACAACGGGCGGCGTCTCATCGAATGGTGGCCGCTCGACAGGTGGCAACGTGTCGATTGGCGGCGGTCAGGTCGTAAGCACCTCAACGCCCGGTACTCCGACCGATGAAGGCGGTTGTAGTTGCCGTGTGGCAAAGAGAGGCGATTCGTCGCCTTCGCTTTGGAGCATTGCCATGTTGGGCGTCGTACTTGCGGCGCATCGCAGGCGACGTTCCGGCAAGAACTGACATCAGACTAGTAGTGCGCGATGCCATGCGTGACGCGGGCACATTCCCCTTTGACCCCCGCGATTCGTTTGGGCAGCTGGTCTTGAGACAAGGACGTCAGTCGTCATCCAGCTGAAGTTGCTTCAGCGTGCGCCGGAATGCGCTCGGCGGTTTGCCAAATTCCCGCGAAAACGCAACACTCATGAGTGCTTGATTGGTAAATCCGCTAAGTCTTGCAATCCTTGCCATATCAAGGCTCGTCGTGAAGAGGAACTGCTTGGCGACGCTGACGCGCGACCTGCGGACTTCCTGCATGATCGTACGACCGAGCGCTACGTGAAATCGACGTTCGAGCCTCTGTCGACTCGTCCCGACTGCCCGCACTACGGCCGACACGTCGATGCGCCTCGTCGCGTTCTCGCTGATCCAACTCACTGCACTGGCAACCAGTGGGTCTTGGATCGCCAAGACTTCGGACGAGCGCCGTGCGACTACGTCTAGCGGTGGGACCAGGATGCGCGTCCCGACGATCGAACGCCCGGTAAGCGCTTGCTGAATCAGCTGTGCAGCCTCACGACCGAGACTGCACCAAGGGACTGCCACACTCGACAGCGGTGGCGAAATCAGCTCGCATTCGATCACGTCGTTGTCCACTCCGACCAGCGCTATCTCCTCGGGAATGCGAATATTTGCCACCCTACAGTAGCGCGCAACGACACGCGCCCAGGTGTCACAGCAAGCGAAGATACCGCAGGGCTTCGGAAGGTTTTTGAGCCAATCGACCATTGCCAACGGTTGCTCCGTCGAGCTAGGCGGATTGGCCCCCTCTTGCCACCATCCCGGCACGAGCTTTCCATTCAGGGCCGCCACTTTTTGCAGGAAGGAACGTTCACGGGCGATGGCAAATGGATGCGTGGTGAAACGAAATGAGGTGTAGTGGAGAAGTCCCTTCTCGATCAAGTGTATGGCAGCAAGCTCGCCTATTCGTGCTTCGTCCGGAATCACGGAAGCCATTCCCTCTTTGGTCCGGTCTTCATTGGCCGCAACCAAGATGAGGCTTCTCGCGGACAGGGGCAACTCGCGGAAGTACCCAAGGGGCAGGACCGCAGCAGCCGGCTTCCACTCACGGACGAGCCAGTCGAGGTCGGCCGTAGCGTGGTAATGCAACAGTGTCCAATCCGCTTCGTGGGCGAAACCGACAAAGCCTTTCAGGATTCCGCGGGACCAGGCTGCGGAAGGGTCCAAGACGATTAGGACTCGCGGAGACGTCACTGCCTCACAGCCTAGCATTGATCCCGATTGGGTACGGAAGCCGAGACTCCTCAGTGCTCAAGCACCAGCTTCGGACCGCTGAGACTGACCGCCGCTGTAACGACTTCAGTGGTATCGGCCGAAACGGCACCGCGCGTTTTGGGCTGTTTGCCGCCGAGGGCCAGCTCGAAACGCCCGGGCAACACTACACGTTTGGATTCGTCATCGATGAGCGAGAAGTCTCGGGGAGTCAGAGTAAAATGCACTGTTTGCTTCTGGCCTATGGCAAGGGCGATGCGCCGGAATCCCTTCAATGCTCGCAGGGGTACGGCAACGGGTGCGTCGCGATGGGCCAGATAGAGTTCAATGACTTCTTCTCCAGCAACGGATCCCACGTTGGTTACATCCACCGAGACTTCGAGTGGCCGATCGATGGGCGCCTGCTCCGGCACCACCAAGTGGTCGTACTTGAAGCGGGTGTAGCTCAAGCCGTGACCAAACGGGTAGAGCGGTTCCCCACTGAAGTAGCGGTAGGTCCGTTCCTTCATCGAGTAGTCCTCGAAGGCCGGCAGATCAGTGACCGATCGATAGAACGTGACCGGAAGGCGACCGGAAGGATTGTAGTCCCCAAATAGTACGTCAGCCACGGCGCTTCCTCCGGCCTCGCCGGGATACCAAACCTGGAGTATGGCTGGAACGTGCTGCTGCGCCCAATTCACCGATAGCGCGCCTCCGCTCATCAAGACCAGCACCACGGGCTTTCCCATCGCCACCACCTGCTCCATCAGGCGCTGCTGAATTTCGGGTAGGTCCAGCGTGTCTCGATCGCCCCCACGGAAACCCTTGACCGAAATCGGCATCTCCTCACCTTCTACGCGAGGAGACAATCCAAGGACCAGCACGGTGGCGTCAGAGGCACGAGCCGCTTCGAGAGCCGCCTCCATCGGACGTTGCCCCGGCATCGCCCAGAGCAGCTTGAAATGGGCGTCATGATGCTGGTGGTAGTACTCGATCTTGATTCGATAGGCCTTGCCTGCCACCAGTTGCACACGCTTGGACGCAATCAGCGGTTCATGGAAGCGCTCGGATTTGACCAGCAGTTGATCGTCCAGGTAGAGATCGTATCCGGTGAGACCGAATCCACCGAGCTCGAAGTCTCCCGTTTGTGCTGCGACCAGTTCACCCGTCCACCGGACGCTGAAGCTCTCCTGGTCAAGACCTGCCGCCGGTGAATCCATGTGCCAATTGAAATCGATCCTTGGGTCGACTCGAGTAAGAATCGGGGCTCCAGCGAACCGAGCTCGAAAATACTCCCCGCGGAGTCCTGATTGCCGCCGTCCGCCCTCTGACGTGAAAAGCGCTTCGCTGGGAACGGTAGTAAAGCTGGGAATTCCTTCGGCCAATGGAAACCCACCCGGGCTGCGAATTTGGGTGTACGCGCCCAGCTTGTCACGCAGGCCCTGCAAGACGGTCACCGGGTGGTTGGGCGAGCCGTTGTAGTTGCCGACCAAAACATCAAGGTCGTCAGCATTGGGACCGATCACTGCTAGCGACTTGATCGACTTGCTTAGCGGTAAGGTCTTGCCATCATTCTTGAGCAGTACGATGGATTCTCGGGCTGCCCTAAGCGCAAGCTGCCGATGCTGCGGGCTGTTGATGACCTGGGGAGAGAGGCGCGTATAGGGCACCAGCTCGGGCGGGTCGAACATGCCAAGCTTGAACCGGGCCAGCATCAATCGCTCCACGGCAGAACTGAGCGCGCTCTCCGCAATCAACCCTTGGCGCACGGCCTGACCGAGTTCAAGGTACGGTTCCCGGTGCTTGGCGTTGAAGGTCGCAGTGCCGCAATTGAGCTCACAGCCTGCGCTCACGCCCAGCGCGGCAGCCTCGGCCACGGTCTGCTTGGTGTGATGACCCAAGTAGATGTCATCAATCGCGCCGCAATCGGAAACCACATAGCCTGTGAAGCCCCACTCTCGTCTGAGAACCTCGTTGAGCAGGTAGTCGCTGCCGCAGGCGGGCAGGCCGCGCACTCGGTTGTAGGCGCACATCACCGAAGCAACGTGGCCCTCGCGTACCAGCTGTCGGAAAGCCGGAAGGTAGGTTTCTCTTAGGTCGCGATCGTCAACCTTTGCATCGAAGCCGTGGCGCAACGACTCAGGACCGCTGTGCACAGCGAGATGTTTGGCGGTGGCGATCACCTTCACGTACCGAGGGTCATCCCCTTGTAGCCCGCGTACGAATTCGACGCCCATGGCCCCGGTCAACAGAGGATCCTCACCATAGGTCTCCTGACCTCGCCCCCAACGCGGGTCGCGAAAGATGTTGATGTTGGGCGACCAGAATGTAAGACCCTGGTAGTACCAGGTCGGTCCACGGCGCGCAGCCAGATGGTGCTTGGCGCGGGCTTCGTCGCTAATCGCGACGGCGACCTCATGCATCAACTGCGTGTCCCAGGTCGCGGCCAGGCCCACTGCTTGCGGAAACACGGTGGCCACGCCAGCGCGGGCGACACCGTGCAACGCTTCGTTCCACCAGACGTAGGCGGGAATTTTGAGCCGCGGAATGGCAGGAGCATTCTCCATCATCTGGGCCGCCTTTTCTTCCAGCGTCATCCGCCCCACCAGATCCTTGGCACGCTGCTCCATTGGCAACTTCGGATCCAAGAATGCCGGTCTAGCTTCCGGTGCGCGTGAATGGACGCAGCCCGGCAAACCGATCGCGATGGCCGAGACCGTGGCGAGGAGGTAGTTCCTGCAATTCCGAAGCATGCGTGTTTCCTTTCCGTAGACGATGCGCTGGGGGTGCTTTTAGCCCAGCCTGCAGCTTGGGCGAGGGGTTTTGTCGATACCTGCCCGCACACCAACAGTAGCGATCGGTGTTCGCCGCGTCGTGTAGTGACGTCCGGCGCGAATCCCTGGCCATTTGGTCGGTTCGACGTGACCAAGGCGCTTGGTCGCACCGCAGGTAGGCTCATTGCTAGCGCAAGAGCTTGTTGCCTGTTTGAGCGAGGACACTTGAGCGAGGTTCTGCCAGTTGTTGACGCTTCGACGTGTTGAAAACTTGTCGCCCTACACTTGGCATATGTCAGCCGCTACAGATCTGCAGACAACGCTTGCGGCTGCGGGCATTTCTGCGGCACGGGATCCTGGATCACTTATTGATTCGAGGACCAATTCCCGGATGCCTCAGCATTGTGTGGGCTCACTGGTAGCACTGCCAAACAGGTACGCAGCACCAGGTGACGGATCCTTCACCAATGGAGTGGAAGTCGCCTTCGCCGGCAGTTTGAAAGCATTCGCGAAAGTCTCAACCAATGCTCTCAGCGAGTAAGTTCGGTCAAGAACTACCAAACTGTTCCAATAGGTTAGACGCTGCCAGCACGCATCACCCAAAGTCAGAAATGTCTAGCATACCGCCTGTGAACTGATTTCATACCCATTGGACGCACTTTGTGTGCGTCACATCCACAGACGGCGTGTCTACGGATGCGGAGAGATAGACACAGTTTAAAATGGGGCCGCGCCAATCGTGGAGAACGCACTTCTGACCGATTGAATCCGAACGAACATTGCCGCCCACCTTGGGCTGCAAGGATCGCCACGCCGCATCGGACACTGCCGAGCAAACCTGACGCGTTCGTGTGTCCACGTCTCGGCCCCAACTGACGACATTGACGAATCCGCGAAGGTCGTCGATTGGTGGCGGACTTCGTCGTTGTCCCCTAAAGAGCGGATGAAGGAGTGAATGAGGGATACGAATCCGAGATTCAGTTCTGCCGCGTCCATAGTTGTGATGATGTTAGCGCGATGCGGCACGCGCGAGAACCAATTGGCAGCGGCGGATTCATTGAATTTGACATCCAGTCTGGACGGGCGGAGCGAATGCCAAGCGCGTTCCCTTCTGCCCTTTCCTGTAACAGTGAAGAGAAGGACAAGAAAAATGAAAGCATATCAACGCTCCGTGTTAATGTGTAAGGCTGCGCTTCTGGTGGCTGCTCTTGGTGGCGTCTCCGTTGCCCATGCGGCCAATGGAAAGCTAGGGATGATCTCCTACGGTTGGAACGGCAGCGCCATGGTTACCGAATTTGGCAACGCGAACATGGGACAAGGTGACGCTGCAGTCGCCTGGTTGACCGGAAATGTCGACAATGACCGCGCCGGATCAGAACTGCTTCAGCCATTTGACAATGGCGGTAGGCTTGGGCTGATCTCCTGGGGTTGGAACGGCAGCGCCATGGTTACCGAATTTGGCAATGCGAACATGGGACAGGGTTCCGGCGCACTTGCCTGGTTGACTGCGGATATCGATCGCGACACGTACGGCAGAAAAGAACTTCTTCAGCCGTTTGACAATGGCGGCAAATTGGGGCTGCTTGTCTATGGTTGGAGCGGTAGTGCCATGGTCACCAAGTGGGGCAACGCCGACATGGGCCAAGGCTCTGGCGCGATCAAATGGCTAGTTGGAGATGTTGATTACAAGTCCGGTGTATCCAGTACCTATGGAGAAGAGTTGATTCAGCCCTTTGACAACGGTGGCAACTTGGGACTGCTTGTCTACAGTTGGAACGGCAGCGCCATGGTGACCAAATGGGGCAACGCCAACATGGGCCAAGGTTCCGCTGCACTCGCCTGGCTGACTGCAGACGTAGACAATGACGGCCGAAAAGACTTGGTGCAGATGTTCGACAATGGCGGCAGGTTGGGGATGATTGTCTATGGTTGGAACGGCAGCGCCATGGTGGCCAAGTGGGGCAACGCCAACATGGGCCAAGGCTCGGGTGCGCTCGCCTGGTTGGCTGCAAACGTCGACAACAAGACTGGAACGGAGATACTTCAGCCGTTTGATAGTGGCGGCAGATTGGGGCTGCTTGTCTATGGTTGGAACGGTAGCGCCATGGTGACCAAGTGGGGCAATGCCAACATGGGCCAAGGCGCAGGCGCGCTCAAGTGGCTCGCGGCGGACGTCGACTACACTTCCGGCATAGCTAGTACCTATGGAGATGACTTGGTTCAGCCGTTTGACAATGGTGGCAAATTGGGGCTGCTCGTCTATGGTTGGAATGGGAGCGCTATGGTGACCAAGTGGGGCAATGCCAACATGGGCCAAGGCTCTGGGGCACTTGCCTGGGAGATCGCAGATGTTGACAATGACGGCAGAAAAGAACTGATTCAGCCGTTCTGAGTGTAGCTCGAGGACTTCAACAGCCTGTCGGTAGAATAGGAACGTAGCCTGTACGAGCGGGGCCTGTCGGGCCCCCGCTCGTACAGGCCCTTCCGTGAACCCCAAAATGCAGATCTAGCTGATCGAGCGCACTCAGGCAGCTTGCTGCATCAAGTCCACATCGAGGAATCCGTCGAGGGCTGGGAGGAGCTCAAACCCGTCCGCGGGAACGTCAGAAATTTTGTGTAAGTTGACAAGACGGGTGACAAGAAGGAGTCACTCATGGACTTACGGCCAACAAGAAAAATGGGACCGCGGTAAAAAGCAACCGCGGTAAAAAGCAACCGCGGTAAAAAGCAACCGCGGTAAAA
This sequence comes from uncultured Polyangiaceae bacterium, assembly GCA_964454965.1. Classification (GTDB taxonomy): domain Bacteria; phylum Myxococcota_A; class Polyangia; order Polyangiales; family Polyangiaceae; genus FEN-1139. Next base: position 29,511 of record CAYVXY010000007.1, on the reverse strand, counting down.
AGCAACCGCGG
>CAYVXY010000007.1:10128-29400 GCA_964454965.1 uncultured Polyangiaceae bacterium | reverse complement strand
ACCGCGGTAAAAAGCAACCGCGGTAAAAAGCAACCGCGGTAAAAAGCAACCGCGGTAAAAAGCAACTGCGCTGGCCAGCGAAGCCGCACGCCAAGAGAAGTTCGCCATCCGCTCGCTGCAGTCGTATCACGCAGACATCAGGTGAGTGACGCCGCCAGTTGGCATACCTACTGGTCAGAGCACTTGCCCGGATCGGCGTCACTCGGCGGCAAGTCCTCGTCGACCTGCGTGTACTGCACCTTCACCTACGAGAACTCGCGCACACGCCCTCGAGGAAACTCGGGGGCGTGTGGCATCAAGGATCTATGCGTGTGAGTGCGTGTGCGACACGCGCAGTTGTCAGACGACGCGAACCTGACTGGCCGCAGACAATGCCAAAGCCTGTTTCGGTTCCTTTGCCGCCGATCCGTCATTTCGGCTCCCTTCTCGGACCTTGCATCGGCCTCAAGCAGGCTACTAGGCGGTGCCCATGTTGTAGCTTACGAACGCAGCTGCGTGACCGTATTAGGCAAGGTTCCTCGATGCGAAGGAGGACCCGTTGCGCAGGCCTGTTCATGTCGCAGTCTAGTGAACCCCTCTACCCCCTAGGCCACAAGACTGCATCACGTGGAACCCTTCCCAGTGAATGACTCACCCATTGAACCTCGGGGAAGCGATTGATCGATGTTTAACTTGAAGCCCTTCGCTTCGTCTGCGCCACCCGGCCCGTCAGGGGTCGGACACACGCTCGCGAGCAAAGGGGTTCCTCCCATCTCCAATTCGGAGCCGCCGGTAGTCCCGACACTGGCCGAGGCGGGAAACACTCGACCGAAGCTGTCATCGGTTCTCACAACCACTGCCGACGCGAAGGATGTCGAAGCGCAGCAAATCGACCGCATCGAACGGGAGGAGTTAGTAAGCGATATCATGCGCCTGCGCTTCCTCAGCACCCTCGGCGCGGTCGCGTGGGCGTCCTTCTTCATCCAGGACTGGATGGTGGTGCGATATGGCGGCCACGGTGAATTACTGCATTACGCTAGCATTCGCGCCATCGGCATGGCTTTTGTCATGATGGTCGTCGTTCGACTACGTATTCGCAGCCCCATATCCCGTCGCCAGTTGAATGCGATTGATGTCGGGATTTTCGCGATCATGAACGGCTGCATCGCGCTGCTCGGTCTTGCCTACGAAGGGATTGCCACGCGCTACGCTCAGGGCGTGCTGATCACGCTCGTGTCGCGCAGTTCGGTGTTGGCCGCGCATTGGCGTCGAGGTTCATGGTTGCTGGGGACGCCCGTCCTATCCTACCCACTGACGCTGTTGGTCTGCGCTGGGTTCAGTGACGAGGTTCGCGCCCAATTCTCGGATCCGAAAGCGCTCTCGATATTCACTCAGAACCTCTACGTGCACGCACTGTCGTTGGGGATCTGTGTATGGGCCGGCCACGGCAACTGGGCGATGCGGCGGCAACTGTTCGAATCGCGGAGCATCGGGAAGTACAGTTTGAAGCGCCGCATTGGCCGTGGTGGCATGGGTGAAGTATGGGTTGCCTACCACGCGGGGTTGCACCGCGACGTTGCGCTCAAGATCCTTCGACAAGAGCAGGGCTCCGATTCCGTCGCCGTCAAGCGATTCGAGCAAGAGGTTTCCGCTATGACGCAACTCACACATCCAAACACGGTTCGTGTCTTCGACTATGGGGTTACTGAAGACGGGATCTGGTTCTATGCGATGGAGTTGCTCGACGGGTTCAACCTTCGAGAGCTGGTGGAGCGTTCCGGTCCGCTCGAATTGTCTCGCGCATTGCGTATTGCGCACCGCATTTCGCGAGCGCTGGCCGAAGCGCACCAGCGAGGCATCGTGCATCGCGACGTCAAGCCTGAGAACATATTCATCACGCACGCAGGCAACGAACAGGATTTCGTCAAGGTTCTGGATTTCGGCATCGCCAAGGTGGGTGGCCTTCACATCGACGACGGTCTGACACGTACGGGAGCGATCGTTGGGACTCCAGCCTACATGTCACCCGAAGCCGCGCGCGGCAAGGTGGCGGGACCGGCATCGGATGTCTACGGTGTTGGGGCATTGCTCTTCTTCATGCTCACCGGCAAACCCCCGTTTACGGGTCGTAGCCCAACTGAAGTTCTGCTGGCCAAGGTGGAACGCAGTGCTCCTCGGATCTCCGAGACGATCGATTGTGCGGTATGTGATGAGGTAGAGAGTCTCGTCCAGAAATGCTTGTCCAAGTCCCCAGTCGAGCGATACGTCGATGCCACCGAACTGTCTACCGCTCTAGGGGAGCTGCGGCGCCGCCAGTACCAGCCGTGAGGGGATTCTCACGTGGCGCTTGGTAGGCGACGCGTCTGGACGAACGCCAACCGGTGTATCGCGGTCGTCCTGCTGGCATCGTTTGCGCGCCGTTCCGTGGGTGATCGCACAAGTCCGTTTGCATGCCGCCCCAACCACACAAACCAACAACCTTGCAGTCTCATTGACCTCTAGCGAATCTTGCGCAGAAGGAGGGTTGCGAACCTAAATCATCCCGGCATTGCGCAGCGAAAGGGGCGCCACTGGCGGCTGACGCCATGCCGACCGCCGTCACGGCGTGGTCGCAGTCGCTGAAAGGCCAGGCGGCCTGAGGTGGCGATCTGCTCCAGAGTATGGATGCCAATGTAATAATTAGAGTTTTTGCGACGCGTCGCGCTGGCAGACAATCCGAGAGTTCGCGCTCTGGGCTGGGGCAGCGCAGCTCAAGACATGATTTGGAAACGCGTGTGAAACAGAACGGAAATGCTACGGAGTTCTCCCACTATGCCCAAGGACTCCACGATACATAAGGTGCTCATCATCGGCTCCGGTCCCATCGTGATCGGCCAGGCCTGTGAATTCGACTACTCCGGCACGCAGGCTTGCAAGGCGCTGCGAAGCCTCGGCTACGAGATCGTGCTCGTCAACAGCAACCCGGCCACGATCATGACGGATCCGGGAATGGCTGACGTGACCTACATCGAGCCTCTCGATGCGCCCACGATTGAACGCATCATCGCCCAGGAACGTCCAGACGCGTTGCTCCCGAACCTCGGTGGGCAAACCGGATTGAACCTCTCCTCTGAGCTCTTCAAAAGTGGGGTTCTGGCGAAGTACGGCGTTCGCATCATCGGCGTCCAAGCCGATGCAATCGAACGCGGAGAGGACCGTCAGATCTTCAAGGACACGATGACCTCGCTGGGCATCGAGATGCCAAAGAGCGAGATCGCATACAGTTTAGAGGAAGCTGAGCGCCTCGTTCAGAAGATCGGGATCCCCTGCGTGGTGCGGCCCGCCTACACCATGGGCGGTACCGGTGGCGGCCTGGTCTACAACCTGGACGAATTTCGAACCGTGGTAGCACGCGGCCTCGCCGCCAGCATGACGCATCAAGTTCTGATTGAGGAATCCGTCGAGGGCTGGGAAGAACTCGAACTCGAGGTCGTCCGCGACTCCAAAGGCCAGAAGATCACCGTCTGCTTCATCGAGAACATCGATGCGATGGGGGTGCACACCGGAGACTCCTTCTGTGCCGCGCCCATGCTCAATGTGCCCGTGGAAGTGCAGAAGCGCCTGCAGAAGCATTCGTACGACATCGTGGAGGCGATTGGCGTCATTGGTGGAACCAACGTCCAATTCGCCTACAATCCGCGCGACGGACGCATCGTCGTCATCGAAATCAATCCTCGCACCTCGCGCAGCTCGGCCCTTGCCTCCAAGGCAACCGGGTTCCCTATTGCCTATGTCTCGGCATTGCTCGCAGGCGGCTTGACGCTGGACGAAATGCCCTACTGGCGCGACGGTACCCTCGAGAAGTACACGCCTTCGGGCGACTACGTCGTGATCAAGTTTGCGCGCTGGGCCTTCGAGAAGTTCAAGGGGTCCGAGGACCGCCTTGGCACTCAGATGCGCGCCGTGGGCGAGGTCATGAGCATCGGCAAGAACTACAAGGAGGCCTTTCAGAAGGCAATCCGTTCGCTGGAAAACGGGCGCCATGGCCTCGGGTTTGCCGCAGATTTTGCCAACCGCTCGTTGGACGAACTGATGGCACTTTTGGCCTTTCCCACGAGCGAACGCCAGTTCGTCATGTATGAGGCCTTGCGCAAGGGCGCCAACATCGACGAACTCTTCCGGCTCACCCACATCAAGCCTTGGTTCATCCATCAGATGAAGGAACTCGTCGAGCTCGAGCAAGAGTTACTCAAGCACAAGGGCGCACAACTGCCGGACGACCTCTTGACGCGCGCCAAGAAGGACGGTTTCGCCGACCGCTATCTGGCCCGAATCCTCGAACTCGATGAGTCAAAGATCCGCGCTCAGCGCGCACGGCTCGGCGTCGTCGAAGGTTGGGAACCGGTGCCAGTGTCCGGCGTAAGTGATGCCGCCTATTACTACTCGACCTACAACGCTCCGGATCGGGTCGGCACGAGCGCGCGCAAGAAAGTCCTCGTACTTGGCGGCGGACCAAACCGCATCGGGCAAGGGATCGAATTCGACTATTGCTGCGTGCACGCAGCGTTCACTCTGCGCGAACTCGGGTTCGAGACCATCATGGTTAACTGCAACCCCGAGACCGTGTCCACCGACTACGACACCTCAGACAAGCTCTACTTCGAGCCGCTCACGGTCGAGGACGTTCTGGCGATCTACGAGAAGGAGCGCCCCGTCGGCGCGATCGTGCAGTTTGGCGGGCAAACGCCGCTCAATCTCTGCAAACAACTCGAAGCCGCAGGCGTAAACATCCTCGGCACCTCGACTGACGCGATCGATCTTGCAGAAGACCGCGATCAATTCCGCGTCGTCATGTCGCGCCTTGAAATCCCACAGCCGGCGTCGGGGATGGCGAGCAATCTCACTCAGGCCGTTGAGATTGCGAGCCGCATCGGCTATCCGCTCATGGTGCGCCCCTCGTACGTACTCGGTGGGCGCGGCATGGAAGTCGTGCACGACGAGGAGATGCTGCGCCACTACGTGGCTCGCGCCGTGGATATCTCACCGGATCGCCCGATCCTCATCGACCGTTTTTTGACCCACGCGCTAGAAGTCGAGGCAGATGCCATCTCCGATGGTGTCGATGCCTTCGTTCCAGCCATCATGGAACACATCGAAGAGGCCGGGGTTCATTCTGGAGATTCTGCCTGCGTGCTGCCGCCGGTTTCCATTCCGGAGAAGCACCAGCGCACGATCGAGGAATACACGCGCCGAATCGCAATGGAGCTCAAGGTCAAGGGACTTATCAACATCCAGTACGCTATCGCTGACGATGTGGTCTACATTCTCGAAGCCAACCCACGTGCGTCACGCACGGTTCCGCTCGTGTCCAAGGTGTGCGGCCTCAACATGGTCAAGCACGCGACCGAGATCATGATGGGCAAGTCGCTGGCGGAATTGGCGCTGAGACGGCGCAAAGTGCCCCACTACGGGGTCAAGGAGGCCGTCTTCCCCTTCTACATGTATCACGAGGTCGACCCTGTGCTTGGTCCGGAGATGCGTTCGACGGGTGAAGTGCTCGGGCTCGCGAGTTCCTTCCCCTTGGCATTCCACAAGGCCCAACAAGCCGCCAAGCAGTATCTGCCACAACAGGGCACGGTGCTCTTGTCCGTTACCAACAACGACAAGACTGAAGCCCTGAGCGTGGCAAAAGACTTCGTGCGCCTCGGGTTCCGGATCCGCGCAACCGCGGGAACCCACAAATTTTTGACCGAAAACGGCGTAGCTGCGGATCTGATCCTGAAGCTGCACGAGGGACGCCCCAACATCACCGATGCCATCGCCAATGGCGAGTTGCAGCTCGTGGTCAACACGCCGATGGGCAAACGCGGCAGCCGCGATGACTCCTACATCCGCAAGGCGGCCGTGAAGACCAAAGTCCCGTACGTCACGACCATGGCCGCCGCCCGCGCAGCCGCGCTGGCCATCGAAGCCGCTCGGCAAGAGAAGGTCGCCATCCGCTCACTGCAGTCGTATCACGCGGATATTCGCTGACCGCAGATGGGTCGTCTCCCAACGGGAGCGAGCGCACGTAAGCATCCAGCCCGCCGTTGGCCCATCGGGGTGGTGCTACCCACCGGCTTCGCCTGATTGTACTGCGCTTTGCCCTAGCACTGGCACGCCGATCGCATTTCGCTTCGTCGCCGGCAGCACGCAGGTGACGACTCCCGGAGCGATTCTGCGGTACGACTGCAGTATCGAGCCGGGGGAGTAAGTGAGGTCGCAGGCTGCAGGCCCGGGCGCCCATTCAAGGCTGGAGCAAAGCTGCAGCGGGCGTGGCTACCTACACGAGACTGACCGGTTTTGCCTGCCACCCCAGGGCTCACGGCGCGCCTGGGCCAGCCTTCGGTGGTTTCGCCACGTCTCGCAGAAATTCCTCGTATTCTGCGAGTAATGCGCGCCCCCGATGGAATCCTCGAGTTTCGATCAGCCTCAGCAGTTCACGCGCACGCTCAAGTTCTTTTGGCCGGGCAACAGCTGCCAGAGCGCGCAAGTCGTCCCAATCCTGAGGACGTTGACGATCGTTACGTGCGAGCATCTTCATTGCCACCAGATGCGGGATTGCAGCGACCGACAGCTGTAAGCCATCAACGACTTCTAGCAGTTCAGCGTCTTTTACAATCTCGGATTCTATTCCGGAAGACGCAAACAGGAGATCGACGAATACGCCTGGCTCGGTTGGTCGAGTGAGGCGAGTCGTAGCGATTCTTCCCGATGGTTCGTGCTCAAGCAGCGTCTGCAACACGTAGCCGCGCTCTTGCAGACCGAAGATGACTTGCTCAGCCGCGTCGTCGGTATTACAGGCAACGGCCAGATCGACGTCCCTCGTCGTTCGCGGATTGGTCCAAGTGGAGACGGCAAGTCCACCAACCAGCGCGTAGTCTGCTCCCACTTCGACAAGCGCCGCCCGAATGCGGCCGAGTGCCGCTTCGACCGGGTTCACCGTCGCGGCCATGACCCCACACGACCGTCACCATCTCCGTTACACGCCCCAGGGCGTGTTTCGTACCAGGCTACAACTCTGGACTGCAGTTCTGCTTCATCCATCCCGGGAGACTCTCGCCGTAGCCTCTTTCTTAGCATTCGTTCGGCAAAGGCGATAAGGTCGAATGTCAGTCGCAGGCGCTGCGCTGGGGTCTCTTGATTCGCGTCAGACACCGGCCAAGGCTAGCACAATCGGCATCGGGCACTTAAATGACGACGAGATTGGTTTGGGGAGTGCAGATTCAGCTCAAGGAAATATCTAGATTCCGTAGAAGTGTCCCTAAGGTTTCGGCAAGGGCCAACCCAGCTGTTCGAAGACGCTGCGCAGAACGCGTTCTTCCTCGTCCGCCTTGAGTTCGTACACGAGGAATCTCGGGACATTGCCCTCCGCAGCGGCCTCGGCGGCACGCTCGTGATGCTCGAGGACGATGAGCACGTGCGGATGTGCCAAGACGACTTCCTTCGGAACCGTCATCTTTTGAGCTGCCTCGAGGCGCGCCAATGCGACTTGATGCACGATACGAGCCAGCTCCTTGTCGTGGCTTCGCTGGCGCAAGAACTGACTGGCGCGACGCGCTTCGATGACTAGCAGAGTGGCACGGTCTAGATAGGTACCGCCCCAGGCGACGCTCGTGACGAGAATCAGCGACAGCACGAGCAAGATCCAGCGCTTCATGGTCACCTTTCCTTTGGTTCCTGGCGCTCGAACGCCACGTCGTTCGAACTAGCATCGATGTCAGAGGACTTGCTCTGTCGAAGAGAATCGACGGATTGGGTGCCATCAGCCGGAACGATGCAAGCCAACGTGTCGCGCTCACCGACGCTATCCTGCAGGTCCTCGTCGGGCGTGGTGTCGCGCATATGCTCATCGGTGCCGAGCAATTCCGCGCAGTGCAGCAGCAGATCTTCGGCAGCAGCTCGTTCGGCAAGGCGCTTGGAACGTCCGCGCCCCTTGGCTAGCCATTGTCCGGCAATGCCGACACGCACTTCGAACCAACGATCGTGGGCCGGGCCGCCACTGTCGCTGACCTCGTAGACGGGCAAACCGAGACCGCGCGATTGAACATACTCCTGCAGGTCGCTCTTTGGGTCGCGTGTACCATTTTGGTCGAGCAGCTCGAGCATGGGACCGACGATGCGGGCACAAGCGGCGCGCGCGGCACTCAGGCCACCGTCCAAATAGGCCGCAGCTATGCAGGCTTCTACGGCGTCGGCTAAGACATTGTTGCTCTCACGCAAGCCACTGGACAAAGCTCCGCGCCCCAAACGAATCGCCTCAGCGACACCCTGAGAACGCCCCCATTCCGCGAGCCGCTCGGTATTGACCAGCTGCGCACGCAGGCGCGTCAGGGTGCCCTCGTCAGCCTCGGGATAGCGCTCGAACAGCAATTGGCTGGTGCAGAGTCCGAGTACGGCATCCCCCAAAAATTCCAAGCGCTGGTTGTCGGGGGCGTGCCGAGCCTCGTTGGTAAAGCTCGGGTGCGTCAGCGCCTGCTCGAGGTGCGGGGCATCTTCGGGGATTTCGAACAGGGCGGCGACGATATCGCGCATCGGTAGCCCAAAGCATAGCCCGGACCTCCACGACCGGGTATGCTCGTGAACCGAGTGGCCCAAATTTTCGCCTGTCCATTCTGTCGGGAGATGTGGAGCGACGATGAAGGCGTCGCACATTGCCCTGATTGCGATGTAGATTTGCTCCCGCTGCACGAAATGCCGCCGTCGGCCGAGGCGCAACTGGAGCGGGAGGCCGAACTCGAAAAGACCCCTGAAGAACACAGGAAGCGCGGTCTGTTCGATCTGGGTCGCGGGCGGGGCCTGCTCGTCCTTTTGGCCTTGCTGGGGCTGTTGGGTTTCTTTCAGCCCTGGTTCGTCATCAGAAAACCCGAGGATGTCATATTGAGCGGCTATCTCATCGCTCGACACTTCGCCGGTTGGGTTTGGGGAGGCGCAGTCGGTTGGTTCATTCTCATCCCACTGGTGATTACGCGACGCAGCATTGCGAGCATGCGCGGCGTTCGCGCGATCTGTGCATTCTTCGCCTCCCTTTCCGCAGGCGAGATCCTTATTTTGGCCAACGTGTCACCCACGAGCAAGGTGCATGTGCCGATCGAGTTCGGCTGGACTTGGGGGCTATTCTTCAGTGCCACGGTGAGCATCTTTGGAACCATCGTCGCGCTCGGCTTCGGTGGGCCGCTGCCACGCCGCACTGACCAAACCAAATCAGGCGGGGACCAACTCGGCGCCGGTGATCACAAGCCCTGGTCCAAGACCGAACCGGAAAGAACGGCACGGATGAAGCACCCCAAGCACGAGACGCTGCACTGAAAATCTAGAAGATCAGACCGGCGTCGAGCACCGCAGTCCATTGCCGCGGCATGCCGGCAAGATCGGCCTTCTCCATGTCGCCCGTCTGGGCATCAGCGGGCTTTACCAAGTCGGTGATGAACTGCAGACCAAACATCAGATGCTCGTGACGAATGTTCGTACCGATAAGCAGGCGCTGACGAATGACAGTGGCCCCGCCAAAGGCCCGATTGTTGTTGAAATCCGCACCGGATCCATTCGGGGAACAGACCACCTTGCCCGTGTAGTCGTTGGCTGTCGTCTTGGGATCGGTGAGTTGCCCCGGTACGGCCTGACCAAGCGGATTGCAGAGCTGCTCCTGGTTTGTCCCAGGAGTCATGTCGATGACGTTCGAGTCGATGAAGGTCCACAGATGCTGGTAGCCAATCCACGGCGTGAGCACTACCGCGTCAGCCACGCGGATGCGCTTGGAAAGCTGCGTGTCGAAACTGGCGATGGTCAGCTGGAATTGGTGCGTTCCGGTGATGGTTCGGACTCCACCACCTACGGCGAAATCGGGAATGTAGCCGGGAATGCCGGTACGGAAGCCTTCGAACAAGCTCCAACGAATGTCGACACCTGCATTCCACAGCGAAGTCTGTGGCATGAAGCCCGTCTGAGCTCCCATTTCGATGCCGTAGCCGAAGGCCTTGCGCAACTTGAAGGAATAGAGCTGCAGCACGCCCGCGGGGTTGCTGTTCGTGGTGTTGCCATCCCCTAAGCTGGCCGAACCACGCGAACCGTCTTTCCAGTAGGCAGCACCCGAATCAATGCTCGTGTATGCCGCTTCGATCGCAACGTGCCAACCACCAACGCCCGTCGTACTCGCCGCATGCATGGCGGTGGGCGCAAATGCAAACCCGTACTGGGCTGCCAAGCGGTGGAACGCAGCATTATCCGGCAGACAGGGCTGGTAGGCCGCAGATTGTGCGGGCGTCGGGTTCTCGGGCAAGTTGATCTTGCCACCAACGCGACACAGGGCTTGCCTAGCAGGATCGACCAGACGATCGACGGCAGGATCCATCGATTGGGCCAAGGCACTGCCGGACCAAACCAAGAATAGACAACTGATGAGTGGGGTAACGAGGGAAGCCCGCATGCGTCGGGTGACTCCGCGGGCCGAGGCTAGGATCTCTGACTGTGCAACGTCAAGCGTTGATATACCAACGGGCCGGTGAAACGGCCCCTCAGGCCATTTCTAGCGGCATTTCCTGGGCATAACTCCTTTGCCGCGACCGTCCTTGCACGCCGTTTTCTCGTCCCGGAAAGCGCAAATCCCACCCGCGGTCAGAGTGCCACTCCCCGCACCCCCTCCCCCGGCCGCCCGCGCCAGACCCGGCTGCTGCCTCAGGGCGTACACCTGCTCCGCCGCCTGCAGCGCGCTTGTACGAAGCCGCCCATGCGCGGCCTGGTGTCCCCTGACACGAACTACTTCACGCTACGCCGATATGCCGTCGCCAAAGCGTCGGCATATTCATTCCAACGATTGCCACTGTGGGCAGCGATCCACTGCAACTTGATCTCCGGTCGCCCTTGCAATAGCTCGTAGATCTCTTTGACGAGTTCGAGGTTCTTGATCGCCCCGTCCTTGCGCTTCCAGCCGCGCGCCTTCCAGCCCTTAGCCCAGGTGGTGAAGGTGTTCACGCAGAGCTGGCTGTCCGTGTAGATGATGGCTGATTCCTTGGCAGGGACCAGCGCCATGCCCCCGCGTAGAGCCAGCAACTCCATGCGGTTGTTCGTCGTGTGGGGCTCGTCGCCGTAGCTTTCACCTTGGATCACGTCGTCGACGACGTAAACAGCGCCCCATCCACCAGCACCGGGGTTAGGGTTGGCCGCACCGTCGGTGAACACGCCTGTCTTTGGCCCATCGTGAAAAAGCTTCAGCACTTCCGCGACGGGTAGATCGAGCTCACGAGTCGCGGAGGCCGAGCCTGCGCTCTTCTTCTTGGCAGGTGCGGACGCGCCGGCACCGCGCGAGCTTGCCCCGGAACTTGAGCTCGGTTGTGCCTTCTTGCAGCGATAGCACTTCTTCGGTACCCAGCCGGGATAGCGCGCAAGCGCCTCGTCGGTAACGCTGAAGGGTTTGCTGCAGATTTGGCAAGTGAATTCGGGCAAGTGGTGAGGCTATCGCAGAGGAATCGCGCAGGGTCAAGGGCCGAAGCGTAACTTGCCCACCCTTGGACGAGTGTGGGCTTAAAGAACCGTGAAGTTCCGCCGTTTTACTCGTCGTCCCCAGGGGGACCCCCGCCCGCGGCAGCACCCGACGAGTAGCCAACCATGCACCTAGTCATTTTGGACAATTCGGATCAGTCGACGGAAGCGCTCGATCGGCAATTCGGCGCCCTAGCAAGGCGTTCTCCGAGCTGGGTGGCGATGTATGGCATCGACGACGCTCCCTACGAGCGCATCCTGAGCGCGTTCCATCGTCACTTGGGCAAGGTGCCAGTCTTTGGTGCTACTTCGTTTGCTGGCGTTTTTACCTCGCTCGGCTTCTTGCGCAAGGTTTGCCTGCTCGTCGGCGAAGCCAACGACAGCGTGAAAGTTGCCGTGTCTTTGCAGCAGACAGGAACGGCTCACGCCAAAGAATGCGCCGCGAAAGCTTGTCAAGACATCGCAACGCAACTCGGGACGCGCCCAAACATGCTGCTACTGCACGCGACGCCCGGCTTCGAGGAACGCATCCTCGAGGGAGTTGGCAGTGTTTTCGCCAAGACCGTCCCAGTATTCGGCGGCAGTGCCGCCGACGAGCGCATGAGCGGCAAACAACGGGTATTCTCCGGAGGTGGCGTGCTCGGAGAAGGATTCGTCTTGGCAGGTATCGTCAGCGCACGCGACATGCAAGGCGCGTTCATGGGTGGGTTTCTTCCGACGGAGCATAGTGGTACCGTCACCAAGGTCGACGGGCGAGTCATCCACCAGATCGATGGACGCCCTGCAGCAGAAGTCTACAACCAGTGGACCGGTGGGGCGATCGCGCAGCAGCTGAAATCTGGTGGCCCCGTTGTTCTCAACACAAGCCTGAGTCCACTGTCCCGACCCGTGGGTTCGGCGCATGGTATGGACAGGCGCATTCTATCCCATCCGCACTTGGTGCTTCTGCCATCGAAGTCGCTGAGCTTCTTCTCGGAGTTTGCGGTCTCCGATCAGGTCACACTGATGACGAGTACGGGCGATTCGCTAATAGGCCGCGTGCGTCGCACAGTCGAGCGCGCACGGGGTTCACAAGCCAGGCGCCCGCATGCGGCCTTGCTCGTCTACTGCGCAGGCAGCCTCGCCACGATGCTCGAGCATGCCGACCGTATCTGCCAAGAGTTCAGCCATGCGGTTGGCGGCGCGCCCTTCGTCGGGATCGCCACCGCAGGTGAGCAAGGCGCGTTCTTCGCCAATGCCGAAAGCTGGCATGGCAACTTGATGTGCTCGACGGTGCTGTTCTAGAACGGGCGAGGTGTAAGGGGTGATTCGCCTCCTGTCATTGCCAATGATTGTTACCTCCGGCGTCAACTGCATGCTTGGGTTGTTCTTTCTCGCGCTCCATCGACGCTTGAAGCAACGCTGCGACGAGGCAGTGTCCTACTACTTCGTTTTTTCGATCCTTGCGCTGGTCAGCGCGGTATTTCTCGGCGCATTCGCCACACTGTTGAACGCGTCGACGGATCTGGCTCTACTCGATGCTGCCAACCGCATCACGATCATCGCCGCCATGTTCAACATCCTCTTGGCGATACACTTCTACGTAGTGTTCTTCGACTACGTGCCACCCGTGCGGCTCGGCTGGCTGTACGGCGTCAACGCCGTGTTCATCGTATTGACATTGGTACCCAGTCGCTTCTTCTTGGCCAAGGAATTCTACCGGACATCAGACTACTACATTGGATTGTCATTCGGTGCCGGGTTCCGCGCCTGGGGTGCTTGGATCGTGGCGATGTCGTTGTATGCCATCCTGATCCTCGGCTTGGTCTATCGGCGAATGCGCAAGGGCGCGTCGCGGCATTCGGAGAGCAGTATCGTCGCGCTAATCCTTACGACGTTGGTTTGGCTGGTGACCGGGATCAGCGATGATCTGACTGCAATGCAGCTGCTCGATCTGCCTCCGTTGACCTGGCTGGGATCATGCCTCATCACTGGGTGCATCGCTTGGATCCTGGTGCTTCAGATTGACACGCTCTACGACGAACGCAGAAGGTTGAACGACCAGCTCATGCGTGACCATCTTACGGGGGCTTACTCGCGGGGACTCTTTGACTTGCGCCTGGCGGAGTCAATCGAATGGCTGCAAAAGGGGTGCCTACCCGGATTGTGCCTCTGCGTGTTTGATGTCGACAATTTCAAGGGGATAAACGACGGTTTCGGCCACGCCATGGGCGATCGAATCCTGAAAATGGTCGCGAACACCGCACTTCAGACCGTGCGTGCAACCGACTGCGCGGCACGCCTAGGCGGTGACGAATTCGTGATTCTGCTTCCAGGAGTCCCTCGCGATACGGTCGCTGTCAGCATCATCGAACGCATCCGTTCGACGATCGCAAATTGTGCAATTTGCGACGCCGATGGACAGGTCAAAGTTTCCTGTTCGTTTGGTCTGGTCCATGCGGGTCCAGAGCATGCCCAAGTGCCGGACCTACCAATTCATTTGCTCAAGGCAGCAGACCGTGCGCTCTACGCCGCCAAGCGCCAGGGCAAGAACTTAGTATCGGTTCAGAGCTTGGCTCCGCCGACTGCTCTGGGTCAGAGAAGCAGTGGCAAATTGCGGGTGCGCAGTTGATTTGGGTTCCCCAACGCTTCGCACCCACGATAGCGCACCGCATGCTATGCTGCCGCGGCACCTTGGGTTTGCTTCGGTTGTTGTAGTAATGAGGAGTCGCTCTTATGTCGTTTGCCAAGCCGCGCACGCTTCTGCCCCTGCTCTTGTCCCTGACAAGCTGCAATTCTGCGACCCATTCCCCGACCAGTGACAGTCCTTATGGAGGCACCTCTGCTTCGGGAAGTGCTACGGGCGGCGCAAGTGCGGCGGGGAAGGGCGGTACCAGCGTCCCGGGGCTGGGGGGCCTGAGTAGCGGCGGCAACTCGACGGCAGCAGGTGGCACCTCGGGCATTGTGGGATCAGCAGGTAGCGTCGCTGCAACGGGTGGTGCCGGCGTCACGACAACCCAAGGTGGAACCATTGCCGTGGGCAGCGCTGGAACGACAGCAACGTTTGCGACCGGCGGAACCCCAATATCGAACGGCGGCTCCCTCACCCAGGGCGGGGCTGCTGTCGCGAGCGCGGGCGCATCTGGCGGCGTTACCGGCGGCTCCACTGGCGTCGTCATTGGCACTGCGGGTGCGGCTGGCAGCACGGGGACGAACGCCTGCGGCATCGCAATTGTACCCTCAGGTCTGACACCGCTCTACATGGTGTTTATCTACGACAAGTCCGGAAGTATGGGGGACAGTCCCTCAGCGTCGTGGCAGAATTCGGCCACCCGCTGGGCCCCGATGAAGGCGGGCATGATCGACTTCTTCGCGCACAATGCAACCATCGGGATCCAGGCGTCGCTCGAGTTCTTCCCTGCGCCGGGTGACCTAGCGACGACCTGCCACGCGGACTATAAGACTCCCGCCGTTCCCATAACCCCGCTGGAAACACCCTCTCCGCTCATCTCAGCACTGGAGTCCGCAACTCCTGGCGGCGGCACACCGACGCTGCCCGCCGTCATGGGCGGCCTTGCCTATGCCAAGCAACTCATGGCAAATGACCCTGGGTCAAAGGCGGTCGTGGTGCTCGTCACTGACGGCGAACCTGCGGTATACGATCCGACCACGGGCACAATAGAAACGAACTGCGCTCCCGCCAATAACCCAGCCGGGCTGACCAATACCATCGCAGACATCGTCTCGGTGGTCAGTGCGGCCAATCACGCTGCGTCAACTCCGGTTTCCACGTACGTTATCGGCATTGGCGAGGCGCAAGGCGACCTGGCCGCGATTGCATCTGCCGGTGGTACGCAATACGTCCAGCTGGACGCTACTCAACCGCCCGAAACCACGCGCACCCGGCTGACGCAAGCGCTAGATGGCATTCGGACATCGCAGTTCCAATGCAGTCTGCAGCTACCGACGTCCATTTCGTTCCAGAAGGACGGCCTAAACGTCAGCTTCAAACACGGCAACGGCACCGTCGATGATCTTGTCCAGGCGCCAAGCTGTGCCACCCCAGGTTGGTACTATGATAACGCCGCCGCACCAACGAAGGTCATGTTCTGCCCACTCACCTGTTCGGCCATTCAGAGCGACGCCACGGGGAGTTTCCAGCTCGAGTTCGGCTGCCCCACACGCACGAACTGACCGTCGCAGTTTCGGGGCTCGGCGTCGTAGGCGCTACTTCGCTGGAGTGGCGACGAACGTGTAGTTGACCGCGCAGGGCAAATCGGAAAAGCCGTCTGATACGCCGATCAAGGCATCGCAAGAATAACCCGTTGCTTCGGTGTAGTTCGAGACAACCTCTCCCGTGGCCTTAGTGATGGTGGTACTGTTGGAGGTCGTCAAGGTCCCATTGTAGCTATCGTGACGTCGAACCGCGCACGCCGAATCGGTACCCGACGCTTGCGTCAGTTGGATGACCTCGACCTCGGCAAGCGTAAAATCGCTGCTGCTGACGGAACCCTGAATTGAGTCGCCGGTGTCTACCTCGTACCACTTCAATTCGTCGTCGGAGAGCGTCAGGCGCACCTGAAATACTTCGCTGTCTTCAACGGTAACGGCAGCGCCGCAGGTCGAACTCGACAGCGTGGTGGTCACGTTGAATAGAGACCCATCGTTGCTGGTTTCGCAGCCCAGAGCTGCACAGGCGCAGAGCATGGCAAAGCCCAACCTAGTTCTCACACTGGTCTCCAATCGTTGCCGCGGTTCATCGTGGCAATCGGTGGACAGGTGAGCGCGCCTGCGCGTTAGGCCGGCAAGGAAATTTCTAAACCGCGTCCAGGTGCCGTCGCAGCGCCTGAGCCGAGCGGAAGAAGCTGCGCTCACGACGCTGCACGAAATCAGGTGAGTGGTCGAAGTCGCGCAGTGCCGTATCCAGACTTCGCTTGGCCTCCTCGTTGCGGTCCATGTCAACGAGATGCTCGGCCAGGGCCAACTGATGCTTGACGCGTGGACTCCGACGGACCAAAAGTTCAAGCAGCGCCAAAGCTTCATCGGGTTGCTGCAGCTGCTTGTGCGTATCGACGAGCTCAAGCACTGGCGTATAGTCTTCATGGGCAGGACTAGACTCCAAGAGTTCGTTGAACCGCGCGACCGCCGCTGTCAGATTGCCGTCGGCCTTCAAAGTCATAGCAACGCCATACAGGGCCCTCGCGTCGGTCGGGCGGGTCTTCAACACGGCCTCGAACTGTTCCCTAGCTTCGGTCCGAAGCCCCGCGTCGTACAAGCCTTCGGCTAGACGCAGGCGATTCTCAGCGCTGGGTGTGGTTTTAACCGCATAGCTCAACGCCTCGAGCGAATTGGGTCGGTGCAGGCGAAATGTTGCTACCTGCCGACGCAGCTCAGGGAACTTGAATACGAAAAAGTAGGCCCAGTCGCCCAATGGCATTAGTGTGATAATGAAGTACCAATAGTATTCGCTATGCCGACGCATGGCATCGATCAACAGCCAGAGCTTGAATGCGGCGACTAGGTAGAAAAGGACCATCGGGTACCCAAGGCGAGCCCTGCTCCCGAACCCCATCAATGTCGACGGCTAGGCGTTCCGAAGCAGGATGATCGAAAAGTACATTCGTTCGACGCTGGCGTCAACACGCTCGGCACCCTACAGGTATGGCCACCCAATGCTTGCCTAGCCTCGACGTTTCACTGCAGATCCTCACACGCCCGATGCGAATTCCCTTGAGCACGAGGGTGATCTGAGCGCGAATGTCTCCAAGCATGCTTAGAAGTCATTCTGGTCGTGCGACCCCATCCTCGAATGCGGCGACACCGCGACACGGTCATCGCCCTCGCATGCTTCCGATCCTAGCCCGCACTCCCTCGTCGCTGACGGTCAATTTCGTACAGCGTGATGGATGCGGCGCAAGCCACGTTCAACGAAGATGCCATTCCGTGGATTGGGATGGTGACCAAGCTGTCGCAGAGGGACCGACAATGGGCACTAAGCCCCGCAGTCTCGTTGCCGAACAGCAGCAGCGTCGGGCGCTGAAAATCGTGGTCACAGAGGGCCGCGGGGGCTCGCGCGGAGGTGCCCACGACGGTGACATTCTGCTCGGCCTTGAGTCGCGTCACCCAGGGTTCGAGAACCTTGGACGACTCGACGCGCACCACAGGTGTAGTGAACAGGGTTCCAACGCTCGCTCGAATTGTTTTCGGATCGTAGAGATCGACGGCGTGGCCCGTGATGACAACCCCATCAACGCGCATTGCATCGGCTGCACGCAGAATGGTTCCGAGATTGCCTGGACTCGAGGGACGATCCAACACCACGACCAAGGCGGGCCGATGCAGCGCTATGCGCTCGAGATCGTCGTCCGGCATTTTTACTAGCGCCAAGAGCTCGGAGGTGTCGTTCTTGTCGCTGAGCTTCTCCATGAGCGCTTGCGGCATCGAAAGGTGCCGTTCGGCAGTCGAAGTCTCGAGGATGTCCTGCGCCCAGTTGGAGAGCTTACGTTCCTGCGAGTAGATGAAGGCCGTAATGGACCAGCCCTGAGCGATACAGAGACCAATGGGCTTTACACCCTCGACGAAGAACTCCCGATGTCGCTGGCGTTTCTCGCGGTTGCGTCGCAGCACCTCGGCGTGCTGAAAGTCGTTGTTCTCGGAGTAGATCCGGATGGTAGTTGGCCGCATGACTCGGGGTCGCTCAGGCGCAAGTAGCCCGTTTTTCCACCCCGAGCCAGCGGTTGCTTTGCACAGCAGCCGATCCGTGCCTTAACGCCGCGATGGCTCAGCCTGCGCCGCAGCTGATCCCGTTCGAAAGCTCGCCGCAAGGCAGAATGCCGCCGCAGAGCTCACCATAGCAGGCACAACGGCTCGCCAGCATGCAGGCTGGCACGCTGACACAATGCGCGACGCCTCTGACGCCCAAGTCGTAGACACAAGTCAGCTCTTGGGTTGCGACCAAACTGGCAGTTGCAGAGCAAACTGAACAGTTGCGAACCTCGGTGCACTCGGTGATGTCGATGCAGTTGCCGTCGTAACAGGTGCCGTCGGCGGTGACGGTTGGTAGCTTTCCTGCCGCGCATGTGGGCACTGCCCTCTTGCAGGTGACGCGACTATCGTCGCAACTGCTGCTGAGAACACATCGACCCGCCCTGCATTCAGGTGTGGGCTGCGGATCGAAGCCGCTGCAGGTTAGGCTGGAAAGACATTCCATAGGACAACCCGAATCTTGACCGGGCGCGAGCGAATGACAGCCGCAGCAATCACCCATGATTTTGCAGTCTGCAGCGCTCTTGCATTCGAGCAGCGAGCTTGCGCCGCCATTGCCGGCGCCACCGGTCGAACTCGCTCCCGCTTTCGAACTGGTTCCGCCAGCCGAATTCGCGCCACCGGCGCCGCTGCATTGGATCGAATCGAAGGTCCCGGTTGGGCAGGCGCAGCAACCACTCTGCAATATGGGTCCACCGCAAGACGCTACGCAGTCGACGTTACGAAAGCATTCAAGTAGCGCACAGTTGCCGCCGGTGCCCGTGGCACCGCCGGCACTAGCGCCTCCGCGTGAGCTCGCCCCTGCGCTCGTGGCAACACCGCCTGTGCTGGCGCCTCCGCGTGAGCTCGCCCCTGCACTCGTGGCAACACCGCCTGTGCTGGCGCCTCCACGTGAAACGGCGCCTCCACTCGTAGCCGCGCCACCATTGGCACTGGCGCCGCCTTTCGGACTTGTTCCACCCGCCGAACTCCCTCCACCCGCAGCGCTGCATTGAATTGAATCGAAGGTCCCGGTTGGGCAGGGGCAACAGCCACTCTGCAATACGGTTCCGC
>CAYVXY010000007.1:0-10028 GCA_964454965.1 uncultured Polyangiaceae bacterium | reverse complement strand
GAATCGAAGGTCCCGGTTGGGCAGGGGCAACAGCCACTCTGCAATACGGTTCCGCCACAGACGGCAACGCAGTTGATAGCTCGGAAACACTGGATCTGACTGCAATCGCCACCTTGTCCGGTGCCCGCACCGCCCTGCCCGGTGCCCGCATGTCCGTTGCCCACGCCGCCTTTCGCTGTGCCCGCACCACCTTGCCCATTGCCTGTGCCGCCCGTGGCGTCGGAATTGCCGCCACCAAGTTCGGAATTGCCGCTGCAGGCCATCGCCGCTCCTAGCAGCACGAGTATCGAAACGAGACAAGAGGACAGGGGCCGCCTCGAACGAACGCTGGAATCAAGGCGAGTTGAGTCAGTCATGGTCAAGCTCCTCTGCGAATTTGAATCACGTCTAGTGAGTGGCCACCAAGCAGCGCGGTGTTTCAGCTTTGTTCATCGTTCAATGGCGTCCGAGCCGCAGGCGCGTCGGACCCGCGATATCAACGGAGATCTTGGCCAACGGCGGTCGAACGCCGCAGCGCCGACGCGCGCTTCGGCGACACGTCCCAAGTTGCACAGGGCGAAGATCTTGGCTGCGGCGCGCTCCTGCGCCAGAGCCCCACCCGCGAAACGTTTGTCTTGTTCGGTAATGAGCCCAAGGGTTTGCTCGGGCTGCCCGGCGCTCATCGCCTTCTGCGCTTCACGCAAGGCGGCCACTTCGGCCAGTAGCGGATCGGTCGGGCCGTCGCTAGCTGGCTCAGCATCGTCTGCGCCAGACTGCACCTTCGTGTCCGCGCGCGATCGAATTTTTTGGGGTTGGTTCGTCGCAGCCACGTCGCGTGGCACAGACGACGCGGTCACCGCACCATCGTCACGGCGCGGCGCCGCTGGCGCGGTCACGACGGCTTCGTCGAGGCGTAGCATTGGTTGCGCGACGAGTTGCTCCGTCTCAATCGGTTGCGCGACGAGTTGCCCTGTCATGTTTGGTTGCTTTGGTGTAAGATTCGACGTTGGCACGACCGAAACTGCCACACCCGGCACAGCGCGCTCTTGTGACACATAATGCTCGGTGGCTTTCCAGCCGCCAGCGACCGCTGCTACAACTAGGGTCCCGGTGATGAGCCCCTTGCCAAGCATGGTCGACAAGATCGCGGTGCCGGTAGCGACCTTTGCGGTACCAAGTGCCGTCCCAGTCACCCCTGCCGCCAATGCCAGGCGGCGAGCCACGCGGTGGTCCAAGCGCGCCCGATCGGCGTCTTTTAGTTCGTCACCGCGACGGGCCAACCCCAAAATACGACGGGCTTCTGGGCTGAGCTCATTCATGAATTGGCTCGCTTTCCTGGAGAATCACTGATTCGGCGTAGCGCCACATCAAAGGCCTTTCTGGCAGCGATGAGGCGACGCTGACAGGTCGAGAGCGAAAGCCCTGTGGATTCAGCAACCTCGCGTAGGCTCATTTCCTCAAGCTCGACCAGAACGAAGACGTTGCGCTCCTGTTCGTCGAAGCGCTCTAGGATCTGGCGCACGAACGCAGCTGCCTGCATCAGTTCGACCTGCTCCGCAGGGCAATCTGCGGGCGGTAGCATGGGCAGACAGTGCTCGGCATACAGCGCCACGCGCGCCGAATGGCGCGCCTGACTGCGTCGATAGTCGTGCGCCACGCGCAGCACAATCCCTACAATCCAGGTCTTGATGTTACTCTGCCCGAGAAACTCCTTAGCGCGGCGATGCACGACTAGGAACACGTCCTGAACAGCGTCGTCGAGCGAAGCATCAGCCACGCCGAGCCGCCGCAGGTTGCGCCACACTAGACCGACGTGCTGCGTGTAGAGCGCGGGGAGATCCAAAGGGGAAGTTCCTCGATGGGCCAGGGCCGGATCGGGCGCTGCTGCGTCGATGCGACAGGCCTCTTGCACCATATGAGAATGAGTGGCCAGCTTGGGCCAAACATCGTCACCAAATCTGCAGTTCGGCACCAGTCAGCAGTTGGTAGGCCAGGGGGTCTGGTTGGAAAATGGTATCGAGTTCGGCAAGATAGGCATAGGGCCGGTGCAATGCCAGTAGGCCCGTGAAGCTGGCGTAGAGGCCAACGCGCTTGCCCAACGCATAGCTGCTCTCGAGGGCAGCCATGGCAGAGGGCCAGTAGAGCGTGCCGTCGTGCGTTGGCTCGATCCCGATCCCTTTGCCGGTCACCCGCGTCATCGTCATGCCCAAGCAAGGCGCCACGCGCAGACTTCCGTCCAAGATGGCCCCACAACCCGCCAGTGCTCCGGCTTGCATGGCGAACTTGCCACCTGCGGTCGAGAGTTCACGGCTGTAGGCCGTCGACGAGGTCGGTGAGAAACTCAAAGCCAAGTAGGCCGAGGCGCGCCCGCGCCGTAGACCCAAACCAACCCCGAGTTCTCCTGACGATTCAGGTAGACTGCCCCAACGCCACCCAACGATGCTGCGCGCAAGTACCTGGGTCACCGGCGCTTGCACTGACCAAGGGGTGACCGCAATTGGACGCAGGCTGACCTTCGATTCAATAGCCGTTGGCTTGGCCTTGACTGGCGTTGGTTCAATTGGCTCCGCGGGCAGGCGCGCGGAGCCGAAATCCTTGGGCAGCTTGAGATTGGGATCGAGACTCAGCGCCAAAGTGACGATGGCCGCGTCACTGACCGCGCGACAGGTCTGTCCGGTGAAACTGCGCTCGCCTTCGACACCAGCTTGACTAGTGTAGAGGATTAGGTGGTAGCGACCTGTTTCGTCCAACTCGGCGCGCGCGTTGGCAACGAGCCTTATGGCAAAGACCTGCTTGGGCAAGACTAGGTGTAAGACTTCCCTCTCTATCTCGGCACCCGTGGGGCAATCCGCAGGGGCTTGCCAACGCAACAACAGCGGCGATGGCTCACCTTGGGCAATGGACTGCCACAAGAGGCACGTGGCAATGCCCCTGCACAGGCTTCGGGAATATCGCTTGTAGGAAGGCAAGTCGCGTCGGTCGGCGACGGTAACATGGGGCCAGCCACGGTGAAAGCGGCGCAATACTGGCCGCCTGACCCCTTGAAATTGCCGCCAATCCCACGTATGTATCGTACCTTCGAGGCTATGGGGACGTCATGATTATTAGAAGTGCCAGCATCGGTTCCGCAGTTTGCTGCTTGTTGCTTGCCACTGCCTGCGGCCCAAGTGTGGCCGATGCGATTCGGCCCAAGGCAGCGAGTGCCAGCTCCGCTCTTGGTGAGCCGGAGCAAGCGCAGGGCGGCCAATGTCTCGATGTCACCGAGGGCGGTCGACCGCTGGTGGTCGATTGGAAACCTGAGCAGCGTGGGGATCTCGAGGTGGCAATGAGTCAAGGCATCGCCGTGATGGCCTACGATTGTCACAAGATGGAACTCTTGCCAGATTGCATGGTCGACGGCAGCTATGGCTTCAAGGGCGTCGTCTTCAAGCAGCAGGTTATCCGCCTGCAAGACGAAGACGAGATCCGCGCCAACTTGCCATTGAGCGGCGTGTCGATCGCTGCGCAGCTCAAGGGTGACTTGGAGCGCGGAGCCACCCTGGATCTTGCCACGGCCTTGGTCGGCAATCTCACGGGCAGTCGCCTCAACGTGGTGCGCGGCGATCTCAAGGGTCGCTGCAAGGGCGCCACTCACTTCGTGCGCGGAGCCAATATTGGTGCCTTCGTGATGCAAAGCGGTGAACGTGCCCAAGTCGCCACGGCAGCTGCGCTTTTCGGGGCTTCTACCGAAGCCGGAAGCAAGAGTTCGCGCATGGCGCGGGTCGAAGATGGCAGCGTGGATTCCTGCAAGGAAGCCAGTACGGACGCCAACAATCCGCCAAAGAACTGCGGCGCGCTCGTGCGCGTGCACCTGTTGCCCATCTCGGGTGAAGCCGCAGCCATCGCAACCTCGCCGGAGGTTGCGGCGAACACTACTGTCAAGGTCGAGTCCACCTGCCCCGCCGGCATGGTATTGCAGGAAGGCAAGTGCGCCAAACCTGCTGCGCAAGCCACGCATGAATGCCGCGCTGACGACGCCGCAGACTGCCAAGCCCAATGCGACAAGGGCCAGCCCACCAGCTGCACGCGGTTGGCGCGCTTGATGGTCAAGGGCAAGGTCGCGAATGCCGATCCGGTCAAGACGGCGCAGCTATTCGACAAGGCATGCAAGTCAGAGCAAGGCGACGCCTGCTCGGATCTAGGGATCCACTACATCCAGGGCAAGGGCGTCACTGCAGATCCACAACAGGCCCTCAAGCTGTTCGAGCACGCCTGCCAATTGGGAGAAGCCAACGGCTGCTTCAACCTTGGCAACCTATATTACGATGGTCAAGGCACCACGAAGGATCGCGCCAAGGCCTTTGCACTGTTTCAGCAGTCATGCAACGCCGGCAAGCCCGCGGGTTGCATCAACGTGGCCAACATGTACGACGATGGCGACGGTGTCGCGGCAGATCCGACCAAAGCGTTTGCTCTGTTCAAGAAGGCTTGCGAGGGCGACTCCGCTATGGGTTGCACGAATCTTGCGTACATGTACGCCGAAGGCAAATCCGTTGCCAAGGATCAGGCCAAGGCACTTGAGCTTTACGAGAAGTCCTGCAAGCTCGCCAACGCCCGCGGCTGCGAATATGCAGCCAGCAGATACAACAAGGGCGAGGGCGTTGCGGCTGATCCGGTCAAGGGTAAGCAGTTGTTGCAGCGCGCTTGCGAGCTAGGGAACAAAAGCGCGTGTAGCGAGGAGGGGACGGCTGCTGGTTCGGCGGAAGCGACGTCAGGCAAGCCTTAGGGAAGCCTGGACGCTTCGAGCGAGTCATTCGCTACAAGCCATCCTAGATTCACGCGTTCTTCGGCAGAAGATTGAGCGCGTCCATAGGGTCAAGGCGTTTGAGTGTCTTGATTCTCGATGGGGCCCTTCGGCACCCATTGCGTAAAGAAAGATGTTGGCATCAAGAAACACTCTTGTCATAGCGGTCATCGAGATCTTTCTTCACAACTTCCCAATCGGGTAGAGCGGAATCGGGTAGCTCGAGAAAGTTCTGAGTCGCCCGCGATCTGCGTGACGGGTCGACATCCACCAAGTATTGCGCTTGCGCGGCTTCTCGCATGAGGTCGGATACCGATGATCCGCGCTTACGGGCCAACCTTTCGAGCAAGTCGAACTCTTTGGGCTCCATGAGTACCTGGACTCGCTTCGTCTTAGGCATCCACCTCAGTTATGCACATGTGCCTGTGCATCTCAAAGCCGCTCACTCGTCAGTCTGTAGGCCAGCAGACCGCACCGAAAATCCGCCCCCGCTCTGCCCATCGAGAATCACCCTGCCGAGCCATTCGTCCCCCTCCGACCCCTTGAAGTCATTGCGCCGAACAATCGCTTCCGGCTCCGACCCCTTGAAATCATTGCGCCGAATAAACCCCAAGAACAAACTCATACTCAATTTACTCGGCTGAATAATTATTGTCGCTCGGCAGCCTCCAAATCATTGCGCCGAATGATTTGGAGGCTGCCATCCATACTCAATTTACTCCGTTCAATGATTTGTCGGGCTTGGAGTTCAACAATCATTAGGTCGGCATTCGTGGCAGTCCGTCCGAGCCATCTCTGCCTGCCGGTGCGATTGCCAGCAACCCCTTCGACGACATCGCCCTAAATTTCGCGATTGCCCGTCAAGCCACCGGTATTGCTCGTCTTGCGCAAGGGTCAGAGAGTCTGGCTTGGCGCGTCGAAGCGAGTCCCACAACGCCGATTCTGCCTTGGTGGCAGCCGTCACTTCACGTTTGACGAGCACGCCGATTTCTTGTCTGTGCAACCGCGATGGGCGTCCTCACACTGACCGAGGGTGGGCCAGTCAGGGCTCGCCGGAAGAGCGTCGCAGGCACAATGCTTATCCGGAACGCAAGAGGTGCCGTTCCAGTAGTAGGCCCTTGGCTCACCTCGGTTAGCGCCGCAACACGACATTGCCATGCCACCCGTGGGCGGTCTTGATGGCTTGCACTTCGTTGAAGCACAACCTACCTGAAACGCGAAGACGAGCCAAACAGCACTCAGGTACCGAATCATCATAGGTTTTGGACCTTGCACAGCTACCGATCCGTACATTCGAATCTTAGATCATTCCCCGCTGGTTTCATGGCGTAGTTGGTCACGAGCCATTTCTTGTCCTCACTCTGTGCGACGAACCAAGAAGAGCCCGCAATCTCTGATACGCTGGAATCGAGTTGAATATGCAGAGCCTCTAGGTCTGCCATTAGAGTCTCTTGGCTCGTTTTCGTGGCGTCCATCTTGGCATCTGTCAGTCGCCATTCGTTCGCGCTCTGCATCTCGAAGAATGCACAGGGCGGCAGGGAGATCCCCTGCTCACTTAGGAACAACTCGGGGCCGCACGAGAGTCCTCGAAAACCGCGTTCGTGCTTTTTTGCCCGTGAGTCCCAATTGGTTACCCGCACGCGGTCGCTGTCCGTCCAGACTGCGAGCACAGTCTGGTCGCGAACGGCACCGAATAGTACAGGGTGGCGAGCAGGTTCTTCGAGCAACGTGACGCGGCCGCGGTCAGTAAACAACGCGATGCGCAACGTCTCCTTGGGTGCGAGCAGGTACTCCTGCACGACGATTCCGTTGGGCACCCTAGCCCAGCGTTCGACATACTCGCCAACCTGTTTTTCGGCGAATACGAGTTCCGAAAAATTTTCGCCAAGTCGGTAGACTTCTGAACGCTGGAGATACGAGAACGGACCCTTGAGGTCCACTTCGTTGACGATCAGCCACAAATCATTCGGCCAGCTTCCGACGAGTGCGACTGGATTGCGCACGATCCGAGCAAGCTCAGGTGTGCTCGATTCTCTTTCAAAGCTACCGGATCCGCCTGCAACGTGCGCGTAACCGTAGCGCCACCTGAACCAAGGGCTCCTCTGGTCTGTGGCATCGACCAGTCCCAGGGACGGAAGTCGCCTGGCAAATTCTGTGTTGACGTGCCATTGGTCAGCGTTGAGCTCAAGCAGAGTGGGCGTGCGACAATCGGAGCCCACGTTGACCATGACCGTTGGCCTGTTGTCTGGCGCCAGAATGAATACTTGGTCCTGCGCCGAGACAGTCAGGACGGCATGGTAGCCAGAAGGCCACACGGGGTCAGTGGCTGGCTGCGGTTGTGGGTTCATTGCCGCTGGTACGTCAGCGGACGTTGCAGTGGCGCGCGGCGGGAGTTGACTCGAACCAGGCGCAGGGTGGTTCCCAGCGGGTCCAAGGGAGCTCTTCGTTCCCCTTGTAGGCACGCACGCCGACGTTACCGCGAACGAAAGGACCAAGGCACCGATCAGCAATTGGCGACCGAGAGGCGTCGGGAGCTGCAAGAGCTAGCCAGCTCCTCTGCGGCTCTGTAGCCACTTTTCCAGGGACGACTGGGATTCGCTCGATGGTCGCCCCGCGAGTAGGCTCTCCACGCTGATATCCTCATCCAAATCCGTCCAATGAATTCCTTCACCACGACTGGTCAGTCGCCAGTTGGATTTGTCAGTGCTAGTTCCGTGGGCGAGTCGCGGGTACCAGGCAATTGGAACTGAGACAGTGCGTCTGCCGACGAGGTCAACGGTCAAGGTGTCATCTGTGACAACGACTTGTGCGGCCTGTGCGCGTCGGGGTTCAGTTGTCAAAGTATGCCTCCCAGGACCTCAGCAGAGTTTCCAAGTTCTCTTCAACTATACTCTGCAGTCGGCCGATTTCCAGTCGGTTGAATCCGTCGCTTTCTCGGTGTCGGACCGGGCGTGGCCGGAATTTGGCGATCAAAGGATCACTTCTAGTTTGGCAAGAGTCCGGTGTCCGGCCATCCCGGTCGCTCGTGCCACGCTGCTACGGCGCGTGTCGCAACTCGCGATACGTTTTGCGGGGCTGCGGGGCTGCGGGGCTGCGGGGCTTTTGGTTAGGTGCGACGCGGGAACGGTTGATTTACGGACGGTAGTTGTGGGGCTCTGGGGAGACACACGCTTCGCCAAATTACTGCGCCAGAATTCCGCGCTTCTACGAAGTCAGCGACAGCGCGCGCCCTTCGCGCTGATCACGTCATTGGACGCGCGGCGTAACAGCTGCAAAGGCCATGCACAACTTGAAGGCGAATTATCGCTCCGACGGCAGCAGAGGGCAACAGTCAACGCAGCAAGATTTTGCCAACTCCAACCGCGACTTGGGCACGCGCGCGTGAAGGTCAGTCAGGTGGTGTGCATCAAGGAGTCCAACCTCGCCGAGCCAATGCGTAACGAAGCTGGAGTCGGTCCTCCCCGTTCATGTCGAGAAGGTCGACGGTGGTGCGTCCTTCGGCAGTCAACCCGAATATCCGAGCATCGAGGAGTCGGAAGTGGTGCCGCCAGATATGCTGACGCGGATTGTAGAGGGCAGTCACTAGACCGGTGTCAGGATCGATGGAGGCGATGTTCGGGCCCTTCTTCAGGTTGCAGCGGATGCAGCACAGGCAAAGGTTCGCAGTATCATCTGTGCCGTGGTGCTGGCGCCCGATGATGTGATCGATCTGGTGAGGCAGAACCGAGGCGTAGGCAGGCAGACGGCAGTACTCGCAGACGTTCTCGGCCCGGAATCGGATCGACTCGCGAATTTCAGTGGAGAGCGTCACGACGCCGCGCGTATTGCCGACAAGTCTTCCGCCTGGATCTTGAGCAGACTGAGGTTATCGTTCAGACGGACGATTTCACTGTATTCGGCCAGCTCCTCCGGCGTGAGACTTCCAGCCGTACTCCTCTGTGCGAGCTCCTCGACGCGAGGAGACAAGTCGCGACGCACGGCATCCAGCGCGGAATCGAGCAAGGCTAGGGTTTGCTTCTCCATGGTGTGCCTCTGGGCAACGAAACTATCCCATGAGCTAACGACCGGGACAAGCGCCCGCAGGATTCGAGACGATTGCGGGATTTCCTGGCAAAGTTGGGCCTTGGGCGGCGACAGAGTAGGCAGCAGTAACGTGGCCTGCGGGTACTACCACGACACCAATCGTCGCCCCAACGGACTGAGCCGGGGGCTTTCGTGGATCCACCCCGACCTACAAGCGAGCCGGCCACAGGTTAGCTCAGAGTTGAGCGCTCTGGAGCATCGCTCGCCACGTATCGGGAAACTCTTCGCAACTGGGTCGGCGGCGATCCGCGGAAGCCCGAGGCGCTCCGACACTCCAGTCCCGCGCTGCAGCTGCGGACGAGGAGATCTCGCTCGACACACCAAATCGAGCGACGCGACCCGCAACGGGTTTGCGTCTGGCCAACGAAGCCGTAGAAGAACTCACTCGCAAGACGATCGCAAGCCTCGCCTTCCTCCATTGTCAAGCTTTCCAGTGGAAGTGGGGCGCTTTGCGGCAGTTTGCAGACTCTAGCTGAGAAGCGCAACGTTGGTCCTAAGCGCTCGCTGGCCTTGCTGGCCGCCCCGTGGCCCACTACCGCCTAACCACGCCTGCCACCTTCTCGATGTTGTGCACCATCGTGAAGAGCTTCCACTGGGCGTTCACCTTCTTCTGACCGCGAAGTGTGAATCGGCTCATCCCCGTGCTCTGGATATTGCCAAAGATTGGCTCAACCGTGCCCATTCGGCGACTGTAAAGGTCTCGACCGAATGGTGTGTCGAACTTCCGTCGCATGCGTTGCACGGCTTCATTGCACTTGCTGGGACGCTTCGGTGAAGGACCTTCGGGATGCTTGATGATCGTGAGTTGACGCTGAGGTGTGCGCTCGGGATGGCGGAAACATCGTTCGCGCAAGGGACACCCACGGCACGCCGTTAGTGGCGCTTTGAACTTGGCGACGCGGTAGCCATTGAAGAGCATGTCCTTGCCGGAGCGATAGAGCCTTTGCCCTGCTGGACAAGTGCAACGAGCGTTTGCTTCGTCATAGATGAAGTCCTTGACGGTGAACAACTTCGAGTCGGTGCTCTCGCAAGCCTCGCCTTTTCGCGTTGCCTCGATGAGCGGCGCCAACAAGTGCGCCTCGTACCCTGAGCCGTGGGCTTCGGCATGGACGACGATTTGGGCGTGGTCATCGACGACGGCGAGGCCGTTGTATCCCTGAATCACGCCGTGAGACGAAGTCAT
>CAYVXY010000006.1:396769-427438 GCA_964454965.1 uncultured Polyangiaceae bacterium | reverse complement strand
TCATGGCAAGTCCGAGCTTATTCCTAGGTGCATGGAAACCGATTGATGGTGCCGGAGACGGCGGCATGGCGCGTATGCCGGCACATCACCTTGTAACGCATTCGGTGATTGTCGGCATGACCGGTAGCGGAAAAACCGGGCTAGTCACGGTTGCCGTGGAGGAAGCGCTGCGAGCTGGGATCCCGACTCTGATCATCGACGTGAAGGGGGACTTGCCAAACCTACTACTCTCATTTCCGCGGTTCGATCCAGCGGATCTAATTCCCTGGATCGAGCCCGCGGCAGCCAGCGAGGACAAGCCGGTGGAGCAGGTCGCCGCAGAGATGAACGAGCAGCGTCGCGAGGCATTGAAGTCCTGGTCCATCGGCGAGGCGGAGATCAAGGCATTCGTGGACAAACGGCACCTGCGGGTGATAACGCCTGGTTCCACTGCAGGCGAGCTGCTGCACGTGCTATCTTCGTTGGAGCGGCGTTCGAACCGTTGGGACAGCGATCCCGAATCAGCTCGCGATGGGCTAAGTGCTGCGGTCTCACTCGTGTTGCGCCTTCTGGGGCGCGATCCCGATCCGGCCAAGAGCCGTGAACATGTCCTGCTTTCCGTCCTCGCGGAGCGGCGCCTGCGCAACGGTGAGTCTGCAGAGCTTGGAGCATTGCTGGCTGATTTAGCGAATCCGCCCATAGACAAGATCGGCGCCTTGGACTTGGATTCATTCCTGGCCAAGTCCGACCGTAAGGCCCTAACCGCCGCATTGAACACCCTCCTTGCCTCCCCGACCTTCGCCAGTTGGCGCGAAGGTGCCTCCCTGGACGTCGGGGACTGGCTCAAGCCGCGCAACGGCCGCACACCAGCCGTCATCGTCAGTGTGGCCCATCTGGACGACGAAGAGCGAGCGCTAGTATTGGGCGTGTTGCTCGAAGAGCTCCTCGCTTGGGTGCGGTCGTTGCCGGGCTCAAGCCGATTGAAGGCAATGGTCGTCTTCGACGAGGTCTACGGCTTTCTGCCGCCCCACCCTGCCAATCCTCCAACGAAGCGCCCCTTGGTCGCCTTGATGAAGCAAGCCCGAGCCTTTGGCGTGGGCGTGATGGTGGCCACGCAGAATCCCATGGACCTCGACTACCGAGCACTCGGCAATGCCGGACTCTGGTGCATCGGAAGACTGCAGACTGATGCTGACTGCGCGCGCGTCCTCGATGGCCTCGCTTCAGCTGCGGCCAACGGCCATTCTACTGCTGAGCTCGGGCAGGTGGTCAAACACCTGGCTCCACGTTGGTTCCTGATGCGCGACGTGCATACAAAAGTCGGCAGCATATTGCTGCAACCACGCTGGGCCATGTCGCTGCTGCGCGGACCCATGACGCGCAATGAGATCCGCAAGGCGGTTGAACTTCCGACGGTGGGCTCGAGGATCCCTACGCCAACCGTCGCAGCTGGAGCTGATGGCACAACGAGTCGTCGCGTTAAAGTCGACCACTACAATCCCGTTGATCGCTTGCTTGCTGCCACTGCGGAAGTCGATAAGGTACGATAGATGGCCAACGCGACATTGACGAGCAAGGGACAGGTAACCATCCCGCAGGAAGTCCGGCGGAGATTGAAGCTCGAATCGGGTGACCGCATCGAATTCGTCGAGCTTGCTGATGGGGCGTATGCGATACGTCCATCCGTCAACGATATCCGAGAGCTCAACGGATTGCTTCGGCGCCCCAAGACGAGAGTGACGCTTGAGGATATGAACGAGGCGATGCGGACTGCCTGGTGTACCGCCGTGCAGCCCGGGCGGGCTGCACCAAGACCGCTACCTCTGACAAGAAAGCCACTCGCGTCGGAATGACATTGGTGGATTGAGGCGCAATGCCGTGCCGCAACGATGCCGGTAGCCGTGGGAGCCATGTGCAGATCTGAAGCGGCTGACATTAGCGAATTGTATGGCGACTAATCCTTCGCATATCCAAACAGTTACAACTGGTAGAACATCGTCGAAGTGACCGCTCACCATCGGAAATGCGAGCCCCCTGGCGTCCGGCACCGGCTATCTCGAAAATGGCGCGTCTTACGAGCGAGCTTCGCGCCCAGCACATGGGCATGCTCGGCCATCACGGCTGTTGCGAACGAATTGGCCCACGCGGAGCGTCGCTACACGGGCGCTCCGACAAGTCCATTCGATTCGGCGCTCGACGGGCGCAGTCGTTCTGGGGAGGTTTGGGCTCGCGCCGCGCCAGCGAGAAACCGGTGAATCCCAAGCCACTCGCCAGTTTCTCGCTGGCTCAATTGGGGGTGAGTCTCTGGGGCCAATTCTCAGTGCGACGCGAGTACTGTGAGGTCAGTCACAGGATGGCGGCTGGGGCACTGACCGTGGTCGGGTCGCGAACCTGCGATCCTTCGTTTCGACAATCTCCAGCCCTGGCAGCCGATTGACGTCGCGCCTTTCTACGACTGCCACCAGTCAGGACGCCCTATCCTTATGCCGGCCGGAGTAACCACCAGGCACTGACAATTTTTGCCAATTCCGTCAAAATAGCCGAATTGCGGTCCAAGAGTCACGCCATGCCCACCAGAAATGTGAACCTTACCGACGCGCTTGACCAATTCGTCGCCTCATCGATTGAAACGGGTTGCTACGAGAACGCCAGCGAGGTCATGCGGGCGGGACTACGCGCCCTTCAGGAGCGTGAGCAAGCATATCTCTCGTTCATGCGGAACGAAGCGGCAGCTGGATTTGCCGAGCTTGATCGCGGCAAAGGGATTCGAGGCACACCGGATGAGATCATGGATCGCATCAATGTAGAGCTTGGAATTGCTGCCAAGTGAGCTTCTCTTCGCTCATTCATTCCCCGTCCGCGCTGGCGCAGATACGCGAGGTACTTGCTTTCACGCGGGACAGGTTCGGCCTGCTCAAGGCGCAGGAGTATTCGCTACTTATTCGCTTGGCGCTTTGGGCACTTGATGAGAACGCCGAAGCCGGCAAACATCGACCGGAAATCCACCCTGACGCGTGGACGTATCACATCGGGAAACATGGAAGAAGAGCCCGCCACTGGGGCACTGACCGTAGTCGGGTCGAATTGTCGATGTTGGCGTAGCTACTGGCGGGACGACTCTGAGCGGCGGGCTTCGCCCCCTGAGCTATGTGTTGAGAAACATACCGGCGGGTATGCGAATCAACTTCAACCCGAAACCATCGACCAACCATGTCCGCAATTGTGGGAATTTTTGCCTATTCTGGGTCGGCAGCGTCCTCAGACTGTCGGGCGACGCACCCGCTGGCCAAATCTGCTGGTCAACGCTGAACCTGCTCAGGTCCCCCCGCTGAAGAGAAGACTTCGGAATTGGCACTGCTAACTAGCGGAAGCGTTACAGGAAGGGCAGAAGAGCCAACACGCGCCCGGCCTTCCTGAACTTTGACAAGGAGGCCACAATAGCTGAGACGCAGCTCTTGTCGAGCGCGTTGGGCGCGCGGCGTTAGCCCACCACCCAACGTTCGATGTTCCGCAGCTCCGAGTCGAATGTGACGCCCACCTTGGTTACCAACTTGCCTGACCCAAGGTACGGCGTTGCGTAGCCCTTGTCGTCAATCTGTTTGAGCGCGTCCTCAGCGCTGGCTCGGTCCAGCTTGAACTCGAACAGGTAGACGAGATCCTTCGTTTCGATGATCGCATCCGTCCGCCCCGTTGCGTGCTTGACCTCGGCTTGCACGTTGAAGCCGATCAAGCGAAAGACCAAGTAGAAGATGGTCTGGTAGTACTTCTCGCGCGCGACGTGCAAATCGTAAGGGATGTTGGCGAAAAAGGCGCGCAGGTGGGTCAAAAAATCGTCGACGCGTCCCTCGAGAACCGCCATGGTCAATGCAATCAGGGTGCCACCGCGCTGTGGTGCCTCGAGCTGAGCCCATTTATCGGCTAGTAGCTCGACGAAACTCTGCCTGACTTCCCGGTTTGGGTACCCAAGCAGGTAGCTCGAAACACTTGGCAAGTACTCACGGATTGTCAAGTACCCCGACTGGAAAAGAATTGGGATTGGTCCCAATCGTTCTGGATCGATCTCCGAGAATGCGCCCAAGGGAAGCTTTACGCCCTCCAGATCCTCAAGCGGCATCGGTTGCTGCTGCAACAACCGGATAAGAAACGTCGGGGTGCCACTCTGAAACCAATAGTTCTCGAATCGCTTCTCCGCGAAAACGTTCAACGTGCAGAATGGATTGTAGACGTGCTTGCCTCCCTCGTTGAATAAGTACCCGTCGTACCAGTCGCGCAATTGAGCAAGCGTTCGCGCTAACGCATCCGCATGCAGCTCGTAGCTCTCCTGGTGCGCCAATGCGAGTGCATCAATCTCTGGAGCGAAATTGCGTTCCAATTCCTCCTGAGTAATCCCGCAGATCTCTGCGTACTCGCTCGATCGGCTGATATCCCGTAAATGGTTCAGATCGCTGAAGATAGATACCTGACTGAACTTGGTCACTCCCGTCAAGAACGTGAATCGCAGGTGCTCGTCCGCACTCTTAAGCACGCTGTAGAAGGCATTGAGCACGCTCCGCATCTCGCGGTGCAATTCAGGTTCATCGAGCGTTTCGATCAGCGGCTTGTCGTATTCATCGACCAGCACGGCAACACGTATCCCCCCCTGTGCATGCGCATCAACCAACATGTTGGCAAACTGCGCCGTCGACTCAGTGCCACGCAGCGTCAAACCAAGACGACGCGCATTGGATTCTAGTTGCATCGCCAGATGATCGAGCAAGAACGACCTGCCCTGGCGGTACTCCTTCGCGCTCATGTCCAGCCGCACGACTGGTCCGGGCTCGAAGGCCCAGGATTCGACACCCAGGTGGTCCTGCGCAATCCAGAGCCCATCGAAGAGCTCACGCTTGCCCTCGAACAGCGCAGCAAGCGTACTGACGAGCAATGATTTCCCGAACCTGCGTGGTCGAGACAGGAAATACACTACACCACTGGTTACCAGCCGGTGTACGACCTCGGTCTTGTCGACGTACAGGTACCCACCCTGTCGAAGCTTGGTAAAATCCTGAATACCGATGGGAAGCTTGCGCACCCGTGCAGCATAGCGCAGCTACCAGACTGTCGGCCAGTTCACCGGCAACTACGCGTTCTTTCGAAGCATCATGGCCATAGTCTCGAACAAGTCGGCAATCGTCCCTGCGATCTGGGCAGGAGCGCGAATCGATGGGCCACCCGCCTCATCGCGTTCAATCTGCAACCGTCCAAGTAGCGTCGCTGGGGCCAGGCTGTAGACGCCTTCGGCTGGCAAAGCATCCGAATGCTGCCTATCTGAAGTAGCGTCGTCAAGCGCTTCGAAATCGACGCCATCGCTCCCATCTGAGCCGCCTTCGGGAAGGATGCTGTCGCGTTGTGGTAGCTCGGTCAGGCCGCTTGAGATCTTGCCGATCACGCTGTGCGCGCTCGAAGAGGATCGCCTTCGTCTCTTCCAGACTCAGCTCGGCTAACTGCTGCACGGTGGCCGGCTCGTACAGGAAACCGGGGCCCCTCACAAGCCTTTACAGGACTGCCGCTGCGCTACGAGATGGCCACTCTTGCCCGAAGGCAATGGCCGCAGAAGTGCGCCCTATCCTACATTAGCGTCTAGGCAATTGTATGTTTCATATATTGTACTGGTACTAATTATGTGCGATTTGCTGCGGAAAGCAGAAATGCCACACGACGGGGTTGGCATGGTGCTTGCGCTGTGGTGCCGAATCGATAGGCTACCGGCAGATCGCGATTTGTGACGATGAGCGAGTTTCCATGTTAGCGTTATTCTTCTGTTCGTTGGGACTCCGGGACCTCACTGTTGCCCTTACGGGGGGGAGCAAAGGATTTGCTGGTGGCCCCTGCTAGCGGTTCGGCTCGAATTGGTAGCTACGTCTGTAGCAAGAAGCTTCACTCGACAAAAACTCTGGAGGTGTGGCAATCCCGGCATGACAACGCCGAGGACGGCGCACCTCAGTTTCTAATCAAGCGCCTCCTACCGGAACTGGCTGAGAATCCGCGCCTCGTCGAGCAATACGTACTGCGTGGCCAGCGCGCCACGCGGCTGGACCACCCAGGCATTGCCAAAGTCGTCGACGTTATCGTCGAGCCCGAGCAGTGTTGTATCGTCTCGGAGGGTCTCGACGGCAATACTCTGCGTGAAATCCTGCGCCAGCTCCGCGCGTGCGACAATGCTCTACCTGTTTGGTTTGCCGTCCATGTGGCGCACAAGCTGAGCTTGGCTCTCGAATACGCCCATCAAGGTACTGACGTCTCGGGCAAGTTGGACGCAGTCTACCACCAAGACGTTTGCCCCGAGAACGTGGTCGTCACCGACGCGGGTGAAGTATTGCTTGTTGATTTTGGGCTCTCCCGCTCCGCCCTCCTCGGCAACGACGCTGTTGGGATCAGCCGTTGGTCTGACAGCGGTGAGTTTGACGTCTGGGCACCTCATTTTGGTGACGCCCATACGGACATCCAAGGCCTCGGCCGAGTGCTCTTTGAGTTGGTAGCCGGTCGGCTTCCGGGGAAGCGTCTCGTACCTCCCAGCCACTATGCCAGCTGGGTCTCAGCCGAACTCGATCAACTCGTCGGTCGCATGCTGGCAGCCAGCGGCCCAGACAGATTCGCAAACATGCAAGAGGTCCGTCTGGCCCTGGGCGAGCTGGTCAATCGCCAACGTCAGCCGGTGGACAGCTCCCACCTCGCCGGGCTGCTCCGTCTTGTCATGTCGAACATGCCACAGCAGCAACGGCAACTTCAGGAGCCTGACCCCGTCACGCCAATCCCAGCTCGCTCGATGACAATCTTACCCACCGCCCCAATTGGCGCTGAGGGCTTGGATGACTCTCCTGATAGCGAACCCACGCAAGTGCCCTCGTCGCGCCGCGTTCCCCAGGGTCAGTTTGGGTTACGTCACGATTGGGACGCAGCAGTGACTCGGACGAAAACCGAATCCCAGCAACCCCCGAGTATGATCGAGACCGTCGATCCACCTTCAGCAACAGAGTCCTTCGAACGCGGACTCGAAAAACTCAAGATGGGCGATTTGCTCGCAGCGGAAGCTGCTTGGCTACGCGCACTCGAGCTCGATCCGAATCACCGCCTGTGCTTGGTGAATCTCAAACTCTTGCGCAAGCTTCGGGATTCTGAATTGCCTGTGGCGGTTCAGTAGGTTCAAGAACTCCGCTTCCATGAAGATCCTCACCTGACCTGAGGATTTTCATGGAACCAGGCATCTGCAAACTGCACCGCAGCTGGGGCATGGCCGACCCGTATCCCGACGCCTTAAACAGGCGCTGATGCAGGCGCGCTCGATATGACCGCGGCTCGACGCTCGAGTGTCCGCTGTTTTCGGTGTTGCCGGTGGGGTTGATGAAGGTGTTTGAGAGGCAATAAGGTCACTTCGACCGGTGCCCCAATACGGTTCGTTGGAGAACCTCGAGCGTGGCGGGAAGACTCGACCAACGGAATGCGGCAAGATCATGTCCTCGCGCTTCGATACCATACTGCTTTCGATACTCCCGTTCGCCGAGTCTTATCCGCGTGAACGTGAAGCGGCTTAGTCGAGACCAAACCTGCTGAACGAATTGCTGCGGGCCCAAGGCGCGCAATTGGTAGCTGCGGGTGTATGCAACGTGATGTAGCCATAGACCGCGGGCATATCGCTCATCCAAGGAACCTAAAACACAATGTCGCAAGAGTCTGCTAGCTGGTGCCTGTCCGTTCCAGATTGCTTCGAAGGTGCCGTCTGTAAGGTGTACCGCGACTGTTCGTACCGCGTCCAGTTCACCATCAGACACGACAGGCTTAAGCCATTCGGCAATTGTGCCACTGGACGAGCCAAGTTTCTCCACGCCTATGTCAATCACGTCCGCGAGCATCTTCACGAGTGGATAGGTCAACGGCAGAAACCCGTGATGCGCAATGCCGTGCGAAATAGAATGGGCAAGAAGGAATTCCCGAAAGGGCACGTGTGCATATGCGGACAGGCCCTTCGCGGTTTCCAGCATGCCTTTGGCCACTAGGTCTGACATATGAAGTTCAAACCGCCTGCCTAAATTGGAGATCCCGGTGTGAACCTCAATGACGCCACCTGAGTCATCGACCAGAACCGGCAAGTGATACATCGGGCGCAGCGCGCCCTTTTCACGGAAACCTCGAACAACGAGCGCTTGCTGAAATTCCGCCGCGCGATTTGGCTCGATCAACACGTCCACATCGCCGGCTTCGCGATGGGTGAACGGTGTGATACGTGATTGAGCCAGCGCTGCGCCTTTGATTAGCACATAAGGCGCTTTTAGAGCCACCGCGGCTGCGTCCACAGCGGCGATGGTTCGTTCAAGGGCAAGCGCCCTAGCGAGCGCTATTCGATGCTGTGCTGTAGCGTTGGCGTAGTGTTCGCCAAGATCCCGTTTGAGTTCCTCCTGCGCGGTTCGGGCCAATATGCGCGAGAATTGACCCAAGCGGCGAGCCGCGGCCACAGCGTCACTAGCCTTCGAGAGCGGCGTACCACGAACGGATCCATCGGCGAAGGCGCGCAGTAGAACCCAGCGCCATTCAGGGCTAGTCGGAGCATCAGGCGGCCAAAATCGCACGGTGACAAGTTAGCTCGCGCTGGATGGATTCGCCAGCGTCTGGTGCAAGTCGCTAGGGTACCTGAGTCAGTGTGGCAAACAGGCTGCCGCATCAACGACGTGTCAGATTGCCCAAAAACTCCAGTTCGTGCAGACCTCAACGGGGCCATGCATTCCGAACGAGAATGTCCAAGCGGAGCACCTCAAAAAACCAGACCGGAGTGCTGTTGATCGATTCCTCGTCACTAAGGAGCTCGGCTCAACCGTCCTGCCCCTGCACCGGTTGCTCGCCCGTAGTCTGATGAGTGTTCACAAAGACACAACGCTGGTTCTGACAATGCCGCGGTGAAGACACCGCCTAGCTGAGCACTCGCTTCACACCGAGAGCAGCGCCTTCTCCAATACTAACCGGACGTCCTCGAGTGCAGTCCAAGTCCTAGGATAGCTCAGGATCTGCACGCGAAGTCCCGAATCGACCAGACTGGCTGCCCGCAAGAGTGGAAGCCCGGATTCAACCTTACCCATACGACCGGCAAGGTATGAGTTCCCAACGAGCGCCATCACCGCGCTTGACTTCTCTAGTTCTTCAAGTCTAACCGCGGTTCCAGGCTCGATCACAAATGCTCGTTCCAGTCGCAACGATGATTGGATGCATTGGCTAACGCCGACGTCGATTCGCCGCTTTCCCGTAAGCTGGTCGTCAATGGGCAAGTCACCCGGTTCGCTTCCAAGCGCTTTCACGGCATCATCGCGCAAACGAAAGCGGTGTGGCTGCTGTACCAAAGCTCTGGTTCTCGGCTCAACCACCGTCATTGCATCGGAAACAAATCTCCAGCTGCGTGAACAAAGCCAAGCCGCGAGGGAAGACTTTCCGCGGGCGCTAGGGCCCACGAACACCGCACCAACCTCGCCAAAGGCAACTGAACTGCCATGCAGAACGGCGCGACCCCTTGCATACTCGACTAGGCCGGCGCCGGCACCTGAAAGGAACAAACCCTCGAATTGGGCGTCTTCAGGTGCTAGGCATTCAATCCAAGCTTGATGCATGCACGCAGCGACTATTGTTGAACCCCCTATATCAGCACGCAACACCTTCTCACAGTCGCGGTGATGTTCCTGGCATTCCACAGTACTGGTCTTTTTCAACTAGGAGAATGAACGCACTTACTGCGGCGCTTCCGCTGCCATTCTTTCCAAGCACTCTTACGATACGTAGCCTCCGCCGCTCTGGTCGTCGGTTCCGAATTCGGCGGTTCCCTTCGTTAGCTCCGCAAGCGTGCCAAATCGCTTCAGCTGCGGCGGCTCATACGGCAACCGTGACGGTGCGTGCTCCAAATTCGCTTTTTCCTCTGAACGTTCCACCCGGCCACCTCCAACTGATTCGTACAAGCCTCACCGGTCCCTATGTTCGTTGCGGCATCTTAGCGTGCATTCGAAGCCAAGCCGCTAATACGTGAACTCGCGCCAACATTTCCTGGGCGACGTGTGGGCTTGCTGACCACGACCCGTCGGGAGTCGGCTCCAACTCGAGCAATTCGGAAAGGGGCCATAATGAACCCGGGCCGCCTAGTTCACTCTCAATTTCGCGGTAGTAGCGGCCATGCGGCCCGTTGAAAAATGCCTTGGTCCTGCGCGTTCGGACCTCCTCCGGGATGATGCCCGCCATAGCGAGCCGCAACGCTGCTCGGCTTGCCCCTCCGTACCAACGCATCTCGAACGCCAGGCCGGCCGTAAAGTCCACCAGGTCTGGATCTGAAAATGGATGTTCAGTGCGACTGCCCGTCAGACTCTCTGCTAACGCACTGGTAGCTATCTTTTGGGCACCTTGACTGTCCAAGAACTGCTCCGTTTGTTCAAGAAACGTTGCACCCCCTTGGGGCCGCCCAAACCACGTCTCATGCACTCGCTCATCAAGCCCTAAGGTCTGTCTCACTCCGGACGACATCGCGCCAAGGCATGCTCCCGTCGCCCGGAACTGTGGTGTTCGCTTCAGCCGGAAAGCACTCATCGAATTTGAGCAGCCAAGCAACCATTGGTGAGCGAAGCGAATTCCACATCGCGTAGGACCACCCCCAAATGCTCGCGCCATTGCCCACGCGTCGAGGTAGCGCCCTTGGCGCAATAGCCATCTCACAGGCTCACTCGCATAGCCTCCTACGAAGTCACCCAATTCGCCAGTTAGGACGCGATCGAAACCAAGTTCTTTCGCTTTGGCGGCGCAAGAAATGGCTATGGAAGCCATGGGGACCACTTGAGGGTCCTCTGCGACTCGCAATAGGTCGTGAATTGAAACCTGAAGCTTTGGTTCGAAACGTACGAGTTGGCTCTCCCTGCCGCGCACTGCGAGGTCTAGATAGTAGTCCTCACTGGTACTCGGGTCACGAGGAAACGTCGCCGCAATTGCCCCAACGCGCCCTGGCAGATGCAAGTCGGCGACACGAAAAACTGACGTGGAATCGAGCCCACCGCTCAAAGTGACTGTTGGAGCTCTCGCTCCTGAGAGGCACTTCAACACTGATAGTTTGAAAGTATCCCTCATCCTTTCGACTGCATCAGTCTGTGTAGCAAAGACAGGTTGACCTCTACATCTCCAGTATTCCTTCACGGTGACTGTTCGCTTCACCCATGACAACGTGCTCGCTCGTGGAAGTTCGCACAATTGACTGAAGTAGGTCGAGCCGCGCCCACGCGGAAGCGACAAGAGCCGCTCGGCGCAGGCCAGACGATCAATCTCGCGCGACACATCCCGGAGTTCCAGCAGTGCTATAGCCGAAGAGGAAACGGCAATGCCACCATCACCCAGGTAAGCATAAAAGAGCGGCTCTGTGCCGAGGGGGTCGCGCGCCGCGAGGAGCGTCTGCTGTCGGGAATCCCATTCCAAAGCAGCGAATCGCCGCGTAGTCAAACCAGTCATTGCGCCGGGCGATTGTGCGAGGGCAATACCAAGTTTAAGTCCCCAACGAACGTCAAGCGCTAGCCCATCTCCGACGCTCGCGGCGATGCGTCCACCGATGTTGGTGAGCGACAGGCTCAACGAATCGTGATGAGCAATGTCGCGGATTCCTACTGCGACGCATACACCGGGTGCCGCCTCCAACTGGCATTGACGCGCGCAACCCAAGAAATCGAGCACGCGCCGCACGTCCACTTGGGGATCGTCCCCACCTGGCCTCAGGACGAATACCAAGCACCCTAACGACACGCGAAATTCCGTTGCGTCGAACCGTTGCGCACGGCAGGCTCCACCACGTTAGTGCGTCGTCAGACGCGAGCCTTTACCGTCAGGAGACCGACTTCCTGAAGCTCCTCAAGCACTTTCTCCACATCCCGTTGTGCCCTTTCGGGTGTTACGTCAAACTCCTCAACTAGTATTGCCACGATCTCCTGCAAGCGCGTCGGTGACTGCACCAATTCCCAAACGCGCTTCCCCTGTGCATTCAAACCGAAGTACGAACCCGACTGCTGGTCTAGAATAATAAGCTCCCCGGCCGCCTCCGCCACCAAGTGCCCCGGAACGGCCACGTAGCAGCAGTCGGGTACTTCAGTTCCTTCGCTCATAGTGCAGCCTGATGCTAGCGCAAAATCACAACGCGACCGCTTATGACCGCACCGAACGAGACATCTCCCAGGGCAACGTCGGCGTACCCATCGGCATCTGCGTCGCGAACGAGTGTCACGCCTCGAGCAGTTGCGGTCCAAGTTCCGGTTGAAGGCGCCAGAAGTGGCACTGTCACATCCGCAACGCTTGCCACGTCCACGGAAGTGCCAGCGACAGACAGTGCGGTCTTGCTACCGTCCACGACGAACAATCGCGGATTTGCGGAAGCCAAACTGGCAATCGCAATGTCGGAACGCGTGCTCCCGACCAGGGACATCGTGAGCGACGTCCCTGCAACGCCGCCGCCAGCACTGTAGCGAGCAAAGACTCTCCCTGCCGAGCTCTCACTCGTCGTAATGGTTTCTAGCTGCCCAAAAGGTCCATCAGCAACGGTGCCAGACCTAATCTGCAAATTGGACGAGGCCGCAAGCAAGAACGGCACACCCAACGCAAATTGCCCACCTGGACCAACGTCTCCGAGGACAGGTAACGCGTAAA
Source organism: uncultured Polyangiaceae bacterium (assembly GCA_964454965.1). Lineage (GTDB taxonomy): Bacteria > Myxococcota_A > Polyangia > Polyangiales > Polyangiaceae > FEN-1139. Next base: position 414,784 of record CAYVXY010000006.1, on the reverse strand, counting down.
ATCCCAGTCCAGCGCCACCTACCGGTGAGTCGAACGTGTGACGTGCGGTTGCGAACGAGATGCTCGGTGCGGTGCCACTCTTGCCTCCGAAACTATAGAGTCGTCCCGAATTTGCCCCTGCAGCAGTGGCGACCCACGGTGCGGCTGTCATGAGGCTTGTTCCGCCACTCGTTCCGTAAAAGTAGCCAAGGCTCGTGACCCAGTAGCCAATTCGCCCCAGTGCGACCGGATCGCCATCGATCCGGGTGGCCTGTTGAGCAGCAAACGCCCCTGGTACCTTGATTGACGTCGCAAGTCCGCCGCTCTTTCCGTACAGGACTATCACCTGCCCCTGTGACGTCGTCGCGGTGGGCGAATTGTAGTAGGGCACGCCAATGGCCACATCATCGACCCCGTCACCATTGAAGTCCCCCAGGCGGGTGACGCTCTGTCCGAACTTGGCATTGGTGTAGTTCCCATCCGTCGTCGTATCCCCTGACAATACAACGCTGGCGTTTGAGGTCGTTACGAAGGCAGGCCACGTTGCCGGGGCGTAGAAGACGTAGACAACGCCATTGCCCTCCGCCGGTGAACCAATGACGACATCATTGCGCCCATCCTTGTTCAGATCTCCGACAACAGCGAGCGCCGACCCAAAACCTGATGCGGTACCCTGAATCGTCACCGACGGAGTAGTGGCATAGCCGCTCGAAGTGCCGAAGTAGATGTAGACATTTGAGCCAGCAGACGACCCAACTACCAGATCAGAATATGTATCCCCGTTCAAGTCAGCTGTACCATCAGCTGTCCAGCCAAAATTCGTACCTGCTACTGGCGCTGGGATTTCCATTTGGATGAAACGTTCAATCTTCGCAGTGGACGTGTACGCGATGCCGCTGCGATTGCCCACAGAATCGATTGACTGCACGGCAAAGAAGTATCCGTTCTCGAGATAGCGATTCAGTACATCAATACTGTCGACTTGACCCAACGCCTGGGGCGTTCCGTTGAAAGGCACGGTCTCTGCAACTGCAAATTTTGTTGAATCGTCAATGACAACCTTTGAAACTCGAACCTCATAGTCGGTGGCTGGACTTCCACTTACGGGAAGGCTCCAGGTCAACGTGAAGCTTGTTTGCCGTCGACTCTTGGTGACTGCATTCAGTCCGGTTGGAGTCGAAGGAATGGTCACGTCAACAGGCACGGTGATCGACCCCGTACCTACTCCGTTCACCGTGGCACTCGTCCTTGCCGTCAGTTGGACCGCCATACCTTCGGGCACGACATTGACATCCGTGACAGCGAGCACCGCACATCCATCGGATTGATTCAGATTCTGGGCGACGCCAACATCGGTTCCGTTGACAGCGAACTGCATGGTCACACCCGACGCCGCCGCGCCGGTAAGGTTCGCGCATGCCCTCAAAGTACCCTGCCAGCCGGCGGCTCCTGTGTTCGAGTCCGCAATTGCACCAGGCGTCGTATTGCCAGGTGCTGTGAGCAGGCTCGAACTGATAGGCGAACTACCTGACGTCGCTGCAATCCATGTTACGATAGGAGGCGGCGTGGTACCCACCACGACTTGACACGTCCCGATGGATGGAAACGCTGCTGAATTACCCGACGGCTTCGACGCCACAGCGGTCAAGACACTCGTCCCCAATGGGAATGACACGCCAGTGATTGCCACTTGAGAAAACGCCGAGAGCGGCTGGGTGCTCGAATAGGAAGTCGCAGATCCGGAGCCCGGCGTAACGGTCGCCGTTACCGGAACGACCGGCGACCCGAATGTAAGAGTTTGGATAGACGCGGTCCCGCTGTTGACGTACGAGCCGCAGATGTTGGCGGGTGCGATCAAATTCAGACTTGGAGCGACGGAGTCCACCCAAACATCTATTTTGGCCGTAGTCGATCCAAAATTCAGATCCGTGATTGTCACGCCCAGTTCCGTCGCTCTGTCGAGCGTGAAGTCCGCTTTGACGGTGCTCTCGTTGAGCGTGATGTTGGAAAACACGACGACACTCGGTTGCGATCCCGAGCAAATGCTGCCGGTATCTGCCGCCACGGTCGCAGTGGCCAATTGCGTCAGCGACGTGTCTCCGTACCACCCTTGACTCAAGATTGCGCTGCTTCCCGCCGGTGCGCTGGTACAGACCACCACATCGAACTGGGCACCTAGAGTTGCCGCCGTCTTGTCCTTCTTCTGCCCAGTGCCAGTGGCCGAAGCTGCAAGAATTCGCAGCGATTTGTCGGTAAACGACGCTGGAGTCGCTCCGTCGCCGCCGGACACCGGATCCAAGAACTGCACGACCGGATTCGTCGCGGCGCAGGTCACGTTCTGTGCGGTGGTGGTCCTGGAGTTCTGCGCCTTGTCCTTAAGCGTAACCGTCAAGTCGAACGGCCCATTACCGGGACAAGGGAAGTTCACGCAAGCGCCGTTACTGGTACTCGTAAGTGCCGGCGCACAAACCGGTGTATTGCCACCGGTCGCCACGCAGAAGTTGTTCGCTAGGGAACCGAACACGCCCGCATCGATACCGAGTGCATCGGGGGCTGCCGTGGTGCCGCAAATCTTGAGCTGCAAACCTGTCGTCGGATCCGAATCGTCGGAGGGACCGAAGTGGTCGCCGTCGGCCAATGCCGAAATGGTTGCGGCGCCAGCCCCGGTACCTTTGGTCACCACAAGGTCTGGCCCAGTGGTATCCACCGGGACGGGCAAGGCCAGTGACGTAGCCTTCGCGCCCGAGCGCGCCTGGCAACTGGCTGTGGCGGAGTACGTCCCGTCTGGAACGAATGTAACCCCGGGGAAAGTCGCCTTGCCTGCCATCGCCACGGCGTACGACGTAGTGGGCGTAGTGCCGTTCGTTACCGTCAGTGCCACGGGTTGCCCGTCTTCGATATCGGTCGTCACCTCGAAAACGGCTTGATAGGGCGAGCCTTCGGAGCTTACTCGGTCCCCTCCCTGAGCCACGGCAACTCCGTTCAAGGCAATGTGCGTTGCCGGGAAGGTTGGTTTCGAAATGGCGCAGGTGGAATGGCCGAGGCAGTTGACTGTGACGGACTCACTTGCGGTGCAAGCGGTCAGTCCGGCACTTGCGGCCACTTGAATCGAAAGGTTCTGGGTACCGCTCGTGCCCATTTGCGTCGAGGGGAACCTGGCCACTGCATTTTGCACGATAGCGGCCACAGGCGTTGCATTGCCGACGGTGAGCGTCGCAGTTGTTCCGTTGGGCGCATCTGTCGCTACGATCACGTCGTAGAAGAAGCCATTGGCGCAGTAGGCACCCGTAACATCATCCGCCTCAGTGAGCGTCTCACCGTTTGCCGGAAGGACGAAGTTTGCGGTGCAAGCAACGGGCACTGTCGTCGTACCGCCTGTCCCGACTCCGCCTGTCCCGACTCCACCTGTCGCTGCACCGCCCGTGCCGGTGTTCCCTGCCACGGTCGCGCCGCCCGTGCTGGTGTTCCCTGCCGTGGTCGCGCCACCCGTGCTGGTGTTCCCTGCCGTGGTCGCGCCACCCGTGCTGGTGTTCCCTGCCGTGGTCGCGCCGCCGGCGCCTGACGTCACCGCGCCGCCCTGACCCGCGGCCACTCCACCCATACTTGTACTCCCAGAAACACCGCCGCTGGCTGCTCCTCCTGCCCCGGCGACCGCGACGCCACCCGTACTCGTCGTCGTACCCCCCGCAGGACTGCCGCCTTGCTCCGCGCCCCCGTTGCCGCTCCCGCTCGCTCCGCCATTCGCGGCTCCGCCGCCCCCTACTTCACCTGCGAGCGACGTTTTTGCGACTCCTGTCTCTCCGTCACCGCAACCGATGAGGCTAGAACTGAGAATACCGACCGAACAGATCCCGATGGCGCTAAAGCGAGTCATAATCCCTCCCGGCAGTACCGGTACGTTGAGCCATGTTCCGTGAGTGGGTGGAACTTTGCAACGGCTAATCCGCATTCGACGATGACCGAACGGGAGATGCGAACCGGTTATTAAGCCGCAAAATCTACGGCCCCTGCCGCCGTACACTTCGCCGCCTTTAGTTGCCAGGCCGGTCCAGCTGATTCACTTCTGGTGCCCCGAAGAACCTGCTGCATCCCCCAAACCGAACAGCCTGTACGGTAGTCTCACTGGAACGACGAGATCCGTGGGAGACGTGAATTGCCTATTCCCTACTAGGTCCAACCCCCACTAGGATAGGCCCAACTATTGGGGGCATCCCAAGGAGCGCTCCGAATCAATCACGTGTTGGCGATTCTCTCAGGAGACCGATGATGTCGAAGATGACTTTGCGTTGGGGATCTGCATTTATCGTCGCTGCGCTCAGCAATGGCGCGTTGGCTCAGACAACCGCGCCCGCGCCCGCAGCGGCCGCACCTGCCGCTCCTGCACCCGCAGCGGCCGATCCCGCAACGACGGCGAAACCTCCCGCTGCAACGGAAGGCGCTACCGGCTCCGCAGCACTCAGCTTCGGTACGGACAGTGGGGCAGATACAAATGCTGATGCAGCAGCCAGCGCGACCGCGAAAGAAGCAGCGCCCAACGCCGATGCGGCCCCTCCGCCAGCAGCGCCGGTCTCCAAGCAAGATTCCTGGTTCGGTAAGCATTTGCCCGTCGATGGGATGTTCGAACTCGGTGCCGGTCTTGGGCTGCTCTTCCCCTCTTCGAGCCACAACTTCAGGCTAGAAGACCGCGTGCAGCAGAAGATTGGCAGTGCGACTGAGCTCTTCGTGCGCGCGGCTTGGCTGCCCATCCGCTTCGCCGGAGTCGAAACCGAGTGGGCGGTTGGCGCCGCCTCGACTGCGGACGACGCGCAAAGCAATCCCTGGGCAATGCGATTTCACGCGATTGGCCAATTGCCCCTCTGGCGCGTCACGCCGTTTGCCCTGATTGGCTTTGGTCGAATGGGCAACGTCAGCAACAGTCTCGGCTCTGATGGCGATCCACTCTTCCATTTTGGTGCCGGTGCTAAGGTGTACCTGACAGATAGCGTTCTCGTGCGTCTCGATCTGCGTGACAACATGACGCAGAAATATGCCGCAAGCGACGGGAGCTTGACGCACAGCCCCGAACTCCTGGTGGGCGTCAGCATGACGTTGGGACGCCCGAGCGTCGCTGCCGCGCCGGTGTGTGCTCCGGAGGACGGCGACGGCGACGGCCTCGTCAACGTCAAGGACAAATGCCCGACCCAAGCCGGTGAAGGGCGTGACGGTTGCCCGCTGCTCGACACTGACAAGGATGGCATAACCGATGACGCCGATAAGTGCATCGATGTTCCTGGCGTTGCTCCTACGGGCTGCCCTGCCGACGCCGACGGGGATGGCGTAGTGGACGACAACGACAAGTGCCCGAACGAGAAGGGCCCTGCTCCCGAAGGTTGCCCACTAGACAAGGACACTGACAGCGACGGCATCATCGATTCAAAAGACCAGTGTCCGAAGGAAGCCGAGAACAAGAACGGCTACGAGGACACCGACGGTTGCCCGGACATCATCCCAGAGAAGATCCGGCAGTTTACCGGGATTATTCAGGGGATCACTTTCGATAACAACAAGGCGACGATCCGTCCCACGTCGAAGCCCACGCTTGACAACGCGGCAGCTCTGCTCAAGGAGTTTCCAGCACTGCGTGTCTCGATTTCCGGACACACGGACAACGTCGGGATCCGCGACAGGAACGTTCAGCTTTCCAAGGAACGAGCGGAGTCCGTCAAGAAGTACCTAGGGGAACAGGGCGTCACGGAGGACCGAATTGAAACCCGTGGAGCTGGGCCGGACGAGCCAGTGGATTCGAATACGACGGCGGCGGGACGTGAACGCAACCGGCGCATCGAGTTCAAACTGATCGCCCAGAAGTAGAGTGTTCGGCTGTTAGCTGAGAGCCAAGGCTTGCGAGTAATCGGCCTCGTCCATTCGTTGATGGTGAATCTTCGAGGGCCGAGGCCGTGTCCGATTTCCCGCAGGCAGCGCGTGGCTCGCAGCTCCCCTGCACTCGAGGTCGTTGTCGGCTGAGGTGGGACAAAGCCACACCTTGCAGAGTCAATTGGACGGTCGGAGCTCAATCCTTCCGCGGGTTGGCCGTAGGTGCCGTTATCGCCCGCGTATCCATCGCCCCCAGTCCGACCATTGAATCCATTCCCATCGAATGGATCGACTCGCTTCCCATCCTTTACGTCGCGTTGACTCCAGATGGCCTAATCGAATGGATGACGCGCAGCATGCGCGATGCGTTGGGTTTCGACGTTGGCGAACTCGTGGGTATCGATTTTGCTCGATCTCTGCTCCCCGCGGACGTTCGTTCGAAGTGGTTTCAGCTGCTTCAACGGCTGGAAGCCACCTCGCAGCCAGTTGCGGAACTGCTGCCGATGCTGACGCGTTCGGGTCACACCCTCGATGCAGAATGGCGGTTCTGGACGCGCCGCGACGATTCGGGACGCATTACGCGCATCGAAGGGATCGACATTGACACCACATCGCAGCGCGATTCGCAGCGTTGGCAGCTTCCAAGTGGAGCAGTCACCGAGCGCTCGATTCGAGATCAGATAGGCCTCTTGGAGTACGTAGCAGATCACGTCGTGTTGACCGACGCGACCGGGCGCATCCTCTACGTCAACCGGGCCTTCGAGACGGTTTCGGGGCTCTCACGTGAACAAGCGACGGAAAGGACGATTGCATCCATCTGGAGCGGTCGCATCGATTCACAACGTGTCGCCGAGATGCAGCACACCATGGCGGACGGAAACGTCTACCGTGGTGAGTTCGTAAATCGCAACGCTGTGGGCGAGTTGTTCTACGACGAGCTAACCATCACCCCATTGCGCTCGACATCGGGTGAAGTAAAGTGCTTTCTCGCTGTCGGTCGGGATGCAACGGCCAAGCGCCTGAGCGACCCCAGCACCGGGCTTCAGACGCGTGCCCTCTTGCTCGAGCGCGTCCGGCTGGCAATAGCGCGCGAAAGGCGCAGCGTCGAAAGCGGGCGGTTTGCTCTTTTGTTCATCGATGTAGACCGATTCAAGACCATCAATGACACTTACGGAATGAGCGCTGGCGACCAGGTCATCCTCGAGCTCTGTCGCCGCCTCAACTCGGCGCTGCGGAAGATGGATGCCGTTGCACAGGTTGGTCACATCAACCGTGATGAATTCGCGGTGCTTGTCGAAGAACTCTCGGATCCGAGCGACGCTCGGAACGTGGCCGAACGACTGCTTGAGCATCTTCGGCATCCTATCACTATCGAAGGCAACCAAATTGTACTCTCGGTCAGCATCGGGATTGCCTCGGGAACGCCACAGTACAACCATCCCGAGGAGATCCTACGCGACGCCGAAACCGCAATGAATCTGGCCAAGCAGAGTCCAACCGAGTCCTGTCGGATCTTCGATCCGGCTCTGCACGAACGTGCACTCGTACGAACGAAGCTCGGTATTGAGCTACGCAGAGCCCTCGAAACCGAAGAGCTCGTTCCTTTCTATCAGCCAATAGTCTCGGTCAAGATGGGAACGATCACGGGTGCCGAGGCCCTGGTGCGCTGGCGTCACCCAACGCGCGGGCTGGTCTCACCGCTCGAGTTCATTCCCGCGGCTGAAGAGAGCGGCCTGATAGTACCACTCGGACAGCGCGTTCTGCGCGAGGCTTGCCGTCAAGTGGTAGACTGGCATCGTGCGGGGAACAAGCACTTGACCGTGGCGGTAAACGTCTCATTGCGTCAGTTCCGCGATCATGGATTCGTCGCAAGTGTCCGGCAAGTACTCACCGAAACGGGACTTATACCTTCGGCACTCAAGCTCGAGCTGACGGAAAGCACGGCAGCCGACGATCCTAATGCCGTCGTTCGGATCCTCGAGGAACTCAAGGAACTTGGTGTGCAGACGCTCATGGATGACTTTGGGACCGGATACTCGTCACTCAGTTACCTTACATCTCTGCCTCTCGACAAGCTCAAGATAGACCGCTCATTTATCATGCGCATCCCCGGAAGCTCTCACGACTCGTTGGTCGCGTCGACTATCCTGGTTCTGGCTCACAATCTCGGGCTCGGCGTCATCGCCGAAGGCGTCGAGACTGAGGCGCAACTCGAGTTCTTACGACAACTAGGTTGCGACGAAATCCAAGGGTACCTATTTAGTCCGCCGGTCGGCAGCATCGACTTCAATCGGCTACTCGCAGACGGCTTCACTCTCGAGCGCGCTGTTGAGAGAAAGCGCGCTGCGGTCTTGGCGAACAAGCCATAGATCGGGTTCCCCTACAACTGACTCGGCCGCGATGGCGTCTCGTCGCCCAGAATGTCCGTGACTTTGGCCCGAGGCTGCACGCGCACGCTGCGTCCGCCATCACGCATGGAACGCGATCCGGCTTCCAGAGCACGTAGCGTCGCGAGCGCGTCCTCCATCTCGATCTGCGCCAAGCGGGGATTGTCGCAGGCTGCAACGAACTGCCGCATTTCGAGGGCCAGCGGCTCGGGCCAGTTCGATTCGACCAGCACCCAGGGATCCCCCTTGGCGACGACATCGTCCACAGTAGCGAGGATCTTGTCCGCTTCTTCGATGGTGAATACCCCGTCCCCTTGGGGTACTTCCGGCCATACAACGTGGCGAGGTGCAGGCTTGATCCATACGCCTCCCTGGTCCCCATCTTCGAAACGAATTACGGCACGGCGACCAACCGCTACAACTCGTCGCATCTTGCTGTCGTCAAGTAGTCCTACGTCCACCAGCGTCGATATCCCCGCAGGAAACTCGCAGAAGGCGGTGACTCGAGCCGGACTCCTTGCCGGCCGCTGCGATGCCGGGCCCGAACCCAGCAATGCCCGAACGGGATTCCAGGATGTGGGAGCTTCCAATGCCGCCGCCGCAGCAACACGCAGCGGTTCGCTTGCCAAACACCCCCGCAAGACCGACAAGTCGTGAGGCGCGAGCGACCACCAGGGACCACAGCGATCGGCAGCTCGCCACCCAAGGCGACGCGACGCCATCAACTCCACGCGTCCGAGCTCACCAGCTTTGATGAGCCGACGCATCGCGGCAACCCCACCGTGGAACCGCAGGAGGTGCCCCGCCATCACGAGGCGTTGGCCAGCTCGTGCCGCTTGCTCGAGCTCGAGTCCCTCCGCAAGCGAGGTGGCCAGCGGCTTTTCCACAAAGACATGTTTTCCCGCGTCCACCGCGAGCCGAGCCAGTCGAGCGTGACTCTCCGGCGGTGTGGCAATGACTACCGCATCGATGCCGTGCTCAAGAACGTCATCGAAGTGCTCGCTTATTGCACTAATGTGCAACTCGCGAGCCACCTCCTCGAGCCGGTCCATCGAGGAATCGCACAGGGCAACCAGTTCGCAGGTCTCGAGCTGAGCCAGTGACTTCGCCAAATTATAGCCCCAACGCCCCACCCCTACGACGGCGACGCGGAGGCGTCGCGTCACGCGTCCACCTTCCAAATGTCGCGGGCGTAGGTTCGAATGACTTCGTCGCTTGAGAAGCGACCCATGCTGCAAGTATTCATGATGCTTCGGCGCGTCCACTCGTCTGGGTCTAGCCAGACGTCCAGGACGCCTTGGTGGCAGGAGCGGTAACTCTGGAAATCCGCTAGCACCAAATAGCGGTCCGCGCCAAGCAGCCTGGCAACTAACCCCTCGAAACGCTTAGGTTCCTCTGGGGAGAACAGTCCCGTTGACAGCCCGTCCAGGACGGAGCGCAATTCTACGCTCGCCGCATAAATCTGGTCTGGGTGATAGCCCCGACTTCTCACGGTCTCGACCTCGCTCGCCGTGAGCCCAAATTCGAAAAAGTTTCGAGCCCCAACTGCATCAAGCAGTTCGAGGTTCGCCCCGTCGGCGGTCCCAATGGTCAAAGCTCCGTTGAGTGCCAACTTCATGTTGCCCGTTCCTGACGCCTCAGTGCCGGCCAGCGAGATTTGCTCCGAGAGATCCGCAGCCGGAATGATGAGCTCGGCCAGCGAAACCCCATAGTTTGGAACGAAGAGCACCTTGAGCCATTGACTCGTCGACGGATCGTCATCAATGACGCGTCCAACCGCCACGATGAGTTCGATGATCTTCTTAGCTGCGGCATATCCCGGAGCGGCCTTGCCGGAGAATAGGAACGTCCGCTTAACGCCGTGGCTTGGAGGGGCAGTTTTGTATGCCAAGTGTAAGGATGCTACGTGCAGAATGTTGAGCAGCTGCCTCTTGTATTCGTGAATGCGCTTGATATGGACGTCAAGCAGGCTCGCTGGGTCGAATTCGATCTGATACAGCTCCGAAAGCACCGCAGCCAATCGCTGTTTGTTCTGCTGCTTGATTTGGTGAAATCGCGTTCGGAATCCCGCGTCGGCGGCCAGCGGGGCCAATCGCCGCAACTGGTGCAGATCCGTTGTCCATTTTTCGCCGATACTGGCCGTGACGAGTTCCGTTAGGCCTGGGTTGCACTTCTGCAGCCAGCGCCGGGGCGTGATGCCGTTGGTGATGGCCAGGAACTTCTGCGGCCAGAGTTCTGCGAAATCTCGAAACAGCCTGTCGCGAAGTATTTGCCCATGCAGCTCGGAGACTCCATTGACGGCAAATGCCCCCACGAGACAGAGATGTGCCATGCGCAGATGTTTTTCCGGCCGCTCAGCAAACAGACTCATTCTGGCCACACGCGCCTCATCGCCTGGGAACCTCGCGCGCACCTCCGCCAAGAATCGGTTATTGATCTCGTAGATGATCTGTAAATGCCTAGGCAGGATCCTTTCGAGCAACGTCACTGGCCAAGTCTCGAGCGCTTCTGGCAGGACCGTGTGATTCGTGTAGGCGATCGCGCGCGTAGTTGTCCCCCAAGCTTCGTCCCATGCGAACCCATAGTCGTCAAGCAGCAGTCGCATGAGTTCCGCGACTGCAATTCCCGGATGCGTGTCATTTAGCTGAAACACCGCACTGTCCGGCAGCGTCGCCAACGACGACTGCGTCTTCTGGTGACGACCGATCGCATCCTGCAGTGTGGCAGAGACGAAGAAGTACTCCTGTTTCAACCGCAGCACGCGTCCCTGTTCAACCATGTCGTTTGGGTACAAGACCCGGGAGATGTTCTCCGAGGAGTTCTTGTCTTCGACAGCCCGGATGTAGTCGCCGCCGTTGAAGTAGTCGAACGAGAAGCCTCGAGTCGCCTTTGCTGCCCAAAGGCGCAGCGTGTTGACCGTATCATTGCAGTAGCCTGGAACCAAGTAGTCGTGCGCCATTGCCCAAACGTGTTCAGCTCCACTCCACTCGAACACGAGTCGCCCGCAGGCATCGGGTCGTTCATCGACCTTGCCGCCGAATTTGACCAAGTAGCGCTTTTCGGGGCGCGGCACCTCCCAGGGGGAGCCGAAGCGCAACCAGTTGTCAGCTCGCTCAACCTGCTTACCATCAACGACCTGCTGTTCGAAGATGCCGTACTCGTAGCGAATTCCGTAGCCCGTTGCGGCGACGCCGAGCGTCGCCATGGAGTCCAAGAAACAGGCAGCAAGCCGTCCGAGTCCGCCATTGCCAAGGCCGGCATCGGGTTCGGTTTGCACCAGCGCCGCCATATCGACACGCAGCAGGGAAAGGGCGTCTCGCATCGCATCGTGAATGCCAAGATTTAAGAGCGAGTCCTCGAAGAGGCGACCCAGCAGATACTCGAGCGATAAGTAGTAGACACGACGCTGATTCGTTCGGTAATACCCCTGTTGAGTCTTGTTCCACCGATCAAACATGCGGTCGCGCGTTGCGCGAGCTGCCGCCACATAGTAATCGTGCGAGCTAGCTGAAAACTCATCCTTGCCTTGGGTGTATTCGATGTGTCCAGCAACTCCGATCTTTAGACTCTCCCGATCCATCGCCAGGTCGTAACCAGTCAATGGCCTAGCTGGTCTCAAGGACACTCGCGGTTGCGTCACCGAAGCAGGCGCCGCCAACGGCTCCCCAACCCCCGTGGGGTGCATGCTCAACGCAGATGGTAGTGGCGGCTTCGAATCCACTGCTCGACGCTCAGCCTCACCCGATGCTGGCAATCGTGCCTTGCCGCTTTCCGACGATCGCGCAAGTGGATTGGCCTCGACGAGTCGGCTAGGACCTGGCCGTACTGCGCCGTGTACTGCCACCGCAGCGCCGGCGGCTTTGCCTCCATCATCCAGTTGCTCCACCGGCTGAGCTGGCATCGACGGCGGTGCAAATTTGGGCTTCTTCCCTCGCTTCGCTCGAGATGACGGAGGAGCACTGCACGCCTTGTCCGTGGCAGGTAGCTTTCGCGAAGGCGCCTTCTTCGTGTCCGACATGGGACGGCATTCTGCAAGACCTCCGCCCCCTCGGTAAAGCGCTGATACGACTCATCGTCGCCTACAAGACAACTCGTTGATTTGCCTTGAAACCCCGCTGCCTGACCTTTCAGCATGGGCACCTCGGCTCATTGGCCACAATACACTCTACCTAAACTAACAAAGAGCTCAGTCAGTCCAACCAAGTTGGAGGCGTCGATAGGTCGTCTCCGTTACAATTGGCGTCGAATCTTCACGCATTTTTGCCAAACGTACGAGGATTGCAAACCCGACCGTTGCATGGTGACGGCTCTTGACAAGATCCGCCGTCACATCACAGAGCGAGGCACTGTGACAGTCCGCGATCGCTGCCATCGCCAAACCGCGGAGCGGCTCGCGCTTGGCACTCTTTGCCGTATCAACCAGACGCTTTACCAGATCCTCTCGGCCATACCGACCCACCAAGTGTGCAGCGGCCCTGACGGCTTGATCCGTTGCCAACGTCGGCGGCTTCACGAGAGTTTCTAACATTAGCCTGGCCGTGGTAAGACTCGCGCCAGCCATTCTGAAGAGGAACGACAAGTCGCGTTCGGCACTTGGACGGTCACTCAGACGGGCAACCAGGTCGAGTGTCGGTCTGCTCACACAGTCTTCGTGCGGAGCAAGCGCCCAAGCCACGAGACTCCAAGCGATCCTAGCACTCGTCGGGCCCTGCGTGGCTAGGCGCTTGGCTTCTGCAAGTGCAGCGTCGTTGCCGGACAATTGCGTCAACTCGGCGATACACAACCACCGACCCAGGTGGCGCTCGGAATCCCTCAGAATTTCGAGTGCCGGGACTGCCGAAGGCACAGTTCTCCGATGGCGAAGCAGGGGCAAGAACAGGAGATTTGACAGGTCGATGCGGTGGCTCTCCTTGATGCGCGGGGCGACAGCCAATAGGAGCCGTCCATCCGACTCGCCGCGGGCCACCCTTGCCAAGTCCGCGGCGAATGCCACATGTGGCGATCGTGAACTTGCGAGATGCGCGAGGGGTTCCATAAGAGCAGCATCGTCTGAAAGCGCCGCCGACGCGATGGTGACGAGGCCGCCTCCGTCGTCCAAGCCGAGGGCACGAACGAGCGGACCTATGACACGCGGATCCCGCGCCTCGACCATCGAGCGAAGCAACGCGGCGTACAGCGGACGATCCAGAGTGGCGCGTCGAACCAGCACGTCCAGACTGGCTGCAGCGGCCTCGCGCAGCCGCCCACATGGGCCGACGAGCAGACGCAGTAACCCTGACAGGCTCGCCTCCTGTGCAGGACGACGACGCAACGCGGCCCCGAGCTCGAGCGATAATCGCGTGCCGATCTCGGGACCCACCATCTCGTCCAGATCCGCCGAACGCGTCATTGGGACCAGGCCGGTGACCATATCATCATTCTCCTCCAGCCGTCTCCCGGGTTCGATTTGCCCCGGCCCGCCTCCCCGACCGTCACCACAACCAAAATCCTGCTGTCCGACAATTCCGGGGTTGACGCCGATAAGCTCTGTCACCTAGCGTGTTAGGCCACGAGGTCTAGACCATGAGAGAGAGATCCCTGCGCTTAGCGCTATTTGCCAGCCTTACCATCGTTGTGGCGACTGCCTGCAAGAAAGAGGAAGAAACCGCACCGCCCGCTCAGGCCGGCTATCAACAGCCCGGTTATCAACAGCCTGGCGCACAACCAGCCTACGCAACACAGCCAGCTTACGCTGCGCAGCCAGGCGCAGCACCAGCCGCAGCACCAGCCGCAGCACCAGCCGCAGCACCAGCCGCAGCACCAGCCGCGGCGTCGCCAGCACCATCCCCACTGGCAACCGTCTGCAAGTCGGATGCCGAATGCATTGGCGCCAAATGCAACGTTGCCGCCGGCAAGTGCCAGTTCCCGTGCGGTTCGAACACCGATTGCCAAGCTGGTTGGTCATGCGCGACCCAGATGGGTTCCGTTTGCATGCCGGCACCAGGCACGATTCAACAGCCAGCTAAGTAGAGATCCCACCGTTAGGCGATCCGCAGTTGGGCGGGCGTTTTCCTAGGAAGGCGCCCGCTTTTGCGCGCCCTGTCACGTGGCCGTGCGCAGCAAGGGACGCTCCCAGCCAAGGCGTTTCGCCAAAATGACCGAGGTTGTAGCCCCGACGAGATCGGCGAGCAAGTCGGCAAACTCCATCGATCGGTAGGGCAGACACGCCTGGATCACTTCGAGCGTTGCCCCCAGCAGGGTGGCAAATCCGATCGAAGCCAGCGCCACACCGTTGTCGGCCAATTTGGGCCACACGACACGACCGCAGCGATACGCCAGAACGCCTAGTCCGCCAAACACCAGCGCGTGCAAAAGCTTGTCGTGGCTGAGCACACTCGTTGCGATGTAGTCCATCTGGGGGCGCGTACCGAAGTAGATGATACCCAAAGAGTATACGGCAACCACAACGGTTCGTGCGGCAATCGTCCTTCGATACGTCGCTGAGACTTGCCGCTGACACTTTCCGCTTGCGGCCTCATCACACTGACACTGAGCTAACTTCTGGTTCATCCGGATGGTATTTGGGGGAGCAGACTTCAGTCTGCTCCCCCATAGCATGCGCCAACAGCAGTTCCAGGACGAATCTGGGCACGCAAAAGCCCTTGCTGCGTGTGAGGATTCGGCTTACCGCTCACGGACCAGTGGTAAAGCGAGCAAAATCCTCGAGGAGACCGCCATCTCGACGACGCCTCGGTCATCGAGATATCGCGAAGTTCATTGCCGAGACGATCGCGCTTCACCGCAAAGGCAACCTCGAAGGTGCCAAGGTTCGTTACGAAAGCGTCCTTGCTCTCGAGCCCACCCAGGTAGACGCCTTACACTTCCTCGGGCTGCTCGAGCATCAGCGCGGGCATTCGGAGCGCGGCCTCGAATTGATGAATCGCTCGATTGAACTCCACCCCCACCAACCCGACTTCTACAGCAACCGCGGAAACCTATTGAAGCTCCTCGGGCGTCTCGAAGAGGCGGAGCGAGACTATCGCGCGGTACTCCGCATCGTTCCCGTCCACACCAACGCACTAAACAATCTGGGCACCCTACTCCGAGAACGCGGTGAGTTCGAAGCGGCCGTCGACTCGTACCGACGAGTCATCGCGCTCGATCCCCTGCATGCCGACGCACACCAGAACCTCGGCAACGCTCTCGCCAGCCTCAACCGATTCGAAGCCGCCCTCGACGCTCATCGCGAGGCATTGCGACTGCGCCCAGGGCACGGCGATTCCTATCGCCACTTGGCCGGGATGTTCTACGCCCTCGGACGCATCGAGGAAGCCGCGGAGCTCTATCGCCAGTGGCTCGTTGTCGAGCCTGCGCACCCTGTGCCAAGTCACATGCTTGCGGCTTGCACCGGCATCAACGTGCCCAATCGAGCCTCTGACGACTTCGTGCGGCGCACCTTCGACCAGTTTGCTGCAAGCTTCGATCGCGCCTTGATGCGGCTGGAATACCGAGCACCGATGCTCGTCGGTGACGCACTGCTGCCGCTCCTCGACCCCCAAATGCAGAATCTCGTCGTCCTGGACGCCGGATGTGGCACAGGTCTCGTTGCCGACGTCGTGCGCCCGTACGCACGACGTCTCGTCGGTGTTGATCTGTCTCTTCAGATGATCGAGCGTGCACGGGCACGGGCCAGCTACGATGAACTACACGTCGCCGAGTTGGTCGTGTTTTGTACTCAAAACCCACGGCAATACGATGCCATCATTTCGGCTGATACCCTCGTGTATTTTGGCGCACTGGATGCCGTGTTCGCCGCGATGGCGGGGGCTCTGCGACCGGCGGGTTGCCTCGTGTTCACCGTCGAGCGTACCGAGACCATCAACGCGCCCGAAGGCTTCCGCATCCAACCCCATGGTCGCTACTGCCACAGCGCTGCGTATCTTGCTCAAGAACTTGAACGCGCCGGCTTCGGAAAACCACAAGTCACTCAGGTGGAACTGCGGAAAGAAGCGGGCAAGTGGGTCGACGGATTCCTTGTCGCGACTCGCTTGCCCGTCAACCCATCACTTGATTGAGCGGCTACTTGTTCGTTGCATAGTTGACCGTCGTAGTCACGGCCGCACCCGCCGCACCTGACGCTAAGAGGGGGATCACTGTGTATTCGATACCTGCAAAGGCCAACGCGACCTCTTCCATGGGGCGTTCTTGTCCCGCCGCTCCCGAAAGCTTGACTGAACTCACCAATACGTCGGTCAGCTTGATTCGAATGAAGTCGCCTCCACCTTTGCCCGGTAGCCGCACGGTCAGAAGCACTTCCTTCAGACGTCTACCCGTGGCTGCGAATTGGACGAATTGCGGACTGCTGGAGTCAATTGCCTTCGCGATGACGAGATCCTGCGGCACTGGCCTTCCAGCAACGGCACCTCCGCCAGCGGCAGTTGCACGCGCTTGAGAGGTCCCCCAACTCCAGGAGAGGGCGTCGATTTCCCCCTTGTGTTTGGCATCGTTCGACTCACCTTTAATATCGGTAATCTTGATGAAGACGTCGGCCGCCGATGCGGGCGCCGTTGCCCCTACGGAAGCGACCACAGTCGCTGCCATGACTGTCTGCTTGAGCCACCTATTCATGCTCTGTTCCTCCTCGATCTCGGAAAACCCGAATCCAAACAGGTTACCTCAAAGCGACCGAAGCTCTACTCAGCAGTCGCAGGAAAGTTTGCTTCGTGTCGGGGGATTCTGCCCCCTCGCTTCTAGAAGAAGCTGCGAATACTCTGCGGCGACCTCATCCAACTTTGAGCAGCGGCAGGCAGCTTGCTTCAGTTGGCGCACGACGCCCCCCAAGTGTCGCGAGTTTGTGCTGCCAACCGATGCGCCCTCGCGCCACGGGTCACCCAAGATCGCATTTCGTGGTCAGGCCCACGTTGGAGCGGCTCGTCGAGTGGCTTCCCGAAGGGACCAAGTTGACGGTTAATGCGGATCGCCGCCGACGGTAACGGGCAGAAGAACGCCGGCAGCAGGTTGCGAGGAAAGGTCGATGGGTCCCAATACCGCTAGTAGGCACAGCAGCGGAATCCCGTAATCTTATCAGCCGATGCACGTTTGATGATTGCGCCGTAGTAGCAGCCATCTTGGACATAGGGATAGTCACACACGCCCGCACCGTAGCAGTTGGTGTAGGTTCCACCTCGGATGTGGCAGGCATCGTCCCCGTTTGTTGCTCCGTTGCACGAGTCTTCCCACTCCCACACGTTGCCGGTCAAATCATACACGCCGCGGTAGAGTGGGTCAGGTGATGTACAGGTCGCAAAGGTCCCTACGGGTGTCGTGGTGCCCAAGGCGTTCTTCCAGTCATTGCACAACGCGGCGGCGTCGCCGTCCCAAGTGTTCCCGTACGAATAGGCGCATTTGTTACCTGACGTGCACGCCGCATACCACTGGCTCTTTGACGCGTCGGCTGCATCGCTGAAGGCATTGGCGTTTCCACCAATCTTTCCACAGAGCCGCTTTCCGACGGCTTTGCAGAACGCCGCTGCATCACACCAGTCCACGCATACTTGAGGATTTCTACCGCAATCTGACCCACATGCGGCAAGCTGACTGGTGCAAGTCGCGACTGGAGCAAATGAATCATTCCACGAGCAAGACGCCACCTGTCCAGATACGGAAGGGTTCGTTTGGACCCACGCCGCGTACTGCTCGCGTGTAACCTCGGTGGCATCAATGCAGTAGCCCAACGGAAGGCCAACCATCGACGGCCCACCAGTAGAAGGACACGCCAGACAAGCTCCGGCACTGCATGTCGCGGCGCCGCCGCAGG
>CAYVXY010000006.1:193232-396669 GCA_964454965.1 uncultured Polyangiaceae bacterium | reverse complement strand
CGGATTGATCCGCCCACTGCCCTAGGCTCGAGCAGACCTGTGGCGTGTTGCCGCTACATTGCTTGCTTGTCGCGGAGCAGACTCCACAGACGCCCTCCCCCGTGCAAATCGGTGTCGCTCCGCTACAGGCGGATTGATCCGCCCACTGCCCTAGGCTCGAGCAGACCTGTGGCGTGTTGCCGCTGCATTGCTTGCTTGTCGCGGAGCAGATTCCACAGACGCCCTCCCCCGTGCAAACCGGTGTCGCTCCGCTACAGGCAGCCTGGTTCTCCCACTGCCCCAAGTTCGAGCACACCTGTGGCGTATTGCCGCTGCATTGGGCTTGCCTTGGCTCACAAACGCCTGCGCATTTACCGTCAATGCACGCCTGGTTTTGGCAAGTCATCGACACGGTCACCGTGACCAGATCTGGTCCGCAGACTTCGACGCTTTGTCCGTTGCATGTCGTGGCTCCCGGAACCTTACCCACGCACTCTGCGACCGTGTTTTGGCAAGTTCCCAATGTAGCGCCGGTCCGCGTATCGCAAAGCAGACCTGGGGCGCAGGTGCCGTTGCTCATCCAGGTCCCGTTGCTACACACGACCTGATGCGCGACGGCGTGGTCCGAGCACCCGTAGGCGCCACTCGGTCCACAAGGCGTCCCGACCTTCCCAATACTGGCACTGCTCGGGCTGCTCGTGCCGCCCGTTCCGGGAGTACCTCCTGTCGTCGTTTCGCCAGCAGTCGCCATGCTTCCGCCAGAACCGCCTGCTCCTCCGACCGCCCCGTCGCCGTTCGTCGTTGCAGTACCGCCGGCCCATCCGGATGGGCCGGCATCCCCTGTAAAGACACTGGTTCCGCCAGAACCGTCTGCTCCGCCAACCGTCGCGCCGCCGCTCGTCGTTGCAGTTCTGCCAGCGGTTCCAGGCGCGCCGGCATTCCCAACAGAACCACTGGCTCCTGCCTCGCCTGCTGACATACCGCCGCCACCACTGGTCCTACCCGCTCCGGCGGCCCCAAGCGAAACGTGCTTGCCACCCGAAGCATTCGCCCCACTTGCGCCAGCATCGGTGTCTCTTTCAGCGCTACTTGTGTTAGTCGTTGAGGAACAACCCACCGCGAGGAGTAGACCAAGGCCGCAAATCGTGATCGAACATGCTCGTGATGTCATTGTGTATCCTATCCGTGGCCGGTTCGACCCCGCCCAGCCAGGCAACGTCGCTGCGGGGACTCACTTGGCTTCGAAGTCTATTACCTCCATTCGATCGAATCTAGATCAAACCCCTATGCGCTGGTCGCGAATTCCCAAAGTACCGCGAATTGATGCCTTGGTGCGCGACTCGACGTCTGGATTCGCATCGCAGGTTCAATGATGGACGTGTAGCGGGACAACACATTCTGTGCGCCACGAACGCTCGAAGGGAGCCCACCCTGGCCAATTGAAGCAGTCTTGCTGTACGAAAGATGCGGGTATGTTTTTTGGAGTCGGCATGCAGGTGCAGGTTCCAAACCGCCCTGAGCTTGCGACAGATTAGGACCTTCATCGAACGACGTACGCTGTTAGAAGCCATTCCAGGATCGCTCAAGCGAATTGAATTGGGAATTGCCGTGGCGGGCAGAGTGTTCAGGAATGAGTTTCCCCCTTTGCCGAACCAGTCTTACCGATTCGTTTGGGATGGCTTGGATGCTCACGGTCAGCATTTTCAGGGTGCCATCAATGCAAGTTTCACCCTTACGTATGTCTACGACGCTAACTATCGGGAGACCGCGCGGTTTGGTTCAACAACTGGTTTGGGTGCCCCGCTACCCATGAGCGGCAACAAGGCCCGAGCTGAACTGAATTTCACGTCCAGATGGGCGGCGGAAATGTCAGCATGGGACGCTCGAGAAGTCGATGGGCTTGGTGGATGGTCAGTTGATTCACATCATAGCTACTTGCCAAGTGGTCGCCGACTCAGACGTGGTGATGGAAAGGACGTTCGCGGTCTTGTCAACAGTCAAGTGTTCGAGACTGTCACTGAAGGTCCTTGCGGACCCTACAATACCGAGGGAACCCCAATAGGGGCGCGGCAAGCTCCCAACGGTGATTGGTACTTTTTTGGTTATGGCCGGTGCGTCATTCTGCGAGTGCCCGAACACGCTGGCGTAAACGTTCCACACCAGATCGTCGCGGGCACGCTAGGCGCTTGTAGCTTTGCCGGCGACGGCGGTCCTGCAACCGCGGCCGAGATCAGCAGCGAGGTCAATGACATAGCATTCGACCTTGAGGGTGGGTTCTACATCGCGGACACGAGCAATAGGCGTGTCCGACATGTTGATGGGCGCGGAATCATTACGACCGTCGCGGGTTCTGGCTACACATCAGGGATGCCCTTGGGAGACGGTGGGCCAGCGATATTGGCGAAATTCACTCCGTCATCTTTGGCGGTTGGGACGGATGGCAGCCTGTACGCCGCCGATGAGTCAGCCCGTCGAATTCGTCGCGTCGCAACGGATGGCACCATCACGACCTATGCCGATGGTGGCGCCTCTTATGCTCGCGTCGAAGGCAGTCCCGCGACGCAGTTCTCAATTGTTCAGCCTCGCGGACTCACATTTGGTCTGGATGGCACTCTCTATTTTGCTGATACAGGCTCAACCGGTCCAGACGTTGTTGCCGACAATTGGACCGTAACACGCGTAACCCCGGAAGGTACCGCATTTACCGTGCCTGGGATTGGTGCACCCTGGCTTCCGTTCGAAGCAGTTCGGAACTCTTGGGGGGGAATAGACTACACCACTGCGTTGACTATCGAAGACGTTGCGGTTTCTAGGGCTGGAACGCTGTATGTCTTGACCTCAAACTACCGCTATAGGGTGGCGGAAGGACAGGCGATTCGGGTTGCTGGAGGTGACGCAACTCAAGTCGGTCTGCCGAGCGCAATCCTCGGAGGGCCCGCGTTGAGGTCGGTGTCTTCCGGGAAAAGACTAAGTGTTGCTGCCTCCAATGGAGAACCCCGTATCTACACGACGTACCTGTCTAACCAGGGGACCTGGACCTGTCCCGTCTATGCCCTCACGAGACCTCTTCCCGGACTTTCGGGCAACGCAGAGGTCATTGTGGACGAATCGGGGGAACAGGCGCACGTGTTCGACGCCCGTGGTCGGCATGTCGAGACCCGGAGCATTCGCACGAATTCGGTGCTTCGCGCATTTGAGTATGATGCGTCGGGGTACCTCGTACGGATCCGCGATGAAGCTGGCAATGACACGACCGTTGAGCGAGATGCGAGCGGCAAAGCCACTGCGATCATAGGACCGTACGGTCAGCGCACGACCCTTACCATAGACAGCGACGGGTATCTGCGACAGGTGAGGGACCCATCGGGCGCGCATGTCGACATAGTCTACGACGGGAGTGGCCTAATGACGCGGTTCACCGATTCGCGGTCGAACGCGAGCCAGATGGTCTACGACACCTACGGTCGCATCGTGACGGACACTACCGCCACCGCTGCCACAATTTCAGCGACCGCAGGCGGTGATCCCTTCAACTGGTCCGTCGCTCTGACCACGCCTGAAGGCCGAACCAAGGTAATGAGCCAAACCAGCACGGACGATGGCGTCACAACGTCCACTGTTTTGCAGTTGGATGGTTCAAGGGCTACCTCCGTCGTGGATGGCACCGCGGTTCGCGTCACCACGATGCGAGACGGAACACGGATCAAGGTGACGCCCGCCCCAGACCCGATGTGGCGCATGGCAAAACCATTGAACACGGTGGAAACTCGGACACCAAGCGGGCTAGCAAGAGTCGAATCAACGACCAGGACCGTCACAACTGACCCGAATAGTCCGCTCTTGATCGTTGCGGAAACGCTTTCGAACGTCACGAACGGTCGCACAACCAAACGTACGTTCGGAAGTGATCGCACATACGTAACATCTAGTCCCGTCGGTCGCCTAAAGAGCCGACTCATCGACACAATGGGGAGAACGGTCCGCACTACATCGGGTGGCGTGTTTCCTATCAACTACGACTACGACGCGAATGGTAGACTATTTCAAGTCACACAAGGCACGAGGAGCATTTCGCACACGTACTCTACTTCCGGCGACACGAATGGATATGTGTCGCAAGTGACGGACGCGGCGAATCAGACTACGGTGTACACGCCGGACATATTGGGACGTATTCTATTCGAGACACTGGGGGCTTCAACGACGAACTATGGTTGGGATGCGAAAGGCAACCTTGCCACCGTCACTCCGCCGGGCAAACCAACCCATCAACAGGAATATACTGCGTCGGACCTTTTGGGACGCTATACGCCAGCAGCCGCTGGCATTGCGGATCCGTCAACGATCTACACGTACAATCTAGAGCGACAGCCCCTGACGACGACGCAAGCCGGCGGAGTCGTTGTCCGGCGGCAACATGATAATGAAGGGCGGCTCAGTCTCATCACAACGCCCACGGGCAGTCGAAACTACAGCTACTATTTGCCGAATTGCACGACTCCCGGATGTGCCACTGGCCATCTTGCTTCCATCATCGGCCCCGGAACTGCGCTGACCTACACGTGGGACGGACAACTGATGAAAGGTGTTGCATGGAGTGGCGCGGTGACAGGTCAGGTCGGTTTTGGGTACGACACGGACTTCCGCGTCGCCAGCGATAACGTTGTCGCTCCAACGGGCGCGAGCAGCATGCAGTACAAGTACGATCCAGACAGTCTGCTCACCTGTGCATCGCCGACGAGTTGCAGTCCGGCAGCATCCGATGCTTTGACCCTGACTTACCAAAGCAACGCGCCGCGACTTAGCGGCACCACCCTCGGCACGATCACGGACGCCCTCACATACAACAGCTACGGCGAGCTCGCGAGCGCAACAACGAGGTTTGGTTCAACGCTCGTCTACAGCGAAGTGCTCGACACAACCGCAACACCTCGCGACGCGCTCGGTCGTATCGTGACCAAGTCCGAGACGCGAGCGACAGCCAGCCAATCGTTGACCTATGCGTATGACATTCAAGGTAGGCTCACGGACGTCCGTCAGGGCGCTGCCCTGGTCGAGCACTTCGAATACGACCTCAACGGCAACCGCCTCCGCGGCACCGTCGGCGGCACCACCCGCATCGGCACCTTCGATGACCAAGACCGCCTCCTGACCTACGGGCCGTATACCTACGGCTACACCCCCAACGGCGAGCTCTTCACGAAGACCGACTCGGAAACCGGCGATGTTACGACCTACCACTATGATGCGCTAGGGAACCTCTTGAGCGTCGAGCTGCCCGACAGCACCCTCATCGAATACGTGATTGACGGCCAAAACAGGAGAATCGGTAAGAGAGTCGATGGCATCCTGACCAAGGCATGGCTGTACAAAGACCAATTGAAGCCGATTGCGGAGATGGACGGCTCTGGCAACCTGACGGCGCGGTTCGTGTACGGGAGCAAGAGCAATGTGCCGGACGTGTTGATGAAGTACAATGCAGGGCTCGTGACGACGTATCGAGTCATCTCTGACCACTTGGGCTCACCGATCACGGCGGTGAATGTCAATATCTCGGCGGACGTGCCATTCAAGGCGGAGTATTCGGCGTTCGGGGAGCGGACGGTAACCACTGGAGCGGCGTCGGAGGATTGGATGCCGTTCGGGTTTGCTGGTGGTCTTTACGACGCGGATACGGGGCTGACGCGATTTGGGGCCAGAGACTACGACCCAGAGATCGGGAGGTGGACGCATAAGGATCCCAGTCTATTCAACGGTGGGCAAGCGAACCTCTACGCGTACGCAGGGAACGATCCGGTCAACTATGTTGATGCAACCGGGCATTTTGCTGTGGCAGCTGTTGCCATTATTGGCGCGGCCGTAGGCGGGTCGATCTATCTGGATCTCTTTGAACTACCGATGATAGACGCGGAAGAGACTGGATTGCCAGGGCCTGTCGATGGTCCGCAGGACGCATATCGTCATTGTCTCGCAAGTTGCGTAGCCACTGGACAGTTCTCGGAAGGGTTTGCCAAGTGGCTTGAGGGCCGCAATGAAGCGGGCAATGATCTGTGCGAGCCGGGAACGGCGATGGATCTCACCAATGACAGCATTGGACGTGGGCTTGGAAACCAAACGAGTGGTTTCGGTTCCGCCGTCGATGAGTGTCGAAGCAGCTGTATGGACGCAGTGGGCAATGGAACATTGACGTGGCTACATCCTTAGGTGCTCGTCGCGGTCGCGCGCGAAAGGTTCTTGTCGGATGCTTGCTTCTGGGCATTGGTCTTGTTGGCGCTGCTGTGCTTGCGAAAGTGCAGGTCGTTACAGTATCCAACGGCATGGGCGAGAGCGTATTTGTGCCCGAAGTGAATCTTGCATGCGACAAGATCGTTGTTGGTGCATTGAGGCCGAGTGAATCCAAGACCTTTGTTATTCGGCGTTCCTGCAGAGGTGAGGCTGCGTATGCCGTGACTCTAAGACGTGCCGATGGCACGACCTCGCAATTGGAGGCTTGCTACATTGAGGGCTTGCCACGGATGAGCAAGCTTCGGCTGGTGGAATCGCCACTGGGTGCCAGGTGCGAGCATTCCGGACTTCTAGATCTGGCGCTTGGTGTCTGGCGACGGTGAGGGAGCAGCAATTGGGAGGAGACATCGAATCGAAGGGCCCGCTCTCCAGTGAACATCCCGATCTGCCCGCTTCCTCGCCGGAGTCTCACCGTACCAGGCCAGCGAGGGAGGTACAGGGGCCCGCGCGGGCCGTGGCCGTGAGTCGAGGGGGTGGGCGGGGAATGCGACAACGCTCGCCGTTGCTGCGCACCGCGACGCACCCTGGCTCCTTCCGCCCAATGGCAAAGCCAAACTGCGAGGGCGCATCAGTTCGACGGCGGCCGTCGACGAGCGCGGCCCCCTCGTCTGTTTCAGCGACCATTGGGCGGAGCGTTTGCGCGACGATACCTGCGCCCTACTGACCGCGGAGCTGCGCAATAACATGGCGCAGGCGCTCAAGCGCGACTGGTAGTTGGCGCTCGACGAGCTCGGAAGACAGTCGCATTACGGTGAAGCCGAGACGAGCCAGCTTGGCGTTGCGGCGCTGATCAGCTGTGAACTTGCGCGCATGAATGAGGCCATCCACTTCCACGATGAGGCGGACCTCAGCGGCATAGAAATCTGCAATGAAGCCAGGACCGACTGGGGCCTGGCGGCGGAACTGGGCGCCGAGCGCTCCGCCGCGAATGGCTTGCCACAAGATTTGCTCGGACCATGTGGAGAAGCAACGAAACTCCGCGGCACGCTCCGCAATGTGCTGCTTGCGACGAGAGGCTGCACGCGAGTGAAACGATGACAAGGCATACTCCTTCTGCGCGGCGCAGAGCCGGGCGCAGCATCACCAGCGCAAGATGCTGTGACAGGTGCGGGCCGCACCTCGTTTCAACGCGATGGCACCTGGCGCAGAGCTTGCGCGGCAAGCGCAGTCCGGCCCGAAGACGAGCGGAAGGAAGCGACATGGGGTGGGCGCCTACGCGACTCAGCGCGCCACGTGCGCGTTGCCATGGCTTGGCACCTGTGGAAGAGTTGGCGCATTGCGAGCAACTATTCGGAGAAGCCTAACAGTTCGGCACGACTGTCTCCTTCCCGCCGCCTGCAGCGGGCGCCGACAGCCGTACCCATATTCGTCCGGCGCCCGCTGCAGGCGGCGTTGGAGGAGACCGGCCGCAGCGGCGAGCCAATGGGCGAAAGCGCCGTGCTCCCGTCGGCAAGCGTGCACGCCGCCAGGACGAGTGGAGGCAGGCAGATGATGCGCTAGGGAACCTCTTGAGCGTCGAGCTGCCCGACAGCACCCTCATCGAATACGTGATTGACGGCCAAAACAGGAGAATCGGTAAGAGAGTCGATGGCATCCTGACCAAGGCATGGCTGTACAAAGACCAATTGAAGCCGATTGCGGAGATGGACGGCTCTGGCAACCTGACGGCGCGGTTCGTGTACGGGAGCAAGAGCAATGTGCCGGACGTGTTGATGAAGTACAATGCAGGGCTCGTGACGACGTATCGAGTCATCTCCGACCACTTGGGCTCCCCCATCATGGCGGTCAACGTTAGCAACTCGAGCGATGTGCCATTCAGGGCGGAGTATTCGGCGTTCGGGGAACGAACGGTTACCAGCGGCGCGGCGTCGGAAGACTGGATGCCATTTGGGTTTGCTGGTGGTTTGTACGATCTGGGTACAGGGCTGACGCGATTTGGGGCCAGGGATTATGACCCCGTGACGGGGACATGGACGCGGAAGGAACCGAAGCGCTTCGACGCCATCGGTACCAACTTCTACAGCTATGCTCTCGGAAATCCGATAAATCTCGGTGACAAGGATGGGCGCGACGTTTGCCAATTTACGAGCACGCAGGGTTTCCATCACCAGTGGATCGAAATCGGCGGCGACTCGGGGAGAAGCTACGGGTTCTATCCAGCAGGCAGCCCACTATTCGGTCCCGGCAAGTTGTCGAATCCGGACCCAATGGTCACGGAGGGCTATGCAGGTCCAGAATCGGGAACTGGAGCTATCTGCATGGCATCCTCTGCAGCCGAAGACGCCGGACTTGAGGAGTGGATCGACGAAACGTACGACGTGAACAAGGCATCCTACAATCCGCCGTATTCGTTGGGCATGTCCGACTGTAGGGCCTTCACGCAAGAAGCGATGGAGCAACTCGCGCGGATTCAGGGTGACCCATGGCAACTTGCCAAGGATCTTATCTGGGGAGTGTGGTGAGCGCGTCTACGAATGCATGGCGGAGTGTCATTGCTCCACGATGGGTCGCCATTTGTGTCGTAGCTGCGGTCGTGTCGGCGGCAGCTGCCTGGGGCTTGCGAATCTGGAATGAAGAGAAGCTAGGTGTTGCAGTCACCTGGGCCGTAGAAGCGTGCAATTTCGTGCTCAGAAGGGAAGCAAGTTGCACAAAATGGCCACCTGCATCCTTCACGCCTTCCATCGATCCATGGGGGAACCCCATGGTATGTCGTCTGGGAAAGGAAGGACAATTGGAAATTGTCTCCTTTGGGTCTGACGGCAAATCTGGTGGGAGAAATGGGGCATCGGACGTTCGTTGCTGGGTGAAGTGGCCCGGCAAAGATCAAGCTTGCGCGTGCCGCATTGGTGAAAGATGACGGACGAGCGGACGATAACATGCGATGGCCGTGGGCACTGCAATCCCATCGCAGACCCCGTTCGCGCCCGCCCAATGGCCAAGCCAAACTGCGAGGGCGCATCAGTTCGACGGCGGCCGTCGACGAGCGCGGCGCCCTCGTCAGTTTCAGCGACCATTGGGCGGAGCGTTACGGTGGCGCTGGCACACCGCAGACAGCGGCGGCCCGCATCGGATGCGTGGTCGCTCGATGGCCGCTGGCACCGCCAGGGACGTGTCGGGACGGAAGGGGACGGTCGGTGTTGTCGTCGCTGGGCATCGAGGTTTCCGGAGCGATTCGTGGCCCCCTGACTCATTGGCCGCGTGGCTCCCGCTTTCGTGAGGACTCGGGGCGGGTACGCAAAGGAATGGGGCCATTTCTGCCGGTTTCGTGGTACCAACTCTGCGGTCGTACCCGAGGATCGAGGCAGTTTCAGCCCTCAAGTACCCATGGCAGATAAACCCAATTGGCCGAACTGGTGGGAATGGGAATTGGAGCTCACTCCGCACCTTCTCAGGCGGATGGAGGACCGGGACTTCTCCGAGGTAGACCTACGTGGCATGCTTGAACTTGCTGTCGCATTCCGATCGGATGTAGTCGAGGGTCGGTGGGTGATAGCGACGCGATTTCGGCAGCAACCCTGGGAAGTCATCGTTGAACCCGATCCACTGGACACGCTCTTGGTCGTCATAACGGCATACAAGGTTGATGCTTCATGAAACACCGCTACCTCGAAGTGACATTCCGACGCGGCAAGCCTTTGGCGGCATATCTCTATCTGCCCAGGAGTGGCGCGGTCAAGGTGGCTCGAACCCATGACGCAGGACATGGACTGCGTGTCGATTACGATGACGCAAAGCAAGCCATTGGCGTCGAAATCACTTCACCTTCCGCCGTGGATCTTGAGCAGATCAACCAGGTGTTGGCGAGTCTTGGTCAGGCGCCGCTGCTAGCGGAGGAATGGGCGCCTGCGAAGGCTGCCTAAGACGGCTCCAGCCGTGCCGCAGCGTGCTCGTGCAGACTCGCCGTCGCAAATGCAAATGGCATTGGTCTCGGCAAGTCGCATCAGACGGCACGACCCGTCTCCTCCCGCCGCCTGCAGCGGGCGCCGAGGGTCGTCCCCAATCACGTCCGGCGCCCGCGAAGCCGGCGTTGCAAGAGACCGGCCGCAGCGGCGAGCCAATGAGCGAAACCGCCGTAGTCTCTCTTTACCATCGTGCGCGTCGCCAGGACGAGTGGAAGCAGGCGACGTTACGAATACTCCGCGGCAACCTCGTCCAACCTCGAGCAGCGGTAGGCAGCGTCCTTCAGTTGGCGCACGACGCCCCCAAGCGTCTCGAGCTTGCGCTGCCAGCCGATGCGCAAATCGGGTTGGACCAACGCCAAATCGGCAAGGCCGTCGCCTGCGTCCAAGGCGTCAATTCCGTGCAGTTCGAGGTTAATCAGGGACTCACCGATGACGCCCCTAGTTAGAAGCTTTGCGCCAGACGGTCCCAGCGCCGTCAGACTGGTGCCGAGATACGGCAGTCGCAATCGCGGCGTCACCTGAATGGGCAACTCGAGGATCCCTTCTCCAGAACGGAGATAGTTCT
Source organism: uncultured Polyangiaceae bacterium (assembly GCA_964454965.1). Classification (GTDB taxonomy): domain Bacteria; phylum Myxococcota_A; class Polyangia; order Polyangiales; family Polyangiaceae; genus FEN-1139. The sequence goes on along the minus strand of CAYVXY010000006.1, from coordinate 385,938 downwards.
CCCCCATGCGATAGGGGCGCATGGGCGCCGAAAGCACTCGCGGCTCATCCAGGATGGCATGTGACTCGCGACCAAACAGCCGTTGTCCGAAGAGCGCTACGGCTTTCGCGCAGAAGTACGCTGGGCATGGAAAGACCGAACTATCATAAGCTACGCCAAGCTCTCGCAATACGCTGTGCAATTCGTCGGTCATGGTGTAGCCCGGCGCGCGAAAGCCATGCTGGCTTCTGCCAGTGATACGTGACAATCGCTCCGTGGCGAGCAGTACTTGTTCCCGAATGACCCCCCGCCCCCGACGCGTTAGGTCGTAGAAATGGTCGAGCGAATGATTCCCGAGTTCGTGGCCGCGCCGACACAAACCATCAAGCGTGTCTTTGTAGCGCTCGTCGTCTAGATCTCGACCCACCACGAACCAGGTGAGCGGAATATCGAGCTCAGCGGCCCAGTCTGCCAATCGGCGGACCGCGACACCGAGTACCGGATCCTGCTCCGAGCTTGCATTCGATTCTTGCGCGCCCAACCCGTGTATGGCCCGATAGAATCGAATCGCATCTAGATCCACACTGACAGCAACCAGGCGATTCACGGGCTGAACGCTATCAGTCCCTAGGTGCTGTGGCGAGCTCCGCGAATAGTTTCGTGCGCGCCACTTCAATGATGGCCAAAACGGCTGGCTCCTTGAGCCGGCGCTCGGTCGAAATGGCGTAGAAACGCTCGCGCACCCCAGCGAGCTCCCCAACCACGCGCACCTGATATTGGCGAACAATCTCATCGGATATCACCGATGCAGCTGGGAATAGTCCATGCCCGGATTGACCAAATACCTTGAGCAGAGCACTGTCGTCAAACTCCCCCACTACACGCGGACGCAGCCCGCGTTCCGCAAACCAGACCTCCAATGAACGGCGCAGCGCCGTATTCTCAGTCGGCAACAAGATGGGTGCGGACTCGAGACTCTTTGGAAAATTGCGCCGATACGCCGCTGCGAGCTTGGGCGCACCGAACAGCGTGACACCACATTCGCCAAGTAGGTGACCAAAGGCACGCACCGGCGCGGAGGGCCCGACCGGTGAATCCGAAAGCACCACGTCTACGTTGTGCAGTGCGAGTTCTGCAAGTAGCCGGGCTGGCTTGTCCTCGCGACACACCAACTGAGTTGCTTGGCCAGAGCGCAACACAGGCTCGAGCAAACGACTGGCGACGAGTTTTGGCAGAACGTCGGCAATCCCCACCACGACCGTCGTTGCCCGCCCGACCGTTCGACCACCCAAAGTCTCCTGCATTTCGCGACCCAGACTGAAGATATCGTCCGCGTATCGAAATACGACGCGACCTGCTTCGCTCAGCACCAAACCCCGCCCGACTCGGTTGAACAGCTGCACCCCGAGTTGGCGCTCAATCAGCCGGATCTGACCACTGAGGGTCGAGGGCGCGAGCCTGAGGTCGGCCGCAGCACGCACCAGGCTCCCCTCGCGTGCCACGGCCCAGAAATAGTGTAAGTGGTTGAAATTCAGCCATTCCATCGCCTGGAAAGCATACTTCGGAAATAACGAATTGGCACACCCGTATTTCCTTATTGTCGAACTATCCCGAAGCGTCTAGCAACTCGCCTGGTCCCTCCTCCCCCCATGGACGGACGGGCCAACCGCCGCAGTTCGAGCTACATCTGGCCGGGCTCAATGTTTCGCCCGCGCAGTATTTTTGGAGAACGAGATCATGGAGACCATCGGCAACGGAAAGACCAGTAACGCGCAGCTAAGAGCTTGGGTCGATAGCGTGGCCAAGCTCTGTCAGCCTGACCGCGTTTACTGGTGCGACGGATCGCAGGAAGAGTACGACCGCCTCTGCAACGAAATGGTGGCGGCTGGAACGTTCAAGCGTCTCAATCCGGCGAAGCGTCCCAACAGTTTCTACTGCCGTTCGGACGTGCGTGATGTCGCGCGCGTCGAGGACCGCACCTTCATCTGCACTCCGCAGAAGGAGGACGTGGGACCCACCAACAATTGGACCAATCCCGAGGAGATGCGCAAAACCCTCCACGGTCTGTTCGCCGGCTGCATGCGGGGTCGAACGCTCTATGTAATCCCATTTAGCATGGGCCCCATCGGCTCAAGTATTGCGCATATTGGCGTGGAGCTCTCGGACTCCGCCTACGTGGTCGTGAACATGCGGATCATGACGCGCATGGGACAAAAAGTCCTCGACGCTCTCGGCGCAGAGGGCGCCTTCGTGCCCTGCATTCATTCCGTCGGCAAGCCCCTCGAAGCAGGCACAAAGGACGTCGCCTGGCCCTGCAATCCGGACAATCGTTACATCGTCCATTTCCCGGAGTCGCGCGAGATCTGGTCCTTTGGTTCTGGCTACGGGGGTAACGCGCTGCTCGGCAAGAAGTGCTTCGCACTTCGCATCGCTAGCGTCATGGCTCGCGACCAGGGTTGGATGGCCGAGCATATGCTGATCTCCGGCGTTGAATCACCGTCGGGCGAGCGCACCTATGTTGGCGCGGCTTTCCCCAGCGCCTGCGGCAAGACCAACTTTGCCATGCTGGTTCCACCGAAGGCCTTTGATGGTTGGAAGATCTGGACCGTCGGTGACGACATCGCCTGGCTCAAGCCCGGATCCGATGGGACGTTGCGTGCGATCAATCCCGAAGCTGGCTTTTTCGGCGTGGCACCGGGCACGAGCATGTCGTCCAATCCGAACGCGATGCTCTCGCTATACGCGAACTGTATCTTCACCAACGTGGCCCTGACCGACGACGACGACGTGTGGTGGGAAGGAATGACTGACGATGCTCCGGCCCACCTGATCGACTGGAAGGGTAACGATTGGACACCGGCAAGCACCACGCCATCGGCGCATCCCAATGCGCGCTTTACCGCCCCGCTGCAGCAATGCCCCACCTACGATCCGGCTTGGGACGATCCCGCGGGCGTACCAATCAGTGCGATTATCGTCGGCGGCCGCCTATCGAAGGGTATGCCTCTGGTCTTTCAGAGCAATAGCTGGTCCCACGGCGTTTTCATCGCCGCCACCATGGGTTCTGAAGCCACGGCCGCAGCCGCAAAGCAGGCCGCCATTCGCCGTGACCCGATGGCGATGCTGCCGTTCTGCGGCTACAACATGGCCGACTATTGGGTGCACTGGCTCAAGATGGGGCGCGCCGTCCCTGCACCGCCCGCCATTTTCCGCGTCAATTGGTTCCGCAAGGACGAGAGCGGAAAATTCATGTGGCCAGGCTTCGGCGACAACATGCGCGTGCTCAAGTGGATCGTTGACCGTGTCCGCGGTCGCGCTCTTGCCGTAGAAAGTCCCCTCGGATTCGTGCCGACACGCGACGCCATCAACTGGGACGGTCTTGATTATCCTGTTGAGCGGTTCGACGCCCTGATGACCATCGAGCCCGAGGCGCTCAAGGCCGAGGCCGCCGATCTCGACCGTTACTTCGAGCAGTTCTACGACCGGCTGCCGAAGGAGTTCGTAGCTGAGCGCGAACTCTTGCGCGCTCGCGCCCTGCGGACCAAAACCGCTTGGAAGCCCCCAGCTAAGGGGTAGCGGATTCTTTCCACTAGGGGCGGCAACCGTCGTCTCTCTCGCGCCGCGTCAGCCTTCTTCTCTTTGGGTTGATGCGGCGCGGTTGCGCTGACAGTAGGCCCTCGCAGGTCCAAACCCGTCAGTCGCTGTACGCGCATGCTACTTTCCGCCCCGACTCACGGTTTCTTCGCCAGCGGCTTCCTTGCGTAGCCCCACGCTTGCATGGCTTGCTGCGCCTCGAGTTGCGCCTCGGCGCTCGTCTCGGTCTCGGGAACCCCTGCTATCGGATCGCGCGTTACGAACATCCCGAGTTCCTCACTGGCAACGATGTGAGGCACACTAGGACTGTCCAAGAGTGATAATTCTGCTTCCGCGGCAAGTCCCTGGGCGAGGCCAGAGGCGGCAATCCCGAGTGGCCCCACGTAGATATGATCCGCCGGCCAAGGTTTGGCGTCGAGTCTAACCTCCCACGCGAGCGGCGCCGCTCCCGCCACCACCTCCAGATCAAATCCCACGGCTTGGTCCGAACTCGTTGTCGTAAGGATTCGGATCCCCGTTGATTCCAGGTGGACCGCCCGCGAATCTATCCCCACTGGAAGCACCCTCACCGTGTCCCCTGTGGCACGCAGCAGCACCTCGAGTTGCGCCGCCCTCCCAGCGGTACTGAATCGAAAGTGCAACCGTTGATGTGTCGCTGACTCCGCGACTGTGCTGCTCTTCTTGCTCAAGACCTGCTCCAACTTGGCACGCAACCGCGCCACTACGTCGGAATGCTGTGGCGTAATGTCTTTGCGCTCGCCGGGATCGTTTCGCAGATCATAGAGTTCAGTTGTGCGCTCGTATTCTTCGTTGTGGCGACGCAGGCGTCGCGCTACCGGTTCCCTTACGATCAGATGATAGTCACCCTCAATGATCGACCGCGCCCCCCGACCCTCGATCACGATGGGGCGCTCCTCAACAGGCTTACCCTCGAGCGCCGGCAGCAGGGACCGACCGTCAACTTCCGCTGGCACCGGCAAGCCTTCTAGTTCCAGAATCGTTGGCAGAAGATCGATGGTCTGCACCCGTCCACTGAGCCGTCTACCCATCGGGAGTTTCCCCGGCAGGGAGAGTATCATCGCCACCCGTGCCGCCTCTTCCCACATGGTAGAAAGGTGCGTAAATCTCCCGGAGGGAACCCCTTGAGCCACGTCGACAGCCACGACGTCGTGGGCCTGACTCATGGTTTCACCGTGATCCGCCGTCACGATCACCAGGGTTTTATCGCGCAGCCGCAATTCATCCAGCTTCCCCAACACCTGTCCGATCGCCGCATCGTCCTTGTGGACCTCTCCAAGGTAGTTCAAAACCCCTGGATCCGCAGGCCGATTGGATGCGCTATGGACCGCGCGCCAGTCCTGGGGTGGCGGCTCATAGGGAGCATGCGGAGCCGCATAGTTGAGAAGCAAAAAAAACCGCTCGCTGCCCTGCTCATCCAGAAAGCGCAAGGCGTCGCTAGTGATGCTCCGCGTGTCCAGCGCCTGCAGTCGGTGATCCACGACCGATTCGAATCCGAAATCGACTCCAACGCCCACGGAACCACTCAGATACATGTTGTTGACGAACGCAGTCGTGGTTGCGCCAGCTTGTCGCATGATGAGCGGCAGAAGCGGAGGTCGTCGCGCATAGAACCGGCGGCGCTGGTCGCCGAGCAACTCCAAAGCCAGGATCTCGAGCCCGGTGTGACTCGCGCGCAGCCCGGTCAGCAGCGAAAGCGTGGCCGGCCGTGTCCACATCGCCGTCGACCAGGAATGCTCCCAGATAACCCCAACGGTTGCAAGCCGATCGAGTTCGGGTGCCACTTCCGGAATGGCCTCGAACCAAGCATCGAGCGGCGGATATTTCGCTTGCTTGCGCCGCTGATCTTCGGTCGGGTCATGCGACGCCGAAATGGCGTCGCTGCGCATTGCATCGACGATGATGAACAGCACATTGTAAGGCAGCCGGGTGGCCTTCGGCGCAATGATGACCGGGCTGCCCCAGAGGGCAATCATCGGCTCTCGGGATTTTGCCTCGGTCAAAAGCGTAAGTTCACCCTCGATGTCGTCTAATCCCGCAGACGAAAGGTCGATGGTCCAATCGACGTAGCTCCGAGAGGGGCCGCGCAGACTCGTCGTGCCGAGCACACGCTGCTCACCACCATTGGTGGGTCGGAACGAGACGGTAAAGGCCACTTCCGCGTCCCCAAGCAGGGCTGGTGCGACTCGCAGCTTCGCACCCTTCGGCAAATGGAGTTTGAAGCGGAGCGCCGCCGGCGGAGGCGCCACGATGCATTCTCGCTGATCGTAGGTTCCTTCTCCCAAACCGAACGTGCGAAGGTTGCGCTCCCGGAGCTCACCATCATCGAGTCTCGACACGAAAGGTGAACCACGTCTAGCTTCCTTGTCCTTCGCACCGGAGCGTTCGGAACGGCGGGCCACCGCATTCTTGCGCTGGGGATCCTGCGTCGAGTGAGGACCGAACTGCTTCTGTGAACTCTTGGGCAGAGGGATGGGATGCCGGGAGAGACCAATCGATTGCACCATGCGTCCCAACTCGCCACCTGGTCCCACCATCGGTGCAATATGCCGCCGCCAGTGACTGGTCAGCAGACCCTTGAGCTGGCGGTCGCCAAGGTTTGGTACGTCGACTCGTGCATTGCCTAGCTGATCCACGAGTCGAATGGCAACGCCCAACTCAGTCCCCTCGTGACCTTCACTCGGTTGGCTTTCCAGCGTTTTCGGTGTTGCGGACGGCATCGCGCTAGGCATCGTCGAACGTTCGCTCGCTCGACGTGCGGCAAGTAGATAATCCGTAGCGGACACGACCATCCCCAGGAGCACCGCGCTCAGAACAATCCTTGCGCCGATGGCGAAGCTCAGCTTCACGGTTGCACCGGTTCCTTCGGCCCCAGTTGCTGGGATTCTTCCCGCGGAACCAGCAGGTCACCCTGGCGTGCGACGGCGGGATCAGAATCGACGAATTGCCGAAACACCGTCTTGAGTTGCAGAAATTCGGCTAAATGCTCACTCGCAGAGTCTCTGGCGCAGGCTGGATCGGACGCAAGATCACACAGCTGAAACTTCGTGCCAGTCCGGGTCGGCATGTAGAGAAGCCGCAGTGCGCCCAGTTGAACCATTCGATGCTTGGCCGCCGTAGTCATCGTCTGCCATCGTTTGCGAATGACGATCTGGTCCAAGTGTTCCCGATCCACCTCGGTCAGCTGTGTCAGATCCGGGTACGGCAGTCTGTTCGATAGTGGCACCTCGGAGATCGCCTCGGTGAACCAAAGCCCCGTCTCGGAATAGATCGGTCGGGGTGCGGGTTCCTTTCCGTCGAGCGCAGATGCGAGAGACCGACCATCGGCCGCACCGAGGGCGCCTACTCCGGTCAGTTCCAGCAATGTTGGCGCCAAGTCGACCAAGCTGACAGGCATTGCGTAGCGGTGTGCGTGAGGTCGCGTCGGGTCGAAGATGACGAGCGGTACGCGTAGCGCTTCGTCCCCCAGGAGATGGTCCCCATGCCCTTGGGAGCGGCCATGTTCGTAGAGCTCCTCGCCATGGTCCGCCGTTATGACCACAATGGTTCGCTCGCGTTGTCCACTCCGTTCTAACGCATTGAGGATGCAGCCCACCCCGATGTCGGTGGCATAGACTGCGCCGTCGTACAGCGCGCGCACCTGTGAAATATCTGCCTCGCTCATCACCTCGGTTGCGTCCAAGGTGTCGGCTTTGGCGTAACGAAACCTCCCCGAGTAGCCGGCCCGCCGAAATCGTCCGTGGTGCGGCCCGGGCGTCGCATAGGGGAAGTGGGGCGTCGAGAAAAACGCCGTGATGAAGAACGGCTTGTCGCTCGCTTGCCCTATCTCGTCGACGACATCACGGGACACCGCCATCGGATCTGTCGCATCGCTGATTTCGACGACGACTGGGACCAGCCAGCGCATGAAACGCCCCCGGACCCAAGCAAGCAACCAGGGATCATTCTTGAGCAGGTGTTCCCGCACCAACTCGCGCATGGTAAAGGTTGGGGTTCTTACTCGTTGATAACCGAGATCGATGCGTCGGAAGATGTCTGACGCGAAGTCGCCAACTACAGCAGTATGGTACCCAGCTTCGGAAAGTTTGCGTGCCACGGTATCGAATCGCTGCTGGCGCGTCTCCCAACGCGGGAACATGTTGCGGATCCCGTGGTGCTGTGGGTATTGCCCCGTCGCAATGCTGACCCAAGCCGGAAACGTGCGCGCCAGCGGCGTGTACGCGCGCTCGAAACTCGTTGCCCGCTCGAGCAGCTTAGCAATATTCGGTGCGCGCTTCGCGTCCAGTCGGTCCGGACGCAACGAGTCTGCCGCAATGATGAGAACGTTGGGCGGACCATTCCCACGAGCCCGTCCGCTGGCCGACATGCGATCGGGCCAAACCCGGACCACCAGCGCAATACCAAGGAGCACGACGACCGAAATGGCTGGGTATCGCAGTCGCAGACTCGTGCGCAGGAGCGAAGCGATGCTTCTGCGCACGGGCCAAAGCCCGTAAGCGAGGGCTGGCATGCCTCCGAGTAGCAACACCCCCAGCTGGCCGAGGCCATCGGCTACGAGGATTTGCAGCCACGCACGGAGCCCCCCTCGTGCGAACAACACCTCTTGATGCAATGCCGGGCGCGCCGCTACGTCATAGAGATAAATCCAACCGAGAAGCAGACAGAATAGCCCGGTCAACTTGAACAGGCGCGTCCAGAGGGGACCACCAGCCAATTGCCCTGCCCATCGCAGCCTCAGCAGCCAAGCCAGAGCAACGCCGCTGCCACCTGCGACGCCGACCAGCACCGAGAGTGCGAAGAGTTCGAACGCTGCCGCGACAACCTCAGAACGATACTCCGTAGCCAGAAATCGATGGATCACTGGGACGCTGACGCCACCAATGCGGTCGTCAATCAGCACGTCGAAGAGACTCTGAGCAGTTAGCCAGACACCACCAACTGCACCGACACAGCCCCCTTCAAGCAGAAGCCATGGCGACTCGGCGCGGAGACAACTTCCGTTCGATGCAGACACTGGACCGGCGCTGCTCGCTCCCCTCGCTTGGCTCAGACAAATCCTGCTTTCCGCCCCACATCCTTCGGTCCCTCGACGGAACCAGCAAACACGTCGTCGATGGAGACGACGTACTGCTCACCCTGGGTGGACTTTGCATACACGAGTTTGCCATCGCTTCGAATCCCGCAGATCCGTGAGATTGTCAGGTTCGCCGCGTCATGCGCAAGATACAGGGTAATACTTCGCCCTTCGGCGGGGTGCTGCCAACCCTCGCCATCGGTCGTAGTAGCCGCAACTTGGAGAAGTGCAGAAAGATGCTCTGAGGTCATCCGTGCCCAATTGCCGCGGGGCCGCTGGCCTGTCAAGCAGAAGCCCACCTCCCGAGACCGGCGCCGAGAAAAATGCGGGTTAGGGCTACCGCAGCTGAGGGTTCGGTGTATTTTCCGAAGCGTGGGCCTGACCGCCGTAAACCAACCGCCCGACGAGGGCCCTCACGTCTCGACGGAGAAGCTTTGCAAGAGCTTTGGCGACTACCAAGCCCTCATCGATATCGATCTGCGCATCGAACGCGGCCAGATCGTGGTCATCATCGGGGGGTCGGGCGCTGGCAAGACGACACTCCTGAAGATCCTCATCGCCCTCGAACGGCCGACATCGGGAGCCGTCTTCCTTGGCGGCATCAATCTCTCCAAGCTCTCCGATGGGAAACTCAATCGCGAACGTAAGCGTTTCGGGATGGTGTTCCAATATTCGGCATTACTCGACTCGATGAACGTGTTCGATAATGTTGCGTTTCCTTTACGGGAACATACCAAGCTTCGTGCGCGTGAAATCCGCGATCGAGTAAGAGAGAAACTCGAAGTCCTCAATCTTGTTGGCATCGAGCAGCGCATGCCGAGCGAGCTCTCAGGCGGCATGAAGAAGCGTGTGGGATTGGCCCGCGCCTTGATGCTCGAACCCGAAGTGTTGATGTACGATGAACCGACGAGCGGCCTCGACCCACTCTCGTCGCGTCTTGTTGACGACCTAATCAGTGAGACGCGCGATCGCTTCGGTGTGACGAGCATCGTCATTTCCCACGACATGGCTGGAGCGCTTCAGACCGCTGACTACATATACGTGCTCTCGAAGGGCCGCGTGGCCATTGCCGGCACGCCCCAGGACCTCATCGCCCAACAGTCCGGCCTCGCTCATGAGTTCTTCAGTGCGAGCGGCATTGACGCGCAACGCCTAGTTCGTGAGCGCCGTCCTAGCAAGTGACCTCATTGAACCCGATTTCCATCTTCGATACTCGCCCGCAACACGAGGCTCTGTCCGAAGCATTGCGTGCCGCGTTCGAGCGTGTCGTGGCGAGTGGGGCATTCATCTTGGGAGACGAGGTCGCAGCCTTCGAGCGGCGTTGTGCGACGCTGCTCGGCGCCGCTCATGCCGTTGCAGTTTCGAATGGTAGCGACGCGCTCTTCCTCGCCCTGCGGGCCCTCGGAGTCGGACCAGGCGACGAGGTCATTACGACGCCCTTCACGTTCATCGCCAGTGCTGAAGCGATCTTGCGCACTGGTGCGACGCCGGTGTTCGCCGATATCGATCCTGGACACCTGGGGCTGTGTCCAGCAAGCACGCAGCGTTTGCTTTCTGCGAAGACGCGCGCAGTACTGTACGTACATCTGTACGGGAACCTTGGCTCGATCGCCGAACACGCCCGGCTCTGCCAAGATCATGGCCTCTATTTGGTGGAAGACGCCTGTCAAGCTTTTGGTGCCCGTCTCCAGGAGCGCTACGCTGGCGTTTGGGGCGACATTGGGTGCTACAGTTTCTTTCCCACCAAGCCCCTCGGGGGACTTGGTGATGGTGGCCTCTGCGTCACTTGTGACCTAAACCTCGTCGACCGCCTGCAAACACTACGTACGCACGGTGTTGCGCGCAGTGGTCAATGCGAGCTCTTGGGCGGCAACTTCCGTCTGGATGCCCTGCAGGCGGCGCTGCTTTCCGAAAAGATTGCCTACGTCGAGGACTGGCGTCTCGCTCGTCAATGCATCGCCGCTCGATATACGGAGGCGCTTCGAGCCTGTCGACACCTGCAGACACCCCTCGATCCCCCGACCCTAGCCACACCGGCCTGGTCTCTGTATACCCTGCGCGTCCCCAACGACCGAGAGGGTCTGCGGATTCATCTGGAGAAGGCTGGCATCGAGTCACGAAGCTACTACCCAATTGTTCTAGCCGACCACGCGGCAATCGCTAGCCGCTGCCGCCACGACGCCCTAACCCAAGCAGTCCGGGCGAGTCATGAGGTACTGAGCATTCCCGTTTACTTTGGTCTCACTGCTGCAGCGCAGCAGCGGATCATCCAGAAGATCCAGGATTGGGACAGCTCGTTCTAGTCCTCGGGAGTCGAGCATGTACGAAGCAATAGCTCATCCAAGCGCAGTGATCGATGATCCAGTCTCCATCGGACTACGCACGAAGATCTGGCACTTCTGTCACATCTGCTCTGGGGCGACAATCGGTGCGGATTGCGTCATCGGGCAGAACGGCTACGTTGCAAGCACAGTCGTTGTCGGCGATCGTTGTCGAATCCAAAACAACGTTAGCCTATACGATGGGGTCATCCTCGACGTAGACGTGTTCGTTGGACCCAGTGCGGTGTTCACGAACGTCATCAACCCACGAGCGACGATCAATCGACGCTCGGAGTATCGCGGCACGCAAGTCGGGCGCGGCGCGACCATTGGCGCGAACGCAACAATTGTTGCGGGCGTGACGCTCGGGCCATACTGCTTTGTCGGTGCCGGTGCGGTTGTGATTCGTGACGTCCCGGCTCATGCTTTGGTTGTCGGTGTGCCCGCCAAACAAACCGGCTGGGTGAGCCGCGCCGGCCATCGACTGGAGTTTCCAAGCGAAGTTGGAGAGGCTGTCTGTCCCTCAACTGGGGAGCGCTACCGCGTAGTTAACGGTGCCATCGCTGTTACCTTCACGGCCTAGCACCGACATCAACCCACATGTGTCACCTCGTTGTAGGACGATAATTGCAGTTGAGTTACACAACAGTTGTTGTCGTCGGCCCTGGCAATTTGCCCGCAAATGCGACGGATTTTCACCAGTGGGCGACCAAATGGCGCTATCACCTGGCCCGTTTTGGAGACGAGATGACACCCACCTATGGAAGCCCCACCCCAGCGATAGTCGCCGGAAAGGGTGTCTCACGCACCTCCGAGGAGTTCGTCCTACTATGGGGACACAGGCGCAAGGGTCCAGTCAAACCAGCCAGCCAGGATCACAGGCTAGCGGCAATCCCACTGCAGCAAGCCAGCTCCCGTCGATGCCGGTCAGCATCGCCCCGAGTGCTCTCGCAGAGCAACTCGACGATGGCTGGGGGGACGATGCGAGCGCGGACGCGACCTCAGACGTAACCGCGTGTCCGTCGCCAACCACACCTTCAATATCAATCCGCGCATCTGCAGCCGCGCTGGCACCGGCGCGTATCCCGACATTCGAACCTTCGGCGGCAACGCAGCGGACCTCCCAGGCCGAGAGTCAGGCCAAGTCTTCCAAAGCGGCAGCAAGAGCATCCAGTGCGGTTGCAGCCGTAAAGGCGCGCAAGGGCAAGGCAGCTGGCGGTAGTGCCAACATGACGCTGACGGGAGGTTTCTTCGCATTGCCTCGCGCCGCCACGGATCCACAGGCGGCGAAGGCCTGCGCATCAAAAGCTGCCGAGCAATCGTTAGGCTCCGCCGCAAAGCAGGTGCTGGTCGTCACAGCACCTGGGAGCATAGCAGGTGCGACCCCCGAAGCCGCAGCAGCAGTTGTGCCTGCGGAGACCATCGAGATCAACGAGCCAGCACCCGCTACCGCCACTCCGTTGCCCTTCCAGCCAGCGACAGGATCGCCTGTCGCGACCCCGGCAGCGGTCCAGCCATCCGTTGCACCCGCCAGCTTTCCGCCTCCGTTCACCGATGACGACAGCGACTGGGACATTCCCTCGACGGACACCCTCGCCGCGGCAAGCATCCCACCATTCCCGCGATCCCTGTCCCCGGCCCCTTTCCCGTCGAACCAGCCACCGGCGTCGGTGCCCGCTGCTGGCCCATCTGCTGCGGCACAGCGATCCATCGTGCCGAGCCAGGTATCAAGCCAGTTCGAAGGAACGGCAGACAACCTGTCTACCAGCGTGAGCCTTGCCTCCCCGTCGGCGGAACAGCCTGAACCGCTACACGCAACCAAATCCGAAAGCCATGCTGCCAAGATAGCCAGCGCACCGCAGGTTTCCCACATGCTCGGCATTTCGGTCAGGCCCAGTACCAGCACCACTAGGCCGATGCGTCCGGAAACGACGCCCAATGCTCGCCCCAGGTCGGCCGTAAGCCGTTCCACGCCACCGTCCCAATCGACCGCACCAACAGGCAAGGCAAGTCTGTCAGCAGCGCCAACGCCCGAGCCAATCCCGAGCGTCTCTGCTGCAACTACGGAACCGGCATTCGACAGACACGCAACGACTCCGGCCATCGACATTACCATTGCACCGAGTTTTCCCCAGAACGCAATCGACTCTGGCGCTCTGTCTGCGACACCGATGGTAACGGCGAGGACGAGCGCCCCGGTTGCCGCCGCGCCAACGTCTGCCGCGCTAGAGAGTAGGTCGAATCTTCGGCTTTCTGAACCCTCGACCTCGATGTCGCCCGTCACTGCACCGGCAGTCGGAACGCACGGCAAGACCAAGCTCTGGCTCCTTGTGGCGGCTGCACTCACTGCGGTAGGGATCGTCTGGGGAATTGCGGACGTGAAGGACTTGCCTGGGCCACAAGCGCGTAGGGGGCTGCCCGATCCAGTCACCATCGTTGCTGCGTCGAAACAACAAGAAGCAAACCCCACGCCAGAGCCCGCGGCGGTTCCGCTCGTTGCCCAGCCTCCGGCGACAGCCACAGCCGCCGCCGAACAGACGGTTTCTGAGCAGATGGCCCCAGCGGCGGACGAGACAACCGACAAGAAGCAAGCCACGCGCCGAGTCGCCACTAGCGCGGCAAAACCGTTATCCAGGGCTACAGCGCCCACGGTGGCAAAAGCCGAGGATGCTCAAGAGCCAGCGCCAGCCACTAGCCCAGGCGAGTCGTCCACCAATGTCAATGCGCCGGTCTCACCGACGACCGGCATCGTCGATCCCAAAGCATTCCCGTCCAGTGCTGGCGCAGCGACGGCCGCTAGGGTGCGCGTGGAAGTGGATCAGCCCGACAGCAGAATTACCGTGCGAGGCAAAGTCGCCACGGCTCCCTACGTGTTCGACGTACCCAAGGGGACCCGTGTGGTTCTGGAGGTTGCCCGCGCAGGCTATATCACGCGGCGGATCGTACTCGACGGGTCGCGCGAGTTCGTCAGGATCGGGATGATTCCAGTGCCGAAGGCGCAAGCCCCCGCAGACGAACCCGCTCCAACGCCCGACAATCCAGCCGAACCGTAGCCTAGCCGCGAAGGTGGTGTAGGCTACGCAAAAAAAGGCCATCGGGCCGCCTTTACTCAAGGGCGGAGGTGAATTAAGCCTCCGCCCCTGGCGCTTTTGTGCCAGCAAACCGCACGCCCCAATCAAACGATCGGATCCGGTGCTCCTTCTGCGAGGAGTTGATTCGAAGTGGGGCGGAGGCAAAACCGAAAGGACCGAAAAATGAGTGAAGTAACGCCCAGCACCGACACGGAATCGACCAGCATCACCCGCGACCCGGCCCAACCACTGACGGTTCGTGATCTCTTCGAAGCGGGTGTGCATTTTGGTCACCAGACGAAGCGCTGGAATCCCAAGATGCGGCCGTTCATCTACGGCGCGCGCAGCGGCATTCACATCGTCGATCTCGATCAGACAGTCCAACTGTTCAAGAAGGCTTCGGACTTTGTCTCCGACTGCGTCGCCCGTGGTGGCCACCTGTTGTACGTGGGGACCAAGCGCCAGGCAGCGGAGATCGTTCGCGAAGAAGCCGCCCGCGGTGGCCAGTTCCATGTCACCAACCGCTGGCTCGGTGGCACGCTGACGAACTTCCGCACCATGAAGGGCGGCCTCGAGCGCCTCCGCTCGATCGAGCGCATGAGCGAGGACGGCACCTACGACCAAATCCCGAAGAAGGAGACGGTCAAACTGGAGAAGGAGCGGGCTCGGCTCGAGAAGTACATCGGCGGTATGAAGGGCATGGCCGCTCTGCCGGCGGCAATCTTCGTCATCGACCCTGCGCAGGAGACCATTGCCGTCAGCGAGGCTCGACGTCTGCACTTGCCCGTCATCGCCATCACCGATACCAATTGCGATCCCGATCTGATCGATTTCGTAATCCCCGGCAACGACGATGCCATTCGAAGCATTCGCCTGATCACTGCCGCCATCAGTGACGCCTGCATCTACGGCCAGGCTCGACGCCGCGAATTCGAGGCCTCTCGCGATTCTCGTGGCGAGGGACAGCGGCCTGCCGATAAGGCGCCGGATGCGCAAATCTTCTACCGCGGCGGGCACAAGCCCGAGCACGCCAGCTAGACGACGTCTGGCCGTACCAACCGCAGGCACACGTAGGTTCGTCTTACTCTCGATACTAGAGGAATCGATATGGCTCAGGTCAACATGCAGCAGGTCAAGGAGCTCCGCGATCGTACGCAGGCAGGTCTGAATGACTGCCGTAGTGCACTCGTCGAAGCCGATGGCGATATGGAGAAGGCCGTCGAGATCATTCTCAAGAAGGGTCTCGCCAAGAGTGCCAAACGCGCTGGCGCCGTGGCATCCGAAGGCGCCGTCGCGGCACGCGTCGCCGCCGACCAGAAGAGCGGCGTCATCGTCGAGGTCAACATCCAGACCGATTTTGCGGCCCGCAACGATGACTTCGTCGCGTTCGTGAAGAACATCGTCGACTTGGCAGCGGCTTCACCAGCCGGGGCCGATCTCGCGACGCTGCCCTACCCGTCCGGCGGCGGAACGGTCGAAGAGGTACGCCAAGCACTCGTTGGCAAGCTCGGAGAGAACATCACTGTCCGTCGCTGGGCCAAACTCGAGACCAATACAGGCGTCGTTCATAGCTACGTCCATATGGGCGGCAAGATCGGCGTCATCTTGCAGGTCGAGGTTGGCAACCCCGCCGTGCTTGCCAGCCCTGGACTTGTCAAGTTCGTCGACGATACCGCCATGCAGATCGCTGCCATGGCACCGCTCTGCCTCAGCACCGCCGACGTACCCGCAGATGAGAAAGCCAAGCAGGCAGACATCTACGCGGCTCAGCTAACCGAAGAGGGCAAGCCGGCCCAAGCTCACCCCAAGATCATTGAAGGTAAGCTTGCCAAGTGGATGAAGGAGATCTGTCTGCTCGAACAAGCAAGCGTTCTCGAAACCGACAAGACCATCGCCCAACAACTCGATGGCATCGTGAAGGAGGTTGGCACCTCGGTCACGATCACGCGTTTCGTTCGCTACGAACGCGGTGAAGGCATCGAGAATAAGAAGAAGGATGAGGACTTCGCTGCCGAGGTCATGAAGATGAGCCAAGGCTAGAACCACCTGAGGATCCTTGGCATCCGAGCGGGCAAGCACCACCGAATTCCGGCGGGCTTGCCCGTTTGGCGTTCTGAACCCACCCTTGGGCCAACCCTAAGTCGCCCCCCTACCGTTCTGACAGAGGTTGCCAACGTCCGCGGACGCTGCCGAGCCGCTCCGACATCTGCTAGTCTCGGCGCGAAAGAGTAAAGGGCCGAAGATGGCGATCACCCGCGAAACCGTCCTCCACGTGGCAAAGCTTGCACGACTCAGCCTGGAAGAATCCGAAGTGGACCCTCTGCTTTCGGATCTTGACCGCATCGTCGGCTACATCGATCAGCTTGCCGAGTTAGACACGAGCAACATTGAACCAACGGCACACATTGCCGTGCAGGCAGCCCCTCGGCGACCGGACCTCGCTCACGAAAGCCTCGACACGACAGTGGCATTATCGCAAGGCCCACGGGTTCATGACGGTGGTTTTGCCGTGCCGGCGTTCGTTGATGAAGGGTAAGTCATGCTTCTTCTACCAGTTGCTGAGATTGCCAATCAGGTGAAGACGGGGCAACGCTCTGCCCGGTCTGTGGCCGAGCAGGTCCTCGATTGCATGGCGCAGCGCTCCGAATACCGAGCCTTCGTCCATACTTCGCGCGATGCCGTTCTGCGACAGGCCGATACTCTCGACAGTCGCCGAGCTCGCGGCGAGACTCTCGGTCGACTCGCGGGCGTACCGATTGCGATCAAGGACGCCATCTGCACCACCGACTTTCCTACAACCTGCGGTTCGCGCATCCTCGTACGCACCGACACCCCAGAACCAGATCCAACTGCGGGCTGGCAGTCCCCCTTCGACGCCACGGTGATATCGAGACTCCGGAATGCCGACGCTATCATCGTAGGCAAGACGAACATGGACGAATTCGCCATGGGCTCGTCCAACGAATCGAGCGCCTACGGTCCAGCGTTGAATCCCTGGGATCGTTGTCGAATCACCGGCGGCTCGAGTGGTGGTAGCGCCGTGGCCGTTGCGGCGGCCATGACACCGGTAGCACTCGGCAGCGACACCGGTGGCTCGATTCGACAGCCAGCGGGTCTTTGCGGCGTCGTTGGACTCAAGCCCAGTTATGGTCGCGTTTCACGTTTTGGGCTGGTCGCGTACGCTTCTAGTCTTGACCAAATCGGACCGCTGTCCCGAGACGTTTCGAGCGCGGCGCGGGTGCTGTCGGTCATTGCCGGTGCCGACGCACGCGATTCCACTTGCTCCGCCGAACCAGTGCCGGACTACGAACTTTCGTGCCAACGGGAAATCCGTGGTCTGCGTCTGGGCGTACCGACGGAATACTTCGCGGAAGGCCTCGATCCGGATATCCGCGCCAGTGTCGAGAAGGCGCTAGACAGTTTCCGAGCGGCAGGCTGCGAGATCGTACCCGTCAGCTTGCCACACACTCGCTATGGGGTTGCCACCTACTACATTCTTGCGACCGCCGAAGCCTCGAGCAATCTCGCGCGATTTGACGGCGTACGATTCGGACTGCGCGTAGAGCCGACCCGCTGCGACCTTTCCACCCTCTATGGTGCGACCCGTGATGCGGGCTTCGGTAGGGAGGTCAAGCGTCGGATCCTGCTGGGCACGTACGTGCTTAGCGCAGGCTACTATGACGCCTACTATCGACAGGCCCAAAAGGCACGAACACTCATCGTTCGTGATTTCGAGCAAGCGTTCCGAACCGTAGACGCCATAGTCACCCCCACGAGCCCGACTCCCGCATTTCGACTTGGTGAGAAAACGGACGACCCGCTCGCGATGTATCTCGAGGACGTCTACACGTTGCCGTGCAATCTCGCTGGGCTCTGCGGGATGAGTCTTCCCGTAGCCATGACCACGCCAACCGAGCAGCGTCCCGCTCTGCCAGTCGGGCTTCAAATTCTCGCACGGCCATTCCACGAGGAAACCCTCTTTGCATTGGGAGCCAATTGGGAGCGCGCCTGTGGGGGCTTCCTTCACCCTCCTTTGACGGAAGTGGCGGACAGTAGGCGAGGTTCGGCATAATGCCAACGAACGTGCATCGCCTTCGTATTGATGCGCTGCACAGTATTGCGACGCGTCTTTCGGGGTCCACCTCTGGTGGGCTGCTCGCCGACGCTCTCGACCATCTCTTCGGGCCCACCTTGGCTCGTTCAGGTATTGCTGTACTGGCATCCAAACATCTCGAAGTCGTTGCCGAGCACGGTTTTGGTGGTCCGCATGATCCGACGCCGATCCGCGAAGCCGTCAACAGCATCGCCGCTCGCGCCATTGAGGAGCGACGCACCCTTCGCCTTCCCGACGTGCGCGTCGATCGACTTGGTCTGGCCCACGCCGGGGAAATCGCAGCGCTCGGCTGCACCGCTGCCCTAGCCGTTCCTCTGGTACACCGCAACTCGGTCCTCGGAGCCTTCGTCCTTCTGTTTCCTCCGCTCGCCGCTATCGATGAAGAAACGACTCTCTTCGTCGAAGCAATGGCGGCTCTCATTGGCCCAGCGCTCGCTGGACAAGGGACTGACGGGTCCGACCTCTCGGCACAGCATGGACCACTGCCGATCCACCAAAGCCATCCCGTCGGCGCATCGCTGTTCGGTGCCAGCGTCGGGCATGAGCTCGAAGGTCCCGTCGGAGCCTTGTCGCTCCAGCTGGAAGAACAACGCCGCATCGTCAGCGATCTACAGATCTTCTCTGATGGTAGCGACACGCCTTTTGGGGGTGCTGCTGCCGAGCTCGCTGAGCTAACCGAAGAAATCTGCGCGACGGTGGCTCGTCTACGTGAGACAACAGATCAACTCACTCGCCTGGGACAACGAGAATTGGCCGCCGTTGCCATCGACATGGGTGAACTTGCTCGGACGGCCTGCCTCGTGGCCCGTCCAGGTTTCGAAGAACGCGGAATCATTCTCGAGATGCAGTTAGCAGACGGCGGCTACGTCTCCGGCCATCGCGAGTCGCTGCTGCAAGTCGTATCCGACTTGCTGGTATTGGCTCGGGATCGGGCCGAGCATGTCCGCGGCACTCCCAAGGTCCTGGTGCGTACAGCTAGCGAAGGGAACCGCGTCGTTCTGTCGGTCGACGACGTCGGGCCCGCGCTCGATGGTTTGCTCTTGAGAGATTTCGAGCGCCGACCCTTCGCTGAGGGATCCACGGATGAGCGCCGCCGCCTCGTCATCAAGCTGCTTGGCGACGTAGTGCTCGCGCATGGTGGTCATGTCGAACTGGTAACGATTGAGCCCAGTGGGACGCGGTATCGTGTCATCCTGCCCGCTTTTGGTGCACTCGACCCAAGCCAGTCCCCGGCTCTGCTGAATCAGGCGGACAGTCACGACGGTTCCGTTATTCGTCAAGTTCTCGTTGTCGACGACGATCCAGTCTTCAGTCGCGCTGCTCGCAGAGCGCTTAAGCCCCATCAAGTGCGAGAGGCAAATACGGCGTCAGAAGCCGAGATCTTGCTTCACGATCGTGGATACTTGCCCGACCTAGTTGTTTGCGATTTGATGTTGCCCGGTGCAGACGGGACCACGCTGCATCGTCGCGTATTCGACGCGCGCCCCGAGGTGGCGAGCCGCTTCCTCTTCGTCACCGGTGGCACGCTCGGCAAAGACACGGCCGACTACATTCGCGCATCGGGCTGTGGCGCACTTCGTAAGCCGATTGATCTCGGCGCCGTACGCCGCCACCTGTCCAACCCTCACCGCGACACGGTGACCACCAGTATCGTGCGCACCCTACGCCAAGAGTTCGAGTCGACCTAGTAGTGCCGACCGCCGAGAGCGTTGTCAGCCTTTCGGTGCCGCTGCGCCGCCGCCGGCCCTCCTCACTACTTCAATGGTCTCTCGCTCGGAGTCCGCTTCGCGAACTGCAATACCCAGCATCCTAAGCAAGGCTGGGTACTAGCGCCAAGGCCAACCGGGACTGACCAGGACTCCCGCGCTCATCCCGACGAATACGGCACGCAAAATGTCGTCCGGTTTCGGGCCCTGTCGGGTGACCGACTCTGCCAAGAAACGCCCCAAGGATCGCGTACCGATGACCCGTTCCAACGCTTCGGCCTCTTCCTCGAGCAGCCCAAGCTCTCCGATTGCCGTAGGCGCGCAGGGGTTCTTGGCGATCGGATTGTCCCCCAGTGACGACAAGATGCGCGCAAGCTCCCGACCCGAGAACCCCTGACGGATTGCTTTCGTGACCAGGTGCAGCGGCAGCGTGACTGTTTTCAATTGTCCCCGCACGTGCTCATCGCCCGATGCGAAGCACACTTCGCCCGCCTCCCATTTGCCGAGACCTAGGAACCGCGTTTCCAACTGTGCTACCAACACACGCAGCAATTCACTTGGTTCAATCCAACGCTGGTCAATCAGCAGATCCCCCAGACGTCCCGAGCCCAAGGTCGGAAGCGTCGGTGCCTCAACGAGAATCTCCATGGCGCTGCACAGACGCTCCTCGCTGAGTAGACCCTCTTCGAGCAGCCGCGCGCCAAGCAGCAGATCGCGATCGGACGATACCGCGCCGACGGGGGCGCCATCGCTGAAGGTAATGGCCAGGCGACGCGTCCCGTCCTTGAGCAGCACTACCCCCGTCTCATGACGCTGAACTACTCCGTAGAGAAAGCTGGGCAGACGCGTGCGGTCAAGGCCCACTCGCACCAGGCGACGCGAGCCCATGATTTCGTCGAACCATGACTCGACCGCCACGATGCTTCGCAGTTCGCCGAGCGCGCGGGCTGGCCGCGGGCGTTCGTCGTTCTTGACGACGACGACGTCGAGTGAGTAGCGACGCGTGGCGAAACCGTCGACGAGTTCACCAGGCCCCATGGGTCCCAGCACCTCTCCGTTCGGCAACCGCACGCGGTAGAGTGTTCGCGGGCGTCCCTTGACCGGCAGAGTGGATCGCGGCGAAAGGCTCGATGTCTCACCGGGCCTGTGACGCGAACTCGACGACGGGCTCGCCCCGTGCTGTGCCTCGGGTGATGGCGTCGCCGCGCGAATCCCACTTTGCGCGGACAGTAGTTCCTCTGACAGCAACCATTCCACGAGTCCAGCTGAATTTGTTACGGTCGATTGCGTTCGCACGAACTCGTCGAGGGCGTTGGCCAACTCGCGCGCGGAACTCGGGCGTTCTTGCACGCGGCGCTTCAAGGTCCAGGTCAAAATCTCCACCAGCCGACTCGGCAACGTGTCGGCGTGGTGTTCGAGGACACGCAGATCGGCCTCATAGATCCGCGTCAACACCTCCATTTCACTCTTGCCGGGAAACAGCGGCCGCGTGAGCAAGAGCTCTGCCAGCACGATGCCCACAGCAAAAAGGTCACTGCGCGGATCGACGTCGGCACCAACGACTTGCTCTGGTGACATGTAGCCAATCTTGCCTTTTAGTTCACCAGGATAGGTGCGCCGCGCGATAAACTCGCTCCGAACGATTCCAAAATCGCCAAGCTTGACCTCACCACGCTTGCTGACCAGGATGTTCCCGGGCGACACATCGCGGTGCACGATGCGCAGTGGACGGCCGTGCTCGTCCTTGGCTTCATGCGCAAATGCAAGCGCCTCGAGGACTTGCCGTGCAATGAAGCAGGCAATCAGGACAGGAACGCGGCGTCCCCGCGCGGCAACGGCGCGCAGCAGGCGGGCTCCGGAAACCCCATCCACGTACTCCATCGCCATGAACAGGTCACCGTCGTGCTCGCCAAAATCCACGACCTGAACGATGTTCGGATGCTGCAGCGCCGAACAGATCCGGCCCTCATCACAGAACATCGCAACGAATCGTGGATCCTTCGCCAACTGCGGCAGGATCCGCTTGATAGCAAATCGTCGCCCAGCGATGCCACCCTCGGCACCGTGCGCAATAAACACCTCGGCCATTCCACCTGCACCGAGGCGCTCCCCGAGCAGGTACTGGCCTACACGAATTTCCGCATTGGCGCGCAACAACGCCATGATCCCTTCATCATAGCCGCTTTAGCCCCCAGTCGGCGAGGGGTAGACTGCAACTTCATCCAGTAGAAGTACGGCTCATCTCGCTCCAAGATTACCCAATTGCGGTGGATGCGCCCTGAGGGCACACCTATTCGTTCAAGCCGCTCAAATTGACTACAGTAGCGCTCGTCAACCGCAATTTCACTTTTGCCATGGTCCAGCCTGTCATCCACAATCTTGCCGATCTCGGCGAGTCAGCTACGGCCATTCGACCTGCACGAATCATTGTTCGGGTCCGGCCTCTCGATGCGGGTAGCTTAACTTGCGCCCAACCAGCAGTCACCTATGCCAAACAATCCTAGTGGCCTATTGGTCGTCAACAAGCCAAGTGGACCCACGAGCCACGACATCGTTGCGCAAGCGCGCCGGCTATTCGGAACTCGCGCGATTGGCCACGCCGGCACCCTCGATCCGATGGCAAGCGGCGTGCTCTTGCTGTTGATCGAAGAAGCCACCAAGCTGAGTTCTGCGCTGACACTTGAGAACAAGTCGTATCGCGCCACCGTTCGCTTCGGGGTTACGACCGACAGTGACGACGCTCTCGGGATCCCTATCACTAGCCGTCCGATTACTCCTGGATGGTTGTCCGTCGAACAGCTCGAGATTGCCCTCGACACAGAACGCAATCGCATCGAACAGATCCCACCTCGCATCAGCGCCATCAAGCAAGATGGTGTTACCGCCTACCGAAGGCATCGACGGGGCGAATCGGTTGAGACGCCGGCACGCAAGGTCATCGTTCATAACCTCAGTGTCCTTGGAAGCTCAGACGAACAGGTGACGCTCGAGCTGTCGGTTTCGAAAGGCTATTATGTGCGCGCACTGGCGCGAGACCTGGGCTCGTCCCTGGGAATGCCAGCGCATTTGTCTGCACTCTGTCGCACTACCAGCGGTTGTTTTCGGCTCGAAGAGGCAACGGACTGGCCCTGCAGCAAGATCCCTACCCTTTTAAGCCTATCGGAAGTCGTTCAGCGAGTAATGCCCATCCGCGTGCTTACTGCTGAAGGAGCCCGTCGCGCGCTGCTCGGCCAACCACTCGTTGCCGAGCATTTCTCTAGCGGCAGTAGTGATGGGCGCGACAATGCGGCCACCGACACCGCTGCCGCGTGGCTCGACGACGCATCCACACTGATTGCGCTCGGTCGAACGGGACCTGACGGTATTGCGCGAGTCATCAGGGGCTTTCGCGGTCCGAGCTGAATTCCCGCGAGCCGGTACGGGGGGCGGTGCCAATCGGAAACACGCCGAATTGTGCAAATACCCAACGGTCGGCCCAATCGGACCGGGGCCCGAGTTGCCATCAGGGGCGGCTCTCCGTAGATATCACCAAGTCGACGAGGGGACTCGCGCCAAAGGCCAAAGGACTGTCTACGCAAAGCACGATTTCTCGACTTCTACTATCCGGGTTACCTGCCGTTGGCGCTGCCCTATTTGCGTCGGCAAGTGTTGCTGTTGCGACTATGTCCGAGGCGCGGCGCCAGGCACTCTGTGACGTTTTGCCTAAGGCTTCCGCTCGTGCATTGCGGCGATATGCGAGTATGGGGCCCACCATCGAAGCACGTTGGATGGTCGCGCGTGTCACTGGGATTGTGACAAGTTCGCTGCTATTCCACGACGCGATTCGAGGGCTCGACGAGTTCGCCCGCATTCTCTTGGCCGCACTTGCAGCGATCTGGTCATTTAGTTTTCCAGCCGAAGTTGCCAAGGCCCTGGTCACGCGTTCCGCCGAACGCGCCGCGCCTGCGCTCATTCGTGCACTTTGGCCCATCGAGCTACTTGCTTCGCCTCTGGCGGCGCCAGTCGGTTGGCTGGGTGATCTGGTGCGTCTCGCTTTCCCCGAACCGGCGAGCCGCGCCGATGTCACCGAGCAAGAAGTGAACTTGATTGTCAAGGATGGCGAACGCAGGGGAACCATTGCTCACGACGAAGCGGAAATGATCCACAACGTTCTCGGCTTTGGCGACTTGACTGCGCGTGACATCATGGTGCCACGCACTCGCGTGACAGCCCTACAACTTGGGACGAGTGCTCGCGAACTACTAGGTATCATTGTCGAAGAAGAGCATTCTCGCTACCCTGTCTATGAAGAACGCATCGACAACGTAGTGGGGATTCTGCACGTCAAAGATCTCTTGCCCTACGCCAACATGCCGGACGAGCTCGAGCATCTAGACATTGGAACGTTGCTGCATCGACCAGTTCTGTTCGTCTCGGACACCCAGAGCAGTCGCAGCGTTCTGTGCGAAATGCGCCAGAAGCGGCAACATCTCGCCATCGTCATCGACGAATTTGGTGGCATGCGTGGCATCGTCTCACTCGAGGATTTGCTCGAGCGAATCGTTGGAGACATTCGCGACGAACACGACGAAGCGGAGCCTCCAATCATAGAACTCGGCGACGGGCGACTGATGGTGGATGCCACGGTACCAATCGTCGATCTTAGTCGATATCTCGACACCGAGTTACCAGTGGACGGCGACTACAATTCACTCGGTGGCCTTCTGGTCTCGCACCTTGGGCGCGTGCCCCCCGTGGGTGCGCGCATGAACGAGTATGGCCTCGAGTTCGTCGTGCGCGATGCGGATGAGCGCCGCGTATCCAAAGTGGAGATCTTGCGACACAACTCCGCTCCAGACTCGGTTGCCCCGCGCACGATGCGCCCCGATTCTGACGCCGAGCTTCCCTAGCGGCATGCTTCCATCGGAAGCTCCGCTGCCCAAACCGCGCAGAAAACCCGCTGCGCCTTGGGAGCGAGCGGGTTCTCTTTGGTGCGGCTAGGTTGCTCCGCGCGACTATGCTGGAGTGCCTTGCCTCACCCCGGCGTACCGATAGCCTTCAGCTTCTCCTCGAGCGCCCGTCCGATGTCGATGAGTCCGGACTCCTCGTGACCACTGGCCTCCTTGACGCCACGAATCAACCCTTCTAGCTCCGAGAGCTGTCGAGTGACGCGGAAGACTGTGTCCTGCGGGCAAACCCCAGCTTGCGTCGACGGATCGACGGGAATGTATAGTGGATCGTTACCCTGAGGATCACCCTTGGTGTAGCGCTTCACACTGACATCCTTGCCTTCAATCTTGAACTTGAGGCTGTCGGGCCAACCGCCTTTTTCGGCCTTGACCGGGAACGGCTCCTGAACCGCCAGCATGCTCAGCATGGGGCCGTGAGGGCCTCCCTCGGCGACTGCGGCCCAGTAGACCTTGGGAGCTGCCGTCTGCTGAAACACGTCATTGAGGGTCTTCTTCGACCCGCCCAGGACGCGTTGTACGGTCTCGGTCTGGTCATTGATCTTGTCGGCCTGGCCCGCGACCGCCAAGAGGCCCCTAGAAACCTCGGCCTTGAATCGACCAATATTTCGCCCCCCGAGCTTGTCGCCCCCAAACGGCACGCGTAACCCTCCGAGCTTGGTGAGCTCTTCGTCCGGAAATTTGCCGCTCGACACCTTTTCGCGCGCCGATTTGACGGTGTCAGCGAGAGTCTCCGCCGTCGCCATCGCGTCTTTGATTTCTTTGGCCAGCTCGCTCGCATCGCGCAGGGCGTACGCAACGACGCTGTGTCGTTCGGAGGCACCACCAACCATGTAGCCTACGGCCGCGCCAATGACGGCAGCAATGACAGCAAACCAAATGTACTTTTTGCCCTGCTTGCGCTGTTCGTGCCGAACCTCCTCGCTCATCTCAATCTTGATGGCTTGAGGTTTTGGCGCAGGTGCATTGCTCGCCTCCATCGAAGAGTAGGGGTTCGATGGATCTACTGGCGCGGGCCGGCTGCCAAATGGTGGCGCCGGGATCCCACCGGGCCTCATGGCAGCAGGCGGAGGAATAGAATGTCCACTTGGAGAGCTAACGCTCTTCTTGCCGAGGCGGGACTTCAGATCGATCTTCGGTTTGTGGTCAGTCATCGCGTCTTGAATCCAACGCGCTCACCGCGGTGAGGCGCATAGTCGAGGGGTGCGGGGACGGTACCGGACGAAGCCGCATACCGCAAGACTGAAATCGCCCTAAACCGGCCGATTGCCAGCTCTTGGACGACCCGCCTGCCGCAGGGGTTGGCTTGTCGTCCTAAGCCAACTCGAGACCCAGGTGGGAGTCGAGTTCACGACGATCCTTTGGGTCCATCCGCAGGAACTCGATGGCGTGGCGCTTTGCGGTTCGGCGCACCGTTCTCGCCCAAACCCAAAGAGAGCGTTTCTGACCAGGGAGCCGAAGCTCCAACGGAAAGGACTCGGCCAGCACCTCAGGCTCTGTGTAGGTCACTGCCAACAGGCCCTTTTCCGAAATGTCAACGGCGCGGCACAAATAGGGATGGCCGTCGAGGAACTTGTTGAAAAACAGGTCGACCTGTCGTCGGGGGTGGCGGCGTCTATCGCTCATGAGCGGATCGTAACCGCTCCGTCGGACAAACCAGAAATTTCGCGCACGCAGCACCGCCTAGCTCGTTGACCGATCCCAAAGTGGGACCTAACCTCCCGGCGTGTCGAAACAAGTCGTCGTCATCGATAACTACGATTCGTTTACCTACAACCTGGTGCAGTACATCGAGTCCCTCGGAGTCGTCGCCAGGGTGTTCTTGAACGACTGCGTCACCGTCGAGGAGATTCGTGGCTTGGCGCCCCATGGACTCCTGCTGTCACCCGGTCCGGGAACACCGAACGACGCTGGCGTAACCCTTTCTGCCGTTGCCGAACTGGGAAGCTCGATGCCAATCTTTGGCGTCTGTTTGGGGCACCAGTCCATCGGCCAGAGTTATGGCGGGCAGGTCATCCGCGCGCCGCGCCTCATGCATGGCAAGACCTCCCTCGTTGAACACGACGGCAAGACCATCTTCAGCAACATGCCCAATCCCTTCGAGGCTACTCGCTACCATTCCCTCATCGTCGAAGAATCGACGATGCCGGCTTGCCTCGAGGTGAGTGCTCGAACAAAAGACGGGGAGATTATGGGCCTACGTCATCGCTCCCACCCGGTCGAGGGGGTTCAGTTTCACCCCGAATCCTTTCTGACTGAGCAAGGCATGCGTCTCGTGTCCAACTGGGTCAACGCACTTTGACCGTCATTTCAATCAAGGGCGTCCGCACATGATCACTGCCACTCCCCAATTTGCCGAGGTATTGAAAGCCATCGAGTCGCCCAGCGGCCTTTCGGCAGCCATGGCACGCGGCGCATTCGATGCTGTGCTCGGAGGCATTTGGACGCCGGCCCAGATCGCTGGTTTCCTCGTGGCCCTACGCCTACGCGGCGAAACGCCTGAGGTCATTGCCGCAGCCGCACAGTCGATGCGCACTGCAATGCTACGAGTCGAGCATACCTTCGATCGCGTGCTTGACACGTGCGGAACAGGCGGAGACGGCCAGGGTACGCTCAACCTTTCGACCGCCGCAGCCATCATCGTCGCCGCTACGGGCGTCATCGTCGCCAAGCACGGAAACCGCGCCATCTCAAGCCGCGCCGGAAGCGCTGACGTGCTCGAGCAGCTCGGAATCGTCTTAGGCTTGGATGCAATGAGCACCTCCAACATCCTGAAGAGCGTTGGCATTTCCTTCATGCTGGCGCCGACACACCACCCTGCCATGCGCCATGCCATGCCGGTACGACGTGAACTCGGGGTGCGAACCGTCTTCAATTGCCTCGGCCCGCTCGCCAATCCGGCTGGAGCCACCCACCAGCTGCTCGGGGCGTTTTCCAATGAGATTCGTCCAGTTCTCGCCCAAACCCTCAAGCAACTTGGAACCACTCGCGCCTGGGTCGTCTTCGGGCGCGATGGCCTCGATGAAGTCAGCCCATTTGGCCCCACCCTGGTCAGCGAGATCGGACCTGCGGGCGTCACGGAGTTCGAGGTCTCTCCGGAAGACTTTGGGCTTGCCCGAAGCTCGCAGGGAGCCATCGCCGGCGGCGACAGTGCCAGCAATGCTCGCGCCCTCGAAACAATCCTCGGCAATCAGCCACATGCCGCCACAGATGCTGTCGTGCTAAACGCCGCAGCAGCCCTGGTCGTCGTCGACCAGATCGCTCCAAAGGCAGCCACCGACAAGGCGCGCGAGACCATCGCCACTGGCGCCGCGCTAGCCAAGCTCAAGGAATGGATAGCCGCCACTCAAACCGCCAAGGCCGCACTCTAGGTCGCTCCATGGGCGTGCTCGATCAGATCTTGCAGCAGAAGCGCCTTGAGCTGGCCGAGCTCCGTCAACGCCGGCTGCCACCAGCACCAGCGCTCCGGAACGTAACCTTGGCGCGAAGTGCCGGGCAACCCCTCAGGATAATCGCGGAGATCAAGCGACGCTCCCCGTCCGCCGGAGCACTCTCGACGTTGCTTTCCGTGCCAGAACGGGCTGCGACGTACGAACGCGCCGGGGCCAGCATGGCAAGCGTGCTCTGTGACACCCACTTCTTCGATGGCAGCTTCGAGCACTTGGCTCTGGCTCGCGCGGCATCGAACATCCCCCTCTTGTGCAAGGAGTTCATCATCGACGAAAGCCAGCTCGACTGCGCCAGAGCTTACGGGGCAGATGCCGCCCTGCTCATCGTGCGCTGCCTCGATGATGACGTGACCCTTCAGCGACTATTCAAAGCCACTTTGGCGCGAAACCTCTTGCCACTCGTGGAGGTGGCCACCGAAGATGAAGCCGAACGGGCGCTCGCAGTGGGCGCGACCACCATCGGCGTCAATGCGCGCGACCTCGACACGTTGGTCATGGACCGCGAACGTGCGGCGCGCGTCCTCGGTAGCTTACCGAAGCACATCACTAAGTTGCATTTGTCGGGCCTCGGCTGTCCTGCTGATCTCGACCGTATCCGCCAGAGCGGGGTCGACGGCGCCCTAGTGGGCGAGGTTCTCATGCGGCAGGACGACCCAGAGCCGCTGCTGCGCAGCCTGGTTGCTGCAGCGCGCTGAGCCCGTGGCCAGTCAACTAGTGGCCACAATCGTGCCCCAAACCTGAGTTTGCCCTATGGTTGGTTCATGGCGCTCGATACCTATGTCGACATCTACCTCGACCAACTGCGAGTCGAGCGCGCCCTATCGCCCCATACCCTGCTCGCCTACTCGCGCGACCTCGCCAAGCTAGTATCGCACGCCGAGGCGTCGGATATCACGGACCCCGAGCAACTGGATCTCGGTGTGGTCAGCGACTGGCTGTCCACCCTCACGAAGTCGGGCCTTTCTGCCCGAAGCCTCGCGCGACATCTGTCGGCCGCTCGGGGTTGGGTCAAGTTCCTCGCCCGAGAAGGGATCCTCAACCGCGACCCAACCGCACTAGCCACGCGCCCCAAGATTGGTCGAAAGCTACCGCGGACACTGAGTGAACGCGACGTCATGTCCCTGATTCTAGCCCCTAACACCCAAACCCTGCGTGGCCTGCGCGATCGCGCCATGATGGGGCTGGCCTACGCTTGTGGCTTGCGCGTAAGTGAGCTCGTTCGCCTCGAACTTGGCGACATCGACTTGAATCGCGGAATCATCGCAGCGTTCGGCAAGGGTCAGAAGCGCCGCCTGGTTCCGATCGGCGAACAAGCGATCGACTGGCTGAAAAGCTATCTGGAAGCTCGAGCCCTCACCGAGGGCCCGAAGACCGCGCTGCTGTTCCCCTCGCCCCGAGGTGGAGCCATGACCCGACAAGGTTTTTGGAAGCTCATTGGTACCTATGGGCGTGCATTGGGTCTAGGTGCACGGATCTATCCCCACCAGATGCGGCATTCCTTCGCCACCCATCTGCTGGTTGGTGGCGCCGATTTGCGCACCGTGCAGACGTTGCTCGGTCATGCCGACATCTCCACGACGGAGATCTACACGCATGTCACTCAAGAGCACGTCCGCAAGGGTTACGACAAGTCGCACCCGCGCGCATAGAGCCGTTTCAAGGTGCGGTGGGAACAGCGTCACGACTGCGCACTAGCTGCAACAACACGATGGAGTCAGTAACTGCTCCACCGATTGATGGTACGACATCTGCGCGTCCGCTAAGCCAGATGTTCCCGAGCGAGTCCACGGCAATATTTGTCGCGCTATCGCCGCTCGATTCGATGGTAAACTGCGAAGTAACCGTGCCGTCGGGCGCGATTTCGGCCGCATAGAGCCGCGAACCCGCCCAAGGACGGGTCACGTTTGGCCCATAGAGATGGCCCGCGACGTACGTGCGATCGCCATGCTGCAACGCCGTTGCCACCGTTCCCGCCTCGCCAAGCAGGGTGATCCAGGTAACCTGACCCTTTTCGTCGAGATTGCAGAAAAACGGAGTTCCCAGCGTCGAGCCCGTGAATGCAGTGCCGAACACGTCGGACTTTCCGCTGACACTCCCCGCGACACGCAGCTGGCCGTTGGGTGCCACGACGACCGCAGTAGCAAGGTCCGCCGCACCACCGCCAAACCGTCGAGCACTGCTCACAGCGCCACTAGCCACTTCGTACGAAGCAAGCCAGCCGTCCCCGTCCAACGCGCCCACAGCATGCACTCGTCCAACTGAATCAACTGCAATCGCAGCAGGACTCGCTGTGGTCTCCCAACGGAAGCGCGGCTGACCAGTGGTATCTAATCCAAGCACGTAGGAGCTTGCCTCGGAAATCGCAACGTGGATCCCACCATCAACGTCTAGCGCCAGCGCGTGAACGGTCGCCTCCGCTTCCGTTGCATATCCCTGCCCCATCCTCTGCACCCAGTCAGCATTGAGTGCCGCGACGTAATAGCCGTAGCCGATATGGCTTATGGTTGGTCCGCCGTAGCTGACGTCTCGGCCGAGCCTGCCCGCCAAAGCAATGCCACCGTCGAGGTCGATGGCAAAGGCATCTGGCATGCTTGCACCGGGAAATGCGACGTAACGCAGAGGATCGCCGCTGGGCAACACCTCGAGTAGAGCCGGTCCACCCAAGGCGCCCAATCCGCCCAATGATGCTCCCGCCGCGAGACCCCAGGCCGACACCATGGCGACGACGTGATCCGCAGCCGTTACGCCAAGCTTGATGCCGTAGCCACCGACCCCCACAATATCGAATGCCAAATACCGAACAAGCGAGTGCTTGCTGTTCGGTACGGCGAGAAGGATTGGCACGGTTGACCCCGCGGGTGGCGCACCGGCAACGCCCGCCCCACTACTTTCCCCCGCAGCGCCCGCGGCACCCGCGACGCCGTCACCTTCTGCTGCTGTGCCGGCAACTCCGCCACTACCAGCTCCCGTTGCGCCGCCCGAGATTACTGCGTTCGTCGAGCCGGCACTACCAGCTGCCGAAACGAAGCTGGGCATCCAGACACTGTAGGACGGGACATGAGCTTCGAGAGACTTGCCGGCCATGCCGTCGAACGTTCCCGACGCTCCCCCCTCGCCTGAAGTGACCTTCGTCGCGTCGTAGTTGTCAATCAGCGTCTCGCTCAAGCAACCATTGAGAAGCGTAAGTAAAGCAAGGCACCAGAACTTGAACTGAACCTGCACGCCCAGATTCTGTCCGACGGGCAACATTCGCGCAATTGGGAACTTACACCAATCTTCGGTGAAACGAAGAATCCTCTGCAATTTTGGCAATCGTCACAGATTCTCTGTCGATTTGACAGTCGCCGAGCCTTCACGTTCATGCCAGATGAAATCGCCGTCTGCGGAGAGGCTGTTGCGTGCAAGGTGTCGTTCTGTGCGTATCCTTCCTTCACGGATGACCGAGCACTCAAGACACCGATGTGCAGCGCTGCTGCTCACCACGCTCCTGCCAGGCTGCCTTCCCGAGCCACCGGCGTACAATCCCTGCGCTGAAGAAACCTCAGCGTACTTTGCGGTGGCACCCCAGGGCTGCAACGGGCACGAGCTTACGACCTTGTGGGAGGACCGTCGCGAGGTCACCGACCCCACAGGCGCGGTTGGACTTGGGCGCGTCGAGCTAGTACTCGGCAATGCTGGCGCCTACATGACCGATTGGGATGGGAACATTCTCTACGCGGCTGAAAGCTCGAACGCCGCCCAGCTCCTCTTCAAGTCCCCAGCCCCAGGAGCCAGACTAATCGGCTTCGACTCCAGCAGCAACCGTTTGTACGCAAGCGTTTCATACTTCAATGGTCAAAACCAGCGCAGTTTGTCGCAGATTTTCGGCATAGACGTCGAGACTGGAGAATCGCGCGTTCTCGTGGACCTGGCAGACACTCTCATCAGTACCGTGGCCGTCATTGGCAATCGCTTCTACTTTGCTAGCGTCTATCAGTCCGCACTCTTCGCGGGACCGCTCGACTGGGATGCTACCTCAGGGATTGCCGATCTCCAGACCTGCGTACCGGCTTCACTTATGACACAATTCGCCATCAGCAACAGCACCCTCTACAATCTCGACTACTCGCAGACTTTGCTCGTAGCGGTCGATTTGACCACTTGCTCCACGACTCGGGTTCTCTCGCTCGAACCGCCAACCGGATACACGAGTCTGTCAAGTGCAGAAGGACTGCCTTACCTGCAGGATTGCGACTTTGCCACGTCTGGTTGCACTCTCTTTCGCCTCAACGCGGAGGGTACCATCGAGCCAATGGTTCGAGGGTACATCATGAGCGGGAACGCCTCGCCAGTGGTAGCGGGAAATAGCGTCTACCTGTTGGCCAAACTAGTCGGCAATGCCGATGCTCAACCGACGCGTCTGTACACTTGGGGAGCTTCGCCGAATTCGCCGATAGCGCTTGCCGCACCGCTGGCCATGGTAAGCCAACTGGCGCTCGATGCTAAGTATGTCTATGCCGTGGAAACCACCAGTGACTGGGCCAGCGGAATCTTCGACAGCCCGGTCTCGGCACACTCGGATCGTTACGCTACCTCTCGATTCCTGCGCGTCCGTCGCTAGTATGACGCTTCCACTCCGATACTCGGGATCGTGATCGGGCCAATACGCGATGGTCGGCATGACTCAGACGAACAGTACTGCGCCACGACTTCGCGATTGAGCGTGGCGTTGAGCACCTCGAAGGTCAGCGCCCAGTAGGCGCCCTTGCTATTGACCAGCCAGCGCTTCTGCAGTCGGAGATCGAGACGCCAATAGGCAGCGGTGCGTGGCAAGTACTGCGCATTGGTGCGAACAGAGGTCGGATCGCCCAATGCGACACCGCTCGGGTTATCGGCGTGCGACGGGATCCCGGAGTAGTACACGCCACGAACACTGCTGCGCCAGTTGCGGCCAAGGTTGAAGGCAAGCGCTGCCTGCAAGACATGGCGACGATCAAAAGCGGCGGGCACGCGGATCCCGTCGAATGTGCGCCAGGACTTCGAAAACGTGTATGAAAGCAGCCCGCCGAGCCGCTGACTGAACGAGCGCCGAACGAGCAGCTCTGCCCCAAATGTTCGACCGCGCGCGCGCAACTGGGTGTCAATCTTGTTATCTTGCCCGGTGGGGCGATTGATAGCGCTCAACTGATCTGTCACGTTGAAGAACGCGTTCTGGAAGAGCGTTGCGCTCGCAGTAACGTCCGACGGGAGATCCATTTCGACCCCTGAACTGCTTTGGACGCTGCGCTGCAATCCGTCACTCAGCCCAGAAACCTGAAAACCCGGTACCGGCACGACGAAGCTGGGCGGCTGCTGCGCGAGCCCGAACGCGTGCAACAACCGGACATGCTTCCGGACAGCGAACATTGCCGAGATCCTCGGCTCAATGGCAAGCGCCGTGGCATTCCCCGACCAATAGTGATCGAGGCGCAGCCCTGGCACGACGGTGACGCCTCGAGTTGGCTCGAAGGGCAGATCGACCCATGCCCCAGCAACCTTGTCGGTGCGCGGAGGTATTGCAGCGCGCAGTTGAACGGTCGACCCAGCCGGGATC
Source organism: uncultured Polyangiaceae bacterium (assembly GCA_964454965.1). Lineage (GTDB taxonomy): Bacteria > Myxococcota_A > Polyangia > Polyangiales > Polyangiaceae > FEN-1139. The sequence goes on along the minus strand of CAYVXY010000006.1, from coordinate 352,094 downwards.
GGCCAAACGACATCGTAGGCGTCCAATGCGGCATCCATGCCCATGCGGAGCGTCGCGTGCTCACCCAACTGGTGCTCCAAATCACTGCGCGTCGCCAGCATGCGATCGCGCACGGTCATGGCTCCAACGGCAAGGGTCCTATCCAGTCCGAGCGTGACTGCGGTTCGCAGACGGGTCGCCTTGTCGATGACGCGCTGGTAGCGCAGGTCGAGTCGGTGAAACTCAGTGCCAGCGAGTCCCTCGGCGGTGTTGTTGGTCTTGTCTTGAACCAGATCGAGCGCACCAAAAGCGAATGGGCTGACCGTGTCCCGATCGGACAGATACTGAACCGCCTTCGCCTGATAGTCCCAGTACTCGATCTTGACCTGCGGAACAATTAGCGACACGACCGCACCGGTGTACGAATAGCGACCGCCCACGGCCACCACGCCGCGCCCGACTGGAGCGGTGACGTAACCTCCGCTATCCACCAACCGCACTGACCCTTGCGCGTGATACTCAGGAGTTGGATCGCGCGATTCGCCGGCAATGATGGCACCGGCAAACCTACCGTAGCGCGCCGGGTAGCCGCCAGCGTACAGGTCGACTCGATCGACGAGGGCTGGGTTGATGACGCTCGGGCCCGCGGCCACATGGTAGAGCAGCGGGACGCGGATCCCATCGAAGAAGTAACCTTGATTGCCAGGCGGTGCGCCGCGAATGAAGAAGAAGGGCAACCCGGACACGATGGGGGTGATACCAGGGAGCGCGTCAATGGCGCGAAATGGGTCGCCGAAGGCTCCGGGCATCTGCTCGACGTCGCTACGCCCCATCGAAACAACGGCTGCTTCCGGTCGTTCCCCGGTGATGGTGACCTCGAGCTGTTTTGTCTGCTTGCCTTTGGTGCCTTTCTGGCGCGGTTCCGGCGTGGGCAGTGTCGGCACGGTGCGGCGCGGCTCCGGCAGTTTCACGTTGGGTGGCGTGAACCGCACGACGAATCGAATGCGCACGTCGATAGGAACACCATCGCGTGTTGCGGTGGAGAATTGCCACTTGTCAACCGCCGCGAGTGCCGCTGCCGCAAAGGGTTCGGCGCCGTTGAGCAGTTTCGGGTTCGAGGCTCGCCCCGCCTTGTCGACGGTGATTTCCAGCAGTACCGTTGCCGCCGCAGTGCCTTGGTCTGGGTACTGTACGGCCGTTGATAGTGCTTTGGGCATCACGATGATTGGCGCCGGCGCTGTGGGCACGCGCCTCGCCGGGGTGTCGTCGGTCGCAGATGAGGTCCTCGGGACTTCGATGCTGCCGTCCTTGCGCGGCATTGACCGAGTATCCTCTTCTGCCGGCGCTTGCCCCGAGAATAGTAACGTGACTGCGACGACCTTGCAGAACCGAAATCTCGAACCGCGGTCAAGACTCGGCGCTGGGTCAGTCGTGAATTTCATCTCACACGGAGTTTTCTGACGCAAAGCGTACCCGCCCCATCCGTTACCACGCCGAACCGGCCAAAAAGTTTGAGAGGGCCCCTTTGGGCATCGGAGGGCACCATAGAACGAGCGAACCCCGCACATCAATTCCGCCCGGAGGGTTTGAGCCCGTGTTATGTCTGGCAGCGTGACGTACCGCATCGAATCGCCAAGGGGCCAGCGGAAGCCAGTGGTCGTGGAAGTCCCGCACGCAAGCCTTGGACTCGATGCTATCTCCGCTGCTTGGTCGGTCGCACCTCTGCGCTCGGTGGCGCGGGACGCGGATCTCTACGTCGATAGCCTATACAAGGACGCGCCGGATCTCGGAGCCACCTTGTTCGTGGCCGAGCTCAGCCGCTATGTTTGCGATCTGAACCGCTCAGAATCCGACGTGGATAGGCTGAGTGTTCTCGGTGGTCAGGGTGACGGCGCACCCCACGGGTTCATTTGGCGTCGAACTTCCGACGGCGAGGCAGCGCTCTCGTCGCCGCTGCCGATCGCCGAACAGCTCCGCCGGCGCGACAGCTTCTATCGGCCGTACCATGCCGCGCTCGGCGCTCTGCTCGATGAGCTCCGTCGGGAGTTCGGCTTTGCCATCCTGCTCTGCGCGCACTCGATGCCAAGCCGTGGCAAGCCGGGCACCCCCGACGCCGGTCGCGCTCGCGCAGACGTCGTTCCCGGCACTCGCGGCAAGACCACCTGCGCGGAATCTGTGACTAAGGTTCCCGAGCGCGTGGCAAGCCAGTTCGGCTGGTCGTTGCGTCATGATCATCCCTATCGCGGGGGTCACACGACGGGACATTACGGGCGTCCGGCGCAGGGCTGGCACGCGATGCAGATCGAGATATCCCGCGGCCTTTATATGGATGAGACGAACCTCGTGCCATCGGATGGCATGACGCATGCTCGAAGCTTCTGCGCCGAATTGGTGACCGCGCTGACTCGACTCGACCCTACTTAGCACCCAACTCGCTTCGACCGATCCCACCCTCGGGCAAGTCATTTCACCGAACCTTTGGCCAACCCCTTGAACCTTGGCCCCGACTGAGCTAGGGTCCGCCCCGCTAAAATGGCAAGAAGCGAGATCACCGGCAAGCGCCGCCTCAAGGCCAATAACGTCTCCCACTCCAACATCAAGACGGGCCGTTGGCAGAAGGTCAACGTCCAGGAGCGCCGTCTTTGGGTTCCAGAGTTGAAGCGTTTTCTGTCTATCAAGCTCACGACGCGCGAAATTCGCACCGTAGACAAGGTTGGGCTGTTGGCCTTTGCCAAACAGCATGGCGTGAAGCTCTAACCGAACAATCACCTCGTTTCGGCGCGCATACCGCATGCGGTATGTGCGCTGCTCGTTTTGTTGGTGCGACAAAAGCGTGCGCACTTGCCTTGCGAGCTACTCAACGGCAAGTGGCCTGCTCGTTTTGTTGATGCGGCGCGCCGCAGCGTTAGTGTGCGGACTCGCCTCGCAGGCGGACTAACGACGCGTGACGCTGACGATTCGCGTCGCGTGATCTCTACGCAGCGCCAGTTGGGGTGACGCGAGTTGCGCCGCGCCAAGACGTATTGCGCTGGGCGACGCCACCACCTCGGCGGGACGACCTGCTTCGAAACGCAGCGCCATGCTAACGGGACAAGCAATGCGTTCCCCCGGCGCTACGCGGGTTACACCGCGCAGAACTGGCACCGCGGCGCGCGGCGCCTCGAGTTCCAAGGCGTCGATACCGACGCCTTCTCTGGTCCGATGGAAGCTGACTGCGGCCGCTACGCCGCGAGCATCGAAGGCAATGGTGACCACTTGGCCACCAATTGGCTGGTTCGAGGCCCAATCTGGGTTCAATGCGCCGTCCCCCGCCCATGGCGTCTCGAGCCAACTGTTTCCCGCCGGATGAGCCAGCGCCGGCACGTCGATGTCCGCTGGCACTGCTGCCAGATCCGAGGGCGTGAGCAGCCCGCCTTCGCTCGCTCCCGCGACATGCAACAAGGGTCGAACGAACGCTGGATCGGAAAATGCCGCCGCCCCCATACCGCGAACGACTTGAAGGATCTGTACCCTGGATTCGGCTCCTGCACGCTCTGCACACTGAATGCCATATTTGACGACGGCGCCAAAAGAGCGTTCTTCGTCATAGGCCTGAGCAACGGCAACCGCCGACACGGCACAGGGCACGGCAACGTAAGCGGCTTCGGGTACCGGCTCCTCCTCACGAAAACCGCGCGGCCGTTTCGTGCCGAGACCCGGCTGTCGGAGGCGACCGTCGAAAGCGCGTACGCCTGAGCCAACTCCTGCCACCAGAATCGACAGCGGCCCCAATAGCACTCCAGCATTCGCACCAGCCGAGGCGAAGAACCCCGCTAACACCGCTGCCAGCGCCGAACTTCCACCCAGCAGAGATTCTCCGGCGGCTTGTTCCGCAACCGGATCGTTCGAAATTGCCGCGAACCGAAGGGTGCTCACCGTGACCGCTTGCCCTTCTTGCCGGGTGCCCAGGGCAAATCGCTATCGTCGATGACGTCGGGTTTCAGCATCTCGGGATCCTCGTCGTCTTCGTCGAGCTCCCCCTCGTCGTCGTCTTCGTCGAGCTCTCCCTCGTCGTCGTCTTCGTCGAGCTCCCCCTCGTCGTCGTCTTCGTCGAGCTCTCCCTCGTCGTCGTCTTCGTCGAGCTCTCCCTCGTCACCAGTGCTGGAAGGTGGACGATCGAAGGCGACCTTGGCTCGCGCCGAACCCATCGACAGCTCCTCGACGCCATCATCCGGCGGAGACTCGTCGTCTCCCACAGGCTGATTGGCGACCTCCCGAATGATCTGCGCAGCTCGGCCGGCCCCCTCACCTTCGATGACTACGTAGATTTCTTCGAAACCCCGCAGGTTCTCTCCGGCGCGCTCGGCCAGGCCAAGGCCAACGCGAGAAGCCGTTCCCAATGCCGGAATGCGCGCGTAAGCAAGAGGCTCCTCGACCATTTCATAGCGTGACGGGTCGCGCGACCATTGCACGTTCACCTCGGTGATCAGAGGCAATATCTCTGCTTCTTCCCAGACTCCACGCGGATCCCAAGCGACCTTGCGGCCCGTCTCTAGGAGCCGCTCGAACAGTTTCTTCAAGCGGTCGCGATTGCGCTGTCCTGGTCCAAGCGTTGCCGGAGTCTGCAGCAGCAGCCACCGAGCATCGAGTGCTTCGGCGGCACGCAGCCCCATGGTGAGCGCTTCCTCGGCGCCCGAATCGAACGCGGCGACCGCTCGCGCAAGGCGTACCGCGAATACGAAGTCCTTCGGGACCGCCTGCTTCCATTGCCTGAGAACCACCGGACGCGGACAGCGCCCTGGCTCGGCAGCGAGCTCCAAGAAGTTGAACTTACCAGCGTAGCGACTAATCGGGCCGATGAGCTTGGCCTGTCCGACATATACTTTCATGGCTCGAAGGATCCGTGAGTTGAGGGGGGGACGAAGTGCGGTCAGGGCACGCTCGGCGCGGGCGGCTCGGCGTCTACTACGTCAAAGTTGAACCACTGCTCCGGATTATCCAACAAAAACGCCTCCAGCTGTCGCGCGACCCGCTGCGCTGCCGTTTCGGCCTCTCCAGACGACAGGCGCCGAGGGAGGCGAATGGCTGGTTCCACCTGGACGAGATACTGGTAGTACCCACGGCGAGCCACGAACAGCGGTAAGAGGGGTACCTGCGCTAGGGATGCGAGCACAAAGGGGCCTAGTGGCACACGAAACGGCCAGCGTCCCAGCTGCACCTCCACACTGCGGCTTCTTTCGGGGAATCGGTCCAACTGAACCGCCACCACGCCGCCCTGCCTTAGGTGTCGCAGAAGAGCCAGCCCCTCGAGCGCATCGGCGCCCACGTGTGCGACTTCGATCCCACGCTTGCCGCGTAGGGAGTCCTGTAACGCACGGGCTCGCTCATCGGGCTCCCGATCCATCACCAGAATGATCCTACGCCCAGACTGCGCCAGCAAACACTGCGCAGCCACGTCCCACCCACCCGTGTGCGCGGTACCGATGATGAATCCGCTGTCGCCTTTGACCAGTTCGTCGAATTCCGCGGAATGCGGAACTGTGCATTGGGCCGAGTGCGCGTCATTGCGCTCCGACCCAAGCGACTCGGCAAGGCAATGAGCGTAGGCCACAAAGGTCCGAAGGATGTCTCGCTCCTCGAGCAATTTTGGTCGGGGCCCAAATAGGCGTCTGAGGTTGTGGCGAACGGCTTGGCGCTCTTTCTGCATCGCCAACCCAAACGCCAATCCGAACCAAGTCGGACTGTGCTTAAGCCACGGTGTTGGCCCAAATCTGGAACCGACATAAGCAAGTCGGCGCAGACTCACACTTCTTAGATCCCAGGGCTTGACCGGAACAGATGGTAGAGGTCGAGGCGTCACAGGGGCGCCGCCTCGGGCCCCTGCAACTGTCCGGCAAGAAGTCGATCGAACAGAATCGCAGCAGCCGCGCGAACGCTCAGATGATTGTAGCCATCCGGTCGAGGCGACCGGATGGGGGCAAGGCGCCTGGCACTTTCGGCGTGAACGCAAGGCGACAGCCCCCAACCCGTGCCAAACACGAGCAACACTTTGGGGCCGGTCTCTCCAAGCAAGGCACGTGCATCAGCGTGCGCTAGGCACCCCTCCTCGACGGCGGCGCTGGTGGTCCATATCTCAAGTGGCTCGTTCTCAGCCCAAAGCTCGCAAGCGGTTGCCAAGTCGCGCACAGGCGTCACGGCACGCATCGGCTCCTGGCGATCGGGAATGCGCAAACGGCCAGCCCCTGTCACCCAGTGCTCGCGCACTCGCTCGACGAGAGCGCGTTGCGCGTCTATCGGATGAACGACGTAATATCGCTCAATCCCATAAGTGTAGGCACTGCGCGCGATATCATGCACATCGAGGTTCGTGATCGCCGTCGTGACGAGTTGCCCGGAACGGTCGAGCACCGGGTAATGCAATAGCGCGACAGCTACCCGCCTCACGACTCACCGGGATTCGGCCGCGCACGCCCAGTCACCAGATCCGGACGGCGCTGCAAGGTCCTGGCCATTGATTCTTCACGCCGCCAAGCCTCGATACGTCGATGGTCACCGCTCTTGAGAACGTCTGGTACAACCAATCCCGCGTAGTCTGCGGGCCGAGTATACTGTGGATACTCGAGCCGACCTTCCAGCTCCGAACTGAACGATTCGTCGATCGCAGATTGCTCGTTCCCCAACACGCCTGGCAGCATTCTGATGCAGGCTTCGATAACTGCCATGGCCGGGATCTCCCCGCCAGTAAGCACGAAATCGCCCAGCGAGAGCTCTTCATCGACGAACCCACGCACGCGTTCATCGAAACCTTCGTACCGACCACAAACCAGGACGATATCGGACAGCGATGCGATACGCCGCGCCGCGGATTGATCGAACGTGCGCCCTTGCGGACTCAACAGGATGCGATGGCCCTTGGGGCCGAAACCCGCACGCCGTTCAACGCTCGTGATGGCATTCATCACGCAATCCACCCGCATAACCATACCCGCGCCACCGCCGTAGGGCGTATCGTCGACACTGCGATGACGGCCGAGGCCATGCTCGCGCAAGTACTCAAGATGAACGTCCAGCTTGCCCTCGGTGATCGCTCGCTTGACGAAACTAGTGCGCAGGAATGTCGTGAAGAGCTCGGGAAAGAGCGTCACGATAGCCACACCCAAGTGCCGGTTCGCAGCTTTCGCCTCACTGGGGCAAGTCTCGAGATCCCTATGCATGCTGGTTTGCGGGCTAGCCTACGAGTCCATCAAGGCTATGTAAGACGATGCGCTCTGCAGCCCCGTCCAGGGGTTCAACCCACTCGTCAACCAATGGCTGCTCCACGCGACTGCCGTCCTGTCGCTCGATAACGAGACAGTCGACAGTTGGGTAAGAGGCGATCTCCACAACAGTTCCGATGAGTACGGCGTCTGGCCCCAGGACCTGTTTACCAACCAGATCGGATAGGAACGCCTCACCCGGTTCCACCGCAGGCAGCAGCTCGCGATCGACCGACAAGGTAGCGCCACGAAGCGTTTCTGCCGCGCCGCAATCGTCCACGCCGAGAAACTTGACGATATATCCCCGCCCCGATTTGCGCACGCGCGTGAGTTCGCGCTCGACAACCGTTCCGTCAGCGAGTTTCAACTGTGCGCTCTTGGCTACCAAAAGCGCTTCACTCTCGGCCCAATGCATCAACACCCCCACCTCGCCCTTGAGGCCGTGAGGCTTGATGATTCGTGCGACTTCCAGGTGATTCAATGGCTAGTCGCCGTCAAGGATATCGAGATGCACGCGCCGCCCCGCCTTCTGCGACGCGGCAGCAATCAAAGTGCGAATCGACTGAGCAGTCTTGCCGTCTTTGCCGATGACCTTGCCGATGTCGCTCTTGGCAACGCGAAGCTCGACAAGCGAATGGGCGCCATCTTCGATCTGTCGCACCTCAATCGCATCCGGTTCATCGACAAGCGCGCGGGCAATCGTAGTTACGAGTTCTTTCACGGCTTACCTGCTTTTGCCCCTGCCAGGAACGCGATCAAGTCGCGGCCGGGGCGGTCTTGAGGAGCTTCTTCACCGTGAGAGAGGCTTGCGCCCCACGCTCAGTCCAGAAGCTGAATCGGGCACGATCAACGTTGAGCTTGCCGCCCCCATCTCTGGGATCGTAAAGGCCAATGTGCTCGATGAACCTGCCATCGCGCGCATTGCGCTGGTCGGTAACAACGATTCTATAGAAGGGTGCCTTCTTCGTACCATGCCGGGCAAGGCGAATGTGAACGGCCATTTTTCCTCATCAACGAGCGGCTGACCTTATCCGGCCAGCGGTGGGGCGGGACGATAGCATCCGACTCTGCGAACGCCAGGGCCCAAGCACCGATACATCAACATTGCACCAAGCTCAGCCGACCAACCTACCTGAACACTCGAACCAAGTTCTTGTCCAGCGGCCGCCCAAACGACGGATTCGCGAGGTCACCCAGGGCCTCGCGCGCCGGATCGCTCGTGCCCCTCGCGGACGAGCACGACCCCGTGATAGGTTATGTTCGGTCGATGAATAACCAGTCGGGACATATCCGAGAAGTGCTCTCCGAAGCGCTTGCTCCCCTCGTCGCCGCAGACGGTGGTCGGATCTACCTCTCTCAAGTCAACGACGAAGAACTGTCCTTGCACTGGGCCGGCCGTTATGCTGGCAGTCCAGCCTCAGGCCTCCTTCATGAGGAGATTGCAGTGCCGCTCATCCAGCGGGTTGCTCCGGGCATGATCGTCCGGTGGTCCTCCGGGTGCCTCATTCCGAGCGGCGCAGAACTCATCGAACCCCGCGAGAAACCCACACCGAAGGTTCCGTCAGAATCGACATGACGGTTGCGCCCGACTCAAAGACAGAGAGCCATCGACTCGAGTGATGGCCCTCTTGCTGCGCCTGCTGAGCTCTCGGCCGTGTCGACCAAAACACCCAGTACTACTTCTTCGGCGTCGTCTTCTTCTTCGGGTCTTCCGGTGTCACAGGGCCCGTGCGCATTTTTTGGATGCTTGTATCCGGAGCAGTGACGTCACGCACTGAGGAGTCCATGGCCTGCGGATTCGGCAGCTTCGCGCCAGGACGACGCGTCCCCAGCTTCTCGTGCGTACTCTTGTCAGCCCAGGCAACTCCCACGACATTCTGGTGGCCACGATTGATGGCTCGAATGTACATAGTTGAAGTCTGCCACACGGCTTCCTCGAAATTGCGTCCTACGGAACCATCAGGCTCCTTCATCTCCGGAGAACCGCCGAACAGCTCGGCAAGATTCTTTATTGCGTCCTCCCAAGAGACGCCGATTCTCGATCCGCTACCAATCTTGTACTCGTCGTACACCTTCCACAGTCTGTCCGTATAGAAGAAGAAGTAGCGCTGTGTCCCACCATTGAGCGTGACCTTCGCCATGCTCTCGCCGTTGTTGTAGCCGTATTCGCCATTGAGGGGTCCACTGTCGACACCCGTTGGCGAACTGCCAAAGTCGACTTTGCTTCTGCGGATGACGCCTTTCTTCTCAGACAATTCAGCGTCGAGCAGTTGCATCTGTTGCCCGGGCTCGGTGCGCTTATAGATAGGTACGTACTCGGCGTCGAAAGCATCATCGTAGACTTTGCCAAGGAGCGCGAATGAGATCCCCCATTTGAGCCCTTGTGGCGCGAGAACGACGTCCCGCTTGAGCAGCGCAGCGGTCTTCGCCGCCTTCGGCGCAGCCTTCGCCATGACCGTCGACTCAGGCAGACACAACACGGCACCCGCTGCTCCAACGCTGACGACGATGGCCGATAGCGACATCCAGAGCTTCTGCTTCATCCTAACATCCTCCAAAGCTTGCGAATTGGCTCACCAACAGAGTGAACTGGCCGTCGTCGGGTCCTGGTCCCAAGTGCGGTCGGCGCGGAGGAGTCTACGTCATTGTGTCGCCACAGCCTAGTCCCTCCATTCGATAGAATCGGGAGACCGGGCGAGGCCCATGACCACTCTTATGCGGATGCCAATTGGAAAATGTTCCAGCTGGTAACTCGACCGCGCGTGCTTCGGGGACTAGCTTTGTCCCAACCGCCTTGCAAATTCACTTGCGACGACTCCGTATTGCTTCCCTTGGTGTCATACTTTTCCTTCTGGGCTGTGAGGCCTCAAGAGCCGCAGGCTCGCGCCCAGTGGGGTCACCCGACTCCACCGCCGATCTCGTTCCATACAACGGGCCGATGCGCGTTCTGTTTGACGACGGAATCGACCCCGGGTTTTTTTCGATCACGGCCGAAGCCGGATTGGGCACCACCGATCATCGGATCCTGGAGCGGCTCCGAGGTTCATTATTCATGGTTCCCGTCGTGGTAGTCACGGTTACTGACGAACACAGTGGACAAGATGGCAAAGTGGAACTTGAGTTGATGCCTGCCGATCGTCCAATCCGCGGCACTCTTGCTCCCTATTTTGGCAGTGGCGAGCCAATAAAAGTGCGACTCGGCCCGAGCAGCTCTGGCTATTCTATGCTGCGCTCCGCCCAGACCGAACTAGTGGGCAAGCGAATGAACCTATGTTGGGCGCGCTTCTCTGACGGTACCGTAGCGGTGGAGCATTGGCACGCGCTGTCCGACACCCCGAAGATGAGGCTGGCTATCGCAAAGGCCGCAGCAATCGTAAACTTCGAGTAAACGACCGCATTACGAGAATCTTCGAGAGATCAATACCAATGGGCCTACGCACAGGAGCAATTGACGTCAAGACACCGAAGGAAATCGAGCTCATGCGAGCTGCCGGACGTCTGGCCGCAGAAACACTGCAAGCCGTCGGTCCTCTCATCGTACCGGGCATAACAACCCGGGAGATCGACGAGTTCGTGCATCGTGACACCTTGCGGCTTGGCTGCATTCCAGCAACCCTAAACTACCGCGGTTACCCCAAGAGCTGTTGCACATCAATCAATGAGGTAATCTGCCACGGTATCCCATCGGAACGCGTCCTTGAGGAGGGTGACATCATCAATGTCGATATCACCCACATCCACGAGGGGTTCCACGGTGACACTTCGGCCACGTTCTACGTAGGACAAGTGTCGAAGGAAGCACGACGAGTGACCGAAGTGGCACGTCGATGCCTCGACCTGGGTATTGCGCAGGTCAAACCGGGTGCTCGGCTCGGAGACATTGGCGCGGCAATCCAGGAGTATGCCGAGGCGCAGGGCTGTTCGGTGGTTCGGGCCTTCGTCGGCCACGGAATTGGGCGACGCTTCCACGAGGATCCGCAAGTGAGCCACGTCGGCCAGTGGGGACGTGGCGCTCGTCTGAAGCCAGGCATGACCTTCACTATCGAACCAATGATCAACCTTGGCACTTACGAGGCGCGCGTCCTAGACGACGACTGGACGGCCGTTACGGCCGACGGAAGACTCTCAGCGCAGTTTGAGCACACGGTCCTCGTTACGCTCACAGGGGTGGAGGTCCTAACCCAAAGAGCCCGGCCCCTCGCCAATAGCGAAGTCGTGTAGGGTTGGCATGGCCGCTCACTCACCAGATTCAACCCCGCCCTCAGTCGAATCGGGATACCTGTTCGATTGGGGGGAAATCCGCGTAGGCCCCAGTGCCGCTATTCCCGGCAAATTTGCCCCACTTGCCCCCCAGGCGTGGGCGGCCACACAAGCGCCTAGGAGGTTGAGTAGCCGGCCGTGGGCAAAATTCGCCTACGGATCACAAACTCCGCCTTGACGCATGGGGGATGAACCGGCTAGCGTGTCGGCTCAAGTTGTAGGGGATCCTGCCCCGATTCCTAACGGGAATGCTTCGGTTCAGCCATTTCGTGGTGAATTCGAGGTGTGTGTGCGTGACGGCAATGTCGGCTAGAGCCAACAAAAAGCTCAACAAAATCAACAAGAAACCTGCAAAGCGGGCCACCGCGAAGGACCGCCCTAAACGGCCGACTGGACACTCGTCCAGTGCCAAGGCAGGAAAGACGCAGGCGAAGCCGGTGAGCAAGGCAAGACCCAAGTCTTCGCTCAAACACGTGGGCAAGCCTTCCAGCAAGGCCAATCCCCACAAGGGAGCTGTAGCAAAGCCAAAGAAGGCCAGTCACCCAACCAAGGCGACTGCAAAGCTGAAAGCCCATTCAGCTGCTCCGACTAAGGCTAACGTCGCTAGTCAGCGCGTCGCCGAGCGAAAGGTCGGCGAGAAAGCTCGCGTAGTCGAGAAGAAGGCCCGAGAGGCCGCGAAGAAGCTCGAGCAACAGCTGCGACAGAGGGAAGCCAAACTCAAGGCAGCCCAGAAGCTTAAGGAAGCGGAGGCGAAGAAGAAGGAGGCCGAGCGCCTTCTCGCGCAGAAGCAGAAGGAAGCGGAACTGAAGCAGAAGGAAGCCGCTCGCCGGATTGCGCAGAAGCTCAAGGACGCAGAGACCAAAAAGAAAGAGGCCGAGCGTCAGCGCATAGCCTTGGAGTTGCAGAAGAAGCGCGAAGCCGAGCAGAAGGCCCGCGACCAGGAGAAGGCCAAGCAGGCCGCCGAGAAGCTTGCGGCCAAGGAAGCACAGCGCCAAGCCGCTGAGGATGACAAGCTCCGAAAACTGCAAGAGCGTGAGGCGGCCAGGCTTGCCAAAGACCAGGAGAGGGCAGAGCAAAAGGCGGCTCGCGACGCCGAGCGTGAGGAAGCGCGGCGGCTGAAGGAAGAGGAACGCGCTAAGCGCGAGGCCGAACGTGAGGCCTATCGCAAGGCGAAGGAAGCCGAGCGCGAGAAGATCCGTGCGGTAAAAGAGGCAGCTCGTCGGGCCCTAGAAGGACGGATCGCTGAGGCGACGAAAAATGCCAACAAGTTTGGCGGGGGTCGAAGCACGACGACCAGGATCTACTCGCCGAAAGCCATTCCGGATCAGTCACGGACCACCCGACACCTTCAGTTTCCGCCCTCTGCGGTTGGCGCAGGTTCACTGGAATCTGATCTACCGCCACTCGAAGTTGCCACTGCGGCAGCCGGTGTCGTGCCGCAAGTCACCCCCGCTCCCGGAGAGCTACCGTTGCTGAAGCCTCCAGCCGAAGCGGTCCCATCGCCCGAAGATGAGGCGGCCCATGCCGCCGAACGAGCCCACCCCATCCCCGAGAATGTCGAGGATCGCTATCGTGTGATCGAGGAGCGACTCAAGGCCGCTCCTGACGGATTCAATCGGGACTACAAGGAAACGATTGACATGTCGTGGATCCACCACGACAGCGCTCTGGAAGGGGTCGTGTATACGTTCCAAGAGCTAAAGACTGCAATCGACCCAGGAACCTCGGGCGTCACCGATTCCAGCCTACAGCCCGTGGTCGAGGAGATTCGGCGACACAAGCAGGCAATCGACTTAGTACGCGATTTGGGCGAGCGAAAGCGCGCACCGATTACGGTCGATACGATCAAGAAGATCTACGTCACATTGCACCCCGAAGAGGGTGACATTAAGACGGTCAAGTATCGACGCGACATTCCCCAACATCGCCTGTACTTCCACGAGTACGCCCATCCAGAGAAGATTACGTACAAAGTACGTCAGGTGGTCGATTGGCTCAATGGACCAGAACCAAAGAAGCTCAAGAGTCCAATCCGTGTTGCGGCGCGAGTCCACTACGAATTGCTGCGGATCTTCCCGTTCCAGACCGACAGCGGCAAGGTGGCGCGTCTCGTCATGAATCTCATGCTAATGCGAGCAGGCCACCCACCTGCGATCATTCACTCGACCGAACGGCAACGCTACTACGAAGCGCTAAAGGGTGCTTTGCCGGTGCTGGTACAGATGGTGACAGAATCCATCATGAACGCGTTGGCGAGCATTGAAAAACTACTCGACGATCACGACATCAGGGTTCGTAGCTGATTCGCGCCGGGTCAGCTCCTCGCTCGCCGACGACCGACGCGTTCGGCCTGAATAGTGGCTAATTAGTCAGCTCTCTAGCGCTTGCCGAGGGTGTGCTCGTCGCCCGTGGTTTGCGCTAGTTTTGCAAGCGCGATGTTGTACTCGTATGTTGCCATCATCTCACCAAAACGCTTGGTTGCGTACTCGCGAGCCGGAATCACGATATCCTCGTCGTCCATCGTTCCAACTTCGATGCCTTGCTGCACCTTGAGCATCCATTGCTTTGCCAGCTGTGCGGCCTCGCTCAGAGCAGTCAATCTGCGACGAGCATCCTCGACCTCTGCGTAGGCATCTCTGACCTGTTGGGCAACCCCGCCACGCGCCCATTGCTGCGTCGCCATCACTTCATCGAGCTGTGACTTGGCCTGAGAGATCCGCGCCGATTGCGTCATGAAATCGAGCTTGTACCGAGCCATGACGCCGACAGCAAACGCAAGATAGTTGCCGTTGTCGCGAACGAACGGATTCGTCTGATCGGTTACCTCCGGAGCATAGGTCCACCTTGCGCTCAACCCCAACCCCAAATCCGGAAACAGCCTAGATTTCTCCAGCTTCAAGCCCGCTTGTCGCGCCAAGACACCGGCCTGCGCCATACCCAACTCGGGTCGATGGCGCTGTGCCGTGGAAAGGTACTCGGTCAGGGTTCCCACCGTGTGCTCGATTGGCTGAAGTGGCTCGTTCGGCACCTCCAAGCCCTCCCCGCCTCCCGTCAGAAACCGCAGACTCGACAACGCGACCGTTTCCTGCTTTGTCGCCTCGCTCTCCTTCACGGTCAAATCCGAGCGAAAGACCCGAATCCGCAACAATTGGATGTCGTCCCCCTCACCTTCGGCGACCTCCTTGGTCATCTTCTCAATCTGCGTGTCGATGCGCGTTGCCGCCTCTCGGACCAAACTGAGTGCATCACGCGCCAATTGGACGCCGTAGAACGCCCGACGCACGTTGAGGCGAACTTCATTTCGTTCCTTATCGATTTCGTGCTCGCCCAAACGAGTGGCGGCTTCAGCCGCCTCGATCGCGTGTGTCATCTTGCCAAAACTGTAGAGTGGCAAGGCGCCGTCCACTCCAAGTTGCCAGCCAAGGCCCATACTATTCGTCAAAGCCTTATCGGTGTTCAGACTGTATTGGGACGTCCCGCGCACGGTCGGAGCAAGAGCCAATCCACCTGTCACGCTAAACTCCGAGAAGGGCGCGTACCGCGCCTGATCAACTTGAGCAGCCTTCTGGAAGCGCTTCGCTCGTGCCTCTTGGATCTTCGGGAAGTTGCGGTCCGCAAGAGAAAGACAACGTTCCAGCGACGTGGCTTGTGCCTTGGCGCCCCAGAGCGAGTTCAAATCGCTAGATGGCTCAGCACCGACAATGGTAGCTAAGAAGATACCGACGGCGCTCGAGAGTATCGCCAATTGAGAAGTTCTACGACGCATCGTGGGCCCGAGCCTAGCAAACCCGGGCGTACCTAGCTCGCGCCCCCTCCGACCCCGCTGCGTTTGGCAGCCCTACGGAAGTTTGAGCGGTCGAGCCCGGCTTGCCGTGCTGCTTCGCTAACATTGCCGCCAGCTCGGCGGAGTACCGCGTCGAAATAGGCTGTCTCGAACGCGTCGACCGCCTGTTGCTTGGCGTCACGATAGGGCAGATCGAGTAGGCCGCTCGGGAGAACCAGGCCACCCGGCTCCCGACTGGTACGCGGTCCACCGGGCGTTTTTTGGGCGACACGCTCCATTGGCAGCGCGTCCGGACCGATCTCGTCTCCTCGACAGAAAACGATGGCGTACTCGATGGCATTCTCCAACTCGCGAACGTTGCCGGGCCAAGGCTGCGATTGAAGAACCTGCATGGCTTCAGCCGAAATCCGATGCACACCTCTGCCCGCGCGCGCGGCGTACTTCTGGAGGAAATGGTAGGCGAGCAAGGGGATGTCATCCTGTCGCTCGCGGATCGGCGGCAGCGAGATCGCTACGACATTCAACCGGTAGTAAAGGTCCTCCCTGAACCCGCCTTCGGCGATTCGACTCCGCAGATCGACGTTGGTCGCGGCAACGACGCGAACATCGACAGTACGCGTCTCATTCGACCCCACACGCTTGATTTCGCCTTCCTGCAACACGCGCAACAGCTTCACTTGGGCAAGCGGCGGAAGATCCCCGACCTCGTCAAGGAAGATAGTACCCATGTTGGCAGCCTCGAACAATCCCTCGCGGGTGGCAGTTGCCCCAGTAAAGGCGCCACGCACGTGGCCAAATAACTCGCTTTCGACCAAATCGACCGGAATCGCAGAACAGTTCACTGCTACGAATGGCTTGTCGGCTCGCGGCGAATGCTGATGAATGGCCCTCGCGGTCAATTCTTTACCCGTGCCACTCTCACCTAGAATGAGCACGGTCGACGAGGTTGCGGCCACTCCCAACGCTAGCCGATACACTTCCTGCATCTTGGCGGAATTGCCGATGAGCTCACCAAACTTCTCCATCTGCTCGAGGCGCTTCTCAAGCATGGCGGCGTGGTCGAGCAGGCGCCGGCGTTCGGCCGCCTTGACGACAGTCAGAACCACTTCATCGTTCGAGCGGAATGGCTTGGTCAGGAAGTGATAGGCGCCGGCACGCACTGCACGCACTGCCGTCTCCACGTCACCAAAGGCGGTCATGATGATGACCTCGACCCCGTGGTGGCGCGACTTGATGTGATCCAACAGCTCAAGTCCATTGACGTGGGGCATCATGAGGTCGATGAGCGCCACATCGACGCGTTGTCCTGCGAGCAGCTCGATCGCTGCAGCACCATCATCTGCCGTAACTACTTGCATCCCGCGGCTGAGCAGTAGGCGTGCCAGGCTCCGCCGGAGCGCTGGCTCGTCGTCGACCACCAGCACACGAGCAGGCTGATCCTCCATTCCGGTGGGAAACTCACTGGCACGATTGCGCGCAGAAAGGGTCATCGCTCCTCTCTTGAACGATCCGCCCGCGGCATACTCGGTGATGGCCCCCGAAGCGCATCGACTTCGACACGCTCGGCGCCAGGCGACTTCTCGGGACGCATAGTAACCAATGCCTCACGCGTTGGGTCGAACCCGGGCAAATCGACAGGTAACGAGTTTGAGCCAACCAGCGTTTCGCCCATGCCCGCGGACACGTCGAAGATCGGCGTACCTGCCAATGGCGTGTACATGTAGCCTTGCTGTTGAAAGACACAGACGCGATTGCCGCCGTCCCGTTTCGCCTGATGCAGCGCCGCATCCGCGGCGCGCAACAACGCATCCTTGGAGCGTACGTCGCGCGACGGGAACAGTGCCACGCCCAATGACAACGTGATCTTCACCACATCGCAACCATTCGGTGTAAACGTCGCCTCCGACGCTTCTCTCCAGATCCTCTCAGCAACGGTCACCGAGCCAGCAAAATGCGTACTCGGGAGTACGACCAGAAACTCGTCACCACCGAATCTGGCGACGACATCCACTTCCCGAACGCTGTGTCGCACGACCTCAGCGGCGGCGGCCAGCACGTGGTCACCGAAATCTCGGCCTCCGGACTCATTGAGCGTCTGCAATCGGTCGACGTCCACCAGGATACAAGCCAATGGCTCGTGATAGCGCTCGGCGCGTTTGAATTCCTCGCTCAGCCGATTGTGCAGATAGCGGTAGTTGTAGAGCCCCGTCAGATCGTCATGCACGCTCAATCGCTCAAGCTTTGCTCGTGCGCGAGCGACGTGGTCGTGCAGACGCTTGACACGCAGCATGGCTTCAACGCGCGCAACGAGCTCATCTTCGTCGAACGGCTTGCACACGTAGTCATCCGCCCCGATGCGTAGTCCTTCGACACGGCTGGCGGTATCCGTTTTCACGGTAACCAAGACCACAGGAAGAAACGTATCGCTCGTCATGCTCTTGAGTAATCGACACGCCTCGAGCCCATTGAGTCGCGGCATTAGAATGTCGAGCAGAACGAGATCAACGCCTCCGCGGCCAACCCGCTCGACAGCAGCTTGACCGTCTTCGACAGCTTCAACTCGAAACCCATGCCCCTGAAGAATTTCCGACAGCAGCTCACGCGTCAGCCGGTCGTCCTCAGCAACGACAATCGTTGGCGGAGCCGACGTCAGCGCAACTGGCGGTTCGCTCTGCAGCGGCGGCTCACTGAAGGCGGGCTGTTGGACGTTGGTCACTTATCCCCTAGCGTAGCTGAGTGCACGTACCGACGTCAGCACGCATCGAAGTGCCTAGGGCATTAGCTCCAATAGGAGAAGCACGTCCAGGCCATTTCGGCCGACCCGCCAGCTTGTCCTGGAACTGGCCGCAAAGCAGCCGCAAGGATGCCGATAGGATGCCCCAACACTCTCAGCGATTAGACTACTGCGGCCCACATCGTAGGCAAGCCCTCCCGACACAGCCACCTGGGATCCAAAGGAAACGTCCAGATCTCCCCCTGCCATCCATCCTTGCCTTTCGAACCACCCCTCGTTCCAAGGACTCCAAGCCTCATCGAGCAACCAGCGGATCTGCGTGGGTTGTCGCGCTCCGCGACCCTCAAGTCGTGACCGAATCGCAACCCTATCGACTCTGCCAAGTCTAGCCCGAAGGCTTGAGAGCCAATTGTCACTCCCCCCCCAACCAGCATCACCACCCAACGCCAACCAGTTGCCCGAGGCCACCCAACGTGCAGCAGTGGCTTGGGTTTGCTGGGTTGCCATGGCAATGCTCCCCGCTCGCAACTGAAGTGACACGCTCGTTGATGATGCTTCGCTCCAAACCTTGTTGGAGAGCGCCACCTGCGCTGTCACGACAGGCTGAGCCGCTGCTTGACCGTAGGCAGGACCATATCCGCGCCACGCTGCGGTAGCAACGAGGAACGGTTCGAACCAATGCGCCCAACTGCCACGATGCTCCCCGAACTCTGCAACCAGCGGCAGCCCTGCGCGCAGTTCCGACCCCAGCAATCCAGCGTCGTAGGCTTGCGCGGCGCCACTTCCCACTATCCAACGCTCCCGGCTAACCCAACGCACGGTGAACGGCCCCGGCCGAAAATCGAACCCGAGATCCGCACTGTGCAGTGCCACTACGTTTGCACCGTCGGACTGTCGCATCCGACCCAGGACTGCGAGCGATGAATCGACTCGACCGATGTTCCCCAAGGCGGCGCCGACCCCCCAGCGCGCACTCGGACCAAACTGGCCAGCGTTGGTGAAGCTCGTCGCACGCGCGACATCGGCCTGCAGTCCCAGTGAGTACAGGGCTCGGCCGTCGGCGTAGGCAAGCTCGGTGCGGAATCGATCGTAGTTTCGCGTGGCAGCTTCGAAAGTCACTGGGCCGGTCCGAGCCCGGTCTCCGCGCAGCGCGTCGACTTGCCACGACAAAGACATCTGATTGTCCCAGTGACGGTACCCTTTCGAATCCAACTCCAAGAAGCCACGTTTCCGATAGTCCCAGCGCACGGATGTCACATTCCGAGGCGACCGAAACTGTGCACCGAGGTCGACCCCTCCAAACAGGTAGGCACCAGCAAGGAGCTCGAGCGCTCCATCGCTTCCGTCGACCTTGGAAGACAATGGGACATGTGCACCCGTTCCAATCCATGGCCCGTCAGTCGCGCGCCAGGCAAGCTTCGGTGTCATAAGGCCTAGCTTGTTGGGCGAACGCACCCAGTAGGCCGGCAACCAGAAGACGGGCACACCACACGCCCGGAACGTTGTCTGCTTCAACAACAGATCTGTGGGCGGAGCCACCGTGGCGCGTGAGAAGCTGACCGTCAGGGGCGACGAGGCACAGGGACAAAATGAAACTCGACCGTCCCCTTCGACCAGGATCCCCTGTGGTGTGTGCACGAGAGTGAGGCGGTCAGCCGTCACGCGATAGCGATACACAGTAAGCTCGACACCCTCGGACAGGCTCAGTCGGTTGAGTGGTCCCTCGATCTCCACGTGCCCAGCATGCAGCTCGATCTCGCGTGTTGGCTGCCGCACGGCAGATTCGGCTTCGGTGGATTTGCGGTTGTTGGACGGGAGTTTCGAAGCGTTGGGTTGGCGCGAGGCCTGCTCCGAAGTACGATTTGCATCGTTGCGCTCGAGCAACGCAGGCACATCCGTCTGTGCCTCAGCCAACTGAAACGGAAGGCTCAGGAAGACTCCACACCAAAAAAAGCCGTTCCGCGACACTCGCACGCGGCACCTTAGTGCGACTCGGCAGAACTTCCACCATTGCCTTGGTCGACGCCCGTGGCAGGCCGGCACGCCGACGATTGCAGTCGTGTGTGAATGCAGCCCAGGGTCCTCCCGCGAAGCGGTAGCCGCAGGCCAACACTGGTCGTCCACCACGAAACTAGAGCCTCGGACCTGGTCCCGACTTTTGGGTTGATCGCTTTGTCTTCCGACGCTCGCGCCTGGTCGACAAATCCGACTGGGCGTCCTTGTCTCCCTGCATGGATTGGGGCTGGCTGGGCGGGGCTACGTAACCGTGGGTCGGTTTTGGCAGAGTGATTTCGAGCATCGAGCTGCCCGCAGGTCCGTCGCGAAGCAGGTGGGTTGGCTGCACTTTCTCACGCAGCTCCAAACGCAGCGTGGCAGAAAGCTTGTTTCTTCGCAGGACCACGCGCGCCACAGGGCTCGCAAAATGGGCCGTTACCAAAGGGTTCATGTTGTTCGCGACCCCGATCTGCGCGTCCTTGAGTTGGTACTCAACCCGACGCCCCACGATCACCCGCGTTACCTCCGTCGGCCGCGACAGAAGCAGAGTCACGACACTGGATCCGTCCGGTCTCAGCTCAAAATTGGGCGATTGGGCGATTGGGCGTCTGGGATCGAGTGGAGCTGATTTGCTGGCCTTGTGAGCCGCTCGCCGTTGCTTTTCAGACCAGCTGTACCCACCACCACCCGGCTTGCGCTCGTCAGCATTGGAGGCCATGCCGCCCCTGCCAGCGTCTGCCCCGGTCGACGCCACAGTCGACAGGTTGGTGGGCTCATTGCTTGGCCCGGTCGCAGCCGATGAGCTGGTCGTCTGAACTGACCCGGCGTTCGCTGGACCCGCTGCGGTTGGCGTGGCGTCTTTGAGCCCCAAGGCCGTTGTCGCCGTGCCCAGGCCTAGGCCAACAATCCCGATCGCGGATATTCTCGCAAGGGATCTCATGTCACTATTTGAGCACGCTTCGCTTGCCCGGGCCAATCCCCTGGCTTGTTTGGTGCCCCAGCAGGGACCTCTGAAGGTAACCCTAAGCAGGCCAACATCGGTCTGCTGGCTCGCGGAATTAGCCACTCGCAATTGGACCGATTGCGGCCCGCGCTCCGGCTTGGCCAAGGCAGCTGCCAAGTCATTTGTCCGGCAAGATCAGACCCCCGAGGGGAGCGCCTGCGGAATCTCGAACTAGCTGCTACTGTCGGCGGCATGGATGCTTCCGTTCCAGTCACGGAGATTACCGCACTGCTCGGACGAGGCACCCATTTCGAAGGCAAACTGCATTTCGATGGGCGGCTTCGCATCGACGGTAGCTTCCGCGGACAAATCCAAGGAAGCGAGGTCTTGGTCCTAGGTGACGGAGCAGACGTCGAAGCCGACATCGACGTCGCGGTCCTCATCGTCAAAGGGGGCTCGCTGAAAGGCAACGTGCGCGCGTCCCAAGCGATCGAGCTTCACATCCCCTCACGAGTGACTGGTTCGCTGCATGCGCCGGAAATTTTCATGGACAAGGGCGTGCAGTTTTCGGGAACCTGCACGATCGCAGCGATCGATGCTGGCTCGACCGAATTGTCTAACCCATAGGCATCATCCGGCCACGGGCATCGGCGGTTCATTCGCGCGACCACGAACGAGTTCGTGTCTTCTCGCTGGCTTGCATCAGCGGAGTCGCGGTTGGGGCCTAGCGTCGCCCTCAGCACCACGGCTGTCACCACGCTCCGATTCACCGCATTCTGCCTAAGCAGCGTGACAGGCTGGCCGAGAGCGGCCTCGCGACCGACACCTGGGTACCTGACGACATGGTGACACCGCGCGGACGTGAAATGCTGTCACAGTGTGATCCAGCGGACACGCTGTCGCTCGTCAAATATCGAACGGATCAGCCGCCAACGGGCACAATGCTCCGTAATTGCCTTATTCCATCCAGCACGGCACAAGAGATGCATAAGGTTGAGCTGTCCCGCCAATGGGACACCTATTCGTAGCTCGGAGGCAGAAACCGTGTCCCTCATTCGAAACTCCCTGGTCTCCCTCAGCGTGGTCCTGTCCCTAGGGTTTACCGCCGTCGACGGAAACGCCAGGACGGTCGATTCGGTTCGCTACACGGTTCGAACCCCCAATAGTGGCATCGAGGCCGGCGCCGCGCGGATCCGCGTCAACGCTTCTACCATCGCCGTTGTCAATGTCGTCACCGACTATGGCAATTGGGACAAGTTCATCAGTCGATTCGAGAAAGTTCGGGTGGTTGGGCGCAACGCCGATACAGTTGACGTCTATATGCAGGTCCCAATCCTCAAGGGTGCTGCGAAAATTTGGGCGGTCGTGCGCTTCGCCGCACCAAAAGAAGTTGGCACCGAGCGGGTCATCGAGGGACACATGGTGAAAGGCAACGTCGAGCGACTCGACGCCAAATGGCGCGTCATTCAAGTTGACGCACAGACGTCAGAGCTGCACCTTCAGATGCTGATCGTGCCAAAGCTCCCCGTTCCAGGTTCTCTGGTTACCGGCGAAGTCGCCTACGCGGCGGACAAGGCCGTGATTGACGTTCGCACTGCGGTAGAGAAACGGCAGTAGCTTTTTTTCATTTGCTTCCGTCCAATGGACGAAGCCTTCGTCGCCGCGGAGTCCATTGACAACATCGTCACATCGGACTACCGAACCGAAACCTTGGTCACGCGGCTGTTCCTTTCTGTGCTGTGCATTGCTGGATGCAGCAGGCCGGTCGAAATCTCCGAACGGCCACGTCATGCCCCGCAGAAGCAAGCGGAGCCTAGCGTGCCGTCCACTGAAGCGAGAGAGGGCTTGCGCGCCCTTTCCGCCAAGAAGGGCGCGCCCAATGAGGTAGCTTCCCAACCATTTCCAGTTTGCGCCGAAGGCTGGAACCGGCAAGCTTCCCCGCACGCCCTTGTCGCAACTGCAGCCGAGCACTGCGGCGCTGGCCTGAAAACAAAGAACGGTCCTATTGAGTGGCGCCTTGGCGGCGCCCAAGAGGTCGAACTCACCAGTCTCCCCGCAGGTGATTCCAGATGCATTCGCGCCATCGTGGTGATCCAAGAGCCGGGCTGTTCGGCCAATGTCTCCTTAGTTGAAGAGCGAGGCCGAGTCCTTGCAAGAGCTTCAGGATCCAGGCTGATCCTTGTCCCGGAACACGGCCCGCTCTGCATACCCAATGGAGTCGCCCTGCTCGCTCGCATCTCCTCCAACAATGCCGATCTTTCCGGCGTTGCACTCATCCTGGAGTCGCCGTAGCCGGTCTCTTCTGAAAGGACTTCCTCGAAAAGCACGCCGCGGCTCTTGCGCCGTCTTTATTGGCCAAACCTGGCGTCACGGCGGAAGCCCCCCGGATCCCTATGTCAGGCCCTCGCAGTGGCGTTTGTTTCCGATAAGTTTCACAATAGTTTCCAACGTCTGGCTTGCTCAGACACCAAATTGTCGCTAGGAATCCCCGCTCGTCAAGTGCCGCGCTAGATATCTCGGCGCCCTTTCCGTCTGCCCCCATCGTTCCCAGAAATGCAAAGCCAAGAGGCCTTTGACTACTGACAGTAGGCAATGAGCCCCACAAGGATCCTCCCGATGAGTGCTCCGAACCGATCAGGCCTTTATGATCCTCGATTCGAACACGATGCCTGTGGCATTGGATTCGTCGCTAGCCTCAAGGGCAGACCGACCCATGACATCGTACGCAAGGGTGTCCAGATCCTTCTGAATCTGGTCCATCGCGGTGCCTGCGGTTGTGATCCACTCACCGGCGATGGCGCCGGGATCCTGTTTCAGATCCCTCACGCCTTCCTGGCCACCGAGGCCGAGCGCCTCGGGTTCGCCCTACCAGCGCCTGGCTCCTATGGAACTGGCCTCGTCTTCCTTCCGCGCAGCAAGAACGGTCGAGCCCGCTGCAAGCAAATCCTCGAAGACAAGATCACTGGCACTGGCCAACGCCTGCTGGGTTGGAGAACCGTGCCCGTCGACGAGACCGCTCTCGGTCCCGTTGCACGTCAGTCGGCTCCCATCATCGAACAAGTCTTCATTGGTTCTGCCGAAGACGACGAGACCCACCTTGAGCGCAAGCTCTTCGTAATCCGCCGCTGGGCCGAGCGCACCGTGCGCGAGAGCTCAATTGCAGACAAAGGATCGTTTTACGTTCCAAGTCTTTCGGCTCGCACCATCGTCTACAAAGGTTTGCTGCTCGCCGAGCAACTGAGCAAATTCTATCACGACCTCGAGAATCCTGCGGTGACCAGTCGTCTCGCAATGGTTCACCAACGATTTAGTACGAACACTTTCCCCACCTGGGAGCTTGCACAGCCATTTCGGATCCTCTGTCACAACGGCGAAATCAACACTCTTCGCGGGAATATGGCCTGGATGCATGCCCGAGAACAGCTGTTTGACGGCCGCGTTTTCGGCGAAGAAGTTCGACACATCCTGCCCATCATCGCGCCCGGCGGCAGCGACTCGGCGATGCTCGACAACGTAGCGGAAATGCTTCTGCAGGCTGGGCGATCATTGCCTCATGTGATGATGATGTTGGTGCCCGAGGCCTGGCAAAACGACCGTCTCATGCCCGCACAGAAGCGAGATTTCTATGCCTACCACTCTTGCCTAGTCGAACCGTGGGATGGCCCGGCAGCGCTAGCCTTCACCAACGGGAGACAGCTTGGTGCGATGCTCGATCGCAATGGTCTGCGACCCGCGCGTTGGACTATCACGAAGGACGGCCTCATCATTCTCGGCTCCGAAACTGGCGTATTGGACGTTGCTCCAGAGGACGTCGAACGAAAGGGCCGACTCGAACCGGGTCGCATGTTCCTGGTTGACCTCGAGGAAGGGCGCATCGTCGAAGACGCAGAGCTCAAAAATGAGCTCTGCAGCATGCGCCCCTACGGGCAATGGCTGAAGGATCGCGCAGTTCGTCTCGATGAACTCCCAGTCAGTCCGAAACGGGTCACGCCCATTGGTGGCGCCAACCTGCTGCTGCGGCAGCGCATGTTCGGCTACACCGAGGAAGAGATCAAGCTGCTCATTGCACCGATGGCCCAGACTGGTCAGGAGCCGATTGGTTCGATGGGTACCGACACTCCGCTCGCGGTCCTAAGCGATCAACCGCAGCTGCTCTTCAACTACTTCAAGCAGCATTTTGCCCAAGTCACCAATCCAGCAATCGATCCAATCCGCGAAGAGTTGGTGATGAGTCTCGACAACTACCTCGGCGGAGAGGGCAGTATCCTGTTCGAGACACCGGAGCAAGCCAGCATGCTCCATCTCTCTGAGCCTGTCTTGTCAAACGACGCAGTCTCACGTCTGCGTCTCGGACACGCCTCTACGATTCGCACGCCAGTCACGCTACCGATGCTGTTCTCGGTCGCGGACGGCGGCATGGGGCTGAAGGCAGGCCTCGACGAACTGTGTCGGCAGGCGTCACTGGCCGTCCTTGATGGCCATAGCGTCCTGATTTTGAGCGACCGTGGTGCCAACGAGAATCAGGCTCCAATCCCAAGTCTGCTTGCCACAGCGGCCGTCCATCACCACCTGATGCGCAACGGGACTCGCATGCGTTGCGGCATTGTGGTCGAGACCGGTGAGGCTCGAGAGGTGCATCATTTCTGCCTCTTGATTGGCTATGGTGCCGGTGCAGTCAACCCGTACGTGGCACTGGACACCATCGACCAATACGTGAAATTCAGCCTGATCGACGGAATCGCCGATCCAGCGCTCGCCAAGGCGAAATTCAAGAAGGCCATTGGCAAGGGCTTGCTCAAAGTCATGAGCAAGATGGGGATCAGCACGCTCCAAAGCTATCATGGAGCACAGATTTTCGAAGCCATAGGCCTATCTCCGGACCTCATCGAGCGCTACTTTACCGGTACCGTGTCACGCATCAGTGGCATCGACCTCGACGTAATCTCCGAAGAGGTGCGTCTCCGACACGCCAAGGCGTACCCAAAGCGAACCCAGCCGACGCGTCTCCTCGACATCGGCAGCAACTACCATTTCCGCGCGCAAGGCGAACGGCACCTCTGGAACCCAGCAACCATCGCAAAACTCCAGCACGCGGTCCGCTCTGAGGACGCCAAGAGCTACGCCGAGTATTCTCGACTCATCAACGAGCAGCCCGACGGCCCCATCACGCTTCGCGGCACGTGGGAGTTGATACCCGCGGAAGCGCCAATCCCGCTGGACGAAGTGGAACCCGCCGTCGAGATCGTCAAGCATTTCGCCACCGGCGCAATGAGTTACGGCTCCATCAGTCGCGAGGCGCACGAAAATCTCGCCATCGCCATGAATCGTTTGGGCGGTCGCAGCAACACCGGAGAAGGCGGTGAGGATCCGGAACGTTTCATTCGCGATCCCAACGGCGACTCGCGCCGCAGCTCGATCAAGCAGGTGGCTTCGGGTCGCTTTGGCGTGACGACCCATTATCTGGTCAATGCCGACGAACTCCAGATCAAAGTCGCCCAAGGCGCGAAACCGGGAGAAGGCGGGCAACTCCCCGGCCACAAGGTGGACAGCATTATCGCCAAGACACGCTTCTCGACCCCTGGCGTCACCTTGATCTCACCCCCTCCCCATCATGACATCTATTCGATTGAAGACTTGGCACAACTCATCTTCGACCTGAAGAACGTCAATCCGATGGCGCGCATCAGCGTCAAGCTGGTCGCCGAAGCGGGAGTCGGAACAGTCGCGGCCGGCGTCGCCAAGGCACACGCAGACCTGATCCTCATTTCCGGCTACGATGGTGGAACGGGTGCGTCCCCGCAGACTTCGATCAAGCACGCCGGAGTTCCTTGGGAACTCGGGCTCGCGGAAACCCACCAGGTCTTGGTCAAGAACGATCTGCGAAGTCGCGTCGTCTTGCAGACCGATGGTCAACTGCGCACTGGGCGCGACGTCGTGATTGCCGCCCTGCTCGGTGCTGAAGAATTTGGTTTTGCGACCGCGCCACTGGTGGCTTCTGGGTGCATCCTAATGCGCAAGTGTCACCTCAACACTTGCCCAGTTGGGATCGCTACGCAAGATCCGGTGCTACGGTCGCGCTTCGCAGGCAAACCCGAACACGTCATTCGATACTTTTTCTACGTCGCCGAGGAAGTTCGACAACTACTTTCGATTCTGGGATTCCGGACACTTCGAGAGGCCGTTGGACACGTCCAACGACTCCGAACCCGCGACATGTCCAGTCACTGGAAGGCGTCGCGGCTCGACTTCTCCGACGTGCTCATGCCTGCCGAGGCGGGACCAGGCGTGGAGGTCTACAAGGTCAAGGACCAAGACCACGGTCTCGAGGGCGCACTAGACAAGCGACTCATTGAGCTCTGCAAGCCGGCTCTCGATGAACGCATCCCAGTAGAGGCGTCCCTGCAAGTGCGCAATCAGCACCGCACAATCGGCGCCATGCTGGCCGGTGAGGTAGCCCGACGTTTCGGTGCGGAGGGTCTACCCCCTGGTACTATCAAGCTTTGGTTCCAAGGCTCCGCTGGCCAAAGCTTCGGCGCTTTCATCACCAACGGCATGGAATTGACCCTCGAGGGCGATGCCAACGACTATGTCGGCAAGGGAATGAGCGGCGGCGTCATTGCCGTCCACCACACCAAAGGTTCCACGTTTCGTGCAGATCAGAACATCCTAGTTGGCAATACCGTGCTCTATGGGGCAACGGGTGGCAAAGCGTTCTTCAGTGGAATGGCCGGTGAGCGTTTTGCCGTACGCAACAGCGGCGGTACAGCCGTCGTCGAGGGTGTTGGTGACCACGGTTGCGAATACATGACTGGAGGTTGCGTCGTCGTCATTGGTTCGACGGGACGCAATTTTGCCGCTGGCATGAGCGGCGGTTACGCCTACGTGCTCGACGAGCTCGGTGATTTCGCCAGCAAATGCAACACCGAGTTGGTGGATATCGCACCCATCGCCACCGAGGACACCCTGGTGCTCAAGCAACTTCTCGAGGAACACGTGGTTCGCACCGGGAGCGCAAAGGCGCAGCACCTGCTCGAGAATTGGGCCGAGACCGCATCCAAGTTCGCGCGGGTGGTACCAGGAGAATACCGTAAAGTCCTCGAGGCAATGAAGAGTGTTGCCGCCGCCGAGTAGTCAAGCCAAGAGGTCTTTTACCTTAGGTCGATCTAGGAGTTGTCGTGGGAAAAAATACCGGCTTCCTCGAATACCAACGTGAAGAAATCGTCAGGCGTCCCGTCTTCGAGCGGATCAACGACTGGCGCGAAATCGAACTGCCCGTCCTCAACGAGCAGCTCGTGCGTCAAGGTGCACGCTGCATGGATTGTGGCATTCCATTCTGCAATACTGGCTGCCCGCTGGGCAATTTGATCCCGGACTTCAACGACCACGCCTACCGCAAAGACATGCCTGCGGCCGTGCAGTCCCTGCATTCGACCAACAACTTTCCGGAGATCACCGGTCGAGTCTGTCCGGCACCGTGTGAAGCCGCCTGTGTTCTCGGTATCAACCAGCCGGCGGTGAGCATCAAGCAAATCGAGCATCTGGTGGCGGACTTCGCGATCGAGAACGAGCTCATCGTTCCGGTCACGCCGCTGACCAAGACCGACAAGAAGGTGGCAGTTATTGGCTCTGGCCCGGCAGGGCTCGCCGCCGCCCAGCAGCTGGCTAGAGCCGGGCATTCGGTGACGTTGTTCGAGAAGGACGACCGCCCCGGTGGCCTCTTGACCTACGGCATCCCAGATTTTAAGCTCTCGAAGGACATCATTGCGCGTCGTATCGGACAGATGCAAGCCGAGGGCGTTGTGCTCCGACTGAGTTGCACCGTCGGCGTGGACGTCGATATCGACGAACTGAAGAAGGACTTCGATGCAATCTGTGTCGCCGTTGGCTCGAAGGTTCCGCGCGACCTCGGCATCCCGGGTCGCGAGCTCGCGGGGATCCACTTCGCGATGGAATTCCTCGAACAACAGAATCGTCGCATCGCTGGCGACAGCATCGACGCGAACCAAGCAATCCTCGCGACGGACAAGCATGTGCTCGTAATTGGCGGCGGTGACACTGGCAGTGACTGTATCGGAACCTCGCATCGCCAGGGCGCGACCGAAGTGGTCAACCTCGAGATCATGCCTCGACCGCCGACCACCAGAGATCCTTCCACCCCATGGCCCAATTGGCCACTAATGCTGCGCAACTCCAGCTCCCACGAGGAAGGCGGCAAACGCGAGTTTGGAGTCACAGCTGAGCGTTTCGAGGGCGAAAACGGGCGGGTCTGTCGGGTGCATTGTGCCAAGGTTCGCCTTGAAGGCGGTAAGCTCGTCAAAGAACCTGGCTCGGAGTTCAGCGTTAAGGCAGAGCTAGTACTGCTGGCTATGGGCTTTCTGCATCCGTCTCCGCATGGTTTGCTCGAACGATTGGGCGCCGAGCGTGACGCCAGGGGCAACCTTAAGGTTGACCGGGATTTCATGACGTCGGTCCCCGGGGTGTTCGCAGCAGGGGACTGCCAGCGTGGCCAGTCACTCGTCGTCTGGGCCATCGCCGACGGCAGGCAGGCCGCCAGTGCTATTGACCGTTATTTGATGGAGTCACCAGAACTTTAGCCTATTCCGGCAGTTAGGTATTCCGCACCTCGCACTGGTTGCCAAGTTACCACCCTACCGCCGACCCCCGAAGGATGCGCAAGCCGGGACAGGCAAGCGTACGCTGGACGACCAACGCGGATCGCTGCTAACCTAATTGCGTGGAGGGTAGGGTTCTCATCGTCGAACCACTCCGACTCGTGCGCGAGGCGGTAGAAGGCTTGTTGAGCCGGCACGGGTACCACGTCCTGTCCGTGGAATCGGCCGCGACCGCAATTCTGCTCCCCCATCGATTCGAATGCTGTGTCTTTTCGGACACTCTACCGGACTCGAGCGCGCTCTCCCTGTCAGGCTGGTTTCTCGTCGAACAACGGATCCGTGGAGCGATCTTCTTTGGAACTACCGAAGACGTTGATTTTCGCTTGCGTGCAAGCAATCTGGGGACCTTCGTAGCGCGGGCAGAGGGCCTACATCGCCTGTTGCGTGCGGTCAAAGACTCGTTTGAGGATCGCAACCAGCAAGGAATGGCCGCGAGCACGGAAGCCATGTGCCTCGATGCTCGAACGGATTCAGGTCTGCGCCGCTGGCATACCCGCTGAGCCTTCTTGCTCAACCCGAGGCAACGGTGCCTCGATGGCTCGACGCACGGCTTCGACCAGGTCGTCGCGATTCCGACGCCCAAATGCCTGCGGGTCGATGGGCTCTCCGATGGTGACCTTCGCCGTCAACCCCTTTCTTGCAACTAGAGATTTTGAGGGCAACGTGTGGCGAGTCCCGTCGATAGAAATGGGGAGAATCCGCGAACGCACCGAGGACGCAAGATGGAACCCTCCCGGCTTGAATTCGAGCAACCGCCCGTCGGGGCTACGCGTACCTTCCGGCGCAATCCAAATGCTAATTCCGGACTCGATAGCCTTGCGTGCAGCGCGGAGGTCCTGCAAAGCCTTCCCGTGATCCCCCCGGTGGATTGGAACGAAACCTGAGGCCAGCATGGCGTGAGACCAGAGCGGAATGCGAAACAGTTCGCTCTTTGCAATCATGCGCAGAGTAAGTGGCAGAGCAACCAGTAGGACTGGAATGTCGTACAGCGATTGATGATTGCTCATCACGACGTACGTCTCGCCCTCGACCAATCGCTCCGCACCAGAAACCTCGACGCCCAACTCCGCGTGGTCTAGAAGGCTCTGAGCCCAACGTCGGATAATGACGTCGGCACGCGCCGGTGTGAGCAGTCCCCGCTGGCTCTGAAGGACGGTCAGTGCGCTAAAACGCACCGTTGAGAATCCGGTTTTTGCGGCAATCCAGGCAGTCATCGCTCCAACGGACGATAGCCGCATTTTGCGGCAGGTCACGTGAATCTGCCCACAATGGGTGATTCTGTGCCCCGCGGACTGACTCGACCGTCTAGATCCCCAGTTGGACCCATGGTACGGTGGATTAAGTGGTGTTGCCCAAGTCCCGTAGCCCTAGGAGATCATGAACGTCGCGTGCCCAGGATGCGGAACAAGATATGCCGTTGCCGATGAAAAGGTACGCGGACGGCGGGTCAGGATTGCCTGCAAGCATTGTTCGACTCCCATCGTGGTCGACGGGACCCTAGGACAGGCCGCCCCCTCACCCGCTCTGGGCGGCGCTGAACACAAGCGGCCCGCCCTCGCTCCAGTACCCAGCTCGAGAGTGGCAAGCAACAATGCATCCCGCCCAAGTCCCAGCGCATTGCCCAGCGACGGAACCGATCCTGCTCGCGGCATGTCTTCGCAAGCCGTTGCCGACCGATCCGCCTCGAGCCAAAGTCGGAGCGTTGCCGGGCGCCCAGCGAACGTCTTGGCGCAAGTGTCCTCAAAGAGCGGCACGCTCCCGCCTCCAGATGTCAAACCACGAATCCCAGCGGCATCCGGTCCTTCGGCACCAACCAAAGCATCCGTAAGGGCTTTGCCGTTAGCGCACGCGCCATCGAGTTCCTCGTCGTCCAATCCAGCGCCGCCCCCACAGCGCCGGGCACCACGCGCTGTTCGCGAAACAATCATTGGCGTTGCTGCTCCCGCCAATGCCCCGCCTGAGAAGGCCCAACTGCCCCGGGATGCGGCGTCCAGGTTGAACGCTGGCGAGAACCCGCGTCCAAGCGTCGCGACGGCAGCCCATGGCGCCCCCGCAGCGCTTGCACCCATGGCGCCCCCGCGCGCTGCAAATCGGGCCATGCGACAGACCATCATCGGCGTGGCGGCCCCAGCCAACGCTCCACCGAATATCGTCCCCAGCACCGAGAGTGTCGCCGTCCCTACCTCCCCACTGCGCGTCGTAACCCCGCCGGTTGCAGCGGGTGTCAACCTACCAGTGAAGGTCAATGCGCCAGCACGTCCTAATCTCAAGCGCACCATCATCGGCGGGCTGGATGCTGCGCCCGGAAGCGCGCCAATTCCGGAAGCCATGGGACTCGGCATCGCCACTGAGCCAAAGTGGAACGTACTAATTCCAAAGCAAGGCGCCGTCGAAATGACTGCACCAGATCTTGTGCGCGCCTTCGTGGAAGGCAAACTGACGCGCGAGACCAATGCGTGGCGTGAGGGTCTTTCTGGCTGGAAGCCGCTGCATGAGATTGACTCGCTGTGCGTACTATTTCGTCGTGCAGGGCTCTCGCTCGACCCGCCAGCGCCAGTCGCCGCGGCGCCAGTCGCACCGCGGCCCAATGCCAAACCCAAAGCCTCCACCCTCGTGAGTCCCGGCGCGCGCGCTAGCACGTCGGAACCTCCGCCGACCGCACGAACTGCGGCGTTGACGGAATCCACCGAGCAACTGTTCGACGCGGAAGAATCGGACGGTTCCGACGAGGTGACGCGCATTGCCGCCTCGCCCTGGGACGTACTCGACGTCGGAGCCAAGGCCGCGGCACAACTTGCCTCTTCCGCTGGGCTACCTCGCAGACAGAACTCCATTGCACCATCGCATCCAACTGATTCGGAAGATCCGGAACAAGGCCGACTCGAGCGCCCATCCCGTCGCCCCGATATCGGACCGCGCGCGACCCTTCGTGGCCAACTGGCAGCGATTTCGTCGGCACCTGCCCCGCCACCGCGCCACAAGAATTACGGTACCAGCGAGCCATTGCCGCAGCCACGCATCCCAACGCAATCGCAGCCAGTCCTCGCTGGTGCACCGACGACGTGCCCGACCGCGGAAACGACAAGACCACCTCCCTCCCCCGCCGCGTCACCGGAACGCAATGCGACACTCTCTGCCCTCGATGCTTTGGCACCCACACCCAGCGGCACCAACGGGCATGGCACTATTTCCGCATCCCACCCAGTCCCTGAACCATTCAGAACCAACGCTCGCCACCGTTGGTTGATTGCCGTTCTGGTTGTCCTGGCGCTTTCGACCGCGGTCACCATCTCCTATCGCACCAAACAACCACGCGCCCTGCATGCAGTTCTGCACCGCCGCGGCTGGGACGTTGCCATCGAGCGAGCGCTGCATAGCGGTGCGGGCAAACTCAGTTACGCTACCCAGAACTGCATCGTGCGTCCGTATCGCGCCGTCGCCCGCAAGCTCCACAAGAAGTGAGTAGCCCTAGGGGTGGATGTTC
Source organism: uncultured Polyangiaceae bacterium (assembly GCA_964454965.1). Classification (GTDB taxonomy): domain Bacteria; phylum Myxococcota_A; class Polyangia; order Polyangiales; family Polyangiaceae; genus FEN-1139. The sequence continues at coordinate 319,008 of CAYVXY010000006.1, read as the reverse complement.
ACGAGCGTACCTGGCTCGAACTCGGCTCCGGCATTGACGGAGTGCCAATGCTCGGGCAATTCTGGCGAACTCCAGCGAAAGACGTAGCGGGCATCGATGGGGGCCAGGTTGACGCAGCCATGCGAGCGCGCGCGGCCGAAATCGTCGTGCCAATAGGCCCCATGTAGCGCATACCCCGACTGAAAGTACATCACCCAAGGCACGTCACGGAGCTCGAACTCGCTGTCGGCAACGTCCGAATCCATGGTCGTCGTGACGTGCTTCTGATAGACGCGGAACAGCCCTTGGGGAGTGCTCAGAGTCTTACCAGGCTCGCCCAATCCGTCACGCCCCGTCGACACAAGCGTAGCATATACCGGACGAGAACCTTCGTACAGCACCAGCGTCTGCTGCAGCAGCGAGATATCGATCCAGCGCGTTGCTTTGATGGCGAAATTCGGCAGCGTGCTCGGCTTGGCAATCGTGCGAAGATCCTTGCTAGAAAGCCACTTCCCATCACGGCTCTGCACCCAACGCTCTTTGCCCCACTCGCGCACGGTTCCGTTGAGGGCGACCATGCTGCGGTGCTCGATGAGATCGCGCCGTTCGAATCCTCCTCGGTCAACCTGGTCGTAGAGGTAGGTGCGCTCCGCGAAAGCAAACGCTACGGGCAGACCCAATTCGGAGATCTCGCCCCCGTGAAAGGGCGAGCCAGAATTGGCCTTGATCTTGTCTGCAGGGATGAGCCGTGCGTCCGTAGTGATGGCAAAACGGCGATTTTGCGCCCGTTCGCCGGCAACGAAGGTTCCGATCATCGCTATGCCAGCATGCCGTTTGATTCGATTGGCGATAACGCCGTAGGCCGGGGCACGGAATGCCGAAAGATTCGGGATCCGCCGCCCCTCCGCCAACCACCAAGGGATCTGATCGTTGCCGTCGCCCCCAAAGCGCTCACTTATCCCAAGCGGTCGAGCGTGCTCGGGGATTTTGCCCATGGCCAGCCCGCGGCCATCGATCGGCACGTCGTTGGCCCCAACGTCGAGAACGTCCCAGGCCGCACCCAGCTTCGCCCAACTGCGCAGGTGACGCGCGAGGCGCATCTCGTACTGGTACTGTTCCTCTTTGGTAGGCACGCGCAGGTAATTAGGTGCAATGGCACGGATGAAACCATAGCGATAGGGCATGGGCCAACCCAAGTTGGGCTCCACGTTGAGTGCCCGCGCGATAGGGTGCTCGAGGTCGGTCGTCGCATCGTCTCCCGCACAGACGAACCCCAAGGGACGGACCGCGTACCATCCAGCATTGCAGCCCTGCTTTGACAACGGCTCGTCAGACCGTGCGACGCGAGCGCCGGCGCGTAGAGTCCCAACGACCTCCGCGCCCGACTCCGGCGATGCCTTGACAGGGATCCGCATGGCAAGCGGAGCCAGCTTCGGCCCGTCCTGGGGCGGAACCGGTACGCGCCCTAGCTTATAGCCTGGAGCTCTGGGCGTGGTACTCGCGGGAGCCACGTTAGTCGCCACCTGCAGGTTGGCGGGCGCGTCCTTCTTGAACCAGTCGGCGTCGCTGCCGCAGCCAACGAGCAGCCAAGTAGCCAGAAGCACGTTTGTCCCCTGTCGCAGTGAATAACGAGCGCGGTTCTGGCAGAGCATGTGACCTGAATGCCAAATTCCCAGCAATAACCCAAGAAAAGCGCACAATCTCGGCCATGTGGCCCGGCCATGAGGACTGGTCTGTGTACGCTCCGAACCAACGTTGCCGGCAGAAATCGGGGCGCGACCGGCATGTCGGCGCCAAATGGGCGTGATATCGTGCCATTCCAAAAGTTGCACCCGAACTAGTCCGACTCATGGCGAACGAAGACCAAAAACGCCCCTACGGCGATACGCTTCCCCTGTTCGGTCGCAACAGCGCTCCCCCCATCGCGCCTGATCCCAGGAACACCAGCCTGGCGTTTGCGCCAGGGCAGGCACGCCTGGACGAGCTCCACGATCGGCTGCTTCCTGCGGTCTCTGACCCGCCTACGGCCAATACGCCGAGCAGCCGTGTCGTTCGAGACAGCCTCCCCGCAAGCGCGCCAGACTGGATGCGTGGAGCGCGCACGCTGTCCCGAGCACTGGAGGCAATCGTCGCCAAGGGGGAAGCGACCCCACTCGAACAGGCAGCGATTGCTCGAATGCTTGCCACCTGGACGCTGGGCGGTCTGACCGAAGACCAGATCCTGCTCGTCGCCCATTTGGTAGCGCGCGGCCACCGCGCAATCCGCGAGACTCGGCGTCACGAGCCCGAATCGGCGATCCGCGACTGTGCCGGTGTCATCCATTCGGGATTGCCCTCGACCTTGCGCAAACGCGTGCCACTCGAACGAGTGAATCTCATCGTGCGTGCCTTGAAGGACACGGCCGATCCTTGGGTTGGGGTCGTCGAGGCAACGTGCGAAATCGTTGGTTGGAAGGATCTCGCCAGGTGGCATGCCGCCGCACTGCTACGTAGTCTACTCGAAGGCACCGAGCCCGGAAGTTTCAAATGACCGAACGCGCCGAGAAAGACACCCATGGTCAGCTGAGCGAGCAACTCGCCATGCTGCAGAGCACCGACGACCAATTGTTGGAACTCGTGAATCGGCGCGCCGAGCAAGCGACGACCATTGCCCAGTTGCGCAAGACTCTCGAGCTTCCAGCTTACGATCCGGAGCGTGAAGAGCAGACGCTAGCGCGTATCGAGCTGCTACTCTCCAGTCGCAATAGCCGGCTCACACGCGCTTCGATTCGCACGATATTCCGCGAGATCCAGAGCGCCTGCGCCGTGCTCGAATCACCACTCAAGGTCGGTTACCTCGGACCACCCGGGACCTTTAGCCACATTGCTGCCCGCAGCGCCTTTGGCCTGGGTGCCAGCTACGTCGAGTTTCCGAGCATCGGAGGGGTATTCACCGCTGTCGAACGTGGTCGCATCGACTACGGCGTCGCACCGATTGAGAACTCTACCGAGGGTGGCGTGACATACACGCTCGACAGCTTCCTCGCGAGCGACGCCAAGATCTGCGCCGAATTTCTGCTTGACGTCACGATGTGTCTGGTGGGCAAGACCGGAGACTTGGGCAAGCTCGAACGCGTCTACTCCCACCCGCAGCCACTCGGCCAGTGCCGAGCATGGCTCGCCCAACACGTGCCGCAAGCACAGCTCATCTCAATGCCCAGCACCACCGCGGCTGCCCGTGAAGCCGCCAATGACGAGCGTGCTGCCGCCGTCGCAAGCCATTTGGCCGCGGAACTGTTGGGCCTGGACGTGCTCGCCGAGTCGATCCAAGACATGAGCGTCAACGTGACGCGGTTCGTCTTGCTCTCGATGACGGATGCCGCACCTACGGGACACGACCGGACCTCGATCGCATTTTCTACCCCGGACGAGAAAGGCGCCCTGCTCGCGGCCCTCACGATCTTCAATGACGCGGGGTTGAACCTCTCGCGCATCGAATCGCGACCGGGACGCGAGAAGCTCTGGGAGTACGTCTTTTTCGCTGACGTCGAGGGTCATCACAGTGACCCCGCCGTGGCACGTGCCATAGCCGAGCTCGGTCGCGTCTCGCGCATGGTCCGCGTGCTCGGTAGCTACCCACAGGCGCGACAGAGCGCATCCGGCGTCGAGCCCCCGAAGTAGCCCGGCTCCAGGCCGCCCCTACTTCAGCCCTGAGAGCCCTGTCCGCATCCATCCATCAACCGGGCATTCGCCCTAATGCCGTGGCCGTGACGCCGAAGACCCAGCGAAGGCGTAACGCCTTGCAAGATCTTCATCGGACCGTGCAGTTTCGACTCTGGGTCACATTGACCAAGGGTCAAAGAATCACCAAATCCTTTCAAAACTCTGGCGCAAAACTGCACACCGCCGACAAAGATCTCGTTGCGGGCCCCTCCTCCTGCCTATATAACGAGACATGTAGCGGGGTGAGATGAAGGACTACAAGCTACCCCAAGTCAGCAGCGCGACACCGACCAGCGAGCTTCGGCTGAGGCCTGCGCTTCGATATGCGGTTCGATATCGGGGGCAGCTTTTCCCAATCCTCGGGACCCAGGCCACGCTCGGACGGAACCTGGACTGCGACGTCGTGCTGTCGGGCCCTCTCGTCTCCCGGGTACACGCCCGGCTCGTCATCGATGTGGATGGGGTCACCGTCGAAGATCTCTTGAGCCGCAATGGGGTCGCGGTCGATGGGGTGCTCATCGATCGCCCACGCCGCATCGATCCCGGCGCTCGAATCCGTCTGGGGGACGAAACCGTCGAGCTCATCGCCGAGCGCATGGACCGCGCGAGTCGCCCGCCCACTGGCAACCACGGCAACAGCGAGCGCCCCTCGGGAAACGTGCGCATGCTCGACTCGGAGCGGCCCTCCGGGCAGAACCGGCTATCGGATCCCCAGCGTCCGCAAATGCCCGATGAGAACGACGAGCTTACGCACCGTGCGGACTTGTTCGACTTGCTCGGGGCGGCGGTCGAACGGGCCTTTGCCGTGAACAACGGCGAAGAAGTGGTGCGGTTGCTCGGTCGACACTTGGAGCGAATCATCGACCAAGCGCGCACTGAACGCCGCCCGAACGACGAGCTTTACGGGCGCGCCGCGCTTTACGCGGTGCGCCTAGCAGTCGCGACGGGCAAGCCGATTTGGTTCGACTACGTAGTCCGCCTCTACACGACGCTATCCGCGCCGCTCCCGCTGCCTATCGTCGATCAGCTGAGCGCGCATATTCGCCGCGTGCCAGGGATGAATCGTCAGCTGCTGCGCGACTATGTGGCCCAGCTTCGCCATGTAGCCGGGCGAATGTCCGCCGAGCAGCGGTTCCGCCTCCAACGCGTCGAGAGCCTGGAAAGGCTCGTAAGCCTCTAACAACGAGCGAAGCCAATTCGCGCCTGATTCGGATCTGGATCGAGCCGAGGTAGGCTGATCCTGCGATTTGGCCGCTCGGCCCTCACGGGTACGATGATAGACAGGTAAAGTGGATCCCCACGACGAGGTCCTCCAACAACGCGTCGGTCAGACCATTGCTGGTCGTTGGACCCTGCGTAGCCTTATCGGTTCCGGGGGCATGGCAGCCGTATATGCGGCAGACAACCCTGCGGGGCAAGTCGTAGCCATCAAGCTGCTCTATCCCGAAATGGGGATCCGCAAGGAGATCCGCGAGCGCTTCCTGCGCGAGGCCGCGGTGATGGCACGCATCGTTCACCCAGGGATGGTGACGATCTTCGAGCAGGGCCAAAGCGGCGAGCTTGCCTACCTTGCCATGGAGCTGCTTCACGGTGAGACCATCGCCGCCCGGGTGCGCCGCCTGGGCCGCTTGGAGCCGAACGAGGTGCTCATCATCCTCGACCAGGTCCTCGATGTCCTCAACCTTGCCCATTCGATGGCGATCGTGCATCGCGATCTGAAACCCGAGAACCTCTTTCTGACCCTCGATGGCCAGATCAAGGTCCTCGACTTTGGCCTGGCGCGCCTGCTCGATGCTGGCGCCGACAGTTTTCGCACGCGCACCGGAGCAGCCCTGGGCACGCTACCGTACATGGCGCCCGAACAGGCCCTTGGCAGGCGCGACGAGGTCGATGCGCGCACGGATCTCTTCGCGCTAGGGGCAACCGCGTTTCGCTTGCTCACGGGTCACCGGATCCACGAAGCTCCAAGCGAGGCCGAACTGCTGATGCGCATGGCGTCCGAGTCCGCAAAGCCACTGGTGATGGTCGCCCCTGATCTGTCACCCGAGCTCGGCGCCGTGGTGGATCGCGCGCTGGCCTTTGCGAAAACCAGCCGCTACCCCGACGCCGCGACGATGCAGCAAGACGTGCGCGCGCTGCTCAACGGCCAGCCGCCGGCCTATGCCCTTTATAGCCGTGAACGCGACGAATCAGCCACCAAGATCGATCGACAAGCGCCCAAGGTGGCCGGCACGGTCCCCCTTCCCAACTCGACGCGTCCGCTGCATGCGGCACTTGCTGGCGCGGCCCCGCTGGAACCAATTGTCCAAGGCCTGCCTCCAACTGCCTTTGATCCCGGCGCGGCGCCCACTGAACCCAACGCGCCGCTTGCGCTCGATCCACTCGCCCAGATCCCCGCATCGCGCCACATTTTGCCTGCGACCGTGGTGATGCCCACCTCTCAACGCGAGGCAGGCACGGTCCCGGATCAGATCGCTGTCGCCCAGCCCGACACTCATGTCTTGGGCACGGCGTTCTCCGGTGCATCGATCCCGATCGCCCCGATGTCGGACGTAGCTCTGCAACGCCAGCGTCAACGCACGCTCGTGGTTGGGTTGGTCCTTTTGTTTGGCATGCTCGGCGTGGCAACGGCTGCCGGTTGGTACGTCTTTGGAGCTTCGAGCAGCGCAAGTCCCGAAGGTAGCTCCGGGTTGGTCGGAGCGGCGTCGGCAACCAAAGTCAGCCAGACCACAAGCAGTAACTCGGCCAACGAAGCAGTGTTGCGGCACCCCTCGCATGTCATGGCGCCAGATAGCGATCCAGAGCCTCAGCGCGAGCCTCAACACGAGTCGCACCAGCACTCCGGCAGCCATGCGGCTCGCGCGACCGCCGCGACGGCACCGGTTGGTAGCGCGACGGCGAGTGCGGCTGCGCCGGCATCGACAACACCGTCGGGGCAGCATCAGGCGAATCTGTTGCCTGCCGCGGCGACCGCTGTATCGGCTGCCGTAACGGCTGCTGTAACGGTACCGGTTGTGACGGCGATGGGCGCGGCGATGGCCGTGCCTGCGGCGCAGACTGCGCCGGTTGTACCAGTCGCACCAGTGCCGGCTGTTGTGCCACCGATGCCGCCACCTGGGGCAGCTGCAAAGCCCGCGCCGGCAGGTGGCACTGTGACGGCGAGTCACGCGACGTCAGGTGGACCAAACTCGAAGCAGAAGGCGCATGGGAAGAGGAGGCGGTGAAAGGGAAACCGCTGCTGGCTTGCCAGAGTGACTTCGTCCGCACTCGCGAAGACGCGCGTGTTGATATACGTGCTGCTTTGCAACCTGACGCTGCTCACTTAGCCAAATACGCAGCAACGTCGACCTGCCGAGTTTCTGCGTGACTGACGAACGCGTCTACACTTGCCGCAAAGTCGCTCACAGAAGTGACGAACGTAGATCCGGGAAGTTCGCCGTCGGCGCCGATAACGTAGGGTGCGATGAGGTCGTGCGCTACGCGGAACCTCTCACCAACCCAGGCGGGCGTATACTCCTCGGCGGCTGCCGACGCGACGTAAGCCCGATACGTCGCTAGGTACACGGTGTCATCGAGCAAGAACCGTATGAGCGGCCATTGGTCGGTGACTTCGGTCATGCCTAACGAAGGTGCCGACTGCGTATTGAAGGCATAACTGTGATCCCATGGGATCCATGCAAATCTACCGTTGTCTCCAGGATCTGCATAGAGATAGTAGTTGTGCGCCATTCTGCCGTAGGTATCCCAATCTTGGATGACCGTATTTAGGGCCAACCAGTGTAGAAACCCATCCACGTCGAGGTGACGCTCGAGCTCGGCACGCCAGGATACCGGGTCAGAACGGTCAGCGTGGAGCGCGTCAAATAGGGAGCGCGCGTCCGAATAGTCCACCGCTTCTTGGTTATTTTCCTTACCAAGGGTCGCTTCTTCCCAGGTACTCCATTGGGCGCCGGTACCGGAGGGTTTGTACAAGTTCCCCTTATGGCTGCCGAATTGAGTTTCCAAAAATGCATCATCAGAAGGAATCTCAATGCCAGTATACAGGCCCAAATACGTGGGCCCTTCGCCGTGGTCGATGTAGATGCGATAAAACGCGGTCGCAGGCGCTGGGAGTCCAGCATTTGCAAATACCTCCGTGCCGAGCTTGTCGCGTAGTAGTGTTGGATCAGCCGAACTATTGGAAAGCCCAAGAGCCTTGAAACCGCAAAATCTTTGGTTGAGCGTCTCTGGGTAGAGGTCTTCGTATTCGTCGAACTTGAGGCGAAGCGGAAGCTTCCAGACACCCTGCATCCACGGGCTCGCGAGGCTCGAATTGCCCTTGAACCTCACCCCAACGTGGTGAAGCGTCGTGGTCCCATCCGTCACGTCGCACTCGACATAGACTGGGTCGTGCGGCAACAGGTCGAAGTTCGCTCCTCCGGCAAATGCACCACTCGTGCCACCAGGCACCATTCCTCCACTTGGTTGGCATACCAGCCCAACAGTCTCATCGCTGACGCAAGTGCCGCCAGTGGACGTCCCCATTAAGGTCGCGCTGCATCCATCAGCCGCTGCCTTGCCAACGCAAGCGTCAATCATTTCTTGGGGGATTGTCATGCCTGTGGTGGGGATAGCCCCGTCAATGCCGGTTGGCATGGTCCCGGTCATGCCAGCACCAGTGGCACCAAATTCCCCCAGCATGCCCGTCATATCGTCGAGCATCGCAAGCCAGTTTTCTTCCGTGATCGTGATGTCTAGTCTGACGACGCGGTCCTGGGGAAACGCCGAGGCGTAGTCTGGCTTGGTCTTCGTAGAATTCGTGGTCGTGGTCTGGGTGGTCGCGGCGTCGTCACCACAGCCGATGAGGACCAACGCCAATACTCCGGGGAGTGACTGCACGGGCATGAACTTCGGCATGTGCATAGGTATCGAAGGACAGTCGCAACGTTCAAAACGTTAGAGAGGTCCCACTCGGAGTGGCCATCCAGCCTTGAATCAGATTCAAGGCTCCAGCGCAATTCTTGCGGCCGATACGCCACCGCGTCGACGGCTCCGGGAAGCGAAGTTCGAAGTTGAGCCTTTCACGGACTCGGATGCGCTCATGGTCAGGACCGGGGGCGACATGCCCGCTCACGTACTGTGAACCCGACATTTCTACTTTGCCCAAACCCGACATTTCTATTTTGCCGCTACAGAACTACTTCGGGGATCTGGAGATTGTGTCAACTGGTCGACGCTAGACGGTCTTTCCATTCGGCGTGACATCTGTTATGGAGGGTATGGCAGTCGCCTCCTTGGATCTCAGAAAGCGGAGCATGCGTGCCCTGGACTCGGGCCCGTCATCGTTGCGGGTGGCAGCCCGATTTGACTTGAGCGCTAGTTTAGTTCGTAAGCTACGGATTCAGGCACGTCAGACTGGCGATCTCAGCGCAGGCCGCGGCTCCGGAAGGCAGTGGTTGGTCAAGGAGGAGCAAGTGGATATTCTGCGGAAATAGGTGGCGCGGTATCCAACGCATGGGGATTACTCTGAAATATATGGATACCTTTGTCCGCAGTCTAGGCTGACAGTTAGCCTCGGGTTCTGGGCGTCATCATCCTTTGCCGGCAAAGCGGATCTCGACATCGCGGCGTCATCATCCTTTGTCCGCAAAGCGGATCTCGACATCGCGGCGTCATCATCCTTCGTCGGCAACGCGGATCTCGACATAGATGGCGACTTCCCCATGGCGCCGAAGGAAGAACTCGCCCTGGATGGCGCGTAGTTCCTCGCCGAAGAGTCCGGAGGCGACGCCATAGCCAGCAAAACCTATGCCCCCAAGGAATTGCACGGCATTACAGGGGTTCTGCCCCGGATACTGCGGGGTTGGATCCAGCGCAAGCTACTCCCCAGGGCAACTGGACGGGGACGCGGCGCTCGCTTCAACGACAACCATTTGCTGCGCGCGCAAGCCATTGTCGCCATGAGCAGGCAGGAGCTTGGCTTGAAAGAGATCCGTGTACGGATTGGGCAAATGACCGCCGAACAGACGACCGCAATGGTGGTGGCAGCGCAACGTCTAGCCAACCCAACCGCGATGCCGACTCCCCTGACCGAACCAACGTACCCGTTCGTGCAATGGGAAGCCGTTACGTTGCTCAGCGGCATGGTGTTGATGGTCGACCCAGCCGAGGGTCCAATCCTGCGGCGGATCGCTGACGAAATCTACCGTCACTTCGGAGCATCGGCAGGCCTGGCAAGGTAGAAAGCCAAGTTGTGGCGCTTGGACTAATTCAGGACGCACTCGCCACAGCCGCCGCATCTTCCGGAACCGCCACTGCCGTTCGATACCTCATCGCGAGTTGGGCCAGCTCGGTGGCGAGCGCGCTCGCATCGCGGAAGCGATTCTCGGGCTCCTTCTCCAGGCAACGCATGACTAGTGCGGCTACGTCTGCGGGAACAGCGAGGTCTGGGATGGCGTGCAAGGATGGCGCTGGTTGCGCAATATGGGCCAGAAGGACCTCGGCTGGACTGGCACCAACAAATGGGGGACGACCGGCGAGCATGAAGTGCATTACCGCGCCGACACCATATACGTCCGAGCTCGCGCTCGTGACTTTGCCTTGTGCGGCTTCCGGCGAAATGTAGGCTGGGGTCCCAAAGACTGCTCCAGTTTGAGTCAAGGTTGCGCCGCGCGCATCTCCGCACAGTTTGGCAATGCCAAAGTCCAACACCTTGACGAAGTCCGGCTCGTCGCCGGCATGGGTCACGAAGATGTTCTCTGGCTTTACGTCGCGGTGCACGATGCCGCGCGCGTGCGCTTCTGCCAGGGCTCGCGTTATTTGATGGGCGATAAGCAGCGCCCGCTCGAGCGCCAGTGGACCAGCATTGTGTACGAGGTCATACAAGGTCACGCCATCGAGCAGCTCCATGGCGTAGTACCAAATCCCATCGTCGGTGACGCCATAGTCGAAAACACGTACCGTATTGGGGTGCGTCAGTCGGCTTGTGGCCGCAACCTCCTGCTCGAATCGCTGAACAGCAATGGGGTCGCTCTCGCTGCCTGGTCGCAGGATCTTCAGCGCGATATCGCGCTGAAGCCCCGAATGGTAGGCGACCCAAACCTCACCCATGCCACCGCGACCGATGCAATGCTTCAGGCGGTAGCGACCGACGTTTCTCGCCTCGAACAGTTGACGCCGGAGCGCCCAATTGCCATGCGCACCCCAGACACACACGCCCAGCGCAGCACCCAGGACGAATAGGTGACGCAAGAAGACAGCGCGGGCATGAGGGTCGAGGAATTGCTGCCGGATTTCTGGCAAGAAAAGGCTCGCGCCGCCGAGCACGCAGGGGAACAACAGCAGCGGGATCCCGAGGAAGAGCAGGCCTCGCCGCCAGGGACAGGCGAGAATCGTCGCCCGAGCGATCAACACGACCAGGATCCCCGTGACCAGCGGGCTCGCGATCCCTTCGAACTGGATGCACATCACCGATAGTGCCGCCTGGATCACGGCAAAGACGCCGATATCGTGCAGCATGTAGGACGTACGCGTCATCTTGCGCTTGGAACGCAGACGAAACACGTACCAAAGAACCACGACAAGTCCGACCGCTCGAATGCTCAAGAACTGAGCGAGGCTAACCGGGCAGATGAACCGGGCAATAATCCAATCGTCGATCGCGAATGCGGACCAAATGACGGCCGCAGCCGCGCTCAGCCAACGCATCCGCAGGATGTCGCTGACCAGTAGTTCGCGTTCGATACGTTCTCCCTGTTCAATCGCAATTCGAGTGGCACTCGAGGAGCCGGAGCCGCCCGTAGTCCCCGGACCACGTGTCGGCAATTGGACGTTTAGCTCCGGCGCCTTTGAAGCTCCCAAGCTAACCTCGGTCGCGGCTGGTTCATCTGATCTAAACATGATGGTCTTGCGGGTCCGGGTCTTCTACAGGTCCGCCATCAATCCAGCTGTACAGAAGCTACACCATTTGCCAGGAGTCGAGCCATTGGCCTATCCCGCGGGTACCATTTTTCCCAAGATTTGCGCCTCGGATGAGGAGAGGCAAACCGAATGGGCCGGCAGGCTTGACCACCCAACGCTTGCAAGAACGGCATCATTCCCAGACCGATGGTACTGGTCGCTGCCATCCATCCAGAACCGCATCACCGAACATGCGTCGCGCATTCCGATCCGTCTGCTCGACGACTTCTTCGAAGTCGAGTCCGCGTAGCGCAGCGAACGCGCGGGCCACTTCGATGACGTGATGCGGGCGCACCCAGGGCGGCATGACCCCCTCGAGCCCGATTGCCGGTGAATCGGTTTCGAAGAGCAGCTGGTTCAATTCGAGCCGCGCCGCCATGCGTCGGATCCGCTTGGCCCCTGGACGAGTCATCGCGCCGCCAACCCCGACCAACCAACCGCGTTCGAGCAACGGTTCGATTTGCTCGTACGAACCCGAATAGGCGTGCAATACGCCGCGCACCTCCGGGGAATTGCCCACCATAGCGATGACCTCGGTCACTGCCCGACGGCTGTGCACGGTCACCGGCAGGCGCAAACGCGTCGCCATATCGAGTTGCTCCTCGAATATCGGGAGCTGCAACGCGAGCGGCGGGATCTCTGGGTCGCGATCGTATCCATCTAGTCCGCACTCGCCTATCGCCGAGGGAGATTGCCTTTCAATCAGCTCACGGACGGGTGCGAATGGCTCTTGTGCGTACCAGGGATGCAACCCGAGCGCGATCGGCAAGCCGGGAACATTGCGCCGCAGCTCCACCACCGCGGCGTTCGATGCTGCATGATAGCCGCAGCAGAGCAATGACTGTACTCCCGCTTCCCGCGTTTCCGCCATGATCCGCATCGGATCCTCGATGTCGGTAACGTGGCAGTGGGAGTCAAACAAGTTGGAACCTCAGTCTAGCGCCATTCGGAGCCGCTGCTTTAGCTGAGCCTCATCGATGGCGTGCAAGACGTCCAGGAAATGTGCCTGGTAACTGCCGGGCCCGAGCGCCAATTCACTGGCGATTTCCCCGCAGATCCCCGAGAGCGCCATGGCATGGACCGCCGCCTCAAAGGCATCCAGATTGACCGCCGCGAAAGCCCCCGTCAATGCCGTGGCCGTGCAGCCCGAGCCGGTCACCCTGCTCATGAGCGGACGGCCATTGTCAATCCGAGCCACCCTTGCGCCGTCGACAACGAGATCGGTCGCCCCGCTCACCGACACGACACAACCATAGCGTGCTGACAAGGCAGTCGCTGCTTCGAGCGCATCGGCAGAACGATACGTACTGTCGACACCCTTGGTCGCGCCTTCAGCGCCGGTCAAGGCACGAATCTCCGAAGCGTTGCCGCGCAGGATCCGTGGTGACAACTCCTGGAGGATGCGCAGCGAGGTCTCCGTACGCAGCTTCGTGGCACCAGCCCCCACAGGATCGAGCACAATCGGGATCTGGCGCTGCTTGGCAACGCGCCCCGCGCTGAACATGGCCTCAATCCATGGCCCACTCAAGGTGCCGATATTCAGCACGAGTGCCTGGGCAATGCTCGCCATCTCCTCGACCTCTTCCACGGCATGCGCCATGACGGGCGAGGCACCGATGGCGAGTAGTGCATTGGCCGTAACATTCATCACGACAAAATTGGTGATGTTGTGCACGAGCGGGGCGGTTTGCCGAAGCTTTCCTACGTCTTGCCAAAGTGTCGACATGGTGTGTTCAGTTTCTACTCTAGCGATGGGGCGAGAGCACCCCTCATACGCGGCTATAGCATATTCAATACCGATAGTGGTCCGACTTACGGTGCCCGTACACGAGCAACCCGCGGTACACAGCCTGCGCCTTGGTATTTTCGACACTACGGACTACTAGCCATGGGCGCAATTGGACGCATAGCGCGCATGAGTTGCCACGGGAGATGTCCGTCAATACCACCGCCAACGAACCCCTTCGGCACAGCGAGCCAGCTTTCGCCTGTAAGCCCCGCCGCCGCGGCGAGGCGCAGGAGCTCATCCTTGGGGAACCCCATCCATATGTCGGCGCGCTGGTCGCGAAATACCTCATCGTCATGCGCCTGATAGTCGAGGACGCTCAACTCGCCGCCTGGCGCAAGGAGTTCCGCAAGCGCAGCCATGGTACGGCGCGGCGACGCCGCGTGATGCAGCACGCGCGTCGCAAATACCGCGCTGACGCCTGCGCCAACCCGTGCTCTGACCTCGCCGTCATCGATATCTCCACACAGCAAATCGACGTTTTCGTAGCCACGCTGAGCGACACGCGCAGCGGCGCGCTTCAACTGCGCGGCGCTGCGGTCAATCGCAACTACGCGACGAAAGAATGGGGCCAAGACGTCCAACATGGCGCCATCACCAGTGCCCGCATCCACCGCGACTCCGTGATCGACAGTCAACCTTGCCACCGCCAGTGCAAACGCAGGAAGCTCCGACGCCATTCGAATCTCGTTCTGCTCACGCTCGGTCTCTTCGACTTGCTTTCGCGCACGGTCGTCACGCTTGCGGACAACCGCAGCAATGCGCAGTAGACGTCCCTCTTGCAGGCATAGGCGCCGACCCTCCAGGATTGCGTCGCTTACCACTACGTCGTCGCGAATCTCGTCGTTCACCCGCAGGTAGCTGCGCGTGCCTTGGCGCCGATCCGTGAGCAAGCCGCCCTGGCGAAGACTGGTCGCCTGCCGAGAAACGTTCGGCTGGGAATCCTCCAGCAACTCCGCAAGCTCTCCAACACTGAGTTCCTCCTCGGCCGCAAGCGCCAAGAGTCGAAGTCGCCCCGCATCGGCAAGAAGTCGGTAAAGAGCCCATCGACCCTCCGTTGGTGCGGCTATGCTCGGCGTCATCGCACGAATATACCTTCATACGCATGGATGCAAATACTGTATTTTTAGGCGCTTAGGGCCGGTCCAGTGGCCTGTCCACGAACTATTCGCGACAACGCTACGGATCTTTGGACTTTTGGATAGACTGCGCCCCATGGATCGATTCCGACGCTTCGACGAAGCGTACTATCAAAGGTTCTACGAGGATCCGAAGACACGGGTCGTTGAACCCGATGACCATGCAGCGCTATGCGAGTTCGTGTTTGCATTCGCCCGATACAACCACGTCGAAATCAAGAGCGTGCTCGATATCGGCGCGGGTGTGGGGCATTGGCGAAAATGGCTCGAGAAGCACCAAACCTCCGCCAAGTACGTGGGCACCGAAGTCAGCGCCGCCATGTGCAAGAAGTATGGGCTGTTGCAAAAGGACATCGCTCGTTGGCGCGATCGCAAGAAGCACGACCTCATCGTCTGCCAGGGCGTGATGCAGTATCTCCCCGATCCTGATGTTGCTCCAGCAGTGGCCAATATCGCGGCAATGTCCAAGGGGATTCTCTACCTTGAGATCACGACACGCCAGGATTTGCGAGAGAACTGCGATCTCGAGCGCACGGATCAAGACATCTTCATCCGCAACGGGTCGTATTATCGCGGAATCCTCGCCAAACACTTCATCAACATTGGGGCAGGGCTCTGGTGGGTGAAGGATCGTGAGGGTCCGTTCTATGAACTCGAAGTGACCGCCGCCACGAAGTAGTCAAGAGCAGCAACAAGGCATCCCTATGTCCGCCGCGAAGCAACTGGTTCGTCCCATTACCACCGTATTGCTCCTATCCATTACGGTGCTCGGCCTCATCAATGTCTACGGCGACAACGACGAGGTCAAGAATCAGGCCCAACTGGTCGCTTGCGGTGGCAAGGAGTGTTCGACGCAACTTACTCGGCTTGAGCGCAATCCGCTCGCCCAAACCTATGACTTCGTGGCCGAACCCAAGGGTGCTCAGAAGGGTAGCGTGACGGTTACGGTCAAATGCTCCCGGACGAAGATCCTGATTGGCGACTGGGAGTGCCAAGCGCAGAAGTAGTCCGCCCACCCGCGGTTGCGGGAGTGTTCTACCCTGACGAGCCCGACGTCCTAGCCGCGCTGGTGGATGGATTGCTCGACACTGCCCAGGCGATGCCGCCGGTGGCGCTGGGCGGCCGTTTGGCGGCCTTGATCTGCCCCCACGCAGGTTATCACTACTCGGGACCGATTGCTGCAAGCGCCTATCGACTCCTTTGCGGTGACGACAGGATTCGTCGAGTAGTCTTGCTTTCGCCCAGTCACCACGTGGCGTTTCGCGGGTTGGCTTTGCCCAACTGCGATGCCTTTGAGACGCCCCTCGGACGGATCCCACTTTGGCCTGGATGCCGGGAAATCGCCAAGCATGCTCCCTTCGTCCTCGATTCACGGCCCCACGCCGCTGAACACGCCATCGAAGTCCATTTGCCATTTCTGCAACGCACCCTGGGCGATTTCGAGCTCGTGCCGATTGTCTTTGGCACGTCCGATCACGTGATCGATCCTGACCCACTTCTCCCGCTGCTCGACTCAAAGACGCTCCTTGTCGTGAGCAGCGACCTCAGCCATTTCTTGGCGTATGAAGCCGCCTGCAAAACGGATCACGCAACGGTTTCAGCGATTCTTGCCCGCGATACCGAACGAGTCATATCGTCCGATGCCTGTTGTCGCGGTCCGACGGCGACGCTCGTCAGCCTGGCTAGGCGGCTCGATTGGCAACTACAACTGCTCGACTACCGCAACAGCGGGGATACCGCGCACGACAAGTCTCGTGTCGTCGGATATGCGGCGATCGCCGTGACGACTCCTAGCCCCTAGAGCAACCCGAGCGCCAGCTTCGCCGCATCACCCATCCGATCACGCGTCCACGGCGGATCCCAGACCAATACGGTCTTCACCGCTCTGACCCCGGGGACCTTGCGCACGGCATCATGTGCCTGCTTCAGCAGCACGCCAGCCACGGGACAACCCGGTGAAGTCAAGGTCATGTCGAGTTCGACACGGTGCTCGAGAGTTACGTGTGTTCTGTACACTAGCCCCAGATCGTAGATGTTCAGGGGGATCTCCGGGTCGTGCACCGTGCGCAGTGCCTCAATCACTCGCTGCTCGAGCGCCTTCGCATCGTCGGAACCACTGTCAGGCTGTAGCCCCGAATCCTCCAACAGGTACTGACTTGAGCCCTCAGGTGCAACCCGGTTGAGCACCATGAGGCGCTTGCGCTTGAGAACGTCATCCTGTCCCATCTGTACTCGCCTTCCGACCAGCACTGAGCCATACCGCCGTCATGCGCCCTCGCTCGACGCTTTCCGTCGTCCGTAGAGTGCCGCATCCAAGGTGTGCCAGGCCAATGTCGCGCACTTGACGCGCATCGGAAATTCCGACACCCCGGAGAAGACCCCAAGCTTCGGCGGCAGCGCCTCTACTTCTTCCTGGCGCCCATCCACAACGAGGCCGATGAAGTGCTGAAACATTTGATGCACCTCAGCGCGCGTATGCCCCTTGATGGCCTCGGACATCGTGGAGGCTGAGGCCATGCAAATCGCGCAGCCAGCACCTTGAAAGCCTATCTCTGTGATGCGCTCCCCGTCACAGATCAGACGGATCTGCAGACGATCGCCACAGAGAGGGTTGTGGCCATCCGCGGAACAGGTGGCTCCCTCAAGCTCCTTGAAATTCCTCGGTCGACGCCCATGGTCCAGGATCAGTTCTTGGTAGAGGTCGCGCAGGTCGGACATCAGGCAAACATCTCCTTGACGCGCTGAATCCCGCGAACCAGAGCCTCAATATCGCTATCATCGTTGTACAAGCCCAGTGAGGCCCGCGCCGTCGCAGGAACACCCATACGTTCGACCACCGGCTGCGCGCAGTGATGCCCCGTGCGAATCGCAATCCCCTGACTGTCGAGAATCGTCCCGATATCGTGGGCATGTACGTCGTCCAACACGAACGACAGGACGCCTACCTTGTCGGCCGCCGTGCCAATTTGACGCAACCCACCGACCTGCGCCAACTGCTCCTGGCCAAGCATCAGCAGCTCTCGCTCGTGCCGCTGGATCCAATCCATGCCGACTTGCATGAGAAAATCCACTGCCACGCCGAGCCCGATGGCACCAGCAATGTTCGGCGTGCCAGCCTCGAACCGCGACGGCAACTCGTTGTACAGCGTTTCCGCGAAGGAAACACTCAGAATCATGTCGCCTCCGGTTTGATACGGTGGCATCTCCTCCAGCAGTTCCCTGCGGGCATACAGCAGGCCGGTGCCATCTGGACCATAGAGCTTGTGACCACTGAACGCATAGAAGTCGCAACCCAAGTCCTTGACGTCAACTGGCAAATGCGCAACCGCTTGGGCCCCATCAATCAACACCGCGGCACCCACCGCATGCGCACGTTCAACAATCGCCTTGGCTGGTAGGATCGTGCCAAGCGCATTCGAGACGTGCGCAAAAGCAACCAACTTCGTCTTTGGACTCAACTGCGCCTCCACGGCCGACAGTGTCACCTCACCGCGATCGGACACGGGGACAACCTTCAAGGAGGCACCAGTGCGGTCGCGCACGACCTGCCAAGGTACGATATTGGCGTGGTGCTCCAGACCGGTGACCAAAATTTCGTCTCCAGGTCCTAGGCGAGGCAGAGCAAAACTATGCGCCACCAGGTTTATCGCCTCGGTAGCCCCGCGCACGAAAATGAGCTCACGTCGATCCGTTGCCCCAATGAAGCGACCAATCTTGGCTCGAGCCTCTTCGTAGCGCTGGGTCGCCCTCTGGGACAAGGTGTGCACACCACGGTGGATGTTCGCGCAATCGCGTTCCCACACGTCCCGAACTGCATCCATGACGCACCTCGGCTTCAGGGTGGTCGCCGCACTGTCCAGATAGACCAGCCGCTTGCCATGGACTTGCTGGTCGAGTGTCGGAAACTCTCTGCGCAGGCGTGCGTGCTTACCCACGTCATCCGCGATTGGACTCGACCCCAGGGGCATCATATCGATGCCTCCTCTCGAAACTGGGCCGATCCCATACCGCCTGCTTGCAGGGTTCGCTCCGCAATGGATCTAAGCTCAGCATCTGGGCACCGGTCCACAAGCTCCTTGGCGAAGGCCCAGGTAAGTACCTCTCTGGCTTCATCCTCGGCAATACCGCGCGCACGCAAGTAGAACAGCTGCTGTTCGTCTAGCTGCCCGACCGTGGCGCCATGACTGCATACAACGTCATCGTTATCGATCTCGAGATGCGGCTTGGTGTGAGCAATGGCTGCTGGCCCGAGCAAGAGGTTCCTATTCTCCTGCTGTGCATCGGTCCGCACGGCGCCGCGTCCGACGTAAATGATGCCGTCAAAGATCCCTCGACCTTCATTCTCGACCACGCCGCGGTAGCATTCACGAGTTACACCTTCAGGTTGCTCGTGCCAAACCCTTACATACTGACCGACGAGCGAGCCTTCTCTTGCATAGTAGAGCCCGTCGAGGACGGCTTTCGAACGACGCCCAGCGAGCCTGACCATCAGGTCGTGACGAACGAAACGACCGCGCGCCGTAGCCGACCACGCGTGGTACTGCGCGTCTTCACCGACGTCCACGGCAGTTGCGTCCATAGCCCAGGTCTTACCGCCGTGCTCCACCCAGCGACTATGCGTAACCTTAGCGCCGGGCTCGAGTACGATCTCCGTCACGGTACTCGAGAGCGCAGGCTCTTGCGCCTCCGACAGATGGCGCTCGATGAGGCAAACCTCACTCGAAGCGCCGGCAATGACCAACAGCCTTGGCAGCGCCAGGGCAGAAGAGCCCTGTCCCGTCTGCAGAAACCTCAGTTCGATTGGGTGCTTGATCACTGCCCCTGGTTCAACGATGAGACACCAACCATCCGAAAACCCAGCAACGTTGGCAGCAACGAACCCATTCTCCAGACGCAGATGAGCCCCCAAATGCGCTCGCACCTTCGGTTCACGCTGAATGGCTTCGCTGAGCGGGAGCCACCTGATGCCGGCTACGCCAACTGCCTCCGACGAGACAACACCGTTGACGAACCAAAGCACCGAATTTTGCCCCTGACTCTGCGCCTCAGGCCAGTTGACAACGGTATTCGCAGCGGTCCTCTCGGGTGCAAACGCTACTGACTGTTCCAGAAGCCCTGACAGCGTTGCATTCTTCCACCCCTCGTCACGCGGCTTGGTCAGCCCGTGACATTCTAGCCACTCGAATGCCTCGCGCTGCTGCAATCCCAACCAGTCTGGCCACGAACGAGCCTCCGTCCTGATGATATCCAGGAGGCTCCGTTCCAAAGCCGAACGCTTGCGAGCGCTCGATTGGGCTAGAACAGCCGTCACGCCCGCACCTCGACGGGTGCGACCGTCTCGCCAACGCCGACGGCCGCGTAGCCATCACGCTCGAGCAACCGAGCCAGCTCCTCACCCCCAGAACGCACGATGCGTCCAGCGTACAGCACATGCACGAAGTCAGGGCGAATGTAGTCCAGCAAGCGCTGATAGTGCGTGATGAGCAACACCGAGCGTTCTGGGCTTCGAAGCCGGCTTACCCCCTCGGCTACGACGCGCAGTGCGTCGATATCCAACCCCGAGTCGATCTCGTCCAAGATGGCAAAACGCGGTTCGAGCAAAGCCATTTGGAAGATCTCGTTGCGCTTCTTTTCGCCGCCAGAAAATCCCACGTTGACGGCTCTCTGGACTAGCCCATCGTCGAGACCCAACATTTTGGCCTTCTCCTTGGCCAGCGTCAGGAAATCCATGGCATCCAGCTCCTCTAGGCCCCGGTGCCTGCGCACCGCGTTCAACGCAGCCTTGAGGAAGTAGAGATTGCTGACCCCGGGCAGTTCTACGGGATACTGAAAACCGAGAAATACGCCACGCCTGGCGCGCTCTTCAGGCAGAAGGCAGAGCAGATCCTCGCCTTCGAATGTCACGCTTCCCCCACTCACTTCGTAGCCGGGGCGTCCCGATAGTACGCTGGCAAGGGTGCTCTTGCCCGAGCCGTTTGGGCCCATGATGGCATGAACCTCACCAGGACGGATCTCGAGGTCAATCCCATTGAGGATGGGCCGACCCTGAACAAGTGCTTGCAACTTTTCGATCTTCAACATGGTCGTCTCCGCGGCTGCTCACCCAGATGTGCGTCAACCCACCGCACCTTCCAAACTAACACCGAGAAGCTTTTGTGCCTCCACGGCGAACTCCATGGGGAGTTCTTTCATCACTTCTTTGCAAAATCCATTGACGATGAGCCCCACGGCGTCCTCTTCGGAGAGTCCGCGCTGGCGGCAGAAGAAGAGCTGCTCGTCGCTGATACGTGAAGTCGTCGCCTCATGCTCGACAATTGCCGAATTGTTCCGCACGTCGACATAGGGAACCGTATGTGCACCGCACGTCGCGCCAAGCAACATGGAATCACATCGCGTGTGGTTGCGCGCACCCTCGGCTCCGGGCTGGATCCGCACCAAACCGCGGTAAGTGTTCTGACCATGCCCGGCGCTGATCCCCTTCGAGATGATGGTGCTCTTGGTATTCTTGCCAAGATGGACCATCTTCGTTCCCGTGTCGGCTTGCTGATAGTTGTTGGCAAGCGCCACTGAGTAGAATTCTCCGACTGACTCGTCTCCCTGAAGGATGCAACTTGGGTACTTCCACGTAATGGCCGACCCTGTTTCGACCTGGGTCCAGGAAATCTTCGAGCGTCGACCTTGGCACTTGCCTCGCTTGGTCACGAAATTGAAAATTCCACCACGCCCCTGGGCATCACCGGGATACCAGTTCTGCACCGTCGAGTACTTGATCTCGGCATGCTCCAAGGCCACTAGTTCCACGACGGCGGCATGCAACTGGTTTTCGTCGCGCATTGGGGCGGTGCACCCCTCGAGGTAGCTGACGTATGCATCGTCATCTGCGACGATCAACGTGCGTTCGAACTGTCCCGAATTGGCGGCATTGATGCGAAAGTATGTCGATAGCTCCATCGGGCAGCGCATGCCCTTCGGAACGTAGACGAAGCTACCATCGCTGAAGACGGCCGCATTCAAGGCAGCGAAGTAGTTGTCCGTATGTGGCACAACTGATCCCAAGTACTTCTTGACGAGCTCAGGATGCTCACGCACGGCCTCCGAGAACGAACAGAAGATGATCCCCATCTCGCCGAGCTTCGCCTTGAAGGTCGTCGCGACGCTGACGCTATCGAAGACCGCGTCGACGGCAATCCCAGCCAGAGCCTCGCGCTCATGCAGCGGAATCCCGAGTTTCTCGTACGTACGTAGAAGCTCGGGATCGACCTCATCCAAGCTCTGGGGTGCATCCTTCTTCCGCTTCGGTTCCGAGAAGTAGGTGATTGCTTGATAGTCAATGGGCGAGTACTTCACCTTGGCCCAAGTGGGCTCGGTCATCGTCTGCCAAAAGCGATATGCCTTGAGCCGATACTCGAGCAGCCAAGGGGGTTCGAGCTTGCGCGCGGAAATCCGTCGCACCACCGATTCATCGAGACCCGGGGCAAAACTCTCCTGCTCGATGTCAGTAACCCACCCAGCGTCGTAGCCGGCTTGGATGAATCGTTCGATATGGTCATTGGATGTCGTCATCGGGCCTGCCTATTGCTGGATCCATCCGTCACGCAGACGGGACGTTCGTTTGCCTGCCGCGGGTTTGTCGACGTTCGCCGCCGCAGGGGAGCGTCGTTCGAGGCGCTTGTCTACCAAACTCCCCCTCCGCAGACGCAACGACACGAGTTCTCTCTCCCCCGGACCTATCATGTCGGCCAAGGTCACACTGGCTAGTGCGCGACGCACGATGCCATTGACGCGCATCCAGTTCGACTGCACACCGCAATGACCGACGTACTCACATAGAGATTCTGCATCCGCAGGATTCTGCCCACACTCAGTCAAAGCGAAGGGTCCCTCGATCGCATCGATGATGTCAGCGAGGGCAATTTGTGTGGCCGGTCGTCCTAGGCGATAGCCACCGGCCGTGCCGCGTTGGGACTCGACGAGGCCCTCTCTTCCCAGGGACTTCAGGATCTTCTTCACCGCCGGAAGCGGCAACCCGGTCTGCTCGGCTGCGGCACGCGCCGTAAACGCCTCAGGAGCACTGCGGGCAGCTGCGCCCAGTACTACGATTGCGTAATCAGAAAGGCGTGTAATTCGGAGCACTTATGCCTTCACTGCAATGAGGACCGTTTTGGTACGCTTTTATTGGTACCTCTTCCCCTCGTTGTCAACGGCATTCGAACCCACGGCGTGAACGATTCCGTCGCCTCAGGGCCATCACCCCCTGACCGGCTTGGCTCATCTTCGGCGATGGACTGTGCCAAGGGTCTTTGGCGCATCGGCAACGGCACGCCGCCACCCCAGCATTTTCCTGGCCCATCTGCAGTATCTTGCATTGTTTTCCGCTTTCGCCTTCCTTGGCACGATCACTGCTTTGCTACGCGGGTCTGACCTGTGTTGCTCCAATTGTGCCCTTCGAACCGGCAGCCTATGCTTGAAACAAGAATGACCCAGTTGTTCCTTGCCGCACTCGCGGCCCTCCACCTCTTTGGGTGCGGCGGCTCGCCATCGACCCATTCGCAAGGCGCAAGCGGGGGTGCAATTGGGACTGCAACTGGGACTGGAGGTACCGCTGCCTGCAGTGACGCACCCCTGCCCGATCTCGTCATCAACGAGATTTCATCGAACAACGACGGAAATGCCGTCGACGAACTCGGCAATGCCGACGATTGGTTAGAGCTCGTGAACCGTGGCACGGCGACTGCGTCACTCGACGAGCTCACCCTCACTGCCGGCGGGGAACGCGCCACACTTGCTCATGGTACCATCGCACCAGGATCGCGCATCCTGCTCTGGGCCGACAACGAGGTGGCTCAAGGCCCATTGCATCTGCCGCTCAAGTTGAAAGCGAGCGGAACCAAGCTGGTGCTGCGTCGCTGCGACACGGTCATTGCTCAGGCGGATGTCCCGGCGCTCGACACGAATTTTGTCTTCGCACGTTTTCCCGACGTCGACGGGGCGCTGACGCTGTGCCGCTACGCCAGCCCCAATCGACCGAATGGTACGACTTGTGGCCCGCCAGCTCCGCCGCCACTCGTGGACGACTACCACTTCTCCAAATACGACTGGTCCCTACCCCATCCTCGGATCCCCTCGCCCTTAGTCATCGACGAACTCGCTCTGCGGCCGGCAGCATTCGTCGAATTGCGCAATACAAGCACTGACATCGTCGAGCTGTCGGCGTACCGCCTGCAGATTGCCCCCCTGCGCCCCGGCCAACCTTGGCCCAGCATGGCTGACGGCGTTAACTTGCCGACGAGCTCATCGATGCTTCTCGGCCCCGGCGAACGCGCAGTAGTGCCGGTCCGCGAGGTGGACGTTGCAAGCATCGCCGCGCATGAGCAATTCGAAGGTGTGGTAACGCTGTTTCGCGCCGACGGAAACGTCGCCGACCGCGTAGATTTCGCGCGTTGGCCCGCTTCCGCCGTGCTGGCTCGCACCCCCCAATATCCGGGCCGCCACGTGTACTGCAGCCCAGCGAGTCCTTTAGCTCCGAACGATGCTTGTGCAATCCTATCGCAACGTGACGTCGGCGACTACGTGCGACACCTTCGCACTCGGTCGGACTTCGAAGCCCTCGCGGCTGGTGGCGGCGAACTCGGGATGGCGTCGGTCAAGTTCATCCTCGACATGGCGGCTGGGAACCAAGTCTATTTGGTGGGCTGGCGAGATTGGTCTCTGCACTACGAGTTCATCCGTGAGGTCATTGACGGTCAACCCCCACTCAACCGCTGTGACGCCGCCGAAAACCGTCTCTTCAATGCCGGCTGGTACAATTTCAGCGTTACGGAGTATTTCCAGACCTCGGGTCGAAGGTACTTGCTCGGCACGCTCGTGCATCACGCCGCCAGTGATCTATTTACCGTGGAGTTCGCGGTTGGAGACGAGATTCTGCCCGAGGACATGCAGAAGGCGTTTTTCGCCGCCACTGAGCATGTCCTGACCCCAGAGCTCTACGCGCTGCGGCCCCAAGAGGCCGCTCAGGCAACTCGCGCTTCCACTCTCGATGGCCACTTGCCGATGGTTGGCCCCAATTCGCCGTTCACGACCACCAGACTGCAACCCCTGACCGCGGCAGTGGGTTATGGCGTCTTGACCTACGTGCCGGCGGTCGAGCTGGAGACGGCGAGCCTCGGGCTGGACGTCATCGTGGTCACGGACGACGTTCCCAACGATATCCCGCTGGTTGGTGGTCTCGTCACCGAGGCCTTCCAGACTCCGCTCTCGCACGTGAACGTCCTGTGCCAGAACCGAGGTACTCCGAACCTCGCCCTACCGAAGGCGCACGAGCTCTCCGAGTTCACCTCGCTCTTCGGTCAGCTCGTGCGCTTCGAGGTGACCTCTGACGGATATCACGTGGCACCAGCGTCCCCCGAGGCAGCTCAGGCATTTTGGGACACCAGGAAGCCAAGCCTAGTTTCCGTGGCGCCTCGGCTCGATGCTGAGACAACCGGAATCATCGACCTACATCTTGCAGGGCTGGCCGATCTGCCTAGCATTGGTGCCAAGGCCGCCCAGCTCGCCGAGTTGGTGCAGCTCGCCGCGAGCTACCAACCCAACTGTCCCAACGCGAAGACCTTCAGCGTCCCCGATCCGGCATTTGCGCTGCCCGTGAGCTACTTCATTGCCCATTCACGAAGCAGCGGAGCGCGCGCCGAGCTCGAAGCGCTCTTGGCTGATCCCGAAGCTTCGGCCAATCGAAACCTCCGTCACGAGCACCTCCAACAGATCCGCAACAGCATCTTGACCGCCCCGGTCGAGCCGCAGTTTCTAGGCGAATTGACTCAGTTCCTGCGCGACAACTACGGCTCGGCTCGCGTCCGCATGCGCAGCAGCAGCAACGCTGAGGATCTCCCGGGTTTCAACGGTGCAGGCCTCTACTCTTCCGTCAGTGCGGCTGTCGACGATCCAGATTACCCCATCGCGGACGCGCTACGTCAAGTATGGGCAAGCCTCTACTCGAACCGTGGGTACGACGAACGTTCGCTCATGAACGTCGACCAGCGGAAGGTGGCTATGGGCATCCTCGTTCACCCAGCCTTCCCTGAGGAACGGGCCAACGGCGTCGTTCTCAGTCGCAACATTGACGACATCACCCGCGGTGACATCTACAGCTTCAATGTGCAGCGGGGCGAAGCTGCAATTACCAATCCAGCGCCAGGTGTTACCTCCGACCAATTCACCTATCAATGGCCGCCACGTTCGCCTGCAATTACAATGAAGTCCCTCAGCAGCTTCAGTGCCTCACAACCCATCCTGTCGTCACAAGAGGTCGTATCCACCGCCTGCGCGATGCGTGCCATCGTCAACCACTTTCGCCCGTTGCTCGATCCAACCCAAACCAACGCGTATTTTACGATGGACATGGAGTTTAAGCTCCTCACCGAAGAGCGCACGCTTCTCATCAAGCAGGCTCGCCCCTACAGCTTCGGCTCCTGGGAGGATCCGGGTGATTGTCGCAATTTCTGAGGGGCGTGACGGCTCGCTGCCTCCGAACGCTGGGGACTCGACCAATGTGGCGCCGCGGGTTCGACCATGCTGCAACCGCTAAACTGTGCCGGGCGACCGGCTGTGTCTCTATCTCGTTGAAATCCATCTGGTGTCAACCATTGCCTTTCAACGTTGATGGCTGCTTTCAACATTCGCGCGCGCGAAGACTGCACAGCGGCACCACGAATGGCTAAAGTGGCAACGCCATGAGCCATACCATGCCCCCCGTCGTGGACGGTCTACCAAACATCAGCGGCCAAGAAGTCTTGATTGCTGAACGCGCTCAACGCCCACGCCCTCCACGCCATGGAGCGAGCGGCATAGACTTTGGGCGCGTTCGCGCTGGTTTTGCCTGCGCACTACACATGCACCAACCGCTCATCCCTGCGGGCGGAGGCGATCTTCGCTCCGCGACCATCATTAGCAACCTCAAGCACATGATGGACAACCAGCACTATGGCGACAACCACAATGCACCAGTATTCCACTGGTGTTATAAGCGCATGGGCGAGTTTGTTCCGCAACTCATCCACGAGGGCAAGCAGCCGCGTATCATGCTGGAATACTCGGGTGCCTTGTTGCATGGGCTCGTTGCCATGGGGCTCATGGATACCATTGATGCTCTGCGCCCATTGACGACACAGCCGGAATACTACCGTGCTGTCGAGTGGTTGGGTGCACCTTGGGGCCATGCGGTTGCCCCTTCGACGCCCGTCCAGGACTTCCGCCTCCACGTACAAGCTTTTCAACATCACTTTGCTGCATTGTTTGGCATCGAAGCGCTCGATCGTCTCGTCGGCTTCTCACCCTCGGAGATGGCACTGCCGAATCATCCAGACGTAGCGTACCAATTCGTCAAGACGCTTAAGGAAGCTGGGTACCGTTGGGTCCTCGTGCAAGAGCATACCGTGGAACGGATCGAGGATGGCGGCGGTCTGCATCAGAAGCACGTGCCCCATTTGCTCGTTGCCCGCGATTCCGAGGGCCGAGAGGCAAGCATCGTCGCGATCATCAAGACCCAAGGCAGCGACACCAAACTAGTGGCCCAGATGCAACCCTGCTACGAGGCTCGCGGCTTGTCTCGCACTCAAATAGCCGGCAAGGAGATCCCGCAGCTCGTCACGCAGATCGCCGACGGCGAGAATGGCGGGGTGATGATGAACGAGTTCCCGTCAAAGTACCTGGAAGCAATGCGTGAGAGCAGCCACACCGAGACACCCCCACTCAACCCAACAGAGTATCTGGACTACATCGCGAGTCTGGGTATCACCGAAGCCCAACTACCGAAGGTCGTGCCAATCTTCCAGAAGCGTTTGTGGGACCGCTACGTGCCCGGTACGGGTCCGGAACGGCTCAATGCTGTGATCGAAGAGTTGAAACGTGAAGACCATCGGTTTCATGTCGATGGCGGCAGCTGGACGAATAACATCTCTTGGGTCAAAGGCTACGACCACGTGATGCAACCCATGGAGCGTGCCAGCGCTCGCTTTTCCGAAGTAGTCCTCGAGCGCAAGGTCCCGTCAACTCACCCCGCTTACCGCAAGGCACTCTATCACCTGCTGACTGCGGAGACGTCCTGCTATCGCTATTGGGGCGAAGGGCTCTGGACCGACTACGGCCGAGAAATCGCGCGACGTGCGCTCGAGATCGTCGAGCACGACTTCGGCTAGCGGTCGAGAGCGGGCACGCGACCGCCCTTTCAGTGAGACGTTCGCAAACGGACCGCGAGCTACGTTAGCTCGCGGTACACGCCCTCGATCTGACCCGAAACGACGTCCCAGCTGTAGCCGTAGGCCGCCTTGACGCGCCCCCGGTCGCCCATCTGACGTGCCTTCTCGAAGTCTCCGAACATCGTCGTGATCCCCCAAGAAATGCTCGGAGGATTGTCGAATACGACCATCCCGTCGACGCCGTGGTGGACGAAGTCCTGTACATCCAACTTGTAGGTTACAACGACTGGACGGCGCGCCGCCCAGGCTTCGAGCACGCGCGGACCAAAGGATTCACGCCGCGACGGAACGCAGACCACGTCGACAGAACGCAGCAACGGAATGACATCCGGAACGTCACCCAGGAATCGCACGTTCGCTCCTACCCCGAGGTCCGCAACACGCTGCTCAAGGTAGCCCCTCATTTCGCCGTCGCCGACGAACAGAAGCTTCGACTCGGGGCGATGCTCCAGAATCCCAGGTACCGCATCGAGCAGCAGATCGGGACCGTCGTCCCAACAGAACCTCCCGGTGAAAAGCACCGTTGGATCCAGAGGTCCAACGCCATAAGATGCGCGCACCTGACCCTCATCGATTGGGCGGTCGAACCAACCGCAATGGATTCCGTTGCGAACCGTGCGAACTTTCTCGCTTGGAGTGTGGTAGAGCCAACAGACTTCGTCTGCTAGGGCGGCAGAGGTCGTCACGATGCGATCCGCAACGTAGGACCCCTCGGCTTCGATCGCAGCAATCCGGCTGGATTGGGGTCCACGATTACCGGCACGGCCAAATTCCGTTGAATGATACGTCAGCACGATCTTTCGCCCGCGCTCGTTCTTGGCTTGCACGAGGCCTTTGACGCAGAGCCAGTCGTGACCATGAACCACATCGAACGGACTGCCATGGAAGCCCTCTGTATCCACCAGTTGGCGATATAGCGAATTGCCCATGTTGGTGATTTCAGTCACGAAGTCGGGATCCAAGTCGATAGGGCACCGATGGTAGTGCACACCGTCCACGACATCGTAGAGCCGCTGCCCTTCACCGATCCGAGCAAATACATGCACTTCATGACCGCGCCGCTCCAACGCAGCAGCCAACTCTGTAACATGCGACGCCACGGCACCGACCGCGACGGTGTGCAAACTCTCCCAGGCGAAGAAGGCAATTTTCACGTCTCATCTTCCTTTTCGCATCGGACCTGTCTCTCGGAACGCGGCCCCACCCGTGACTGGCTCGGACATTCTCTCGTGTCCGCCTGATCGCTATATCCTGAACAGGCCACACTTAGAAGCCACCTCTTGATGTCCCCCGTTGTTCCTCCGTCCCCGCAGAGGCTCAATGGAAGGGGTTCAATCACCAGGCCGCCTGACCGAAGTTTGCGGCACGCCCCCTTCGGCGGGATTCGCGAAATATTCTCTTTTCGCCAAGCGGCAAAGCCGGGACCTGCCGCAGAAAGTGCGCTGGAATTGGTCCTACCATTTGGGATAAGACACCGCTGCTTCTCGGGTCCGTACCGAGGCCGCGGTCGACGTCAGGATTCCTCTGTGAGAATTCCCCGATGGCATCACCCCGCGACTCTGGTATCCCCGCGAGCACCAAACGCCGGCCGGACGCCGGCCCCACCCCCCAAGTTACGGCAAGCGATGTTGCACTCGATCGTACTCGTCAAACAAGTGCCCGACACGGCGAACATCACCGGCAAGGTGATGAACGACGACGGGACCGTCAACCGCTCCAAGCTTCCGGCCGTGTTCAATAGCGAAGATCGTGTCGCACTCGAACTAGCCTTGCGTGTGCGTGATCGTTTTGGCGGACGCGTCTCCGTGATTACGATGGGACCGACGCGCGCGTCCGACGTATTGAGAGAGTGTCTCTTCATGGGCGCCGACGCTGCGTACCTGATCAGCGACCGGAAGTTCGCTGGTGCGGACACTCTCGCCACTTCTTACGTATTGTCACGCGCGGTCCAGAAGCTTGCTCCGTACGACTTCGTGTTCGCCGGACGCCAAGCCATCGATGGCGACACGGCTCAAGTCGGCCCCCAGACAGCCGAGAAGCTCGGCCTGTCCCAAGTCACCTACGCCGAACAGATTCTGGACATCAAGGACGGCAAGGCCACCATTCGACGTCACATTGATGGCGGCTACGAGGTCCTCGAGGTCCGAATCCCGACCGTCGTCACGGTCATCAAGGGCGCGGCCGAACCGCGGCCCTTCAGCGCCAAGCGACTGATGACTTACAAGAACGCGAAAACGTTGACCGATCTGGAGAAGCTAGCTGAAGAGAACTCACTTCTTTATGTCGACAAGCTGACCGAAGAATTTCGCAGCAAGAATCTCTTCATCGAGACCTACACTGCAGCCGATCTAAACGTCGAGGAAGAGCGTTGCGGCCTCAAAGGCTCGCCAACGCGCGTCCACAAGATTGAGTCCGTCGTGCTCGCTGGTCGCGATCGCGAAAACATCGAACCTACGCGCGACGGCCTCGCGAAACTCGTCGAATCCCTCTACCACGACCACATTCTCGGGTAAGCCAACCATGAGTGCACCATTGTCCAAAGACGTCTGGGTCTTCGTCGAACAACGTGACGGCAAGCCCGCTGACGTCAGTTTCGAACTCCTCTGCAAAGGCCGCAAGCTCGCTGACTCCCTCGGCGGCTCACTCAAGGCCGTCGTGTTGGGGGCTGATCCCTCTCCGATTGCGCTGCGGACGTTCGCCTACGGAGCCGACGAGGCCCTGGTCGTCGCCCACCCGACCCTCGAGCACTTCCGCTCGATGCCCTACGCCCGTATGTTCATCCAACTAGTGCGTGACCAACAACCACGCGTCGTGCTTTTCGGCGCTACCGTCATCGGTCGCGATCTAGCGCCACGCGTTGCCTCTGCCACACAGAGCGGCCTGACCGCTGACTGCACCGACCTGCAGATTTCGGACGTGACCTACCTGCGACAGGACCACAAGGATTTGCTTCTGCAGATCCGTCCGGCATTCGGTGGCAATATCATTGCGACCATCATCGCCCCGGACGCGCCGACGCAGATGGCAACAGTGCGTGAGGGCGTGATGGAGCTTGCTCCCGTCCCGAACCCGCGCCAGCCGGTGGTGACTACCGTCGAATACGTACCCGACGAGACGGACGACTTCGTTCGCATCGTCGAACGCCACCGCGAAGAGAGTCGCATCAATCTCAAGGGAGCGCCCATCATCGTCTCTGGCGGCTATGGTCTCGGAACCAAGGAGAACTTCCGCCTGATTCACGAGCTCGCACGCGTCGTTGGCGGTGAAGTCGCCGGGACGCGCGCCGCAGTCGACGCCGGCTTCGTTCCCGGGGAGCGTCAAGTTGGTCAAACTGGCGTAACAGTACGGCCGAAGCTCTACATCGCCGTCGGTATCTCTGGCGCCATCCAGCACCGCGCTGGCATGCAGGACTCGAGCAAGATCATCGCCATCAACAGCGATCCCGAAGCACCAATCTTCGACGTCGCCCACTACGGCATCGTCGGTGATGCCACCGAAGTCATTCCGAAGCTCATCGAAGCCTGCAAGGCCCGCCTGAAGTAGGACCCGACCATGCCGAATTTTTACTCGGACAACCAAGATATCGTTTTTCATGTCTCGCAGCTCGACATGCGCGAGGCCGTTGCCATTGGCGAAGAGGATTACCGGTTCCACTCCGAGTACCCCTATGCGCCCAGTGACTACGATGATGCCCTGGAGAGCCACCAACACGTGCTCAAGCTCGTTGGAGACATCGCCGGCAATCACATCGCCGACCGTGCGGCGGAGGTCGATGAGCAGGGTGCCACGCTCAAGGACGGCAAGGTCAGCTACGCCGACGGCACGGTCAAGAATCTCGAACAGCTCTCCAAAGCCGACTTGATGGGCATGATCTTGCCATACAAGTATGGTGGTCTAAACCTACCCTTCTGCATTTATGGTGCTGCTATTGAGATCGTTTCGCGCGCCGACGCGTCGCTGATGAATCTATTTGGCCTGCAGGATATCGCCGACTGCATTCGCAAGTTCGGCGATGAGCCACAGCGCGAGAAGTACCTGCCAAAATTCACCACCGGTGAATACAGCGGAGCCATGGCGCTAACCGAGCCTGACGCTGGCAGTGATCTCCAGGCCGTCAAATTGACAGCCTATCAGAACGAGCAGGGTGAATGGCGGTTGCGCGGCTGCAAGCGCTTCATCACCAACGGCAATGGTGACGTCCTTCTGGTCCTGGCGCGCTCTGAGGCGGGCACCAAAGACGCCCGCGGCCTCTCGATGTTCGTTTGCTTCGCCGGCGATACAGTCAAGGTACGCCGCATCGAACACAAGCTCGGCATCCATGGATCACCAACGTGCGAGCTTCAGTTCAACGACACCCCAGCTGAACTCGTTGGCAAGCGCAAGATGGGACTCATCAAGTACACCCTCGACCTGATGTACCGCGCACGCATGGGCGTATCGGCCCAAGCGCTCGGTATTGCTCAGCAGGCCTACGAAGAGGCGCTGAAGTATGCCAAGGAGCGCGAGCAGTTTGGCAAGGCCATCTACGAAATTCCAGCCGTCACCAATATGCTTGTCGACATGCGCACGCGACTCGAAGCGAATCGCACGCTGTTCTACAAGGCTTCAGAGTGCGTCGACATGAAGGAACGCCTCGAGGAAAAGATCGAGAAGTTCAAGGAGAAGGGCATTTCCACCACGGACCTGACCGCGCGTTTGCGCGAGATCACCAAGGTCGCAGCCCTGCTCACTCCGATGTGCAAGTACTTCGTCACCGAAGGGTCCAACAAGATCACCTACGACGCGCTGCAAATCCACGGCGGCACCGGCTACATGCGCGAGTTCAAGGTCGAACGATTGGCCCGCGATGCTCGCATCACGAACATCTACGAAGGAACGACGCAGCTGCAGGTGGTTGCTGCTACTGGTGGTGTCGTTACCGACGTCCTCAAGGATTTCTTCGAAGAGCACGAGAAGAAGGAGTACCGCGGAGCGCTAGCATCCCTGGCCGCACATTTGCGCGAAATGCGTGAATTGTTCCTCGAGTCTGTACGCTACGTCACCGAACGACGCGATGGTGCCTTCCAAGAAGTGGCCGCTCAGAATCTCCTCGAGCTCTACGGCAGCACCTACGTGGGTTACCTCGTAATGGACCACGCCGAGATCGAAGACCGTAAGATCTTCATTGCCAATCGTTTCGTGCTCAGCGCCGTCGCGGATGCACGTCGACACGTGGAGTCGATCAAGAACGGCGCCATGTCGGACATCCTACACGCCGACAAGATTCTCATCTGAGGCGACATACGGGCCCCAACCGGCTCAATACGGTAACCCCCCCGAGGCCTCGGCCTGGGGGGTTTGCTGTATGGGGCGTTGGTGGAATCCGTGCCCCTTGGCTCGTCGGCGGACAGGCAGATACCAAGATTATTCGTGCGGCAAAGCGCAACCCCGGCTTGCATTCCCTGAATGAGCGACTAACCTCCGGCCATCTCGCATTGACCAAAGGGTGGATTCGAGACGGTCGGGGCGTAGCGCAGCCTGGTTAGCGCACTTGACTGGGGGTCAAGGGGTCGGCAGTTCGAATCTGCCCGCCCCGACCACTATTTTGTTTGCTTGGTTCGTCGCGGCTAGCGCCCCAAGCGTCGCCCCAAATGCTCGGCAAGCCTTCGATAGAGCTCGGCTGCCAGAGCTGGGTCCGAGAGGCACACCTCTTGGAAGTCATCGCGACGGATCCGGATTGCCCGAACTGGTTCCTCGCAGATGGGGGGTTCGCCCGTTGGCTCGCAGCCGACGAGACATTCGGCGAACAAGGTTGCCCCGGAACCCAAGCGCCTACCGTCAGGCAGCTTCACGAGGCCGTCGAGAATGACGTAAGCCACGCGATCACCGGTTGCCCGATGCACGACGCTTTGCTCCTGTTCGAACTCGACGTAGACGGCAACGGAGAGTGCCACCAAGATCCTTGGCCACGGCAAGCCGCTGAACAACGCCGATTCCGTGAGCGGGGCAATGTCACGCGACATGGCATCGTTATCGTTGGTTGAATGCCGAACGAATCGTTGCGCGACCTCGATTAGCAGCGCAGTTCGGTCGTCGAAACTGCGCCGCTTGGAATGCGCAACGAGCTCTGCGGCAGCGCCTGGTGCCTCGCCCTGCCGCACCAGCCGACCCAATTCGGCTTCGTCGTCAAAGGCGGCCCACACGCCATCGGTAACGAGCAGCAGTCGGTCGTTCCGGCGCAAATCGAGCAGTAACGTGTCAACAAAGACCTTCTCGCCGATCCCGACCGCGTGCACAAGTCTCGTCACGCCATGGCGTGCTGTATGGGGTTCCTCGGCCAGAAACTGCTTGGTCACTGGAGCAGCATGGTCCTCGGTCACCTGCAACACCGCGTTGGTTCGAATGAGGTAGGTGCGACTGTCACCGACGTGAGCGATGAACGCCTCATCTCGCAACAGCCATGCAACGTCTAGCGTCGTACCGATCTCATTCGGTTCGCCTCGTTCCTGCGCCACCTGACGTACGCGACCATGAGCTCGCTCGACGACACGCCGCAAGCGTTCCAGAACGCGACGCCGCGAATCGAGATCCGGATGCTCGAAGTAGCGTTGGGCGATCCGCTGCGTCGTGTCAGCTGCCATCGCCACGCGCACCTCGGTCAAGGCAGTCGTCGCGGCGACGTCACCAGATTGATGTCCGCCCATCCCATCGGCAATGGCAAAGACGCCCAATTCTGGAACAGCCAGGAAGGCATCCTGCAACTGGTTGCGCCGGAGACCTTGCTCGCAGGCAACCCCCAGTCGAACCCTGAAGCCGAAACGCGGAATGACTTCCAACACCGACCGAAGCATATACCGCCCGCTGCCGCCTTTGGGTCGAGTGTCCTTGGGCGTACCTCCGCACTCGAATCGAAGCGCGGAAGCGTGGTAGTAGTTGGGCGTGCTGGTCCTCGCCATCGAAACCTCTTGCCGCCGAGGCTCCGTCGCCCTCGTGGATTCGGGCGTGGTGCTGGCCGACGCGTGGCATGACGAAGCAAACGCCCACGGCGAACGGTTGCTTGGCCTGATCGATGAGATATTTGGACGGGCAGAGCGCAGTCTCGCCGAGCTAGGCCGGGTGGCAGTAGGTAGGGGGCCTGGAGCGTTTACCGGCCTACGAGTTGGATTGGCCCTGGCTCAGGGGATAGGCTCTGGTCTGAATGTGCAAGCCGTCGGGATCGGGTCACTCCGAGCAATGGCAGCAGGCACGCCGGCCCAACTGCAAGGCAACCGCTGGACCATCCTTGACGCTCGCCGCGGCGAGCTGTTCTTGGCCTGCTTCGCCAAGGACGGCTTCGAGTTACTCTCGCCGAGAGCGGTGCCTCGCCAAGGGATCGTTGAGACTCTGCTGCAGTTGAACGCGAACATTCCAGGTGCTTCAACCGAATCCTTGCTTCTTGGCCGTGCAATATCGGACATTCCGGAACTCGCCGAAGCAGATCTGGCTTCGCGCTGCGGGTTTGTGCCTTTTCGAAGTGACTCCACGGACTGGCCGGGAGCAAGAGCAGTAGGACAGCTCGCGTCTGCACTCGATGAGAATGCTCCGGCGTCGCCTGAATACCTGCGCGATGCAGATGCGATCATGCCCAATCTGCCACCCTGCCCATTGAACCAACCGCGTCAGGCTGGTCCCGAGACTCCTGGCTCCAACAATTGACCCATAGGCTCTGCATCTGCAGACTGGCCGAGTAACCGAGGGCCCATGACTGACAACCTTCTGGACCAAGAATCACAAACGAGACTGCTTAGTCGCTTTGGAAGAACCTTCGTTCCGGGTGAGTTGCTGTTCTCCGATGGGGATCCAGGCGCAGAGGCTTACTTACTTCAAGAGGGAAGGATCCGCCTGATAAAGCGGGTCGGTGCCGTGGAACGCAATTTGCGTGTCCTAAGGCCCGGTGACTTGTTTGGCGAATCCGCTCTGGTTGCTGGGGCTACGCGCAGTTCTACCGCAGTGGCAGCAACCGCCGGTTCGGTTCTCGTGATCGACCAACGGACGCTCGAACAGATCCTTTCCACTCATCCAGCAGTTGGTATGCGAGTCATGCAGCAGCTGGTGCGCCGTTTGCGCGACGCGGAAGACCAGATCGAAGTGCTCATGCTGGAGGACAGCCGGTCCAAAATTGTCGTGACGCTCCTAAAACTCGCCCAGCAGACGCAATCGCCCACCATCTCCGGCGATGCGATATCGGTAGAACTCACTATCTCGCCCATGGAGCTGTCGACCCGCGTTGGTCTCGACTTAGAGACCGTGAAGCGAACCGTGAAACAACTCAAAGAATCCGGGCACTTACAGATCGTCGGGGAGCGGGTCGAGATCCCTAACATCGCCTCGTTGCGCGAGCTGTCCAGCTTACTAACGCTGCGAGACCACATCGTCGGCATGCCCCGCGAGTCAACGACCCGTCGTACGCAGAGTGACAGCTAGCCTTGGCTTGCCCCTACCCCGAATTCGAACAAAAGATGAGACGCACATTCCAGACAGGCTCTGCCCTTCTTGGCGCTACGCTGCTTTGTTTGGGATTGTTGGCCTGTACGTCATCGAACAACGTGGCCGGACAAGGTGTCGAGCGTCGCAGCGAGTCAGAGTACGACTTGGCGCGAGATGCGTGGATGCGGCAAGGCAATCCCCGCGAAGGACTCGCACGCACCCTGCGGGCGCTGGAGCTGGACGATGACAATGCCGAAGCACATCACCTCGCCGCGCTCATCTATCTGGACCTGTGCCGCAATCCCGGGGACAGTTGTCGTCTCGAAGAGGCGCGTGTTCACGCCCAGCGAGCCCTTTCCCTGCGCAGTGACTTTCGAGAGGCCAGAAATACGCTGGGAGTGATACTTATTCACCAGAAACGGCCGACCGATGCGACACGGATACTGATCCCCCTCACCGAGGATATCCTCTACACGACCCCAGAAAACGCCTGGGGCAATCTCGGATGGGCCTACCTCGAACAGGGAAAGCTAGACGAGGCAACCGCTGCCCTCGAGCGGAGCGTGGCGGCGCAGCCCCGCTTCTGCGTCGGCTTCTATCGCTTAGGTCTCGCACGTGACCGTCGGGGAATGAAGGAGGGAGCCATCGAGGCATTCACTCAGGCACTCGAGGCCGATCCCCGATGCAAGACACTGCAGGATGCCTACCTGGCCCGCGCTCGCCTGTACATGGAACTCGGTCGGCCCGCGCCCGCGCGGACGGACCTAGAGGAATGCGTTCGCCTTGCAAGAGAAACGCGCTGTGGCAAAGAATGCGATTCCCTGAAGCAAAAACTCAAGTAGGCTTCGCCCGAAACCATGGAGTCCGTCGGCCAATACCTTCGACAACAGCGCGAAGCCAAAGCGATGAGCATCGAGGAGGTAGCACGAGCCACCCGCGTGCCCATGTCGAGCGTCGAGCGACTCGAGTCGGACCAATTCGACGAGCTTCCTGGTGAAGTCTTCGTGCGTGGGTTCATGAGGTCTTACGCTCGCGCCGTGGGCATTGATGCCGACGACGTGCTCGCTCGCTATACGGCGAGTCGACGAGTTGCCTGGGTCACACCGTTGCCCATCTCGAGCCCCACTCGTCCAGCGCGCTCAAAACGCTACGGAGTGGCCATCGCATTCGTGTTGTTGCTGATCCTATTCACGCTCGCCTTGAGCATCGTGCTCAAGCCACGTGGCGATGACGTCCCACAAGAACTGAGTCGATCGTCGGTTGCCTCGAGCCTCCACTCGTCGTGAACGGCTCGCGTGTCCGGAGTCTAGAAGTCTCCGCGTTGCTCCTTCGCAAAACCGACTACGGTGAGTCGGATCTCGTTCTCGCCGTGCTAACTGACACACTCGGACGTGTGGGCGTCATGGCCCGCGCGGCGCGCGCGAGCAAGCGGCGTTTCGCTGGAGGGATCGAGCCGTTTCACGGACTTTGCATCCACCTGGACGAACCGCAACGCGGCGAACTCTACCGACTTCGAGAGACAAGATTCGACCGACCTCGATTGGGTCTCGTGTCAAACCTGATCGCGCTCGACATCGCTGGACGGGCGCTGTCCTGGGTCCGAAAAACCACGGTCCCAAACACGCCGGAACCAAACATCTTCGCGGCGTGCAACCGACTGCTCGATGCCCTGGACCATTGTCCACCGAAGACCGCCAGCGAAGGTGAAGCGAGACTGTCGGAATTTGGACTCGTCCTGTTGGCGGCCCTCGGCTGGGCACTCGAACTCGAGCGCTGCGTACGCTGCGGCAGAGCTTGTCCTTCGCTATCTCCTGCCACCCTCGACCCACGACACGGCGGTCTAGTCTGCCGCCGCTGCGGCGGCGCCAAGCACCAGCTGACGGCTGAGCTGCGCCGTCGCATGCTCGCAGCACAACGCGGTGAACACACCGAGCTTCTCCCGACCGATGCGTCTTTGGTCCTCGACATCGTCGAAGCAACACTTCTCGCACATCCGGGAGTCGACACACCCTAAATGCGCCTAGGAGCTGCTTTCACTCAAGAGCTGTGAGTAGCCGCCGCAACTAACCCGTCGAGACGACGCGATTGCGCCCCAAGTGTTTCGCCGCGTACAGACGCCTATCCGCAATCGCGACCAGTTCGTCGGTAGTCCATTCCGTGCAGCACTTCACGGACGCGCATCCTATGCTCACGGTGATGGGCACTCGCCGACCGCCGACCATCAGACGGATCTGCGCCACGGCCAACCGAATGCGCTCGGCCGCACACGCTCCCGCTTCGAGATCCGTGGTCCGCAGAATCGCCGTGAATTCCTCGCCGCCATAGCGACAAAACACGTCTTCCAGGCGGAGCCGGGTCTGCACCGATTCCACCAGCTTGACCAGGGCTTGGTCGCCAACTTGGTGACCGAA
The DNA here is from genome assembly GCA_964454965.1 of uncultured Polyangiaceae bacterium. GTDB lineage: Bacteria > Myxococcota_A > Polyangia > Polyangiales > Polyangiaceae > FEN-1139. The sequence continues at coordinate 280,358 of CAYVXY010000006.1, read as the reverse complement.
CGTGTCGTTGACCTGCTTGAAATGGTCCACGTCCAACATCAGAAGGCAGAGGGGCACCGAGTGTCGCCTCGCATAGGCCAACTCGGAAGCCATGCGTGCATCGAAGTATTCGCGATTGTATGCACTGGTCAATGCATCGGTAACACTGGCGTCGTAGAGGTACTGCAGCATCGCAAGTTGCTGACTGTCCGTCACCGAGTACCGGTATGCAATCGTGGAACCAAATTGAATGACGTCACCATCACTCAGCCAATGTTGACTCACGCGATCCGCCCCCACGTAGGTGCCGTTCGCGCTGCCGAGATCCTCGAGCAGATGTCGCTCTTCAGACCAAAGGATCCGGGCGTGGCGGCGGCTCACGCTGCCATCGGACAGCGGCAGATCGCAGCTCTGGTGCCGCCCGATGACGAACTCGGGAGACTCGAGTTGGACGACGCGCCCGATGTCCTCCCCTTGTACCCTGACCAGGACATAGCGATCCCGTGTCGGGATGGGCGTGGGACGGTTGGCATTCGCCAACTTGACGATCGCAGTGCTGTCCTCCTCATCGGAGTCAAAGAGGTCTTTCAGATCGGAATCGGCCACGTTCCCTTCTACCCTAACACAGTCGTGACGCCGAACACCTGGGATTTTCGTCGGCACTTTGGCGCAATTTCCCTGCAATCGACCTGCTTTGACGTCGAATGGGTTGGGACGAGAGCGCGATCGGGCTACACCTTGCCGCGTGCCTTGCCCGCCCGCCCACTCCGACGATCTAAGTGAAACCGACGGAGCCGTCTCACCCGGCGAAGTCCGGCGGCCGTCGGCCACGCAACCAGTATCCGTTGGCGAGCAGGAACGCCACCGCCTCACCGGCAGAGCAGCCATCGTAGGCGCAGGAACGCTAGGGAGTCGCATCCTTGGCCTCTTCCGCGATCAGGTAATAGCCGCTACTTTCGCGGCTGCGACGACGGACGCGTTCTTCATTGCGTTTACGATACCGAATGTACTGCGTCAACTCCTCGCAGAAGGTGCCGTGCAGAATGCGGCCCTGCCCGTTCTCGAAAAGGTCCGCGAACAATCGGGCGAGTCTGCCGCCAGGCGCGTCTTCGCGTCTCTGCGCGGGCTTTCACTGCTGACACTGACCGCTGTCACACTGCTGGGCATCATCTTTGCCGAGCCACTCGTCGAACTGTTCGCAACTGGCTACCGGCAATACCCTGGGCAGTTCGAACGCACCGTGACGCTGACTCGTTGGCTCTTTCCCTACATATTCTTCATGGGCACGGCCGCGCTTGGCGTCGCGGCGCTGAATGTCCATCGTCGCTTCATCGTTTCGTCGTTGGCGCCTGGACTGCTCAATGTCGCGTTCATCGTCTCGGCGATTGCCCTGCCTACGTGGCTGCTTCGTCACCACCACGATCCCGTGATGGCGTTGGCCTTCGGAGCCTTGGCTGGCGGGCTATTGCAGGTGCTCGCGCAGTGGCCCAGCCTGCACCAAATTGGCTACTTGACCTTGCCTCGCCTGGCGGTGCGCGACCAAGCTGTGAAGGAGACTCTACGCCGAATGGGACCCGTGCTGGCGGGGATCGGCGTGTACTACGTCGATGTCGTCATCGCGCGGCGTTTCCTATCGGAGCTCGATGTCGGAGCACAAAGCTACTTCAGTTGGGCCCTGCGGCTATGCGACTTTCCTCAAGGAATTTTCGTCATGGCGCTGCAGGCAGCGACGCTACCCAGCCTATCGCGCCTCGTGGCGCGGGGGGAGCTGACCGAGGTCACGCGAACTTTTTCGTATGCAATGCGGTTGACGCTGTTCGTGGGAATTGCATCATCGGTAGCCGTCGTAGCTCTAGCCGAGCCGTTGACGATTCTCATCTTTCAACGCGGTCAATTCGATGCCACGAGTGCGCACGAGACCGCACGCGCGTTCATGGCACAAGGTCTTGGGATTTGGATGGTGGCGGCTGTACGGCAACTGGTATCTGTCTACTATGCCTTTGGCGACACCAAGACCCCCGTACGTGTTGCAGCGATGGACCTCATCGTGTTCGTCGCATTGGCCTTCGTGCTGCGACGTCACTTGGGACATGTGGGTGTCGGACTTGCGGTTTCCGGCGCAAGCCTTGTCCAGATGGCTTTGCTTTGGTCGAGTCTACGCAAGCACTTGCCAGTAACCGACTTCGCCTGCATCGCCAAGTCTGGATTCAAGACCACCGCAGCCGCCATCCTCGCCGCGCTTTTGGCTCACTGGGTGGCAGTCGCGACGGCTGCAACGCACCCGACAACGGCCTGGTCGCGAGCGCAACCAGGCGTACTCTCGACCCTCTGCTTCGCGGTCAGTTTTTTCGTCGTCGCCAGGCTACTGCGTAGCGAGGAACTTGCGAGCCTAACCGCGGCAATTCATCGATCGGGCCGCCCCTCAGCACACAGCGCGAGCTAGTTCTTCAGGACCCGTCTTACGCAAGCCGCTGAGGTTGGTCCAGACGGTGCAGCTCGCGAGGACCCCCGACGGATGCGTTCAAGCCATTTGGACGTCACCTTCGCGCGAGTTTCCCTCGGAAGCCCCTCGACGGCGGTGCGCATCGCCTGCCTCGAGAGTTCACCGACTCGATGGATCAGCTCAGGCAACACTCGCGCCGGATCCTGCTTGAGAAGCTCCCGCAACGTCCATCCAACCGCCATGGCTGTCTCGGTGTCCACCCGCGGGGCATGCCTCCAACAAGCATCCAACAGCGCCCTTTCGAGCACGGGATCGACGGCACTTGCCCCTCTGATGTAGGCGGCAGCGGCCATGAGTCCCATTCGGATCTTGGCTGGTTGCCGACTCTGTCCCCATGATACGATGGTTTGCCGGGCCAATGAGGCATCCTCTCGTTCGAGCCACGGAACTACGACGCCAAGTGCAACGGCGTCGCGTACCATACGGTCGACGCTGTCGCTGGCGGTGATCCATTCGACCACGCGAACGAGAACATCGATTTCTTCGAACTCTTCCAGGTACCCGGACAAAAGTGGCACTGTCGCCCATCCCAAATAGAGCGGACTGCGCTCCAACATGGCTTCGAGGATCCTTCGGTGAGCCTGCCCGTCCATCTCGGCGAGTCCCAGCTCGTTCCACCAGCTGCGCGTCTCAAATGTGGCAATCCGATGCAGTGACTCCCCGGCTGGCAGCACGGACCCAATCCGCAATACGGGTGATGGCGTGGGTACGCATCGCGTCAGTCGCAACTCGAGTTCATCCAATAGCCAATCGGGTTGGATGATGGCCTTCGCGACCGGGATGACGGCCGAACCGGCGAAGCTTTCGAAGGGTCTACTCACGCGCTCCTCCGGGATCTGCGCGGTGGCGGTCACGCGGGTTGTCGCGCCAACCAGTGAAAGTCGGCGCGAGAAAAGACCTGATGCCCCAAAACTGCTCGTCATCTCGATTCTGGCCTCCTCGATTGGGACCTTCAGCTACGATCATCGTGGCCACCCGCGTGCGAGCTCGCCGCTGACTTCACTCGGTTCGGAACGCCTCTATGTGGCGCCATCATGGTTTAGATACGGCACCGCCGACGCCAACTTTATGGCGGCCAGTCCAACGACCAGCTCATCACCAAGAAAGATCCTCAGATCTGCCCGACGTCGAGCCGTTCAGGACCAACGGCCCAACAGCCAACAGCCAACGGCGCTGTGTCGCCTGGGCCTGGATCCTTCTCGATTTCGCGGCCCGCTGCGCCCCCCGCGAGCTCCTTTGGCCCCCTTGGAGTGAAGCCCAACCTCGACTTGACGGTCGGTCCACACAATGACAAACGCCGTACCGACGTGTCCGAGCCGAAACCACCCACAGCAGCCACACCGAGTAGTCCCTCCCCCCCGCTCAGGGCGAGCGACACCGCAACTACTGCCGGTATTGGTGGACTCGCTGTGGCTGTCGCCAAGATGTACTTCATGGTGATCGGTCTGCTGCAACAAGTGCTGCTGACCCGAGTACTTGGTACAGCTGGCTACGGCGCGCTGTCGACGGCATTGTCCATCTCGGCTCTCGTATGCAACCCCGTCGTCACTACGTCGATTCAAGGCGTCAGTCGTACGGTGGCACGCGCTGACGAATCCGAACGTCTCAGTGCAACGCGACGTGTACTGATGATACACGCCAAGATCGCCTTACCTGTTGCCCTGCTGTTCGGCGTTTTCGCGGGACCGATGGTGAGATTGGTGCATGCGCCCCATCTCGTAACACCGGTTCGAATTCTGTCTGCAGTGCTGTTCTTCTATGGCCTGTATGCGCCGCTGGTCGGCGTCATGAATGGACGGCGCCGATTCGTTTGGCAAGCGGGCTTTGACATTGCTTTCGCCACTATCAAGACAACACTCATGGTCGGTGGCGCATTCGTACTCGCAAGAGCGGCCCAGCAGGGCGTGATTGGCGCTGCGGCCGGCTTCGCCGCCACGGCAGCGATCGTCCTCATCGCTGCCGTGCTGCTCACGGGAATTGGCAAGACAGGCAACGCCGGACCGGCTGTTGGCGCGTATCTTTCGTTCATTGGGCCTGTATTCGCAGGCCAGATCCTGCTGAATTTGTTGCAGCAGGCTGATCTCACCGTCCTGCGCTACTTCGCCGCCGAAGCCGCCATGCGAGCCGGGTATTCTCCGATTGCGGCGGATCCCTTGGTCGGGGCATACCGAGCGACCCAGCTCTTCTGCTTCCTTCCGTACCAACTTCTGCTCAGCATCACATTCGTACTGTTCCCGCTGCTGGCAAGAGCCCACCGCGACCAGAACACGGCGGACGTCAGACTGTTCGTCACGACTGGCGTCCGACTCGCTCTGGTCATTGCCGGAGCGATGGTCTCGGTCACATCTGGCCTAGCTGGACCACTCTTGCGCTTGGTCTATCAGAAGGACGTTGCCCAGCAAGCCACCGATGCCATGCAGTTGCTTGCCATCGGATTTGGCGCCTTCGCTCTCTTCGGGATCCTTACGACAGTGCTCGTAAGCCTGAAAGCTGAGCGGGCAAGCGCGACCATCACCGGTCTCGCCTTTGCACTCGTCGCCGCCTTGGGAACGCTCTTGCTCCGAAACCAGCAATTCGGTTCCCACTTGTTGCTGCGCACGGCTGTCGCAACCTCGATTGGCCTGGTCATTGCTACACTCATCGCCAGCTATTTCGTGCGACGATTAGCTGGCGGAGTCGTGTTTCCGCTGACCCTCCTGCGTGTCCTCGCTTCCGCGGCTGCGACGATTGCGGTTGGTCGTTACTGGACGCCGGAAAGCAAATGGATGACGATAGTTGCCGCCGCCGCGCTAGTTGCAATGAACCTCGTCCTGCTCGGAATGTCGCGGGAGCTTACTCGTCGCGACCTTGGTCAGGTACTGGCTCTCTTTGGCAAGCGTCGCGCTGCGACCTAGTCCAAACGCGAACGACCAATTTCGTGCCGCATGAACAAATCCTCGAGGGTTTCCTGGAGAGGCGACACTTCAACCACAGTGATCCCAAGCGCTATCGCGTCGCCTAACAGAACTTGCAGTCGGTCACGACCATCGACGGTGAGTACCAACCTCGCCGCAACGGCACGCACCTCGCCCCACTTGCTCCGCAGAATTTTTGCATTCTCGTCGCTAACGTCGGCAAGAACGACGTTGGCTCGTTCGGCATCTCGGCGCAGCAGTTCGTCCAGAAGACCGCTAACGACCACCAGCCCCCCCTGCAGGATGGCGACCCTATCGCACAGTGTTTCGACGTCGCTGAGAATGTGGGACGAAAAGAAGATCGTGCGCCCCTTTTTACGCTCATCGACGATGATATCGCGAACTTCCTTGCGCCCCACTGGATCGAGTCCGCTCATGGGTTCATCCAGAATGAGCAACTCCGGGTCGGAAACCAGCGCTGCAGCAAGACCCGTGCGCTGCAGCATTCCCTTGGATAGCTTGCGCGCGGGACGATCCGCAGCATGACTCATGCCGACGGTTCGCAGGACCTCTCGAACCCTGTCCTTCAATACCGCTCCACTGAGACCCGAAAGCCGCCCACAAAGCCCAACGAATTCCGTCGGCGATAGGTACGGGTAAATGTATGGACTCTCCGGCAAAAAGCCCAACCGTCGCCGAGAACCTGGATCCGGAACCAGCTTACCGAAGAGCTCCGCGCTGCCCCCAGTGGGCGCGATGAGCCCCGTCAGCATCTTGATGGTAGTCGTCTTGCCTGCACCATTCGGCCCGAGGAACCCGAAGATGTCACCGCGATGGACGTCGAAAGTGATCCCCCGAACGGCTTCGACCCGACGCATCCAGAAGCCCTGCCGAAACGCCTTCGAGAGGTTCGAAACGCGGATCAACACTTCCGACATGGCCAATCTTATAGCCCATTCCCACTGCGATGGGGAGAACTGCACCCGCACTCGGCCAGTAGCGGCGCCAGTCAAATCGGCCCGGAAATAGTCGAATCGGGGCCCAGACTCGTGGCAATTCACCGATATTTTATCGGAACAGTTCCGCTCCACCCCCGTTTCGGGTTATTAAGGAGCGGTTCGAAGCTTTGGTCCCATCCTGGTACCAAGTCGGACCCTTACGAGGGAATATGAGAACGGTTGGGTGTCTTTCGATTCTGGCAATTCTACCTCTTGCTCTTGCATCGGAGGCCCAGGCGCAAGCGCCCGTGCCACCGCCAACGGGTTATGCACCACCGCCTGCAGCTGCCCCAGCACCAACAGTTGCGCCAGGTCAAGCACCTGCCGCCAGCCCGACGCCAGGCTATCCGCCTCCAGCGGGGCAACCTCCAACAGTGCAACCAGGCGTACCCGTAGCGCCCGCCGCAGCTCCCGGTGCACCCGCAGCTCCCGGCGCGACACCCGCCGCACCCGCCGCAGCGCAACCAGGAACCTCGGCTACTGCCGCCGGTAATGCGACGTTCGGCGCTCAAACAGGCGCTTCTTCCGATGCACTCTTTGGGACAGACGGCGCAGCTGGCGCAGCTGCGACTTCGGGGGAAGTTGCTGCAGCACCGGTCGACGACGAAGCTTGGTATCGCGAACACCGCGAGACCTCGCTCAACTTCGGTAACTCGATCAGCGGCTCCGTCGGTTTGCTCCACATGCAGACGCCGTTCTCGGGCGCTGCGGGCACCTTCCGCACCAGCTTCCTCTCCGGCTACTATTCTGGTTCTGGCTTCCTCTGCAATAGTACTACGAAATGCGCCACCAACGGCACCAACGCGACCGAAGACGAGGCGTCGACCATTACGTCGGACATTGCCATCTCGGCCTCGCTAGCGTCCTACCTTGAAGCCTACATCGGCATGCATTCGATGGCCACGTCGAACAGCTTCGGCAAGCCGCAATTGCTCCAGGTCGTTGGCGATACCAACCTGGGCGCCAAGCTTTTCACTCCCGCCAAACCCGATCGGATTTTCGCATTCGGTGGTTCGATGGATCTCTGGATGCTCAATGGCTCTGGGTCCTTGGGGATCAGCAACGCGGACTTCACCTTTCGCGGTATGGCCAGCATCGACTTGACTCGTCGCGCTGATGCCAAACAACGAGTGCCTCTGCGTTTTCACGGTTCCTTGGGCTACTTGTTCGACGGTTCGGGAAGCCTCATCACGGACGTCGAAAAGGCGCGTAGCGGCAATCGCATCAGCCGCGTCGAGCGCTTTGGTCTCGACATCAATCGCGTCGATAGCTTCTTGATCGGTGTCGGTGCCGAATACGTGCACAAAGTGGTGCAACCCTTCCTCGAGTGGACCTTCGACGTTCCGATGAACTTTCGTCAAGAGTACATGTGCTCGCTCACGACCAACGGTCGATCGCCAGGTGACGGTTGCTTGAAGACCAACGGAGGATTTGGTTCCGTGCCATCACGGCTATCGATTGGTACGCGCATCACGCCGGGAATTCGGGGCCTGCAAGGGCTCTTGGCGTTCGATATCGGTACGGGCGCAACCTCCACTTTCCTGGAGGAAGTGGCACCTGAACTACCCTGGCGGCTCTTCATCGGCATCGGTTTCGCCCACGACATCACCTCATCGGGCGCGGCGTCAGCACCCCAGGTCGTGGAACGCTTGGTGCAACTGCCTCCGCCCCCCGACTATCGAGTCGTAGGGCTCGTCATGGATGAGAAGACGCAACAGCCTATTCCCAACGCCATCGTGAAGTTCCAGGGGCAATCCCTCACCGGCATGGTGACGCGCCCCGACGGTTCCTTCGAAACGACGAATCTGCTGCCAGGGACCTATTCCTTTGCGGTGACTGCAGACGGCTATCGTGAGGGTGCATGCACGGTAAACGTGGCTGCCGCTGCAGCGCCAACCCCCGGAGCGCCCGTCGCTTCGGCCGTACCATCTGCCGCAACGGTACCAGCTACTCCCGATGCTCCGACGGCCGCCGATCCCTATGGCGTTGGAGTCAACCCCGGTGCCGCCCCCAGCCCCACTGCGGCGACGGCCGTTTCTGGGCCAGCCGTCACTAACGTCGCCTGTCCGCTCAAGGCCATGCCGGCGGTGGGTGCGATTCAAGGCGCTTTGATTGATGGCGAGACCAACCAGGCAATACCAGGCGCGCGACTTACGATCCGCGACGCCAAGGGTCGAGAATTGTCCCTCGAAGCAGACGGGGCAGGCGCCTTCCGCTTCGAAAACGTCCCGGTTGGTTCAGTCAAAATCTCGGTGGATGCGCAAGGCTACATGCCGGCCAACCTCGACCTCGAGATCAAGCCGAAGGCCGAGCAGCGGCCTACTGTGACCCTCAATAAGCGGCCGAAGAAGTCGAGCGTCCTTGTCACTGCCAACGAAGTAAAGATCACCAAACAGATCCACTTCTCCAATGACTCAGCAGCGATAGCTACAGACTCGATGAGCCTGATTCAGGAGATCGCCCTGACGATCAAGGAACACCCTGAGCTCGTGCGCGTCGAAATCCAGGGCCACACCGACAATTCTGGCGCTCCAGCCTACAACAAGCGACTCAGTCAGGAACGCGCGGAAGCCGTGCGCAATGCACTGATCTCACTTGGGGTGGAGAGTGCGAGACTCACTGCCGTGGGCTATGGCCAAGACAAGGCGCTCGTGCCCAATTCGTCTGATGCGAACAAGGCCAAGAATCGTCGCGTTCAGATGATGATCCTCGAGAAGCGCTGACCCCTTTCGTGCAAGCGTCCCACGCGGCGAGGTAACGGGCCTCGCCGCGCCACATTTCCACGCCTATTCCTTCGGCTCCCGGCGGCGTTCTTCTTCGGCGATCTCGGCGAGCAACACGTCAACCTTGGCGCGTTTGTCTGGCCCCTCATCGAAGTAGAAGTGAAGCTCTGGAACTTTACGCAAGTCGAGCCTCGGGCCGAGTAATCGCCGCAGCCGACCCCGGGCACGCTCGAGATGCTGAACGACACGCTGTCGCGAAGCGTCCTTGCCGTCATCGACCAGACGCCTCACGCCAATTCGTGCAGACACCAGGTCATCAGACACCGAGACCTCGGAGATGACGACGCCCGAAAGCGTCGGATCGGATAGGTCCGCGGTCAGTGCTTCAGCCACGGTCGAACGGATCGCCTCGGCGACGCGTTTGGGTCGTCTCGATTCGGTTGGCATAACTACTCTCGTTCCTTGTGGCGGCGCTGGCGCTTCGCCACAGTTGTTTCACTCTCGGCATCCGCTGGGAACGAGAGCTTCTCTTCGTAGGCGTCATCGAGCGAGTTGGATTCGATTCCGCGCCGCAGGTTGTCACCACCAGCCCCAAACGACAGGACTTCGCTGCGCGTGTCTGTCAGCCAAGCATCCGCCTGCGTATCTGCCATTGCGCGCGCGGCATCGATCACTCGTCGACAGCTCTCGGCATCGCGGGCAACAGTAGCGATTGCAATCCTTGCCACTTGATGCCGATCTGCATCACCGATTTCGCACAGACTCACCGCGAGTTTAGCGCGAATTCGATCCTTGAGCTTGTTCACGACACGCCTTCGGTCCTTGAGCGACTGCGCCGCTGGAATATGGATTACGAAGCGTGCCGTGCCAACGAACATTGGGATTTGCTACAAAGTCTGGCGAACCTCTTCCATCTCGAAACATTCGATGATGTCGCCTTCTTTGACGTCTTGATAGCCCTCAAGCGCAATGCCGCAGTCAAATCCTTCTTTGACCTCGCGAGCATCATCCTTGAACCGCTTCAAGCTGTTGAGCTTTCCACTCCATATCAATGCGTTCTCTCGCATCAGGCGCACCGTGCCGGAGCGTCGAATGACGCCCTGAATCACCATACAGCCCGCGACGTTGCCCGCCTTGGAAACCCGGAAGACCTGACGCACCTGAGCTTGACCGAGTGCCTTCTCGATGAGGCTCGGTGAAAGCAGGCCTTCCATTGCGGCTTTGACGTCGTCGACGACGTTGTAGATGATGTTGTAGTGGCGGACCTCGATCTTCTCCTGCGCCGCCAATGACGCTGCTTTTCCGGCCGGACGCACGTTGAAGCCAATGATGATCGCGCCCGCGGCAACCGCTAGGTTGACGTCACCTTCAGTGATGGCTCCCGCGGCCGAATGCACCACGGTGACCTTCACCTTCTCGGTGGACAGTCGCACCAGCGAATCGGATACGGCCTCGACCGACCCGTGAACGTCCGCCTTGACGATCACCTTGAGCTCGAGTTGCTCGGTGTCCTTCATTGCCTTGTAGAGCTCTTCGAGCGTCAGACGTGGTCCAGCGCTCGGCATCAGGCTACGCCGCTCCTTGGTCTTGCGCGAATCGGCAATCTCTTGAGCCTTCTTGATATCCTTGACGACGTGGATCGGATCACCTGCTGCCGGCACGTCGTTTAGACCAATGACTTCGACCGGAGTGGCTGGTCCAGCAGAAGTAAGATTGCGCCCGAACGAATCGAGCATCGCACGCACCTTGCCGCTGGCCGCGCCGGCAAGCAACACGTCACCGCGCTGCAACGTGCCATCCGTGATCAACAAGGTTGCCACAGGCCCCCGACCACGATCGAGCTGAGCCTCAAGCACCACACCCACGGCGGGCTTGTTCGGGTTCGCCTTGAGGTCGAGCATCTCCGCTTGGAGTAGGACCTTCTCGAGCAAAGTCTCCAGTCCCTTGCCAGTCTGTGCGCTGACCTCAGCAAACAGAGTGTCACCGCCCCATTCTTCTGGAACTAGCCCGAGCTCACCCAGCTCGCGCCGACATCGATCCGGCTGCGCCTCGGGCTTGTCGCATTTGTTGATGGCGACGACGATCGGCACCTTGGCTAGCTTGGCGTGGTTGGCTGCCTCTCTCGTTTGCGGCATCACGCCGTCGTCAGCGGCCACGACCAAGATGACGATGTCCGTCGTCTGGGCGCCGCGAGCGCGCATCGCGGTAAACGCCTCGTGTCCGGGTGTATCGAGAAAGGTAACGCGACCGCCGGGCGTTTCTACGCTGTAGGCACCAATGTGCTGCGTGATGCCTCCGGCTTCGCCGGCGACCACGTTGGCCTTGCGAATGCGGTCTAGAAGGCTGGTCTTGCCGTGATCAACGTGACCCATCACGGTTACCACCGGCGGACGGGGCAATTTGTCGCCCAAATCCACTTCGGTTTCGACGCCCTGGGCCATGACCAACGCTTGCTCTTCGGATACGGCGACGTCCTCGACATCCCAGCCAAATTCACTTGCGCAGATCTTCGCAGTATCGGCATCGAGGTTACTATTGATGTTCACCCCCGTCATACCGAGCATGATGAGCTTGCGCAGAAGTTCGTGGGCTTTGATGCCCATTCGTCCGGCAAGTGTCTGCAGTCCGATAGAGCTCTCGATCCTAACGACGCGCTTGTGTGCGCCACGTTCCTGGGTCGCCACGGGTGCCGACACAGCGGCTCCACCACCACGCCCGCCCATGTGTCCGCTACGTCCAAAGGCACCGCCACCGCCCATCATGCCACCGGGACCCCTGCCACGAGTGCCTCGCGACATTGGACCTCGTTGCCCCATCATCGGTCCACCGGGTTGTCCCGGTCGACGTTGGGCCGCATTGGCACCTGCCTTTGCGTCGTACTGCACGCGACGCGGAACCGGAGCGCGATGCGCTGGACCCATGGGGACACCGGGACGGCCCTCCCAAACGTCGATGCCGGTTCGCGGGGGACTCGAGGGTCGTGTCGGTGGAACCGACGGCGAAACAGACCGAGCTGGCGCAGCGGCAGCGGCAGCCGTCGGTGCCGCACGAACTGCAGCGACTGCAGGCGTCGGCTCCTTGGCGATCGCCGTTGCGGCAACGGGAGCCGAGCTAGTTTCAACGACGGGTTCCGGTTTGATAACCGGCGGCGGTTCGACCGGTGCCACTGCAGCAGTTGGGGGCACGACGACCTCCGCGGCGGCCGACGCTGGTGCTTCGGGTTCGGGTTTAGCGGAGCTCTTCTCTTCAACCGTCTCCGGTGGTGTGAGGATCGGAGCAGCAACGACAAGCCGCTCGGACTGCCGCGCCTCAGCTGCCCCTGATTCCACGACCGAGGATTTCATCGCCGGAGCAGCGGACGCCACGGGCTCCGCCTTAATCCGACCTTCCGAGTGCGACTCTCGCTCGACCTCCGGGCTCTTTTCACCAGTCGCGGCCGGTTCGGCAGCTGCTCCTGGCACCGGCGTAACTGGCGCCGTTCTTGCCGCCACCGCAACTTCCAGTTTCGGCTCGGACGCTGGATGCGCGTGTGATTCAACCGAAGGAACGGGGGCAGAACGGGGCTCGTCGTGCACTACATGGTGCACGACCGGGTGAGCCGGGTGCACTATAGGCGCCGCCGCCCGCATGGCAGAGCTACTCTCAGCGCCTGCTGCAGGAGCTGAATCCTCAGGTCGTTTCGCGGCGGCGCGCCGCTTGACCACCGTCGGACGAATTCGTTCTTCGACGACTTTGTTCGGCTCGTTACGACGCTCGAGCTGCCGCTTGGCTCGTTCGATTGCCTCCGGAGGAACCACACTCATGTGGTTCTTGATCTCGGAAAAGCCGATGGACTGGAGCAAACTCGCGAGCTCCTTGTTATCCATTCCCAGATCGCGAGCTACCTCGTAGACGCGCAACTTGCTACTCATCCATCCTCCGAATCTTGTCGCCCTTGCGATCCTGTCGCCAGTGCCGAAACAGCCGCCGCCTTCGCCAGCCTGCTGCTGACCGGTATCGTCATCGCTATCACTCTTAATAGATTTCGAGCCAGCCCCTCGTCCGTGACGACCAGGACTGCTAGCTCGTCGCGCCCCACGATTGAACCAAGCTCGTCCTTCGTAGCCCAAGCTACGAGGATTCCCTTCGCTACGGCTGCCTCAATCCAAGCCTCCTGCTTCGCCGCCTTGGCATCGGTCGCCAAAACCACGAGCCGTGCTCTGCCTGCAGAGAACGCTTCTTTGCTCGCGTCGCTGCCGAGCGCGACATACCGCGCCCGATGGGCCGCTCCGACGAGACCCACCGCCCGCCGCGTGGCCGCCTGCGCCAAGCTCAAGGCCAGCGCCTCCACGTTCTCGGTACCATCGACGTGAAGGCTGCGGGCCGTCGCCTTGGTGGCTTTGCGCAGACACGGTTCGGTTGGATGAACCCAAGCACCTCGACCCGCGGCTCCTCCCGCCAAATCGAATGCGACGCTCGCGTCAGGTCCAAGCACCATGCGCACTAGCTCCAAGGGAGAGCCCTGCTGCCTGCAGCCGACGCAGGTCCGTACGGGAGCCGTAGGCAACGCGCGCGCGCCTGCAACTCTACGCGGCTTCGCCGTTCGCGGCGAGACCCGTTGCTTTGTTCCGTACTTACCTTTCATCTGCATCTGCACTTCGTAGCGCTCTCCTTGTTCGTTTCTGGTGTGGGTTCGGGTCATCATAGGCCCGAAAGCCCCGCGGCTATTCAGCGTGCACTTCCGGGTTAGCCTCAGCGGCAACCTCGTTACCTGTCGCCGGATTTGCGTCGCTCGTCAGGCCCAGGTCTGGGGCAATGACATCGCGCTGCTGCTTCGCCGTTGTCCTCGCAGTCATTAGCTCGTTCAGCTCATGGGCCAGGAAGTGCTTGGCTGCATCCCGCACGGCCTTCGCCTTCTTAACGCCAAGCCCGGTCCGCAGAGCCAGTCGATCCGGATCTTCCCTCGCCAGATCATCAACGGATCGGTAGTTGGCATCTTCGAGGGCTTGCAGAGTCCGCGGCCCCACATGACCCACGATGCGCAGCTTGTCACGATCCGTAAGTGCCTCGGCGCGCTGGATCAACTCACGAATGCGCTCCTGACGCTGCAGATCCATGCTGCGCTCTGCCGCATCCTTGAGCTCCTGAGCTCGCTCTGCCGAGCCAATCTTGTCGATGGCGACAAGTTCCTCCTCGGACGCGTCCGCCACCTCTTCGAGAGCACGGAAACCAAGTCGATACATGGCCTTGGCCACGTCCTCCTCGATTCCCTCAATCTCGCGCAAAGCACCCAGCGCCTCGTCCTCCATTTGCCGAAACTTGCTCTCGCTGATGATATCGAGACGCCATCCGGTCAACTGTGAAGCCAAACGAACGTTCTGACCCTTACGCCCAATGGCGAGCGATAGCTTCTCGTCTGGCACAACGAGCTCCATGCGGCGATCGCCTTCATCGACGATGACTTTGTTGACCTCCGCCGGTTGGATTGCATTGATGATGTAGCGCGCGGGATCGGCGTCCCATGGCACGATATCGATCTTCTCGCCGCGCAGCTCCTGCACCACTGCCTGGACCCGCGAGCCCTTCATGCCAACGCAAGCCCCCACGGGATCGACGTCAGCATCTCGCGACATGACCGCAATCTTGCTGCGCGCGCCTGGCTCTCGAGCAACGCTGGAGATCTTGACGATGCCCTCGTAGATTTCGGGAACCTCCGACTCGAACAGCTTCTCAACCAAGTGTGGCGAGGAGCGACTCAACACGATCATCGGTCCGCGCGCTTCGCGATCGATGTCCTTGACGTAGGCGACAATACGATCGCCAGGCCGGTAAGTCTCCCGTGGCGTCTGCTCGCGAGCCGATAGGATACCTTCGGTGCCGCGCCCCAGATCGACCACGATGTTGTGACCTTTCTCGAATCGCCGCACGATCCCGCGAATCAACTGCCCCTGACGGTCCTTGTACTCGGAGAACACGATGTCGCGCTCTGCGTCGCGCACCCGCTGCAAAAGGACCTGCTTGGCAGTCTGCGCCGCAATGCGACCAAAGGTCGTTCGGGCCTGCTTCAGATCGAGCATGTCACCGAACTCTTTGTCCTGCTGTCGCGCCTTGTCCGAGTCACGTGGATGCCAGAAGACCTGAAACCCGAGTTCCTCACCGAGTTCCGCCTCAAGGTTGTGTTTCTTGACGTCCTCGATCGAGATCTGCCTTTCCTCATCGGCCACGTCATCGACGACCGTCATGTATTGGAAAAGGTCAATGCTCCCGGTCTCGTCATTGTATCGCGCTTCAAGATCGCGACTGGGACCGAATGCTGCTTGCGCTGCCTTCAGGATAGCGGCCTCAATGGTCTCGATGAGAACCTTGGGGTCAATCCCTTTTTCCTGAGCGACGCTCTTGACGATGGTGCCAAGATCGGTGTCGAAGCCGGTTGCCATGAATCACCTTTTCCGTTTGCTTGCGCGATTCCTCCGGTCGCGCTCGGACGAACGGGGCTTCGGCGACTTTGCCTTGGCCCCGCCTAATACGCTTGGACTATTCCAATCGAATACCAGTCGCGCGCTCGCGATGGCTGAGTACTCCACCGCAACAACGCCTGTCTCTGTCTCGAACCTAATGTTGCCCGCGTCGTCAAAACCCAAAATGCGACCCCGAATGGCGGACTGGTCACCGCTGGGGCTCGTAAGCTTCACCTTCGCCAGACACCCCTCGAAGCGTCCGTAGTCCTCCCGCAAATACAGCGCACGCTCCAATCCGGGGGAGCCCACCTCAAGCCGATAGGCCGCCGCAATCAGGTCATCGCCTTCGAGTGCAGCCGACAGCTCGCGCGATATCTCCGAGCAGAGATCAACTGTAACCCCTTCACCGGGCAGTTTGCTACCAAGCTTCTCGACGTTGACGGTCAGTACCCAACCCGCAGGATCGGTCTTCCAAAGAACTTCGACGCCTTCGACCCCATGCGCCAAAAGCACTGGTTCGATCAACGCGACGAGGCGCGCTTCGTCGAGGCCGGTGACTTTGGTATGGGCGATGCTCATGGGGCGGACGGGAGCCCTCGGGCGAAACCCGTTAGGGCGACTTTGACGTCGGGGGCCTGAAAAGAAAAACGGACCCTATGAGGGGGTCCGTCAGGACTCGCCCGAACTGTCGGCGCGCAGCATACAGTCCAGGTGGGGTCCCCGCAAGTACGGGCGGACGATAGGTTGGGCAGCCGATGTCGATCGATGACCAAGGACCCGGAAACGCCGATGAGAGGGCGTTCGACCACGGCGCCCACAGGTCCCACGAGCCCTGTTGCGGACGCCGCAAAGTGCGACGAGCCAATGCCAGCGCCGCGAGACCGCCCTTTCAGGCAAGATTGGGTAGGCTCACGAGATCGACATGCAGAATCTCGCTAGAAAATGCCATTATTTCCGACAAACACCCATCCGATGGCCTGGATTCTACACGAATCTTCGCGCAAGCTGCCTTGCCACCCTCGAAAACAGTGTTGTCAAGCTCTTGGACGTGGATCCCATGGCGTTTCAAGACCGTCAGCACATGCGCGAGCGCACCTGTCTTTTCAATGTGCCGCACCACG
Organism: uncultured Polyangiaceae bacterium; assembly: GCA_964454965.1. GTDB lineage: Bacteria > Myxococcota_A > Polyangia > Polyangiales > Polyangiaceae > FEN-1139. The sequence continues at coordinate 263,703 of CAYVXY010000006.1, read as the reverse complement.
AGCTGATAGCGTGCCCAGGAGGTGGCGCTGATGTTGACCACGTTCGGGACCTCGCCCTTGGTCAGAAAGCTGCGCAGCACATGAACCGTTTCGTTGGCTATGGCGTCCTGGGCCTCGTCGGTCGATGCCCCAATGTGGGGAGTGGCGCAAACCCACGGCATGCCAACTATAGGATGCACGTAGCTCGAATTGCGCTGCAGCGGTTCGTCCGGTAGGACATCGAGACCCAAGCGTAGCTTCTTGCGTTGGGCAACGTCGACGAGGGCTTGGTAATCGACCAAGGAGGAACCGGCCGTATTGATGAAGATGGCCCCCACGGGCAGTGCCTCAAGCACGCGACGGTCAATCATCCCCCGAGTGCGCTCGGTCGCGTCAAGGTGAACCGAAAAGACGTCCGAGCGCTCTGCCAGCGCAACCAGGCTCGGGCACAACCCGACACCCAACTCCGCTGCGCGAGCAGGAGTCAGCGAACGGCTCCAAGCATGAACACACATGCCATAGGCTTTCGCCAGACCCGCAACGTAACGACCCACGTACCCGAGGCCAGCGATGCCAAGTCGCCGTCCGCGAAGACCCTTGGCCTGGGCAAAATCTTCCTTGTCCCAAGCACCCGCTCTGAGGCTCGCCAAGGCATCAGGAATGCGCCGATCCAAGCAACCGATGAGGGTCATCGTCAGCTCGGCAACGGCCGAGGCATTTCTGCCAGGCGTGTTGGCGACGTATATCCCTCGGGCGCTCGCCGCAGAAACGTCGATGCTTCCCGTCCCCGAGCCTGCCCGAATGATAAGATTTAGTGCATCCCCTGCACCAATGGCGGCAGCATCGACGAGTAGCCCCCGCACGACCAGTACGTTGACGCCCGAAAGCGCGCAACCTAGCTCGCTTGGCGGTAGCGATGGCTCGTAGACCAGCTCAACGCCCAACGACTGAATTTCTTCCAGGCTATTTTTCGGGAGTCGGCCGGCTACCAAAACTCGCATGAGACGCGACTAATATCACAGGTGGAAGCACATAGGGAGACTGGCTTTCTTGCAGGAGGAGCAAAGTTGGCCCGCTAGCCGCTCGCGCCTCGGTTCAACGCCTTAGTCGATGTTGTCAAGGTGAGTTGCACCGTGTTGAGATGTGGATCGGGATCTCTGGCAATTGAAGCAGTTCGCCCCTGCCAAACGCCCCCTTGCTTCGGAACCGAGTTCGCATGCAACCGCGTGACCTACGAGTAACTGCCCAGTTTCACATCACCTTTCGAACGGTCGATGCCTTAGTTGTCGCGTACAGCGCCAACCTCTCGCGCGGCGGCCTATTCCTCAAGACGGATCGGCCCGAACCGAAGGACAGCGTCATCTCGCTCGCAATTAGGTTGCCAGATGGCGGCCAAGATCTCGAAGTGCCCTGCAGCGTTGTCTTCACGCGCGACGGTAGTGACGGACAGGCCGCCGGGATGGGTCTGAAATTCGTCGACCCTGACGAGACCATCCAGAAACGTATCGAGTGGTTCATCATCAACTCCACGCCGGACGTAGGTGACGTCCGGGCCCAGTCGCAATTCCGAAAACTCAACATGGTCATCGTCGACGACGACCACTTTCAATCCGACGTAAGCTCTGCCGCCTTTGCGGCACGCGGAGATATCGTCCGAGTGGCGCGCGATGGCCTCGCTGGGCTGGCGCTCTGCATCGAGAGCAAACCCGATGTAATCCTAACGGACGTGCAGATGCCGCGCATGGATGGCTGGCAGATGGTGCGGCTGCTGCGCGCCCGCCCTGCCCTGGCCAAGGTTCCGATCTTGTTCTTGACGTCGCTGTCGAGCGAACAGGATCGCCTCGTCGGCTACCGTCTAGGCGTCGACGACTACCTGACCAAGCCTATCGACCCGCAGGATCTCATTACACGAGTCGAACGCGCCGTATTGCGCGCCGAGCAGGTCAACCGCACCACCAACCAAGCCGAGCGTGACGCCCTACGTGGGGATCTGCGTCAGGTCAGTATCCAATCCGTTCTTGGCTTCCTCGAGATGGAGCGTCGCTCAGGGATCCTGCGCATTGGCACCGTCGCCAACGCCCGGCTCGAACTCTGCGATGGCCGCGTCCATCGCGTCAGCCTCGAGGGCGCCGCGCATCTTGCTCCACGTGAGCAGCTCTATCGCATTCTAGATACCACGGACGGGCGATTCGAATTCGTGCAAGGTGACGTCGACGCGCCCGACGAGATCCAATTACCCACTTCGAATGCCTTACTTGAACATGCTCGACGCCACGACGAAGGTGCGTAGCCTGGTCACTCGCTTGCACGCGCGTCACCTAGTGACGCGCGATCCGAATCGTTCCAGAGTACCCCCGAACGCTGCCGGGATTCGACTCGAGCTCATCGCTGACCTCAGCGAGAATTTCGGTGAGATCGATCATGAGTGTAGCCAGAAGCTTACTGTCAACAACGCGCCGCAGCCCAGCCACCGCGCTTGCCACTACGGCTTCAAGCTCCTCGTGGCTCAGTCCCTGCACGTCGACGTGGTTCGTGACGACGGCACGTTTGACAACTGACTCCACAATGGCAGACGGCACATACCGACGCAGGATGGCCTTGATGAGCTCAAGCCGCATCGAAGGCACCTGTTGTGGAGCCGAGCCTTGCATGGCTACGCACGCCTCCAGGTTCCGTCGGCTCCACGGTTCAGACTCAGGCAAGAGGTGTCGACCATCCGGCAGCGCACGATAATTCCAACGTCAGTTCCGCGAACGCCATAAGACGGCTCAGATAAGCGACCGAAGGCTCATGTCCAGGACCGTCGTCAGAGTGCCGCAACCCTAACGCCAGACAGAAACGCCCCGCTATGGAAGCGCCGAGCCTGCGGGAGCCGATGGGACCACCTTCGGCTTGTTTGGCGGTTCCGCAACCTTGGCGAATGGACCGGCTCCGGCCCGATTGGCACCCGCGCCTGCCGCTGCGGCCGACGGTTCGGGAACAGGAACCGCGGCTGGGCTTGGCCCAACCAAAGCAATGGCGGCCACCTGGCCCTGGCGAGCGTAGTCGGCTGCCTCACCTAGAATCCTCGCCGCCTCCTGTGGAGCATGAAAGCCCATGCTGTTTTCCGCCGCGATGAAGTCAAGGCGCCATTGCGCCTTGCGCTGCAGCTCAAGCGCCGGTTTGAGCTGTTCCGAAGTCGCGCCCTTGGCCTTTGCAGCCAAGACAGCGTCAATCATTTCGCTTACCGCCTTGCCGCCGCGCTGCAATAGGTCGTAGTTACGCTGCTGAATGACATCAACGCGACCCTTCATTTCCTCTTCGGAGAAGCGGTGGCAGGTTTGGCAGGCGCGATTGACGTTGAGCAACGGGCTGCGCACCCAATGGTCGCTCACCTTTGAGGCACCTTCACGCATGTAGGGCATGTGGCAGTCCGCGCAAGAGACCCCGCTGCGGGCGTGGATCCCTTGATTCCACAGCTCGAACTCCGGATGCTGCGCTTTGAGAATGGGCGCCCCTGTCTCCTGGTGCTGGTAGTCGACGAAGGCCGAACCGTCGGGGAACTTTTGCTCGTTCCACGCCGACTCAATTTCCTCAGCCTTCAGGCCCTTCGACCACGGGAAGGTCAACGGCATCTTCGAAGAGCAGTAGTACTCCACATGGCATTGGCCGCAAACGAATGACCGCATCTCGTTGCGTGACGCATCGACGTTTGGATCGTACGAGCGTTCGCGCTTGCCCTCACGCCATCTCTGCACCGAAGTAAGCGCTGGCACGGCTGCACTCGACTGAGCCAGCGCCTGGATCCCCTTGATGAATCCGGGGCGGGTTACCCGTAGCGCCATGGTTTGCGGCTCATGACAGTCCACGCAACTAACGGGTACCGCTTGACCCTTACCATGAAGCATCTTGCTGACGTCCTGGTAACTCATCTTGTAGGTCTGTTCGAAGCCCACCATGGCATCGCCGTGACCAAGCTCACGATAGAGCGGCATCACGGAACCATGGCAATGCAGACACGAGCCGGACTGCGGCTTCGTCAGGCGTTGAGTTGCCTGCTGATCCGCCAGCATGTACGCGTGCCCCCGGCGATCCCGATAGTCGATGGAAAAGGCGTAACCCAAGAACATACGCTTCAACCACGGGTCGCGGTCGATCTTCTCCGGTGGCAGCGCTTCGGAAGCGCCGTTGCCGCCGAACCGGGTATGCGTCTTCTGGGCCGTGCGTTTGTACCCATCGTACTGATTCGGCCAGTTGCGTCCCCACTTGGCGGGATCGACATCGTCTTCCCCCACGTCGACAACTCGCACGTAGACTGACTTCTGTTCGGCTTTGCGCTGCGAGATATTGATCAGAAGCGCTGTCGCACCGGCAGTAGCCACTACTGCACCAGCGAGCAGCGAGAGGAGGAAGCCTCGGCTTCGGAGTAGATTCGTTTCCTTCGTAGAAGTCATTGGACGCTCACAGTCTCTTGAACGCAAATTCGAAGTTTACGGCATTCGGTCCCGCTGGCTCGACGGACCGAGCCCAGCGGTCTCGCCGTGCCCGACGCCAAAATGGCAATGAACGCAAGTGACGGCGTCTCGGTCCGTCGTTGCGCCCGTCACCAACTGATGCACCATGTCCTCGTGACAGCGCAGGCAATTCTGCTGTAAGACGGCAGCATTGCCTGGCTTGATCCGAATGGGCTCGTCAAAGTCCTGCAGTGTGAACCCTTTGGAGTGGTGGTAGCCGTTGCTCGCTTTAGTCATCAACTTCGGGATCACTGACTCTGGCAGATGACAATCGACACAAACAGCAACACCGTGGTGGCTCGATTTCTGCCACGAGTCGTACTGCGACCGCATGATGTGGCAGTTGACACAGGCTTTCGGATCGCTACTCAAGTAGGAGAGGCCTTCAGCGTACTTGAAGGTATAGCCCCCGATGCCAACTAGCATGCCGAGCACGACCGGAAGCGCCAGCAGAAGGAATCTGCCCCCTTGATTCGCCGGCTGCACGGGATCCGAAATCATGTTCACCTAGTGTTCGCTGGTCCCCAGGCGTTCCCCGACGCTCGGGGCGGAAACCCCAAACGATGAAGCCACTCGGGCTGCGTCAGGCTATACCAGCGTGAAGGAGGTGACACTTCAATTCGTGTCAAGACAATCCGGCGACTGACGGCCGTCATGTCGTGGACAACCCCTTGAGCCCAAAAAGAACTCGCGCGTTTGCCACCACGGGACGACCGGGACCGGACTTCACCGCTGTCCCGCCATCCCCTCTCTCGCGAACTCCTGCTTCCCCAAGACCTTGGCCAGATTGCCCTGCATCCGCGGATCTGTTGGGAAATGATCTAGGCCGCGCCGCAACACCCATTCGGCCCGCTCTAGATTGCCCTGATGCGCCTCGAGCCGCGCCAGGTTGTTGGTCGCGCGCCGCGCCGTCTCGTTCCGACCGTGGGTGCGCCGCCACACCTCTTCGTAGGCCGCGCGCGCGCCGTCGATCGCCCCCTCGGATTCGAGCGCCATCGCCAATTGGTATGGACCGATGCCACTGTCGGTCGTCTTGCTCGTCGCGTCAGCGAACACGAGCGCACTGTCGCCAAAGAGTGCGGCGCGTTCGGCAGTGACCGCGGTCCAGAAGACCAAAATCACCAACGTAAATGCAGCACCTGACTTGGGCCAGCGCTCGACGAGGACCGCTAGCAGCACCCCCAACGCCATTACGCTCCACCAAAGGTAGCGATCGGCCATTCTGTTTTGTAGCGGCGCAATCACCTGACTGACCGGCAAGAGCGGCAGCAGAAAGAACCCCAGGGCCACGAGCCACTCCACTCGACCATGCCGCCATTTCCACAGGGCTAGCGCCACCCCTGCACCGATTGCCGCGTATCCCAACGCGGAGACAGCGGTCCACCTTGTCAAGGTTGGTACCTCCTGTACCAAGCTGCAGCTGAATGGCCACAGGAGCACTGCTACGTAGCGCAGCCAGACGGGACCCATCGTGGCGAGCTGGAGATATAGACTACCTCCCGCGCGCGGTTCCATCATACCGACGAGCTGCCCCACATAAAGATGTATTGGCATGACCAGCGCTACCGCAAGCAGACTGAAGCCAATCGCACGAAGGCTCGGTCGACGTCCGACCCAAATATCGAACAACGGCAACAGCAGCGGCAACGCGACGCTCATCGACTTCGAAAGCATCGCAAGCAAGAACCAAAGGGCCGTAGTCCAGACGAAATGGTTGCGTCGTGACACGTACGCGTGCATCGCAAGCGCCGCAAACAGCATCGCCAACAGATCTTTGCGTCCAGCAAGCCAGGCGACGCTTTCCACGTGGACTGGATGTAACGCAAATGCCGCCGTCACCGCCAGCGCGGCAAGCTCGCTCCGCAATTGTTTCCGCATCAATCGATACACCACGCAGACCACGCCGAGGTACGTCACCAGGTTGACCAACCGCAATGGCAGCGGGCGGATCCCGGTTACCCAGGCTTCGATGAGATGGCTCGTGTCACGCAACGGCAGATACTCGGCACCGAACGCGAAACGGGTTGGCAGCGAGAAATCCGTCCAGATCTGCCATAGTACCTTCCAACTTGGCTGCTGCAACAGCGAGTTCGACTCGAGAAGCCACGGGTCATCCCAATTGAGGAAGCCCCCACTCAGGGAGGGTAGATAAGCAAGCGATACGACCAGGAGCAGCAGGACGAGTCCACAGCGCGACCAGCGGTCACCGTTGCATCCTCTGGCCAATTCACCGGCGGCGTCTCGCATGGGCACGCCATTTTACCAGCATGTCGAGGCCTAGCGCCCGTTGTTCTGCGTTCGCGCCTTGCCGAAGCCCGCCCAAAGCGCCATGGTCGGGTCCAGAACAATGGATGCTTCCGGTTCCCACGATTCTAACAAGCGCTACTACGACGCTTTTGCGACCGGGTATGAACGCCATCGCGGCAAGAACGACCCAGGAGGCTACCATGAGCTCCTGGACGAATTGGAGGCCGGCTATGTGGAGCGCTTTGGCACCAACCGTGACGTTCTCGAAGTCGGTTGTGGCACTGGATTGGTCTTGGAGCGGATCCGCAAATTTGCCAAATCTGCCAAAGGTGTTGACCTTTCGCCGGGAATGCTTGAGAAGGCTCGAGCGCGCGGGCTCGACGTCACGGAGGCGTCTGCCACCGCCTTGCCCTTCGCTGACGAAAGTTTCGACGCCACCTGCTCGTTCAAAGTGCTCGCTCATGTTCCTGACATTGAGGGCGCCTTGTCCGAAATGGCACGCGTCACTCGCAGCGGCGGCTACGTCCTTGCCGAGCTATACAATCCGCATAGCCTCCGCGGGTTGATCAAACGCTACGGTCCCGCAGGCAAGGTCGCCGCCGGTGCCCACGAGAAGAACGTCTACTTGCGCTTCGACAGTCCCGAGCGCGCCAAAGCGCTAACGCCGATGGGCTGCGAATTCGCCGGGGCACGAGGGATCCGCATCGTTACTCCGACCGCCCATTTTATGCGCATTCCGCTCCTGCGCCAAGGCCTTTGCCAACTAGAAAGGCTCCTCTGCGACAGTCCGTTGAAGGCATTCGGTGGCTTCTACGTAGCCACCTACCGCAAGCGTTGAATCAATGAGCTAGAATGCGCCGACCACGGCGCCCCCCAACGAGCCGCCGAAGGTCCAGGGTACGATTGAGAGCGACAGCGTTGGCTGCGCGGACAAGGAGCGGTTGTTGGGCAGCCTGAGATGCTCGGGCAGTTGGCGTTTCCGCTCGATGCGCACCTCTGGCACGAAGGAAAGATGTGCCTCGAGAATCCCGATTGCTCCGACCCCGAGCAGGCCGTACCCGCTGATGGTCTGCAATGCGGTAGCCGAGCGAATACCAGCGTTGCGCTCTTCCTGCGTCTTCGCCAGTTCGGCAGATTTCGACTGGTAGTAGACTTGGGTGTAGACCGAACCCACGAGCAGTCCCGACAGCGCGGTCTCGCTCACGAGAAATAGCCAACCAAGTCCGCTGCTTCCGTTCTGGAACTGCCCAACGCCGTACGGGATGCTGGCAATCCAGCGATTGTGCGTCTCGACAACGGATTCCTTCTCGGCAAAAGCGACAAGTTGCTCCACACGCTGCCGTTCGCGCTCGCGCAGCCGCTGCTCGCGATTGGCGCGCACTTCGGCGTCCTGCATGCGTTTCTGTTCGGCGCGACGGATCTCGTCCAGCATCGATTCGTGGACACGCAAGAACAGTTCGACCACGGCCTCGGGGAAGAGCAACCCATCGGGAGCCTTCATCTGAGGGTTCTCGAGGATCGCTTCCTTGAACACTCGCTCGGCGTCGGTCGTTCTCCCAACGCCTATCAGGCAAGCTCCGTGATAGGTCCTGGCAGCTTCTACTTTGGCCGGCGAGCGCAACCGTCGTGGTTCGTCCGGACTCAAGAGATGGTCGAACGCATCGACGCAAGCTTCGTACTGACCGGTGTCGTACAAACCCGTCGCGCGCGAGATCTCGGCATCCTCACCGAGGCGCTCACCTGCCACGGTCCTGGGCTTTGGCTGGGTTCCTTGGTTGGTCGGTGCAGCTTGCACGGCCGATGCCGATAGACAGACCGCCACCACCAATCGAAACCAATGTCGGATCCGACGAGACAACATCGAGGTCAACCGCCCGGGGAACACCGCTTTCGGCTACCCGTTAGGTTCCAGAGACCGTGAAGGTACCACCCGGTCTTAGGACAACGTCAATAGTTCTCGGGCCTTTCCCACTGTCCGCCGGAGGAAATAGCGTGCAAGCACCGTGGGTTTCCGGCTTCGAGACACGCACTGAACGCCGACCCGGAGCCCCAAGGACCCCGGGGAAGAGCTCGCCACAAGTCAGGGTCGTCCCTTCGACGCCAGATAACTGCACCTGAGCATCGCGGAACTCGACTGCCATCACAACGCGGATCTCCCCCTCTCCGGGGGCAACTTTGACCGCGCGTGGCTCTGGGACAACGCAGCATTGTTCATTCGGCGCAATTACCTGAAACCGATGTACCCCGTACTCGAGCTCATGCTTGACGCCGAACCAGGAGCGTTCCTCCCCATCGATCAGAAGCCGGCTGCCTGCTGCACCAGACAACACGACCTGAACAACGCGTGTACCACCAATTGAACGCGCTGATGCTCGCGTGCCGTTGCGCGGAGTGGTCGGTCCTTCATGCTTGATCGCCCCGGACTCCAGCCGTTCGGAATTGGCGCCTGTCGCCACAGAAGGCGCCAATGTCTTTTCTACCTCGATGTTCGCCTGTGGCGGGTTTGGAGACTGCGCAGTCGACACGGCAACAGGCGGGGCCTTGCGCGCGGTCGCGTTATTGCTGCGTTCACGCATGGCCAACAACCCTGTGGCAGCCAATCCCAGTACCGCAAGCGCTGCGCCTGCACGCAACGACCGAACCTTGAGACGCTGCACCCGCGTCAGGCGGGCGACGTCCGCCACGATGCTGGGATCGCCTGGTCGCAAAGCGAGTGCGCGATTGTAGAGTGCCGCGGCTACGACGATCGCACCCTCTCGCCTGGCCCGTTGCGCGTGCTCGACGAGCGCCGTCACTAAACGCGCCTGATAGCCCAATTCGAATTCCTTCGGCTCTTGCAGATACTCGCCCAGCAGTTGCAGCGGGTCGGAAACGTCGACGCGCGCAAGCTCCGTCTCGAGTGCTCGAGAGAACTCGTCTGCATCGGCATAGCGACGCTCGGGGTCGTGTGAAAGTGCACGATCGATCACTTTTCCCACGAGCGCCCCCACTTCGGGACGCGCACGCTCGGTGGGAATGAACTGACCGTCGAGAACGCGGCGCAGCACCTGGGCGGGGTTACTACCTTCGAACGGCATGCGCCCAACGACACATTCGTAGATGAGCACTCCGAGCGAGAAGATGTCCGCCTTGGGCCCGACGGACTGCCCCTCGATTTGCTCGGGCGCCATGTGAGCAGGCGATCCCAACACTTCGCCAGTGGAGGTGACGCCCTGCGCGTCCAGCACCTTAGCGATCCCAAAATCGGTAATCTTGACCAGCACTGGACGACGACTGTTCAATCCCGATTGACTGCCGGTGCTGCTCGGTATATCCGAATTGCGCTGAAGCCGCAGGTAGTCCGGCAACTCGAGCAACACGTTCTCCGGCTTAACGTCGCGATGCACGACCCCCTGTTCATGCGCATGGAACAAGGCCCGAGCCACGGCAACGCCGATGCCCAATCCGAGCTCGGTAGGCAACGGAGAGTGTTCACGCAGCAGCTGACGCAACGTGATACCACGCACCAATTCGACCACGAGGTACCGTTCTGGGTCCTCGGGCTCAGACACGTCGTAGACTTCGACAATACCGGGATGCCGGAGCTTGGCCACAGCCTTGGCCTCGCGATAAAAGCGTTCCTTCACCTCGCGCTCGTCGCGCAGGTGCCGATGGATGACCTTGACGGCAACCTCACGCCCAAGCCGACGATCGCGCGCGCGATACACTGTGGCCATTGCCCCATGGCCGAGCTCCTCGATGAGCTCGTACTTCTCCAAACGCGGAGTGGCATCGAAGGCGGCACTCACCGTCCGACACCTCCGGCCTGAGCAAAGCGTCGCTGAAGCTCAAGATCCCAATCGGCCACGCCGTGATGATGCCACAAGCGCTGCCCAAATGGCATCACTCTCTCCGCCAAGCACCCCCAAACTCGCAGCCTTACCGTTGCCGTGACCTTCGGTCAATGTCGCAATATCTACCGAGATGGGCGCTTGACGGCTGCCATGGCGGGAACCGAGCGACGCCGCGATGGAGGCTTCGTTTCACTCACCCGAACGGCCGACAGTGCCTGCGAGGAGTCCATCCGATGCTGCCCGCTCGCACGACTTGGCGGCAAGGTAGATCGCGTCCGGTAGGGTTGACCATCTACCATCAGCTCAACACCCAACGAGCGGCAACGCCGAGCCAACTTGTCGAGATCCACGCCTGGACTCACCAACAGGCCCGAGGGTGGCGATGGGTCGATGAACAGATCCGAAGTCTGACGCCGACTGCGCAGAAGCTCGCGCACTTCGTTGTCTTCGACCCACAAGAACCCTTGTGTTTCGACGAATTCAGCACGCCCGACCACGGCGCTTGCCTGGGCCAAGACGCGTGCAATCGGATCGGGTAGCGCGGCAACCGCCTCGATTCGATGGCGAATCGCATCGGATTCAACTCCAGCGCTCAGGGCGTGGGCAATCGCCTGCGGTGTGACCAACACGTCGAGCGCACCAGTGATGGAACCTACCTCGACGAAGTTCGCCAGTGCCAGCACTTGGCCCACCTTCGTTAGCGGTCCGATCCGCAAGGTCTGACCGTCAATGAAACGCCCCGCCTCGGGCTCGAGGGATGCTTTCGTACCCCGCAGGTAGGCGCGGCCCCGCGGCGTGATTCGGAGCAGGCGATCCCCGGGGATCCCTTCTTGATCGGGATCTCCGAGATCGACCACACCTAGAATATGCAGACTCTCGAGCGCGATTCGTCGGGCAATATCCTCCAAAGGCAGACACTCCGCCGACGCGCGCGCAGCCCAACGCTCCAGCAGGCGCGAAATTCCCGGGGCCCGACTGTCGGCTCGCAAATATTCGCTGATCGCTGACCACGGCGCCCAGTTTCCGTCGCCCAGTTCGGCGAGGGCCTCTAGAACCATCTCACGCAAAACTCCAACGGCACTCGCGTCTCTCGATTCCTGCGAAGCCCGCAGGATTTCGCCGTCTGGCCTCGCCTCGTCCCAGGCGCCGCCTCGACGCCAAGCAGCAAATAGAACGTGACCGAGATCATGCACTGTGTGCGACCCCGGAGGCGCCGCGGCAACGCTCGCTGAAGCGTCCCAGAGACCGATGGCGCGGCTGATAGCCGCAATCAACGCTACTTCGCCAACTTCGCGACCGAAGCGCGTCGCGAGGCGCGTGATCAACGATCGCGGAGTCCCAACGCCGTCGCGAACCTCGACGCTGGGCTCGCGCACCGATAGCGCCATCGCCAGAGCCACCGGTACCGGATTTTCCGCAAAGCGTGCGCGACGCGGCGCATGGTCGTCGCCAATCACGAAGGCACGAATCTGCGAACGCTGTTCGTCGCGTTCCGCACGCCGTTGTGCGCCGACGACGGCGGCAACCTCCGACGGGATCACGTGACGATTTGGGTGGATTGGGATCAACAGCCCACGTCGCTCCAGAGCAAACCCAACGCCGCGCCGAGAAGGTGTCGCGCCCGTAGCGCCGCGCAGCCGCAGGGGCTCACGCTCCAGTTCAAGTAGTTCTTCAGTGTCGACTTCGCCGCCAACCTCTTCCACGGCGCGAAGCAGTTTGCGCTCGAGTGGCGCCAATTGATCTACCTGCGCGGCCAGGAGCTCGGGATTGATCATGGTCTCCCAAGCGGGCTCAAGCGCCAGCGCCAGCGGCGGAGTAGCCGAGCGCCCGAGGTATTGGGTCGCAATGCTCTGCGCTACCTCGGCCGTCAGCTGCGACATCAACGCGCGGATCCCACGCGGATCCTCGCCTTCCCAACTGCGCATTTGGATCATGAACGCAATGGGCAAGAGCACCTCGAGGGTGCCCCGCTCGTGCTGCCGCACGTAGCAAAGTCCACGTGCCACAAGCAAATCGAGCCCAGGCGGCAGATCCTCGGCGAACAGAACACCCTTGGCCTCTGCCAGCCTAAAAAGCAGCTCTCGCGTGGGTCCCGGCAGCTGACTGGGATCCCGGGCTTCGGGCAGAATCAGCAAGGCACGAGCCACCTGCGACGGGACATCGATGCGTTTGGACTCATCGATTCGGATCCGCATCCGCTGAATGAGGGAACTTAGCTCACGCTCGGGCAGGAGACGCAAGATCTCTTCGAGGCGCATGGCTCGGGCAGCAAGTCTCGTGCTGCGACCAGTAGGATGGACGGGGTCAGGCATGGTCGTGAACGCTCGCCCCGGCACCGCATACCAGGACAGCTCTATGAGCGAAGCCCATGAATGGTGCTTTGTCCAGCGCTCGCCTGTAGTTATCCCATTCCGTATCTCGACTCCAGGAGGAGATCCGACATACCGAACATTAGGCCCGCGCGATTCACTGGAACATTGCAGGAATGACAGCATACTGCAACATTTACAGGCTGGCCAGTCGGGTGCACCTGACTGCGAGCCGTGACGCGTGATTGGCCCAGGTCATGGTAGAGGTCCGGGGCCTCATGATTCTGCGTGACCCCGTGCATGGCCTCGTGGCCTTCGAAGCCGACGAGGAACAGCTCGTCGTCGAATTGCTGCAAACGCGCGAGCTTCAACGCCTGAGAAGGATTCGCCAACTAGGGTTCACTTCGCTGTCCTACCCTGGCGCCGATCATACGCGGTTCTCGCACTCGGTAGGCGCGGCCCACGTGATGACGCGCTTCCTCAGACGGCTCCGCATCCTCGACCGTGACATGCCGGATTCGCAACGCGTGGACGCCGAGCGCGGGCAAGAAGCCCTTGCCGCCGCTTTACTGCATGACCTGGGTCATGGGCCATTTTCGCATCTTTTCGAGGATGCTTGGCCTTTAGCACCCTGTCACGAGGATTGGACGACGCGCATTCTGCTCGATCCGACAACGGACGTGCATCGCGTGCTTTCGCAGAGGAGTTCATCGCTTCCCCAGCGGGTTGCGCGCTTGGTGCATGGCGAACACGAGATCACTTTCCTGGCCAACGCCGTCAGCGGCACCTTCGATGTGGACCGTTGTGACTACCTCCTGCGGGATGCGCATTTCACCGGAGTTGGTTACGGCAGGTTCGATCTCGATTGGCTATTGCGCAGCCTGCGTATTGGACCCCACACCGATGACCGGGCGCCGAGCCTCGCCATCGATGGCCCCAAGGGACTGCCGGCCATTGAGTCGTTCATCTTAGCGCGGCTCTTCATGTTCCAGCAGGTCTATTTCCACAAAGCCAGCCGCGCGAGCGAATGGATGCTCGCGCGACTGCTCGCACGTCTGAAGGTCCTCATCCTCGACGGGCGCCGTCCCACCGCAACGCCACCTGCCCTCGAAGAACTCTCGCGCAGCAACGACTGCTCGCTAGGCCATTATCTGGATCTGGACGACGCGGTCCTCTGGGAGGCGATCCGGGCGTTTCGCGCGGACAACGATCCCTGGCTCTCGGACCTTGCGCAGCGCCTCTTCGAACGGCGACTCTACAAAACCTACGAACTGTTTGGGGAGCAACTCGAACCCGCCTGGCGATTGGAAGCGCTGCAAAAAGTGCGAGCCCTCGCCGAAGGGGCGGGCTACGATCCGAACTGGTGCATCGGCCTCGACGTGGCCACCGACGTGCCGTTCGAAGATGGGCAAGCAGCTCTATCTGTGCTGTTTCCCAACGGACATCAACGCGCCCCCAGCGAGGTCTCGCTCTTGCTCCGTCGACTGAGCGGAGAAGTCATCGAACGCGTTCGCCTCATATTTCCGCCAGAACTACGCTCCAAGGTCATCGATTGTCTCGAAAACTAGCCCCTCAACCCCACACACCGCAGGTCGGTCCCCTCCTCTGGCGCACCCAAGTCTATGGTTGGTGTCGTCGCAGCAACGTCGCTCGCAGGCAAACGGCATTGCTCGTGCTTGGCACGCTGTTTTTGGCTGGCACGGTCGTGTCGCAGGCTGTCGCGGCCCCGATCGAAGCCGCGCTTCCGCTCAGCTTCGATGCCTTCGATCGTCGCCGCGACGCACCAGCCAACGAGGAGCCCAACTATCGTTCCGACGGTGTCTACGGTAGGTTCGATGGCGAGCTCTCCCTCGTTCCGGCAGTTGGCCTAGAATGGACCGCTTCGGGATGGTTCACCCAACTCGGGCTGTCCGCCTTCTATCTGAACACCGTCGGCGTCACGTTCCACCACGCCGATGGACGTTGGTCACCGATAGCCCCACGCGCAGACTTCAGCGTCACCACGCTATCGGCGGGCTTTCGCCCACTATTTCTGCTGCGTTGGACTCAGGATTTGGAGAAAGGCCCAAGCTACCTCGATCTGATGATCGATTCGCTGACTCTCCACGTCGGCAGCTACTGGTCGCAGCAACACAGCGTCGATCGGCAGCGCTATGGTCTTGAGACTGAGCTTTCTTTCGGTTTTCCCATTCTCGGCCGAGCCCATGGCCCATGGCTTACCGCCAGCGCGGTGAATCGTTGGCCCAAAGTCACCAACGCCGACAACCGCATCGATATGGCCTTTGGCCTACGCTTCGAGTGGTCCTTTTCCCTCGGCAACTAGCCACATACCCCAGCCTCGTAGGAACGAACATTGCCAAAGGCTTCTGCTCTACCCATTTGCCCCTTCGTCGACGCGAAATTCCACGCGCAGGCCAAGGCGCTCGATCAACTACCCGCACCCACCCACACTGAGCTTGCCTTTGCCGGACGCTCGAACGTCGGCAAGAGCAGTTTGCTCAATGCCCTGTTCGAACGTAAAAGTCTGGTTCGAACGAGTCAGACCCCAGGTTGCACGCAGGCGATCAATTTCTTCGAGGCCCGCACGCGTGAAGGCACGGTGTCGCATTTCGTCGATCTACCCGGCTATGGCTACGCCGAGCGTTCGAAAACGGACCGGCGGCTCTGGGGCGAACTCATCGAAGGCTACCTCCTGTTCCGACCGACGCTGCGCGGCGTTGTATTGCTCATCGACGCACGTCGCGACTTCGAAGAGGAAGAGCACGAGCTGCTTGCTTGGCTGACACGACCTTCGCGGGTGTCACGCCCTGCACTCAGCATTGTGATCGCTGCGACCAAGACAGATCAACTAACGCAATCGACGCTCGCGCCACGCCTACGCAGTCTGTCGGAAGCTGCCGCGATGCCTATCTTCGGCATCAGTGTGCGTGACCCACGTTCGATCGAGCGGCTGCGCAAACGCTTGCTCGGGATCGTTGCGCCCAAGGCGCCCGTCGAATAGGAGCTAGAAGGCGCTTGCCTCGCGCCTACTGAGTTCGCGCTGACAATCGCTGGTCAACGCCAGCTGAAACCGCCCGCGCGGCAAGGCCATCTTCCACGCTGGCCCTGCCTTTGAACGGTAGTATTCGAGGTGCGCCAATTGTTGGATCGAAGCCCCCTTGGCAACCGCCTTGACCCAGACCTCACGCGGACCGCAGGTGGGGATTGGCAGAGGGTCAGACATGACCGTTGGACAACGATTGTCCCTCACCTCTGCTTGCGGATCGATACCATCCTTGCGCACGAGAATGGTCTGACGCGGACAGAGCGGCGCCTTTTCGACAACGCCAGGCTTTTCGACGACTGCGGGCTCGTTGGGTTTCGGCGCCTTCGCCTTCTTCGGGTAGTTGTGAAACAAGTAGGTTAAGGCGCCAGGCCCGGTCACGACGTCAATCGTTCCATCGCTCTTGACCCCATCCAAGACAATCTGACGCAGCTCACGGGGCCGGCTGCTGCGACGAGCGGCTTCGAGCGTGGCGAGCGCGTCGACCGCGTGCGGCCAACCTACAATCCCCCTCAACGTTGCGGGTGAGGCCTGCAGCATCGTCTCCGGCCGCGCCTGCACCTTTGCCCAGAACGAGAAGCTGATGCAGGCTGCCATCGCAACCACCAGCACCAGCAACCCGGCAAACCGGTCCTTGAGCTCAAGGTACCTAGGATCGGTGAGGAGCGGGCCGCAACGCGTCATGTCTGGGCGCTTGGTATCTCAGCCGGGCTGGCTTGGCCAGGGCATAAGCAGCCAAATTGGTCGAGCCCCTCCCGAAAGGCGAAAAATCGGGTTTGCCCCCACGAGCGACTCGCGGTAAAGACGCGTCGCTCTGCGGTCCGCCGCGGGGCCGCTCGAGAGTCACTCGATCGAGGGCGCATAACTCAGCGGTAGAGTGCGTTCTTCACACGGACGAAGTCGCAGGTTCAAACCCTGCTGCGCCCACAGGTAGAGATGAGAGGCCGGTGCTAAAGACATCGGCCTCTCGCCATTTGGGCGGTGCGTCCTGTTCACGACGCGAACGCGAACACGAACTAAGCAGGCCGTCGGGTAGCTTTGGGAACGGAACGCCGAATCCAGCGCGCACCACTCAAGCGGGCGCGCGAGTTGAGCGACAGCGACGGATCAAGCGGGCGCGGGAGTTGAGCGACAGCGACGGACCCGCTTCGGGCGGATCGCCGCGATTGCGGTTGGTCTCGGGACAGACGGCGACGCTCCTACGTCTACAACAAGCACCTTGCGTCAAGCGGCCAAGGAATCACGGCTCGGGGGCAACCATGCTGAGCCAGAATCTTCGGGACCAACCAATAGGCCCAGAAAACCTACCCCTGCCGGGAATGAATCGACCTGCGCCGAAGTTGATGCAGTTGAGAAAGCAACGAAAGGAGACTGGCCCTACCGTCCCCCCTGGTTATAGCTAAGAGTAAGCTTCTCGAAGATCTCGCTGCCTCTTACTGATACATTCCGAGCCACCAACTGTCCTTTCGCGTAACCAACGCGCAGTAAGCCAACGTCTAGCAGATCCAAAGGAAGCACCAGACAAGCCCCCGCTTTGATCGGACGGGGGCTTGTCTGGTTTTGTGCAGCCATCTCACTCGGGCGCCTGCCAAGGGCACTCGGTGACTTGCCTTGCCGAACGGCCGCTACAGCTGCTCGTTACCGGGGCAAACTCGCTTTGATCTCGAAACGGGATCTGCACGACCTCGAGAACGCCATCTGCCGTCTTGGTGCGTTGTGCCTGGACGGTGACCTCGAGTCCTTTCGGCCGTTGCTGCAGAACTAGATAGTGTAGCGGCCTTGAGCTTGACTCGCAGCAGCCTGAAGCCAAGCACTCGTCGTCGAAGCACGTCGATTCGACGGGCCTTGGCCCGCCTCCGCCGCCCGAGACGATGAACAGGCTCTCCCGATCCCCGCAGGGCTTGGCGAACCGCTCGTAGCCATGGGCGTGGCCAGCGACCATGGCCAACACCTTCGTGGATCGACAGAACGGCGCGACGAAGGCTTTTCGCAAATCGTCGAGGCCACCTTGGGCATTCGGATTGTTGGTGTACGGCGCATGATGCAGAAAGACTAAGATCCCCGAGACCAGCGGATCCTGCTCGAATTCAGCCAATACGCGTTCGTACCAATGCCGCTGAGCGGTTTGCGCCGCCACCGGCAGTTCACCGAGATTGGATTCGAGGAACACCAGGCCAAGTCTGTTCCACTTCACGCTGTACCAAGATGCCTGCTCGAACCATGGAAACCGGCGCAGCCACTGCTCGCGTGCCTCCTCGTTCAGTCCGAGATAGTCATGGTTGCCTCGCACTGGCAGAAGCGTACCCTGGATCCGACTCGCCAATTCGTCGAAGTGCCGCCAGCTATCTTCTGAACTACCCCAAGTCACGAGATCTCCGAGCAGAGCCGTGGCGCCTTGCCCTTCGCCGCCCATCTGACAAACGAGCGCCTCGGTCTCGCGGCGATTGTCCTCCCTGCGCAGAACCAAACTCTCAACCTGATGCGTTCCCTGCAAATCACCAACTACGACCAAGACGCGGTCCCGCGGGATCTCCACCGGAGCTTTTTCGAGTGGCCGCCGCTCCTCGACGACCTTGGGGCAGGTTGGTTTTGCGCAACCACAGATAGCGACAGAAACCAATCCAAGCCACCATCGGCTGCCCCGCGCGTGCTGCTGTCTGGGCGTCGCGTCCTTCACCAGCTGATGATAGGGAAGCCTTGGCGCGCGGGCAACAGAGCCTGACTAAGGGCTCGTCCCGGCCAATATCCTTGTCTTAAGACCCGGTCGTGTCAGCTTTCGTGCCAAGATCCACGATGCCCGACCCAAACCAGCCCGAAATCCTCGACATTCTCCGGCTCGCCCCCGGCGGTGAAGGCGTCGGTAAGCGCGCTGATGGTGAGGTTTGCTTCGTCGCGGCCACGGCGCCGGGGGATCGCGTCGAGGTCGGACGATTCTCGCGTCAGGGCGGCGCGCTGCGCGGTCAGCTGTTGAAGGTCATCACACCGAGCCCCGAGCGGCGCGAGGCACCCTGCCCGTACGCCAGTCGCTGCGGCGGCTGCGACTTCATGCACCTCGAACCCGAGGCACAGCGACGGCTCAAGCTCGAAATACTAAAGGACGCTTTCGTTCGGGTCGGTGGAAACCTGACGAGACCGGAAGAGATCGAACGCGTCACGGCAGACTCGACGCTTGGGTACCGCTCCCGACTGCGCTTGCATGTGGACAAGAACGGCCAGGTGGGCCTCTTGTCGGCTCGCTCTCATCAGGTCGTTCTAATTGACCGCTGCCTCGTTGCAGATGAGCAGATCAACCGCGCCCTTGCCCAGCTCGTCAGCGCCGATGAAAGGGCAAAGAAGCGCCTCAGTTACTGCGAACAGATTGAACTGCGCAGCGCCGATGCCTCACCAACGCTGGTCGCGCGGCTCTTTCCACGCGAAAAGGCACAGCTGCGAGCTGAGCTCTATGCCCCATTGTTTGCTGCTGACGCCGATACCGAAGTCGTCGTCGCCGGCTCTCAAGACGACAACGAACGCGTCCAGTTGCAGCCCGTGACTGCTGAACTCTCACTGCGTGTGCCGTTCTCCGCCTTCGCCCAAGTGCATCGCAACCTGAATCGAGCACTCGTCAAGGCCGTCGTCAGCGCAGCAACGTTACGCGACCGTCGAGTGTTCCTGGATGCCTACGCCGGTTCAGGCAACTTTGCGATCCCCCTGCTCAAGGCGGGACTCACGGGAGAGGCTGTCGACAACGCGGGCCCTGGGATCCTTGCCGCGCGGGCCTTAGCGAGGGACCTCGGGCTGCCCTTTGCCGGGTTCAACGTGGGCGATGCGCGCAAAATGCTCGAGCATTTCGCCAAGGGCCGTCGTCGCTTCGATTTCATCGTGCTCGATCCGCCGCGTCAGGGCGCAAAATCCGTCCTCGATGCTGCCTTGCGAATGCACCCCCGCACCATCGCCCTCGTCGGTTGCGATCCGGTGGCCCTAGCGCGCGACCTGGCAACGCTGACGAGCCGCGGGGGACGCATCGAATCGCTAACGCTCTTCGATATGTTCCCCGAGACGCATCATTCCGAAACGCTCGCCATCGTCGACTGCCCCGAATAGTCAGCAGTCAGCGGTCGATTCCTAGCCGATACCTGATAGCTAGGGCCCGTCGATGGCGGCATCGAGATCCTGCATCTGGTCGTAGTAGTCGTCCGTTTCGAGGTTGTCGAAACGGGTGTATGCATTGGTGAATCGCGTCTTGATCGTACCCGTCGGGCCGTTTCGTTGCTTGGCGATGATGATCTCGGCGATCCCCTTCTCTTCGGAATCCTCGTTGTAGTAGTCGTCACGGTAGATAAAAATGATCGCATCGGCATCTTGCTCGATGGCGCCAGATTCGCGAAGATCGCTGAGTTGTGGACGCTTGTCCTTGGTGTTGCGCGTCTCGACAGCGCGGTTCAACTGACTGAGCGCGATCACCGGAACCTGCAGTTCCTTGGCAAGTTGCTTTAGCCCGCGCGACAGCTCACTGATTTCTTGTTCGCGGCTGCCGGCATTCTGTCGGCCATGCATCAGCTGAAGGTAATCAATGGCAACGAGTCCCATCTTTTCAACGCGCGCCCGACCGTCGCCGCTACCGCGATTGATTTCCGCTTGAAGGCGCCGAACTTTCGCCCGCAGGTCCAGAAGCCCAATCGCGGGCGTGTCATCCAACCACACCGGCATTGTGCCGAGCCGGGCAGCAGCCTCGGTCAGCTTGCTCCAATCCTTCGGGTGCACGTTGCCTTTGCGAATGTCGCTCATGCTCACACGCGCTTCACTCGCCAAAATGCGCGCAGCCAACTGCTCCTTGGGCATTTCCAAGCTGAAGAACGCAACGCCAAAGCCCGGGCGTTCCTCGGCATTGTCGCCATAAGGATCATTCGGATCCAGTGGTCCCGTCACGCGCGCACGCGCCACGTTCAACGCCAAGTTCAAGACGAAGGACGTCTTCCCCATGCCAGGGCGACCCGCCACGATGTAGAGATCACCCGCGTGCATGCCGGCCATCATGCGATCCATCTGCACGAAGCCAGTTGGGATCCCCGTGATACCGCCGCCGTGTCGCGTGGCTTCGTTCAGGATCTTGAAAGCCTCGACCACGGCATCGCGGAGCGTCACCACCGAACTTGCTTCAGGAACCCGCGCGATGTCGAAGATCGACTGTTCTGCGCGATCGATGAAGCCTTGCACCTCTCCACAGTCGCCGTAGCCTTCGGCGGCAAAGCGTTGGCAGGTGCCAATGAGCTGCCGGAGGCGCCACTTCTCCCGAACGATCCGCGCATGAGTCTCAACGTTGGCAACGGCTGGCGTAGCGTCGGTCAACTGCGCCAGATACGGCGTGCCGCCGACCTGTTGCAGACGCTCATGATCGCGTAGCCAAGCCGCCACGGAGATGACATCTACCGCGCGCATACTGCGCTGCAGATCCAGAATCGCCTCAAAGACCCGGCGATTTGCCTCGGAATAGAAGTGCTCCGGCGTCAGGAGCTCGTTTACGACGTCAAAGGCGTCTCGACTCAACATGACGGCGCTCAACACCGCCGCTTCGCTGTCGAGATCATTTGGTGGGACGCGTCCACCGACCATGACGGGCTCTGCACCAGCTGCGCCTCGCGTTGTCATTGCCATCGAGCCAACCCTCTAACCAATAGGGCATCGAAGTCTAGCTCAGATTTTGTAACCACGGTCATCGCGAACCCAGACATAAGTCGAGACCCCAAGAAACGAACGTTCCTCGGGGTCTCGCTGCTAACAACCGGCTGGCGCGTTTACGCCTTCTTCGAGACTTCGACCTTCAGTTGCGCCGTGACTTCCGAATGAAGCTTCAACGGCACCGTAGCGGGGCCAAGTGTCTTGATCGGCTCGGACAAGACAAGCTTCTTCCGATCTATCGTATGGCCTGCCGCAGCAAAGGCCAATTCGATGTCACGCGCCGTCACCGAACCGTACATGCGACCTTCGTCGCCGACAGAGCGTTCGATCTTGACAGAAACGGCCTCGATAGCCGCCGCCGCCTGTTTTGCCTCCGCCAGCCGACGTGCTGCAGCCGCGACAGCTGCTCGCTTCAGCTCTTCGAGACGAGCCAAATTCGCCGAACTCGCCACCACAGCGAGACCGCGTGGCATGAGATAGTTGCGCGCGAACCCGGGGCGGACGCGCACGACATCGCCGCCTTGTCCAAGACTGTCGACGTCCTGTTGGAGGACTACCTTGATTGGAGTTGCCATCGGTTATTCCTCCTTACTCGTTCGAGGTAAACGGCATGATCGCAACGTTGCGAGCACGCTTGATGGCGCGAGTCAGCTCGCGCTGATGCTTGGCGCAAACCCCAGAAATGCGACGCGGAACGATCTTGCCGCGCTCGGTGACGAAGTAACGCAGCGCCTGCGGATCCTTGTAGTCGATCACGAGGGCTTCGTCGGAGCAGTAAGCACAACCACGGCGACGCGTCCGACGCGTTGCCATGCCGTTGAGATCGCGATCCATGCCGCCGCGGTCCATGCCGCGGTCCATGCCGCGATCCATGCCGCGATCCATCTTATCCTCTCTCATTGTGCATTCTCCCGACCCGCGGGGGCCGCAGCAGGTCCGGCAGCGACGTCATCCCCAACCAGTTCGCGTAGGACTTCCATCTCGCTCTGTTCGTCGTCGTAGTTGTCGCGGTTGCGGCGCTGACCCGGTTCGGGATCGATGAAGCCGAGGGCGCGCTCGATTGCCTTCTCGTCTTCCACGTCTTCCGGCAGATTGAGTTCCTCAAACTTCGCCGCGTCGGGATCCACGACGAGTTCGGCCATGTCGACGTTGGGATTCGTCACGACGGTCTGGTACTTGATGATGTCGTCCATCATACGGAACGTTCGTTCCAACTCGGCAACGACCGTGGCCCCGCCGACGTACTTCAGGAAGACATAGACGGCTCGTCGGAAGCGGCCGACGGTGAAGGACAACTGGCGCCTCCCCCAAGTCTCCACGACCACGAGCTTTGAACCTTCACGCTTGAAAACGTCCTCGATGCGCTGCGCGATCTTCGCGGCAGCATCCTTTGAGACGTCTGGCTTCATCAAGTAGATTGTTTCGTATTCTCGGTACCGCACTTTGCGTGCTGTGGCTGTCATCAACTCTCTCCTTGTGGACTGTGGCCCCCGGCATTCTGCGCCGAGAGCAAGGAGTCACGATTTTGGTTTCCGATTCGTCACGTTCATTGCACTCGAAGTGCCGCGTTCGATGACGTGTCGGATCGCCTCAACCGCCCTATCGATCAGCGACTCAACGAGCGGCTGGTCAGCAAGGGAGAACCCGTCTAGCACATAATCTGCGGCCGTGCTCGCTCCGCCCGGGGCACGACCGATGCCGCAACGAATGCGACCATACTCGTTCGTGCCGAGCTGTTCACTGATGGACCGCAGGCCGTTGTGCCCTGCCTCACCCCCTCCGATTTTCAGGCGTAGATCCCCTAGTTCCAGGTCGAGCTCGTCATGCACGACCAAAACGTCAGCGGGTTCCAGCTTATAGAACGCCAAGGCCGAGCGAACGCTGTGCCCCGAACAGTTCATGAAGGTCATGGGTTTGAGCAAGTAGACTCGCTCGCCCGCCAGATCGAGTTGAGCGAACTCCGCCTCGAACCGCGAACGAAAACCCAATACCCGATTCCGCTCGGCGAACTTGTCGACGACGCGGAATCCGATGTTGTGGCGAGTGGCAGCGTAGCGCGGCCCGGGATTCCCCAGGCCGACGAGCAGAATCACTTACCCTTGCCGCCGGACTTGCCTCCGGCCGGTGCTTTCGCCGCTGGAGCCGCCTTGCCACCAGCTTTGTCACCACCAGCAGGCGCTGCGGCAGCTGGTGCAGCGGCCGCTCCAGGCGCAGCGGCAGCCGCGCCATCAGCCGGCTTCACTTCTTCTTCGGCCGTGGTCGCCTCGGTCACGATGGCAACAATCGTCTGGGTGGGGGGCAGTCGAATACTGACACCCTCGGGCAGAGGCAGATCCTTGATCCGAATGTGCGCGTCGAGATCGAGCTCGGTAACATCGAAGCTTACCTTGACGGGAATGTCCTTTGGTAAGCACCGCACCGGCAGCTTGCGGAAGACCACGTGCATGGTCCCACCCTTGATGAGGCCCGCGGCCTTGCCGACCGTCTCGAAGGGTACGTCGACGTCGACGGGTGCATCGAGAGCGATCTTCAGGAAGTCCGCGTGCAGCAACTGTCGGCTAACGGGATGATACTGAAAATCCGTCAGGAGCGCAGTGAAGGACTCCCCGTCTTCCATGCTGAGCTCGAGCACCGAGTTTCGGCCATGCTCCGAACCAAGCACATCGACGATGCTCTTCGGCACGAGTGCCAAAGAAACGGCCTTCTCTCCCTTCCAATAGGCGGTCGCGGGGATTTTTCCTTCTCCGCGCAAACGCGAGGCAACTTCTTTACCAGTCTCGCTGCGACGGCTGACTGCAACTTTAGTAAGCTCCATGATCGTCTCTCCTCAAATAGTTCTCTCGACCCGGAGGTCGACCCAGCGTCTCCAACCGTCACCCGCACGTCACACGAACAGCGAGCTGACTGACTCCGCATTGTGAATGCGGCGAATGGCTTCTCCCAACAGGCGCGCCGTAGAAAGGTACTTCACCTTGCTGCAGCCCGCCGTGATTGAACTTGGTGGAATAGTATTGGTGACGACGACCTCGTCGAGCACCGAAGCATTGATGCGCTCGATGGCCGGACCACTGAGCACGCCGTGGGTGGCACAAGCGACCACACGCTTTGCGCCGTTGTCCATGACGGCCTTTGCCGCGTTGCAGAGGGTCCCAGCTGTATCGATCATGTCATCGATGATGATGCATTCCTTACCCTGGACGTCCCCAATTAGATTCATCACTTCACTTACATTGGCCTTCTCGCGCCGCTTGTCGATGATAGCGAGGCCCGCGCCCATGCGCTTCGAGAATTGCCGGGTCCGTTCGACACCTCCCGCATCCGGCGAGATGAAGACGGCAGACTGGTCGAAATTCCGCCGCAGGTAGTCCTCGAGAAACACCGGCATTGCGTACAAGTGGTCGAAGGGGATATTGAAGTACCCCTGGATCTGACCGGCGTGTAGATCGATACTGAGAACCCGATTCACGCCCGCAGCGACCAGCAGATCTGCAACCAGCTTCGCGGTAATTGGGGTCCGGGGTGAAACCTTGCGGTCTTGGCGCCCATACCCATAGTACGGAATCACCGTGGTGATGCTGGCGGCAGACGCCCGCCGCAGTGCGTCGCACATGATCAGGAGCTCGACCAAATGGTCGTTTACCGGCGAGCAAGTCGGTTGGAGTACGAAGCAGTCGAACCCACGCACGCTATCGTGGAACTCGCAAAATGTCTCACCGTCACTGAAGCGCCGAATAGTGGTACGGCCCAACGCGAGACCAAGCACTCCGGCAATCTCTTGAGCCAGAGATGGGTTGGCATTCCCAGTGAACAACCTGACGTTCTTCAAGGTGCGCTCTCCGAAATCCTTCGCGAAAGGCATGGACGCTTCATTTCCCAATGGCCGGGGACCGACCAAGGGCCGGAGGCCTAGCAGTCCCCCTACCCACTGTCAACGCGACCTGACGCTACGCGACACCACGGACAACCTTTGAGCAAGTTACTGACCGCTCACCCGGCTTACACTATTGGCCGAGGCAGGATGGTGCTAGCCGATCCGATTAGCATTATTGGTTGGCCGGTCCGTGACAAATCGAGGCGTGAGCCGGACACGAGCGCAGCGATCTCATCGGTAAGGGTTTGATAGATCCACGTCGGAGCGCCCCGGCGCAGTCACACCCCGTCCGCTCGTAGCACCGCCCGGCGAGGGCCTCGCCGTCTTGGTCGACCCGCCCGATTGCGCCCCAGGAATGCGGTCAGCTCCGTCCGTGAAGTCGACCAGCGGTGTCTCCGCGACACTGCCCGGCGCGGCGAGAGCGCCGTTCGCCAGGCTTCGCCGATTTCGCCGCAATGCTTGTTCTATGACCATGAGCCGCCCCGAACCAGGCGGCACCATCGGCAATGCCACCCATCGCATCGCTACGCGTCCGTTGCTTTGCCCGCCCGCAAGGAGCCAAACCAGCGAAACTCCGAGCAGCAACAGGCCCATCAACGCGACGACAACTGGCCAGCGCCGCGGGCGCTGTGCTACAAGGGTCAGATCGTGTGGATCGCTGTCATGCGCCGAACGCAGCAATACAGGGCGAGTGCGCGAAGAGCTCGGTGAATGCTCGAAGGTCGACCCGCGATCGAACCCGCTCGAGAGCCGCTCATGGCGCGGTTGACTGCCCGTCTTGCTCCACCCCGCATCGCCATCCGCATTCTCGCCGACCGTCTCAGTGTCGTTCACCCAACGCCGTACGGCCTCGCGTTGCCGGACGACTTCTTCGCCCATCACAGTCTGCATGTAGGCAGCAACGTCGCGTCCTGAACCAAGGGTCCCCGCGCGAGTGGCCGCTGACTCGAGCATCTCGGCAAATTGTGCCGCCGTAGCAATCCGCCGGGAAAGCGGCCGTTCGAGTGCATTCATGCACACGTCACTGATACGCCCATCGAGTCCTTCTACGTGTCGGATCGGCGGGTTGATCTTCTCGGTGACGACACGCGACAAGGTTGCCGCGTCGTTCGAAGCTTTGAACAATCTTCGACCAGTAAGCAGCTCCCAAAGCAGGATCCCTGCTGCGAATACGTCAGCACGACGGTCGAGCATCTCATCACCCGCAGCTTGCTCGGGTGCCATGTAGGCGATCTTGCCCTTGAGCTGACCCACGCGAGTGCCTGCGAGCCGCGAGGCGGCGCGCGCAACTCCAAAGTCCGAGATCCTCGATATCCCATCGAGCCCGACCAGGACATTCTGCGGAGATACGTCGCGATGGACGAGCCCGGTCGGTCTCCCCTGTTCGTCATGCAGCTCGTGAGCGGCATGTAGACCCGTCAACATGTCGACGATGATGCGCAGCCCAACGCTAACCGGCACCACCCGCCCCGCCTCCGCGCAGTCCGTCATCAACCGAGCCAACGTGTCACCCTCGATGTAGTCCATCACGAGGTAGTAGCCTCGGTCGTTGGCGCCAACTTCAGTGATGGAAACCACGTTCGGATGATGAATCAAGGCGGCGAGGCGCGCCTCGTCCAAGAACATCTGCACGAACTCGCTCTCATGGGCCAAGTGCGGATGCAGGCGCTTGACAGCAACGAAGCGCTGGAAACCTCCAACGCCAGCGCGGCGAGCCAAGTATACCGTCGCCATACCCCCGGAGGCGATTTCTCCGACGAGTTCGTAGCGATCGATACGCTGCCGATCCTTCGAATCGGCTGGAAGAAGTCTTGCTGCAACCACGCTGCGCTAAAACCTTCCTTCCGCACCAATCACCGTCGTCAGACTGGCGCGTCCGGCGTTGCCTCGCAAGGACAAAACGGGTAGCGCGTCAACCCACGGCCGGATACGAACGAAACTCGTGCCCACATTTCGCGGTGCGCTCGGACGCGAGAAATCGGTAAAGAAGACGCCTGTCACGGCGCTGGCAACCGCGAAAACGGCGGTCGCACCGATCAATACGTTTGTCCGCAATTCATTCAGCTGCCCCTGACGGTAGAGCTTACAGCTATCTCCCAGGCCAACGCATCCTTGCCGGACGGCGTCTGGTCCGGGATTGTTGAGCGTGTCGATGCCGCTCCAAATCGCCGCCCCGCCTAACGCTACCGTAGTCCCAACGCCAACCCAGAAGACGACCGGCGGCAGTCGCTTCAACGGGGGGGAAGGCGCGGCATTCGCAACCGGAATCGAATCGCGCTGAATGACCGTTACCTTGGGGGGCACAACCACAGGTTCCTTCGGCTCCGGCGGAGCGGGCACGAGGCTCAACGAACGCGATTCACCGGCAATCGCCGTGAGCCTCTCGGTAACGACGCGGTCTCGCGACCAATTCGCGGAAACCACGTGCTCACCCGGTTCCAGGTACATTGTCCATCGTTCATTCGCTCGACCATGGATGAGTTTGTCGTCCACCACCAAGTCGCAAGCCGGTTCACACTCGACTTTGACCTGCCCCGTGACGGGCGTCGAAGCTTCGATAATAGTCCTTGCTCGGTCCACTAGTTCGCTGTCGTCTGGGTGACGGCGCAGGACCAATTCCGCCAAGGTGGCT
Source organism: uncultured Polyangiaceae bacterium (assembly GCA_964454965.1). GTDB lineage: Bacteria > Myxococcota_A > Polyangia > Polyangiales > Polyangiaceae > FEN-1139. Next base: position 235,638 of record CAYVXY010000006.1, on the reverse strand, counting down.
GCACGCGAGGCCTGACCGGACTCAGCACGCGAGCGCATTGCAAGGCCTAGTGCCGAGGCGCTTGGCGCGCGCGCGTCTGCCGCTTCGAAATGCTCGGCCGCCTCGGCGAAGGCCCCGGCCTTGAAGGCATTTCGGCCCTCGTCGAATCGCTCCGCAGCAATGCGCAGATCGGCTGCCGTTGGATTGACATGTGTTTCGGTGTGGCCCGCCGTGGACCACGACGAACCCACCGCTACCAGCAACGCCAACCATCCCGCTCTGCAACGATTACGTGACACCATCATCAGTTCTCGACGGCTTTGACGGAGAACAATATCGTCGAATGACCCCCGACGCGAGGCAAGGAATAAGAAACCACCAACTCTTACATGTAGGCCGATCTACGACACACTCAGTAAGAACCTTACCTGTCAGGTCCTGTAGCTTGTTCCACTCCATGTGTGGGCGCGTGTCGCGCTCCCTGGAGTTTCGCCCAGAACCCGGTTCGCTTCGCGATTTGCTGGACCGTCGACTCCGCTGAAACGGTGGTCTACGCCTCGAGCAGCAAGCGTTCTGGCTCCTCGAGCAGTCCAATGATTTCCTGGGCAAATGCGGCCCCAACGTGCCCGTCGATGATGCGGTGATCGAACGACAGACTCAGCAGCATTTCCGCTCCGATCACTATTTCGTCACCCTTGACGACGGGTCGCCGCTTGATCTCGTGAATGCCCAGAATCGCCACCTCTGGGTAGTTGATGACCGGAGTCGCAAACAGGCCACCCAATTTCCCAAGGGACGTAATGGTGAACGAGGAACCTCCCAAATCCTCGGGGGCAAACCGACCAGACTTGGCAATTAGGCCGAGCCGCTGGATTTCCCGGGCAATTTCGAGGAGGGAGAGACGCTCGGCGTCACGCAGCACAGGAACGAATAGGCCCGCGTCGCTGGACATCGCTATTCCTATGTCACAGCCTGCACGCAGTACGATCTCTTGAGCGGTGTCGTCGACAACCGAGTTGAGCGCCGGATGAACTTTAAGCGCGCGAACGACCGCCTTGACGATAAAGGGCAGATAAGTAAGCTTCATCCCCAAGACTTCGGCTCGCGGAGCGAGCCGATCGCGCATGGCAATGAGACCCGTCGCGTCGCAATCATCCACATAGGTAAAATGGGCGGCCGTTCGCTTTGAGCGAGCCATGTGCTCCGCAGTTCGCTTGCGGATCCCTCGAATCGGTAAACGCTGATCCGACGTCTGGCGCAAAACCGCTGCAGCTTTGGGCAGTTCCGGCGCAGCAACGACCGCACTTGAAGATGCCGCCAGCGCTGTGGATGGGGCCGGCCTTGCCGAAAGCGACTCCCTGGCACCCGCCGTTTCCACGTCTTCGCGCGTGACTCGCCCGCCCTTGCCCGATGGCTCCACCTTGCGCAGATCGACGCCAAGCTCGCGAGCAAGCCGGCGCGTGGCTGGAGCCGCGAGCGGCTGATCACTGTGGTTTCCAGTCGGCGCAATCATGCGCCCCATCCCTGGCAGGTCATTGCGCAAATCGCCAACCGCCGAGGCAACTGGACCATTGTCGACCGTCGCAGCTGTCGGCGCCGCCGCCAGGCGCTGCACAACCGGGATGATCGGCTTCGTCGCTGAATTGCTCTCCCCCGAAGTCATCTCCCCCGAAGTCTTTTCCCCTGAGGCTGAGGCGGCTCCGCCAATATCGAGCACGACGATAATCGACCCAACGGGCACGGTGTCTCCGACCGCTCCGCGCAATTCCTCGACGCGACCGGCCTTCGGCGAACCAATCGTGACCGTCGCCTTGTCCGTCATCACCTCGACCATGTCTTGGTTCTCGATCAGGTGATCCCCCACCTTGGCGAGCCACCCAACGATCTCCCCTTCCGTCACCCCTTCACCAATGTCGGGCAGCTTGAACTCGAACTTCGCCATGTCAATATCGCTCCTCTGGCTCGCGCAGACTCCGGACCTTTACGCGGATTTGCTCCGCGGGCAACCCATTGTCACCCTTTTACTACGCCCCCGCTACCTCGAGAACCGCTGGCAAGATCCGATGGGACAGCGGCAGGTACTCCATCTCCAGCGTGTAGGGAAAGGGGGTATCGAACCCCGTGACCCGCACCGGCGCTGCCTCGAGCGAGTAGAACGCCTTCTCACACACCAGACTGATGAGTTCACCGGCGAAGCCACCGGTCTTCGGCGCCTCGTGGACCACAACCAATCGGCCCGTTTTCTTGACGCTCTGGACGACGGTGTGGATGTCGACTGGCCAAAGCGTTCGAAGATCGATGACTTCGCAATCGACCCCTTCCTCGATGGCGCTCTGCGCCGCATCGAGCGCTTCATACAGCATTGCACCGTAGGCCACGATCGACACGTCACGCCCCTGACGCACAATGCGCGCACACTCGAGAGGAACCGTGTACGCCTCTTCGGGCACGTCGCCCTTGGCAGCACGGTAGACGCGTTTGGGTTCCATGAATATGACGGGATCGGGGTCTTCGAGTGCCGCCAGCAGCAAGCCCTTGGCATCGTAGGGCGTCGCGGGACAGACCACCTTCAGTCCCGGTACATGGATGAACATGGATTCCGGATGCTGCGAATGGTAGTGCCCGCCGCGGATCCCTCCACCAACCGGCATGCGAATGACCACATTGGTCGAGTGATCGCCGCCCGAACGGTAACGATACTTGGCGAGTTCGTTTACGATCTGGTCGTAGGCGGGAAAGACGAAGTCCGCGAACTGAATCTCCGGAATTGGCACCTTTCCGTACAAGGCCATCCCTAGAGCTGCGCCAATGATCCCATTTTCGCTCAGCGGAGTATCGATCACTCGCTCTTCACCGAATTCGTCGATAAGGCCAGCCGTGACGCGGAAAACCCCACCTACGCGTCCCACGTCTTCTCCAAGCACGACGACCCTCGGATCGTTGCGCAACGCAATCCTTAGCGCATCGTTGATCGCTTGAACCATGTTCATTTGCGGCATAAGAGTGCTTCTCCGGCAATCTCGAGGGGCTAGAGTCGTCTTGTCAGCGCCCGCCTAGCGTCCCGATGGAGCCCGCGGACCCGCCAAGAGCTCAGCACGCTGTTCCACGAGATGCCAGGGAGGCTTGGCGTAGACGTCATCGAACATGGACTCGAGTGCTGGTGGGGGCGCAGCTTCTGCGTTGGTCACGGCGTCACGAAACCTGCGATCGATATCGGCAATCAGCACTTGCTCACGTTCCGCATCCCAGTGGCCCTTGGCCAAGAGATGCTCCCGGAACCGCTGGATCGGATCGAGCTGACGCCATGGCTCCACGTCCTCGACCCCGCGATAGCGATCTGGGTCGTCCGCTGTCGTGTGCCCGCCCATGCGATAGGTAACGGCTTCAACCAGCGTCGGACCGAGCCCCGCTGCGGCACGAGCTACCGCGCGACGAGTCACGCTCACGACCGCCAATACGTCGTTACCATCGACACGAATTCCCGGAATGCCATAGCCATGTGCCTTCTCGGCAAACGTGCGCGAGGCACTTTGTCGATCCGTCGGAGTGCTGATTGCCCAGCCATTGTTGCGGCACAAGAACACGCATGGGATGCGAAAGACTCCTGCAAAGTTCATCGCGCTATGAAAATCGGAAGAACTCGTGGCACCGTCTCCGAAGTAAGTCAGAGTCACGGTGTCGGCCCGATCCAACTTCGCTGCCCATCCAAACCCCACGGCATGCGAGATCTGGGTTCCCACCGGCGAGCTCACCGAGGCCCAACCGATGGCGCGATGCGAGATATGGTGCGGCATCTGACGACCCTTGACGGTATCGTTTTGATTGCCAACGACATTGTCGATCAGTTTCTGCAGTGGCAACCCGCGCATCAGCGCTGCGCCGTACTCGCGATAACAGGAAAAGACCCAGTCCTGCGTGCGCAGGGCGGAAGCAGCACCAATGATCGTCGCCTCCTCCCCCAGTGACCCCACGTGAAAGCCAATCCGCCCCTGCCGCTGTAGCCCGATGAGGCGCTCGTCGAGCTGTCGTGTCTCCACCATGGCCCGGTAGAGCACGAGTTGATCCTCGGGCGAGAGCCGCGGATCATGCTGTTCGTCTAGCCCGCCCTCATCCGTGAGGACACGCACGACATCAGGGCTCAGCTGAGGCGGACGAGAAGATCGCGGTGGAAATGCCGTCATGTTGCGTTGGGCCTGGGGCGCTCGGGTCTTTCGCAGCGTTGCGCGAGGGCCGACATTAGTCCAGTCCGAAGACCGTCATCACGCGCCGGGCTTAGAAATTTGTCTCGGATCCCGTAGACGCGAAACGATTGACGCATCACTTGGGGGCTTCCCTGACCATTCGGCGGGGCTCCGCCTGTGCCTCGTCCACCGGCAGAAACTCGGGGAATTGCCGGCTGCTGCCTGTGCTTGCTCTGCACCGACCCGCGCTGGCCGTCTCCTCGCTGCCTGAGGCCCCCCGACTACCCACTGGCGGCGTCGCCAAGTGTCATGGCCACCTCGGTCAATGCTTCGTCGACGGCCGACGGCTCAAGCTCCCAGACAGATGCCAGACGCTCGAGCACCTGACGCTCCGGCTCACTGACCCCCGCAGACACTTGCGCCAAGAGCGCGGCAATGCGCAACGCCTCCCGACGATCACTCGTCCGCACGACGGCCTTGCCCAAGCGCTGTAATCGCGACGCGAGGCCGTCGTCCGCCAGTTGCGTCGCCAGATCGAGAACGATCGCGCTCACTTGACGTTCGGGAACTCTGCGCTGGGACGCTTCGAGGACGACCAAGGTGAACACTTCGCGCTCCGTAGCGTCGAATTCACCGTCCGCATTGGCCACGAGAAACGCGCTTTCGACGATGGCTTCGAACAGCGCAGCGGCATCGGGATCGAACCCCGTTGGCGGCGTAACCGCATAGTCACTCGTTGGCACACTGTAGCGAGCCGCTGTTGCCAACAGAACAGACTCACGCCGCGCGCGCTCCGCCCCCGACTGGTCTACGTCCACAGGCGCCGCCAAGCGACGCTTGACCCGGACCAGCAAGTCCGAAAGGGTGGGTGAAGGGGCCTGACTCGCCATGGTCAGCTAATCTAGACGAGCCTGACGCCGATGTCACCGTCGTCCCAACACTCGGAACCGCCATCCCCCAGGGGATTTCCCTAACGCGGTCCGGTCAGGCGAGAAATTGGCACGATCCCCGTGCCTTCCATCACACCTCCGGCCTTCTGCGCTGCTCCCTCACCGCCGCCAGTCGGTCTGGGGGCTGCTATGGGCCCGACGCCGTGGGCCACCGCTTCCGGATCAACCCCTGCCGCCACGAATACTTCTGCCGCTTGGTAGCTCGACCGCACGAGGGGCCCTGAAGCAACGAATGCGAACCCTAGCTCCTGGCCTTGTCGCTGCCAGCGCACAAACTCTTCCGGGGCGCGATAGCTTTGTACGGCTGCATGTTTCGCGCTCGGGCGCAGGTACTGCCCAATCGTCACGATGTCGACCCCGGCCCGACGCAGATCGATCAGCGTCTCGAGAATCTCATCGTCCGTTTCACCCAACCCAACCATGACAGAGCTTTTCACATAGCGCGAAACTCCCTGTCGCTTCGCCTCTGCCAGAACCTCCAACGAACGCGCATAGCTACAGCGTCTATCCCGAACCTGTGGAGTCAGTCTTGCTACGACCTCGATGTTGTGAGCGAACACTTCTGGTATGGCCGCTAGCACCGTGGCAATGTCATCGCGACGACCGCCAAAGTCCCCCACCAGCGTTTCCACCATCAATCCGGGTTGTGCGCTGTGCAACGCGCGCACCGTCTGAGCCACGTGTTCGGCCCCACCATCCGGCAGATCATCACGATCCACCATCGTTAGCACGACGTAGCGCAGGCCTAGCCCCGAAATCGCTTGCGCCACGTGTTGCGGCTCTTCGGGATCGACCAAGCCCCTCGGGTTGCCCGACTTGACCGCACAGAAACGGCAGCCGCGCGTGCAGGTGTCGCCCAGGATCATCACCGTGGCCGTCCCCTTCGACCAACATTCGCCGACGTTTGGACAGCGAGCCTCTTCGCAAACCGTATGCAGATCGAGACCGCGCAGGGTCTGCTTGAGCTTCGTATAGGACTCGCCACCCGGAGCTCGAACCTTGAGCCAAGCGGGTTTGCGTTCGACTGCTGCCTTCGGTTCAGTTTGGGTGGGTTCCACGCTTTGAACTCTCTTCGCGAGGAGCCTAGTGCCTGTCGGGCAACTCTGCCACATCGGCCAACAACGAAAGACTACCGGCGCCAAGGGGTTCGGCGACCCCGCGCTCAGTGAACAGAGCTGTCACCAAATGCGCTGGTGTCACATCGAACGACGGATTTTCGGCACGCACCCCCGGGTGAACATGTCGTAGCCCTTGCCACTCTGTCACTTCGGCCTCGGGACGTTGTTCGATCACGATAGCGTCACCATCCGGGGTTTGAAGATCCACGGTACTAAACGGCGCCGCCACGTAGAACGGCCGCGCATGGTGGTGGCAATGACAGGCCACCCCGTACGTGCCAATTTTGTTCGCGACATCGCCGTTTCGAGTGATGCGGTCAGCGCCCACCACTGCCAAATCGATACGGCCTTTTGCCATGAGGCTTGCCGCCGCCGAGTCAGCGATGACGGTTACGTCAATGCCATCTCGAGCAAGTTCCCAGGCAGTCAATCGTGCTCCTTGGAGCCAAGGCCGCGTCTCATCGGCGTACACGCGCACGCGTTTGCCCGCGTCTCGCGCTGCACGCACGACGCCAAGCGCCGTACCATACCCCCCCGTGGCCAAGGCACCAGCATTGCAGTGAGTCAAGACCGTCGCCCCGTCAGGTACTCGCTCAGCTCCCCATTGGCCCATCCGACGATTGGCAGCGACGTCGCTTCGATGGATCTCGCGCGCCCGTTGTGCAAGGGCCAAAACCACCGTTGCGCGATCAGAAGCGCCGCATTTGGCTCGCGCTTGACGCATCTGTTCTACGGCCCAGCGCAGGTTCACCGCCGTTGGACGCGTCTCGGCGAGCTGCAGCATGAACTCGTCGAATTCTACGGCGTCCTCGGCGCGCTGCGCGGCTAGAACGGCCCCGTACGCCACGGCAATGCCAATTGCAGGAGCCCCGCGCACCCACATGTCCCGAATACCCTCCGCCAGCACGGCAACGTCACGCACGGCAACGTAGCGTTCAACATTGGGCAGCAACCGCTGGTCGAGCAGCCACAGCGTCGAATTGTCAAGCGACAGCTCGACCGCTGAATAGCTGGCGCCGGAGATTGGCTCTGGATGCGGGACGTCTGTCATGCCCCGGTCCCGAAAGCCGCGCTCCTGACAGCAGCGCTCATCATGACCCTTCTAGCAGCCTGGTGAGGATCTCGTTGACCAGCTTCGGATCTGCCGAACCCTTCGACTCTTTCATCACTTGACCGACGAAGAATCCGAATACGCCCTTCTTGCCAGAACGATACTGTGCCACCTGGGGCTGGTACTGCTCGACAATACGTCGACAGAGCGGCTCGACGGTCCCACTGTCGCTGACCACACGCAGTCCGCGTTCGTCGACGACTTCGCGCGCACTTTTCGTGGTGCCTTCCAGAGCGGCAAACAGTTCCTTTGCTTGCTTGCCGCTGATCTCGCCTTTGTCGACCATGACCAGAATGTCCGTCACCTGCTGCGGGGAAACGGCAAATTCGGCAACCTGGCCGTGGACCCTCGCACCGCGCAGGACTTCAGTCAGAAGGTAGTTTGCCACCTTGACAGGCTGCGGAAACTGCGCCCTTACCTCGTCGAAGTACCGGACGACGCCGGGGTGCTGGGTCAAGGTCGCAGCCGCTTGGGCGGAGAGACCGAATTGTTCGACGTAGCGTCGCCTCAGTGCCGTTGGCAGCTCAGGCAAGCATGCACGTTCCGCTTCGACTTCCTCGTCAGTGACCATGAGTGGAGGCAGATCCGGCTCGGGGAAGTAGCGATAGTCGTGCGCTTCTTCCTTGGAACGCAACGAATGCGTCTTGCCGGTCTCGGGATCGAACGATCGAGTCTCCTGGATGACGCGGCCGCCGGCATCGACGATCGCCGTCTGGCGCACCACCTCTGTCTCGATTGCGCGCTGCAGGAATTTGAAAGAATTGAGGTTCTTCAATTCTGCTCGCGTCCCCAGGACCGTAGCGCCCCAAGGTCGAATCGAGACGTTCGCGTCACAGCGCAGACTCCCCTCCTCCAGATTGCCGTCATTGACGCCGAGAAACAGAAGGATGTCGCGCAGCTGGCGCATGTAGTTCGCTGCCTCGACCGAAGAACGCAGGTCGGGCTCGCTGACAATCTCGACCAAGGGAACACCAGCGCGATTCAAGTCGACGACTGAGTCCCCGCCCAAACCATGAACGTTCTTGCCCGCGTCCTCCTCCATGTGGATTCGAGTGATTCCCACCCGTCGAATGCCTTGCTCCATCTCGACGTCGAGGTGGCCGCCTAGAGCCAGTGGCTCCTCGAACTGGCTGATCTGGTATCCCTTCGGTAGGTCGGGGTAGAAGTAATTCTTTCGCGCGAAGATGCTGCGCGACTGAACACTACAACCAATAGCTAATGCTGCTCGCACAGCGAACCGCACCGCTTGATCGTTTATCACCGGCAATGTGCCGGGCAGCCCCAAACACACCGGACATACGTTCTTGTTGGGGTGCTGGCCAAACCGGGTAGAACAGCAACAGAAGAGCTTGCTCTCGGTCAACAGCTGAGCATGCACCTCGAGGCCTATGACGACTTCGTATCGGGACGACACGAGCCCATCTATGACTCGACGCGACTCTTGGTCAACCCCTCAACGGAGCAGAGCTCTGACCCGTTGGCCGACGACCGGGCCTCCTGCAGGATTTCGAGGCAGGTTGCGACCTGTCCACCCACCGCCAGCTCGTCGCCTCTCGCTCAGTGACCGGCTTTCTCGCGGGTAATCCCAGGATGGGACGGATCCCCCGGCTCATGCCGCGGATTGGCCGACTCATGCGCTCCGTCACGACCCGGAAAGCCGAGCAGCATGTCCTTTTCGTAGATGAACTGCTCTCGCGAATCGTAGGGCACGGCGTGAATTCCCGTGTCCATGCGGATGGCATCGCAGGGGCAGGCCTCGACGCAAAACCCGCAAAATATGCAGCGCAACTCGTCAATGACGAAGCGTTCCGGAAATCGCTCGTAGCCGCGTCGAGGGTCACCCTCGGGATACTCTCCAGGCTCGATATGAATGCACTGCGCGGGACAGGCCGTCGAACAACAGAGACACGCTACGCAGCGTGGAGAGCCGTCTTGGCGAACGGTCAACCGATGCTGCCCACGATACCGCTCGGCATAGGGCCGCCGCTGCTCGGGATAGCTGACCGTGTTGATGCCGTCTTCGATGCTCTCGGTCGACGGATCTGGACGCTGACCGAACACCATCTCCTTCGTGTTGTCGAAGAAGTGTTTCGCGGTGATGACCATGCCCTTGGCAGTCTCGGGAACGAAGCTCTGGATCGCTCCGGTGCGCGTCGTTCGCGCTACGACCTTGCCAACGACAGCTCGCGGCCCAAGTGGCTGCGTTTCCATCTGGCCAAGCAACCTTTTGTCCTGAGGATTTGGCTGACTCATGCTCCCATACTCCCGTTCGGTGTCCCACCCAGCATGTCGGCGAACTTCGCTGAAGAACTGACCAACCTAGGCCGATGGGTAGCCGGCTTCAGCAGGAATGCGACGGCAGCGATAGCCGCACCGAGAGTCGCCACGAGCACGACGAACTTCGTAAGCTGCGCAGCCTGCGCCAGCAATTGCTGAACCGACACACCACCGCTCATGAGCGCCAGCATGATCAGTCCCGTTGCCAGGATATTTACCAGCGACCAGGGCAGAAGCTTCTTCCACCCGAGGTTCATCAGTTGGTCGTAGCGGAAGCGTGGCAGCGTCCAGCGGACGAGCAACTGAACCCAGCAAAGCAACAAAACTTTGCCGACGAACGCCCCGACCCCAAGCAGCACCACCAGCAACTGCGGCAGCGCGACCTCCAGCCAAACCGCATCACCCAACCCAAGGCGCAGGCCCGAACGCTCGAGGAACGGCAGATCCCATCCACCAAAGAACATGGCAACCATCAATGCCGACGACGTAACAACTGCGATGTATTCGGCGAAGAAGAACATCGCAAACTTCATTCCGGAATACTCAGTATAGTACCCGGCAACGATCTCGCTCTCGCCCTCCGGCAGATCGAATGGGATGCGTTTGGATTCAGCAACCGCGGCCGCGAAGAACATCACGAAGGCGGCTGGCTGAACGAAAACGCCCCACGCGTTGTGCCCCTGCCATTCAATCATTTGATCGATCCGCAGCGTCCCGTACACCATCAACGCGCCAATGAGCGTTAGCCCCATCGTCACTTCGTAGGACACCATCTGGCTGGCGGCTCGCAACCCACCGAGCAAACTATACTTGCTATTGCTAGCCCATCCCGCCAAGGCGGCTCCGATGATCCCGGTTCCACCCAAGGCAAAGAAGAACAGTAGCCCCACATCCAGATCCACCATTTGCAGAGCGAACACCTTGCCCGAGCAAGTCGCACCGACGGGTCGCAGCAAGCTCGACAGGTCACCGTCCGCGCCCAAGCACAATCGATCTCCAAACGGGACCACTGCCATCACGATCAGTGCCGGTAGGAACGAGATAAGTGGAGCGAGCGAATGCATCAGACGATCCGCGGTTGGCGGAATGATGTCTTCTTTGAATATCGCTTTGATGCCGTCGGCGGCTGGATGCAGCAACCCCGCGAGCCGCAACCCCACTTGGGCCTCCCGCGACAGCGAATTCGCAGCATAAAGGCCGCCTAGTACCACCACGAAAGCGAGCAGCGCCGCACCGGAACGCAAGCCGATTTCTTCGAGCAGTGCGCCTTCGGGTTGGCCGCGTGTCATCACCCCCGCGGCGAGCGAAACCAGATGCAGCCCGCCGCCGACCGCAATGAAGTAGCGGGGATCCCCTAGGCCTCGAACGAAGAGATCGAAAGACCCTCTGACCCCTCGTACGCGCACGCGACCCGCAATCGACAACGCCGTGATCCAAGTCACGAGGATGGCAAGCTGACTGAACACCAATGCGGCCGTCCCCCGCGATGACTCATCCAACTCCATTTGCGACGTCCACCACAACACCGAAGCGCCGACACCCAGCGCGGGTAGAAGGGCACCCAATGCGGCAACCTTGCCGGGCATGAAAACGACTGCGCGGTTGGGTCCAACTCGATCCTGAATCATCGCCCCCTGTCGCCGGTCGGCCCAGGTCAAGACGACAGCCAGAGTCATGGCAAAGAGTGCGTAAAATAGCGCCTTACCAAGGGCAATCCCGACGGCAATAAGCAGGTCAGCATTCATAGGCTAGTCCTAGCTTCCTGGATCCGGCTTTCATTTCCACGTTCGTTCCCGGCTTCATTCCCGCGCTCATCCTGAGCTGGCTCGATGTAGGCCGCCTGAGAGCTGCAATGTTGATCGCTACTTGGACCAAGCTGCGCACTCCAGGCGATGGGATGCTCGACCGTGTCAGGCAGAACGATCTTGGCCAAGCGTTCCGTCCCTGGGACGAGTTCGCCTTCATCCTTACTTATCATCGCTCGCACCTGCTTCAGCGTAAGTTTGGCTGGGCCATGTCCCAGGGCATGCGCTATGTCCGCTATCATTCGGTATGCTGGCAACGAGCCTGGTGGCGGCAATACCGCTTGCCGACTGCGCTGCGGTAGACCGCCCGCATTGACGAAGATACCGTCGGTTTCCGCCCAGCAAGCGACGGCCAGCACGACATTCGCCCGGTCGGCAAGCGAACCTCCATGGGAGCCCAGCACGATTCGAGTGGCCTTTTCCGTCGCCAATTGCTGCTCGGCCTGCTGCTCCTTGAGTGTTGTGCCCAGCGACACAACATGGGTGAAACGGCCCGAGGCAATTCCCTGTGCCAACTCGGAGATGGGCAACGGATCGGCGTCGAGCAAGAGCTGAATCCCAGCAGAATTCGGGTTCTTGTCGGCGAGCATGAGCACCTGGTCGGCCTTGCCAGCGGGCCTGCCCGATTCGAAGAACGATTCGGCCCCGAGTTTCCGACTGAGCCACAACAGCACTGCATTGTCTTCGAGCGAGAACTCTGCCCCGAGCAACACGGCAAGCTTCTTGCCGTCAACGCCCCGGAGCAATTCGACCGTCTTGCGAATCGCCTCGTCCGCCTTGACACCCTGGCCATCTACCGTCGACTCGAGGAGGCGACCGTCTACGACCCGACGATAGGACAGCATCCCTTCGTCGCACATCCAGTGCTTGTTCACCGCCTCATTGTGGCGCGGCCGATACCGATACAGCTTCTGATTGCGTGGATCGAAATCGGTGTAGCTGTTGCAACCACGTGCACATCCAGTACAGATGCTCTCCACGCTGCGCAAAAACCACACTCGCGCCTTGAATCGGAAGTCACGCGCCGTCAGCGCCCCCACGGGGCAGACATATTCGGTCATCAGCGTGTACCCGTGATCGAGCTCGCGCCCCGGCGCCACGGTGATCTCATTCAGATTGCCACGCTCGCGCAGACTGAGCACCGGATCCTTTGCCACCTCGTCGCAAAAACGAATGCAACGCGTACAAGCAATGCAGCGTTCTGCGTCATACACGATCGTCGGCCCGAACACGACCGCCTTGGGCTTGTGCACCAATTCGTCGCGCATCCGCTTCTTCGTATGCTGGTGCTCGACCCAATAGTCCTGCAGCCGACATTCGCCGGCTTGATCGCATATCGGGCAATCCACCGGGTGGTTGAGCAGCAGGAACTCCTGCACTGCTGCGCGAGCCTTGACGACGTAGTCGCTCGAATTGCTCCGAATGTCCATGCCTTCAGCCACTGCTTGCTGACACGCAGGGACGAGTTTCGGCTTCTGCTCCTTGACGTACGTCCCGGTCGCTGCATCGAAGCGCACGATGTCGAGCATCAATGCTTTTCGCCCCGGAGGCGGCATCATCTCGACCAGGCACATGCGGCAATTCGCGGCAACGCTCAACCCCGGATGCCAGCAGTAGTGAGGGATGTCCACTCCCACACGTGTGGCAGCCTGGATGATCGTGTCACCCGGTTCGAAGGGGATCTCTCTATCGTCCAGCTTGAAGATCTTAGCGGTCACACTCACCACCAATCATGTTGAGCGACCCAAAACAAGGAACCACGTCCGCCATCATCTGCCCGGTGATGAGGTGTTCGAGCCCGCCAGTCACGTAGAAACTCGGTGGGCGAATGCGTACGCGGTAGGGTGTGCCGCTGCCGTCGCTCACTATGTAGAAACCCATCTCGCCGTTCCCTCCCTCGGTGTAGCCATAGACTTCACCCGCAGGAAGCTTGATCCCCTCCATGATGAGCTTGAAATGCTGGATCGTACCTTCGATGGTCGAATACACATCCTGCTTCTCGGGAAGTATGATGCGCGGATCGTCGACATTGATCGGACCAGAATCGTCAAGGCGATGCAGCGACTGTTCGATGATACGTGCACTCTGCCGCAACTCTTCGAGGCGCATAGAGTACCGGTCGAAGCAATCGCCCTTGGAGCCGACCGGTACGTCGAATTCGATCTCGCCGTACTTCATGTAGGGGTGCGCGCGACGAACATCGTAAGGCACGCCAGAAGCGCGCAGGCACGGCCCCGTCCAACCAAGCGAGATGGCGTCTTCGGGCGAGATCACTCCCACGCCTTCCAACCGGTCCAGAAAGATGCGATTGGTCAATAGTAGGCGTTCGACCTCGTCCATGGTCTTTTGGACATGCGCGATTACCAAACGACTATGCTCCTTGAATCCGTCCGTCGGGGGCTTAGCCATCCCGCCGATGCGCCCAAAGGAATGCGTCAGGCGCGCGCCCGTCTCTTCCTCCAAGATGTCCCAAACCATTTCGCGGGCCTTCATCATCCAGAGGTAGGGGGTGAACGCGCCGAGCTCCATCGCCATCGCTGCTGCGCAGGTCAAATGATCGCTAATACGCGCCAGCTCACCCAGGGCCATGCGGTAGTACTGGCATCGGTCCGGCACAGTGATGTCGAGAAGCTTCTCGCAAGCCAGCGCGAAGCCAACGTTGTTGAGCATCGGTGACACGTAATTGCAGCGATCGACGTAGGGAAAAACCTGGGTCCAGGTCCCCCGCTCGCACATCTTCTCGAATCCGCGATGTAGGTAGCCCACCTGAACGTCGCAGCGTTCGATGGTCTCACCCGTTAGCTCGACGACTATGCGCACCGTGCCATGGGTCGCCGGATGGGACGGCCCCACGTTGAGCAACATTGGATCGGTGGATAGCCGAATCTCCGCACTATCGAGATCTCTTTCGATGGGATCCATGCTCTAGGCCTCAATCCTTCACTGTGCCCGAAACGCGGGTCCGGTGGTGCGTCTGGCGGCCAAAACTCATCCCCTCGTATGGCCCGAAGGGCGGCAATTTGTCGATGTTCTCGACTTCGCGATACGGCACGAGGGGTTGCGCAAGCTCTGCCGGATAATCCTTGCGTAATGGGTGTCCCTCGAACTCCGGATACAAGAGGATGCGTCGCAGATCCGGGTGCCCCGTAAAGGTAATCCCCATGGTGTCGAAGCATTCCCGCTCGGCCCAATTGGCAGCGGCCCAAAGCGGCGTGAGGCTGACAACCATCGCGTTCGCCCCGCTGCTCTCACCGACTCGCGTCTTGACACGCAGTCGGTGTCCCAACCGCAGCGATACGAGGTGCGTAATCACCTCGAACCTGGGCAGCATGCGCGGGAAGTCGACAGCGGTCAGATCCACCAACATCTGCATGTCTGCCAACTCGTCGTCGCGCAACGCGGCATGTACGCTGTACCAATGCTCGGGATCCACGACGACGGTATCGTCGCCATGCTGTGAGTGCGAATCGAGAACCGCGTCGGGGAATCGACGGGTGATGAAATCGATGAGAGCTTTTGCCATCAGTAGGAGACTCCGGGCAGAGTTCGCTCAGGGTCGCGAATTGCGCCGCAACTGAACGAGGCCGAGATTCGGGTTGGTGGCGGGATCGAACCGCGGTTTTACGATCGCCGGGCGACGGTCGCCGCGCTGGATCTTGTCTTGCAGAAGCATCAAGCCGTCGAGGACGGCCTCAGGGCGGGGCGGACAACCTGGCACATACACGTCACAGGGGATGATCTTGTCTACCCCGGGAACGGTGGCGTAGTTGTCGTAGAAACCTCCGGATGAAGCGCAGGTCCCGAATGCGAGAACCCATTTGGGATCCGCCATCTGCTCGTAGATGCGTCGCAGCACCGGGGCCTGGCGTTGCGATATGGTCCCGACGATCCAAAGCAAATCACTCTGCCGGGGCGAGAATCGCGGCGCCTCTGAACCGAATCGCGAGAAATCGAAGCGCGGTCCGGTGACGCTCATGAACTCCATCCCGCAACAGGCCGTCACGAAGGGATACATGAAGAGCGAGTATTTCTGCGACCAGTGCAGAATGGCTTCGAGTCGCGTCGTGAATGCCCCAGATTCGCTCGGCTCGATGGCAACCGTCTTCGACGAGTCTCCGCTCAGGCGTCCCATTCGAGGGCTCCTTTCTTCCAGCAGTAAAACAGGGCAACGAGCAGCGCCAGGATGAACGCAGTCATCGTTGCGAACCCGTTCCAGCCTAGAGTCTTGAACAGCGTGGCCCAGGGGTAGATGAACACCACTTCGATGTCGAAGACGACGAACAGAATCGCCGTAAGGTAGAACTTGATGCTCGGACGAACTCCCTTGGCGCCCTCAGTGTCGTTGCCGCATTCGTAGGGCATCATCTTCTCGGGCGTGGGGTTCTTTTTCCCAACGAAGTGGCCGAGAATGAACATGCTGGCAGCAATTACTGCAGCCACCAGAATGATGGCAAACATCGGAAGGTAAAGATCGAGCATTCGGGCGGGCTTTCCGATCGAGGAGTGTTGTCCGGGTGGTAGCAGAATCCCTAGGGTCCGGGCTGATCTAGTTCCCCCAGCAGGCCCCTGTCAATTGGACGAAATCCCCAACGTCGCGAGTCTTCCGGCCAAACCGTGCCGACCGCCGGGGAGAGGAACCCGCATCTCATCCGCGAGTGCCTCGGTCGCCCGTGTGGGGGCATGGACCCATGCATGAGCTGATTTGCCTGCAGGATGATGAACCAATGGGACAACGGGCTTGCGGCCTACATCGGATTTGCTTCCCGATCGGTCCAGCCCGACAGTGCCGGCCCGAGGTTCTGCTTGACCCGTTCAAGCAGCGGTTCGAGCGCTGCTGCCCCCTGAAGGTCGCCCCCGACTTCACGCCGTGCCCGCAGGCCAGCGGCCAATGCCGGTCCCCAAAGGCCGCGCTCGACATATGCTCGCGCCAAGAGCGGCCAGATGACCCTTGCATCGGCACCGAGACGCTCTGCCCGTTTGAGCACACCGAGCGCCTCGCCGTAGCGGGCAGCGTCGAACATCGAACGCCCGAGGGCTAGAAAGATCTCCCCAGCAATGGGCGTGTCGCCTGCGTACTGAATAGCGAGGCGCAGAATCTCATGCCCCTTTTCTGCCTCGCCCAGCACGATGCAAGCTTGCCCGAGCAGGCTGAGCGCCTTGGCGATGCGACTGCGAATTTCGGGAGCCAGCGACTGCCCCTCGGTCGTGCGCAAGAAGATCGCCAATGGCGCCGGCCAACTTCCGAGCAGCTCGACCACCCGCAGCTGATCGCCAGCCGCCGCCGCAACCTCTGCTTCGAGCACCTTCGCCAGGTCAATCGCGCCGCGCCCGGCCCCGCGCTGGGCACGTTGCAGCTCCTCGCGCACGTGCAGACGAATCCTAGTCCGAAATTCCTCTAGCTCGTACACCTCGTCGATACCGTCGCGACGAGCGCGCAGCATCGAGCCGTAGGCATCGCAGGTGAGCGATATCAGTCCATAGCCAAAGATGGGAGCGAGCAATAGGTAGCGCACACCAACGTGGCGCTGAATCGCTTCGACATCCATTAGCCGCGTCGGGATCGGACCCGTTGGTTCTTCGGTGACGAGCGCACTTACGAGCCGCTTACGAAACTCGCCAAGTGCCAGACGCTGCGTCGATGCCTCGCGCAATTCGGCTTCGTCTCCGGCGACGACGAAATCCACCAGAGTATTGTCAGGCGACCGACGATCGATGGTCAACGCCACGATGCGCGCGCCCGCAATCATGGCGAAAGCAAAAAAGCGTGGACCAATAACCTCGCACAGCGTTTGAAAACTACCAATCCCCTCACCGATGCGCTCGAACCAGCCGTCGGTCCGAATCGATTCCAGTGGAAAGTTGCGCGGGTTCACCATCGATGCGGTTCCTGAGCTTGCCACAGTGCCAGGCCGCTCCGAAAGTGCCCTTTTCGATTCGGCAACTCGCAGCTAGCCTTCAGCCACTTTGCCACAGCAGTCGAAGCTCCATTTAATTGAGTGCCCCGGCCTCGACGATTGCTGCGCGTCGATTTCCGGTCTCGCGAGAATCGGTCCGACCCGAAGGCCATCCACCATCCTGCGAAGCCTCCTCATCGAAACCGAGGGCAAGGTCACGCTTATTGATCCAGGTATCGGCCTGTTCGACTGGCTCGCCCCGCAACGGCGCCTCGGCATGGCCGCCCGATGGCGCATGCCCTGGCATCCAGCTCGCTCTCGCATTTTGCGCACACAATTGGAGCAGCGCGGACTGAGCGCCGACCAAGTCACGGACATTGTCCTGTCGCATTCCCACCCCGACGTCATCGGTGGCATCAGCGATTTTCCGCAGGCGCGGATCCATCTGTTGGGCAATGAGCTGCGAGCCTTGCCGCAAGTTGCCCATCTTCCTACGTACGTCCCACTGCTCGAACCTGCGACGCAGTGGCGAGGGTTCCGTGGCCACCGAGTTGACATTGACGGGCTCGACATCCATCTAGTCGAACTCCCGGGCCGCACGCTGGACCACACGGGCATCCTGGTTCAACAGGCGGCAGGCGCCGTATTGTACCTCGCTCAGGCCATCACCTCGATTGAGGAGCTGTCCGCCACCACACCGCCTGCGGGCCCGGATCAGTGGTTACGCCTTCTGTGCGATGCCTGCCCCTTCGAACGACTCATGACGCGCGAACGACTGCGGCGCCTGCTCCACCAGCCCACTGCGACGCTCACCTTTGTCTTCGCTCGCGGCTCGACGCCCCGCTTCTCGGTGGGGCCATCCCCCCACCCCAGCATTGGTTATCTTTGATGGTTGGAGCGACGCGCAAACGACGCAATACGACCACCACGTCGAGTGCGATACCCAAACGTCACGACGCGGGCCAAACTTCCGGCGCTGCCCCTTGCTCCGAAGAGGCACGACGCAAGCTTGCTATCACGCGTGCTTTGCTGCGTTGGTATGACCAGAATCGGCGCGATCTGCCCTGGCGCCATCGATCGGACCCCTACGCAACCTGGGTGAGCGAGATCATGTTGCAGCAAACCCAGGTCGCGACGGTAGTCCCCTACTTCGAGCGCTGGATGCAGCGATTTCCTTCGGTTACGGCCCTGGCCAACGCCAACATCGAAGTGGTGCTCTCCACGTGGCAAGGACTCGGCTACTATTCGCGGGCGCGCAATCTGCATTTGGCCGCGCAGCGCATCCGCGACGACTTCGCCGGTCAACTCCCGTCGCTTTCACGGCTGCTGCGTCAACTCCCGGGGATTGGTCCATACACTGCAGGCGCGATCGCGAGCATCGCATTCGAGCTGCCCGAGCCTGCCGTCGATGGCAATGTGATGCGCGTTCTGACGCGGCTCGAAGCAATCCGCGGCGATCCGCGACTCGAGCCGCAAGCTACACAGCTCTGGCAGCTCGCGGGGGAATTGGTACACTGCGAAAGTCCGAGTCGTTTCAATCAATCCTTGATGGAACTTGGAGCCTTGGTCTGCGTGCCGCAGGCCCCACGTTGTAGTCAATGTCCGTTGTTGAGCCATTGTCGCGCCCATGAGCTCAAACTTACCGACCAATTGCCGGAGCTTCCACGGCGACCCAAGCCGGAAATCCGTCGAGTGGTCGTTCTCGCGGTCGAAAGGCGAGGAACCTGGCTCGTCGTAGCGCAGCCCGATTCTGCTCGTCACTGGGCAGGGCTCATCACTTTCCCCTACGCCGAGTGTCGCCCCACCGAGAAGCCTCGCCCCGTAGCCGAGCGCCTGCTCGCACAGCTCGATCCGAAGGCCACGCTTCCGGACGCGGAACCGCTAGCTCACTTCACCTACCCGATCACGCGGTTTCATTTCCAGGCAAAGGTGTACCGCGCCACGGGTGTTCGTTCGAAGCTCTTAGCACGAGTCGCGGGCCGCTACGCATCAACGGAAGAGCTCGCCAGCTTGGCCCTGCCCGCTCCGCATCGACGCCTACTTGAACGCCTCCGACGTGCCATTGCCGCACCCGATGATTTCGCTGCATTGAGGTGACTCTAGCCTCCAGGCGCTAAGCCTCACCCCTTGAAGTCTCGATCTGCTGCACGCCCGCGAGGACTAGCGGGCCACGGAGCTTCGCCCTAGGCATCGGGTTGACTGGGGTTCGATTGCAGCCTGATTTGACGCTGATATTTCGAGTGGATGTCACAAGCCTGCTCCACGCCGTCCCCGGCACGTCAGGTCGATGCACCAGAAGCGACGAGGTTGAGTTATGCGTTACCTATATGCCATCTTGAGTCTAGTAGCAGTGCTCGGCACTTTGGCGGCGGTGAAGGCGTCTCAGATCTCCATGTTGATTGGAGCCGGCGAGGCCATGAAGAAGGCCGGTCCACCCCCCGAAACCGTAACTCTCGCACGAGTGGAACAGCATAATTGGGAGGAGATTCTCAACTCCGTCGGCACCGTCACAGCCGCCAAGGGCGTGGCCTTGAGCGTCGACGTTAGCGGGATCGTGACACGCCTCCATTTCGAATCTGGTTCCGTTGTCAAGACTGGCCAGATCTTGGTGGAGCTGGACAGCAGCATCGAGCGGGCCCAATTGGCGTCACTGAAAGCACGCCGCGATCTCGCAGAGTCCTCACTCAAGCGCACGCGTGCCCTCGTCGACTCTGGTGCAATCGCGCCAGCAATGCTCGACGCAGACGAAGCCAGCTACCGCGGTCTGGTCGCTGATTTTGCGGCACTCGAGGCCCAGATCGCCCACAAAGTCGTGCGCGCCCCGTTTGACGGCAAGCTTGGGATCCGCGCGGTCAATCTCGGACAATTTCTCTCACCGGGAACCACGATAGCCTCGCTCGAGTCAACCGAGGCTTGCTACGTGGATTTCGCCTTACCACAACAGCACGCCAAGCAACTGCAGCGGGGCATGCGGGTGCGGATCCTGCCGACGAGCGGTGGAACTGACTCTATCGAAGGTTCACTCGCTGCCGTCGCTCCCGAACTTGATCCGGCCACGCGCAACATCAAGCTCCGCGCAAGCATGCCCGAGACGCCAGACAAATTGCGCCCCGGCATGTTCGTCAAGGTCGAAGTCGTCCTACCGAAGAGGCACGAGCTTCTGGTCGTCCCGTCGACATCCATCGTGCACGCCACCTACGGCGATTCGGTATTCTGTGCCGATGAAGGGACACCGGCCGCCCCCGGTGGCAAGCCACGCCTCGTAGCACGCCAGCAGTTCGTGAAATTGGGCGAAACGCGCGGTGATTTCGTGTCCGTGCTCGATGGCTTGCATGCCGGCGAGGCCATCGTCGTAGCGGGCGCCTTCAAGCTACGCAATGGCATCCCGTTAGTGGCGAACGACGAAGTCAAACTCACCCCGCAACTCGACCCCCATCCCGTCAACCGCTAGCGATCGGAATCGGGCCATGAAGTTCACCGATACCTTCATTCGACGTCCAGTCCTTGCCATCGTGGTAAACCTAGTAATCCTCATTGCAGGGCTGCAGGCAATCCGAACCCTCAACGTCCGGCAATACCCGAAGCTTGAGAGTGCCACGGTCACCGTGCGCACCGCCTATGTTGGAGCCAGTGCTGACTTGGTCAGGGGGTTCGTAACCACGCCGCTCGAACGCGCCATTGCCGCTGCAGACGGGATTGATTTCATTGAGTCACAAAGTGTCCAGGGGCTTTCCACGATCAACGTGCGCCTCAAGCTCAATTTCCCTGCGACCGGGGCCTTGGCCGACATCAGCACACGCGTAAACCAGGTGCGGGCGGATCTCCCGCCAGAGGCGGAAATTCCTGCCATCAATATCGAACCTTCGGACGCCAAAGTGGCCGCCATGTACTTGAGCTTTGGCTCGAGCATTCTCGGCGACAATCAGGTCACTGACTACCTGATGCGCGTGATTCAACCGCGGCTTACTGCACTTGAGGGGGTTCAGCGTGCGGACATCCTGGGAGGCAGTGCATTTGCCTTGCGCGCTTGGCTCAAGCCGGACCGGATGGCGGCGTTGAACATCAGTCCCCAACAAGTGCGGCAAGCACTGAGTGCCAACAACGCGCTCTCAGCAGTCGGTGAGACCAAAGGGCAGTACGTTCAGGTCAATCTCACGGCGACCACGGATATTCAGACCGTAGAACAGTTCAAGCAACTGGTTCTGCGCGAGCGCGACGGTAGCCTCGTACGGCTCATGGACGTGGCAGACGTCGTGATGGGCGCCGATTCCTACGAGCAAGACGTGCGTATGTCGGGCAAGAAGGAGGTTTTCATGGGCGTTTGGGTCTTGCCCAACGCCAACTCCCTGGATGTCATTGGCCGGGTACGTGCAGAGCTCGACACCGTAAAGCAAGAACTCCCGAGCGGCATGCGCGCTACTATTGCTTTCGACTCGACGCGCTACATCGACAATGCCGTCACCGAAGTCACCCACACGCTGACTGAAACGATCCTCATCGTCGCATTTGTCGTCTTCATGTTTCTCGGTACGATCCGCACAGTCCTGGTACCGCTGCTGGCCATCCCGATTTCGCTGATCGGTGCAGTCTTTCTCATGCAGGTCTTTGGCTTCACGCTCAATCTGCTCACGCTGCTGGCCATCGTCCTGTCGGTGGGCCTGGTGGTTGACGACGCCATCGTCGTGGTCGAAAATGTGGAACGCAACATTCGCGATGGCAAAACCCCGCTACAAGCTGCCCTGCTGAGCGCTCGAGAGCTGGTGGGGCCGATTGTCGCCATGACCATCACCTTGGCAGCAGTCTATATTCCGATTGGTCTGCAGGGCGGCCTCACTGGAGCACTATTTCGCGAATTCGCCTTCACTTTGGCCGGATCTGTCCTCATTTCCGGCGTCGTGGCGCTCACTCTCTCACCGATGATGTCATCGCGATTGATGCGAGCAAATTCGACGCCTGCGTGGCTGCCACGACATATCGACCTCGGCTTCGAGAAATTCAAGCACATCTATCAGCGCTTGCTCGACGCAACGCTTCGAATGCGACCAGCCGTCTACGCCGTGTGGGCAGTGCTCACGTTCGCGGTCGTCCCACTCTACCTATTTTCACCGAAGGAACTCGCTCCCTATGAGGACCAGGGCGTGGCATTCGGGGCCATAGACGTACCGGCCAATGCCACCCTTGAACAGATTACGCCGTACACGGCGCAGGTGTTTCGCGCTTTCTCCTCGGTGCCGGAGTTCAGACAAAGCTTTCAGATCACGTTCCCGGGTGGTGGCTTCGGTGGTGTCATGATGAAGCCCTGGGACGAACGCAAGCGCAAGATCTTCGAGATTCAAGCCGAGCTTGGCCAGAAGACGGGCCAGATCGCCGGGATCCGGGCGCCCGTGTTTTTGCCGCCAGCACTACCCAATGCCGGTTTTTTTCCGATCGAATTTGTGATTGCCTCCACGGCTGACCACGCCGAACTGTCCAAATACGCTCAGCAGCTCGTCGCTGAAGCGACCAAGAGTGGACTATTCGCATTTCCCCCGATCATGGATGTGCGCATCGACCAGGCCAACAGCGAGATCGTTATCGACCGCGACAAAGTCGCTTCAATGGGCCTGACCATGCAGCAAGTGGGGGCCGATCTAAGCTCACTCATCGGAGGCAACTTCGTCAATCGTTTCAGCATGGAAGGGCGCAGCTACAAGGTGATTGCCCAGGTGGAGCGCTCCGGCCGCCTCTCGACCGACCAACTCAAAGACATTCAGATTACTGGACCCCATGGCACGCTTATCCCGCTGAGTGCAGTTGCCAGCCTGCGAAACGGCGTCGAACCGCGGTCCCTAAATCGTTTTCAGCAGCTGAACGCGATCAAGATCTCTGGCATGGCGCCGCGCTCCACCGATCAAGGACTCGCGGTCCTGGAGAACGCCGCTAGGCGCATCCTCCCCGCGGGCTCACGCTTCGACTACACTGGAGAATCCAGGCAATTGCGCCAAGAATCGGGCAAGTTCCTGCCCGCATTCGGTTTGGCAATAGTCCTAATATTTCTGGCGCTGGCGGCCCAATTCAATTCATTCCGCGATCCTTTCGTTATTCTCGCAGGCTCCGTGCCGCTAGCGATGTTTGGTGCTTTGGCCTTCACCTTCCTCAAGTTTACTGGCCCTCCCGGAATGCATTACGCGCTCACCGAAGGTTGGACGACTACGCTCAACATCTATTCCCAGGTGGGCCTAGTCACACTGGTCGGTCTCGTTGCCAAAAACGGAATTCTGATCGTCGAATTCGCGAATACCCAGCAGGCTGCTGGCTTGAGCAAATTGGATGCGGTGCGGGTAGCATCGGCCACGCGTCTACGGCCGATCCTGATGACGACCGTGGCCACCGTAGCGGGCCACTTCCCTTTGACGCTCGTCTCCGGACCGGGAGCCGTGGCGCGCAATTCCATCGGGATCGTGTTGGTGGGTGGAATGGCGTTGGGCACGTTCTTCACGCTCTTCGTCGTTCCTTCGATCTACGTTCTCGTGGCTGCGGATCATCGGCGTCGTGTTGACGAACCCGACTCGATTGAGGAGGCGTTTCCAACAACACACCAGAGCGACATACGAGAACTTGCCCCGGGGTATGCCACTGGCGAGTAGTCATGCGCTGAATTCAGTGCACTCCCCTCCACCCACGCTCTTGGTGGGTGGAGCAGGCCGTGGCTACTGACGACCTGAGCCTGACAGCCAGGCTGACAGGTCGTCTCTGGCGAACTAGATCGACGTTGGATCGATCTTGTCAGGGGTGATCCCTAACTCTTTGACCGCTTCACTGACTTTCGCTGCGGGCAGCTTTCCTTCGAGTCGCAGGGCGTCAAGCGCTGCAAGCGTCACGAACTCCGCATCTATCTCGAAGTGGCGACGCAAGGCCACTCGCGTATCGGAGATCCCGAACCCGTCCGAACCAAGCGGGACGAATCGCCCTGGCACCCAACGCGCAATGTGGTCGGAAAGCAGTTTCATATGATCGCTGGCGGCAATGAATGGTCCCTCCACACCAGCTAGGGTGGTCTCGATGAAAGACTTTTTCTGCTGAGCCTCGGGATGCAGACGATTGTGGCGTTCGCAGGCAATCGCGTCGCGCCGTAGCTCCTGGTACGACGTCACGCTCCAGACGTCCGCCGACACGCCATACCGCTCGAGAATCGGAACCGCTCGCACCACTTCATTCAGGATCGAGCCACTTCCAAAGAGCTGTACATGCAACGAGCGCTTCTCCTTGGCCGTCTGGAAGCGGTAGATCCCACGCAGGATCCCCGCTTTGACGCCCTCCGGCATGACCGGCATCAGGTAGCTCTCATTGTAGAGCGTGATGTAGTAGAGGACCTTCTCGTCTCGCACGTACATCCGGTCTAGGCCATCTTCAATGATGGTCGCAAGCTCGTAGGCGTAGGCGGGATCGTAGCTGACACAGCTAGGCAACGTACTGGCCAAGACATGACTGTGGCCATCGTCGTGCTGCAGACCTTCACCCTGAAGCGTAGTGCGCCCGGCTGTGGCGCCCAGCAGGAACCCCTTGGCCATTGCGTCACCGGCAGCCCAAATTTGGTCACCAACGCGCTGAAAGCCAAACATCGAGTAGAATATGTAGAACGGAATCATCGGCTCGCCGTGAGCCGCATAGGCCGTCCCGGCAGCCATAAACGACGCCATACTACCCGCTTCGTTGATCCCCTCTTCCAGCACCTGACCGTCTTTGCTCTCGCGGTAGAAGAGGACCTTGCCCTTGTCTGGCGGCTCGTACAGCTGCCCAACTGAGGAGTAGATCCCCACCATGCTGAAGAGTGCGTCCATGCCGAAAGTGCGTGCTTCGTCAGGAATGATCGGCACGATGCGCCGTCCGATCTTCGGGTCGCGCAGCAACTTGGCAAACAGTCGGGCAAACACCATGGTCGTCGAGGCCTCGGCCTTGGTGCTCCCGGCGTGAAACTCCTCGTAAATGTCGGACTTCGGCATCTCGAGTGGCACGGTCACCGTACGTCGACGCGGCAGCGGTCCACCAAGGACCTTGCGCCGTTCTAACATGTAGCGGATCTCCGGACTGTTCGCCCCCGGATGGTAAAGGGGGGCTTCCTCCAGTTCCTCATCGCGCATCGGGAGCTCAAGTAGATCGCGGAACTGGCGCAACTCCTCGACGCCGAGTTTCTTCTTCTGGTGCGTGACGTTGACGCCTTCGAACCCTTCGCCGAGCGTCCAGCCTTTGACTGTATGCGCCAATATCACCGTCGGTTGCCCTTGGTGGCGCGCAGCACGATCGTAGGCCGCGTAGATCTTGCGATTGCTGTGCCCACCGCGGCGCAGCTTGCGGATCTGCTCATCGGAAAGGCTTGCCACCATTTCGAGCAGTCGCGGATCGGTTCCGAAGAAGTGCTGTCGCGTGTAGCCACCGGGAACGGTTGCATACTTCTGCCACTGACCGTCGACTATCTCGGTCATTCGCTGCAGCAGGATCCCTTCCTTGTCACGACTGAGCAGATCGTCCCATTCGGGGCCCCAGATCACCTTGATGACGTTCCAGCCAGCTCCGCGGAACACAGTCTCGAGCTCCTGGATGATTTTGCCGTTGCCGCGTACCGGTCCATCCAAACGCTGCAGGTTACAGTTGACGACAAAGACGAGGTTATCCAACCGCTCGCGCCCCGCCATGCTCAAGGCACCGAGAGACTCCGGTTCATCCGTCTCACCGTCGCCCAAGAATGCCCAAATCCGCTGCTCGGAAGTGTCTTTGATGCCGCGGTGATGAAGGTACTTGTTGAAGCGCGCTTGATAGATGGCACTGATCGGCCCTAGGCCCATCGACACCGTCGGGTACTCCCAGAAATCCGGCATCAAACGCGGGTGGGGGTAGGACGAGAGCCCGAGACCCCGCTCTGCATCACGACGAAAGTGCTGCATCACTTCTGGCGATATGCGGCCCTCGAGGAAGGCTCGCGCATACATGCCCGGTGCGGCGTGGCCTTGGTAGTAGATGTGATCGCCACCCCCCGGGTGCTCTTTCCCGCGAAAGAAGTGGTTGAACCCGACTTCGTACAGCGTTGCACTCGAGGCGTAGGTGGATAGATGCCCGCCAAGCCCGGCATATTTCACGTTGGCTCGATGCACCATCGCAACGGCGTTCCAGCGCACCATGCGCCGAATGCGCTTTTCCATCGCTTCGTCACCGGGAAACTGGGGTTCCTCGGTGGCCGAAATCGTGTTGACGTAGTCGGTGTTCAGGGTCCCAACGGGCGAAGCACCTGCGCGAGCGGCCGATTGCAGCACTCGGCGCAACACGTATTTTGCCCGCTCCTGCCCTTCTTGGCCCACCATAGTCAATAGAGATTCGATCCAGTCCCTGGTCTCTTGTGGATCGGGATCCCCTGCGTCGGTCCTGTACGTCGTCACCTCTGCGTACTCCTTGTCAAATTGCGCCCGCTGGTTCTAGGCCTGAGGCTGCCCTACAGCAAGCTGCAACGTCGTTGCGTCATCGCATCGAACACCCTCGGAGCGGGGCGAACAGACCCCCGCCGAGCTAGTACGCTCGCAGACACGACCTGTCGGCCCATTGGCCCCCGACGTAAAGAAACATTAAGTCTAGAAAATCTCAGTTGCGTCCGACCTGAGCCCAGCCCCATGTTCAGCCCAACCATGGCGCGCATCGCAGCTGTCCTGTTGTTCATTTCGCTAGCGCTGCTCCTGATGGCGTCGATCCACTACTACGTCTGGGCACGTCTGGTCCGGGACGTGGCCTGGCCAAAGCCACTGCACCGTTTCTTGACTGTCTTTTTGGTCCTTCTCTTTCTGTCGATCCCAGCTACCTTCGCGCTGTCCCGCAGTCTGCCACCCCAGCGGGGTCAGGGATTGCTGTTTGTCCTGTACGTCTGGATGGGACTGGTTTTCGTGTTGCCCCTGCTGTTGGCCTGCGCTGATGCCCTGCGCGCTTCTGGCGAGTTTTTGGCTCAACGGCTCGCTCATGCGCAACCCAATCCTGAGCGTCGGCAGTTCATTCAACGTCTGGTGGCTGGGGCCGTTGGGTTGTGGGCAACGGGAACGACCGTAGGCGCAATCCGCGAAGTGAGGCGTCCGGTGGCGGTCAAGAACGTCGAGGTGACGCTATCCCGACTCCCAACCGCCCTCGGGGGCTTGGTCATTGCGCAATTAACCGATCTGCACATTGGCCCAACGCTACGCATGCCATTCGTCAACGAGGTGGTCGAGCGCACCAACGCACTGAATCCCGATGTGATCGCCATCACCGGAGACTTGGTCGACGGCAGCGTTGACCAGCTGCGCGACCTGGTGGCTCCGCTATCGCGACTGCGCGCCCGGTACGGAGTCTATTTCGTGACCGGTAACCACGAATACTACTCGGGAGTCGACGCCTGGGTGGCAGAGCTAACGCGCCTTGGGATCCGCGTGTTGCGCAATGAGCGCGTTACCATTGGCGAGGGCAGAAACACATTCGATCTGGTCGGGCTCGACGACGAGCATGCCGATCAGGTGATTCCTGGTGCCGGCCCGGATCTCGAGCGCGCCCTGCTGGGTCGAGATCCGTCCCGGGAAATTGTCCTGCTCGCCCATCAACCGAAAGCCGTACATCGCGCCCAGAAACACGACGTCGGCTTACAGCTTTCGGGGCACACCCATGGTGGACAGCTGTGGCCATTCGGCTGGCTGGTGTCGCTCCAACAGCCCGTCGTCGCGGGTCTCGCCCAGTTTGGCCGAACCATTATCTACGTGAGTTGCGGAACAGGCTACTGGGGTCCGCCAATGCGGATCGGTGCCCCAGCAGAGATCACCCGCGTCGTATTGCGCTCGTCACAGTCAGGCCATGCGGCCCTAGCCTAGCCGCATCGCGATGGCCCGTGCGATGCGCATCCCATCCATGGCGGCACTGACGATGCCGCCGGCGTGACCACCGCCCTCACCCGCAGGGTAAAGCCCCGCCACCTCAGGGTGCTGCATGGTGGTCGAATCGCGAGGGATCCGTACAGGTGAGCTCGTCCGGCTCTCGACGCCCAGAAGGACCGCTTCGCGTGTAACGTAGCCGCGCAATTGATGCCCAAATACGACGACCGCGCGGCGCAAGCGCGCCGCAAGGGCGATCCCGGAACCGTCCAGCACGTCTGCCACATTGCACGCGGTCATTCCGGGGCGGTAGCTTGAGCGAGGCAAATCCGTCGAGGCCCGTCCCTCGAGAAAGTCCGTGACCCGCGTCGCTGGTGCGCGAAATGCGCCGCCACCCGCCATATACGCCGCTTGCTCGACTGCCCGCTGAAAGGCCAGGCCAGCAAGGGGCCCCACGTACCCTGCCGCCTCAACATCGGTCGGCTCGATTCCGACGACCAACCCAGAATTGGCAAAGGGCGAGTCACGTCGCGACAGGCTCATTCCGTTGACCACCACCCCATCGGTCTCGGTCGCTGCCGGGACAATGAACCCCCCGGGGCACATGCAGAACGAGAAGACGCCGCGTTGTTGCTCGGTGTAGGCCAAATGATAATCGGCGTTGGGCAAGCGCGGGTGGTGTGCCAACTTCCCATATTGAATCCGATTGACGAGCGTCTGCGGGTGCTCGATCCGTACCCCGAGAGCGAAGGGCTTAGCCTCAAGACGAACCTCTGCCTGAGCCAACCAGGCGTATACGTCCCGTGCCGAGTGCCCCGTAGCCAGCACCACCACTTCGGCAGCCAACGTTTCGCCGCTTTGGAGTCGAACCCCCGCAACGCGACGCGCACCCACTTCTCCTTCTAACTCGAGGCCGACGACCCGCTGCCCAAAGCGAAACTCGACACCGACGGCTTCAAGCCGTTCGCGCAGCGCTGTGACGACCTGGGGTAGTCGATTGCTGCCGATGTGCGGCCTAGCGTCGACCAATATTCGCTCAGGCGCGCCATGGGCGACAAAAATGGCGAGAATGTCGCGCACGTCACCGCGCTTATTGGCACGTGTATAGAGCTTTCCGTCACTGTACGTGCCCGCGCCGCCCTCGCCAAAACAGTAATTGCTATCGACATCGACGTGGCCTTGCCGCTGCACCGCCACCAGATCAAAGCGTCGCGGCTGCACGCGCTTACCTCGATCGAGCACCTTGCATGCAATACCATGCCGAGCCAACTCATAGGCCGCGAAGAGCCCCGCCGGCCCGTCGCCAATGACCACGACCCGTGCCGGCAGCCGAACCTGAACGGGAGGTAGGCCCGGATCCCGCGCCTTGTCCACCAGCGCGCCGTCGAGTGCCAGATCGAGGTGGAAGCGGATCTTGCCACCGCGGGCGTCCAACGAACGCCGCAGGATTTGCGGCTCTGCAAGCGCGTCGGGCGAACAGCCCAAGCGCCGAGCTGCGCGCTGGCGTAGGTGCTCGCCGCTGTCCGGCTCGTCCAAGCCGAGTTCAATCGAAATTTGTTCGGGGAATAGATGCGCCATGACTTCTGAGCCGAAATGTTCTGCCCCCCCAGCGAGGCTAGAAACGCCAACGCTATCGCCCGCCGCCCGATCGCGCCAATCCGATCAGTCAGGCAGCACGAACTCGCGCCACAGCCTGCACTCGTGTTAGGCTTTGACGCAAAACGCAAAAGGTGCCCATGCTCGCTCGTCCTATGCTTCGTCCCTTACCCTCGGCCCTCGCACCGTAACACGCCATGACCAAACCGCGCTGCGTGGTGCTCGATAGCTGGACCTTGACCGAACACATCCCGGGCGCGCCTCCGCCCTCGGACGAGCCCCGTTGGGATGCAATGGCCCACATGGTCGACTTGACGGTCTTCCCACGCAGCGTGCCCAATGAGCGACTGCAACGGGCGAGTGGAGTTCAGTTGCTATTGACGAACAAGGTCGTCATCGACGCCGCGCTCTTCGAAGCTCTGCCTGAACTCGGCTATGTCGGAGTCCTCGCCACGGGCACCAACGTCGTCGATCTAGCCGCTGCCAAGGCGCACGATGTCGTTGTCACCAACGTGCCGGGCTACGCGACGGAAAGCGTTGTCGCGCACGTGTTCGGCTTGATCCTCGAACTCGAGATGCGGGTCACCAAACATGCGCGTGCGGTGGAACTGGGACGCTGGAGTCAATCGCCGGACTTCTCCTTCAGGCTCGGTTCCACCCTAGAACTCGCTGGGCGTACCATTGGCATCATTGGCTACGGCAACATCGGTCGGCGCGTTGCCGAAGTCGCCCACGCCTTTGGCATGCGCGTGTTGGTCGCCACCAGACCGGGCAAGGAACCGCCGTCGGCCTCGAACGTCGAATTCTGCGAAGTCGACCGCATCTTCGCCGAAGCCGACGTCATTAGCCTGCATTGTCCGCTCGTTCCCGAGACGGAGAAGCTCGTCGATGCGCGTCGCTTGGGCCAGATGAAGCACGACGCGATCCTCATCAACACGGGTCGCGGGCCCCTCATCGACGAGCTCGCACTGGTCGAGGCCCTCAATGCTGGCCACATTCGCGGCGCCGGGCTCGACGTATTGTCGATCGAGCCACCTCCCTCGAACCATCCACTTTTGCACGCACCGCGTTGCCTCGTCACGCCACATCTCGCCTGGGCCACCACGGCTGCACGGCAACGACTGATGCACACTGTCACGGACAATGTGGCCGCGTATCTCGCGGGAAGGCCCGTGAATCGGGTAGCCTGATCACTTCAGGCGTGATTCCTTGATGTCGATGCGGTGTGGTTACGGTTGACTCATTGTTCTCAGATTTTTCCCGTTCGACTGCGCCGTAATGGTTTGGAAATGTGGCTTCCCTATCCCAGAAGCGCGGCCATGAGGCGCCCCTTGCTGGAGTTTCCTCGACCCGGTGACGGTGCCCAAGGTTTCGCCGCAAGCGGTTGTATAAGCGAAGCCGATGTCCATTCTGCCTCAAAGCCGGTGGCGCTCGGGGTTTCCCTGGCTCCTTGTTCTCGGCGCGCTCGCCGCGATCCTGCTGCTTTCGCTGCGTGTGTTGGCACCACCCGTGCCGCCCCGCCGGGATCCCCCAGCGGACCACTTCTCAGTGGCAAGCGCCAGAAAGATCGTCTACCAGCTCACGGAGCACATTGGTCGGCGCGTAAACGGTACCGAGGGCTACGCGAACGCTGCCGAATACCTAACCCGGCTGCTCCAGGAAATCCCAGGCGTCGAAGTCGAGGTCTACCAAGGCTCAGGAACGTATGTGCACAGGCTCTTTCCCGCGTCCCCGATAGTGTATCGAAACACCAACGTCCTTGGTCGCCTGCCGGGCAAGAGCCGCGACACAATTCTCCTCGACGCTCACTTCGACACGCTGACCGACTCGGTCGGCGCCGCCGACGATGCTGCCGGTGTCGCCTGCATTATCCAGGCGTTACGCGTATTGGCACGTGAGGCGCCGCTCGATCGCACCATCGTTGTGAATCTCAATGGCGGCGAGGAATCTGGACTGCTCGGCGCTGCGGCCTTCATCGAGCACCCATGGGCCAAGGACGTTCGCGCTTACGTCTACTTGGAGGCACTGCCCAGCGGCAGTACGTTTCTGATCGGGGCGGGCCCGAACAACCCCTGGTTGGCGAAGACCTATGCGCGTGTGGTTGCAACTCCACTTGGTTCGGTTCTGGGTCAGGACCTGACACAAAGCGGCCTCTTGCCATTCAGTGGAGATTTCCTCCCCCTTCACGCAGCGGGCATGGTTGGCCTCGATCTAGCAATGGTTGGAGACGCGTCGCGCGTGCATACCGATCTGGATCGGCTTAGTGTTTTGGAACCCGGAGCGATGCAGCACCTGGGTGACGCCACTCTGTCGGCAACGCGCGAGCTTGCCCGTGGAAGCACTCAGCTACGTTCGGATCCACAACGTGCCGTCTACTACGACGTCCTGGGCTTGACGATGCTCGTCTATCCAAGCTGGGTAGGACGTTTGCTTGGGGGCGGGGCATTGCTACTGCTGACTTTCCAGCTGCTGGGCGCACGCCAGCGTTGCTTGCTTAAGTTACAAGACGTGTTGGCTGCCAGTGCATGGAATTGTCTCGCTGTGGCGGTTGGCGTTCTAGCGGCCCTCTTACCGGCACTCCTAGTGAAAGCCTTCTTTCATCGAGCCATCGGATGGTTTAGCGCACCGGCGCTGCTCCTTGTCTGTAGCGCAATACCATCGGCAGCGGGCACGCTGTTCATTCATGCATGGTGGCGTGCGATTGCATTGCGCAAGGTGGCAGGTGACTTGGAGCGCGTGGCACTGACGGCCTGGACGGGCAGCCTTGTCTTTTGGGCCCTCTGGTTGCTGCTCGCAACGCTGAGCGGGGCTGGCGCAGGGTACTTGCCCCTCTTTTGGGTTGTTGGCGGTTCCCTTGGGCTTTTGCTCACAAATCGCTTACCTCGGGCGCGCCTCGCCGCGGCGCTTCTCGGGATGGTCCTGGGCGCTGTCCCGACGATCGAAGTTGCGACGATGTTCGTTGTAAACATCGCGCCGATGTCCGGAATGGTCCCAGCGCAAGTCCCAGCGGACATGGTCATCGTCGTTCTAGTTGCGTTTTCGACTGCTTTGGTCGGGGTCGTCGCGGTCACCGTACCTTGTCGCACTGGCGGCGCGGCAAGAGCGGCGTGCGTTTGCGCGACGCTAGGCATCCTGGGGGTTGCGCTCACGGCAGCGCATTCGCCTTATTCATCCACTCATCCGAAGCGTCTGGTGGCTCTGCATGCGGCCGACCCTGTGCAAAGCGCCTTGTTGCTTGCCAGTCCTGGTAGCGAGGGGATAGGACCCTTAATTTCACTGTTCCCAGACGCAAAGCCTTTGACCACTTCGTGGCCTACGGTAAGGGGATCGCCCATCACTCATACTTTGCCGGCAACAGCACCCGCCATGCTGGTGCCGCATGCCGAGGTCACTTCAACGCGTCATGATCCCGCACGTGACGCTAGACATGTCACGTTACACTTGCTCGGGACCAGTCCGCAGCTGCGACTTTCCATTCCAGCAAAGGCTCTCGCGGGTTGGTCTGCGGGCGATGAGCTCGTCCCGCTTCCGGCCAATCAGAGCCAATACCACGTCAACTTCGAAGGGGTACCACCTACAGGCGTGGACATTCAGCTCACCTTGCACGGCACACAACCAGTCGAGATGGAGCTAGTAGGCATCGACGGTAAACCCGCCTCGGGGCCCGAGATGGACGCCCTTCGGCGCCGCCTCCCGGATTGGGTCGCCCTAAGCTCCTACTCGTATCGCTGGGTTCGGTTGAAGGTCTGACCAATTACTCTCATCCCTCTTTGGCACCGCACACGTCGTCTGGTCTAGGCGCCAGGCAATCGGATGCTTCAATGAGTCATACTTCAACGTTCCTCGACACCGACGACATTACTCGACCTGACATCTGAGCCTCTTGACTGGACGTCTCGAGCGCCACGCACGAGGCGACGCCTTTGGTTGTAATCCAGGCGAACCGGAAGCAAACTCGGACGATGAACGCGAGAAGCAAGAGTTCATGGCTCGGTGCGTTGTCGTTGGTCGCCACGTTGGCCTGCAGCGGAGGTGAAGATCCACCGCGCGATTCGACCGGCGGTCGCAGCTCGCTCGCGACCGGAGGCATGACCCCAACTACTGGTGGCGCTCCGTCGAGCCGCGGAAGTGGTGGGGCGACAGGCGATGGGCACGCGGGGACCTCCGGTGTCGAAGCTACTGAATGCATTGGAGACAAGCCCGGCCCAGAAAACACCGGCGTGCCTCCGGGGACGGTCCTGACGCCCAGCGGGTCCATTAGAGTCGAAACCCGCGGGGCAGTGGTCGAAAATCTCGACATAACTGGGGAGGTGACCGTGCTCGCCGACGATGTCACCATCCGCAACGTGCGGATCCGCAGCGGAGACTACTATCCCATCCGTTACTTCGACAACGCCAATGCGGGGCTGCTCGTAGAGGACAGTGAGATCGAGGGGACCACGGACGACGTCACAGCGGCGCTCTCGTTCGCGAACTACACGGCACGGCGACTCAATGTCCACGGTTCCGCCGACGGCTTCAAGGCCGACCAGAACGTCTTGATCGAGGACTGCTGGATCCACGATCTTCGCAACGGACCGGGCCAGCACAATGATGGTGTGCAGTCGACCGGCGGCAAGGGCGTTACCATTCGTCACAATGTCATATCTGGGGCGAGCAATGCCTGCGTCCAGACCGGCGACGAGGGCGCTGCCACGGAAGACCTCAGCGTCGAATGCAATTGGCTTTCCGGCGGAGGCTACGCACTGAACATTCGAGGAACAGGCGCCACCCGGCCCAAGAACACGAGGATCCTCGTCAACATTTTCGGTCGTGATTCTGTCTATGGCCCCTGGACTATCGATGATGAAAACCCGCTAGTCGTTGGCAACAGGTACGACGATGGCGCGCCAATCCCGTACGAGTGAGGCGGGGCCAACTCTTGGCATTCCGGCGCGAATTCGAAGCTTGGTGAGCCACAATCGGCGCTTTGTCCCGCCACCACCCGCACTGCTCATGAACTCGTGTCTGAGTCGGCACAGAACTCGAAGAACAGTGCGGGAACGGGCAATACCCGGTAGAAGTCGTTTACTTATTCAGCTCCAGATACTTGGCGTTCTCGTCGGACTTCCCTTTGGTAGCAGCGTTTTAGCAGTACTCGACGGCACCGATGTCAGGTCCAGCGCCGCACTTGGCGTTGCCGTAGAAGTCCGTATCGTAGCGCCCCTCAGCACTGGGTGACCTTCACGGCATCGAGTACAGACTTGCCCTTGAGCACCACGGTAGCGAGCGACTGGAGAACAATTGTCTTTTTGCCATTGATAACTGGACGAGGGCCCGTGCCATAGGGACGCTTGGTAGAGTTCGTCAGACTGATGGCGCCCGTCGTTTCCCATACGCTGCCTCGCTTGAGATTGTAGATGCCGGCCGATTTGATCTTGGTCAGCGACTTCCACGCCGTCGCCTCGCTGGTCCCGTCGTTGCTGTCATTGCCAGATTTCGAGTCGATGTAGTACTGAGTACCTGTGGCGCTGGATTCAGTGGCTGCGACGTTGCAGCAGACGTAGCCTGCCTTGGTGCAGGTGCCTGGCATCGTTTCACCGCCGGCGTTCAGGCAGAAGTCCGTACATTCATAGGCACAAGGACCTGTGCTGGTACTGCCGCCAGTACTAGCAGCGCCGCTGCCCCCGGCGGGGACCGCGGTCGTGCCGCCAGTCGATGGTGCCCCACCTGTGTTCGTGGTCGAGGTTGATCCCGCTTTGCCGCCCTGGCTCGAGGTTGCCCCGCCCGTATTCGTGGTCGAGGTAGAAGGTGAACCCCCATTGCCACCTCGGACCAAAGCTGCCCCGCCCGTATTCGTGGCTGCAGTGGAAAGCGCCCCGCCCGTGTTCGTGCCCTGATTGGTCGCTGAACCCGAACTTCCTCCGGGCCGCAATGTTCGCGGGTCACCGGTGTCGCGCCAGTACTTCACACTCACAAGAGAGCAGGCTTGCGGCCGTGCCGGGCGGGCTCCCACCACTTGATGATTCCAGAACCGTCCACCGATAGGATTCCTCTTGCGAGTCGGCAAGGAATTCACGAAAGAGCTTCCAGGTGAACGACAGCAACAGACCAAGATCTTGCAACCCGGGCTTCTCGAGTTGTGCCTTCGTTATCCCAGACCGCGAGAGAATGGCACGCCTTGGGCAATTCGGGCGAGCGCTGAGCCTCGTATTCGAAGCACTCGTCGAATGCCGGCAATGCCGCCTGGAACAGCAGCACATCTGATGTGCCCCGCGCATTTGGGTGCGTTTTTTTGGACGCAGCAGGCTGAGCGAGGATCCCAGAATCATCCATAAGCAGAAACGCGATAGGTACAAAACGGATCTGCAGGTGAGATTTTCTACCTCCCGCATGCGCGGCACCGAATGCTCGCCAGCCCATAGCATCATCCCGTTGCTGGTTTCGGAGCGACACTGATTGTGTGGCGACATGACGCCGTCAACTGACTAAGCTCGATCGACAGTGTGGGTCCACGGACGCTGGCCACCGGATTCTGGAACGCAGCCGGCACCTGCTCGACACTACCTAGGTGAATTGTCGCTCTACCATGACCAACTCGACGCGGAGCATGGCACCGTCCCACGGCTATGCCGCTGAGCCTTCGGTAAGCACCAACCCGTTGGTTCCCGTCGGCGTGGCCTGCACGTGCGTGGCCCTGGGCGCGACGGTGAGGCCGCGGCGTGGCCTCACCGTCGCCGCAGCCAGCCAAACCGTGCGCCGTATGCGCAAGCTTTGTAATCGCGTCGTTCTGGCAAATAGCGCCCAGAATCAGGACCCGTGGGCAAGACAGGTTGCCTCAAGCCACGATCGGTGCCGCCGTAGCTCACCCCAAGGTGACCAGGCTCTAATAATTCGGCTATAGTCACCGCCCCGAGCCCTGGCCGCTCGGCCCATTTGGTCTTTCACCTGCGGTAACGTCATGCGAGTCAACGTCGGTCTAGTCGGGTTCGGAATCATTGGCACCGGAGTCGTGTCGCTTCTCCGGGAGCACTCGGACGTGCTCAAGCATCGATCGGGCGTCGAGATCACTCTCGGTCGCATCGTCGATATAGACATCGAAAGCAAGCGCGAGGTGGAAGTCGACCGAGCCCTCTTGTCGACGGACTACATCGAAGTCATCAACGACCCAAGCATCGACATCGTGATCGAGCTCGTGGGTGGGATCACGATTGCCTTCGACGTCGTCTCCACAGCCCTCAAGGCGGGTAAGCACGTGGTTACCGCGAACAAGGCCCTGCTCTACCACCGCGGTCCGGAGCTCTTCCGCTTGGCTATGGAGCACAAGCGCGAATTGCGCTTTGAAGCCGCGGTCGCCGGAGGCATTCCAATCATCAAGGCCATCACCGAGAGCCTTGCCAGCGATCGCATCAAGACGATCTACGGTATCGTCAACGGCACCACCAACTTCATCCTCACGCGCATGATTGAGGACCATTGGCCTTTCTCCGATGCGCTCAAGCGCGCTCAAGAGCTCGGCTTTGCTGAAGCCGATCCCACGCTCGACATCAATGGCAGTGACGCGCAGCATAAGCTGCATGTCCTGGCGAGTGTTGCCTTCGATACGAATCCACCGAAGGACTCCATCGGTCGCGATGGCATCGAGAAGCTCGAACTCATCGACGTGCTCTACGCGCAGAAGCTCGGCTACGTCATCAAGCTCCTGGCCATCGGTAAGCACCACGGCGACGCCATCAGCCTCCGGGTGCATCCAACGCTTATCCCCACCAAGTGCAGCCTAGCCAGCGTCAAGAACGAGTACAACGCCGTCATGCTCGATTCCGCATACCTCGGACAGGCATTGTTCGTCGGCAAAGGCGCCGGAGC
Organism: uncultured Polyangiaceae bacterium; assembly: GCA_964454965.1. Lineage (GTDB taxonomy): Bacteria > Myxococcota_A > Polyangia > Polyangiales > Polyangiaceae > FEN-1139. Next base: position 198,029 of record CAYVXY010000006.1, on the reverse strand, counting down.
TCGGCCAACAGCCACCGCTGTCGTGGGGGATATCGTCGACATCGCCGGCGGCATGCTGCAGAACCGCGAATTCTCGGCCAGTCGCTACCTACCCTTCTCGGATCTGCCGGTGCAACCCGCCGGTGACACGATGTCGCGATACTACCTGCGACTCGCCACGACCGAGCGCGCCGGGATCCTCGCCCAGATCACCAAGATCCTCGGAGACGAAGACATCAGCATCTCCGCAATCTTGCAGCAGGAGGGCGAAGAGCCCATCCCGATCGTGATCCTGACCCGGACAGCGCGCGAGGAGAACGTCCGCCGCGCCGTCGCCGCCATCGACCAGCAAACCTTCACTCGGGGCAAGACGGTGGTTCTTCACGTCGAGGACATCCAGCTCTAGACCTCCCCCTGCCACCCCAGCGGCCCACCCCAAAACGCTGAACAGGTGACCAAGAGCCTCCACAAAAAACTCGCTCACTCTCCCGTGAACAGCCCCTACCAATGGGCCAAAGGCTCGTGGTAAACTCTGCGCGCTGGTGACCGCTTCACCTAACCTGCGGTGCTGGCGTGAACGAATGACTGGAGTGTGACAATCATGGGTTCGAGATTGTACGTGGGGAACCTTTCCTATTCGACGACTGAAGACAAGCTTCGCGCGGCCTTCGAGCCCTATGGCACGGTGGCTTCCGCGACAATCATGATCGACCGCATGAGCGGGCGATCTCGCGGATTCGGTTTCGTGGAGTATGCCAACGAAGCTGACGCCAAGAAAGCCATCGAAGCGCTCAGCGGTGCAGACGTTGACGGCAGAGCGCTCACGGTCAATGAAGCTCGAGCTCGTGAAGAAGGTGCTCGCGCGGGCGGCCCTCGAGCATATCGCGGTCCTCCAGCAGATCGCGGCGGGTCGTCCTACGCAGGCAGCAGCGGAGGCGGAGAGCCACCACCCGGCGGAGACCGTGGTGGCGGTCGTGGCCGTCGCGGTGGCGATCGCGAACGCCGTCGAAACGACGACAACGATTGGTGAAGGTTAAGAGGAAGGGCCGCCACAGGTGACCGCGCGGCCCTTCTCTCCTCTTCCTCAGGGTGGACTTCCTAGTAGCGGATGAAGATCCCAAACCGCAGGTAGGGTCCCGAACGCTCAAGAGTCCCAAGTGCCGCCCCCGAAGTCGCCAGGGATTGAGCGCCGGAATTCGGCTCAAGGCGCAATGGCATTGATTCGGAGACCAAGTAGCCGCCTTCGATCGTGAGCCCCGGTCGCACCACCAATGGCGCGGGCAGCGTCGCGGTGACGCCTGCCCCCACGGATGCGAAGGCGAGCCATTTCTGACTCTCGAATTCGCCACCCGCGGTTCCACCCGTTACGGTGTATTTTGCGCTCAGCGACGTCGCGCCTCCGGCCAGTCGCACATGTGGCGCGAGGAACGAAAGCAACTGGTGGCGCAACTTCAGGCCACCGTGCAGGTTCTGCGCTGACAACTCAGTCAAGAATTGGCCACCCAGCGCAGTCTCGCTCCGCGCCTCGGTCGACCAACCCGCTTCAACGGACAGCGGCGTCTTCTCAACCACATCGACCAAATCGAGATCCAGGGAAAGCCCTACCCGCGTGGAGATGTCATTGGTGCTGAACAGATCGTACCCACGACTCGTTTGCCATACCGGCATGAAGCTCAACTCCAGGCCGATGGGGTAGTAGGTCTTGGGTGGACCCGGTGGCTCTTGCGGCTTCGTGGGTTCGACGACAATGCCCCTCGCCGCCATCAACCGATTGCTCGACATGGTTTGCGCCGGAAGTGGAGCAGCCGCTTCACTCGTGTCCGTGGGAAATGGCGGAGCGGCAGGCAACACGTTGCCTGCCGTGTTGTTCGCTGGTGGCACCGTCGATGCCGGCGGCGGTGCTGGTGCGACTGCCGGTGCTGGTGCGACTGCCGGTGCTGGTGCGACTGCGAGTGCTGGTGCGACTGCCGGTGCTGGTGCGACTGCCGGTGCTGGTGCGACTGCCGGTGCTGGTGCCGGCCTAGGCGCGGTTGCAGCTCGGGGCTGCGTCGGCGTAGCTTCCCCTGGCGGAGATTGCGCGTATGCCGCGCCATCGACTGCGACCAGCGCGGCGACAAGCAGGGTCACATGAATCGTCGAATTCGAAGTCGCTTTCATCGGTTCACCAACCCATCCACCAGGAACCCGGTCATGGCGCGCGACGACGCGCGCGTTGCCTTCTTTGCGTCCACAATCGTAACTCCGCCAATTGGACTATCGTGCGTCACAACTACGCGGCGCTCGTTGCCTTTCTCGAACAGAAACATCTCTTCTACGACGTCGTCCAGTCGAAGTGACCCCGTCGCCAAGTTCCCTGGCTCAAAATAGCCGATCCGACTATCCAGGTTGTTGCCCCCGACCCAGATCCGCTGAGCATCCGACTCAATGAGCGGTGAACTCAACTGAATCGTCGAAGGCAGCGGCCGAAACCGCCGACTATCCAGATCGATAGTACCAATTCCACCGCCGCTGAGGACAGCCAGCATCAGATTGTTCGGCAGCGCGATGAGATTCGTGAGGGAATAGCTCAGTGGAAGCTGCTCGATGTTCTTTGTTCCAGCTTCCTCGAGATTCGTTAGTTCCACGAACGATACGGCATTCTTCCCAACTCCCCACACGAGCACTCGCTGCTTTACGACATCATCGTTCGGTGAACGACCTTCGAAACTATGCAGGCGCTCCCCGCTGGCGTCCAATGCCACCGAGCCCACGCGAGTGTCGTTCGTATGAACGATGGCAAGGCGGCTTCCAGTCGCGACCAAGACGTTGGTCGCCTCCCCTTCGGTGTAGGGCACCATATCGCTAGCGCCACTCAGTGCGAGCGGAAGTTGATTCAACGAGAGGCCAAAGTCATTGGTCGCTTCCGGATCTTCCGCGTCGACAAAGGAAAGGACTCGCAGATCCAGCAGGCCTTGTTGAACGAGATAAAGCTTAGCATTATCCGGATCAGCCACGACGCGTTTCAGCACGAAATTGCCCGACACCGACAGCCCTTCGGCAGTGATGTCTTCATGCGTTGGATTGGTGATATCCCAAACCCCCAGGCCGTTGCCGAAGCTGAACAGCGCCACCGTTCGTGCCTCCGTGCCAATCGCCAACGGCGGCGTCAACAGCACATCCGAAACGTCGCCTCCGGTTGCCTTGAGCGTCCGCTCGTAGGGATTGTTCTCTGCCGGAACGTCGCTCTTGGTCGGCGGACGCTCCAGATCGATCAGAGCAACCCGATTGGGATTGCTCAACAACTCTTCGGAATCGGCACCGCTCGCTTGCCCCCACAGAATCGCGTACTGACCGTCGCCGCTGAGCCGCAACTTGCTGTAGGGTGCCGATAGCTCGTAGTTACGAACCTCGTGGTCCCTCGCGATGGCCGTCAACGTCGGCTTGTCGACGTATTCCCCCAACGCGTCCCGGCTGCCGTCGCTCAATACCAGCACTTCTTCCGCAGGAGCCCCGCGACCTTCTGGCTCGGCCAATACGAGAGGATCCGGCAACGCAATCGCGCCCGACCCCTTGGTACCAGAGGGCGCCGGCATGCCGCTTGCCCAGCCCTTGCGCTCGACCGCAAACCGCGGATTTGCCCGCACACCGATGCGTTGGACCGTTGGTGCATAGTCCTTGGTCCCGACATCCAAGGCATCGACCTCGTTGCGACTCGCGTCCACGAACAGCAACTCATCGCCCAGTCTTGCCCGATCGACAATCTGCGGGACGAATTCGACACTCGCCTCCCTTTTGCCGCAACCCAAGACCAGCGCTAGTAGCGCCAAAGCAACCGTTGATTTTGTCCGCATTGCCCTACTCCCGAATCTTGCTGTTGAGCTCGTAACCCGTCACGGTCTTGGTCTCGAGCGTTGCCCAGTCAATAAAAGTCAATCGTCCTTCTGCGTAGCTCTGACTAACGAAGGCCTGTTTCGCCGATGGCACGACGCCGAGCGATATCGGAACCGAACCGAGCTCGAGCGAGTCCACTTGCAGTGACTCCATATCGATGCGCTGCACCGTCTTCTTGTCGTCAGCAAATGTCAGAAATACGTATGGCACTCCGGGTGTCGTCACCGAAAATTTGGGATCCGCCTCCGTGATTTGCAGCTTTCTGAATGCCTTGGTTAGATCGACCAGCGTATAGCCAAAGGCGCGATCGATGATTTGGTCGGTCGTGAGCGCGGCGCCCGTGGTCTGCACGTCCGCTCTGGTGTGAGCCACGTACGCCTGATCACCGCTTGAGGAAAACGCGATCCCCTTGATGATCTTCGTCAGGTCGATCACCCGTGGAGCAACGTCTCCCACCAGATCGACGATCACGATGCGGCGCTCGGACTTGACGGCGGTGGTGTAGAGAACCGCCCATTTTCCATTGGGACTGATCGCAGCAGAACCCACGATGACCCCTTCAATGGCAAGTTTCGAGATAGTCCCGGGATCGCTGAACCCCTCCGGGATCGGCACACGAAGAAGGGTCCCGCGATCGCGTGCTACGGCAAGCGCGAATTTGCCGTTGGGCGCCACGTCCAAATCAGTGATCTCCACCGTGGGAGTCGCCACGGTCACTGGAGCGCCGCCCGTGGCCGCACCGCCCGTAGCCGCACCGCCCGTAGCCGCACCGCCCGTAGCCGCGCCGCCCGTAGCCGCGCCGCCCGTAGCCGCGCCGCCGGTACCAGCACCGGCATTGCCTGCCATGGCGCCGTTTGCACCGACTCCGCCAGTCCCAACTCCGCCAGTCCCAACTCCGCCAGTCCCAGCTCCGCCAGTCCCAGCTCCGCCAGTCCCAGCTCCGCCAGT
>CAYVXY010000006.1:126664-193132 GCA_964454965.1 uncultured Polyangiaceae bacterium | reverse complement strand
CTCCGCCAGTCCCAGCTCCGCCAGTCCCAGCTCCGCCAGTCCCAGCTCCGCCAGTGGCGTTGTTCACGACCGTGACAGCTGGAAATACCGACGCCAAATCCAAGGTTAGGGGTTTGCCTGTCGCCAGCGCGACGAGGCGCAGCTTCGAGGTCCCCTCGATACGGCCGATCGCGTAGCTGCCATCAGGAGTGACGCTGATGTCGGCCCCCTTTGGCTCAAGGGCGGTAAATACCGGAACGGGTTGAGCGATCGCAGGCTTTTTAGTAGCGTCGATCGTCGCAAAGTCGAGGACCGAGATCCCTTCCTCCGTCACCAAGTAGGCGGCAGGAGACCCCGTTGCGTCGCCGGCAAAAGTCACATGCCTTGCCTTGAACCCAGTGGTCATGCGCGTTGCCACGGGTCCGGTCGCTCCGAAAGACATAACCGTGACATCTTGCAGCGTCTCGAATTGGCCCTGCTGGATCAGATCGACGTCGTAATATGCCACGGCATGCTTGCCGTCAGGTGCTACCTGAATCGCGTTCGCGGAGGGCAAGTTCTTGAAATAGGTGATCGCGCTCTGCCCGTTGGCGGTCTCAATGTAAGCAAGATCGCTCGACAGCACGTCAACGAGCATGGCAGCGTCTTTGAAGGGGATCGTCCGCAGATACCTCGGTTGGTCTCCCGTCTCCACGACCTCGATCGCTAATGATGCGGCGCTGATGACTGCAACGCTGTCCTGTTCGGGGTTCGCAGCGTAGACGTAGTTCTCACTCGACTGCGGCGCCTCGAAATCGACGACGACTTCTACCTCCGGAGGCGCCGTCGTGGTCGTGCCCGTGGCCCCACCGCTGTAGGGTGAGTAGATGGCTCCGTTCGAAGCCGTGCCGCCGGAACCAGACGGGCTGTAAATGGAGCCTTCATCCTCGCTGCCAGAAAAACTAGCGGAGTCGTTGCTGCTACAGCCCGCAGCCGCCAACCACGCCGCACCAAACAAACAGGCCCAAGCACAAGTCAAGCGCCGATTCCCACCATCATATGATCGTGCCATGTTCGCGCCTCCAAGCAGGAACCATACCAAGCATGCTCAGAGCAGCGGAAGCCCTATTTCCTACTTGCGTGCCAATTTTCAGCCTGACATTGCTGCCACGGTGGCTGTGCCGCTGCGGCACGCATCGACAATTGACCTGACCCCGGTATTCGTGGTGTACGATCATGGGCCAAAGGAGCCTCTGCATATGAAATCTCGACCGATGCCAAGCGCCCTGCTCTCGTTGTTGTTGCTCGCGGCTTTGGGCTGCGGCGGTGCCGGAAAACCGGCGGAAACTGGCGGTTCTGGCTCCGGTGCTTCGGGCTCCAGCAGTTCGGACGGCTCGGACGAGCCTGGCGAAAGCGATGCTGACAGCGAGCGTAGTGGCTCCGAGGCTGGCGACGCCAAGGCCGGCTCGTCCGCGGGCGAGAAGGTCAAGATCGCCGCCGGTCTTCAAATGCTCGACCGACGCAGCCTGTCCCTCGAGTTCGATCTCAACCTGCTGAAGAAGGGCGAAGGCAAAGGCGTTCAAAGCGGCAGTTGGTCCTTTGCCGAAGAGCGCACCTTGCGCGTCAAAACCGCCAAGAAGGACGTCATCAAGGAACTTCAGGTGGTGTACGGCAAATGGGAAGCCAAACCCCTGCTCGGTTACACCTACGAAATGCCGACCGATGGCAAGACATATCTCCTTTCGCGGGACGGCTCGAGCCTGAAGATCACTCGTGGCGCCAGCGATCATGTCGATGGCGGGGAGGAGCAGCGCGCCATCAAAGCCGAATATGGCTGGGTTGGCGAACGCAGCCCGCTCCGCCAAGCGCTGGTTGACTCAAAACTCGAGCCTGGCAGTAGCCTTGGCAAGAGCCAAGAAATGGCACAGCTCATCCTCGGGGAAATCCCGGGCGCCGATTCGAGCCAAAGTGAGCTCTCCGCAACGGTTGACAAGGTCGAGGGTTCGGGAGCACGCAAGAAGGTCCTGCTCAAGATCGAAGCCAAGGCCAAGGTTACTAGCGCCAAGACCACCTTCGCTCTAGAGCTCAACGGCACGGCCGCGGTCGATCTCGCCACCGGATGGGTCGTCGCAGCCGACCTCTCGGGCATAACTCAAGCGACCGGCAGCATCAAGGTCGCCAAACAGGGCGAGCTCGAGGTCAGTGGCAAGGGCAAGGTCACCCTGACGCGCAAGGGCGAATTCAAGTAGGCAGACCTGAACCAGTGCAGCCTTCCGGGTGTCTTGGCGGCGTGGTCAACGCGATTTGCCGCGCCGTCGACTTCGCCCAAGCCAAACTAGCGTAAGACCGAATATCACTGCCCAGGCATTCGAGCGGCGCACTGACAAACTGCAGCCTGCACCACTCAGCTCGTAGCCAGGATCCCTGCTCGAGTTTGGACGCCTGCCGCCCGTGGCGCTCGCGTCAGTGGAATGCTGGCCCCCTGTGCCGCCAAGCGTGTCGCCGCCCATCGCTCCGGCTTGTTCTGCTGCGGCCGCACCCGCAAGGCTCAGCGCTGCGCCAGCGCTGCCCGCCGCACCGACTATGGAATTCACCTCGAGCCTCGGTTCCTCGAAACGCGTCGTAGGCGGCCCCAGGTAGCTTGGTCGCACCGTTCCCGCTTCGATGACGATTTTCTGCAAGACGATCCCGGGATCAACCATCCAGAACTTCAGCACATGGCTGCCCGCGGCCGCCAGGATGTGCGTAGTTGCGGTCGAATTCGTGTTGTTGCTGACTCGTTCCTGCCATGTCGCATCGGATGAATCGCCATGCATATTGACGACCTGAGGCGTCTGCTCATCGAAGGAGACTGCGTATTTGCGCCCTGTTTTGACGAATTGCCCCGTCGGCGACAGATTGACTCGAACGCGAACGGTGCCACTCTTCCAGAGATGCACGTCGTACTCCAAGCGCGGGCTGCCTGCGCTCGGGGTTTGGGTCGATGCGGTAACGGGGAACGGCGTCATGCCGTTTCCGGTGCGGCTAAGATCCGGAATCACCTGCCATCGAATTGGCTCGACTTCTACCTTGCGCGAGAATTGATCCGCCTCCATGGCGACGTAGCCGTTGGTCTCGACGAGCCTCGTCCCCACTGCTGGCAGTTCCGCGGGCTTGTTCACCGGCACCGTGACGTCAATCCGACTCGCGTTCGGACCGTAGACGCTCACGGGGATCTGAGTGAGACCGGCGGGCGCGTTGGTCCAATCCACCTCGAGCCAGATCCGTTTCTCTGTCTCCACACTGCCCTGCGCCGGCGTTGCCACGACATAGCTCGCGCCCGACTCGACGCGATATTCGAACGGCGACTGACCCCGATTATAGACTTCTATGTACTCTGCCGGTTGGAGTTGGTATGGACTGAACTCAGGAAGGGTTGCCGCGGTTGCCGCTCCAGGCCAGAAGGACTCCGAGCCTTCGACGGTCAGGCCCATCTCAGCCGCGACCGGAACCGTAATGCGCGTCACGGCTGGCAGCGCGTTCTGCGACGGTTCTTGCCAAGTAGTGTAGCCAATATGCGTCTGATCGGCGATGTGGTTCCACTTCCCGGAAGCCATGGTCTTGTTGTAGTAGCTCGTCAATTCGCCGTCCCTGGCAAACAGCCGGGCAGCTCGATCGGCGAGCGAGTTGGTCGAAGCACGTCCCTGCTTGGCATACAGGCGGTTCATCGCCACGGTGACGTAGAGTTCGTTCAAGTTTGCGCTCGCCTTCACCGGGAACCAAACGAGTTGGTCGTAAGCAGCACGGTACTGGGGCGGTAACGCGAGCCCAATCGCATCGGCCTCGTCCGCCAGTCGATTGTAGTCGGCAACGATGCGCTCCGCCTCGCGGTAGTTGACGAGACTGTAGGTCTCGGGAGCCAACAGTTCGGGCTTACGACGGGCATTGTACTTGCTGTATTTCGTCAAAATGTCTGCAATACTCGCGGCCGATTCGACTCCAAATTGACGAGCGGCGAACTGCGTCGTGTAGTCCGTCAATCGCTGCGCGCTCATAGTCTCGGGAGCCCAAGCATAGTCGAGGAAGAACTGCGTCGGGAACTCCAGCAATTTCAGATCGCCGACGTTGACGATCCAGATCCGGTCGACGCCATACTCGTAGGCGAGATGCATCTGTTCCCAGACTCTGGGGATCAAGTTGGTGTTGAGCCACTTATAGTTTCGCGGACTGCCTACGTAGTCGAAGTGGTAGTAGACACCAAAGCCGCCGCTCGGCACCGCTTCACCGAGTACTGGAAGCTTGCGAATGTTCCCCCAGTTGTCGTCGCACAACATTGTGGTCACGTCGTCGGGCGCTCGCAACCCCTGGTCATAGTAGTCCTGAACCTCCTTGTACAAGGTCCACACCTGAGGGATTTGGCTCGGGTCCTTCCCGGTTACGTTGGTAAGGATCCCACGTTGGGCTGAGATGATCGCTTGCGCAAGCGGAATGTCGGGATTGGGGCTCATCGCCGTGTCGCCATCCCCGCGCATCCCAATCGTCACGATGCTCTCGCGCTGCCCCATGCGACGGACCCCGCCCTCCCAAAACGTATCCAATATGGCTTTGTTCGTCGAGTAGTTCCAAGCCCCCTTGCCCGTCGAGGTCCACTCCTGTTGATTGCGCATCATCGGTTCGTGGTGGGAGGTTCCCATGACGATGCCGTATTCGTCCGCCAATTGCGGGCTCACCGCATCATCAACATTGAAGGATTTGCCCCACATCGCTGGCCAAAGGTAGTTGGCGCGCAAACGCAACATCAGTTCGAATAGTTTTTCGTAGAATTTGCTGTTGAAGCCACCAAACTGCGCCGACGCCCAACCACTCAGCGCTGGCGCCTCGTCATTGATGAAGATCCCGCGGTACTTTACTGCCGGCGGTCCGAGCAAGCGCCGACCTGATGACACGTGTAGCTCGCTACGCGCAACGACGGGCACGTCGGCCCAATAGTACCAGGGCGAAACCCCGATGTGCTCGGATAGATCGAACATGCCGTAGATGGTGCCGCGCTTGTCGCTCCCCACGATGACGAGAGCGCGCGCGACTCCCGGCCAAGGTTGCTCAACGATCTGGATGACAGATGCCTCCCACTTCCCCGTGACGTCACTTACGTCCAACTTTCCCGCCGCGACCAATTGATCAACAAGCGGGCTCTTGCCCAACGTGCCGACAACGACGCAGACACCCGACGCCGGACGCTGACCCTTCATCAATACGGGCGTGACCGAAGTGACCCGTTGCACATCCGCTTGTAGAAGTCCCGCTACACGGATCACCCCCGCGTGCTCCTCGGAGGCAACGACAATCGGCGCCACCTGACCATTCGTGGCAAGTGAGAAGCGCTCGGCCGCTCCGACGTTTACCACATAGTCTCTATCGTCGAGGATCAACGGCTGAGTTTCTCGAGCAACGGGAGGCGCGTCGGTCGCGTCCGCCATTTTGCAGCCGGCGGCACCGCTCATCAAGAGAAGCGCCAACCATCGGCCGCGCAATACTCGACTGGACGCAGCGAAGACCCCATGAGTCGAACCAATGAATCCTTCCAACTCAGCCATACCTCGTTATCGCACGAACACCCCGGCGCGGCAGCGCGAAGCGTAATTGCTACAAAACTCAATCCAGTTGGTACCTACGCGGAGCGAACACCACACCACCGCAGATCTGCCCACAGTAGCGCGTCACCCGCGCCGGCCGATCTGGGTAGCTGGCCAGTCCACAGCACAGCGTGCTATCGTCTCTTGGCTCGACAAGAGAGGGACCCAGCCATGCAGAGCACCACGGCCTTGCCCGCCGATCCGCCTCGCGCTCGGCAATTTTGCCTGTTGTTTGTTTTTTGCGTCGTGATCACGACAACTGGCTGCGACACCAACAAGGTCGTCCCAGCAGGCAACGCTACCAGTTGCAGCCCTTTCGCCACCCATTCATGCGCTGGGATCTCGGGCTGCCGTGGAGTGCAACGCTGCCAAACCGAGGGCACTTGGACCGCTTGCGACTGCACCGCAGCTCTCGATAACCCGCTGCTCGGCGGACTCTGCGACAACGATGCGGCCTGCCCGACCGGCGCCACCTGCCTCTTGCCGGACAGCACGGCGTGGCAGGGTGGTGGTCCACCAAAGGGGCTATGCGTGGCAGACTGCAGCTCCGACGTCTCAATTTGCACTGCGTTTTCCGCGGCCGTCTGCGTCTCCGCACTCAGGCCGGGTGAGTCTGGCACCAAACGCGCCCTATGCCTGCCCACCTGTGATCTCAAGTTGGGTTCCGCGACGGCATTCGCCTGCAATTCGGTACCCTCGTCCGCCTGCGAATCCCTCGAGATTGCCGAACCAGGCAGAGAGACCGAGGGCTTCTGTAGGCCCTTTTGCACGTTCGACAACGAGTGTCCGTTGGGCCATTGTAATCGTCAGGCAGGAGTCTGCGTCGCTGAGGCTCTGGCGGCAACTCTGTCTGGCTTTGGAGCAGGTTGCAACGCTACGTCCGACTGCGACGGCTTATGCCTTAAGTTGAATTCCGGGGGCGCCAATGTCTGCACGAATCGCTGTACTTATGGCTCTAGCACGGCAGACGGAGCCGACCTCAACGAATGCGGCACCCAGAGTGCGACACCACGCGCAGGCGTTTGCTTGTATTCCCCACGAACAGCGTCACCCGGAAATCTCGGATACTGCACGCCACTATGCGACTGCAATGACGACTGCATGGCCGCCGGCTTCATTTGCCGCGCGTTTTCCACTGACTATGACGCCGCTGCCCAATACCACTTAGGACACGTTGGCATGTGCGTCCCTGCCAATGGCTCGGCGGGTCTCGCGTGCAGTGCGGGCGGATGACGGCACGAGTCGCCTGCCCTTTACATGAACGAATTCGTTCGATGAGGTGCTTTTCGGCCGCACGCTGAACGATGCAAAGGTCTTCGTCGCGGCCCGGAACGTGAGCAACGAAGTCAATCCGCCGCCGGCGGTCGTTCTCCACCACCAGCTGACCCTGCGTTACCACTTGCCGCGCCAACACCGGACAAGCTTGCTCGAGATCGACGAGATCGACTTGTACCCCGACGAGCAACTCAAGCCCACCTCTCATCTCGTGCAGCTCCGCCGGATCGGATCGAGTTCGGAACAATGCAGCCAAGTCCCAGTCAGAATCTGGCCGTTCGAATCCAGTCGCGCGCGCTCCAACCACTCACAGCGCGTCAAGCCCCCAGCGGCGCTCGAGCCACTCGACAATCTTCGCGATTGGCCTTGGGAACTCCACAGCCAACAGACCGCACGCGCACTCGCTTCCGTAGGTATCGTTTCGCCTCGACCTACCTCGCAGTCAACGGCTCCCGCCCCCACGCGAGAGTTCGAACCCCAGCGCATGGAGGCCCCGCAAAGACACGTGCTTGGAGGGCGTACGGGCTCCGCCACGTCGGGCCCACCGGGATGGGTGTTACGTGCGGTCATTGGTACCGCGGAGGGACCAGCTGTTGGACCCCCCTACTCCAGGGCTCCGGGCGACGCCGCTGATGACCGACCCAAACCGCGGCTGTCGTCCGGAATCATTCCAGCGACTGCAAGATTCCATGCCTGGCGCACCGATATCGCCGACGGCGGTAACGAGGCGAACTCCGTCGCATCTGAATATCCAGTCCTTCTCGCCACCCAAACGGCAATCGTGACGGAGATTTCTGAACGCATTGCGATTGCTTGAAATTACGGAGGCCTACTGCCCGTTGTCGAAGCGGCCGCCCATCGTAATCATGTAGAGCATCTTCAGCGTGTTGGCGTAGTAGGTGGTATCCCCTGGTAGCGTCCGCTGCACGTACCAGTCGGCAAAGTACAGATCGGCCGTGGCTTGATCGATGCCCGTACCAACCGTGGCATAGCCGCCCACGAAGGCGCTCGTATGTTGGACGTCTGTCGTAGCGAAGTAGGGTCGATCCTTCTTCAGAATGCCGTTGTACATCGTGGTCAAGAACTGCTTGGCAGCTGGATCCTGGTTCCAACCGTAGTCCACAGCAACGCGCCAAGGCGTCCGGCACGCATCCGCTCCGTAGGTAGTAGCCGAACCGTGGCTCGAACCACCCAGCGTCCCGTCTGCGCGGCCCCAATCCGGAACTTGGCCGTTCATCTTGGCCTGATAGAGTGCGAGGATCGCCAAGGCATCCGTCGCCATCTTGTCCCAGAAGGTAGAGTCACCCGTCACCTTGCCAAAGATGCGGTAGTAGCCTGGCGCGAAGTACGACGGATTGAGATCATCGCAGGTCGCCCAATCGCCGTCGGATGCCTTTAGAACGTATTTACCTCCACTGCAGTTCGTCAGTGTCTCCTTGTTCTTGATCGCCGCTATCAGCGTCTTGGCGTCCGAGAGGTAGGTTGCATTGCTGAAGGCTTTGGCCGCCACGATCAGGGCCATGGCAGCATCGACGTCGGCATCGCTGGCAGCATTGCTATCTTGGGCATTTCCGGTGCAGGCCAACGGATACTTCCAGCCCATCAGGCCGTTACCGTTCTTCCTTGCCTTGTAGTACTCCCAAAGCTTTCCGAAATCGGCACTTTGGTTCAGGTTAGCGGCGGCCAACATGCCGTAGCCGATGCCTTCGGAAACCGCGGCCTGACTCCCGTTCGGGTCGCTCGACTTGATATAAGCCTGCGTGCCGCAATCCTGAAAATACAGTGTCTTCCAGTTGGTGTACGTCGTATTCATCTCGGCAGTGGTCGCCTGGCACGACGCGAATGATTTCCAACTTGCCACGGGTGTCGCAAGCTTCGTGCAGCCCGGTGCCCCACCGGTAGCCGCGCCTCCGGTCGCCGCACCGCCAGTAGCCTTGCCCCCGATTGCCGCACCGCCATTGGCAGAGCTCGTGCTTCCCCCGTTGCCGCTCGTCGCGGTCGAGGTGTTCGTCGCACCGCCCTGCTGCTGAGTTGTGGCTCCGCCATTACCTGGTGGTTGAGTCGTGGTCGCGCCGCCAGAACCAGCCGGGTTATCCGAGGCTGCGCCGGACGCGCAGGCGCAAAGCGCAAGCATTGAAACGAGAGCTGTACTGGTGGAAACGAAGGTGGAACGCATCAACTCCTCCTGGCGTGACAATCTGGGTAAGCGTTCAGTCAGTGTAGCTGCTTCGACGGCGTGGGCCGCCGAGAATTCTTTGGGACTGGTCGCCAAACCTCACCATTGCGCGAGCTTCCGCTAGAGTGGCAATAGTTCGCTCTCAACGAGGGCTAGCCGGAAAGGCCAGTACCAATGCCGGCAAAACCAAGCTGCATCGGCTACTTGTCCAGGATCTTGCGGACACGCTCACTCAGCTGTCGTGGCGTGTAGGGCTTCTGCAGGAAATTCACGCCGGGACCAAGACCATGGTCATGCGCCGATTCCGCGTAGCCCGAAGTGAAAAGAACGCGGGTCTTCGGCCGCAACGGGACGAGCTCCTGCGCCAATCGATCACCGTTCATCTTGGGCATGACCAGATCCGTGAGCAAGAGATCGATATGCCCCTGATAGGCGCGCGCCACCTCGAGCGCTTCTACCCCAGAAGCCGCGCTAAGGACGCAGTATCCCTTGTTCTTCAGCACGCGCATGGCAACGCGACGCACCATCTCATCGTCTTCGACGAGCAAGATGGTCTCGTCCACCGAAGCACTCGGTGACGAAGGCGGCACGCTCGGCGCAGAGACGGGTTCCGCCGAATAGCGAGGGAAATAGATGCGAAAGGTGGTGCCGAAGCCGACCAAGCTCGTGACGCGGATCTGACCACCATTCTGGCTCACGATCCCATGGCAGGTGGCCAGCCCGAGGCCGCTACCCCTACTGGCATCCTTGGTCGTGAAGAACGGTTCAAAAAGATGATTCAGTGTCTCGGGATCCATCCCAAGACCGGTGTCTGCGATGATTACCAAGACGTAGTCCTGAACCGCCGCAGCCGGTCCCAACACCTCGAACACCATGTGACTTGGAACGTTGCCGGTCCCTATCAGCAGGCGGCCCCCCTTCGGCATGGCGTCGCGGGCATTGACAGCCATGTTGACGAGAATCTGTTCAACCTGACCAGGATCGAGACGCACCGTCCAAAGATCAGCAGCAATCCCCGTGACGATTTCGATGTCTTCGCCGACTAGACGTCCCAAGAGGTGAGTCGTGGTCTTGACGACTCGATTTAAATCGAGCACCTTCGGCTCAATCACCTGGCGCCGCGCAAACGCCAGCAGCTGACTCGTCAGGTTGGCGGCGCGCATGGCCGCGTCCCGTACTCCCGTTAGCATTTCCGACACGGCTTGCTCGTCCGCGGAACTGGTGAGGTCCGTGTAACCTAGGATGCCGGTCAAGAGATTGTTGAAATCGTGGGCAATGCCACCGGCAAGCCTGCCTACGGCTTCAAGCTTCTGGCTATGCAAGAGTTGCTGTTCGAGTAGACGCTTCTGCGTCAGATCCTGCACCAGCAGCGCCAGATAGTCGACCCGCCGATTCGGACGTCGCGCGCAACGCACAGCGACGTTGGTCAAAAGTGTCGTACCATCCGGCAACCGGAAACGCTTGTCGATGCTGTAGCCCTCACTCCGCCCTTCGGCGACTTCAGCGAGCAACTTGCGTTCGTCGACCAGATCCTCCTCATGTGTCAGATCCGTCCATCTGGCGCCAAGAATATCTGAACGCGAACGTTTGAGCATCTCACAGAAGGTCTCGTTGGCGTCCCAAACGTCGCCATTGAGGCCAGCGAGCACCATGCCGAGCGTTCCCAATTCGAAGTAGCGTCGGTACCAACCAAGCTCCTTCGCCAGCGCACCAGGACTCCGAAGCCGATTGGCATCGGTACCCGGTTCTTCTTCAGGCAGCGAGATTAGCTCCACCAATTCGCGTGGGATCGGCGCGGCCTGCGGACCTGGAATGCAGAGCCGCTCGATGGGATGAGCAGAAACGTGACTGACTGCGTCGGGCTGTCCAGCCACACCCAACGCCTTGACTGCAGCCAGAGCTGACCACTCTGCACTGACACGTTGCCCAAGCAACTCAAGCAAGAACTCGGCTTCGGGTGTTAGCTCCCAACGCGTCGTATGCGCAATCGCCAGGACACCCACCGTTATGCCTGCGGCGTCGACCAAGGCAACGCCATGATAGGCATCCAGAGCAAAATCGCGCAGCAGAGCGTCATTCGGAAATCGCTGTCTTGCCGCTGTGGCCACAAACAGTGCCCCCGCGCCCGTCACTTCGAGTGAGGCGGAACCCGCCAGAGCATGTTCGATGGTTTCGATGCGTCGTCCACGCAACGAAAGTGCGAGCGTCCTAAGACGCGACTTCTCCTTGCTAAAGTGGCCGATCAGCGCAAGCTCAGCACCGAACATCGCGGGAAGGAGCTCGACGAGCTGTTCGAAAAACTGCGACGACTGTGCACGCGGACGGCGCGAAAGGCTCCTCAACAGATCGAGCGCTTCCGTTCGGTTCTCCGCTTGCGTAGCCAGCGCCATGGATTTCTAGACTTTCAGTTGCGCCGGCGGCGCGACCGCCGGGCCGAGGCACGAGCGTAGACCTTTTCTTCTGGATTGTCGAAGGTCTAGGGCGATATCTGCAATGCGCCGTTCCCCAGCGAGGGCTAACTTTCGGTAGACTGTACGACGTTGCCCGTCCCCAGGAGAACTCTGTGCGACAAGGACTCACCTCGGTAGCCTTCCTGTTTTGCATCGGTTGCGCGACAGCCACCGCAAGTCCCCCCCCGGCGCTGGCGCCCTGCGCGCCTGGAGATCCGAGCTGGGGCTGTCACTCGGCGCCCCGCGGACAGAGCACGCCAGTGGCATGGCCGGGCACGCCATCCCAAGCTCCAACCCCCGGCATCGCAACGGCCGCACCCGTCGCGACGGTTCCCTCGACCACCGCCACGGTACCGGCACCGGTGGCGCCAGTACCTGCACAGGTTGTCGGCGACGATGCCATCAACCGCGCAGACCTACAGTTCCAACGCACCCGTGTCACTGCACTCGTAGCCGAACTCATTTCTGCCCTCGACGCGTCCATTCGCGGCCGGGTCGAGCGTCTGCCCATTACCTTCGATCCGAATGCCAATGACATCAACGCCTTTGCGACCTGCACGAAGTCGGGAAAGGCCACAATTGCCATCACCGACGGTATGCTGATACTCACGGCGTATCTCGCTCAGCTGCAGGCTTCCGATGAGGTCCTCGCTACTCGCTACTTCGACCAATACGTCAACTACGTTGCCAAAAATCAGCAGCCCAATGCTCCAGTCTTGGCACCGCCCGCCCAATGGTTGCCAGCCGCATCGCGCAACAATCCAACCAAGGTGGCTCGTCAACAGCAGTTGAACGACGAAATGCTCGCCTTCGTAATGGGACACGAGCTCGGCCATCATTACCTCAGTCACCTGCCCTGCACGAGCATCTTGCCGTTGGATGCCGCCGAAGTCGGTATACTTCTGACCGACGTCGTCCCCGCATTCAACCAACCGAACGAGTTGGCTGCAGACGTCGCAGGTACGCGTAACCTACTCGAAGCCGGGCGCAGGCGCACAACCTACCACTTGACCGAAGGCGGAGCCTTACTCACAATGCGATTCTTCCGCGCACTCGACCAGGCGAGGCCTTCCGACATGTTCAACTTCGAACGAACACATCCGCCGCCATCGATACGCGAACCAATCGTGCAGACCGCGGCCCAAGCGTTTCGTGCCGGAAGCGGAATCACCTGGCCCTGGAAGCTCTAGGGACTTGCTTCGTGTTGCACGCCAATGAATTGTCCAATGAAGAGTAGCGCTTCACGGCTCGATTCGGATCCGCGGCTTCGGCTCACCCTCGTTGGTACTCGGAGTCTCCGCTTTCGCGCCCGCGCCCTCTGACGCCGCATTCTGTTCTAGCCTCCGGAACTCGTCGTCCAGCCTGTCGCGAGTCATCGTCCCGAGCGCCGTCTGGTTGAGCATCTGATCGATTTCGGTCTCAGCGGCAGTCTCGGCTTCGTCAGAGTCAATCGCCTGTTCGATACGTTCGAAATCGGCGAAGCTACTCACGCCGGGCTTCGCGCCGAGACCTGCCGCTCCGCCACCGGCACGCGACTGCGATACCTGCGTCGCAATCGTGTTCTGGCGCGCAGCATAGTCTTGGTGGACTCGCTTCATCCGCTCGATTTCAGCTTTCATGCCAACGGCAGCGTGCTGTTGCGCGGCCCGATTGGCGCTTAGCTGGTCACGTTCAGCCATGATTCGTTGTTTCTGTGCCAGCGCTTCGCGTGCCAGACCGTCATCCCCACTTCGCACAGCGAGCTCCGCGCGCTTCTCCCACTTTTGCACCGCTTCTTCCAGCTCTGCCAGCTTGCCATCGCTGCGCTTGCGCTCCCCCATCATGCGAATGAGTTCGCGTTCCGCAGCGCGGACCTGTTCCTTCATTTCGCCGACCAGTAGGGCGATGTCGCGGCCTGGTTCTTCAAACCGACTGATCAATGCGTTGAAGTTGCTGGCTAGCACTGACTGAGCGCGACCGATGATTCCCATGGGAGTCAAGATTGCCACATGGTTGCCGACTCCCCATCGATCCGCGCTGGCTACCCCTAGAATCACGAACTTCACTGCCGTCCGAGGCCTTCCGGCTCGATGGCCCACTGCAGGGTAGGCCTCGATTCGCCGTCTTGTCCCGGGCCGCAAGCTCCTTACCAGACGACCACTTCGCGTTCAATTTCGCAATCCTCTCGTGCATCGTCGTAGTCTTGATTTTGGTTCAAGTGGAGTCATCTGGTCGCCTACAGAGACGACTCAAAACTCCACGCCGAGTCTCACCCCTGCAGCTAACGGAGCCGAGCCACTCGGCGTGGAGAACAAGCGTTCGAATTCGACCCCAGCCTTGAGCCAATCCAGGCAACGAACGTCGAGACCAAGGAGCAACGAGCCCGCTGTCGATGTTCCGCTGTAATGCTGGGCCTCGGGCGCCACCCTCGCCGCACTGCTGGCAGCTTGGTTTCGCGTAACGGCTCCAACCTTGACGCCAAACCTTGGGTCAATGACCCCCCGCGGGATCGGATGAACGACGCCACGAACGGCCCAATATGACCATGCCGTTTCACTCTGCGGCTCCGGACCGGCATTGCCACTTGCGGCCACACGCAGAAACGATAGGCCCAAGTCCAGCCAAGGCGTGGGTACCCACCCTGCAGCAACCGAGATCCCGGGTTGAGGATCTCTACATTGACTGCAGCCACCAACGGCAAAAAGCGGTTCGAGGTCGAGAAACCCACGCGACCAACGTGCCTTCGTTGTCGCACTCTTTGCGGCCTCGCCATTTGTTTCGCCTTCCATCGGTACGGTAAGCGAGTGGACCTCTGTGCCCTCGGACGGTTCTGCGTCCTCGGCTTGAGCTCGGACGGCAACGCAAGACAGAACAACAGCGGTAGCAACTATCAGGTGGACTCGCATGGCTTCCTGCTCACAAAGCAACGCCCATGCCGTTGAAATTTCGGCTCCTTTGCTGGATTCTGCAACGCCGCGCCGCGATGCAACCGTTCTTCCGACTCACACTGTAGTAGCCCCTTCACGGCGCGAAGATTTCGACGCCGCGAAGGGAAGCATCTGCACGTTTCGAGCGTTGCCTAACGATTGCAACGCGTAGGTGATGCTGAATCTCGGTCAGACCTCGAAGCACATCGAATGACTACCGCTTCTTAGCCAAATGCACGGCGTGACCGAGAGTTGCAGCGCCCGCCTCCATCATTGCCTCCCCCAGCGTCGGATGCGGGTGGATAGTAAGCGCTAGATCCTCGGCCGTCGCGCCCATTTCCAGTGCCAGCATGGCTTCGCTGATGAGGTCACTCGCGCTCGGTCCGACGATGGTTACGCCGAGAACCCTAGAGGTCTTTTTGTCAGCAATGATCTTGACGAAGCCTTCGGTTTCGCCCAGTGCCATCGCCCGTCCGAGCGCCGCAAATGGGAACCGACCAATCTGGACATCCAGCCCCTTCTCTTTGGCCTTTTCCTCGGTCAACCCTGCCGCGCCAATCTCGGGATCGGTGAACACCACACCGGGGATGGCCACCCAGTCCTTCGCGGCGGCCTTGCCAGCAATGACCTCGGCACAGATCTCGCCCTCCTTCGAGGCCTTGTGTGCCAGCATCGGCGGGCCGCTCACGTCACCAACCGCGTAGATCCCCGGGACGTTGGTGCTGCACTGTGCATCGGTTCTGACGAACCCACGTTCGTCGAGCTCGACGCCCACAGCTTCTAGACCAAAGCCACGGGAACGCGGTCGCATGCCGACAGCAACCAGCACCGCATCACAGTCTACCTCCCCGACTTCGCTTCCAGTGACAATTTTGACTTGGAGCGACCCGTCGTTCTTTTTGGAGTAGCCTTCGGCGCGGGTGCCCTTCAGTACCTTGCCGCCTCGCGACACGATGCGCTTCTCCACCAAGCGAACGGCCTCGGCATCAACGCCAGGAAGCAGCGTGTTGGTCAATTCGACGACCGTCAGTTCAGCGCCGAACGACTGATATACCATGCCGAGTTCGAGTCCGATGACTCCACCGCCAATCACCAGAAGTCGTTTCGGAATATGCTGCAGGCTCACGGCCTCACGCGCTCCAATGATTTGCAGCCCGTCGAACTCGAATCCCGGAACCTCAATCGTCGACGACCCCGTTGCGATGACGATTGCTCGCGTTGCCTCAAGCTGACTGACCGTGCCGTCTCGGTGCGCCACTTCGAGCTCTCGAGCACTAGTGAATTTGCCGGTGCCTTCAAGCAGTGTCACGCCGTAGCTCTTGAACAAGCCGCGGATACCATTCGTCAGCTTGTGAACGATTCCGTCCTTCCAAGCTTGCATCGCGGGCACATCGAGCGTTACGGGGCCAAACGAAATTCCTTGCTGACTGAGATGCTGAGCCTTCACATAGTGATGGGCGTTGGTGATCAGGGCCTTCGAGGGGATGCATCCCCAGTTCAGGCAAACGCCTCCCACCTGCTCGGTTTCGACACAAGCCGTCTTCAACCCCAGTTGAGCCAAGCGAATGGCGCAAACATACCCGCCAGGGCCACCACCAAGCACGATTGCATCAAACTTCGATTCGGCCATGGCTTCGGCTCTACCCGACAATCGGCTCTGCCACAAGGGCCACTCCACCACTGTAGGCAATTGCCCCGTTCGACCGGAGACCGAGCGCAAGCCGTCCCGACGATAGCCGTCAGCGCGGGCCTGGGACAGCTCCACTTCATCAGCCCCCGGTACCGGGAGTCGAAGCCAGGTAGCGGACGGAACCTACCGATCCTGACGCTCCTCGAGAGCCATCAGCGTCTCGCGCACGTGCCATGCGTCCGCCCCTGAAGCGAGCTCTTCCAGACGTCTAACTTGGGGGAGGGCCGCCACCATGCCGAGTTCCAAAACCGCCTCAAGCGCGCGTGCGCGGCGCCGCGCAGACACACAATCGAGCTCCTGCAAAACAGCCTGTTCCCCCGCCGGATCTCCGAGCGCAGCGAGAGCAACCGTCGCTGGCCATCCCAATGCCCCCTCGAACCAACCGCGACGAGCATGGCGAGCCAACCACTTCCTTGCTGGTTCGAACTTGAGCCTGCCGAATCGCTGGGTGATGGCGACCAAATCCCCACGACTCACACCGCTGGTGCGTTCGACACGCTCGAGCAGGCGCGCCATGGGGGCTGGATCACCCAAACGCAGCAACACCGACGCTGCCACCAAGCGAATGCGCAAACAAGCGTCGTCGCCCCTCGGTTGAAGTGTCTCGAGTACAACGTCGCAATCCACGGCTTTGCCTCGACGTGTCGCAGTTTCGCTCGATGAGGGTGTCTGCTTGTCGATACCCTCCTCAAGCAACGTCCAGGCAACCCAACGCACCTCCGGATCGTCATCATCCAAAGCGACGACAATCTCTGTCAACCCAGCCGAACCAGCCAATCTGCTCCACGCAACCAACGCCTGATAACGCAACGCCGGCAGCCCGGACTCCAGCAAGGGTCGGATGGCCTCTACGACCTCGGGCTCGGAAGCGTTCGCTAGTTCACCGAGCGCCAGCAAGGCCATTTGCTGCACACGTGGTTCCGAATCCTTCAGTGCCTGAAGAAGATCTGGCAGAAGGTCCGTGAGCGCGTTGTCTGCAATTGCAATAGCAGTCATGGCCCGAATCGCTGGATCGCCATCACTTCGCAACGAGTGCTTCAGCACCGCAACCACCGCCTGCCGCTCACTGGAGTCGAGATGGCGCACGAGATCTACGACCGCGGAACGCCTAATGTCCGGACGTTTCGACTCAACATCACGCAGCGCTGCGGCAATCGTTCTTGGCAGAGGGGGAAGGGCGAACAACTAGGTGGCCTCCGTGCGGAAACGCCCCCGAGCATGGCCGAGCCATGGCGGCGTGCAAACCGAGAACCGCAAGCTCAACCCGTCGGCCATCCGTTTCCGCCTGACTCCTAGTGCAATTCCTTCGAATCCCCAAGTCAACAGCCTGTCCGTCTATCGGGGAAGCAGGCGTTTGCGCAGTCCCTCACTTGCCAACTGCAGCGAGCCGCTGGTTGCGACGATCGCTAGGGACGCAACGGTAAGCACACGCACATCCCGCAGCATCGCGACCGTGCCCTGCTCCAACAAAGCGCCAAGACTTACGCCGTCACTCGGGCCAAGTCCCACGAAACCAAGTGCCGATTCGCTCAACACAACTCCCGCCGCACAGCTGCCCAGTTGGACGGTCAAAGGGCCTGCCAGGTGTGGGACCAAGTGCCTACCGACAATGTGACTGAGCGTCGCGCCCATAGCGCGCGCGGCCATCACGAATTCCGCACCTGCCACCCTGCGCGACTGAGCGTGAGCCATTCGTGCGAATGGTGCCCACGCGGTGAGCAGAAAGACCACCCCGAGGTGCCAGCGCGCCGGTACCTCGACGGTCGAAAGCACACACAGCGCGAGCAAGAACGTCGGAAAGGACTGGAACAGATCGCAGCACCGCACCAATATTAGCTCGAATCGACCGCGCTTCATCGCAGCACAGGCCCCAAACGGCGCACCAATCAAGCACCCGAGCACGGCCACCACAGAAGACAACAACAGCACTCGCACGCAGGCGTGGCCGACAAAAGCTGCGATGTCGATCCCACCTTCCGCCGAGCCCAACGGCCTTGAGACGTTGGGTGCTCCCCACACCAGTTCTGGAGTCAAGCGCTGCGGCGCATCGGAGCGACGCGCCAAAATCAACGCCACGACCAGCAGTAGAAGAAGTGGCACAAACCACCCCAAATGCGCGTCGCGCGAGCTCGATGTTTGCTTAGCCATTCTCGACGACCTCCCCCCGCCTAGGATCGATAGCAGCCTGCAGCACTTGGGCTATCGTTTGCGCCAGCACAAACATGAAGCCGGCAGCTACCACTGCTGCCTGCAGAACCGGCAGATCGCGCATTCGATAGGCCTCGAGCATCAGGGTACCGAGACCGGGGCGTTCGAACAGACGTTCCAAGACCACCGCCCCACCCAGCAACGCACCCAGCTGCATCGCTACCACCACGATGACCGGCGGTGCGGCAACTGGAAGCGCGTGAATCATCCAGACACGCATTGGCCCAGCCCCTTTGGCGCGTGCAACGTCGAGGTACCTCGCTTGGCTTTGGTCCAACAAGGATGCGCGAGCGACCCGCGCCACTTGTGCTCCCAACGGCACACTCAATAAGAGCGACGCAAAGAGTAGCCCCGCGAACCCGCTATCGGGATCTCCGGGCAATGGAACGAGCGGGAAACGAACCGCGAAAATCCAAGTAAGCAGAGGGCCGAATGAAAGCAACGGGATCGACGCCAAGGTCAGGATCCCGAAATGCACCGC
Organism: uncultured Polyangiaceae bacterium; assembly: GCA_964454965.1. Lineage (GTDB taxonomy): Bacteria > Myxococcota_A > Polyangia > Polyangiales > Polyangiaceae > FEN-1139. The sequence goes on along the minus strand of CAYVXY010000006.1, from coordinate 174,376 downwards.
CGAACGCCCGCGAGGCCTCAAGAGCCCCACCGAAAGGGTGGCGACGAATACACCAAAGCTTGAGCCGATTGCCACGGCAAGTCCCGCGAGTTGTGCGGTTGGCGTCAGCGCCTGGACGACGGCAGTTCGCGCCAAGAGCCCCGGCTTTGCCAGCGATTCACCGAAATCCCCACGCAGAATGCCGAACAAGAATCCGAGCCATTGTCGCCCCAAGGGCGCGTTGAGGCCAAGCCTCTGCCGTAGCTGCTGCCGCGCTTCTGCAGATGCTTCGTCTCCCAAGATCAGAGTCGTGGGATCCCCTGGCAGCAATCGCAGGGCGAGAAACACACAACTGCTCAAGAGCAAAACGGTAGCGGCAGCTGCGAGCATCTCTCGTGCCAGCAGCAGAAATACCTGCCTCAAGCGACGGCTCTTGAGCTTCGTCACGTGGGCAATCTGCCCTCAACGCGATCGGTTCGACAAGCTCCGTTTCCAGACATTCTCGACTTTCCATCGGGGCCCCATCCGCATGACCCGACGGGCCCCTACTGCGGCATATTGTGCGTCACCTAGGGCGAATCGCTGGCTGCGCCCGCCGTCCCACCAGCGGAAGAACCCGCGTTGCCAGCTTGCCCGACGTCGCCGGTGCTCCCCGCAGTCGAAATCACACTGGCAACTCCCGCGCTCCCCGCAGACGAGTTCATCCCCAAATCAACCGCCATGCCAGCAGAGCCGGCATTTCCAGCGGTATTGGTCAGCCCCACCCCGCTGCTTCCGCCAACGGCGTAGTAGCCGTTGTCCACGTAGGCGCTCGCGGAACAGTAGCCCGCCCGAACCGTGGCGTCCTTGACTGCCGCCCTTGCGGTGTAGGGCAGAGCACAAACTCGACCGTCAGCGCTGGCATTGTCGAGGCGTTTCGCTCCCCAGTCATTCTTCTCGGCGTTTAGATCCGCGCATATGTACCCTCCGCGGCAATCATCCTGGGAAGAGCAGCGACGCATACAGAACTGCCGAAGCTCACGCGAATCATTCAAGCCGCTGCAGCTATCTGCCGTAGAAGGCGCCGAGACAAACCCCATGCAGGCTGCTTCCTCTGGACAGGAATCGGGTTCACAGTTGGCGACCGTGCAGTAGCCTCCAGGCATGGTGGTATCGCAGGTGCGACCCCCCGTCTGCGAACAGTCCGTGCCAGTGGTGCAACTATCGCCGATTTCTCGAGTGCAGGCGACGGTCAGGACCAGAACCGCCACGATAGCGGCAAGGGATTTGAGCTTCGGGGGGGACAGCATCGGCGCCGACCCTACCACGCATTGTGAAAGGGAAAAGTCTCACGCCACTGTTATCGCCAAGACCTTGGCGGAGCCACAGTTGACACTCTTGCTCTGGCGGCCTATTAGATGTTCCCGCTCGAGGGCCGGCAGACGCGCCCCCAAACGACGAGAAGTGCCATGGCAACCTATATCACTCAGGACTGCATCAACTGCGGCGCGTGCGAACCCGAATGCCCGAACGAGGCGATTTCCGAAGGTGATGACATCTACGTCATCGACCCCGACCTGTGCACGGAATGTGTCGGCTTCCACGAACAAGAGGCATGCCAGGCGGTGTGTCCGGTCGAATGCTGCCTTCCCGATCCGAAACACATCGAAGCCGAGTCCCTTCTCATCGACCGGGCTCAGAAAATCCATCCGGACGACGCCGAGCTCAAGACCAAAGCCGCGGCGAACGACTACCCTTCGCGGTTCCGCAAATAGTCGTACTGTTTCGAGTTCGGGGCAGAGTTCCAGTGCGGCTGGTTGCTGGCCCCAAATGAAAAGCGTAAGCTCGTTGGCGTGAGAGCGCTTCGAAGACTGCTGGGGATTGCGGCGGCCGCGTGGGCGGCTGCACCTGCATGCTCCGGACCAGCCGCAGAACCGCCAATTGAGAACGAACCGACGCGAGTCCACGTCGTTGCGACCGTCGAACGACAATCGATCCAAGGCCATCCTAGTGGCGAGGATCTTGCTGTCCTCTTGAGCGTGCTCAAGATCCCACAATCGGTCAACGTAGACCGATTGCTAAGGCTCATGGGATTGCGCATAGATCTCCCACCTCTCGGCAGTTGCGAGGTCATTGATCTGGCTAATCGTGCCTCACCTTCGCTTTCCAGCGTCGAGCGCATCGAGTTTCTCGACGTCGGCGAGGTGAGCGTAAGCTCCGGCAAACGAAGCATGCGCCTCGCACGTCAGGCGTTCCCGACGGTCACCGACTTTATCGCGGGTGTCGTCTACACGAGCCGAGATAAGAATGCCGATCTTCTGCCGCTCGACGCTGGGCTGTCAGTCCGTGCACGCGGAACCGGGAAACTGAAGCCATTCACGGTCGACATTGCGGATCCTCCGCGGCTTGAAAGGCTGTTTCTCGACGGCGCACCGCTGTCTACTGTAAATCGACTGTCTGCGCTCAACTCCTTCGACTTGCGTTGGGCGCCGGGTGCTGCCGGAGATGTCTTGTGGCTCGAGTTTGGCGCCAATAGCGGCCACAAGGTGGTGTCTTGCGCCTTCGACGACACCTTGGGCAGTGCCCGAGTCCCCGGCGGCATGACAGACGAACTCGGCGAGACCAGATTGTCCCTACATCGCTTGCACCGCGCAAACATCAATCTACCCGGGTTCGATGCAGCAGAGATCCAATTCGACTCGCGGCTCATGCAGCCACTGCTGTTGCAATAGGCGGCGCCTCGCGACCACTCGTGTCTCGTATCGAGAGTACGACTGCTACTTTCCGAGTCTCGCACGACAGTGACGTCGATCTATTGGGCGCGTGGCAGCAACTGGCGTTCCCGGATGTTTATCACCACCGTCTTCGGCTGCCCCGCGCGAACGAGTGCGACCTCGAACCTATCCTTCGCGACAAGCCCATCAAACAGCGGGATCACACTGTTATAGTGCTCGACCGAAACCCCGTCGATCTTCGTCACGATGTCTCCGGGAGCGAAATCGAACGCAAGCCATTCTAGCGCCGGTCGCAGGGAGAGGATCTCGAAACCGACGAACACCCGCCGCCCGCTGTCGTCTGGTTGCGTCACAGCCCGAACGTCGACTCGCTGTAGGAAATGCCCGAGACCCGCCTGCACCGCTGCCATAACCTCTTCCCGATAGAGCGTCGACTGAGGCCGAGTAGGCACGGAGAGAGTGCCCTCGACGTACAGTACGGGCCGCTTGGGCAACACCAACGGCTCCGAGCCGCAGCCTAGAGTCGCGCAGAAAACGAGCAGGAGGGAGCAACGCACGCGAGCAATATGTCGCCGTGGGTCACCCGCGGGCAAGTGCTTTGGCTGCGCCGTCGATTCCATCGCGGCTGGCCCACGGTCCCGACGCAGACGCTCGACTCATTCCTTGGCAGAAGAGTAGACAGGGACCCGCCTCCCCGCCCATTGCCCGATGGAAAACCCAGGGCGGGTCACCCAGCAAGGTGAACCCGCCCTTCGATGGCCACGTTCAGTCCGCTTCCGTCGGGCCACACCTTGTCAAGGTGCTGGCCCGAGTCCCCCAAGCGAAACCAAGCGAACTGCCTACTCAATCGTGATGTTGGGCTTGCAGCCGTAGACCACGGTCGCAGTGCCAGCTCCGAAGTTCGCGCAGCTGCAGGGGCAAAGCGTGATCTTCGTAGGGGTGATGGGATCGTCGAAGTACCAGCCGCCGTTCGGGCTCTTGCCACAGGTAGTGTAGCTCGGCACCTTGGGGATCTCCTGCAGATCGCCCACATTGGGCTTGTAGGTGAACATCACCTGCTCGGGATCGACAACCCAATCCGCACTCGGCGGCGAGATTGGGTATTCGCAGGACAGCGGTGAATTGGAGATATTGAGCAGGGTCGTGATCAATTGATTCTGAACGGCCTCCGCGCCAGCCGCTTCGTCTAGCACAAAGGGCGGCTTACCCGTGTTGCCTGCCCTTGCGTAGTTCTGGAGATTGAACTTGGCCGAAGTCATCTTAGTTGGTGAGCCAATGCCAATGATGAAGGTGCGAACCGGAACAGGTGCGGTGGCCGCCTCCTGGATGACATTCACCACGTCCGACGGATTCTTCAACGTGCATTGCGTCGGGAAGCCGTCACTGATCATGACCACGACCTTCTCGCGCGTCGGATCCTTCTGCTTTTCTGCCATGGCGTACTTGAAGGCCCCGGTCAGCGCCGGCACAATCGGAGTGAGACCCGCTGGCTTAAGGGCCGCCATTGCCGCGACGATGGGCGCACCGGTTTCACTGAGCAAGCCGAGCGGGACGATCGGGGTCGCATACAAGTTGGCGTCACAGTTGGGATTGTCGGCGCTGCCGCCATTGATGCTGAAGAACGTGATGCTGGCACCGATGTTGGCGGCATCCGGATTTCCAGCCAAACCCTGCATTGCAGAGGTCAAGACCTGCCACCGAGTTGTCTGACCTGCGCCAGCAGCCGTAGCGGTATCCGAGCCGACCGCGTACCCGTTGGAGATCGAACGATCCATCAAAATGATCATGTCGACCGGCAGGGGCTCGGCTTCGACGGTCGCACCATTGCAAGCTTCAGCCGTGCCAGATACGGCCGCGGCCTCGGATGCCGGAACGCCCTGGCAAGCCACGACCGCTCCGCCCGTGCCGGTAACCGTCGTAGAGGTGGTGGTCCCGGTGGTCCCACCCTTGCCCGCCGTAGTGGTGGCTGTAGTACCACCCTTAGCCGTCGCCGTGCCTGTGCCCGTCCCCGTTGCACCGCCATTGCCGGTGACCGAAGTGCCGGTGCCTGTACCGGTACCAGTGGTGTTCGTCGTATTGCCACCGCCACCGTTCCCGGAGCTGCCTTCGTCGTCTTCTACCTTAGTACATGCCCCGGCGGCCAACGCGAGAAGTCCCGCCACCAACCCGACATTTAACCAACTCAGTCTAGAACGGTGCATAGTCATGTGGCCCTCGTTTGCTACCTCAAGTATTTAGCTCCGAAGCTCATTTCAACTCTTGCCGGTGGCTTCGGGAACCCTTCGATAAATCGTCTTGGTTTCGTCAGTGTACCTTCGAGCGGGTTTCGGCTCGACACCACCCGCCCGAGGTCCAGCCGCCTCGCATCACATTCTCAGCATGTCCTGCTTGTCGGCTGATTGCGGTATCTAGTTGATATTGTAGGGAACACAGCCCAGCACGATATCTACGCGGTTGACGCCAGTGGACTTGATGCGGTCGCATTGGCTTCCCTCGACCACGATGGACTGCGTGGGGGCATCGTAATGCCAATTCGGAGTGCCTGCCGTCAACTGCGGAACCGGGCTGCAGTCGATAGCGACGTTGATGTTGCTAAAGTCCTTTGGGGCCTCTTCCAACGGCACGTTGCAGTCACGAACCAACGACGTAGTGATCGTGTTGAACGTGGCGAGCAGGTCGTTTTCACCGGTGACCTCGTAGTACTTCTTCGTCTTGCTGGTATCGGTCACCGGCACGCCACCCTCGACGGCGAACGTATCGAGGTACGCCGAATACTGCTCGGTGCCCGGAATGCCGACCACGAAGGTCTTGATTCCAGCATTGCGCAGGGCCTGGATCTTCGCGACGACAGAACTGTCGTCCAGACAGAGGGCCAGGGGATTGGGTCCTCCCGCTGTTCCAACCGAGGCAGCGCAGCAGTTCGGCACGCCCGCACCACAACTTGCCGGGCTCTTGTCCATGTTGGCGGTGCAGGTCTCTGGCCCACAGGCGGGGACATCCGGGTTGCAGTTGGGCCCGCCATCGGTAACCAGCAACACGTACTTGGGCCCCTCGAGCACCACGCCCGCGCCAATCGTGTAGTACTTGAGCGCAGAATCCAGTGCGGCCGCGGTTGGCGTCCCGCCTTTGGGCGCAGTTGTAGGCGCCTTCATCAATGCATTGATCTGCGGAACCGTAGTCGCGGCAGGGCCGACTCCAATGTTGACCGCCGCCTCGCCGTCCGCGAGCTCACAACTCGCCACGCCCGACGTCCCGTAGGGATAGAGCATGAGTCCGTACTTGATGAGAGTCTCTTCTGGCTTGAGCGCTTTCGCCAACGAATCGACAGCGCCCGCCCACTTCGTCTTGGTGTAGTTGTCCGGCGTTGTGTTCATGCTGCCGGACTTGTCCAGCACGATGAGCATGTTGATCTGGCTGAAGCTTGCGGCAACCTTACTGGTGCTGCAGACGCCAGCCTCCCCCGGGTTGAGCGTGTTGAGCAGATCCGGACAGGGTTCAGCCGTGGTGCCAGTCGAACCGCCGGAACTGGGGACAAACGTCGTTGTCGCGGTGGTAGTGGTGCCACCTCTAGCTGTGGTCGTTGTCGCGGTCGCGCCACCCTTGCCCGTGCCCGTGGTGTTGGTTGCCGCCGCGCCGCCGCTGCCCTTCGAAGAAGTCTCGTCGTCCTCTACCTTAGTACAAGCGCCGAGGGCAATGCCGAGCAAACCCGCTACCAAACCCAAAGCCAACCAATTCAATCCGAAACGCTGCTTAGTCATATGGCCCTCGCTAGCTCCCTTGAAAAACCAATCCGATGCTTAAGTCGACTGATGCTTGTTCCTGTTGCACCGCAAGTTTCGCGGCCGAATCAACACGCAATATCCACTAAACGCTCAACTCAAGGATCGGCTCGACGCGACCTGCCGAGTGACCGAGCAAGCCGCGTCCAACCAGAACCCTACCCGATACCAGCCACCATAGATGGAATTATCAGATCGGGTTGAATGGCGGGCACCCGAGGACTACGTCCACGCGGTTGACACCGGCGCTCTCGATCCGCGTACACTGGCTGCCCTCGATCACGATCGCCTGCTGCTCGGGAACATACTTCCAATTGAACACCTCACCGGTCTTCTGCGGTACCGGGTTGCAGTCGATGGCCAGGTTGATGTTGCTCAAGTCCATCGGGGCCTTCTCGAGCGGCACGGTGCAACTGCGAACGAGCGAAGTGGTGATGTCGGTAAATGCCTGCACCAGGCCACTCTCCCCGGTCACCTCGTAGTAGCTGTGGGCCTTGGTTGTGTCAGCTACGGGCACGCCACCGGCCACCGCGAAGGCGTCAAGGTATGAGGCGTAGGCTTCAGTGCCTGGAATGCCGACGACGAAGGTCTTGATGCCTTCACTGCTCAAAGCGTTAATCTGGGCAAGCACCGACTTGTCGTCAAGGCAGAGCGACTGAGGATTGGGACGGCCAGCAACAGACATATTGATGTCGCAGCAGTTGGCAACGCCGGTTCCACAGGAACCGCTCTTGTCCATATTGGCCGTGCAGGCCTCGGGCAGACAGGGCTCCGCGTCATTGCAATTGGGGCCACCATCGGTGACCAGCAATACGTACTTGGCGCCGACCAGGTCCACCCCAGCACCCAACGTGTAGTAGTCGAGGGCTGAACCCAAGGCCTTTGCCGTCGGAGTGCCACCCAAGGGCGTCGTGGCCGCCATCAAGTCGTTGATAGCCGGAACGGTGTCTGCGGCCAGGCCCACCCCGATGTTGACTGCAAGTTCGCCGTCGGCAAGTTCACAGCTTGTGACCTCACCCGTAGCCAGGTACGGGTAGAGCATGAAGCCATAATGCACCAGCGTCTCGGTGGGCTTCAATGCCGTCTTCAGCGAGTCGACCGCACCTGCCCACTTCGTCTTCGTGTAGCCCTCCGGCTTGGAATTCATGCTGCCGGACTTGTCCAACACGATGAGCATGTTGATCTGGCTGAACTCTGCGGCTTGCTTGCTAGTGCTGCAGACGCCGGACGACGACTGGCCCAAGGTATCGAGCAGGCCCGGGCACTGCGCCGTCGTGGTCGGGCCAGAGCCGCCAGTGTTGCCGCTATCCGAGCCGCCGCTCATGATGCTCACGGTGCCACCCGACGAAACGCCCGTGATGCCACCGGTCCCATCGCCGCCGCCGTCCTTCTCCTTGACAACGCACGACGAGAAGAGAAGTGAAGCCAGTAGACCTGCGCCGGAGAGAGTGACTAGAGCTTTCCGCATTTTGCCCTCGCATCGGGCAGCCTTATTTGGCGGGCCCGCATATGAAAGATACCTGGGGTCGCCAGACGTGACAGACCCGTTGGTTCAATCTAACATCATTTTTTGATTTGTCTCTAACGACATTGACCGAAATAATGCATTCAATGCGCTGGTGATCGCACGCCGGTCCGCATGCACCACAATTCTCTGTCAGAGGCGAAAACCCGGCCCTGATTCGGCAAAGAAACCAAGCGTCGCATTCATTTCATTGAGCTGCTTCACGAACAACCTGTACTTACGTCGAAGGCTCAATAACTCTCACCCTGATGAATCTGGGGTTGATTGTCAACGTCTGAGGGCGGCTGATTCGGCCTTCGCTTTGGGTTCTAGGAGCCATCCTTTGGTTCCCGCTGGCCGTTGTAAGCCGAGGTATGCCTGTCGCCCACTAGGTATAATGCAGCCAAATTCGGCTTCGCCGTGCCGGCCCTCTCCCTGGTCAGGCCTGACGCTTTCGCCCCAAAGCCGCAACCCCATTGAATAATTTCTACACACCTGCAGCGACGCAACGACAATCCGGTCACGAGGCAAGCATGAGCTGCAACTGGCGTAGCTTCACACTGATGCCGCGACGCAGTCCCTCGGCCTTGTCGGAATTCGTATTGGGTCATGCTTGGACGTGGTGCGCGCCACTGAATGTCGATAGATAGTGATTAAGGAGACCATGCCTGCTTTAGCTTTCCCACAATCCGAAGTAAACGATCCCGATGCAGTTGCCGACGCCCTCGATTCCGGTCTGCTGCATTGGGTGAAGGGTGAAACTGTCGATGCACTCAATTGCCTGCGCCAAGCGCGCGAAGCCGCCGATGATGCGGGCCAAGATCAGCGCGCACTCGACCTTGCGCGCGCCGCCGCAGAATTGACACAGCAAGACACCTCGACACCAATGTCATCCCCAGCGGCGTCAGACGCCCAGCCTTCCGAGCCCCGTCGCTCGCGCCTGCCGGAGCCCCCTGCTCCCTCGAAAAAATACGCGACCACTGGCGCAACCGAAGGTTCGGCGGGCGCAACCGCGGTAGCGCCTACAGGAGCCGCACATGGAACTCATACTCCAAGTGCCTCCAAAACCAGTACGAAGTCACCAATGACTTCATCCGCGCCACTGTCGGGGCGTCCAGCCCCTCCGTCAACGCGACCGTTGGCGAGTCCTTCCGTTGCACCCAGCGCTGGTCATTTGGGTTTGCGCGGCGCAGCAACGCACCTGGCCGTTGCGACGAGTCCACATCCCTCCACGGCACCAACAACCAAGACTGAACCCGGCACAACCGAACCCGGCAAGACCGAGCCCGTCAAAACTGAACCCGTCAAAACCGAACCCGCTGGACTGTCGCACGGGGCGGCATGGACACCACGGGCAAAGTCACCCAGTGCCGCGACGAGCTCTGCCTCGGCAGAACCAGAATCACGCGCCTCGTCGAGGCCCGACGCGGCGGACCATCGGCTTGCGTCACTGCGCGTACGCGTCGAGCGCATCGATCCCGATGGCACGGTCCGCGTGAAGTTACTCGATCTGGCTGCAACAGCCAGCGGCGAGGACAATGCGCTGCTCATCGTGCCTCAAGGCGTTTGGCAAGAGCTCAAACGTCACAGCTAGACCAGAAGCCGCGAGCGAACTATCTCGAGCAATCGAGCGGAAACCTCGGCTTTGGGCAACGACCCATTGAGATGCACTAGTAATTCGGCAGGGGCATAGGTCTCAGCCGCAAGGTAAGCCAACGCAAGCCTAGCCTGCAGCTCGCGACGCTCGAACAGTTCTTCGGCGCCGCCGCGCGCGAGCCGGCGCGCCGCTGCGACCTCGGCATCGACGTCCAACACAACGACAAGGTCTGGTCGCAATGCATGGACGTTGAGCTGACGCACCCAAGCAAGCGCTGCTGCTGGCTCCGAAGCCGTCAAGGATTGGTAGATGAGGCTCGATAGATCATAGCGATCGCTTACCACCCAGGTGCCTTTCGCCAAGGCCGGAGCGATCTCGTTCGCCACGTGGTCGGTGCGATCGGCAGCAAACAGCAAGGCGAACGTGGTCCAATCGAACGTTCTATGCAGTTCTGCGCCCCGCATCAAGCGCTTCTCCAGCGCGGCGCGTAGCAATTGCCCCACAGGCCCCGCGGTGGGCTCACGAGTAGCAACCGCTGGGATCCCGATGGCAGAGAGCGCCTCCACGAGCGCTTCACATTGTGTCGTGGTTCCGCTGCCGTCGGTGCCCTCGAGGACGACGAATCGACCGCGCGTTGTGCTCATGAAACCTCGGCAACCTCTGGAGCTGCTTCTTCTCCAAGCACGAGGTTGTCGATCAAACGTGTCGTGCCAGAAAAGGCTGCCACTGCAAGCAAAACCCGCTCTGGAAGGTGCTCGACAGCCTCGAGCGGCTCGAGTCCCTCGGGCCCACGCAGGGCAATGTAGTCTTCGCGCAACCCTGATTGTGCGACGGAGTCCTTGACCAAGCCGAGCAGATCCCGCGCTGAACGATTGCCCGAAGCAAACTGCTTGGCCGCACGAGCGAGGCCGCGCGCAATCCCGAGCGCACGCGGTCGCTCGTCGGATGACAAGTAGCGATTGCGCGACGAGAGAGCGAGACCGTCTGGTTCGCGGATAATGGGACAACCAACGACACGAACTGGCAGCAGCAAATCACGAGCCATGCCTTCGACCACGCGATACTGCTGATAATCCTTCCGACCGAAGTAAGCGGAACAAGGTCCGGTCGCAGTAAACAGTTTGGTGACGATGGTGGCCACTCCGTCGAAATGTTCGGGGCGACTTGCGCCGCAGAGCCCCTCGGTCAACCCCGTTACCGTAACACGAGTGCTGTCACCATTCGGGTACATTTCCAAGACGCTCGGAACGAAGACGAGTTCAACGCCCTCGCTCGCGCACAGCTCGAGATCGCGGTCGAGTGTTCGCGGATACTTCTGGAAGTCCTCGTTCGGCCCGAATTGGGTTGGATTGACGAATATGGACACGGCCACCAGGCAACCCTCCTGGCGCGCCCGCCGCATCAGGCTCGCGTGCCCGACATGCAAAGCCCCCATGGTGGGCACTAGGCCAATCGATGCCGACTCTCGACGCAATTCGTCGCAGGCGGCGCGAAAAGACTCGACCGTCTCAAGTATGTGCATCGCTCAACCATTCGTCCGATTATTGCTACCAGGCTGCACGGCGCCGTCGTCCCCCGCCTCACCAGCGTCAGGCAACGTGGGGGTGGTACGCCTGCCGGTCGCTGTCGCCGAGAAGCAGTGCTCCTCCGAAGGGAACACACCGGCTCGAACGTCTTGCACGTAGTCTCTTGCCGCCGCCACCGTCGCCTGACCCAGTTCGGCAAACCGCCGCACGAAGCGTGGCTTTAGCTCCGTCTCCAGCCCCAGCAAGTCGTAGCAAACCAGAACCTGCCCATCGCACTGCGGGCCTGCACCGATCCCAATCGTCGGGACGGACACGGCTTCCGTGATGCGCTTGGCCAAGGAGCAAGGGATACTCTCGAGCACCATAGCAAAGACGCCTGCAGCGCAAAGCGCCTGAGCGTCCTCGAGTAGTTTCGCCTCGGCCGGCTCACCGCGCCCCTGAACACGAAACCCACCTAGGGCATGCACTGACTGTGGCGTCAAGCCAAGGTGACCCATCACTGGAATGCCAGACGCCACCATGGCGGCAATGTGCTCGCGCCACAAGGCGCCCCCTTCGAGCTTGACAGACTCACACCCTCCATCCTTTAGCAACTTCCCCGCAGAAGCGACAGCGCACTCGACCGACACCTGATAGCTCAAAAACGGTAGATCCCCGCAGATGTGCGCGCGTGGGGCCGTCCTTGCCACAGCCCTCGAGTGATAACAAATCTCATCCAAGGTGACGGGAAGCGTGGTTCTGTGCCCCTGAATCGCCATGCCGAGCGAATCCCCAACGAGCAGGATGTCAACCCCCGCAGCATCCAACAGTCGCGCAAACGTCGCGTCGTAGGCAGTGACGGCACAGATACGCGGGCCCAGCGTCTTGCGGGCCAATAGATCCAGAACGGTGATCTTCTCGCGGGTCATGATAGCGCGACAGCCTAACACCGACGCTGCCGCTCGCGAGCCCAACCGACGCGTCGAACGCCTGATCAGCGGATCCGCCGGGTCCCCGACCGTTGGCTCGGACCCCGCGTTGCGGGAGGTAGAGCCCCATTCGGATCACCGACCGCAACCCGGCGCGCCCCGTCCGACGCCAAGCACCGCTCCAGCATCGCCAGTAGCATCGCAACGCCAGCGCCCTTGTCCACGACTCTGCCCACTTCGGCGGCACTAGCTAGCAATCCAGCGTCAATACATGCGGTGAAGAAGACCACCTGAGCCACCTGGCCGTTGGCGTTTAGGTCCCTTGCCACCTCGATGCCAGTACCGTCAGGCAGCTCCAGATCGACGATTGCTGCGTCGAACCAACCATCGACATGTCGCGCTTCCGCTCGACTCGCAGCTACCTGTGTCAAATAGCCTGCCTGTCTGAGCGCCCGCGCCAGGCCCTTGGCGAGCGGCGGGAAGTCTTCGACGACCAAAAGGCGCAGCATGATCAATACTATAGCGCTCGACCTGCCATCCAGCCAGTAGCGGCGCTAGATCCGCGACAAATGTTGGCATTTCTGTGGAGATTGAGAGCAACTCACGCCATTTTGGCCCCTACCACGCTGCCCCTTGACCTCAACGGTCGACCGGGTACGAGCGGCAAACCTACCGCCATTCTTGCCTGGGCCCCGTGGTAACGTGCGCGGTCCCGATGGGAGAGGCACTGCTCGAAATTCGAAACCTGACGACCTCATTCAATACGGGCGGACAACGCGTCGTGGCCGTCGATGACGTAAGCTTCGATGTCGCTCAAGCTACGACGCTTGCTCTCGTCGGTGAGAGCGGTTGTGGCAAGAGCGTCACTGCGCTCAGCATCCTGCGACTCATTCCCGATCCGCCGGCGCACATCGACGGTGGCCAGATCCTATTCGACGGCACGGATCTCCTGCGCCTCGACGAAGCGTCGATGCGTCGCATCCGTGGCGATCGGATCGCCATGATCTTTCAAGAACCTATGACGTCGCTCAATCCCGTCTTCACGATTGGCTTCCAGCTCGTCGAAGCCATTCGTCTGCACCGCAGGCTGTCCGCCAAGCAGGCAACCGAGCGAGCCGTCGAGCTACTCGAACTCGTTGGCATCCCCTCCCCCGTTGAACGAATTCGAGACCATCCGCATCAGTTGTCGGGCGGCATGCGCCAGCGCGTGATGATTGCCATGGCGTTGTCTTGCGATCCCCAATTGCTAATTGCCGATGAACCAACGACCGCGCTCGATGTCACCGTACAGGCACAGATCTTGGACCTCTTGCACGACCTACAAAGCCGACTCGGGATGAGCATTCTTTTTATCACCCACGATCTCGGAATTGTGGCTGAATTCGCCGAGCGCGTGGCCGTGATGTATGCGGGTCGCATCGTCGAAGAGAGCACGGTTAGCGATCTTTTTCGCTCGCCCAAACACCCCTACACCCGAGGCCTATTGGCGAGCGTTCCTGCCCGTGTCCTCGCGCGGACCGTTGGCAATCCGCCACGACGACTGCCGACAATTGAAGGAGTAGTGCCCTCGCTGGCTAGTCTTCCCTCGGGTTGTCGTTTTCGGGACCGCTGTGGTCGACAATCGGAACTCGGAACCGCATTTCACCGTTGCATCGAGCAAGAGCCGGACCTCGCTGAGCACCCCGACGCAAGACGGGTGCGCTGCCATTTCCCACTAACCCCGGAGATGCCATGACGGCGCGAGCGTCACTCATCGAGGTTTCCGGACTTACGCAGTACTTCAACGTCACGGACGGCTTCTTCGGCAAAGCCCGACGAGTCCACGCCGTCGAAGACGTGAGCCTAAGCATTGCGCCCGGCGAGACTCTCGGCCTCGTGGGTGAAAGTGGCTGCGGAAAAACCACGCTCGGCCGTACGATGTTGCGCCTCATCGAGCCGACCAGCGGCCAGATCCACTTGCAGGGCCACGACATCACGCGTCTCGGCGCGACTGAGCTAAGAAAAGCTCGCCGCCAGATGCAGATCATCTTTCAAGACCCATTTTCGTCACTCGATCCGCGCATGACGATCCACGAGATCATCGCGGAGCCGATCCGTATTCATCGTCTTTGCCCCGACCGCGCCAGCGAAACCGTCAAGATCCATCGTCTCCTTGAGCGTGTCGGACTCAAGCTCGAAGCGCTCGACCGCTACCCGCACGAGTTCAGTGGCGGGCAACGTCAACGCATCGGTGTTGCCCGAGCTTTGGCTGTCGAACCAGCCTTCATCGTCTGTGATGAACCGCTCAGTGCCTTGGATGTCTCGATTCAAGCACAGATCATCAATCTGCTCTTGGATCTGCGCGAATCGCTGGGTGTGGGCTATCTCTTCATTTCGCACGATCTCGAGGTCGTGCGTTTCCTCAGCCATCGCGTGGCTGTGATGTATCTGGGCAGGATTGTGGAAATCGGCCCCACGCGCCTGCTCACCGAACGTCGATTGCATCCTTACACGCGCGCACTTCTCAGTGCGGTTCCAGTCCCCGAACCCGGTCACCAGCGGAAGCGTCTTCTGCTCCACGGTGACATACCAAGTCCGCTCGCCCCACCCAGCGGCTGTCCCTTCCACCCGCGCTGTCCGCACCACGTCGCAGGCACCTGTGACCACGCGGCACCTGCGCTGCGCGAGCTCGAAGCCGGCTCCGGACACTACGTCGCCTGCCACTTCGCCGAGCAGTGATCGTCTGGCACCAATCGAGCCCCCCAAAGAGCCCCGGATTGCTCGTTAGCCGCGAGCGACGAGCATCCCCTCCGTGAGTTGTCGGGCACGGTCGGGACTGACCAGCAGCTCCACCAGGGTCAACGCAAACTCGAGCGCGGTGCCCGGACCACGACTGGTCACTAGCTTGCCATCGACCACGACACGCTCCTCTTGGTAGCGTGCACTCGGAAGGTCGTAGCCGGGGTACGACGTCGCTGCTCTGCCCCCGAGGATCCCCGCCGCCTCAAGGGCGATTGGCGCCGCGCATATCGCAGCCACTAGCCGAGCCGCCCGTACTTGCTCGCAAATGAGCATTTTGACTCTGGCATCGTCGCGCAGGTGGCGCGACCCAGGCATTCCCCCAGGAAGCACCAGCGCATCGAAGCCGCTCCCACCGCCAGTGTCGACGCTATCTGCTTGAACGTCGTTCAGCAATCGATCGGCCTCGACGACGATGCCGTGAGCACCGACCACCCGCTTCGAAACTAGAGCCGCCGTCGTGACGGCAACGTCTGCTCGACGCAACACGTCAACGATGGTGACTGCTTCAATCTCCTCGAACCCCTCCGCCAACAAGATCAACGCATTTGCCATTCTTCCTCCGATTCGATGACCAAAGAGCCATAGGGCCAGGCACGGCTCATGCTCGTCTAGTGTGGATTCGCCGATAGTTCCTCAGCGTGGAAGGAGCAGGCGATGCGTTCGAACTCGACGAACCTGGCCCGGTGACGCACGACGAGCACGGAATTTCCTTGCCAAAGCAGTGGCTCGACCCCCGCAAGCTGAGGAGCATCGAGGAGCTCCAATACGGAGTCACCCTGCTCCGGGATCTCGGCAAGCCGGGTCTCGCCCGCGCTTCCAGCGACCGCCAGCCAAGCGGCACGCGTGTTAGGTCGTCCTCGGCCAACGTCGGGATCGACCAGCAAGGTCGGCATGCCCGCTCCCACGCGCTCATCGTCGATGTGCTGTCGCGTTACGCCCCCATCCGGCCTGATACGCACGATCTCGATCGTCTGCGCCTCGACGCCTGGCGTTGCGTCCACGTCGCGATACGCGACGAGCGCTCCGTCGTCTGCAGTCACTTCGATATCGAAGGTCACTACATGCGCTGTCCGTTCGGCTACGCGAATGGGTTTACCATTGGCGCGACCGTGCGCATCGAGCGAAAGCACCTCGATCCCGCGACGTCCGAGTTCGACAACGCGAGTATCCTCATCGCCCGCGACGGATTTGGCCCGGACATTCGGACTCGTCCCAACACTCGAACCTTTGGTCTTGGCGCGCTCACCCGCAAGATAGGCAAGCCAGTAACCAGAACGGTGCGCCACGAGTTGAGGAGCTTCTGCGTCCGTGTCGTGACTTGTCGAGTTCACGAGCCAATCGTGCTCGTTCTTGCGTTTCGTCGAAGCACCGGCCCCCCCAGCACTCAAAATGCGTTTGCCGGATGCATCCAGCGACGCCCAACTGACATGACTCTGGTGAGACTTTGGCTCTACTTCATCCCAAACGATGGTGATCGTATCCGCGGTATTCGCCAGGCCATATGCAGCCGAATCATCGACCCGTGGTTCGAACGAACCGAGCCATTCGACCCGACTCCTTCCGTCCAATCCATGCACCCAACCATAGCGATAGCTGTTGCCAGAAGCATCGGTGTCCGGCACGACAACGAAGGCATCGTTGCCGCGAATGATGACACTCGGTGGCTCCGCATCGCCATAGACCCGACCGAGGTCCAGCACGCTGCCGCGCGCCACTTCCGAGTCCAGAAACGCTAACACAGCGTGACTGCCACCATGACGCGCATCAACGGCTGTAACCACGTAGCCGCCCGGATACCACTTGGCGCTTCCAACCGTCACGCCAAAGGGCAGATCCAGGAGTGGTTCTCCTTCACTATCCCCTTCAGTCTCCCCTGCATTCTTGCCACCGATTGACCCCGGTGGAGTCTCGTCGCCACCCTCTGAGGTGCGCGCGCCATCCACAGGCCCGAGCGAGAACGACGTGCCGTGGGAGCTGCATACAAGTCTCGAACGCGTTGGGCTCGCCGACAGCGCTGAACTCGACGCACTCGAACTTGCCCCCCCGGTCGCTTGGCCCGGACCGGCCTTCTTCGAGCAGCCTCCGCAGAGCATCGCCAAGAGGACGCAACAAGATTGGACCGCCGTTCGGGTCAGCGTGTTCTGGCCAGCTGTCATTTCGCTTTCTGCTCTACCATTGCCCACTACTTCTGCAAAAAACCTGGCGCCCGATCGATTGGGCCTTGGATGCCCCCTCCAAGCTTTGCTAGCAGGATCCGCTGTGCCGAAGCGTCCACACGACTTGCCTCAGCCATATCAGCCCAATCCATTGCTGCGGTGGGCTTTCGACAGACTCTTCGCCAATATCGAGGTCGAAAGGGACTGGCTGACCACTCAGCAGCGATTCGCCGCGAATGCTCGCGTCGTCCATGTCCTGCAGTCGCTCAACTTCGTCGAGTTTCTCGCGCTCGACCACATCACCAAGCGCCACTCGCTGCCGCGGATCCGATTCGTCAGTGATCTCGGGCTCTGGGTGCTCAATCCCATGGGCAAGGGTTGGCTCAATGCACTTATACCGAAGCGGCGTCGGGACGCCAGTTTCGAACTCGAACAATCGCTCTTGCACGGCGGCTCTGCAGCCTTCTTTCTAAAGCGACGCGCAAACGTCGTTGAGCTTGCAACATCAGGAACACGGTGGCTTTCGACCGAACTCAAAGAAGGCGATCGATTGGTGCGTGCGCTGCTGCATCTGCAGCGCAAAAGTGACCGCCCGATCGTCATCGTCCCCGAATTGTTCTTCTGGACGCGTCAGCCCGAACACGACGCACTGCGCGCACGCGATCTACTCCTCGGCCCTCCCGAATCCCCGACTGCGAGTTGGGCCATCGCTCACCTCGTTGCCTCTCCGGGAGCGGTGCGCCTCTGCCACGCAGAACCGCTCAATTTGGCTGATTTTCTCAGCAACAATGCCGGACTTTCCGAAGAAGCATTGGTTCGGCGCTTGGTCTACGCCATCATGCGACGCTTCAGCCGCGAGCGCAAAACCGTGATTGGCCCTGCCGTAAAATCGCCTGAACGGGTCAGGGCGGAAATTGTCCGTTCACCGCGCATGCGTGAGCTTATCCATGACCTCGCAGGCAACGATCCAGTGCAGGCCGCCACCCTGCAGAAGCGGTCACTGTCGCTATTGTCGCAGCTCCAGGCCACTCCCGACCATCACGCGATGGTTGCACTTGGTCGCATCGTGAAGGTGCTCTTCAATCGAATGTATGCGGGCATCGAATACGATCCCAAGGATATCGCACGCCTACGCGCCTTGAGCCGCGACGGTGCATTGATCTTTCTACCCAGCCACAAGAGCCACGTCGACTACCTCGTCATTTCTTACCAGCTCAACGCTCTGGACATGGCGGTCCCGATGATTGCCGCGGGCGACAATCTCGATTTTTTTCCCATGGGGCCGCTGTTTCGCCGCAGCGGCGCATTCTTTATTCGTCGCAGTTTCAAGGGTGACCGACTGTATGCGGCGATCGTCGATAGCTATATCCGGCGACTGATCCGCGATGGTTTCCCCTTGGAATTGTACTTGGAGGGCGGTCGCAGCCGCACCGGCAAGCTGTTGTCACCGAAACTTGGTCTGCTCAGCATGATCGTGGACGCAACGCTGGCGGAGTCCCAACGCAAGGTATTCTTCGTCCCAGTCAGTATCGGGTACGAGCGTATCATCGAGACCGACAGCTACCACCGCGAACTCATCGGTGGTGAGAAGTCGAAGGAAGACGCCGTAGGCCTCCTGCGCTCCGGCAAAGTATTGAAACACCGCTACGGTCGCATCAACCTGCAATTCGGTGAACACCTGACACTGGACCAGCTGCGCCAAGAACTCGAGATTTCGCCCGAAGAGCCGCTTAAGCCCGCTAAGCGCCGCGCGCTCGTGTCCCGACTCGCCAATCGCGTCATGGATGAGATCAATGTCGTGACGGCCGTCACTCCCGGCGCAATAACGGCCCTGGCGCTGCTTTCGCACCCCAACCGTGGTCTTTCACACGATGACGTTGTCGGTCGCACCCGCAGACTTCTATCGTTGCTCAATCGAAGCGAAGCTCGACTTACGGCTGCCACCGCCACTCCCTCTGGTACGCTGCGACCGGACGCAATTCGCGAGGCCCTGCAGCTGTTCGCCGACGCGGAGCTCGTTGGAATCCATCACACAGTGGGAGAGACGGATACTGGCACCAAGCGCCGCTCGAAAAACCAGAAGGTTGCCGGCGCTGGGGCCTTCTACACGGTCCCTGACGGAAAGCGCCTTGCCCTCGACACTTCAAAGAACATCATCATTCACTTCTTCGTCCATCGCGCCATTCTTGCGACCGCCCTGCTGGCGCCGTCAGGTGTTTCGATCCTTGCGGAGGAAGTGTGGGAGCGTTTCACTGAACTCGCTGCATTGCTGCAATTCGAGTTCAGAATCGCCAACGGCAACCAGTTGCGCAACGCATTCGAAGCAACACTAGGCGAATTCATCGAACTCGACATCCTGCAACGGACCGCGGGTGGCGCGCTTCAGTTTGGTCCTGCCAGCATGGGCATATCTGCCACGCAGTGGCTAGCCATGTTGTCGGCGATCATCGTCAACTACATCGAAGGCTACCGAATCGCAGCTCGCGCGCTTTCTGCTGTTCTCGAATCCGCGCTTTCCGAACGCGAATACGTCAAACGTGCACTCACGATTGGTCAGCGCATGTACTTCGCTGGCGAGCTCACTCGTCGTGAAGCGACAAGCAAGCCAATTATCTTGAATGCTCTACTCGCGTTTGCCGCAAACAAGGTCGTGGTGCTGCAATCAGAGCAGGTGGCGCTGGATGCGAAGCACCGCTCACAGCAGGCAGTGGACGAACTCGAGGAGCGGCTTCGCGGCCTTCTGCGAGGCATTACGTGGTAGTCTCTTCACGTTCGCGCTGCAGCCTAGTCGTCGGCGCCAGTGCATTGCTCTTCGGCTGCTTCGGCTCACCGTCCCCGCTTGCCCCAGGCGTAAGCGGTTCGGTGGGTCTGCCCTACCACGGCGTTCTGACCGACGCGGCAGAGTTGCCGAGGTCGGGACCCGGCTTCTCGCGATACCGACCGTATGGATTGCGGAATTTCGGCACCCCCGCACTCGTGCTTGCCATCGAACGAGCAGCACTCACGGTCGAAAAGCTGGCGCCGCACGGTCAGAGTTTGATGGTCGGCGACCTTTCCGCCCAATACGGCGGCAAGATTAGTGGCCATGCCTCACATCGCACGGGTCGCGACGTCGACCTACTCTACTACGTTACCAGTCTCGACGGAGTGCCATTGACCTCACCAGGGTTCATTCACTTCGGCTCGGACGGCCTTGCTCATTCACCAACGGCGCAATACCTGCAACTCGACGTGCGTCGGGAATGGCTACTTATCCGCGCGCTCCTCACCGATCCGGAGGCAGAGATCCTCTGGATCTTCACTAGCCGTGATGTAGAGGCTCTTATCACGGACTATGCCATCAGCAGCGGCGAACCCGCCGAACTGGTCGCTCGCGCCATTAGCGTAATGTACCAACCGCGCGACAGCGCCAATCATGACGATCATCTTCACGTTCGGTTTTCCTGCACGCCGATGGAGCGGGCTGCTGGCTGCGAATCCGGCGGGCCCGCCTGGCCGTGGCTGCGCAAGCCAGCTATGCAAGAGCAGCCCCTGCGGGTGGAAGAGCTGACTCAAGCCGATTCGGATTGACGGAGTGGTGAGCGCCGCTCAGGCCCTCTTTTGCCTTGATTCGATGGAATCCCGCTTCTAGCCACGACCGAGCGCAGCGATCACAGCGTCCGCTGCGCGGACGCCATGGTAATGGGCTTCGTCGAGCAGCGGCACGCCAGAAAGATCCGTGTGCGCAAAATGGATGCGACCGAAGGGCTGAGCCGCTCGCTGACGCGCTGCCCCTGAGATGAAGCCGGGGACCGGACGAATCATGGCATGACCGAAACGCCAGACATCCATCCGCGTCGTGTGGCGAGCCAGATCTGGATGAGCCTCCGCGAGTTCGGCGGTGATCGCGTCCCAGGTCGTCGAATGCTCGGCCGCGGCCAGCCGATATCGCGCCAACGCTGGGTTGGCGTCCACCATGGGCTGATAGTAGGTTAGGATCGTGGGTCCGTCGTCTTCAAGTGTCTGGTGGGTGGCAACCACGTAGCCAAGCGAAGCGCCTCGATACACCACGTTGTCCCAGGCCATAGGAAAGCCGACACTTTGCGGCCTTTGGCGGAGGTGCAGGTTGGCGACGAGCCAAGGACTGTAAGAAAAGGCAGCATAGTGTGGCGGTGGGTCGTCTCGAAATGGCCGAACCAGGTGGCGAGCAACGAAGCTGGGTGTTGCCAGGATCACCTGCTCTGCAACCAGTACCTCGAATTGGTTTGAGGTGTTATCGAACAGGGTCACCTTCACCCGGTTCCCCTCAGGCGACACATCCACGACCAACCGATCGCGCAGCAACCGATCGCCGACCACCCGCTCCAGATGCCTCACAACCTTACCATTTCCTTCGGGCCACGTAAGAAACGGCGCCGACGGTTGCCCCGGGTGAGACACGCGGGCCGCGTGATAAAAGAGCAAAGCCCATGCGCTCGTCGTGTCAAGACTGCAGCCGTAGTCATCACGACAGGCATAATCGAGCATCCAGCGCAAGGGCTTGGAATCGAGCTGCTGCGCTGCAAGCCAAGCAGCGGCAGACGTACGGTCCAGTTCGAGTGCCTCGGCATCATCGGAACAGCGCGCGAGTGGCAAGTCGAAGGCGCGTCGCCCGCGGCTGTCGCGCCACCCAACCCAGTGCTGCACGAGCCCATGAAACCTTGTGATCTGCCGCTGGTCGTCCGCGGTCAATAGAGGCGTTGGCGTGAGTCCTTCCACCCATTGGTTTCCAACGAACAATCGCTCTTCGGGTTCGCGAACGAGACACGTCTCTAGCGGGACAATACTATTGGATGGGCCTCGCTCGACGACTTGCATCTCAAGTAACAGGTCACATAGACTCTCATGATGCAGTTGCGGCAGCGGAAGATAGTGAGCTGCCCATGGATAAGGCACGACGCCGTCTGTCCCATACGTCGAGGTACCACCTGCACGCGACTCCAGTTCCAGAACGACATAGCGCGCCTCAGCGCGTCGTTCGAGGCGCCAGGCAGCGGACAGCCCCGCGATTCCTGCACCGACAATTACGACTGGAACTTCGCTCGTTCGTGCGGTCTCGGGCACATCGCCGAGGTGGCGGATACGATGCCCGAAGTCCATGCTGCCGCCAACGACCTTTCCGGCTATCGGTCGCGGACGCGGCCGCCTACAAGCCTTGAGGCCGAGAGTCGAGCCAAGCAGCAGCGCCAGCACTTCGCGCCTACTGAGATCTGTTGGCAAACGCCTTCCATGCTCAGTCATAGCGAGGTACAGCAGATGGTCACAAGAGACGGTGTCTCCACGCTGCCAATGGCTTGACCGCCCGATTGCACGCACGAGGGCAGCGGCAACGACGGCGTGATCCCAATCTTCAAGTATCTCGACCAGAGTCCATTCGCCCCAAATTCGCCGCCGAGCCCACCAAAACACCCTGGCGGGACACTAACAGAAGCTCGACCAGACCCTAGGCAGGTCTCATCGAGCGCGTAGTCTGTCACGACCAGGGGAACTTTACCGTACGCGGAAGCGGCAGGCGTATTGCACATACAGTCAGAGCAGCCGCGCGTATCGACGATGTTGGCGTATGCGATCTGGCGCCGGCTGTTCCACCCGTCGGGACAACTGGTTTCGGCGCGGTTGACGTAGATGCAAGGAACCGAATCGAAGGGGACCTGGGGCTTCAAGAAGCAGCTGCCCCCTGAAGTGCAACTCCCCACTGCCGGCCCTGCACAAACCTTCATTGGCTCTCTGCATTGCTCATCGATTGGCGTCTCAAGCTTAGCCCTAGTCAGCGACGACTGACAGGTACCGCCCGAGATGACCGCAGCTTCAACCTTGACGCTCAGTTGCGCCAGGCTCGCACCCGATACCATCGAAGCCTGAACCAAGTCGATACGTTGGCAGCCTTCCGCCAACGCGATTCGACAGTCCGCTGAGCTATTGGTAATACAGCTGCCGGTACAGTTCGGATTCAGATCGATCATGACGTTCTTGGTTGGGTTCTCGACGCTCCCGCAGGCAGGACAGCTGCCGCAGCGTGCCACTTCCGTCGACACCTTCGAGCACCAAGCCGCCGACACCAGTAGGTTGTAGCCACCAGGCGCCTCACAGTTTGGCAGCGTCGCTGCCGAGGTGGCGGTAGCTATGGCGACCGGCCCCTTCCAATCATTGGGCTTGGTCGGCAAGCACACCCAGTTGGCCGCCGTACAGTCAGGGTCGGAACAGTCGACTCTGCCATCTGTGTCATCGTCGATCCGATTGTCACAGATTTCGTTCGCCCCCCCGCCAACCGGTGTCGTTACACTAGAGCTCACGCCGGCCGCCGCTCCCCCGTCTACGCCGCTAGCTTGCCCCGCCGCCCCCCCGTCTACACCGCCGGCTTGCCCCGCCGCCCCCCCGTCTACACCGCCGGCTTGCCCCACTCCACCGCCCACCAAAGTCGCGCCGCCAGCAGAACGCGAAATGTCACGAGTAAACTCATGCGGAGGAAAACTGCAACCGAAGAAGAGCCCGATGACACAAGCCCGCCAGCAGGTGACCCGCCGGGACTCATCAATGCTTGGTGTCTCAGAATTTCGCCGCAATGTTCACTCCCCATCCCCCAGGCCAAGCGGCGGCAGAAACCATCGAATTGCTCCTTCTACCGCGATTCACATCGGTGCGCCGTATCGACCCGAGGAGTCCCCAGGCGCCCAGTCCAATTCCAGCGATCCCCAACCCCAACGCCACTGGAGCGACCACAGAGGCGAGTTCCCCACGATCTTGAACGCTCCGCATGGTCTCGGGACAGGTCGTCCCATCGCATTTCCGATCGAGCTCGTTTTTGGCCTGCTCGCGAACTACGAATAGAACGACAGAGGTTGCAGTTGCGGCAACTCCCGCCCCGACGGCAACGTACGCCCAAATTGGAGCAACGTCCTGCCGCCCCAGCTCCGTGTCAGCCATGTTGGGCGCGCCGCGCGATACCAAGTTCTGGTCATACTCTCGCAGATCGACTTCGAGCCGTTTTCCCTCTTCGGCCACGATCAAGAGCGCTCGATTCGCCCCCTGGGAGCTCCGCAAAGCGACTTGGTGTTGACCGGGATTGATCACCATGGGTCGATCAAGCACCGCATTGCCAAGTGTGATCCCGTCAAGCTCAATGTGGAACGTTACGGCAGTAACGCCACCTCGCAACACCAGGGTTGGGACTCTGCCCTCGAGATCGCGGCGCGCCCGCTCAATTTCACTCGATTCGGCCAAACCCGCTGTACGCGCCTCGACCTCGGCCACTCGATAGTCCCCGAGCGCTTCAGTCAGGCGACCGAGGTGTTCCTTGCACCGTGCAAGATGATAGCGCACTTGAGGCGTCAACCGCGTCCGCCCAACTTCCTGAAACTTGGCTAGTGCCGACGGCCAATCACCAGCAACTTCCAGGACCAATGCTTCATGAAAAACCGCGCGGGCACGTTCGAGCTCCTCCGCTGCCCCCAAGTTCGTCGCCGCAGAAACCATGAACAAGGCAACACGTACGGCTAGACCACAAAATGGAATCTGATGCCTAGTCACGCGTCTCCTCAGCCGAGACCATAGCATTCGAACAAGCCCTAGGGCGATTCCCACTTCATCCTCAAGGACGCCGACGGCCGGGGCGTGAATTTGTCTTACCAGGTCTTACATGGGACCAGGAGCCCCTACGTCAGCTGGACTCCTAGGGTCGCAGGTTGTCCCGCCCAAGGACGCGCTGCCTCAGACTGGACGCCATTCGGCGCCGATTGGCTTGGCCAACCCGCCTCACCGGAACGTCAGTCGTTCAGCTTCCCCGACCAAGCGAGAGTATGCATCGAAATGCTCGTCAGTCACACCGGCGATTCGCCGCGATGAGATCGGACCCGACGGGGACGGCGTCGCCATTCTCTGAGTGCCGGAAGTGTGCGATGCCAAGCTCGAGGTCTTGACGTTTCGGTCCACTCGAATTCGCGCAAGCCCGGCCAGATCATCAATGAAATGGTCCAGACGTTCGGCGTAGTTCACAGCGTCGGTGCTTTGGCCCAGGAACTCGCAATCACGGGCGTCCATGCGCGCCAGCCACGGAACCGTCACGAAATGAATGTCTGCCGCGACGAACACTTCATGAATTGCCGGTGTACGTTGCTCACGAAATACGTCTGCTGGCGCCGGATTAGACGAAAGTGTACCCGCCGCTCTCAACGACTGCGAACTCGCCTGCAGTGACGCGGAAAGCGGCATTCGGCCGAGGTGGACATCGCCTCGGACGAGCGTAAGCAATGCCCCCAAAGGGATCTTCATCGCCCGTTCGGCCAAGCGCAGGACCACGTGATCGGACATCACGTCGATACCACGCAAGTAAACAATACGCCGCGCCGGATCTTGCCCGACAGCAGAGTCCAAAGCGCAGCACTGCAGTCCTCGCTCTCGGAGCCTTGTGGCGATATGCTCAGCCTGTATTGGGTCGGCAATGGCGCGCACGACACTCCAGGCACCTGGACGCAAACGTGTTCGCAAGTCGTACAAGGCAAGTCCAGTCTCAGCCGAAAGAATCCCCAAGTCCCCCTCGGTACCTGAGTAGCGCGGACCTAGCAGTACGAGCATTGCATCAACACCTTGATTCTACCGACAACGAACGACGATACTCCAATTTCCGCCGTGCAGGTATCGTTGAACTCAAGCGACTGTCAGTCCACGGCCCAGTATCGCACATCCAGGCCCCGCTCCCTAGTCGCCCGCCGCCTCTCCCTGCCCCCCCCAACCAAATTGCTCGGACCCCGCTCTTTGCTCCCAATTCCCGCCGCCGCATGGTAGAAGGCAGACATTGAGGCGAGGTAGAACACGATGTCGGAGTCATTTTTGAGGCCGCTGGTAGCGTCAGTCGTGTATTCCCTGCTTGGAATGGCGGTTTTCGCTGTCGGGTTCCTCGTCATAAACTGGGTGACCCCCTTTTCGATTCGCAAGGAAATCGAAGAGGATCAGAACACGTCCCTGGGCATCGTGATTGGCAGCGTCGTCATTGGCCTTGCAATTATCATTGCAGCCGCCATCCACGGATAGCCTGCCCCCTCCAGTGGATCGACAAGCACCAGCCAGCATGCCTCCTCGATGGCAGGCACGACTATTGCTGGCCATGGTGCTGGCTATTGCGACAGCAGGGCTGGTCTACGAGCTCGGCATGGCCGCAGTAGCCAGCTACGTTCTCGGTGACTCGGTTCGGCAGTTCTCGATTGTCATCGGCGCCTACCTCTCCGCACTGGGACTCGGAGCCTTTCTCTCGCGCTACGTCGAACACCACCTCGCCGTAACTTTCGTCAACGTGGAACTCTCAGCGGCGTTGATAGGGGGCTTGAGCTCGCCGGGCTTGTTCCTCGCCTTCTCCCTCGGAGCGTCGTTCCAACTCTTGCTCCTCGTCGTAGTCGTCGCGGTAGGCACGTTGGTAGGAATCGAGCTGCCGCTGCTGATGCGAATCCTCGAGACTAGACTCTCGTTCAAGGAGCTAGTTGCACGTGCCCTAACCTACGACTACGCCGGCGCACTGGTGGGCTCGCTGGGTTTCTCCCTGTATCTCGTGCCAAAGTTCGGACTAGTTCAGACATCCATCTTCTGCGGGCTATTGAATGCAGCTGTCGCCTTGTTGGCCACTTGGCTCCTAGTCGGGGAGGATGAGCAAGAGCGCCGATCCCTGACCCTCGCTCGCTGGTCGGCGGCTCTGGTTGCCGCCACCCTGCTGCTAGCTATCTTCTTCGCTCCCAAGTGGGTTTCCGCGGCCGAGTCACACACCTATGGCCGGGTCCAATTCGCTCAAGACACTGCATATCAACGCATTCTACTCACCCGTCGCGACGGCGCGCTCGAACTCTACCTCAATGGGCATCTCCAGTTCTCCTCTCGAGACGAATGCCGGTACCATGAAGCGCTCATACATCCAGCGCTGGCGCACGTACCCCTGGCGCGTAAAGTCCTGGTCGGCGGCGGCGGCGACGGTTTGGCATTGAGGGAGATCCTCAAGTGGCCAAACGTCGAGAAAGTGCTGCTGGTCGATCTCGATCCGGCCATGACCAACATGGCGCGTCACCAACCTCAATTGTCCGCGCTGAATCGCCACAGCCTGGATAGCCCCCGTGTAGTCGTGTTCAATGAGGACGCCTTCCAGTGGATCGACCGCGACACGAACCGCTATGATGCGATCGTTCTAGATTTCCCGGATCCGACCACCTACGGTGTTGGCAAACTCTTCACGGACACGTTCTACGCGCGCCTGAAGCAGCTGCTGACGCCGACCGGTATTGTCGTGGTTCAGGCAACATCGCCCTACCTAACGCCCAACAGCTTCTGGACGATCGAGAAGACCATCCGCGCAGTTGGCTACCACACACTCCCGCTACGCGTCTTTCTGCCCTCATTTGGCGATTGGGGATTCGTCCTTGCGAAGATGTCGCCGTTTCAGCACCTTCCGAACATCCCCACGGCCATCGCACTGCAGTGTCTCGACGAGACAGCCATGCAACGCCTGACGGAGTTTCCCGGCGACACCCACGCCACAGAAGTAGCAGTCAATCGCCTCGCCAGCCAAGCCTTGGTCCACACCTACCTCGAAGAGGCCAAGCGCATCGAATAGCACCCGTTTCAGCGCACTCGGCCAATGGCTTCCCCGATTCCAAACGTCGTAGCTAACCCTGCCGCAGCCACCTAACGATCTTGCTTGCCATTGCTTCGATTGCCACGCTCTCGTCGGTAAATCCAGCAAGATCGATCGCGCGCGGCATCCCATACACGACGCAAGTCTCCTCGCTTTGCACCAGCGTCTTACCTCCAGCAACCCGCAGGGCCCGCACCCCCTCCAACCCATCTTCCCCCATCCCCGTCAATATCACCGACAGCGTTGCACCGCCAAACACCGCCACTGCCGAGCGAAACAGCACGTCGACCGAGGGCCGACAACTATTCACAGGCGGTTCGTCCGAGATCGCTATTCTGTGTTCTCCCCGTCCCCGCTCACCATACACGGTCATGTGTCGCCCACCGGGAGCAAGAAACACCTTGTTCGACTCGACGACCTGACCCGCACTGGCCTCACACACCGTGAGGGCAGACGACCGATTCAGGCTTTCTGCGAGCGATGCAGTGAATACCGGCGGCATGTGCTGCACCACCAACACGGGAACACCAAGATCCGCCGGCAGCAGCGGGATGATACTGGCAAGTGCCTGCGGGCCGCCCGTCGAGCAACCAATGAGCAATACGTCCGGAACTGCCCCGATAGGACGCACGGAAGGCACGCTCGCAGCTGCTGCGCCGCTTTCGCCCAGCCGCGCCGACTGGGTGCTCGTCGTGCTGCGATTGGGCCTGCCCTTGCCTAGGCCATGCAGCGTCGTTGGCTCAAAGTGAACCTCGCCGACCGCGCTGCGTCGTCGATCGTCTTCGTTGCCTCTTGCACTAGCTATGCTCGGAAGAGCACCTCCCTTCGTTTGGCCACCGGACACTTGGTCCACGCCCTTCCCAACTCGGCCCAGGCCCAACCGGCGTCGACGCTCAAACCCCCTGAATATCGCGTCCAATTGTTGAACGAGTTGCCGCTGATTCCGTTGGACGTCACCGGTGTCCGCCTTGGGTACGAAGTCTAGCGCCCCCAAGTCCAGCGCTCGCATCGTCATGTCTGCCGAACGCTTGTTCGCCCCGCTCAACAGTACCACCCCGATGCCTGGCCAGCGGCACCGGATCTCTTTCAGTGTCTCGATGCCGTCCATCTCCGGCATCTCCACGTCCAGCAGCACGACGTCGACTTCTAGCTGCTCCAGCCGTTCCAAGGCAATTCGACCATTGGCCGCCACGCCCACCACCTTTGCGTTGGAAATTTCCGCAACGACATTCTGTAGAATCCGCCGATAGACAACGGTGTCGTCCACGACCAGAACGAATAGTACGTTGTTGGAAGAGTCCATCATTCTCAGGCTCCGGGCCTGCGGCTCTCTCGCGCAAGGCCCTCGGTGTTCCAATTTCGGCGGCTAAGCAAGAATTGACCTAGCGCTGGAGGGCCCGCACGACTTCCTCCGCACTGTCCTTCAGTCGCGATAAGCCGACCAGCACCTCGCTCACGACGTGATTTGACTTTGCCATGGCCTCATCCACTAGGACGCCGTCTCCTGCAACTTCACCAGCGGTGGTCGCCGAGGCAGATGCCGATCCATTGACACGTCGAGCGCTCTCAGCAAGGCCTCCAATCGTACTGGCAATCTCGCGGACACCGGCCATTGCCTCTATGACGTTTCGCGATACTTCGTCCGCACCTGTCGACATCTGCTGCACATTCCCGGTCACTTCTTCAGCACCTCGCGCAGTCGTGGCCAGGTGCCTCGCCATCTCGCTCGTCGTAGCCGTCTGCTCTTCCACGGCTGCTGCAATCACTCCAGATATGCTATTGAGGCGCTCGATGTGTCCGACGATGTCCTGGATCACGTGAACCGCCTGACTCGTATTGTCCTGCATTTCCTCCACCCGCTCTCGGATATCCTCAGTCGCAGCCGCGGTCTGCTTCGCCAACTCCTTAACCTCGTTGGCAACGACCGCGAAGCCTTTGCCCGCGTCGCCAGCGGAGGCTGCTTCAATGGTAGCGTTCAGCGCCAGCAAATTGGTTTGCGAAGCAATGCTCTTGATCATCTCCACAACTTTGCCGATCGCCTTTGCAGAACGGCCCAGATTGTCCATGGTCGAGGCAGCACGCTGTGCTCCCTGAGATGCATCATGCGCGATCCCTGCCGCCTGACCGGTGTTCGTCGCCACTTCGGTGAGAGACGCCGACATTTCGGTGACGGCTGCGGCGACTGCATTCACCGAAGCACTCACTTGGTCACTCGCCTCGGCAAGGCCCCTGAGCGTGGACGAGACTTGAGACGACGCAGTGCTTACGCTGGCAACATTCGCACTCAGCTCTTCCGAAGCGACAGCAACCGCCGTTCCGAGTTCATAGACCTCGCTGGAGGCATTGGCCACCTCGCGAGCCGCAATCGCCCCATAGTTGGCGGCCTTCAGCAAGTGCTGCGCCCGCGCACGAGTCTCGTCCGCTTCGCTCGACGCGCCTCTACCGGCGGCAAGCAATTCCTCCATAACGCGACACATGCCGCGCATGCGTTCAAGCAGCGCCTGCTGTCGTTCTTCCACGCGAGCAACGGCGCGATCGAATGCGTCTGCGACCTGCCGTTCGACTCCACCCTCTTCGCCCCGGTTCTGTGCACCACACCGAATCGAGAAATCGCCTTCCTCCACCTTCCTCAAGAGCGAAACCAGTGCGTCTCCGGTCCCGTCCTGTCGCGGCCGTGGACTCGCGCCTAGACTGTCCAACAGTTCGTTGATCGCCGCTAGGATCTTCTGATCCTTGGGCGACACCTGAGACAGATCCGCTCGAGCGTTCCGCGCCCCGCTCTGAAAGTGGACGACGAGTCTTAGGACTTCGTCGTAAGCAGCGCGATATTGTTTTCTAGCCGCGGCTTTTGGTGACTCAGGAACGATCGATGCCGACATGGTCTCTTTAACTCCTCGCGGGATCCCGCAAAAACTCAGTTTCATTCATACGGCAACCGTCCTTCACGATGCCGCTCGGCGGCTACCGAGCGTCCAGCAGTTGCCTCAAGTCCAAGATCAATAGCAATTCCTCGAACATCAGGGCCACTCCGCTCAAGAACTGACGTTCAACGCCGGTGACATTTGCTGGCACCGGTTCAACTGCACTCCCTTCAACCTCTACGATGTCTCCAATGCCGTCCACCCGCAGCCCGATCGGATCTGGACAGGTAAACAAGTCATTGCGATGCACCCGCGTGCGCACCAACGCGAGATCGGTTGTGGACCGCAGCACGATGTCGTGCGTCGCGCCTACATTGGCACTGCGTTTGACTCCCAGACGCTGTCCGAGGTCAAACAAAGTCACAATCTGTCCTCGTAGGTTGGCCAATCCAACGATATACGGAGGGGCCAGTTGCACGGGAGTGCAGTCAAGGCAGGTATCGATCTCGCGCACCAGAAGGATTTCGACACCAAACAGCTGCTGACCGACCCGAAACGAGACCAACTGTTTCACGCTGCGTACTCCTTTCTCGGGTGGGCGGATTCGACCAATGCAACAGGGTCAATTAGTGTCGTCAATACCCCATCTAGTAGCGTCGACCCTCGCACTCCCGGTCCTTCGAAGAGCCCCGGTTGAAGATTGAATTCCACATCGAGCGCGTCCAGAATCCTCCAAACCAGGATCCCAGCCGTCGGTTCAGCTGCGCGCAAGCCACCTACCCGAGGAATGAGCAGAAAGACCTCTTCGGCGGAATCTGGTACACCACTGACTGGCAGAACTTGCTCCAGGCGCACTAACGGCAGCCCCACCCCACGGTAGCAGACGTAGTCCTTGCCTCCAGCATGCTGTAAACTTGCACGTTCCACCCGTTCCAAGCGCAACACCTGTTCCTGCGGCACGATGTATTGTTCATTCGGTGACCCAGCAAACAGGATAACAGAACGCTTAGCGGCGCTGCTTTGCTTGCCAATACCGTTCGCTCCCGCCTCGGTGGTACTCGCCGATGCGAACCGTAGTCCTGCTCGCGCGGCGATACCGCTAGGGTCGAGAATCATCGTCACGCTTCCATCTCCGAGGATCGTCGTACCGGCGAAACAGTCAATCCCCTTGAGAAAAAGCGGCAAGGGTTTGACGACGATCTCCTCAGACTCAAAAAGCTCGTCGACAACCAAACCGTAGTGATCCGTACCGGTACGCAGCAGCAGAATATAATGATCCTTGCTCCCATTCGTTTCCCACCGTTCGGTCTCTGGCATCGACGCGCCCGCTGCCGCCAGTACGTCATCGACCTTCACCAGTGGCACGAGTCGCTCACGCAGACGCAGCATCAACGCACCATGCAGTCGCTGAAGCCGCTCCTTGGCGTTGTCCGCCCTGACCCAGACCAGTTCAACGATGCTCGCCTGAGGCACCGCAAATCTAGCGCCCACCGCGCCAACGATGAGGGACGGGATAATTGCAAGCGTCAACGGTAGACGCAGCTGCACCGACGTACCCATCCCGAATTCTGAGTCGATCTCAATCTGCCCGCCCAATGCCTCAACATTGGTCCGTACGACATCCATTCCCACGCCTCGACCTGACACGTCACTGATCTGGTCCGCCGTGGAGAAGCCAGGCATCATCAGCAAATTTACGACGTCACGATCCGTCGCCTTATCCATCGCGTTGGCCGCAATTAGCCCCTTTTCTAGGGCCTTGCGCAAAATTCTACTCCGGTCAATACCGCGACCGTCATCCTCGACGACGATCTTGACCTGACCACTCTCATGTGATGCGCTCAACAGGATTCGGCCAACCTCCGGCTTCTTGCGCTTGCGTCTTTCTTCGGGCGTTTCGATGGCGTGGTCCACGGCATTGCGCACGATATGCGTCAAGGGGTCCGCCAGAGCCTCGATGATCGACTTGTCCAACTCGACGTGATTGCCTTCCGCTCGCAGCTCAACTTCCTTGCCGAGCTGCCTGCCCAGGTCACGCGCGACACGGGCAAAGCGCCCAAACAGCGAGCCAATTTGCTGCATGCGTGTCTGCATGATCCCCTCCTGGAGATCCGTAGTCACGCGATCGATATGCTGAAGAATGATGCCGAGGCCGGCCGATTTGTCGCCTTGTTCCTTCAACGCTCGCAACAATTGGTTGCGCCCCAACACCAGTTCGCTGGCGGAATCCATCAGCCGATTGAGCAGCTCGACTCGTACACGGAGTGTTTCGTTACCTTCGTTGGCTTGCTCCTTCACGGCCACGACCGCAACTGCCTTATCCTTCTGCGCCCCATTGGGCAAAATGCGCTCCAATTGCTCTGGTGCCGATGCCTTGGCCACTTCCAGAGGTGCGCTGCCATTGGCCTTGGCCTTGGCATTGGCATTGGCATTGGCATTGGCATTGGCACTAGCACTGGCATTGGCATTGGCGCTGGCACTCGTGGCGTTTCCCGTTACAACTATTTCCTGGCGGTTGTCTGCCGACACGTTCGCTACCGCTGCACCGCCATTCGCTGCGTTGGCGACGTCGATTGCGTCGCATCCAACCGCCACGAAGCAACGCGCGGGAAGTCCTGTGGCGGCAACAAGAAGCCGAGGCTCGAGTACCGTAGCGACTTCCCATTCGAAAATGGCATCAAGCTTGTCGGTCTCGCTTTCTGGCGCAGGTGAAGCAAGGCGTCGAATGACCTGACCGATTCCCGAGAAGAGCGCCTCTACCTCGTCCGCTGTCTTTCGCGCATCAGCCAAGTCTGCCTTCGCGCGAACGACAACGTGATAGACTTTCTGCCCGTGTGCCCGAAGGTCCCGCGCGAAAGCTTCGCACTCAACGCTCTTGCCTTCTGCCGCACT
Organism: uncultured Polyangiaceae bacterium; assembly: GCA_964454965.1. GTDB lineage: Bacteria > Myxococcota_A > Polyangia > Polyangiales > Polyangiaceae > FEN-1139. The sequence continues at coordinate 141,052 of CAYVXY010000006.1, read as the reverse complement.
AGATGGTTGCGTGCGTCCGACAGGCACACTGGCATGGTCGCCATCGATAGTGCCGACCGTCACGGCAGTGGGAGCGCACACCACAACGGCTGGCCCTGCTTGCTGCGCGACTTCTGCGTTTCGCAATACTTCATCCAGGAGTTCGCGTTCACGCGCACAGTCCACGGTATCGCTCGCTCGCACGTCGTCTACCATGCGCCTCAACACGTCAACGCCTTGTAGGAGGGCGTCGATCACCTTCGGTGCGATGCTCAACTTTCCGTCGCGAATGAGCATCAGCACGTTTTCCATGACGTGACTGAAGTTCTTGAGCGACTCGAACGCTAAGAACGCCGCCCCGCCTTTCGTGCTGTGGATTGCACGGAAGACACGGTTGACGATCTCCGACGCCGTTCCAGAACCCTGGCGTTCCATTTCAAGCAGGTCTGGTTCGATGGCCGCCAGGTGCTCGCGACTCTCCTGTACGAATTCCTCCAGGATCTCCAGTTCGTCTTCGGTCATGGGAAAACCCACTTCTCGATACGGCCCTGGCGTCAATTCCTTAATGCCAACCAGCCCTGATGGCCCGTGCCGCCGCCCCAACGCACGGCGCGCACCGCGCCAGATATTTGACGCTTACGTTGCAGCGGAAAGCGTCCGTATCCCTTTTCCAGCCGCCTCTTCTGGTACGTGAGTGGATTCACCGGCGTAAAACTCGTGACCGACAGTCCAAAGACCCCTCCCCGTAGCACGCGTCTGGGCGACACCAAGCCCCTGGCGCCAACCGGACCACTGTCTCAGCGCGGGATGTCACTGACGACCCAGGGTCCATTGATGTCGCCAAACGAATTCACGCTTTTCCAGCAGTGGGTCGAACGCCACTGCTCGCTCGCCCTCGGTGAAGACAAGAAGTACCTCCTCGAGACGCGCCTCTCGCGCGTTCTGACCGAGAACCATTGCGAAACTTTCATGGATCTCTATCGCAAGATTGGCAATGAAACCAATCCCGCGCTGCGTGATCGTATTGTCGATGCCGTCACTACGCATGAGACGCTCTGGTTTCGTGACGAAGCTCCATGGGAAGCTCTCCGCAACCATGTCTTGCCCCAACTGGCAAAACTTGCTCGTGAAAGGAGCGACCCGATTCGTATCTGGTCAGCGGCATGCTCTACGGGACAGGAACCATATTCCTTGGCGATCCTCATCGACGACTTCTGTCGCAATCACCGTGCTTTTCCTGTCGCTCCGGAGCAGTTTCAGATCCTTGCGTCCGACGTCTCGGCCCCTGCGCTCGTACTAGCAATGTCCGGACGATATGACGCCATTTCGATGCGCCGCGGCTTCGCCAATAGCTTCGAACCATACCGTCAGATCTACTTCTCCACCACCGGTTCGGTCAGCACACTGTCGGCCGACCTGCGAGCTCGAGTGAAATTCAAACGCCACAGTCTCCAAGACTCCTTCGCCGAACTCGGCGTCTTTGACCTCGTATTGATGCGGTATGTCACAATCTATTTCTCCACGGATTTCAAGCAGAAGCTCTGGCCTCGCGTTTGTACCGTGATGCGACCTACCGCCAGGCTATTGCTCGGAGCGGCAGAGACTATCATCGATCACGGGACGGGCCTCAGCCTGGAACGCTTGGATCGCGCCTACTACTATCGACTAACCAACGGGGTCACGCCATGACTCAACAACCCGCTGACCGGATCCTTGCTGTCGACGACTCGCGCATGATGCTACGAATGATACGCGGTGCGATAGAAACGTTGGGTTTCAAACCCTTGGAAGCCAGCAATGGAAAGGAAGCGCTCGAGTTGCTCGCTCAGTACGCGCCAGAAGTCGCGTTGATTCTGCTCGACTGGAACATGCCGCAAATGAATGGCATCGAGACACTACGCGCCCTGAAGGACCGACCAGAGTTCGCTCACATTCCGGTCATGATGGTTACGACGGAAAGTGAGAAGCAAGCCGTTATTGAGGCCATACGCGCCGGAGCAACGCACTATCTGACGAAACCATTTGCACAGCAGGACTTGATTCTGCGTATGATGGAATGCCTCGGACGAGGGTTGGAGTTCTAACACGTCATGTCGGTTCCCTCGCTCAGCCGTGACCAGATCCTCGACGCCGTATGGCGTACGGACCAACTGCCGCCGTACCCTGGTATCGTCGCGGAGGTTGAGCGTGAACTAGCCAAGTCCGACCCATCTTCCGCAAAGGTCGCAGCCATATTGGTTCGGGATCCGGCCCTGAGCGCCGCCGTGCTTCGGCTGGCGAACTCGGCAGCTCAAGCATCTCGCAGCGAGACTGCCAACATCGGGCAAGCCATCGTCCGCCTCGGACTGCGCCAAACCCGCAGAGTCGTATTGACTGCCGCACTCCTGCAACGCTGGCCAGTTCACCGTGCCGTGGACCAACGATCGTTCTGGAGCCATTCCATTTCGGTGGCATTGACGGCCAGTGAACTCGGCAAATTTACCAAGGTAGCTATCCCCGCAGAAACGCTCGAAGCCACCTTCACGGCTGGTGTTCTGCATGACCTTGGGGCACTCGTACTGGCACGAGCCTTTCCCGAACAGTATTCGCAGTTGACTGAACTGCGCGTCGAGCAAGGGCGCAGCGCCGTGTCGGTCGAGCTCGAATACTGGGGGATCGACCACGGCGAGGTCGGTGGCATCGTCGCTTGTCGCTGGAGACTCCCAGAGTCACTGCGGGACGCAGTCGCTTTCCACCACCAGCCTTGGCAGGCAAGCGCTGACTACCTGATGCTGACTCAATTGATTCACGTAGCCGATTTCTTGTGCAGCTGTCAGGGCTTCAATCGCGCAGAGGATGGCCTTCCAGAGGATTTCGACAACGCGTCATGGGATGCGCTAGGCCTGCAAGTCGAGCAGGCGCATGACTTGTTCGATGGAGTCTCAAGGCAAGGAGGCCTGTCCAAGGAATGGGTTGCGGCCCTCGGTGGAGGCGGAAAGGAGCGGACGTGACAGCAAGACATCTGAAACCCTTCGTCGAAGGCGTCCAGGAGCTCGTGTCTACGATGCTCCAGAGTTCGTGTGACGTCGCTGACCCTCCCGGCGATACCAACGCTGATGTTACTGGAGTGATTTGCTTGAACGGCGAAACGCAAGGGCAGGTTGCCTTGTCGTTCTCACGTGCCACAGCAACGCGCATGGTGGCGCAGCTACTCTGCCTGGATGAAGTGGAGGTCGACGATGGTATTCTCGGCGATGGTGTCGGTGAACTAGCAAACATCGTTGCCGGTATGGCCAAGGGTCGATTTTCCGACCCCCAAGACCATTTCACCCTGTCGCTGCCCGCCGTTGTTGTCTCTGAGGACCACCAGTTGTCGCTGTTCAATGCCGACGGGGTCATTCATCGCAGAGTGATAACGAGCCTTGGTGATTTCTCACTGCGCGTCTGGTTCCCAAGTGACGCCGCTCTACCGTGATATCTGACGAGACATGAGACTTGATACCGCGTACGCGGATCCATCACAGCGGCGCACTGATTCAAATGGCAAAGCAGACACGTAAGCCCCTAGCGCATCGACGTTTGCGCGACAGTTCTTGATGGGCGCTGCGCCTGCACTTTGCCGTTGCTAGCGAGTTTGACAGCCCGTTGTCGCAGTGTGGCAAAGATTCGTGCGCGATTCTGCGCTTCCGACCATTGGCAACCGTCGATCCCAGCGTAGCGGGAAATTGCCCCGGAAATGCTACCGCAGGCGAGATACCCGCGAGTCAGGAGCTTCGTTGCCGCCCATGCGGCCGCTGTAGTGCTCTGCAGATCACTTCCCTGCATATGGTCCCATTCAGCCTCGATCGGTAGGATCCGATGGATCTGCCACAAGGAGCGTGCACGGTGCTGCACTAGTCCAGTTCGCGCGCTGCGAATCGGGTCGCATTCGTAAGCGCGACACTTCCCCTCATGCACGTTCTTCGCCAGCCGCGATTCCGAGTAGGCTTGAGTGACAAGCAACACTCCGAGATCAAGCGCAGGCAGGGGCCAGAGTGGCTTACAATCTTGTGTTCGATACGTCTCGGTGCACGTTGCGCGCAGACTCGCCTCGGATGCAGCGTCAGCAATCACCTGCAGTCGCTCCCGCCGCACTCCAGGGTCCTCGTGATCGAGGTGGTGAGCGGGCAATCCCAGCAGCACAAGGAATAGGGTATCGCGAAGAGGCAACGCCACCGGTTATGACACATTGCAGTGTGTCAACACAAGCCGCCCGAATTCGCCGCCGCTCTGATGCCCGCAAGCCAGCGTTACATCGCCTACGCCAGTCTCGTCTTTCTTGAGAAATTTCAGAACCCAGGCGACGGAACGGGCGGTAAGGCGTTCCACTGATTGACCGCACCGCCAGCCGCCGACCTATTGCCCGACGTGGACATGCGACGCGGCGAGGCAGCGCGTCGTGTGTCCCTCGCGTCCCCCGACAGGCTCGGCGGCGGCAGAGAGAGCGCGGCATGATCCGTTTGGGACGTCTGCGTCAATGCCGCGCTTGCCGACGGAAGAGGCTCCTTCAGATCGCGTGATTGCACTCCATGGATCTGTGGCTGTGAAACCCATGTCGATCCAAGCCACGCCAACAGGGCACCCGCCGCCATAGCCAGTAGGACCTGCCCCCAACCCGTGATTGACCTTGAACCCCCTCCTTGTGCTGGGGTTGCAGCCGCGTCCGTCAACCGATCGTCCCGCGCCGATTGCGCGTTCAGAAGCTGTCCTGAAAATCGGCGTGAGGTAACAGGGCTGGAGCCTGATGCCACTTCGCCCCCCAACGCCAACGCACTTCCGTCGGCGCCTGCAGGACCGCTAACTGCAGAACCTAGCACGTTCAACGGCACGATGGCTACGTCCACCTGGGTTGGTTCTGCGCTATCTGCAAGGCGAATTGCATCACGAATTGCACTGCGGCGGTCCTCTTGGGCGGGCCCCATCGTTTCAATCATGAGCCTACCAATCTCTTCCGACCGCACCCGCCCCAGTGGCTCATCCAGCACTGCCTCGAGAGCCAATTCGAACTCCTGTGCAGTTTGGAATCGTCGATCCGGCTCCCGATCGATTGCGCGCAATGCGATGGCCTCAATCACCCCGGCGATTGCTGGCACTACGTCACGTGGTCGCACCACAGCTTGGTCGGATATGATGTTATGCAGCGTCGCAATGTCATTTTCGCCACGGAATGGGTGTCGCCCCACCAGGAGTTGATAGAAAATGATCCCTAGCGAAAACACATCGGCGCGACGGTCTATTGCCTTACCCAATGCCTGTTCGGGCGCCATATAGGGCGGCTTGCCTCGTGCCTGACCAATGTTGGTCGTGTCGGCGGTTCGACCAGCAACCTTCGCCACGCCAAAGTCCAGAATCTTGACATTACCGTCGTAACCCACCAGGACGTTCTGCGGCGATACGTCGCGGTGCACGAGTCCGATGAGGCGCCCCTCATCATCGGCGAGTTCATGCGCCGCGTGCAGGCCTGCGCATACGTCGGCTACGATGCGGACTGCCAATCGGAGCGGGATCCCTTCACGTTCTGCAGCGCGCCGCCGTAAGACGCTCAGCGACTCTCCGTCGACCCACTCCATCACGAGATAGAGGATCTCGTTCTCCTCCCCAAGATCAAGGATCTCGACCACATTTCCGTGACGAATGCGTGACGCAATCTGCGCCTCGTCGAGAAACATGCGTTCGAATCTGGGGTCTTCCGAGATCGCCGGCAGCATCGTCTTGATGGCAACGACTTTGCTGAAGCCTCGCGAACCGCGCTGGCGCGCCGCCCAAACTGCGGCCATGCCCCCCTGAGCGATGGGCGCTAGGAACTCGTAGCGACCGATGACTTGACCCGGCTTGATGTCTGAAAGGTGCCTCATGCCTTACGTCGACGAATCGCGTTTACGGTACCACGTTCGGCTCCCCGAAAGCCTGTCGCAGACAATCCTCGCGGGTCCCAGCTGGCCAGGGCGGCCCATTTCCCTGCAAACCCCGGAGACCTCTGGGCCGGCCAACCCTGCGACTACCGCGCCGCCGGCTTCGTGATATTGCGTGGGCCATGCGAGTCCATGCTACAGACTGCCCGTCCGCGCTGTTCGTCGCGATTGCACTTGCCGCGTTGGCACCCACGGCTGTTGCTGCTGCGCCAACCAATCCAAAAGGCGACACCAAGAACGAGCGTGCGCTAATCGCGGACGGTCGAGAGCCAGCCGTGACCGCAATTGAACAGTGGGTGCAAGGGCTGTCACAGTCCACCCTCGAGAATGGCTTGCGCGTGGTCATGGCGCCCGATGCGGAATCGCCAACGGTAAGCGTGTGCGTAACCTATGACGTCGGCTCTCGCAACGAAGTGGCGGGACAAAGCGGGTTTGCTCACCTATTCGAACACATGATGTTCCAGGGAAGTCGCAATGTGGGTAAGGGAGAACATTTCCAACTAGTAACGGCTCGTGGAGGTCAGCTCAATGGAACGACCTCGACGGATCGAACTAACTACTTCGAAACACTTCCCGCCAACGAGTTGGAGCTCGCGCTATGGCTCGAAGCCGATCGGATGCGTTGGCTCGATGTGAGTGCATCCAACTTCGAGAACCAGCGAGCCGTCGTAAAGGAAGAGTACCGGATGCGAGTCGAGAATGCCGCGTATCGCCCCGCGCTCATCGAACTAGAACGCCTAACATTCGCGGGGTACCTCCCCTACGAGCATCCAACCATCGGTTCCATGACCGATCTGGATGCAGCAAAACTCGAGTGGGTTAAGGATTTCCACGCTCGCTACTACGCCCCGAATAGTGCGGTATTGACCATTTCTGGTGGATTCGATCCAATCCAAGCAATGGCACTGGTCAAAAAATACTTCGGGCCGATGCCGTCCATCAAGGTAACACCCTTCGCGAATCCACCCGTTCCTCCCTTCAGAACCACCGAGCAGCGAACAAAGGTCGACGATGTCAATGCCAAGACCGAAGCTCTGCTGATTGGGTGGCGCATTCCCGAAAGCCGCCACAAAGACCACTACGCGCTCGAGCTAGCAGCCAAGATCCTAGCAGACGGAGAAAGCTCGATCCTCTACGAGAGCCTCGTGAGAAAGCGACCATTGGCGCGTGACGTGTCGGCGTACACTTACGACCACCGCGGTCCCGATGCGTTCGTCATTACCGTCGAGCTCAACCAGAACTCGCGGATGGCCGAAGTAGAGCAGCTGCTAGATCGGCACCTGCGTCAGCTCGAAGCTCAGGGGCCTTCCGAGGCAGTCCTGTCGCGCGCTAAGCAGCGGGTGAAATCGAGTTTCGTCTTTGGTCTACAATCGAACCAAGCGCGCGCGACAAGTCTAGGTGAGTACGTTACGTATTTCGGCGACCCTAGGCTCATCGCACAAGACCTCGAAGCGCTCCTACGCGTGACGAGTCAAGACGTTAAAGCTGCGACAGCTCGCTATCTGTCGAACGCGGCGCGCACGATTGTCACGGTTCGACCAACGTCTCCAGCCAAACCCGCTCCGCAGGGACCGGGCAACACTTCTGCCAACCAAGCCACGACGGAGAATCGCTAGATGTTGACCCGTAGACAATGCTCCGTGCTGGGCGCTTTGATTTTGCTCACCGCGTGTCAGCCAAGTGCCATCGTTCCCGTCGCCAAACCCATAAGCAGCCCAACCTCGTCCCTGGCACCCGCTGCTTCCACTGCACTTGCAGCAAAAGAAGCGGCCCCCAAGTCACTCGTGGGGGCGACGAAGCCCTTCCCCTCAATCGCTTCGGCAGCTCTCACCAACGGGCTCGCCGTCGACGTTATCGAGCGTCGCAGCATGCCGGTCGTGCAGCTATCGCTCGTCGTCGCCGCTGGACATGCCAAGGATGCTGACCATCCCGGAGCAGCTCGCGTCTTGGCCCAGTTGCTCGAGGCCGGTGGCGCAGGCCGCTGGTCTAGCGAGAAGCTACGCGAAACCGTCGACGCTCTGGGCTCTTCGCTCGACATCGTATCAACCCGAGACAACATGCGCTGGTCGTTGGCCGTAACCAGTGACAAAGTGCCGGAGGCGCTGGCCATCCTTGCCGCACTTGCTCAGAAGCCGCGATTCGATCGCACCGAATTCGCCAAGCTGAAGGATCGAGAACTCGAACGCGTGAGGAGCCTCGCCAAAACCAGTGGGGGTTGGCTCGCACAATACTGGCTACACCGTGAGCTGTATCGGCAGCCCATGGGCATCCACCCGTATGCCTCGGTCGATGTCTTGCCCAGCGAGGTTGAGCGACTCGGGCTGGACGACTGCCGCGCCTTTTACCGGACGCACGTAGTGCCCAGGAACAGTCACATCATCGCCGTGGGAGCAGTTGAGCTTACTACGCTGACTCAACAAGTAGAAACAGCTTTCGGGAAATGGGCAAGCAGTCCGGCCCCTGACGACGGCATCGCAGAACCAACGTCATCCGATCGGCTAAAAGTGGTCGTCATCGATCGTCCTGGAAGTGCACAAAGCGACATCCTCTTGGGTCTCCTCGGACCGCCGCGGCGCTCGCCCGACTTCGCTCCAGTCATGGCCATCCAGCAGATCCTTGGCGGTGGAGTCGCGGGGCGCTTGTTCTTGGATGTGCGCGAAAAGCGGTCTCTTGCCTATTCGACCTACGCAGGGATCCAAGAAGTTGCGGCGGGCCCAAGCGTGCTGACGCTTTCCGCTGGAACGCAGACACCAAAGACGGCCGAGGCCGTCACGGCATTGCTCGAGCACTTGGCTCGGGTTGGTTCGGATCCGGGATCGCTGCAAGAACTCGAGACCGCGCAAAGCTACATCGTGCGCGGGATGCCAACGCGCTGGGAAACCGTCGAGTCTCTCTCGAGTCAGCTACTACTACTGCGCACACAGGGTCAAACCGACCGCCATTTTGACGATCTACGTGAACAGATCTCTAACTTGTCCACCGTCTTGTTGAAGGAACCGGCCGGGCGCTACTACCAACGCAACCTGGCAACGCTGGTTGTGGCGGGTGATGGCGACAAGATTGCGGAAACTCTGCGCCAGTTTGGACCAGTCGAAGTCCTCGATCCAGAACGTGAGTTCTCCGTCAAACGCAAACTTGCACCGCAGTAGTCCGAGGCACGGAATGATCGCAGTAGCTCGTCGCGATTGCGGTCGCACGCCCAACCCTAACTTGGCGCTCCTTCACCTACTCTGCGCGCAGCGCGTCAACAAGTGAACAGCTAGACAGCCCTACCTTGGCTGCTTGCTCGGAAAGCATTGTCACTCGCTCAGCGGGCTGTTTGGTTCGCCAAATCGTTACGAAGAAAATCGCATCGCCGTTCTTCGTGTTCTCGACGATGTAGTCGTCACGCTGCCTTGAGCGGTCAAGTTCGTCGTCTTCTGCCGCAACGCCAGCCAGGGTATCAACTTCGCAAATCTGTCGAATGGCTTCGGCGTAGGATTGCGACTCGACCTCGACCGCTTTGGGTCGTACTTGCGAAGTACAGGCAACAAGCAGCCTGACAACGACTACGCACGAGCAGACAAGGAGACACCCTGACCGCGCGCTCAAGCGAATTTGGTACATACCGCTCTGTCGCCTGAGCTACGCGGCAACTTGGGTGTCATTTCAGACTTCTTGTAGAGGCGGAAACCCTCACCGCTCCACCGACGCGACCCTCTGCGTTCTGCTCTGTCGGCAGCGGACGTCTCTGGACAACCTGTGGGCTACCGGTTGACTCCCGGTGCAGAAGGCGTGGGCGTCCTCTGTTCAGCTCTTCGAAAGTTCAGTAGGTACGACCACTTGGCACTCGGACGCACGACCAGTAGTGGTTTAAACTTGCACCACCCCAAGTGGTTGGGGTATCCCGTGAGGTCCGTACTGAATGAAATTCCCTGTGCGTCGGTTTAGGTGATGCGAAAGTCGAGCCAATATCTAGGCCCGCTTCCAGTGTCAGACAAACGGCCGGGCGTTCAGTTGCTTGACTTATAGGTCGCCGGACGAGGCCATGTGGCTTCACCGGTTTTGGTTGGTTGAAGGAAGGGGCCTGTGATGTCCGACTCGCCTTCGGATCGCAGTAGTGAACGCCCTAGAGAAGCATCGAAGTCTAGGAGGCAAGTGATGGAACAGACGACCCTGGTTGGAGCTGACTCCCTCGAAAGAACGCTCGACAAAGGCAACGACAGAGCCAGTGACTCACTCGGCGACCAGATAGGCGCACGACTTGCCGGCCCACCGAGTACTGATCCCGCCGATGGTTTCAGCGATGCGGCGACTTCGAGTGGCACCGCTGCGAGCTCGCGGCCGAAAACCTCGGAGCGTCCTTCTGCGCGCCCGCGCACGAAACGCGGGCTGGCATTGACCCGGCGCTACACCGAGGTCGGGCAGGATCCGTTTGCCGAGGTGGTTTGGGAGCGGCGACAAAGCGTCATCAACAATCCCGACGGCAGCATCGTCTTCAAGATGGATGGCGCCGAGATCCCTGCTGCCTGGAGCCAGCTCGCCACTGACATCGTCGTATCGAAGTACTTCCGTAAGGCTGGTCTCTACGGCGACAAGAACCAGGGCGAGACGAGCGTACGCCAAGTCGTAGGCCGCCTGGCGCGCACCATTCGCGCCGCCGGAGATCAACTCGGTGGCTATTTTGCAACGCGCAAGGACGCCGACACCTTCGAAGCAGAACTCACGTACATGCTCGTGAACCAGTACGGGGCATTCAATTCGCCAGTTTGGTTCAATTGTGGGCTATTTCACGAATACCGCATCGAAGGTTCCGGCGGCAATTGGGCCTACTCCGACGCCGAAGACTCCATCGTCGAGGTCGCGAATGCCTATGAGCACCCTCAGTGTTCGGCTTGTTTCATCCAGGCGGTCGACGACGATTTGATGGCTATCTATGAACTCGTCAAAAACGAGGCGCGGCTATTCAAGTATGGCAGCGGCACGGGAAGCAACTTCAGCAAGATCCGCGGCAAGCAGGAGAAGCTGTCCGGTGGCGGCACCTCAAGCGGCTTGATGAGCTTCCTCGAGGTCCTCGACCGCGCCGCTGGCGCAACCAAGAGTGGTGGCACGACGCGTCGCGCTGCCAAGATGGTTTGTCTCGACATGGACCATCCCGAAATCGTCGATTTCATCAACTGGAAGGTGCGCGAGGAAAAAAAGGCAAAGGCGCTGATCGCTGGAGGCTACGAGAGCGATTTCAACGGCGAGGCCTATCGTACCGTCAGTGGACAGAACTCGAACAACTCGATTCGAGTCACGGACGATTTCATGCGTGCCGCGCTCTCGGGAGGCAAATGGCAAACGCGTGCTCGCACAACGGGCGAAGTTGTTGACACCCTCGATGCCGCCGACCTCTGGAAAAATTTGGCTGAGAGTGCTTGGGTCTGTGCGGATCCAGGGGTCCAGTACGACTCGACGATCAATCGTTGGCACACCTGTCCGAACTCCGGACGAATCAATGCCTCCAATCCGTGCTCGGAATACATGTTCCTCGACGATTCCGCGTGTAACCTCTCGTCGCTGAATCTGACGAAATTTCTCGATGAATCTGGGCATTTCGACGTTGAAGGTTACCGACACGCCGTTGACATCTTCTTCTTGGCTCAGGAAATCCTCGTCGATTTCTCTAGCTACCCGACCAAGGGAATCGCCCAAAATTCACACGACTTTCGCCCCTTGGGTCTCGGCTACGCAAATCTAGGCACATTGCTAATGGTGCAAGGGATCCCGTACGATTCCGATGTAGGTCGCAATGTTGCTGCAGCGCTGACTGCCATCTTGTGCGGGCGTGCCTATGCCACGAGCGCTCGCATTGCCAAAGCCAAGGGGCCCTTCCCTGGCTATGCCAAGAATCGTGAACCCATGTTGCGAGTCATGCGCATGCATCAAGATGCAGCCTACGCTATCAATCGTGATGCTTGCCCTGAGCCCCTGTGGAAGGCGGCCTGTACGGACTGGGACGATGCCGTCAAGATCGGTACCGATCATGGCTATCGCAATGCCCAGTCCACGGTACTCGCGCCCACCGGAACGATTGGGCTGCTGATGGATTGCGACACTACGGGGATCGAGCCTGATTTCGCGCTCGTGAAATTCAAGAAACTCGCGGGCGGCGGCTACTTCAAGATCGTCAATGGTTCGGTACCAAACGCGCTCAGACGCCTTGGCTACACCGAAACCCAAACCGCCGAGATCGTCGCCTTCATTTCCGGTACGAATACCCTCCTCGGTGCACCGCACATCCACCGAGCTAGCCTCAAGGAAAAGGGCCTGACCGATGAGGATCTCGCCAAGGTCGAAGCCTCGATACCGACCGTATTCGACCTCAATCTTGCCTTTGGGCCCTGGGTGCTTGGGCGAGAAACCTACGAACGGCTTGGGGTCGATGCACAAAAGATTGGCAAGCATGGGTTCAATTTGCTCCTCCACCTCGGCTTCTCACGAGAACAGATCGAGCAAGCCAACGAGACCATTGTTGGGCGCATGACTATCGAAGGGGCGCCCCACCTCAAGGCGGAGCACCATCCGGTATTTGACTGCGCCAACCGCTGCGGAAAGACTGGCAGGCGATACTTGGCGCCCATGTCGCATGTCCGCATGATGGCCGCAGTACAGCCGTTTCTGTCCGGTGCCATCAGCAAGACCGTCAATCTGCCGAACGAGGCCAGCGTCGCCGACGTTCAGGAGATATACCAGGAGGGGTGGAAGCTAGGACTCAAAGCCGTTGCACTCTACCGAGACGGGTGCAAAGCCTCGCAGCCTCTGTCCACTTCAAGTGAAAGCAGCGAGTCTGCTGACGACAAAGCGAGTACCAAGTCTGCTGAAGCAGTTGCGGTGGTCGCAAACACAAGCGCGCCCCAGACGCCGCTCGCTCGTCCCGAAGGCACTCGATTGCGCCTCCCCAAGAAGCGCCACGGTTTCACCCAGGAAGCCCATGTTGGTGGACACAAGGTCTTCTTGCGCACCGGTGAATACGTGGACGGCTCGCTCGGCGAAATCTTCATCGACATGCACAAGGAAGGCGCGGCTTTCCGGTCATTGATGAACTGTTTCTCCATGGCAGTGTCAGTTGGCTTGCAGTACGGCGTGCCGCTCGAAACCTTTGTGGAACAATTCACCTTCACGCGCTTCGAACCGCATGGAGTCGTCTCAGGCCACCCAAACATCAAGTTTGCTACTTCGATCGTGGACTACATTTTCCGCGTCCTCGGCGTGGAATATCTGCAGCGCTACGATTTCGCCCAAGTCAAACCCACTGAAGCCGCGACCATGATCGACGATCCTACGGGGCGGTCCCTGGAATCGCCCAGTTCCGCCGATCGTGGACCGCAGACGGATCCCGAGCAGCTCCCCGCAGTACCCGTGACGGCGAAGGACAAAATCCTACCGACCGACGTCGCTGCGTCCAACGAAATCGTCATTGCTCAGCCTCACACAGCGCTCGACGCACAGCTAGACGAGATGATGGGCGATGCTCCCGTCTGCGATTCTTGTGGACACATCACCGTCCGAAACGGTGCCTGCTACAAGTGTCTGAATTGCGGCAACTCGATGGGCTGCAGCTAGTCCCAACCCACCGGTGTGCAACCACGGGGCCGGTCTCGCGCTGGCCCCACGGAAAGGCGAGCTCGGCGCGGTTTCCGCACCGAGCGGATCCTGGTCCTTTTTTGCTTGTCGCGCTCGAGAGTGGAGAATCCTTCCTAACCGCGCCCCAGGAGGCACGGTACGCCCCTGGTCCCCTGCTAGAATGGCCGTTTCTACCTTGGAATCGACCGCAGCCACTCGATGGGGTGCTTTTTTTCGCTGACTCTAGTAAAAGGGAAAGGCCGGGCCAAGGCGCCGCGCGAAAGAGGACATCCCATGAACCGAATGTTCACCAGCTTGCTCGTTTCCCTGACCATTCCGATTTCGTCACTCGCTCTCGTGGGATGCAAGAAGGACGAAGCTCCTCCACCGTTGCCCACTGCTGCGGCCGCCGCCCCCGAACCAAGCCCCGTGCTCGCTATCGAACCAGTACCCGACGCAATGCCGGATGCCGGTGCCGCCACCAAGAAAGCAACAGGTGGCGTCGCGGCAGCTTCGAATCTGAAGGCATGCTGCAGCGCACTCGCGCAAAATGCTGCAAGTTCTCCAGAACCCAACGCCACGTATATGAAGCAGGCAGCTGCAACCTGTGACGTCCTCGCCGCTCAGGGCAAGGACAAAGGTAGCCTCGTAGCTGTCATATCTGGAATGCTTCGCGGTGCAGGGCTGCCCGCCGCCTGCAAGTAGCCCCAACCTTTGGCCCTTGCGCGCCACCCGATTGACAGGCACTACGGCAACTTTGCTGCACTGAACCGCAGTGCCTGTCTGGCGGGATATTAGGACGCGCCAGCCATACCCGCCGATTCGACGACACCGGCGGTTCCAGCGTTGGAAGTGCTGCCATGAGCGTCGGCACCCGCAGCTTCAGCATTCG
>CAYVXY010000006.1:1793-126564 GCA_964454965.1 uncultured Polyangiaceae bacterium | reverse complement strand
AGCTACCGGCGTTCGAGCTACCGGCGTTCGAGCTACCGGCGTTCGAGCTACCGGCGTTCGAGCTACCGGCAAGAGAACTGGCTCCCGCATTCCCGGTTCCAGTAGCACCGGCCGCACCACCTCCGCCGGCCCCACCCACACCTAAAACCGGCGTAGTACCTGGCTCGACACCCCAAACAAGCTGTCCGACGACGTACACGGTAATGCGATCGGTGAAGCCAATCAAAGTACCCGTATAACTGTAGTCGTTACTCACGTCGCAAACTGTATATCCATACTCATGTAGACCTGTTTGGATCTCCAATTGCGAATTTGCCTTGAGGACCATGCTGGAGCTACCGACGAATGACATCTCCACGTAGCGATCGGCCCCCGGCAACGCGACCGTGAAGAACTCGCCCTTGACGTTCTCCTTCACTATACCCGAACTGACATAGTACGTTTCGAGCACGGGCGTCACCCAGCTGTCCATCGTAAAGTAATAGCGGATCTTGACCGTCGTCAAGTCAACGTCTTTGGCAGATTGGTTGACCAACGCCATGACCGACTTGATGTTCTTGTTGCTCTCGACGGCTTGCGCTGAAGTCATCTTGATCCCAAGCCCATCCGGCGGAGAGGGAACCGTGGACACTGTCGAGCTGCCACTTGAGGACGCAGCACCGGCAGCATTGAGCGTTCCCCCGGAGCCAGTTACGGTTGTGCCGCCACCCAAACTCGAGGAAGCTCCACCCAATGCACTGAGGGTGCCAGTGGTCGTCCCTCCACCGTTAGACAAAAGACCCGTCCTACCACCGCTACCAGTAACGCCACCCTTCGCCGCATTCGCGCTTCCACCCGACGCCCTCGCGGGTCCACCACCCGATCCAACGCCATTGCCACCGCTGTTCCCAAGGCCCACGTCGACCTTCGTTCCCTCGGCACAGCCGGCAAGCAGACCGGTTGTGCCGAACACAAACAATGGAAGCAACCTAAGGGACCGCAGCATTCGCATCGACCTCGCAAGTAAGAGGGGGGAACCGCGGTTGAAGCTGACCCCTGAAACCGAGTTCGTCAACCGTGACAAGCGGAAACTATTGTCATCACTGAAGCATGCTACTGGAGCTGCGGGGCGATTGCAGCGCAGCTGCATGGTCACCTGTACGTCCAAGAAGCGCTCAGTCTTCGAAGTGGTCAAATCCTCGCCTCAATTGCCGGCAACTTGTCCCATTTTTGCTCGACCAAATCCCCTTACCCGGCACAACTCGGCCAATTCGCCGCGCCCAACGAGGACGTCTGGAGCTCACCCCAGTTGCCAATAACGCATAGTCCTCGCCGCCAAACATGGCAAAGTCGATGGCCGGACGCGAGAGTTTCTCCGCCACATCTCGCAATTCGGGCTTGAGCAATTCGTTCAAGGCGGCCGTGTCCAATTCGATCCCGACTTGACTCGAATCCGCAATGTGTTGGGCATCGCCCACCAGACCATCGGAGACATCGATCACTGCGTGAGCCCGCCCCAGCAACGCGCGACCTCGAGCGATCAATGCCACTGGCCTGCGCCACGCCGCGACACAGCATTCCACAGCGCTTCCGCGACGTCTCCGCGCTGTATCAGCCAAACAAGCCAGACCGGCTGCGGCCAGCCCCACGTCTCCAATCAACCACACCTCGTCACCCACTCGAGCTTGCGAGCGCAGCAACGCTTGCTTGGTCCGACCAAGCAGCGTCGTGGTGATTGCCAATGCCTTGGCGGCCGCCAAATTGCCACCAATGATCGGGCACCCCAAGGTCTTGGCTGCGTCTCGCTGCCCCTGCAGAAGCCGCAGAAGCGCGCCATCGGAAAAACGCTTCGGCAGTTCCAATGCCGAAAGCGCACCGACAGGCCTAGCCCCCATTGCAGCAAGGTCACTTGCGGCAGCATGAAAACTGCGCCAGCCGATATCAGCCTCGCTCAGCCACCCAAGACGAAAATGCACATCTTGTACGCTGCTATCGATCGTCCATACGAGGTCACTCCTGCTAGGACGCAGCACTGCCGCATCGTCCCCGATCCCGACTTTGACCACCTTGACCCCAGTCGTAGCGAAGAGCTTTCGGATCCGTGCGATGCGCTCGAATTCTCCAAGTTGACCGCTGCGCACCGACTCGTTGAGGTGGGACTCTTGCCGCGCATGCTGGTGTGCAGGTCTCATGACCTCGCAGTTATGGCACAAGCCGCCGCAGCTCGCGTAGTCCCATTACCACACGCCGGCCTTCCCACACCTCAGGTTGGGGCTTGGGCCTAGACACCAAGAAGACCACACGGGCGGCACTAGCCGACGAGGCTGGCCTTGCGGCAGGGCAACGTCACCACGAACACCGTCCCTGTGGGCTGATTGGCAGCAATACTGACCGTTCCCTCGTGTGCATCGACCAGTCGCTTGACAATCGACAACCCCAGTCCCGTTCCACCCTGTTCGCGCGTCGAACTAGAATCCACTTGGTAAAATGCATCGAAGACTCGCTCGCGTTCACTTTCAGATATGCCGATCCCCGTATCGGAAACCCGAATCTCGACCGCAGTGCGTCGCAAGTTACGCATGACGACAGCTGGACCATCATCGTCCATCCTAATCTCCACGGTCACAGGTCGCGCCGACAGAGTAATGCGACCTTCGCTCGAGGTGAACTTGATGGCATTCTCGGTCAAGTTCGAGAAGACCTGACGCAGCCGTGCCGGCTCGCCCCACACTGTTGGTAGTCCTTCTTCGTAGTCCGCCAACAGCTCGACGGCCTTGCGTCGCGCATGGGGCATGAAGGTCTGTACTACGTCATCAAGCAGCGCCCCGACATTGGTTTCGCCTTTGCGCAGAATGAGCGTCCCGCTCTCAAGCTTCGTCAAATCGAGCAGTCCCTTGATCAGCTCCAGCAGTTGAGAGCCCTTCTCCTGGATTGTCTCGATGAAGTCATGCTGTTCTTGGGTCAGCTCTCCAGCGATTCCAGCAGTAAGCATCTCGCTGTACCCAATAATCGAAGTAAGGGGCGTACGAAGCTCATGCGAGACGGTGGCCAAAAAGTTGCTCTTCAGCCGATCCAACTCCTTCAAGCGCGTGTAGGTTAGCTCCAGCGTCGCATTCTTCTCCTGCAGCTCACGAAAGCTCTCACGCACGCTTGCAAGATGCATGTTGCTCGCCAATAGTGCGCGGTACCCGCTAAAAAGGATCAGATCTAGCACCTGGCTCAAGTGCTTCACCAGTTTCTCGATAGTGGAATCATCGGCAGCTCCGATTTCATTCCACAAGGACTGAATGCGGTTCGGCTCGAGCTCGTCGGCAACGTCCGCCAATTCCCGCGGGGGCTCGGGCGACTCAAGCGTTCGAAACGGCCCAACGACGATCTTGCCAATCTTGCGGCCGTCATATTTCACCGCTGAAACTGCGTAGCGCAACCCTGGCGGGCACGGTTGCAGGAACATGATGTCATCATCTGGATCGGACGATTTGACGGTTTCGACCGCGCGGATCACGGCCTTCTGACCTTTCCCACGAGTACTGAGATAGCCAAAGAGCCGAGGGGTCGACGCAGACACCTCGGCCAGCATGGCCCCGCTGCCACCAAACAGCCGAATCGGCAGCCCAAACAGCGAGCTTACTCCGAGCAACAGCTCGCTCAGCATCGCGCGACTGATGAGATCGTCAATCGCGAAGGCAGGCCCCTGTGTAAGTTCATCGAGGCTCTTCGGAATGGACGATTCGGTCACGGCTTCACCCGCAGTTGTGGCGCATGAGTGGCACCAACTCGCCTGGACAACGCTTCACGCAAGCTGCAGGTTTGACCGAGTTTGCGCAACACCTCCTCAAACAGCGGACTGCTCTCCAATGAAAGCTTCTTGCTCAGTTCGTGTCGCAAATCCAGCGTCTGCCAAGTGAGGTGAAGCAAACCAATGAAGGTTTCAACGACCCCCTCCCGTCGCGTTGCGACGGCCAGGTAAACCGGTTCCTTGCCATGTCGTGCCTGCTCTTCGATTTCGTCCTCCGGACGCGCACCAGGCAAGTCGCGCTTGTTGAACTGAATGACCAGAGGCATCTCTTTGATGCTGAGGCCGTTTTGCTTCAAGTTCTCGCGCAAATCTCGAAACGACTCGGCGCTCGTCTCGGTTTCGCTAGCTCGCGAGTCTGCGATGAAGGCAACTCCATCGGCACCCTGCAAGACGAGCCTACGCGTTGACGCATGGATGACCTGTCCCGGAACGGTAAAGACCTTGATGCGAACACTCAATCCGTTCTTGCCCTGAAAGCTAAGTGGCAAGAGGTCGAAGAACAGCGTTCGATCGTCCCGCGTTTCCAGCGTCATCAGACGACCCGTTGCGTCCGACGCCGAAACGTCGTGAAGTGCCTGAAGATTGGTTGTCTTCCCGCTGAGGGCCGGCCCGTAGTACACAAGTTTGAGTGTCAACTCGCGAGCCGTAAAGTCGAGCTGCATGTTGGGTCCCAGGTCACTACGACACGACGCCATTACGTCACTAGGGTCGGAGCGGTTCGAGCGAATAGTTGCTTCGAATTTATCCTAACGCGTGACGCATGCAGACGTCACGCCCTAGCATGACCGCCAACCGGTACGGAACGTCCATCCAGCGGTTCAGCGCAGACGTTTGGCGCAATCTCCCTACATCTGACGCGGCAACAGGTCGCGAGCTCTACCTGCCCCAAGTTGCGCGTGCTGCCAGAATCGCGCGTTCCACCTGAGCCTTTGCTGGACCGCCCACCACCTGTCGTCGCTCGACCGCGGCTACTGGATCAAGGGCCGAAGGGACGTCGGGCCCCTGCAGACTCTCATGCGCGGCCATTAGTACCTCCTTCGGCAACTCTGCCAGTTGGCACGCTCGCTGCTCGGCCTCACGGACCAATCCACCCACGATGTGGTGTGCCTCGCGAAAGGCGACACCCTTCTGAACCAACAGATCGGCCAGATCCGTGGCGCAGAGATGCCCATCGTCCAAGGCCGCGCGCAACCGCTCGCGGCGGAACCGCGCCGTTGCAATCGCTCCGGCCAGCGCAAAAAGGCTGGTTAGCGCTGCATCGAATGCATCGAATGTCGGTCGCTTGTCCTCCTGCAGATCCCTGCCATAGCCAAAACACAGGCTCTTCTCCAACACATACAGACTCGTCACGTGGCCGATTACCAGCGCAGCTTTTCCCCGAACAAGCTCGGCCACGTCAGGGTTCTTCTTCTGCGGCATCATCGACGAGCTCGTCGAGAAGGCGTCCGACAGTTCGATGAATCCAAACTCACGTGTTGACCAGATCACGATTTCTTCTGCAATTCGTGAGAGATGCACCATCAAGATTGCCAGAGCCGACACCGCTTCCATGAGAAAGTCTCGACTCGCCGTGGCATCGATCGAGTTCTGCATCGGACGATCGAATTCGAGTTCGCGCGCCACGCCCTCACGATCGAGAGGAAAACCGCTTCCTGCAACTGCGCCGGCACCCAAGGGGCATTCGTTCAGGCGAGTTCTTGCGTCAGCTAGCCGACTTCGGTCGCGCAGCAGCAGCTCTTGCCAAGCCATCAGATGATGGCTAAGGCGGCTCGGCTGTGCTCGTTGCAGGTGCGTATACGACGGCATCATCGTATCGATTTCATTCTCCGCCTGCGACAAGATGGCCTGCGCAAGCAGCGAGACGGCTTGATGTGTCTGATCCAGACGTCCCCGCACCCATAACCGCAAATCTGTGGCTATCTGATCATTGCGCGACCGGGCCGTGTGTAGCTTGCCGCCAATCGGCCCGATGAGCTCCACAAGCTTGGCTTCGATGTTCATATGGACATCCTCTTTGTCGGGATCCCACGAGAACTCGCCACACTCGATCTGTTGGCCAACCAGGGAGAGACCTTCCACAACCTTGCCGCCCGCTTGCGTGGATCGGACCCCCGCTCGTACCAACCGTCGGGCATGGGCGATAGACCCGCGAATGTCCTCTTGCCAGAGGGCGCTGTCAATCTGAACACTCGTGTTGAGTCTCTGCATTGCCTGGTCGACCGCTGTCGGTAGCCGACCTCCACGTGCCACGCTCATGACATTGTTTCCTTTGGTCGCACCCATAGCCCCTCGTCCTCGGTCGGTCCAGCTTTGCCCCAGCCCCGCAGAACGGAGCCGCGGTCCCGCAGAATCACCTTGTCCGGGAGACCGCCGTAGTCACGGCGCCCAGACCATGGCATGATGCGCATGTGACCGAGGATCGACTCACGCGGAAGGAGCTCGGGTGGCTGCTCATGCAGGAGGCCCGAGGTACGGCGCGCGCACTTCGAGAGGAAGTGAGTCAGCTCAAGACCGGGCAAGAGCGGCTGTCCGATCAAGCTCCGCCCGTGGATTCCATGCTGGATGCATTGGACGGTGCGATCGAGATGATGGGCGCACTCGAAGTCCCTACCAGCCCCGCCCTGGGCCACGGCAAGGATCGTCGCGGTCGCATCGATATCGCAGCACTGCTGTTTGATATTGCACCGAATGCCAAAATCGCCATCGAACCTGGCGCAGGCACCGAAGTCTTCGGCGTCGAGATCGAACTCAGACGAGTGCTCGCGCTTCTGATCAAGCAAACTGGCTCAGATACCAACGCGGCCTCTGCCATTGACGTTCGCCGTGACGTCGATTGGGTCATCGTTAGTGTGGCGCTTGGCCCGGAAGGGATGTCCACGCGCGATCTTGAGCATCGCTGGCTCAATCGCATGGCCACACGCCATGGGGGACGAGTCGAGCTCACCGGCAACGTTACGCGACTGTACCTTCCTGCTGACACCTCGAGCGGACAGCAAGAGATCCTGCAACTACGCAAAGAATTGGAGCAGGCACAGCAGCTTGGCGCTGTCTACGCGCGCGAGCTTGCAGAAGCATTTGCCGTCAGTACTGACGCGCCAGCATCGGTCATCCCAGAATCCAAGCGCGTCTGCGAGCCACCACTGCGCGTCCTCACCTCGGCAGCTGCATCCGTATTGCGCATGCTACGGTCCACGACCGACGGGTTGCGCCAGGACGCTGCCAAAGCAGCAAGAATCCTTGGCGATCAGCACGAGCTAACCCTGGCGCTCAACATCCGACTCATCGCCTATGGCGAGTTGATATCGGATCTCGAAAGAATCGCGTGTGTTTCGCTCGACGAGCCACCACGGCTAGTCCAACTCTCGACCCTACTGCGGAATGTCTTGGACTCTGCAGATGGTCGAGCCCGACGAAACGACATCACCCTTGAACTCGACTGTGACACGGCACTGCGCGTCTCGACCCGACCACAGATCCTGAGCTTGCTCGTTCGCTCAATGATCGACCAGGCGATATCGTCGACACCAAGATCAGGTTTGATCGAAATCAAAGCGATGACCCACGTGCTGGATGGCGCGACCACCGCCACCGTTATCTCGATTGTCGACGGCGGCCCCATCGTTCCAGAGGGAACGCATGAGGCTCTGCTGCTCGGTCTGGCAGATCCTTCCGCCATTGGACGTCCCGGAGCGCTCAGCTGGACCACCGCAGGGGCTTCTGCCGCAACGTTGGGAGCCAGCGTCGAGGTCGGGGAGTCCGCCGGGCATCGCTCGGAGGTCCGGTTGACTCTACCCCAGTAGGCTAGACCGGCCACCACTTCCCCACGCCCGGGGAACCACCGGTTTGGCGTGCTGTTGGGCGAATACGCTGCAAATCCGGCCAAGCATTCCCGGCCCAACCAAGGGGTGGCATTTTGCTAAGGCAGTCGAGCGGTGGCTGGGGATATATTGGCTGGGTGCATATCCTTGTGGTCGAAGACCAGGACGCAATTCGACGTATGATTGAGGCTTTGGTGGGAGCCCGTGGCTACGGTGTCACCGCAGTTTCGACAGGAAGTCGCGCCATCGACGTGGCGACGACCGAACCACCGGACCTTGTATTGCTCGATCTGATGCTCCCTGGCCAGTATGACGGTTTTGCGGTCTGTGAGCGTCTTCGAAAAGACCCGATCACGGAACACATTCCAATCGTGATCATAAGCGCCTTGGATGACGAGTCTTCGCGAGCTCGCGCCGCAGCGGCGGGCGCAACTGCCTACTACACCAAACCCTTCAGCCCGATCGCACTACTCAAGGAGATCGAACGGCTCAAGTCGGTAGGACACCACAGCTAGCCCAGCCCCGACGAGCCCAGGGCTGATGGTACATGAAGACCAAGACGCTCAATGCTGATGCAACAGGTGCAGCATGCTTTGCGCATGTCGGGCGCCACTTTCCAGAATCGCCCTGGCTTCCTCTGCCGGGATTCGCAGACAACTGACCAATTCGGTCAACACCCCTCGCTCCTTGTCGCATTGTTCGCCGTCAGCGTAGGACAAGAGCACGGCCTGGTGCAAAAGTAGGCGTCTGTCGGCAGCACTTAGATCGGTAAGCGGTACGTCTTGCACGGTTCGAGGCTGACGCGCAAATAGACGAACCTCATGCACCTCGCTGGGTGTTGCCGCGTACGCCTGCAGCAGCCCTTCGATGATGCTCGTCTCCTCGGCGGCGACCTTCCCATCCGCCCAAGCGACGCTTATGAGCCCTTTTATGATCGCGAGGTTCTGATCGTGCATTGCGGCGACAAGAATCGCAGGTGCCCAGCAGCGACGTCAACCGACGAGTGACCGGTTCAGCCGCCGCATAACCAGTATCCTGACCAATGGGCCGTTTCGGTCACAGAGATTATCATCGCGAACATCCGTACGGGCGAAGCCATCAGGCCACGGCGCCCGCGCGATTCACCGCGTACCGGCCGGACCGCAGAGCTGTGCGGAGTAAGGCACGCTGTCGCTCTCAAAGCGAACAGAATGGGCCCCAGCGCCCACAACCAGCAATACGGCAACCACGGATCCCGCTCGGCGCAACCTGCGCGTCGGCTCGGCCTGCTCCGAGCATTCCCGTAGAACGGTCTCGCCGGACGGCGGGGGGGTTTGGGGCTCCACGGGGGGCCCGCTCGGCGAGAGGTCGAGTCCCGCCACGAATCGAAGACTCCGACAGAGCTCACCCTGAGTCCAAGTCGGCTCAACGCCAAATTGCCCCGACAGTCCTTCCAACGTGCTGCGTGGCCCTTCGCTAGGGAGGTCGTCGCTGCGGTATAGCGTCGTGGGTTCGCTCCTCGCGACGCCGGGCGATGGCCAATTGTCGTAAGATGTCCGTGACGCTTCGAAGCAGTAATCCGAATCGCTGCCACCTTCATCATCAACCACCAGCAGGTCGGCGTCCTCCACCTCCACGGCGGAATCGTCGCCGGAACAATCAGGCAGCTCAGCTACCGTCACGACGGACGAAGCGTCTGCAGCAACGAAGACCTCTGGCGCGTTTTCAGCTGCAATGCAACCAGCGAATGCGGCGGCCTGCTCGAACATCACTATGCGAGGTGCCACCGCCACGAAAAGATCGTTGTCCGAGCAATCAACGTCCAACCAAATTTCTTCTTCCAATACCTGTTCATAGACGATCTCGTCATCTGAGATCTCGACGACGGTATCCATGGACGTAGCATCCCAATTCGACGAGACACCCTCTGCCTGCATATCGGTCAGCTCGAAGGAATGTGCTTCATCTTCAGGATGGTCCGGACATTCAGCCCCTTCCTCCTTATCGACACACGGGCATTCGGCACATGCGTCGGATTCTTCCGTCGCTGCCACTGTCGGCGCTTC
This sequence comes from uncultured Polyangiaceae bacterium, assembly GCA_964454965.1. Lineage (GTDB taxonomy): Bacteria > Myxococcota_A > Polyangia > Polyangiales > Polyangiaceae > FEN-1139. Next base: position 116,923 of record CAYVXY010000006.1, on the reverse strand, counting down.
GCAGCGCGAGCCTTGGGCAGATTCATCATGATGTGGTGACCGACGCTTCAAGGTCACCAATGGCAGGGCGACAGTTGGCTCCTGCACCAACGGCTCCGCCGCAGGAACAGCGTCAACGACGGACTCTGCTCCGCGCCATGCGACATTCGCTTCAACGTCTAGACGCTGGGTGTGCTCCAGCCTAGGCCTAGATGCCACAGGCGCAATCACCAAGGTCGTTTCGCGAACGGCTGAACCCAATGGCGCATCGGCATTCGTGCCGTTCGTTTCATCGATGACGTCAAGTGACTCGCAACTGGCTTGCGGCGCAACGCCGACTACCGAAGCGAGCCGAAGCGTCTCCCCTCGCACCTCGGGACTGTCGGCGTTCTGCGGCGCAGACCGCTCGGAGATATCCAGCCCCGTAGAAGCGCCTGGATTCATTGGCAGTTCCAGGTCCGGAATCTCCAACAGGCAAGACTTCGCCTCCGGCGTTGGCGGGGAAACCACAATGGCGTCCACTGCGACGGCATCCAACTCATCGATTCTGGCAACGCTTGGAATGTTGCGCTCCAACTCCTCGACTACCGTAGTAGCCTTCGCTTCTGCCTCATTACACTCGAGAGTCGGAAGTGCCGAAATCTTCTGCACGGCCCTCGGCGCTGACTCCGGCGTCTCAATCGCAGCTGGTGGCAGACGCAGCAGTTCACGATGCAACCGCGCCAATGCCCGCCGCGCAGCGCCACGATTGACCGGAATCAGAGCTGTCTGCAATTCCGCGGCGAAGGTCGAGCTATTGCTCCTAGCTGACGGGCAAGCGATGCGCAGCAAGGCCGTCGATGGCGAGCTGGACACGTCGAGGAGCATGCGCAGCAATTCGCGCATGCACTGTTCAGCGGCATCAGCATCACTCGGCAACACGCGCAATAGAACGACTCGCCCATCATCACCTAGTTGAATATCCTCACCCACGACTTGACCGGGCTGAGCTCCCATGGCGTCCATCGCGCCAAGAGCGAGATATCCCGCCAATTCACCTGGCATTGCTACCAAACGGCGCGCCGCAGCCCCGACGATTTGGTTCCAGCATATTCCGTTCACTCGATTCCCCTCCCCTTGGTCATACTTTCGGTGAGTTCCGCCTGAGCCGTCGAACCAGGTTGCTGGACCGCGCACCCGACGGCTCGCCCCACCCGACCCAACCCCACGGGCCTGAAGCAATTGCCGGCAACCCAAGGACGGTGAGCCGAGATGACGCTAGAATCGGAAAGCATGGGGCAATACCGCCCGATACACCAATTGCCTCGGTTGGGCCAAACAGACGACGAAAACGGAAACCAGGGATCCCTCGGCAGCTCCAGGCTGTGGACCGGGTCGAGTGTCGTGTATAGTGTGAGCCGATGCCTGTATGCCCTGCCTGCGGAAACGTGACGAATGAGCGAGACCAACGCTGCGGTCAATGCGGGGCTTTTCTGCCGTCGGCACCATTCGTGACCTCGACGCCAGCAACTCGTCGCATGGGACACACCATGCTCGGGGTCGCACCATCACCTCCACCGGCCAATGCTCTCGGAACAATACCGGCTTCGGAGCCTGAAAGCCCGCCAACAGGCGATTTCCAGCCTTTCGCTCCCGTGCCCGGCACCCTCGCTGGGTTGAACGCCGCAGGTATTCACGACGAACAGCCCCAAGAACCGCTCGTCGAGCCCGTCCCACATACGCTGACCGGTCTTTCTGATCCGGCGCGAGGCACACCACAACATCCCGCTAGAACCTTGATGGGGTTTGGGGCGTGGCCAAACGTTGCCTCGGCCGAATCCGCGGAGACGAACCCGCCGCTGAACACCACTGACCCAGGGGGAAGCAGCGGTAGCGGTACGCCACAATCGCCGCTCGCCGAGCCAAATCCGCCAGAAGCCGCCAAGCCCGCCTTGCATGCGACGATCATGGGAGTGTCTCCCATCTCCGCAAACGACCCCACCGCAGCAGGAAGCGCCCCAACAACGCCAGCGCAACTCAATGGGACGCTACTCGGCGTTTCGCCGTTGTGCGCTCCTCCACCAATGACGGCCAAGGCGGAGCAGGTCGCCGTAGGCTCGACCACACTCGTGACAGCGCCTGGCGCCCCCGCCGCACCACTCGGCCCCCAGCAGTTTGCTCATGCAACGATGCTCGGCGTTGCTCCGCCGCCAGCAGCAGCAATGGCCCATCCAGGCAAACCGGCGGAAGCAGCCAATGTGCCCCCCATCGCCAACCAGAGCACGCCCCACGTGAATCCGCACCACAAGGGCACGCTGCTGGGTGTTGCCATGCCCGGCATTGCGCCGCTGCAGCCTGGCCTAGGCAAACCCGGTGAACCGCCACCGGGCACCGCCACTTATCCACTGCAGGTGTCTGCGAACCCCAAGCCGCGGCGGCAAGCCTCGGACAGTGATATTTTGCGCGAAAGCGCGCAACGTGCTCAAGCTACGCGGTCCGGTCAGCAGCGCCGCCTGGCCTGGGTTTTCGGAACCGCTGCGGCACTACTGGTAGTTCTCATCGTTGTGGCATTGGGGGTGTGGTGGACCTCGGTCCATCTCGCGGTAACGGTTACAACGAGTGAATCCGGCAATGAGAATCTCGTCTTGACCTGTACCAACTGTCCCGACGGTACGAATGCCACGGTTGAATCGAAGACTGCGACATTCAGGAGTAGCCGCGCCACCATCGAGCTCGCACGACGACTCTCCATTGGAGAAAACGAGCTTACGCTCCAAGTCGTTCGCCCCAATCGCACGCGCGGCGAAACGGTCACTGTTACGGTGCCGGTAGAGTTTCGCGTAACCAGCTCCGTCGCGGAATTGGCCGGTGATCCCCCCGTCGTGGCAGTAGAATGTACTGCGGCGCCAGGGACCAGATTTGTCGTAGATGGCCAGAGCAGTCTGGTCGGCCCGAGCGGACAGCTCAAGGTACCGATCGATGTTTCGGCAATGCTTACCGGTCATGCGGCGGCCGTCATGCCCTTCGAGCGAAGCATCGCGTACGAAGTCGTCCGCGAAGATCTGTCGACCAAGGGAACACTCGTCGTACGCACCGGCATCACCCCGCTCGAGATTGCTACGCCTGGTTCGACGCACATCACCCAGAATCCGACGTTCAGTTTGTCTGGTCGGACGAGCGTGCAAGGGAAGATCACCGCGAATGGGCATAGTATCGCCGTTGCCGCCAATGGCACGTTCTTGCAGGAGATGGCTCTTTCCGCACCCGGCGCCACCAAGTTGTACGTGCGTGCACAAGAAGCCAATCTGGCGCCGCGACTGGTCGAGATTTCGCTCGAACGAGTCACGAATCTCAGACAGCGTGCCGACGAGTTGGCGCGTCCCCTACCTTCGGATTTCGATGCCATCTCGGCGCTGGCAGTGACCAAACCCGATAGCCTCGTGGCGTTGCACGCTGAGGTCGTTGACATCGAATCTGCGGGGGGGGTGACTCGACTCGTGGCAACCTCGAGATGTAAGCAGGGCCCCTGTCTGTCCAGCGTGCGTCACGCTGGAGCTTTGGCGCTGCGCCGCGGCAGTCGCTTCATCGCCATCGGCAAGGCACGCATGACGCCACGACCGAGTACCACTGAGAACGACTTGGCCCTGGACGCCTCCCTGGTCGTCGAGGATTCCGATCGGTGATGCCACACCCGTAACCCATCGGTGGCGTTCTGCGTGAAGGTGCAGTCCTTGAGGTGATTGCGCTCGGTGCCCCGTCGACCACGAAACTAGGCTCTGCCGTCCCACCTGGCGAATCGAAGCAACTTCCACGGTCGGACTCGTTGCCTTTGAAGTCGACTTGGCAGGCACCACTCTCCGAATCATTGAAGTTGCCGGTCGCCCAGCGTCAGCAGAAGGACTCGGTGGTCTCCGCTGATGCCAACAGGAAGGATCAACCTGCTGCGCGATGGCCAAGTGCCCTATTGGAACCCCATCGACTCAAACTTGCTGGCAGTACCAGCATTCGTTGTTGCTGACTCTTGCCTGTCGACAATCCAGCGCGATGGCACGTTCGAGTTGCGTTCAAGGGGGGCCGCTTTGGATCGAGGCGATGGTGTCAACGCTCCAGGGCCGTTGGCTAGAGCTTGACTCCGGGGGCACCGTCACTTGGCACGGTGCGAAGCGCACGTCGGTCATGGGTGCAATAGGCCCCAAGGCCGCGCGACCGCGACCAGCTCAGTCCGCTCAGAACCGCTCATTGCTCGTGAGTCTTTCAACCGATCATGTCGTGGCTAGTTGGCCTGAACGGGCCCCGGATCTTCTGCGTGGGGCAGCCACCACAAAGCGCAGGCATGCCCACTGCAGCGGCCAAAAGCAGATTCAAGTGCTCACCACCGGCCATTTGCTCCTTGCCCATAGCACGGGCGAACTAGCGGAGTAGCACCTGAAGGAGTCACCAATTGGACGAATCGGCTGGCCTCGCCACTGGCAGTCCGTAACGTTGCCCCTATAATCCAACTTGCGCCATCCAGACTGCTTCAATGGAGAATCGACTAGCATGATCTCGCTGACTCCCGTCGCCGCGGAAAAGGTCAAAGAAATTGCCACAACCGAAAGCCTGATCGGTCAGGGACTTCGCCTACGTGTCATCGGCGGAGGGTGCGCTGGATTCCAGTACGATCTCTATTTCGAAGAGTCACCCACCGAGATGGATGAGCAATTCGAGTCCCACGGGATCCCACTTTACGTAGATCCGTTGAGTTTCCAGTACCTAGACGGAACCGAGGTGGACTTCGTGGAAACCGCACATGGTTCGGGTTTCAAGTTTGGCAATCCGAATCTGAGCGGGTCGTGCGGTTGCGGCTCGTCGCTCCAAGTCTGAAACGCGCATTAGACCATTCGCCGCTAAGGTGGGGCGTAATGGCCCCGCGGGTGGGTGCATTGCTCACCCGCGTATTCTTTTAGAGAAACCGCCGGGGGTTGACGCGCGTAGCTAGGGGTGATCTGCCTTCAAGCTTGAAATTGTGAGTCCTTCGGACCCCGCAGAGAGGACGAGCAGTGCCGAGCAAGAACGGTGAAGGTCCTTTCATTCCTCGGAAGGGTAGTGACCGCGATGGCCGCTGAATTCGACTCTGCATTGTCCAGGTACATGACGATGGTTCAGCAATTCCCGAAGCTGGACCGCGAACAAGAGGCGACGTTGTGCACTGCTTGGCGCGACGCCGGTGACGTAGAAGCCAAGGAACAGCTAGTTCGCTCGCACCTGCGCTACGTGGTTGCCATCGCCTTGAAGTACCGGCGTTACGGTCTACCTCTTGCTGAACTGATCGCCGAGGGCAACTTCGGAATTGTTCATGCCCTCAGCAAGTTCGACATAGATCGCGGCAACCGCTTCGTCACCTATGCCGCCTACTGGATTAGGGCGTACATCCTGAACCACATCATACACTCATGGAGTTTGGTCGGCGTTGGGTCAGGAGCGTTGCGTTCGAAGATGTTCTTCAAGCTGCGCCGGGAGCGAGTACGAATCACCAATCTCGTCGGTGAGGGCGAACAAGCCGACGAGCTTCTGGCCGAGCGTTTCAACATGTCACGCGAACAGATTCAGGGCATGGTGCGACGCCTGGAAGCGCGAGATCTGTCTTTGGACGCGAAAGTATTCGACGACGCCGTGACCACGGTCGTAGAGACGCTGGCAGCGCCGGCTGACGATCAGGAGGTCAGGTTCTCGTCAAATCAAGCGACCGTCAATGCCCGGGAAGTCGTGCAGGATGCGCTCAAGACACTCGATCGTCGCGAACGCTTCATCGTCGAGCATCGCCTTATGGCCGACGCGGAAGACGAATTGTCGCTTGCCGAGATTGGTAGACAATTGGGTGTCTCGCGTGAGCGAGCAAGGCAGCTGGAGTCACGCGCCAAGCGCAAGCTCAAGCACCGCATCGTCGAGTTGTCAGAATCGTCGGGACGCAATCTGGTGGATATCGACCGTGAGGCCGCTGCCTAGGTTGAACAGCGAATCTACTTGACCCCGCCTATGCTGCAAGGCACCGATTGACCAAGCCAATCTGCACCTAACGAGGTGCTGTGCTACGGTCCCGCCCGTCTAGGTGGCCCAGGCGCTCGCCGTTCGCCTCGAGCGAAGGGAGGAAAGTCCGGGCTCCGCAGGGCAGGATGCCGGGTAACGCCCGGTGAGGAAAACCTCGAGGAAAGTGCCACAGAAATCAAACCGCCCGACCGGATTTCCCGTCGGGTAAGGGTGAAACGGTGGGGTAAGAGCCCACCGCGCAGACGGTAACGGCTGCGGCAAGGAAAACCCCGTCCGGAGCAAGGCCATGTAGAGGGGCGTTTGAGGGCTGCCCGCCCGAGCCCCTGGGTAGGCTGCTTGAGAGTCGACGGCAACGCCGATTCCAGAGGAATGACCGCCGCGTTCCATCGAGCGATCGCTGGTACGAACAGAACCCGGCTTACGAGCCACCTAGGCCGCGCCGAGCGAGTGCAAGCTCGCTCGGCGCGCGTTTTTTGTTGGCCCGTCGCAAGATGGGCACCCAACGAAGTCGTCGCCAGCGGACCGGGTTGCGCGCCTGGGTGACGACTCAAACTTACTGCGCAGCAAAGACGAATGGTACGTTGAACTCGGTTGTTCCACCTGCAGGTGGAAACTCCCAGTTGCGCACTCGCCCTTGAATGCAGCTCGAAAGGCCGCGGTAGCCCTTCGGATCCGGCGACACCGTGACCGACTGCACCTTGCCACTTGGAGCCACGACGATATTGGCTGAGATCCTGGCGCTCGTCGAAGCGTCTGGGGTGCGAGTGTCGAGCGCCGGTTGCCAACAACTGCGCTTGACACTCGCGGTGTAGCGACTCACCGTTCGACTCAACGTGGCGGAATCGAGCTGCTGCCGGCCCGATGACGACGAACTAACGTCACCGCTAACTGGGCCTGTCTTGGGCGCGCCTAGGCCCTGCAACCCCTGCAGCCCCTTCAGGCCCTGAGGAACCTCGGAAGTTGGCACAGCGGCGGCCGTATCGCCCGTTCCATTCCCTGAAGATTTGCGCACCGCAGCGCCGGACCGTTTCTCCGCAACAGCAGCAGACTCGCCATTCCCAACCAGGGAGTTTGAAGCCCCTTCAGCGACGGGAGCCGGCGGCGGCGCCTCAGCACCGGCAACCTTGCGTGACGCGGGAACTTCTACGTATTTTATCACCTCTTTGGGCGCCTCTGGACGAATGACGACCAGACCAAACGTTACGCCCAGCGCAAGCGCCGCGAAGACAGCGAACCACGCCGTAATCGGGATCTTTGGCTTCGATAGCCCAGCCACAGCCAAAGACTCTTCGTCGAGAGCCGCAGCGGACGACGTCGCGACCGTCGGCAGAGGTTGCAACTGCATCGCCATCGGAGAAGGCAATTGCACGGCAAGTGCGGCTTGAGGACTCGGTGCAGGCGGCCGCAGACTGCGAAGACTTGCTAACCCCTCCTCGACCACGGCAACCAATTCGGGAAATGCAATTAGCGGCTTCCAGTCCTCGAAGCCGTCGCGCCAAACCAGACACTCCGAAGTAACCTCGCCCCTGGCCGCGCGATCTCTGATCTCGGCCAATCGGATCGGACCAATCGGTTGATCGTTGACGCCGACGTACCATTCATCACCAGCCAGGGGATGATCCTGTGGCTCGGTCTGCGCCGAAGTGGCAACCACTGCCTTTGCAAATGCCCCTGCCAGTGGATCTTGCTGCGTCGCGGTTGGCCGCGGCGGCCCCGCACTCAGTGACGACACGACGGTTTCGGGCACACCAGGCAATCGCCCTACCGCAGCAGTTTTCGCCGGATCAGAACCAGCACCGACCAATCGTTGCGGCGCTGTTGAGTGCGAAGGCGTCGAAAGGACTTCGCGCCGAGACGACGGCGGAGCGCTCCCAACTTGCGACGTCAGCGCGCTCCCGCGCGTCACGCCAGGTGACACCGCGTGGTGCCCCTCAGCGGGCGACGGCGATCTTGGTGGAACAGCCGGAGACACTGATCCCGGCCTTGCCGAAGCTGGCCGCGGTGCGGGCAACGCCGAGACTCGCGGCTTTTCAGGTGGCTGAGCCAGAGGCCTAACGGCCTGCACGGTGGGGTTCGAACGCGTTCGATTCGTAAGCGGCTGCAGCTCGGCGGTGCGCGGTGGCGCCGGGCTCTGCATGGCTGCCATTCCCGCTGAAGGTGTGGGGATGCGCGCTGGCTTCGGTGGCGGTTTCCCCTTCGTCGCAGCATTGCTGGCCAGGCTTGCCTCGCCATCCGCGGCCGATTCCGTTTCCTTCTCCGGCACTCTCGCAAGCGTTCTTGGTGGGGCAGCGCTCGACAGGCCTCTACCCCCAATCACGGCCTCGTTGATCTCGATGATATGGCCGCATTGGCGGCACTTCATCTTGACCGTACGGCCGATGACCTTTTCGTCGGCGATTTGATATTTCGCCTTGCAGCTAGGGCAGAGGAACTTCATTCAGTCGCAAACGCCGACGCTCCAAGAGGGGAACCAGGGTTGAATCCTCGCAGACCAAAGCGACCTTCACAACAGGTTCAGTAAGTGGTCCTTGATTGTTCTGCGAGTCTCATCGTCTGGGGCGAGCCGAAGCGCGCGCTCCCAGGTCTCGGCAGCCTTGTTTCGGAATCCGGCCTTCTGGTAGAGAATGGCGAGGTTCTTCGATGCCGCAAAGTGCTTGGAATTCAAGTCCATCGCTGCCTCGAGCTCACTTATCGCCTCGAATACCTGACCGCTCTTTCCGTACAACAGTCCGAGATGGAAGTGAAGCCGATAGGCTAGTGGGTCGATAGATATTCCTCGTTTGAGATGCTCAATAGCTTCACCTAGACGACCGGCCCGATAGGCCTCGACCCCCAAGTGCAAGGCGGACTCGGCCTCGGCCATCCGCTCGCTTCTCGACCCTTGGTCTGGATCCTCGGCACCGCCTGAAAGACATTCCTCAACGGCGCGCAAGAGTTCGTCGATGCGAAAGGGCTTTTCCAGGTAGTGATCGACACCGCAATTCTGTTTGAGATCTTCAGCAAATCGCCAACCCCTGTATACGGCGCTTATCATGATGATCGGGGTGCGACCGTAGCGCTTGCTGTTCTTGATACGCTTTGCGATCTCGAACCCATGGACTTCCGGCAGCATCGCATCGAGCAAGATGAGGTTTGGATTGTGCTCTTTGACGAGGCGCAACGCCAATAGTCCGCGATCGGCTTCCAACACCTCAAGCCCACGCGAGCTCAAGAGCCGCACGACCATCTTTCGTATGTCGAGATCATCGTCGACGACCAGTACCGTTCGCTTCCCAGAGGCAGCAACTTCAGCCGTTGTCCGACCCGGAAGTTCGGACATGATGCTGAGATCGCGCGAGAGTTGCCCAAAGTCGCCCTCCTCGATGTCCTCACTGGCGCTCAGTCGGACCGCATCGTCAACGATGATCGCTGGGGTTTCGCGCGGTACAGGCTGATCTGGAATGCTCCCCGGACGCTGCGACACCGGCCGAAGCGAGTCCGCGGCCGCACCCAAGGTACCGTCGGTGTCCAAATCGATCGGCTGCGCTAGCTGCTCCTCGCTGACACGCAAGGTCCCATCCGAATTGAGCCCCAGCCGACCAAGCACCTCGGCCGGGCAGCGCGGAGCCACATAGTAAAGCTCACCCCGCGACTTGCGACCATATGCCACTTGGATGACTCGTCGCAGCACTCCCTCAAGTGCAATATATGAGTAGACCTTCTTTCCTGTGACGAACTCCAACTCTTCGAGGACCTTCGTCTCCCGCGGGTTGGCAACAGCGACGAACAATTGGTCATCGCGAACGAGCACCGGCAAGATGAGGTGCTGTTCCGCAATCTCGCGCGGCAGGAGATCCAAGTCCTCCAGTCGCAGACAGATTTGTCCCAAATCTATACCTGGCACGCCAAATTGTTCGCTGAGTGCCTTGAGCGCCTCGACCTCTCGAAGCACTCCTTGCTCGGTCAACCGTGACGCCAACCGTCCCGTCGTGGTCTTGTCGGCCAGTGCCCGCTCCAACTGCTCGGGCGACACCGCTCGTTGTTCGAGCAGGATCCTTCCAAGCGGTTTCTTCTCCTGGCTCATCGTCATCCAGACTACCCCACCGGCCCCGGCGAAGCGCCACCAAATCTTCGCGCTCGGGCCTTCAGGTAAGATTCCATCGCTCGAGCCTGGAAATCCAACGGTTGCGCGAAGAGCACAATCGCTGGCCAGACCGACCTTGACCGGACAACGGGACCGCCCCCCATCTCAGGCTTACCCCAGGGCTGGGACCGCCTCCCCAAAAACCCTCCGCCCGTCCCAAGAGCGCGTCTCCGCGCCGGAACCCACCAGGCAGTGGCCGACTGCTGTTCCCACCGAGCGCCGCGCCGTTGGGCTGACCCAGACAACGCTGAGATGAGTCCCTCCTCCAAGTCAAGCGCGGGCCAGGTCATGCTGAGGCTTCACCAGCCCGTTCGGACTCACCATCTGCATCACTGCCTCTGAGTTGCACTTCGAGCTTCCGCTGCACGAAGTCGACAAACGTGCCGCGCTCGATGCTGGAACGCATCTTCTGCATCAACTCCCCGTAGAAGTGAAGATTGTGGATTGACAGCAGTCGATGGCAAAGAATCTCCTTTGCCATGTATAAGTGACGCAGATAGGCGCGAGAAAACCCATTGGTGCAGGTATAGCAACGGCACGCTGGATCGATCGGTAGCCCGTCGTTCTTGTACCTAGCCTGCTTGATGACGACGCGTCCGTGGTCCACGAAGGCTTGACCATTGCGAGCATTGCGCGTCGGCATCACGCAGTCGAACATGTCAACGCCGCAGCTAACGGCCCGCAGAAGGTCATTTGGTGTACCCACCCCCATCAAATATCTGGGCCGGGCGCCATCGACTGCGGGGGCAACCTCGCTCAGCGTCCGATGCATGTCAGCATTAGGCTCACCGACACTAAATCCACCAAGCGCAAGCCCTTCGAATGGCAACTTTGCAAGTTCGGATGCATGACGCAAACGCAGCCCAACGTCCGTGCCACCCTGGATGATCCCAAAAAGCGCCTGTTTCGGATCCCGAGCAGCGAGACAGCGTTCTGCCCAACGCGTCGTGCGCTCCACGGCCGTTGTAAGCTCGATCAACGCCGAACCTGCCGGGGGACATACGTCGAGTTGCATCGCGATGTCGGCTCCAAGACTCGACTGAACGCGCATGGATTCCTCCGGTGACAGGAGTCTTCGACTGCCGTCCAAGTGAGACGCGAACGCGAAACCGTCTTCGCTCAACTTGCAGAGTGAGGCCAACGAGAAAGCCTGAAACCCGCCCGAGTCCGTTACGATTGTGTGCTGCCAGCGGGACAAGCCATGCAGCCCCCCTAGGGCACGAATGACGTCCGGCCCTGGTCGCTGCCAGAGATGGTACGTGTTCATGATGACCATCCGAGCACCCGTTGCTTCGACCTCATCCGGCGCTAGCGCCTTGACCGAAGCCTGCGTCCCAACGGGCATGAATGCCGGAGTCTCCACCTGGCCGTGCCGACTGTAGATCCGACCGCGCCGCGCTTCACCATCACGGGCAAGCACCTCGAATTTCAAGCGCTCCTCGGTCATCGAACAAGCTCCGGGACCCACATGGCATCACCGTAGGACAAGAAGCGATATCCTCGTTCCATGGCCACTTGGTACGCTTCACGAGTCCGATCGAGCCCAATTGCAGCAGCCACCAATGCAAGCAGCGTGCTTCTCGGCTGGTGAAAGTTCGTCAAGAACCCATCGACGACGCTGAACCGGTATCCCGGCTGAATCAACAATCGAGTGTGTTCGGACACGCGGTTGACCTGGCCGGGTCGGGTCGAATCGGCCGCGCTCTCCAGAGCCCGAATCGCGGTCGTTCCTACCGCAATCACCCGCCCGCCCCGTGTGCGCACGGCCTCGATGCGCTGCGCGAGTTCGGAGCTAACCTCGTACCATTCTGAATGCATGGGATGCTCGTCCAAATCATCGACCGCCACGGGGCGGAAAGTACCTATTCCAACGTGCAACGTGACGCGACCCACCTCGATCCGGCGCTCACGCAGGACATCGAGGGCTCGCTCCGTAAGGTGCAGTCCAGCCGTTGGTGCGGCTACCGAACCCTGTCGGTCGGCATATACGGTCTGGTAGCGCACGGCATCACTCTGCTCATCTGGACGTCCAAGGTACGGGGGAATTGGTACATGCCCATGTCGCTCGAGGGCCGTTTCAACGTCCGAGCCATCCACCGACTGAACCTCGATTGTCACCTGTCCGTCTGCTTCACGTTCGATGATCCGAATCGACAACCCGTCCGCATCGACAAAGGTACCGGCGCGCAGGCCACGCAACGGCCGTCCCAACGCTGACCACCGTTCCGCACCGTTGCCCAAGTCCCAGTGCTCGACGCGAGCCAACAACAACAATTCTACCTTGCCCCCCGAACCTCTTCGCCTTCCCAAGACTCGGGCGCGACGCACGCGTGTGTCGTTCACTACCACCAGCGAACCTTCTTCCACTCGCTCGCAGAAGTTTCGCACCCAGTCGTCCGAGCATCCACGCTGTTCGACGACGAGCATGCGAGCACCATCCCGTTCCTCGGTTGGATGACGAGCGATACAGTGATCCGGAAGTTCGTAGTCGAAGGAGGATGTGCGCAACGGTCGAATCTCTTCAGCTGGCGCTATCTATCTCGCATTGACGAGAGCCGCAATGTCGGCACTAACCCTTGGCATCGAACGAGATCCCAAGCCGCGTCATCTTTCGCCAGAGGGTGGTCGGGCTTATGTTTAGCGCCTCGGCAGCGCGCTCACGACTGCCGTCGAACGCCCGGAGTGCAGCATCCACTGCGTCTCGTTCGGCGTCATCAACGATATCTGCTAGGGTCTTGCCAGCCGAACGCGACGTGCGCTTCGGTGCCTGCGGTAGCACGTCGTCGAGCGAAATCACGTCACCTGTCGAAAGCGCAACGGCTTGCTCGACCATGTTCTCGAGTTCTCGGATATTCCCCGGATACTCATAGTTGATCATCACATCGAGTACGTCGTCGCCAATCGTGGCCCGCTTCTGCATCTTTCGATTGTACTTGTCCAGGAAGAATTCAACGAGCTGAGGTACGTCCTCGCGCCGATCTCGAAGTGGGGGAAGATGGAAGCGTGCAACGTTTAGGCGATAGTAGAGATCCTGTCGAAATCGACGCTCTTCGACGGCACGGGCCAAGTCAACGTTCGTTGCAGCAATAACGCGGATGTCCACCTTGATTGGCTTGTTCTCGCCGATACGACGGATCTCTCCCTCTTGGATGCCTCGCAACAACTTCGCTTGAAAGCTGACGGTCGTTTCCGCAATCTCGTCAAAGAAAAACGTGCCACCGTCTGCCTCTTCGAATAGCCCCTTGCGCGCCGAGACGGCGCCTGTGAATGCGCCGCGTCCGTGACCGAATAGCTCACTCTCGAGGAGAGTCTCGGTAATTGCCGCACAATTGACGGTAACGAAAGGCCGCGTATCTCGTTTGCTATTGGCATGAACGGCCCTGGCAACCAGTTCCTTTCCGGTACCGCTTTCACCCGTGATAAGTACAATCGCATCAGTCGGCGCGATCTTGACCACACGCGCCAGAACGTCACGAATTGCGTGGGACCGACCGATAATGCTCTCGAAGTGGTAGCGCTCTTTGAACTCTTGCGCGAACAGTTGAACTTGGCCATGAAGTTTTCGACTCTCCATCGCCTTCTGGACCTTCACCACAAGTTCCTGCTCGGCGAACGGCTTCTGGATGTAGTCGTAGGCACCGAATCGCATTGCCTCGACGGCACTCTCAATCGTGCCGTAGGCCGTCATGACGATGACTTCGGTCATGGGATGCGCAGACTTGACACTGCGCAGGACGTCAATGCCGTCCGTCTCGCCCATACGAAGATCGGTGATGACGACGTCGTATGCTCCGGTCGCTCCGGACTCCGCACCTTGCGCACCATCTGCCGCCTCGTCCACTTCGAAGCCATTGCCGCGCAGCATCATCGCCAAGGTGGTGCGCATGTTGCGCTGATCGTCGACGACTAGAATCTTACCCATACTGGTTCGTCCATTATTATCGCGTAAGGTTGGTTCTCTGCCATCCTCCGGTTTTGACGACAATGGTCGAATCATGCAATCCGTCGCGACTTTGCGCAGGCAATGGGTATTGTCAGTAAGAACCCCGCCAGCAGTGCCTGCCACAGCGGGCGGGGTCCTGCGTGATCCTGCGGCCGGCCCGCGTTCCAACGTAAGCTCGACCTTGCGCTAAAAGACGGCATGGCGTTTTGTCGAGTACGACAAGACTCCATTGTGTGCCACCCGGTCCGTCGTTCGGCACTTGTCACGCAGGAGCAGTGCTGGCGGAATCCGCGTAGGGCGAAGCCGCCAGCCGAGATTGAAGAATTTGAGGAAGCACAACCGTTGGCGCGCCTGCCAGCATTCGGTAGCGGCCATGGGACGTGGCAAGGCGTGCGCTCAACGCGTGCGGGTCGGCCGTTGACAGCTCGCAGCGAGGTGATAACGGTGGTCGCCGTGCTTGTGCGACCGGGCCAAACCAACCGAGTGCGGCTTGCGCGTAACGAAATCGAGAGGACGAACAACGTGGCGACGCTCAAAGAGAGACTAGGCGGCGGAGAGAAGCGACAACAGCTAATTGACGACGCATGTCGCGTCCTCGACGAGGAGGTCAGCGACAAGGGCGGTCTGGGTGGCATGGCAGTGAAGGCCGCGTACTCTGTCGTCAAGGGAATCAAACCCGGGTTCATTCGCCAAGCTGTCGATCACCTGCTCGATGACTTCCTAGACGCGATGGACCCCTTTCATCGTGAAGCCATCGAGAAGGGGAAGCGCCCTTCCGAGCATATTCGCACCGAAGCCGGACGAGTGGCGGAAGCACTCCTGGCCGTTACCGATAGGACGGCTCAACGCGCCGATAGTGGCCTCGTGCGAAAGACCTACGACAAGCTTCGGCCATCCGCGAAGAAACATGTCGAGGCGGCGGCCCCTCGGATGGGTCACTTGGTCGACAAGTACGCGCCTGACGCCTAGAGCGTGCGTTATAATTTAAGCGACTTGGTGTCGTAGACTCGTCGATCAATCCCCACCGGCAATCGCCTTGCCGATGGGGATTGGCGTCACTGGGATCGTGGTCCAAAGACCACGCTTATGTTTGGCTATATCTCTCACTGTTGCTGCTGCGGAGAAATTCGGCCGATTTCCGGCGCTGTCGGTTGACGCGCGGCGCGCGGACACAATGAACTGTGAGCTTGTGCCGAAATGAACGAGTTGCCAGCGGAGATTGCGCCGTCGCGGCGCGGTCGGCGCATTGAGTTGCGCTTGCGGCGACCGAGCAGAAGAACCGTGGTGACACTAATGATCAGAATCGTTTCAAACCGATGAGTTCCATCCAAGCTCCCCAGGTGAACGCGAAAGCAAGTCAAGCCATCACGTCAGCTGTCGTTCGATTCGCTGGAGATTCAGGGGATGGCGTCCAACTCATCGGGGAGCAGTTTGCTTCCTCGACAGCGAGCCAAGGCAACGATCTTGCCACCCTCCCCGACTACCCCGCAGAGATCCGAGCACCAGCCGGCACATTGTTTGGAGTATCCGGATTCCAGATTCAGTTTGCCTCTGGAGAGGTATTTACACCGGGCGACATCCCTGACGTCCTCGTAGCGATGAATCCCGCGGCGCTGCGCAACAATATTGGTGATCTTCGTCAGGGCGGCCTGCTGATTGCCAATTCGGGAGCCTTCTCGAAGCCCAACCTAGACAAGGCCGGGTATGCGAGCAACCCCCTCGACGACGGCAGCCTTGCTGGCTACGACGTCATGTCCGTCGACATCACTCGCCTGACCAACCAGGCCGTCAAGCCTGCCGCGCTCAGCACCAAAGACGCAAGTCGCTGCAAGAACTTCTGGACACTTGGCCTTACGTATTGGATTTACAGCCGTCCACTCGGACCGACACTTACTTGGATCGACTCCAAATTTCGCGGTCGCCCGGACCTTGCCCTGGCGAACGGATTGGCTTTGAAGGCAGGCAACGCCTTCGGCGAGACCAGCGAACTCTACCACCATCGCTACCATGTCCCAGCCGCGAGGCTACCGGCAGGCGAGTACCGCAGCATTAGCGGCAACACGGCACTTGCCTGGGGCCTGCTCGCCGCGGCGCAACGTGCCAACCGCTCGCTAGTGCTTGGTTCCTACCCGATCACGCCAGCGACGGACCTGTTGCAGGAATTGAGCAAACATCGCCACCTCGACGTCACGACAGTACAGGCCGAAGACGAAATTGCCGCGGTCTGCGTTGCTATTGGAGCGTCGTACACTGGAAGCATTGGCATTACCACGACGAGTGGCCCCGGATTGGCCCTAAAAATGGAGTCAATCGGACTAGCTGTCGCGCTCGAGTTACCATTGGTCGTCGTTGACGTGCAGCGTGCCGGGCCAAGCACCGGACTGCCGACTAAGACTGAGCAGGCAGACTTGCTCCAAGCCATCTTTGGACGTCCCGGGGAGTCGCCGCTCTGTGTGCTTGCGCCAAGCACTCCTGCCAACTGCTTTGACGTTGCGATCGAGGCCGTTCGCCTGGCAACGAAGTACATGACCCCCGTCATCCTGCTCAGTGACAGCACCCTAGCCAACGGTGCCGAGCCGTGGAAGATCCCCAGCTTCGATCAGTTGCCCGATCTGCAGTGCCATCAAAGCCTGCCCGCGAGCGCAACATTCAAACCCTACGAGCGAGATCCCGTAACGTTAGCGCGGGCCTGGGTCACGCCCGGAGAAAAGGGCTATGAGTATCGCATCGGCGGACTTGAGAAGGACGCTCTGACAGGCAATGTTTCCAATGACCCCCTCAATCACGAGCGGATGTCCGAACTGCGCGCAGCAAAGATTGCAAACATTGCCGCAGACATTCCTGCTGCCAGAGTCGACTTCGGTCCGGCTCGCGGCGGGCTGCTCGTGGTGGGCTGGGGTTCTTCCTATGGTCCCATCCACGAAGCCGTGCGGCGCGCCGCCGCCACGGGCCGTGAGGTATCCCATGTGCATCTGGCACACTTGAACCCTTTTCCAGCGAATCTCGGCGAGGTTCTCGCGCAGTTCGACTGCATCCTCGTTCCTGAGCTCAATTGGGGACAACTCGCACAATTGCTCAAAGCACGATTTCGCCTTCCCATTCGCTCGTTCGGCAAGATGCAGGGACGCCCATTCACCGTGTCAGAGCTAGAGCGACACATCCTCTCCTGTATGGACAATTGACCATGCAAGTTCCCCTCGATTCAAAACTGACCAAGAAGGATTTCACCTCGAACCAAGATCCGAGGTGGTGCCCTGGGTGCGGTGACTACGCGGTATTGACAACAGTGCAGCGCGTGTTACCCGAACTCGGGATCGCCAAGGAGAACTTCGTTTGGGTCAGTGGCATTGGTTGCAGCAGTCGATTCCCCTACTACGTCGACACGTTTGGGCTGCACACGATCCACGGCCGTGCTCTACCGATTGCGACTGGAATTCGTGTCGCGAATCCCAATCTGAGTGTCTGGGTTGCGACCGGTGATGGTGACTCACTGAGCATTGGCGGCAATCATCTCCTTCATTGTCTGCGGCGCAATGTCGACGTCAAGATATTGCTATTCAACAATCGAATCTACGGCCTGACCAAAGGGCAATACAGCCCGACCAGTGAGCTCGGCAAGGTCACCAAGACATCACCCGCTGGCGCCGTCGATCACCCAGTTGATCCCGTACTATTTGCCCTTGGATGTGGCGCAACTTTTGTTGCGCGCACTTACGACGTTTCCGGCGAACATTTGGCAGAGATCCTTCGACGCGCCGCCGACCACCACGGAACTGCATTCATCGAAATCCTTCAGAACTGCACCGTCTTCAATGACGGAGCTTTCGACGCCATCACCAACCGTGCGACGATGCACGATCGCCAGTTGCGGGTCATTCACGGAGAACCACTCACTTTCGGCCCCAATAATTGTCGAGGACTTCGCTTCGACCCGCAGTCTTTGGCACTCGAAATTGTCGACCTCGCGATGGAGCCCGCTCGGCTCGCGGAGTTGCTCGTCTTTGACGAGACCAACCCGCTGCACGCAACGCTGCTCGCCGGATTGTCTGGCGATGTCTTCCCGACGCCGATGGGAGTCCTACACGCGACCTCGCGCCCCACGTATGAATCCCTTTTGAGCGAGAGGTCGAGGAGCGACTCGACGCATCGACGAGCTGGCCTGGACAAGCTGTTCCGCTCTGGGCATACCTGGAAAGTTGACTGAACAGGGACTCAGGCCTGCCGGTCGCCCACTACAGGAATCGCCAGGTTTGGGGCAATATCAACTGCGAGTGGCTTTTGATGTCGACAGGGCGGGACAGGCGCAAGTCCATTTGCTAATAGGGGCCGCCATGGGAACTCCGCAAGATGCACCGGCGCGTCGACGTGAACGTCGACGTCGCGCCAAGAAGAATGCCAATTGGGAGCTTGTTCGCGCCAAGGAGAATGCCGAAGCCAACAAGCCCAAAGAACCTCCAAAGACTGCGACTTGATAGTCAGGTCGCCGGCCGTCCAAAGTAGCCCGTCCTGGCGACGGGCTGGGCGCTTGCTCAGCTAGCAGTACGTTGCCCGTGGTAGAAATCCTAGCCACGGAAGAACGATGTTTGACTTGAGCATAGGCTTTACACTCAACAACCCGGTGGCAGACTAGTCGCAACTTGGGAGTACGTGAGTCGTGAGCCTGGAGCGTAATCGTGCAGCGGCCGAAGAGAATGACTTGGCAGTACTTCCTCGGCGTGAAGTGCGACAGCCTCGGCGGTTCGCCGTGGTCTTGCACAATGACGACTACACCACCATGGAGTTCGTTATCTTGGTGCTGACTCGCTTCTTCGCCAAGTCCGAGACCGAGGCCAGTCGAATTATGCTTGAGGTCCACCACCACGGTCGAGGTGTCGCGGGCGTTTTCTCGCGGGACGTCGCCGAGTCCAAGGTCGAGCAGGTCGAAGAGTTGGCTCGCACGGAAGGTCATCCCCTGCGCTGCACGGCGGAACCATTCGATGCGACCCCCGACGACCCGCCTAGTCAGTAAAGCGGCATCAGGGATCGCTAGGAGTTGTCAGATGCGTGTCAATCCGGATGTGGAAATCGCCTGTAGCCTGGCGGCACAGGAGGCGCGGCGTCGACAGCACGATCTGATGACCGTCGAGCATCTCCTGTACGCACTGCTTCACGATCGTAGGACGAGTCGGATTCTGGCAAAGGTTGGCGCGAATATCGAACGACTGAGAGGTCGCCTCGACTCGGTGCTCAGCGAGGAGGTTCCCCAGACTGCGGATGCCTCAGCCACGCCAAGACCATCACGCGGATTTCGTCGCGTCCTTGAGCGCGCAGCGCTTCACGTGGAGAGTTGCGGCAAAAGCGAACTATTGGCCGAGGATCTTCTTGTAGCCATCTTCTCGGAGGTCGATTCTCCCGCCGTTGCCTTGCTCGATTCAGAGAAGGTTTCGAGACTCGACGTCGTGACCTACCTCTCGCATGGTGGCGGCAATTCCGACTCGAACCACCCGTCCGCTGTACCTCAAGGCGATCCTGACGATGGCGAGGAAGTCGCTGAACCGGATCGCGATCCGTTGACCCTTTACGCCATCAACCTCAACGAGCGCGCGGCTGCCGGCGATCTCGAACCGCTCGTCGGGCGTGAGCGTGAGCTTCACCGCGCAATCCAGATTCTGGCACGCCGCCGCAAAAACAACCCCTTGCTCGTTGGTGATGCTGGAGTTGGCAAGACAGCAATCGTGGAAGGCCTCGCGCAACGCATTCAAGCTGGGAATGTGCCTGACCTGCTCAAGGACGCCACCATCTGGTCATTGGACTTGGGAGCGATGGTGGCAGGGACGAAGTACCGTGGCGATTTCGAGAACCGTGTCAAGGGAGTGCTAAAGTCGCTGGAGATTCGCCCTGGCAGTATCCTGTTCCTGGATGAGATGCACACCCTCATGGGCGCCGGTTCAACGAGCGGAACGACGCTCGACGCGGCAAATCTCTTGAAGCCTGTCCTGTCGGGTGGACGGCTGCGCTGCATCGGAGCCACTACCTTCGAAGACTATCGTCAGCACGTCGAACGCGACCGCGCGTTGGCGCGTCGCTTTCAAAAGATCGAGATCTCCGAGCCGTCGAGCGCAGACACGCTCGCTATCGTCCGCGGCCTCCTATCCAAGTATGAAGAGCATCACTGCGTCACCTATGGAATGGCGGCCCTGGAGGCGGCGGTCAATCTCGCAGATCGACACATCTCGGACCGGAAATTTCCCGACAAGGCAATCGACGTTGTAGACGAAGCCGGCGCGGACACCAGGCTCGAATGTGGCAAGGGCTCTACCGTGGATGTTGCCCGGGTCGAGGCGGTCGTGGCTCGAATTGCGCAAATACCCCCGCGCAGCGTCAATGTCGATGCTCGAACGAACCTGCTGAACCTCGATGAAGAGCTAAACTGCGCCATTTTTGGACAGAAACGCGCCATTGCCGAACTGGCGGACGCCGTAAAGCTCTCCCGGGCAGGTCTACGACCTCCGCAGCAGCCCATTGGAAGCTTCCTGTTCACCGGCCCAACAGGGGTTGGAAAAACCGAAGTAGCTCGTCAGCTAGCGCGCGTCATGGGAATCCAGCTCCTGCGCTTCGACATGAGCGAATACATGGAGCGACACACCGTGTCGCGTCTCGTGGGTGCCCCGCCCGGCTATGTTGGCTACGATCGAGGTGGCTTGTTGACGGAAGCCGTCGCAAAAACGCCGCATGCGGTACTGCTTCTCGATGAAGTCGAGAAGGCGCACCCCGACGTATTTAATATCCTGCTCCAAGTCATGGATCATGGAACACTAACCGACACGAACGGAAAGAAGACGGACTTCCGTAATACGATTCTGATCATGACCAGCAACGTCGGTGCTGCCGATTTGGCTCGAACTCCGGTGGGATTCGGCTCGCGCGACAAGCGGGGCAGCGACGACGTTGCGTTCAAGAACACGTTCAGTCCCGAGTTTCGCAATCGACTGGACGCCAGGATCGCTTTCGAGCCGCTTAGTCGCGAGGTCATGGTTCTAGTCGTGGACAAGTTCATCGCAGAGTTGCGTGCGCAGCTTGAGGAACGCGCCGTCAAGCTCGAACTCTCTGCGGAGGCTCGAGAAGCCTTGGCCATACGTGGCTATGACGCAGACTTTGGGGCGCGCCCGCTGCTCCGCTTGATTCAGGACAAGCTCAAACGCCCGCTTGCAGACGCCCTTCTCTTTGGAGCCCTATCCAAAGGCGGCAGCGTTCGAATTGAACTCAGTGGGGAAGATTTTCAGCTCAACTGCGAAGCAAAACCTGCTGACACCGAATCATGACTCCAGACCGTCCTCGCCGAAGTGCCCTCTACCTTCCAGGCTCCAACGCGCGTGCCATCGAGAAAGCGGCAACGCTCGACTGCGATGTCATCATCTTCGATTTGGAGGACGCCGTTTCGCCAGAGGAAAAGCCCAAGGCGCGCCAGCAAGCCTGCGCGGCGGTGTCCGCACGTCACTTCGGTCACCGAGAGTTGGTGATTCGAATCAACGGCGCTGGAACGCCCTGGTACAACGAAGACCTTAGATGCGCGATCGCCGCGGCGCCGGATGCCATTCTTCTTCCCAAGGTCGAGGACGCGGAGCAAATACGATCCGTCGCTCAAGCCATGCAAGCCAATGCCGAGACGCTTGGGCCACGCCTCTGGTGCATGATGGAGACACCTCTAGGCGTTCTCTCCTCGGCTCGGATTGCAGCAGCCCACCCACGCCTCGAGTGCCTAGTGATGGGCACTTCAGACCTGACAAAGGATCTGCACGCCCGGCACACCACGTCTCGCTTGCCCCTGCTGATGTCGCTTGAGGTCTGTTTGCTGGCAGCCAGAGCCCACGGTAAATGCATTTTGGATGGTGTATGCCTAGATCTTTCCAATGAAGACGCCCTGCGCTCTGCCTGTACGCAGGGCAGGGAGCTCGGGTTCGACGGCAAGACCCTGATACATCCCAGCCAAATCGCGATCTGCAATGCGGCGTTCTCGCCTACCACCTCAGAACTCGACCAAGCTCGAGCCGTCGTGGCAGCCTACGCGACGGCGCGGGCCAAGGGACTCGGCGTCACTGTCCTCGACGGCCGTCTGGTGGAGGAACTACACGTCCGTGAGGCCGAACGCGCAATCACCCTCGACGGAGCCATCCGGTCAAGGGCTGCTCAGCCTGACTGAGTGGCCCCTGGCCGACGGAACCCCATCCGGTTCCGTGGATGAGCTCTCGATTTTTATGGCGCTGGGAATTTGACTGTTAGGCCGTCGGTTCGTATTACATGATGGTGAGCGATGCCTGTCTTGAGCGAATCGACCGGAGCTAAGTAGATCCCAGATGAGTGAATGGTGGCTCAGTCGCGGAGATGGCAAAACCGAAGGCCCGCTGTCGACAGAAGCGCTCGTGCAAGGCCTCGTCGCGGGACAGATCCCTAAGCGAGCACATGTCTGTCGCGTCGGAGATCAGAAATGGGTGCGCGTCTCGGAGATCGACGAGATCTGGGATGCTGCAAATCCAGAACAGATCAAAACCAACATCACCGCGCAGCCTTGGTTCTTGAGTCACGCCGATTCAGGACATCACCGGTTGGGTGATGCCGATGCCGATGATGAGCATACGCAGGTGCTAACCCCGCTACCGATGATCACCTCTGACGGAGGCAATCATCCATTTGTCACACCGTTGCCCCGGTCTGGCACTCATCGTGAACTCCTTGCGCGCCAAGTTGCCACGACCCCCAAAGTTACGCCCCTCCCTCGCCTCGCGATGACCCGCAGCGAACAGCAGACGCTAGCGGCGAACCCTGTACCGCCAATTCGCGCCAAGGTGCCGACGCTCGACGGGATCTCCGATTCCGCTCCACCGGAAATCGCGAGCGAGCCACCAACAGATCGGCGAGGTGGCGAGTCACTGGCACTTGACGCAACGTCACCGCAAACCCGTGAGAAGCCCGAACCGATTCTGCCGCAGGCAACACATTTGGCGCACTCATCAGAGCTGAAGGCTCCCGCCTTGGCTCCGCTGCCGCAGTCGCTCCATGGCCTGAAGGCACCCAACTTGGGTACGCTGTCACTCGGCACCGCGCGACCGGCCTTTGGTCCTCCATCTGGCTTGTCACCGCTCGGAGTGGCGCCTCTCGGTGCGCCCAAACCGCTTCCGCCGAATTCGACGGGTATGCCAGTCAGCATCCCTTCACTTCAGAACTCCCGCACGACGACAGGGTCGGCGCATGCTGGCACGCAACCGAACTCTCCGAACCAGCAGAGGCAGGCACCGCCGCTCCAGAACGCGGTGGGAACGGAAGCGTCGCGACATGGCGAGCCACCGGGGCTTCCGAAACTGGACCAACCGGCAACTCAACCTCGACCAGCGTTGCCAGGGCAGCCACCGTTGCCAGGGCAGCCATCGTCGCCGGTGCAGCCGCGATTTCCCTCGCCACCGGCAGCACTCTCGGCCATGGGCAACCAATCGAGCGTACCGGCAGCATCGCCATCGCTGCCAGCACCATCACTCACACAGCCACGTCCGCTCCACTTCGGGCCGGGACTGCCGCCAGCGGCATCAACCAAGAAACCCAGTGCGCCGGTCGCAAGAATCGTCCCTGTCGTTTCGGCAGCACGTCCTGCCGTGGCAACCACGACAGCCGAGAAGCCTGCTGCACCCCACAAGGTCCCGCGGGAGCCTTCGTCTGGAACTGACGAGCTTGAGCTTGAGCTTACCGAAGACAATGAGCTGACCACCATCGCACAAAAATCACCCTTCTCGGCCCCTTCTACTGAGGCAGCCTTGGACGATGACGACAAGACGACCATTGCCCACAAGTCGTCGGTGATCTCTGAGACACGAGGCATCCAGCTCCCTGCACCCAGCGCCCCTCCGCCACCTCTCCCCTTTGCTTCGAACCTTGATTCGGATGATGAATCGACGCAGCTCGTATCCGCTGCAGATCTCCCGGGTGGCAGACTGCTTGTCCCTACGACTGCTAGCGCCGCGCCAACTGACGATGAACCGACCACGCGTGGCGCTCCCAGAGCACCGATTCAAGCCGCAAAATCCCTTTCGAATCCGTTGGCTATCCCCGCGAAGGCGTGCGACGCACGGCCTGCGCCAAAGCCGACGAATTTCCTGATTGCGACTCCTGCTGGGGACTCCGCTTCGGCCGAGTCTATCGTTTCCGATCCCTCGGACCTCCTTGAGGAGGGTGACGACGAGCCTGTGTCTCAGCCCAAAGCTCCTCATGTTTTGCCGTCTGCTTCGCGGCATGACGCGGCGAAGCGAACTGCTGCCATCGCAGCCGCCAACATCGCCATATCGACACCTTCCGCACCTCCGGCGGCACGAAGGCCCCGCCTGCCAAGCTCACCCAGCATTGTCCTGAGGCCAGAACCCATCATCCACCAAGAAGCAACCCAACCCGCCGTGCGCGCCCTTCGCCGCCCCGGTACGGTTCAGCTGAGTTACGGTACTCTAGTAGTCATCCTGCTTGCGATCGCGTTGGTCGCGCTAGCGATCGCCTATTTCCTTCTGAAGCCCCGCTAGCTCCGCTCCAACCCATTCGTTGTCCGAGCGCGTCACCGAGCAGCTCCGTGTCCGACTACTAGGCTTGCCAACAGCACGACTCACTGCCAAGCGCCCAGTGGCATCCCGCTCGCCGCTACCGGGGTCGCCCGGCGACACCCGGACCCTGCGATAATGGGGCAATGTTGCTCGAACCAGTGCCATTGCTCGCTCCGCCACCCGAGAATTCAGCACTGTTCACCAGCAGCCGACCCTTGAGCGAAGTCGCCACAAAACAGCTGTTTGCCTGACGCGTCTGAGCTCCGGCCACCTCGGGGTCCAGTACCACTCTCTTGCCCACTGACACGAGGCGACTCTGAGCGCGTCCGCGCCAACGCACCAATTGGCGGCCAGTGATTGCATCCCAAATCCCAACTCTTACATCATGAGGCACGCCTTGGACGCGCTGTTCTTCCGTGACCGCTGGCTCCCCTGGCTGCGCACGTACGGGCTGTTTCAGCTCCTCAGGTACCTCGTCCAGAACGACCGTCACTGTTTTCGCACGCTGAAGGACCTCGATGGCAACGGGCACATCGACCTTTGCCACCTGGTCCAGTTCGCGATCCAGCGCCCGTACCTGAAAATCGTCCGTAGCATCTTGAAGCGATCTGGAAAAATCATCAGACAAGATGCGCCACGCTCGATAGGCAAGCCGCATGTTGTACGGTCGCGGCACGGCGGAGCACACGTCCCACTCATTGCAGAGCAGCCCGGCCTCGCAGGTCACGCTCGATTCGCACTTCGGACCCTGCGTTGGATCGGGTGCTCCTTCGCGGATGAAGAAGCATGACGTGAACCCGTCGTTGAGCGAGATTGCAGCCGCCCGTCGAATGCCCACCGCATCTCCAGTTTTGGTCGAGAGCAAGCGTAGGTACACCCCGGGCTTTCTCGCGAGAGAATCCCACGTTGCGTCATCGGCTATCGAGTCCTCGATAACGGGTAGGTTTGCTAGCTCCGTCACCCAGTGCTCGACGCGCTCAACAAAGGGAAGTAGTCGTGGACCGAGGGTCGTCCGCACGGCTCTCTGCTTCGCGGACACGCCACTCTTCTGACTCGCGAGCTTTCCCGCCTCGATTCTCCAGTAGACCACGCTGAAGACCGCAAGGAGCAACGCGATCCAAAACCAAACAATTGGACGCATTGCACCCAAGCTGACCTTACCGGTAGCGATTGAGCGCGTTCGCGCCTTCCTTGCTTCGTGGAGGGACGGGAGTCCCCGGACGTGTTGCTGCCCGCCTAGCCGACTCATACTCAGGTGATCACCTTGAAGACGAAACGCCGGCGCTCGCTATGCCACGAGCACCGGCGCAAATCCGAACAATCTCGGACTACCTAACCGTGGAGACGGCTATTCGCCGCCCCCCTTACTCGAGCCCAGACGACCAACCTCGAAGCTGATCCCTGGAAACCCCGCCATTGCGGCGGTCTGGAACACGCTCTTGACGACTAGTGCTGACACCCGTCGATCCACCTGAAGTAGCGCAATACCGGGAAACTCTTTGCCCGGATTGACCTGCTTCCAGAGCTCTCGCTTGTTCTTCAACAAGTTAAAGAGCTCGTCGATGCGCTGCATACGATTGGCTTCTTCGACCATCCGGGTGCTACCTGCCGGAGTCCCGTCCACTAGGATCTGAGTCCCAGTGATAGCGACAATCGGCGCGTCCGTCATGTCCATGACGTTCTGCGCTTTCGGCAGCTTGACGTTCTTATCGACCGGCAACTCCCCCGAAGCCGAAAAGCTTGCGAGCAAGAAGCAGACGATGCAGAGCAAGAAGTCGATGAACGGGATTAGTGGAAGCTCCATGTTCAGACTCTTCGCCCCACCTCCTCCCACTTTCCTCTGAACGCTCTTTAGTGGAACATGGTGAAGTAGCCGCCGCCCAGGTGTACTGATCGGCTGATGAAACCGGCTGAGTGCTTTGGTGCCGCTCATGGATGTTCGCTCCTCACCTAGTTCACAGAGAATGTCAGGTTGAACGCCGGGACCTTCTCGGTCTTTGCCCCAAGCTGGAAATCGCGCTGGGGCTCGTAGACGGCATCGATCACCGCGATGACATCAGAGAAAGGCGTCGAGTTGTCCGTGTGCAGAACGGCGCGGTCCAACTTCTTGTCATTCGCAGCGCGATGGCTGCCGTTGGACTTCCATTCCGTCACGATCTTCTCCGCAAGTGCAGGGTACCGATAGTCGCCCTCGTTACCCATGTTGACCTGCTTGCGTTCAACGTCGATCGTATTGATGACCGTAGCGCCTTCTTTCCAAACCAACTGGAACTTGCGGTCACCGCGCATCTCTACGTGCAGCTCCTTTTCTGGCTTCACGTCGTCTGGCTCATCGGGGCGTGGTGGACCCGGAACCTTTGCGTCCGCGTTGATGCGCGCCATCTGCGTCCAAACGGCGGTCACCAACAAGAACGCCACGAGGCACAACAGAAAGTCGATGAACGGGATCAGCGGAAGCTCCATGTTCAGAGACCGCTTTCCACCGTGTCCACCGCCTGTGTCAATACCGGCCATGGTTACTCCTCAAATCAAAAACTTCCCGAATCGATTTTGCGCTTGGCTGAGCTGGCTGGGGGCTGCCCCGCCTAGACGTAGACAGCCCCTTTGCAAGCAACGGCACAAGAACATGTGACAAGGGTACCCGCGGCTTCCTTGGGTGGGCCCGCATCACTTCGTGTTGACTCAGAGAGCCTGGTCGATTCCCTGCAGATTGACCTTCTGACGATTCGCGACGACCAGATTCAGCACGTGGACAGACGCTTCGTTGATCTCGTCTTCCAGTCCCTGGGTCTTGCCATTGAGAACGCCGAACCCGATCAGTGCCGTGATGGCCGAGAGAAGTCCGAAAGCCGTGCAGTTCATCGCTTCGGAAATGCCTTCTGCGAGGATGCGTGCCTTCTGACTGGGATCGACAGACTCACCGCCGACCGCGCCGAATGCCTTGATCAGACCGACGATGGTTCCGAACAACCCGGAAAGCATCGCGAGGTTCGAGAACAACGCGAGGTACCCGGTGCGAGCCGAAATCTTCGGCATCTCACGAAGAGCTGCCTCATCCATTGCGGCCTGAACTTCTTCGTCGGGACGATTGACCTTCACGAGCCCGGCCTGAACGATGCGCGCGAGAGGGGCGTTGGCAGCCGAACACATCTTGACGGCCTTCGCGACGTCACCAGCGAGAATGCACTTCTGCATTGTCGCCAGGAACACCTCTTTGTTGATCGAGCAGCCAAACAGATAGACCGAACGCTCGACGATTAAGGCGATGGCGCAGATCAACCAAATGAGGATGATCCACATTGCCCAACCGCCTGCTTGGTAGTGATGCCAGAGACCTGCCATTGCTGCTTACCTTCCGTGCTCTTGCTCGTTGGCGGGCCAAACGGCCTGCGCCCGTTTTGACGAGTTGACTTGGTGTTGCTCAGCCTGCCCCGTTCTCGCACATCGCGAGACTTTGAGGCTGTTGCATCTTGCTGAAATCGACTCTGGGCAGTCAAGAGTGTTTGGGTGATTCCAGTATCTTCGCATTCGACTCAAAAATTCTAGTGATACGTAGCAAACTGCCAGGTTTTCTATTCAAATTTGCGCCTCTCATGGAAAACTGGCGCCCGGCCTGTATAATAACACTACAATACTGAGCACCCGGCCTGCTTCCCTCGGTGGATTAATCCGAACACGGTTCATTCGGCCCACAGGTTGCCCCACTTTCAACGCACCAAAAAAAACAAGATGCGCGTCTGTATTGCCTCTCCCGACATGTGCCGATTGGAGTGAAAGCGCGACTCGGTTCAGTCGTGGCTCATCAGCCGAGCCGACCCAATTCTTTCTGGCGGCCTACCATAAAGCCGTTGCGAGCCGGAGCCGTAGTGCGCCCCATGACGGCATGCAGACGACACTCGCTGCAATCATCCGGTAATCCCGCCGCCGGGCGGACCGGTAAGCCCATAATCGACCGTCAGGCGACGAGCGCTTGCGTTCGGATTTCCGGGGCAGCTATAGTCGTAAGCGATTCCGTTCCAAACGACACGTGGATCAAGACAGAAACGCCACTACAAGAGTAGGGCAGTACGAAAGGGATAGGGGAATGCAGTTTCTGCTTCTCGCAGCTGAGGGCACCGGGTCAAGCCAACTCATGTCTGCTTTCAAGCACAACCCAACGTTCATCGTCATGAACCTCATGGTTTCTGCGGTGGTTTTGACGCTCATCGCAGAGCGAGCTGTTTTTCAGCTCACGCGATATCGAGTGAACTCCAAGGAGTTCTTCGCTCAAATCAAGAAACTGGTTGCAGCAGGCAACATCGATCGGGCAATCAAGCTTTGCGAAGCGAGTGATTACCCGGTGCTACAGCTCGTTCGGTCGGGCTTAACGCACGCCAACAAAGGTCCAGACGAGATCGATGCAGCGCTCAGTGAGCGTCTTTCTGAGTTGAAGCCTGCAGTCGAGAAACGCGTGGGTGTGCTTTGGTCCCTAGCCAATATCTCGACGCTCATCGGCTTGCTCGGAACGGTTAGCGGTCTCATTGCCGTGTTTGCGTCCATTTCGAACGCTGGGCTTTCGCAGGCCGACAAGCAAGCCATGCTGGCGAACGGCATTGCGGAAGCCATGTATAATACGGCGCTCGGTCTCGGCATCGCCGTGTTCTGCATGATTGCCCACATCTTCCTGCACACGCGCGCAAAGGCTATCCAACACGATCTCGAGACCGTTATGGAGCGCACGTTCAATCTCCTGACAATCCAGAAGGGCACGGGTCAGCACTAGGACCAGGAGCCCAACATGGAATCCTCCAACGAGCTGAGCGCTGGACAGAAAGCCAAAGTTCGACGTTTGAGTGCGCCACGGGAATTGGCTCCCGACGAAGAAGGGGGCGAGCTCAACATCGTTCCCTTCTTGGACATCATCACGAATATTTTGATATTCGTGCTAGCAACGGTCGCAGTTACGTTCACGGCTGCGATCGATTCGTCGCCGCCGGCGAGCGGGGGCAAGGGCGTCCGGAAAGACATCGAAAGTACGGCCCTGAATCTGACGATTCTCATCGTAAACGACGGTTTTTCGATGAAAGCCGCGGGCGGCAATGTGGCGCCTGGTTGCGTTGGCCCCGGTCCGGGAATCGCTATCCCCAAGCGGAATGGGAAGTATGACTACGCTTCGCTCAATTCCTGTGCCGTGAAGCTGAAGGCAGCTTCGCCGGACTTCGCCGACGAAAACCAGTTCTACGTTACGGGAAACCCGAGCACCGACTATCAGACCATCGTCAGCGTCATCGACGCACTGCGAACTGACATGCGAGACCCAGGGAAGACCCTGTTCACTGACGTCAACTTCAAGGTGACCCTGTGACACAACGTGCTTCGACAGCCAAGTACAAGGCAGAGCTACGCAAGGCGATTCGGCGCAACGCGGCCGAGCCGGATGTCAACTTCTTGAACATCACGGCGATGCTCGACATCATGACGATCATCCTCGTGTTCTTGCTCAAGACTCTCGGAGAATCGAGCGCCGCTGTACCCCAGAACGACGACTTGCGGCTCCCGAAGTCAGTCATCCGAAGTGCACCAGCGGAGGAAGGCACCGTGGTCACCGTGTCAAAGACGCAACTCCTCGTCGGAGACAACAAAGTTCTGAACTTGCCGGGGCGCGAGTCGCTGGCTCAAACCGGCGTCGGTGCGCAGGAGAAGCGATCGGGTCCCAATGATCTCTACATCGTCAAACTGGGCAACGCTCTGCAATCGGCAAGAAAGACTGACCGCCGCGTGCGAGAGGCCAAGGGGTTGGACCCCTCCTCTTCCGAAGCAATTATCATCGCGGACGGAACCACGCCCTATCGGTTGCTCATCGAGGTTCTGTTCACACTCGGCCAGAGCGAGTTCGGCAAGTACCACCTGATGGTGATGCAGGGCAAAGAGATCCCACAGTAGCGCAGAACAGCCCCGAGCCCGCCAAGGCTCGATCGAGCGGTCCGGTGGCCACGTAGGCCAACGGACCGTTTTCATTGGACTTGACTGGCTTGTGGTCCGTCGCCTCTGACATGCCTCGGCGGGCCTCGCGGAGACCGCGACCCCCAGGGTACGAAGGTGCCCTGGCGCTCTCCACAACACTATCCGATGTTCACCCCGTTGGTCCGGACTCCAGGGCTTCGCCCGGCGAATTCACCCCCCGGATTGCCCGGACTTGCAGCACTACCATGACGCGTGCTACTGACCGGCAAGTTCCGGCTCGACGCATTTCCCCGAAGAGCCTCCCCTCGCTGGGTACACCGACAGTTCGTCAATGTCCGCTGCGAGTTGGGGTTGGGCTACGGTCACGCGCCAGACGCCGTAGCGCACCGGTCGCATGTTGCGATCGGCGCGGGTGGCACATCGCCTCTCGGTCATTATCGTGTTTCAAGTTGCGCTGATTTCGGCACTCTCCGCCGCAGTACTCGTCACCACTCTGGTGTGGTCGATGCGCCTTCGTCGCGGCCTTTCCGTCCCGCATGAGGCGCGCCGAGTTCTCGTGGCAATCGAGCGCGCCAGTTGGGCTGCCTTGCGACGACGTGCGCTTAGCCTGCCGTTGGCGACGGGCGGTACGCTGTCGCTAGTTCTGCTGGCCCATTATTTGTTGCGCCCAAGCGCAAGCACGAGTCCCACCGCGTTCGCCCTTGTCGGCGCCGCAGTGACCCTCACTGTCGGACTCATTGCTGGCTTCGCGGTCGCGTTCCTCTGCGGCCACCATGTACGAAGCCGGGCCTTCGTGAGCATTGGCAGTGCTGCACTTTCAGCAAATCGTTGTCTGACCGCAACCCTGTCCGGAGCTGCCGTCTTGTCCATTGGAGCCGACGTTCTCGGAATGCTCTGTGCGGCAAGCATTCACGGTCTGCTTTGGCTGCTCGCACGAGGACTATTCGACACTGAGGCCATGGCTGGCAATTCACTCCTGACCGCAATACGGGTCGCTCCATACTTCGGCATTGGAGCAACCTTGGCAGCGCTTGGGCTTGAACAGACTGGAACCGCCTGTGCTGGGGCGGCCAGGCTGACAGGGGCGTCTGCATTCGAAGCCAAGACTGGTCTGTCAGGTCTCGATCCACGTAACCCCTCTGTACTGGTAGCGGCCGTCGCTAGTCAGCTCGGCGGCATCGTCCCCAGAGTACTCGACGGTTTCATTAGTGGGGCGCTGGTGGCAACAATCTCTTTCCAGCTAGTATACTTCGCTCCTCAACTTGGCTGGGGCGCTGGGGCAACCGCGATCGCAATGATCCCCGTCTTGGTGCGGTGTTTTGGCTTGCTTGCGTCTCTGTTCGGTCTGTTCACCTTGCGCGCCACGGAGCACGAAGACCTGGGTAACGCCTTCTATCGGGGACAGATCGTGGCTCATGTTGTGCTTGGAAGCGCCCTCGCGGGCATCATCATATGGTTGATGGGCAGTATCTCCGTCCCGGTTGCGATGGCTGCTATCTTTGGACTGCTCCTCGCGTCATCGCTAGGACGCCTTCGCGCGTTCCTGCTCGCTCGCGCGCGCCTGCCACGCCTTTCGACTGAAGAATCGATACGTCAAGGTCTGGTTGCATCCGCAGACGTTTCGTCGGCCGCGCTGAGTTCCGTGCTCTGGCCCCTTCTGCTCTATCCGTGTGTGATCGCATTCTTTGCCTTGTGGTTCCAACGTGCGTCCGCCGCTCCACTCGAGCAAGGCGCTGCAATTCTGATCGGGCTCGCCGTACCTTCCTCACTTTCTGCGTGGAACCTCGCCGTGGCGATTGGACGCGAACTCGAGACCGTAGGTGTACTCGCAGCCAGCGTCGGGCGCGTCCCACTCTCCGACGACTCCACTCACCGCTTGCGTCGGCTTGCTGATGCGACAGAGCGCACCTGCAACGCCACGACTCCAATCCTGAGCGACGCAGGAGCACTTCTGTGTGGCCTGTCCGCAATCGTCTGCCAGATTTCCCACGCACGCACGATGACCGCAGTGCCCCCCGTCGCTGTCCTGCTGGGCGTATCCATGTGGGTGTTCCTCCCCGGATTGCTTGCCACCATCGAATCCTTCAAGGCCGGCGCGAGAACCGCGCGTACGCAAGTCAACGAGGTGGAGCGCCAACTGCGAGGCATGCGGCGCGAGGGGCCTCAAGTCCTCCTGGTCCCAGAAGACTTCGTGCCCAGCTACCGCAGCTGCATCGAGTTACTGGCTCGCGACTCAGCGCAAGGAAAGTTGGCTTTCGGAGTCTTGGCCATCGCGCTACCGCTTCTGTCTGCCAGTTTGGGGGCCACAGCAGAAAATACCCCTGGCTTGGCGGCACTGGGCCTGGCATCCTATGCGGCGATTGCCGCGGCTGCTGGCCTATTTGCTATGCATGTTGGCCATGCAGCAGCCGTAGCAACCTCGCTGGCCAATCGAGGAAGCGCACCGTCAAGGTTGTCCGCCTCGCCTCCAGCTGTGTCGGGTTCTGAGCCACTGCGACTGGTCGAATTCTTGGGACAGTCGCTCGGTGTGTCCGTACCGCTGCTGACCAAAGCGGTCGCGCTCGCGACGCTAGCCTTCTCGGCACTGCTCATCTGAAACGAGCCGCCCACACCGCCAATCCTTGAGGAAACTCCATTGTCATCCCTTGCTGATGCCCTCTCAACACTCTCCGACCGTGGGCTACGACGACTGCTAGGTGCGAGAACGTTCCTGCGTGGGCTGGACTACGAGAAGCGCAAAGTCGTGGAGAACGTCTCCGTCGAAACGACGGTTGCTTGCGGCAAAGTCAAGGGCTCGGATCCCGATCCCTACGAAGTGACCATCCGGCTGGGCGGTGAGGGAATCACTTCAACCTGTACTTGCCCGGCATTCCAGAAGACGAATCAACATTGCAAGCACGTCGCTGCGTTGCTGATTACCGTCAGAAACCAAGCCCGCTCGAAGCTTCCTCGACGGGACCCGCAGGCCTCGCCCAACTCACCTGGTTCCACCACGACGAACCATCCCCAGCAGCAGAACCATCCCCAGCAGCAGAACCATCCCCAGCAACAGAACCAGCAACAGAACCAGCAACAGAACCAGCAACAGAACCAGCAACAGAACGACAAGGGGAATCGCCGCCGTGATCGTCGTCGCCGCGGACCAACCCCTGCAGCCCCGCTACAGCATGGGATCTCCGTCGCACCAACTACCGACGTTAGCGCTCGCTCGACGGGCATCGGAGCTTGGCTACCTCCTCCGGGCCCATCCCGATCGCTCGATCTCGAGTTTCGCATCCACGTTCGTTCGGGAGCACTGACAGTCACCGTCCTGGATACTGATGCTCGCCTCCCCCTTCTGCCGAGCGTGGCGCTGGGCTGGCAAGCCTTACACCCCACGCCCGACCGCGATGCACTACGCATCCTGGCGCGCTTTGAGAGCGGCAACCCTCGCCACCCGGCCGTCGACATTCGAGGTGAGGACGCCGCGGAACTCTTGCCGCTGCTGCGCGATCGCCGTGTATTACTCGAACCAGCATTGATGCAGCTGAGGTTCACCGAAGAGGTCCTTCGACCGAGGTTCGAACTGGAGATGGTTGGGGCTGACACGATAATCGCGAAGATTACTTTCGAGCGTCCAGGCAATGGACGTCGCTTCGCTTTGTCCGCCGGTGGGTGGTTCGAGGGTGCGCCCTGCTGGCATGTCGACACGAACGAAGGAATCGCTCGCCCACTCGATCGACGGGTCTCACCTGCATCTTTGCGAAGGTTTCTCCGTAGTCCTACGATTGCTGAGCCGGCCGGAGAGCTAATCTCGGTAATCACCTCTGGACTGCCTCGTGTTGCCGGCGAGATTGGGGCAGATTTGCCCGATCTCTCCCAGGTTGCAGATGTCGTCGATCTTCAGCCCAAGTTCATCCTCAGGGCTGGCGGCAACCTCACGGACGCCTATGCCACCTTGCGCGCCCTCTATGGCGAAACCGAGGTCGAAGTGCGCGCCGATGGGATCTCCCCACCCGTTCTGCTATTTCCTCCTGCCGAAGGCTACAAACGGGCACGTTGCATTCGCTGCGACATTGCCGCCCAGCAGCAGGCAGTCCAGCTACTGCTCGACGCGGGTCTCATCGCCGACGAAAGCGGAGAATCGTTTCTTGCCACAGGTCAACGAGCGATCAAGTTTTGGTCTGATGGCGTCCCTCGAATTCCGAAGACTTGGCGCCTGTACATCCCAGAGGAATTCGTTGAGACTGAAGTGCGCAATGCCGCTGTCACGATGCAGGCTCGCGTCTCGAGCGGCGTAGACTGGCTGGCTGTTAAGATCGTATGGGAAGCCGACGGAGTGGGCGTCGATCGAGCAGAAATCGAACGCTGCTTGCGCGAAGGAAAGAAGTACGTCCGCCTCTCCGACAACACCTTCGCCCCATTCGATGCCGAACGAGTGCAACATCTGCTCGATCGAGAAATCGAGTTGATGACTGCCACGAACAAGGCCGGGCGTCTCGCCCTTTCCCAAGCCGGCAGAGTCGAGGAGCTCCTGGCCCAGGCGGACGAGTCTGTTGTTTCCGCCGCCGCACGACAGCTTTTCGGAAAACTGTCCGACATCGATTCGATCAAGCCAGCAAAGAAGCCTCGCAACCTGAAAGCGACGTTGCGACCGTACCAGGAGCAGGGTTACTCCTGGCTACGCTTCATCCATGACATTTCCTCGGGCGGCGTCCTTGCGGACGACATGGGCCTTGGCAAGACCGTCGAGACTCTTGCCTTGCTGCTTGCGCTAAAGCAGGAGCAGAAGGAGGACCCGCTCCGAGTTCTGATTGTGGCTCCGACAAGCGTCGTGACCAACTGGCAACGGGAGATCGACCGTTTTGCTCCATCGCTCACTGTTGCCCTATGGCATGGCGCAGGGCGCAAAGAGAATCGCAAGGATCTCGACGAGGCAAACGTCATCATCACTTCCTATGCACTTCTGCGCCGAGATATCGATCTACTCAAAGAGCTTCGTCTCGACTACGCCATTCTAGACGAAGCGCAGAACATCAAGAATCCCATGAGTGCGACCGCTCAAGCCGCGAAGGAATTGCCAGCGGTTCGACGTTTGGCACTCACAGGAACCCCCATCGAAAATCGCCTGAGTGAGATCTGGAGCATCTTTTCCTTCGTCAGCCCGGGCTTACTCGGTCCGCTGCCCAAGTTCGAAGAACGCTTCGGTCGCCCGATCGATCAGGGCGATTCGAAGGCTGCTGCACGGCTGCGCGCCATCATCCACCCATTCATCTTGCGCCGCACGAAGGTCGAGGTACTGAAGGACCTCCCGCCGAAACTCGAGGTGGACAAAATTGTCGACTTGGCTCCGGAACAGAAGGCCATCTACCTTCAGGTTCTCCGAGAGGTGCGCGCTCAGGTCATGGGCGAGGTCGAGCGTCAGGGTGTAGCCAAGAGCCAACTCCACATCCTAGCGGGGCTCACCAAGCTGCGTCAGGCTGCTTGCGATCCTCGCCTCTTGGGGCTGCCGAAGGAGTTCGACCACGACGACAGCGGCAAGCTCGCGGCGCTGCGAGAACTCGTCGAAGAGGTCGAGTCGGGTGGCCACAAGGTGCTCATTTTCAGCCAATTCGTCTCGATGCTGAAGCTCATCCGTGCCGCACTCGACGAAGACAAGATTCGCTACGAGTACCTCGACGGAAGTACGATGGATCGGCAGGAGCGTATTGCCCGATTCCAGGAGGATCCGACTGTCACGGTATTCCTGATTAGCCTCAAGGCGGGCGGGTCCGGTCTCAATCTGACCGCTGCTGACACCGTTATTCACTTCGATCCATGGTGGAACCCAGCGGTCGAGGACCAAGCTTCCGATCGCGCTCACCGCATCGGACAGACGAAGGTGGTCTCCGTCTATCGGCTCGTGGCAGCAGCGACAATTGAAGAGAAGATCCTACAACTCAAACAGAAGAAGCGAGAGCTCGTCGCCAGCGTACTTACTGAAGACTCTGGCGGCGCCAAGCGCCTCACGCGCGATGACGTCGACGAGCTTTTCCGGCTCGACTCCTGAGCCACTTTCGTTCGGGCGCGGCGCGACGCCGAAGAGCCATCGGCATGCCTCGACTGGCGCGTCGAGTGTGAATCCACTCACTTCGCGACGAGACTGGTTCCGCTCGCCAGAATTTGCGCGGCAATTGTGATTTGCCGACAAGCGGAACTAGGGGCACACGAAGCGCGCCCGGGGTTTGGGGTGAACCCCAAGGAAATAGGGCCACGGCTGCGAAGCAGCCCCACAACCCGAAGTGGAATACTCCACGGAGTGGTGGGTTCCACCAGGGGCTACGGCCCGCGCAACGCCGGGCTGCGCAGGCGCAGTGTAGCGGTTCCGAAAGCCTGACCAGACTTTCGGTGGGCGGAATAGCTACCGTCGCATTGACACATTCATAAGCAGACCGAGGCCAACCATGGAACTTAGCACACTCGAGCCACCATAGGAGAAAAGCGGCAGGGTGATTCCAACGACGGGCAATAGCCCCATCGCCATGCCCATGTTGAAGAAGACGTGCCAGAAGATCATCGCGCCGACGCCGATGGCAAGAGCTGCGCCGAAACGATCCTTGGCTTGCGATGCAACGTGGATCGACCACATGCACAACAGGCAATAGAGGGATATCAGCAGCGCGCAGCCCAGCAAGCCCCAATCCTCCGCAAAGACGGCGAAAGGGAAATCTGAGAACTGATCCGGCAAGAAGCCGAACTGATTCTGAGTTCCTTGCATGTACCCATGCCCGGTCAGACCGCCGTTGCCGATTGCCGTTCGCGACTGCAACGCATGCCAGCCCGACCCAGTCACGTCGTGCTCAGGATCCAAGAAGCTGGTGATTCTCGCCTTCTGGTAATCTCGCAGGACCCACTTCCAGGATGCCGGAATGACTGTGCCGCAGAAGATGACGCCCCAAATCAGGCTGGTCCCACGAATTCGCACCATGGCGACAACGCTCACCGCGGTCAGCAGGTAGATCATGGCCGTTCCAAGATCGGGTTGTGCCATGACGAGTGCCGCCGGAATTGCCGTCAAGCTGATGGGAACAATCAGATCGACCCAGCGTCGCGGTTCCATCCGCGGATCGTTGTGGAGGCACTTCGCTAAGACGATAATCAACAGGATCTTAATGAATTCACTAGGTTGAAAGTTGAAACTTCCGACCTGAATCCAACGCGTCGACCCGCGGATGCCAGGCCCCAAAACGAGCACGACCAGAAGCGCAACCAGCCCACCGATATAGAAGACATATGCCAACCGCTCCAAATGACGGTAGTCAATGGCCGCAGCGAGGATTGCCAGCAAACCGCCGACCACAATCCAGTAGACCTGGGAAACGTAGATGTCCGCCAAACCTGAACGCTTGCCCGCCTCGATGTACACGCTCGTGGCGCTGTACAAGTTGACGATGCCGAGCGTCGCAATGGCGACGCTGCAAAGCAACAACACCATGTCGATCTGTGGGCCGCTGCGAAATGATATGCGACTTGCCGAAACCACTAGCTTCCCTCCTCGGCAACCGCTGGCTCACGCTCGGTAGCCCCAACGCTTCGCTGGCGCTCGCGCATTTTTAGCCAATCCCGAACGACGCGACTGGCGATCGGCACCGCGTTCTTTCCGCCGCCACCACCGTGTTCCACCAAGACCACAATGGCAATTTCCGGGGCATTGGCAGGCGCATACCCAGCGAACCAGGCGTGGTCTCGGTTGAAGTACCAGACTTTTCCGGGATCCACACCTCGAGGAGTAACGTGACTCACCTGGGCAGTGCCCGTCTTTCCGGCCATGTCCGCGCCTGCGACGGTTTCGGCGTGCGCCGTGCCCTCCCGCTCGATGACCACGCCGTGCAGGCCTGAGCGAATCATTGACAGGTGTCCTGGATCGATCGACACGATTCGTTTGACCCTCGGCGGAAACTCTTGCACGACGGTCCCATCGCTGGTCTCAATGCTTCGAACAACTTGAGGCTGGAAGAGCGTCCCTCCATTCGCGAGCGCCGCGTAGGCCAGACCAAGCTGCAGAACGTTGACTGTCGCTGCGCCCTGTCCGATTGCGGCTAACAGGGTGAACCCACCGCGGAATGCCCCTTTGTAGCGTCGAGCGTACCAAGAGCGTGTTGGCATACGACCGCGGGCCTCTGGATTAGTCCCAATCCCTGTCTTGTTGCCCATTCCAAAGGCGAGCCCCACCTTCGCGAGTCGATCGATCTGCATTCGGTCATGGGCCCCAATCGTGTAGAAATAGGTGTTGCACGACTGAACGAGCGCTTCGTGCAGCCGAACGCGTCGATGCACGCCTGTGCACCGGAAGAACCGCCTGCCGTATTCGAATCCACCGCGACAATCGGCCTCCGTCGCGCTGTCGATAACCCCCTCTTCGAGGGCAGCCAACGCGGTAAACGGCTTGAAAGTTGATCCCGGTGGGTAGGCCGCGGATATCGTCTTGTCGAGCATGGGCTTGAGCGGATCCGCATACAGCCGACGAAACGCTTCGCGTGTTGCCTCGATCCCCCTGCCACCCGACAATACACTCGGATCGTAGCTAGGTTTCGAGGTCGCAGCGAGCAACCTCCCCGTTCGCACGTCGACAACTACGACCGCTCCTGCAAGTTGTCCGCGCATCGCCCGATCCACCGCCTGTTGCAACTCGACATCAATCGTAAGCGAGATGTCACGTCCTGGTACCGGACTGACGAGACGCGGTTCGTCGAGGTATTTGGCCTCCAATTCTTCACGATGCACCATGCGGCGCATCGCTCGAATCGTCTTTCGCATTCCACGCTTACCCCGAAGATACGACTCCCAGCGACGCTCGATACCAACCGCTCCAAGTCGATCCCCGGGCCGATAGCCACGACTGTCCAGGTCCGTTAGGTCCTCGGAATCGACCTCACGCATGTACCCCAGCAGGTGAGAGGCAACTTCTCCGTAGGGATAGTTGCGAACTGGTACTGGGACCACTTCCACTCCGGGAAGTTCGCTCTCGTGCGTCTCAAGCATCGCAACCACGTCGCGGTCCACATCCACAGACAGAAGAACCTGTTGATCCTTGCGCCGTTCGTCGCCAGCCGCATCAGTAATTCGCTTCTTCAGGGCGGCTGCGTCGGTGGCCTCGGCGCCAAGTAACTGCACGACTCTTGGCCAAGTTCGATCAAGATCCAATTGTGATGGAACGACATACACGTTGTAGGAGGGGCGATTCGAGGCAAGCACCCTACCTTCTGCATCGCGAATCACTCCCCGACGTGTCGCAAGCTTAATTTCTCGGACGATATTGCGTCGCGCCTGCCCCCGATGGATGTCCCCCTGAATGATCTGCAACACCACCAAGCGTCCAAACAGCAGTAGGAATAGTGACAAGCACGCCAACACCATCCAGCGATAGCGTCGACGAAACTCCCCGACGTCCGATCGCTGAACGAGAATGCTCACCGCATCCCTCCTTCCGGGGCACTGCCACCGGGCAGGCTGGATTGGTGTAGCTTCTGTGCAATCCGAAAGATGAGGGGAGCTACGATTGCCGTGGAGATGGCGTGCGGAACCACCACGGCAGCAACCTCGACAGGTCTGCGCGTGTCGCTGCCAAATACAGCAAGCAATATGAGTGAGATGGCCGCCTCGACAATTGAAAACACAAACCCCAGCGAGACACGAGTCAACCACGTCTGCGCAGTGAGTCGGACCCCAGCGACACGAGCCATCCACCAACACGCCACATGAACGAAAGTGAAGAAACCAACTGGAGCACCGGACAGCAAGTCCAGCAGGTACCCCAGGATGAATGCGAGTATCGCACCGCGTGTCATCGAGTGTTCATGCACACCCAGAAAGACGACCAGTGGCATGACCAAGTTCGGCGTTACCCCAACTAGCGGCAGCATGGCCAATGCAAGATGTAGATTCGACTGCAACAGTATGAGCAGGAATCCGACGATGAGGAATGTCACGTTCCGCATCGTCCACTCACTTGGTCGGGCGTACCCTACGCCGTCCGGTAGGAGCGCAATCCTTCGGATCGCTCAGAACAATGAGGACTTCCTCAAGCCGCGAGAAATCCACGGTTGGCTCCGCCTCTACCTCTTGGTAGATTCCGAAGTTGCCCTTGGTAACCTTGGTGACTCGGGCAACAGGGATCCCACCTGGAAAGCGACAACCCACGCCGCTTGTCACGAGGAAATCCCCGACGTCGACCTCATCGGTGCGCTGCACGTATTCCACACGAACGGCGTACCGCCGCGGATCGCCTACCCCGCGAACGAACCCGCGGGCTTTGGTCCGCTCGACCATCACGTCCACACCGAAACCACTGTCGACGCTCAACTGCACGCTGATCTTGTCTCCCGAAGTCCTGAGCACCACCCCGACGACACCCTCGAGCGATATGACGGGCATGTTGGTGCGCACGACAACTCCCGGATTGTCGAGCGTCATCTCAGCAACCCGAAAGTACTCCATTGTGTCTTTGCCAACGACAACGGCACTTGCTGTCTCTTCGACAATCGTCTCGCGCAGCCCTAGCATGCGCTTTAACCGTCGGTTCTCCGTTTCGAGCCCCGACAATTCGCGAACCTTGCTCCGCAAACGCGAGTTGTCGTAGGCGAGTCGGTTGTTGTCGGCCTTAACGTCCACCAGATAAACGTACTCACCAATGAGCGCCGCAATGGTTCTCGCCACGCTCGAGGCACCGTATTGTAGTGGTGCGGCCACGCGCATGATTGCGCGATCAACGACGTTCAACTCCGCTGGCCTTCGGATGCTCGCCCGTAAGAAGAAGAACGGCACCGCCAGGAGCAGCACGACAATTACAACATCTCGATAGCGCCTAAGAGGGATCACTGCTGTCTGCCCGAACTACCATACCGATGAATGGACCGATGCGACGCACCAGTGCAGCCAAACCAAGAGGCCCGGTCGTCGCGCGAAGCAAGCCTAGCTCAAAGGCCCCGTTGGGCGCCAAGCTCGGCTAGCCAATCGTAACTTCCTTGAGCAGTTCGATATGGTCCAGCGCCTTTCCACTGCCCAATACGACGGCACTGATCGGGTCGTCGCAGACCATGACCGGCAGGCCAGTTTCCTCGCGGAGCAATACGTCGAGGTTTTTCAGCAATGCTCCGCCGCCGGTCAAGACAACGCCCTTGTCGACGATGTCAGCCGCAAGTTCGGGCGGCGTACGCTCCAAAGCTAGCAAGACGGCTTCGACAATCGCGTTGGTGGGTTCTGCAAGTGCCTCGCGGATCTCGTCCGAATTGACCACGACGGTCTTCGGGATCCCAGCCACCATATCGCGACCCTTAACCTCGAGGGTCAGCTGTTGGTCAAGCGGATAGGCGTTGCCAATGCTGATCTTGATGCGTTCTGCAGTCTGTTCGCCGATGGCAAGGTTATACTTGCGCTTCATGTAGGCGACGATCGCATCGTCCATCTTGTCGCCACCAACGCGCACGCTCTGAGAGTAGACGATGCCGGCAAGTGAGATGACGGCTACTTCGGTCGTTCCACCCCCAATGTCCACGACCATGTTGCCACTCGGCTCGGTGATCGGAAGGCCCGCGCCAATCGCTGCGGCCATCGGCTCTTCGATCAGATAGACCTCACGAGCGCCTGCACTTTCCGCACTTTCCTTCACTGCGCGTTTTTCGACCTCGGTGATCCCGAAGGGCACGCAAATGATAATGCGGGGCTTGACCAAACGACGACGGTTGTGCGCCCGGGCGATGAAGTACCGAAGCATCGCCTCGGTGATCTCGAAGTCTGCGATGACTCCGTCGCGCAATGGACGAATTGCCTGAATGTTTCCAGGCGTTCGCCCAAGCATCTCTTTGGCCTCGCGCCCCACGGCGAGTACGCGCTTGTCCCCACGCGCATCGCGCTGCACAGCCACCACCG
This sequence comes from uncultured Polyangiaceae bacterium, assembly GCA_964454965.1. Taxonomy (GTDB): domain Bacteria; phylum Myxococcota_A; class Polyangia; order Polyangiales; family Polyangiaceae; genus FEN-1139. The sequence goes on along the minus strand of CAYVXY010000006.1, from coordinate 74,490 downwards.
ATGGTTCACAGCTAACGATCCCCTTTCCCTTCACGTAGATGAGGGTCGTTGCCGTGCCTAGATCGATGGCAAGGTCGTTGGAGAACAGACCATAGAGCCAGTCGAAGATCATCAGTCCTCAGACGTTCGGACGAAGTGCCAAGTGTCCCGGCCCCGAGAAGTGGAAACCCACGAAACTCTAGGACATCTGGCCGATTGCGGACTCTCTTCCTAGCATGCCCTTTCGACCTGGTGCAATCGGCCCCGCGCATCAAAGACGATGTTTCCCCACTCCCGTCGCTGAATCTGTGAATTATTCCAACACAGCAGGAAGAACTGCCGAACCGCCCGCCACCCGCAGATGCCTGCCCGAATTCGCGCAGAGAAGGCACGCCGGCTCCACAGCACATCGGCTAGCCCGCCAGTGGACGCGTCCTTTCACGTCCAGGCGACAGCCTACGGCCCAGTCATCACTGCCTCACCAGTCGTCGCGACCGTCCAGGTCCTTCTCGACAGAGTTCGGACAATGGCAATGGCTGCTGTCACTGAGGACACTTTCGGAGTGCGGGGCTAGTCGTCGTCCCAGTCTTCCCAGCGCTGCCACGAAGCACCACCACCGCGACTGCGCTTGTCATCCGCAACGCGCTCACCTTTGCGCTTGGCTGGAGCGACTTTGCTGGCCTTGGCGCTGCGAGCAACGGCAGCACTCTTCGCCTTGCTACTCGCTTTCGCTGCGCCCTCGCCATCCTCAACTTCTTCCTCGACGTCAGTAGAGGGTTGCGGCGGACGATAGGCCCTCGGTGGCGGGACTGGCTCGCCATACGGCGCGTAACCCCCGGCGTCGGACCGCGGTGGTCCTTGATGCCCCGCGGACGGTGCAGCCGCGGGCGCGCCGGGCCCCCGAGGCGCCGCGCCTGGCGCTGTGCCTCGCGGATGAGCAACCTTGACCATCACGTGTCGCCCGCGCAGATCGGCGTTCTGCATGGCCGGAATCGCCTGCAGTACCGCCTCTGGACTCGACAAGGTTACAAAGCCGAACCCCCTCGGTCGCCCATCGGGCCCCACCGGCAAATGCACGCGCAAGACAGGCGCTACCCCTGCTCGCTCCAGCGCCTGCTCAACCTCATCTGCGGTCGCATCGTAGGGCAAGTTGCCAACATACAAAGTGCGATCCTCGGCGGGGCTGGATGGCTGAACCTCGAGCTTGGGCTCCCTGCGTGCAGTCGCACCTTGAAATGGACGAACCGAAATGGCTCGCCCGACTTGCACACTACCGTCGAGCGCGGAGCGAGCCTTTTCCGCTTGCTCCCCCGTCTGAAGTGTGACGAAACCAAAGCCCCGCGGGCGCCCGGTGGCGCGATCTCTTGGCAAACTCACTTCGACGACCAGGCTACCCGTTGCCTCGAACAACTGACGCAGCACATCTTCGGTCATCGACTCCGGAAGCCCCGCCACGAACAACTTGCGTGCGTCCTCAGTCGTCATTACCGATTCCCAGAAGCCACCCGGACTGCTCTCCCCTACCTATCTGCGGCCGGGAGTGTCTCTTGACCCACGATAACTTGTCGCACGACAACGTCAAGTCGCCTGCTCCGATTGCCCAGATTTGGGGGGACTCTCACCACCCCTAACCGGGCTTTCCTCCCCCATTTCGCCGAATACTGCCGCGCCGACCGCCCGCCCCCGTGCCGTCTGTCCCCTGCCGGTCCGGCGCGCGCCAACGAAATGTGCGCGCGACGAAAAATACAACCCAACACCAAAAAGCAGCATTGTTGCCCATTGGGCAGGCGTTAGCCCGGCGTACCTGGCGTCCGAGGAAACGAGGTCCCTGGCACGCAGAAAATCGAGCATGAATCTCAATGGCGCATAATAGAGGCACATCAGTGCCACGAAATACCCTTCCGGACGCGGGCGGCGGCGCAACCAAATGGCAGCCAGGGCAAGGGGAACCACGCCAGCCGCCTCGACCAGGCCCAGATCGAGCCTGCCTCCGCCTGGGTAGGCCACGGCGAACCAAAGGTCAGACCGAATACCGGGATGGTCGTGAGCCACCGCGCAACCAAGTCGGCCAATCACCCATGCGGCGGGAAACGAGCTAGCAATCACCTCGGCAACGGGACCGAGCGGCCGACGCCGCACCCTACGCCACAACAGGGCACTCGCTGTCGCTCCGACGAACCCGCCAAAACTGGACTGTCCGCTCGCGATATCCACCAGAGCCAACGGCTCTTCGAGGACCAATGCCGGGTGGTACAGGATGACATCGAGGACGTGACCGCCCAGGAAGCCTCCGACGGATATCCAATACAGGAAATCTACGACAGGTACCGTAGACAGCCCAATCCGGCGCGCTTGACGCAGACTAAGCCACGCTCCGAACGCGACCGCCATCGCCACGAGGGTTCCAAAGGGGCGAACGGCAATGGCCGTACCCGGGCGACCGTTGCCGAATGCATTCGCTGCAACGATTGTCCATTCTGGGATCTGAATGTAGGCAATCACTTGGACCGCTGCTGCTGGATGCCGTTGGACATCATACGTTCGATCTCATCGACGGTTTTCGCAATGGCTGAGCTACAGTTGACCGGCCCGCACTCGGTCACGAGAATGTCGTCTTCGATACGGATCCCGACGTCTTTCAAACCATCGGGAACTGCAGCGTCTTCCGCAGCGAAGTAAAGGCCCGGTTCGACGGTAAGTACCATTCCGGCAACCAGTGGTCTTGGCCTTCCATCCACGTGATACGCGCCAACGTCGTGTACGTCCATCCCTAACCAATGGCTAGTACGATGCATGTAGTATTTCTTGTAGGCGTCTGACTCGAGTACCGCCTGCCCGGTGCCTGGGAGGATCCCGAGCTCGACCAACCCCGCACAGATCTCGCGCACGGCGGTAAAGTGGATGTCATCCAGCGTGGCGCCCGGAACGACAGCTGCGATCGCTCGCTCCTGGGCACGCAGCACAATCTCGTAGGCCTGTCGTTGGGGTTGCGTAAACCGCCCGTTGCTCGGGAAAGTCCGAGTGATATCGGCAGCCATATACCCAAACTCGGCACCGGCATCGACGAGCACCAATTCCGCATCGCCAATCGTCCGATCATTACGTCGGTGATGCAGGACTCTGGCGTTCCGTCCCGAAGCTACTATGGGTGTGTAGGCGCAACGCTCCGACCCTCTTCGCCGAAACTGCTCGCGCAAGATCGCCTCGAGTTCGTATTCCGCCATAGCTGGGCGCGTTTGAGCAAGCAACGCGTGATGCGCATCGGCGGTGATCGCGATAGCTCGCTGCAATGCCTCGAGCTCGACGTCGGTCTTGATAAGACGCATTTCGTGCAGCACCGTCGACGGCTCTACGATTTCGGTGGGCCCCGCTTCGCCCCTTCGAACCCGCTCCCGCAGTTGCTGCAGCGCCCCAATTACAGCCAGATCGTTCTTTTGCTGTCGCCCAAGCCCGTAGAACAAGCGTTTCTGACCCTTGAGAAGCTCCAGCAACCGAGCTGGCAATTCGGAGACCGGGTACGCTAGATCAGCGGCAAAGCGCGTCATCGCGCCATCAACGCCAATGCGCTCACCATCCCAAGTCTCCCGCTCACCGTCCCGCGGCCGAACGAAAAGAACGAAGGGCTTCTCGGCATTGGCCGTGAGCACGAGAACACTCTCCGGCTCGTCAAGCCCGGTCAGGTAGTAGAAGTCCGAGTCTTGTCGATACTCGTGCTCGACGTCGTTGTTGCGACAAGTCACCGGTGCCGCGAACAAGACGAGGACTCCATTGCCCATACCCTCGAGCATTCGCTTTCGCCGTTCTGCGTACGCGGTAAGCATGCTGGGACTTTAGTCCGGCAAAAGCTCTGGCGTGGTAAATATTCGCCGCGCTCCCCGCGATTCGCTCGACATGCCAAAGGGGGCACCCCCCACGAGATACCGCCCAGTTGATACTAGTCGCTATGTCGATACCCTTCGTCAGCGGCGCGACACGGGCACCGAATTCGCAAACCAAGCTCTGCGCGTCGGGCTATCGCCCTCACGGCCGGTCAAACCCCGCCAGTCCAATTGCGTGAATCTGCAAAAGCTACTCGAGCTCGACGGCCGCGAGTGACACGACTGTCCGCAATTGTTCACTATCCACCATGTACCCGCTGTACTTGGTTTGACTCCCGCACCTCAACGAGTAACGCTCCCGCCCGTGTCGAGCGATGCTTCGCCTCCCCGCGAACGAGACGACCGTGAACGAAGTCGTTTGGAGAGAATCATTCCCGAACTCGTCAAGAAACTCGTCGATGTGGGCGTCGAGAAACTCGCTGACGGCCCGGAGAATTTTCGCCAATTTCTCGCTGAGATGAAGCTACCCAGAGAAGCAGCCGTGCTACTTTTGGCACAGCTCGACGAAACCAAGCGGGATATCGCCCATGTGCTTGCCCGCGAACTGCGAGAATTTCTCGAGCGTGCGTCTCTGGCAGACGAGCTAACGAAACTGCTTTCTGGGTTGACGCTCGAAGTCAAGACCCAGGTCCGTTTCGTTCCGAACACCTCGCCAGCCGGTCGCCCGCGACCCGAGGTCAAGACCAAGGTTGGAGTGCATGTCCAGTCGGCGCCACCAGCAGACGAAACCGAATCGGTTAGCGATTCATCAAGCCCCAAAGCCGCTCCGCAGCGGCAGCCATCGAGTCCTCCATCCTCAGTCGAGGAGGCGGTGGCCGAACAGGAGAGAAGTAAGTGAAACCATTGACGGCAGGCAGCGAGATCGATGCGTGGTGTACGAAATGCAAAATGCTCCTTGGGCACCGCATCGTCGCGCTGGTGCGCACTACCCCAGCGCGAGTCATATGCATGACTTGCGGGTCGGAACACCGCTACTTGAAGAAGGCCCCGGGTACCCAGTCCGTTGCCCCCGTCAAACGCCTGGCAGACGGTTCCATTTCTCAAGTTGGCCGCGTCGGAGCGGCTTCGACGCCGCGCAGTGCCTCCACATCACACCGCGCCCCGGCCAAGACCAACGAATGGGAGTCCCGTGTCCTCGGCAAGGCCGTGTCCTCTTTCACGCGCTACAGCATGGTGCGTCGCTTTGCACTCGGCGAGTTGGTATCTCACCCGAAGTTCGGCGATGGCTATGTTCTGGAGGTGGTCGATCCACAGAAGGTTTCGATCATGTTTCGCGATGGGCCAAAAACGCTTGCCCACGGCCAACCGAGCTAGCGGCAATCGTCTTTCTTGGCGACGCGCGATCGGTGCGTGTGCCAGCGTCTTCCTGCTTGCGTCGAGGATCGTCGGGGCAGAACCGGACAAGCATCGAACGAGCCATCTTGCGCTAAGTCCCAACGGCGCGATCGGCGCTTGGCTTCTTTCCGGCCCCTGTGAGGCTTTGCGCGACGCGCCCCCGACGATTCAACCCGGATATCGTGGGGCGTGCGCTGGCAGCAGCTGGCGCACGATCTCCGCCGCGACGGGCGACTTCGACTGGGCCGAAATCCTGGGAGTTCCCGCGAACACGCATGCCTCGAGCGCCGTCGGTCTCTGGCTCTACTTGGAAAAGCCCTTCGACGGTTGGCTACTCGTCTCAGCCGACGGCAACTTGCGTGTCTCCGTCGATGGCCATTGGGTGCACCAGCGCGATAGGCCACGACAGCGAGGGCGTGGTTTCGTGCCCATTGCCCTAACACTCGGTCCCGGATTTCATCCGCTTTGGATTGGACTCGAGCGTTTTGGCAACCGGGCCTCGTTCAGTGCTCTGCTGCGGGATCGAAACACCAACCAAGCGCCCACGGAGGCCCGGCTGTACCTGCCTGGCGACTCGTCGGAACGGCAACTCATCGAGCAGCAGCTGGCGCTCTCACTGAGCGTTCCCACCGCACAACTACCGCTGGAACTCGAAGTCGACCTGACGTTCCCCGCGAGCCAGCCCCTCCAACCGCTGCCAGTCGAAATCGAACTGCAAACTCACCGATGGAAGGCGGGATCGCTTTCGAAGGCGCGGCAGGAACTCCAACCATTCAGGGTTCACCTCGGCCCGCTCGATACCTTGGTCGCCGAAAGCTCCTCGACCTTGGTGGTCCGGCTCGGTAATTCGCGCACTATACGCAAGCTCTGGTTGACCCCGTCGGCGATTGCTAGTCTCGAGCGAGGGATCCGTGCGGAGGCTCTGCCCCTGGTGCAAACCGCTGGCTGCTCTCAGCACGACGATCTCGGAGCAACACTAGAAGCCTTTCGGTCGGACGTTGCGGAACGCATGCTTCAACCATCCCGCGACGCCCTAGAGAGCGCCGTCCGACGACTCGACGCACTGACAGGCCAGCTCGAACGGGGAGAGAACCCGCTCACCAAACCAGGATTTGCCGATGCCTACATTCGCTCTCCCTTCAATGGGCGACCAACCTCGGCGCTGACCTACGTCCCAGGCGATTTCCTGGCAAATTCCACAATTAAGCGTCCCTTGGTGGTCGTCTTGCACGGCTACAACAGCAATCCACGACGAATACTTGAAGCATTCCTCGACACCCCCACGCACAAGACCGCAGCCAAGGTCGATGGCTTCGTATTGGCGCCCGAGGCATACGGCAACACGTTCTATCGGGGTCCAGGCGAGCACGCGGTGCTCGACGCGCTCGATTGGGCCACTACGACCTACCCCATCGACAAGACTCGAATCAGTATCACGGGCGTGTCGATGGGCGGCACGGGTGCGGCAGAGATTGCTTTTCGCCACTCGGAACTGTTTTCTGCAGCTGCACCGCTGTGCGGCTACCACAGCTACTTCGTTCGACGTGACACGGCGAACAAACCGCTTCGCACCTGGGAGCGTCGCCTCATGCACCGATTCTCCCCAGCGAGCTGGGCGGAGTCGGGCAACGACATCCCCTTGTATGTCGCCCATGGCACGAAGGACCGTCCGCTCGAAAATTCGAAGTCACTGACGACACGCTACCGCGCCCTGGGCTACACCTTAACGGAGGACTGGCCCGATTTAGGCCACGCGGTTTGGAAGCGTACGTACGCTAACGCCGCATTGTATTTCTGGCTCGCCAAGTGGCAGAAGGACACGGACCCTTCCCGCGTCGTGCTCGCCAGCTCCTCACTGACCCAGGGCAGGAAGTTCTGGCTTGAGCTGACCGCGGTGGGAGACTCGGAGCAGCCGAGCCTGCTCGATGCCCGAGTCGTCTCGCCAAGTGCGGTCGAAGTCAAAACGCGCCATGTCACTGCGTTTCGAATCGGCAACACCCGTCATCTCGATGATGACGCGCCGCTGCACGTCATCATTGATGGCACAGAACTCTTGGTCGACCGCCATGCGCGACGCCAATTTGACTTCGCTGACGGCCACTGGCAGCTCGCTCCGGAGCGCTCAAGCGCTGGCACCGCACGGTTCGAGGGTCCTTGGTCCGAGCTGTTTTCGGGACCATTGGCAGTAGTTTACGGTAGCCTCAACCCGAAAACGGCTGCGCTCAATCGCGAGATTGCAACCCGGCTCGTCGAGCCTCGTCCCGGTGTCGCGCTCTCTATTCCCGTAATATCCGATCGGCAATTCTCACCCACCGACTCGCCACTGACGCGCCTGATCTACGTCGGGCGCCCCGACGACCACCAGCACTTAGCAGCAATTCACGCTTCGTTGCCGATCCACATTACACCGTCTTCAATCGAACTTTCTGCCCTACGTTTTCCAGAGCCCGACGTGGGAGTCGCGTTCGTCTACCCGGACCCAAATCGCCGGGGCCGTTTGCTCGGAGTAGTCAGCGGTAACGGCCCTGAAGGCTTGTGGCGCGTCTTGGCTTTGCCGGCACTCGTGCCTGACTTCGTTGTCTTCGACCATGGCACCGACGCAGCCGCAGGCGAACCTGTTCTCGGTCCCGACGCCTTCTTGCGAGCAGCTGGATTCTTTCGCTCAGACTGGTCACTGCCCGAGAATCCCCTGGATCCCTTGGTGCCCGAAGCGCGTTGAACTCCCTCTGACCTGAGTCCTTCGCCCGAATGTCGAGAACTAGCTGAGCCTCTGCTCTGCGTCGACGGTGCCGTTCGGCGAGACGAAACCTTGGAACCGGTCGCTCGAGGCGCACGAGTAACGGGTCCCTCAGCGATGGACACCGCCGCCGGATGAACGTTCCGCGGCACGCCGTAGTCCTTTTGGAGATCGCGCAACTCCGAGACAGTCAGCATCCGGTATTCGCCTGGACGCAACCCCTCGATGGTAAGGCCTGCGAAGTGCGTGCGCACCAACCGCATCACTGGATACCCGATGGCCTCGCCGAGCCGTCGGATCTGCCTATTTTTCCCTTCTTCGAGCGTTAGCTCGAGCCAGGTCTTGCGATTTTCGACACGCAGGATCCGGACGTCGATCGGCTTGGTCGGCTTGCCATCTATGACGATGGACTGCTTGAATCGGTCCAGGGCGACGTCGCTTACCTCCCCCTGCACCTTAGCGACGTAGATCTTCTTCACCGCGCGCTTCGGGTGCAGAAGCCCCATCGAAAAGTCGCCATCGTTTGATAGCAACAACACACCGCTAGTCGCGTAGTCGAGTCGACCAATGGGCATCAACCTCATGGTCAACCCTTTGACCAGCGAGGTTACCGTGGGCCTACCTTCTGGATCGCTGGCAGTGCAGACAATGTCACGCGGCTTGTGCAGCAGCACGTAGACGAGGGGTTCCTTGATGACGCGTTTCCCGTCAACCTCGATGCGTTGTTTACGGCTATCGGCCTTGGTGCCAAGCTCGGTGACCACGCGGCCGTCGACACGCACGCGCCCGGCCACGATGAGCTCTTCCGCTTTGCGTCGCGCGGCAATCCCCGCACGGGCAAGAATCTTCTGCAATCGGTCTGCCATGATCGAACTCGAACAAATAATGTTGTGGTGAGCCGCCGGACAATCAGCGTTTTCGCGCGCTCACGTGCCCCTTGACAGGCCCCCCGTCGGGTTGGGCGTCAGCTTCTTTTTCGGCTTGCGCAGCAGCTGCTGCCTGGTCGCGCTTGCGCTTCTCTTCTTCCTGCAATTCACGTTCGAGCGCTGCACGCTCGGCCACCTCATCACGATCCCAGCGGTCGACGTGCCCGTCGAAATCAAGGTCGAAGCCCATGCGTTTCAGCGCGCCGTCTTCGTAGATCTCCCAAACGTCGGGTTTCGCGTCGCGGTTAGTGTCTCGCTGCAGTCGGGCCAACTTCCCCTGCACGTAGTAGCGAAACTCATCTGCGATTCCGTCGCGATTTGAATCGAGTTCGACCTTCGCCATGCGCCCCCGCGCAAACGTGATCCAGGTATCAATCTTGCCGTCGTAGTCACTGTCTGCCAATTCACGCAGACTTTCGCCCTTGTCATTGAAGGTGCGCACTACGTCCTTTACGCCATCCAGATTCGAGTCCACCTCGCGACAAAGCAGGACCCGCCGACGGTCGTCGCCCTCTCCCACCAATGCGTAGACGCGCCGAATATTCGGTCGAATCGTGCCGAGGCCAGCGCTCTCCTTGGCTTCACGGTCGGCGCGACCGCGGAACTCGCAACGTGACGCATCGTCGCCCGATGTGTTGGCAACATCGACAGGGTCACCCATCGCAGCAGGTACGGTTGCAGCCTTGTTCGCGCCACAGCCCGCCATCACTAGGGTCAGACATAGCCAATGCCTCGAAGCCATCATTTCGCACCATCCTTCTTGGGCGCGCTCTGTCCTTTGGCTTTGCCGGACGCTTCTTTGCTGGCGGCTGTATCTGCACCAGCAGAGGGCTCGGCTTTCTCCGTACTCGACGTCTCCGTTGGCAACGCTTCGGTTTCCTTCTGAAGCATGGGTGCAGCAGTTGGCACGGCTTGCTCGGGCGGCTTGTAGCCACTCTCACTGCAATAGTCGACCTCAGTCTTTGGATCTGGTTCGCCGTTTCCGTCAGTGTCCGCGCGAATCACAGGACAATCTGGCGTCTTGTAGTCCCACCACTGGTCGACCCGCCCATCTGCGTCTGAATCGCGCTCTGCGCGGACAAGCCGTCCGGCAGTGTAGAACTCCCAGGTATCCAATCGTTTGGCCGGGGTCGAAGCTCGATGCTTCTCCGCGATCTCCCCTGCCTTGTAGAGCTGGATCTCGTCGACGTTGCCGTCTCGATCGTAGTCGAGTTCTCTACGCCTGAGTTTGCCTGCGTCGTCGTGGTAACTCCACATGTCGATCCGGCCGTCGAAGTCGAGGTCTGCCGCGCGGCATAGCTCCTTCGCTCCATTCATCACGACAGACAAGTCTGGGTGACCGTCACCGTTCGCGTCGACCTTTTCGGCTGACTTGGATTCCAGGTCGCAAGGCTCGTGGTCGATGGTGCGACTTCGCGCCGTCACGATCCCCTTGCCACCAACACCCAAGCCTCCACTCGCGCTGCACCCGAGGACGAGGATTTCCACGACCATAGACGTGGCGAGAAGAATCCTCGCGATAGACCCACTGCCCTGCTGCCTGCCGTAACGCTGCATTCGCATCCGCGACCTCACATCTCCCTCGCTCGACTGCGCCCAGCTCGACGGTCACCTGGTCATGCCAAGGCGGGCGGCGTCCCAATACTAGACCAGGCGTGCCCCCTGGTCGTGCAATTCCTTAGCAGACAGCGCCCCCGGGCACCGGGGCGGCCTTCCTCGCAGGACGCCCTTGCCCACCACCTGGGTTCGCTGTGTTGCCGCTGCTCAAGATCCTCGTGCCTCAACCTAGACGTTCACCGCAGCTTTCGCGCCGACTCGTGGCGACTTCTCCGCGCGCAGCTCCCTGCCGGCCCATTCGCCGGTGGCTCGCCGAATGTTAGTTAGGTCAGGGTGTCCTCTCATCTGGTGCCCGAAAGCGACCGACTGCTCGACGCAATCTTCGCAGACCCGGCCTAATGTTCGTTCTCAACTGCACATTGAGGTATATTTCGATACTTGCGAGGGAGCCGTACGCGCAGGAATATAGATAAGTAGCTGTTTTCAATTAGTTTTGCGCAGTTGTCCCCTGCACTCTGCCAATTGACAACACGTGTAGTGGAATCTATTGTAACGACTGGCAGGTTAGAGCGGAGCTCGATGCCGATGTCCCGCAAAAAGATCTCGACAACCGTGTACATCACTCCGGAGCAGAACGACCGTCTGCACCTGCTGCATAGTCGTACCAAGGTCCCTGTGGCCGTGTACATCCGTGAGGGCATCGACCTGGTGCTCAAGCACTATGAATACGAGCTTCCAGGACAGATGAGCTTGGTCGACGTCCCGAAGAACCAAGCGCCAGCAAAGAAGTAGTCCCGTCGTTTCAGACGATGTTCGGCGTCGAGACGCTGTGTCGGACCTGGACCAACCATAGCGACGTAGCCGCACAAGAGCGAACACGCTCCGCAACGTCTCCGCGACGCCCAAACCCAAGATGAGTTCTGCGAAGCAATATCGTCCGGCGGGTCGGCTCCTTCACTTGCAATAGCGTCCGGATGCGCAACGTAGTCACCCCCGCTCTGGTAGGCCGTCGGCGCACGCGCTAGACCGCGTGCCCTGCGCTGCGCGAGCGAATTTCCGCACTGCGCCGTCGACGCAAAGACCCGCTGAGCATGCCGACAGACCCCTCGAAAATCCGTAATTTCTCGATCATCGCCCATGTCGATCACGGCAAGAGCACGCTTGCCGATCGCATCCTCGACGTGACCGGTGCGCTATCCGAGCGGGAACGAGTCGACCAATTCCTCGACAAGCTCGAACTCGAACGCGAACGCGGCATCACGATTAAAGCGCAGTCGGTTCGCTTGAAGTACCGCGCGGACGACGGGCAAGACTACCAACTGCAATTGATCGATACTCCTGGACACGTCGATTTCAACTACGAGGTTCGCAGCAGCCTGCGCGCTTGCGAAGGTGCCCTCTTGGTCGTCGACGCAACCCAAGGCGTCGAAGCTCAAACGGTGGCCAACGTCTACTTGGCACTCGAGAACAACCTAGAGATAGTCCCTGTCTTGAACAAAGTCGATCTGCCCTCAGCCGACGTCGATCGTTGCGCAAACCAAATCGAGGAAATCATCGGACTTGATTGCAGCGGCGCACTGATGGCCAGCGGCAAGACCGGTCAAGGTGTGAAGGAAATCCTCGAAGCTGTGGTTTTGCGGATCCCGCCGCCCAAGGGGAACGCCGAATCTCGCCTTCGAGCCCTGGTATTCGATACTTGGTACGATAGCTACCGCGGCGCAACGATGAACATTCGCGTCATCGAGGGTTGTCTGCGACGCGGCGACGAGATCATTCTCATGTCGATTGGTCGCAAGTTCGAGGTGACCTACATGGGTTGCTTTGCGCCGCATCCGACCGAACTCGACGAACTCGGGCCAGGCGAGGTCGGCTTCGTCGCCGGCAACATCAAGAGCGTCGAAGAGACTCGCGTCGGAGACACTATCACCTTGGCGGCTCGCCCCGCAGAGCAACCCCTACCGGGTTTTCAGAAGGTGAAACCCATGGTCTACGCCGGCGTATTTCCGACCGATGCGGCAGCGTACGAGAACCTCCGCGATGCACTGAGCAAGCTCCACTTGAACGACGTCTCGTTCCAGTTCGAGCCTGACAAATCTGACGCGCTCGGGTTCGGGTTCCGCTGTGGCTTCCTTGGCCTGCTGCACATGGAGATCATCCAGGAGCGCCTCGAACGCGAATACAATCTCGACCTCATCACGACCGCACCAAGCGTAGTCTACCGTGCAACGAAGAAGACGGGCGAGATCATCATCGTGGACAATCCGTCACACATGCCAACGGTGGCAGAGCTCGAGAAGATCGAGGAGCCCATCATGAAGGTGACCATCCACGTCCCTTCGGAGCACGTTGGGCCAGTGGTCACGCTTTGCGAAGAGCGACGCGGAATCCAGACTGGGATTCACTACGCCACGACGGACCATGTCATCGTCACCTACGAGCTACCACTTGCCGAGGTCATCCTCGATTTCCACGATCGGTTGAAGAGCGTGTCCCGCGGCTACGCGAGTATGGACTACGAACTTACAGGCTACCGGGAAGACGACCTTGTCAAGCTCGACGTTCTGGTCAACGGCGAGCCGCTGGATGCCCTCAGCGTAATCGTCCATCGCGTCACCTCGTATACGCGTGGACGTGACTTGGCGAGCAAGCTAAAGGAGCTAATTCCGCGCCAACAGTATGAGGTTGCGGTCCAAGCCGCGATAGGTACGCGGGTCATCAGCCGGGTCACGATCAAGGCAATGCGCAAGGACGTAACGGCCAAATGCTATGGCGGCGATATCTCACGCAAACGCAAACTCCTCGAGAAACAGAAGGAGGGCAAGCGGCGCATGAAGTCCGTCGGCAACGTGGAAGTGCCGCAAGAGGCATTTCTCGCTATCCTGAAACTCGACAATTAGGCTTCCATGGTCGCATCCCCCCAATCCCACCGCCGCACGAATCCTCACATTGACAAGGCCCTCGCTCGCATCGCCGTCGAGCATAGGGCAGAGCATCGAGGAACCGTCGACTTCGGACCGTCGCTCAAGGTCGAACGCTTCGTGTACCCGAACGGCCTGACGCTCCTATGTTGTGAGGATCACTCGGCGCCAGTGCTTTCCTACCACACTTGGATTCGCGTTGGCTCGCGCCACGAGCAACCAGGCAAGACGGGCCTAGCCCATCTGTTCGAGCACTTGATGTTCGGCGAAACCGAGAACATTGGGCCTGGCGAATACGATCATCGCCTCGAGGAAGCCGGTGCGGAAACCAATGCCTCGACTTGGCTCGATTTCACCCAATTTACGGTCAACGCGCCAGCCAGCGCTCTGCCGCTAGTCATTGAGTTGGAGTCGGAGCGCCTACAGCATCTTGCGCTTACTGAAAAGCAAGTATCAACAGAGAAGGATGTCGTCGCCAATGAGCGGCGCTATCGCGTCGACGATGACATCGAAGGTGCCACAAGCGAACTGCTCTGGAGCACTGCGTTCACCAAACACTCGTATCATTGGCCCACGATTGGCTGGATGTCCGACATCCAGGGCTTCTGCCCCGAGGACTGCTCAGCATTCTATCGCACCTACTACTCGCCCAATAACGCCACGCTGGTCGTTGTGGGTGACTTCAAACTGGCGACTCTGGTCGAGCGCGTCGGACGAGCCTATTCGGCGCTGGCATCAAGTCAGCTGCCGATCGAGGACGTGCAACCTGAACCGCCACAGTTGGTGGAGCGGCGACTCGAGATCGAAAAGCCAACCCCAACTGAAAAGCTCGTGATTGGCTACCGCGCACCGGCCCTGGGTGACCATGACCACATCGCCCTGGGCGTTCTTGCAGAAGTCCTTTGCGGCGGGCGTCCCAGTCGCTTGCTGCGACGACTAGTCCACGACTTAGAGATTGCGACGGATGTGCGAATGTTCATCGGGCCATTTCGTGATCCCGGGCTGATCGAGATCTCGATCACTGCTCGGGACAATCACAGCGCCGAAGAGCTTCTCCACGTGCTTGACGAGGAATTCGATCGAATCCGCATGGCTCCAGCGTCGGTCGAGGAAATCGACCGCGCCCTGAGCCGTATCGAGCTTGGCTTGCTTGCCGGTCTCGACACGGTTGATGGGAAAGCTTCGACCGTCGGCTTCTATGAGACTCTTCTTGGTCGTCCGTCAGCAGCGTTTGAGCGGCTCGAAGCGATGCAACAATGTAACGCGAGTGACCTCTTGCGGGTGGCCCGCCGATTCCTCCAGCCCGAAGGACGCACCATCATTTGCGTTCGACGGACGGCCGAAGCCAAGAACGGACAGCAAGAGACGGCGCTATGAAGTCGAAACACCATACCGTCCGCCGCGAAATCCACGGCGTTCCGTTGTTCATCGAGCAAAGCATCGCGCTGCCACTCGTTTCGGTCTCAGTCGCCCGACGCGGAGGAGCAACCCTCGATCCGCTGGGTTGTGAAGGCACCTCGCGCCTACTGTCACGTCTAAGTCGTCGGACCGCCGGTGGACGCGCGTTCCAGGCGATCGAAGAGGAGCTCGACCGCCTAGGGGCTTCCCTCGGTTCCGACGTCAGCTACTCGTCGGTCTCCCTGGGTGGAGCCACGATTGCGCGTTCAGTCGAACCTTTCATTGCCCTCCTAGCAGACGCCGCCGGGCGACCTAGCCTCGATCCCCAAGAGTTCGAACGCCTCAAGCGCGAGAGCCGCGCGGAAATCGTCGAGGGACTCGACAACGATCGCTCGCTCGCCCACCGCGCCCTGCGCCGTGCGCTCTATCCCAACCATCCGTATGCGCGAACCGCATCCGGCACACTCTCCAGCATCGAGCGCATCTCCCTGGCCACGGTCCTTCAGCACGATAAATTGACGCGAAAACGCGACAGCTTGGTCCTCGGGATGTCGGGGGATATCGACGTGGATCGCGCCACTGAGTTGGCGGAGCGGATCATCCTGGCGATCCCCGAGGCCCCCGCACAGTTGGCCACTCTAGAGGAACCCGTAGTCCCCGAAGGTCGACGCCTCGTCATTGTCGACAAGCCCGACCGCGCTCAGACTCAGATCCTGATCGGTCTAGCTGGCAGCAAGCCCACCGACACCGACCACACCGCCCTGCACGTTGCGATGACTGTCTTTGGCGGCACATTCTCCTCGAGATTGATGCAACAGATCCGAGTCGAACGCGGGTGGTCCTATGGGGCCTACGCCACCCTTCCGATCGATTTGTGTCGTCAAAACCTGACACTTTGGACCTTTCCGAGCAAGGACGACGCCGCCGCCTGCACAAAACTGAAGCTCGACCTGTTGGAAGCATTGGTCGAAAAAGGTATCACCCCGAAAGAGCTCTCCTTCGCCAAGAAATCCCTGGTGCGCTCACATGCTTTCAGCATCGACACTGCAGCCAAGCGTCTAGGTCTCGCCCTCGACACTGCATTGCTCGGTCTGCCCGACGGCTATTACGATGAGTACGAGAGTCGTGTCGCCGCCGTCAAGCTAGACGACACCGCCGCGGCACTACGCAATCGCATCGACCCAACACGTTTGGTGATTGCCGTCGTTGGCTCTGCTAAGGACCTGAAGGATCCAATCCTCGCAGCAGTCCCTGACATTTCCTCGGTGGAGATCATTCCCTACGATTCGCCAGAGCTCTGAGCCTGACTTACTGAGGCTGACTCGCGCCGTCTTTGCGATGGCATAACAGATTCCGTGCAGAGCGCACTACGGGAAAAGCACGATCGAGCCGACGGTTTCGCGGGCTTCGAGACGCAGCTGCGCCTGAGCGGCCTCGCGCAGCGGCAGTCGCAGTGATATGTGCGGATTCACCACACCGCGACGAATGACATCGAACAACGCCTCTGCACTAGCTAACAGTTCATGACGACTAGAGATGTAGGCAAATAGCGTCGGCCGCGTCAGGAAGAGCGACCCCTTTGCGCTCAGCAGATTCACGTCGAATGGCTCGGGCTTCCCTGAGGCGTTGCCGAATTCGACCAACATCCCACGCGGCTCCAAGCAATCCAGCGATTGCAGAAATGTCTCCTTGCCCACGGAGTCGTACACGACAGGCACGCCCTTGCCAGAGGTCAATGCGCGCACGCGCGCGACGAAGTTTTCCTCACGGTAGAGGATCGTCTCGGCACAACCGTTGACGCGAGCTAACTCGGCTTTGGCGACTGTACCGACCGTGCCAATCACCCTGATTCCAAGACTTCTCAACCATTGGCAAGCGATCACGCCCACTCCCCCGGCAGCTGCATGCCAAAGCACCGTCTGCCCATTTCTCACGGCATAGGTGCGACGGATTAGGTATTCGACTGTCATCCCCTTCAACAACACGGCGGCTGCCACCTCATCAGAGATGTCATCAGGCAGTTTCACCAATCGCTCGACCGCAATTGGGCGACGCTCGGCATAGGCTCCCGGCGAACCGCCCGCATAGGCAACGCGATCGCCAGGACGGACTCCATCGACGTCTGCTCCGACCGCCTCAACGATGCCAGCCGCCTCGACGCCAATCCCACTTGGCATAGACGGCAGCGGATAGAGCCCACTGCGATGATAGATGTCGATGAAGTTGACTCCAATCGCAGTGTGCCGTACGACGGCCTCGCCTGGCCCGGGTGGGCCCACCTCTACGGCGCTAAAGCGCAGGACGCTGGTGCCACCGTGCGCTGCAATGCGAATGGCGTTACTCATGGTGGGTCGGAGAGTACCATTTCGAGCCGGCGCACCAATTCCTCATTCAAGGCATCCGCAACGGCTTTCGCGCGCTCGTATGCCTGCAAGGGGTCTTCGCCCACACCCACCTCCGCCACGACGTCCGCGTAACACTTGAGTTTTGGTTCGGTGCCGCTCGGTCGTACGACGATGCGCGCTCCCCCATCGACCTCGAGGATGAACATCACGCTCGGACCACACCATGCCGGTTGACCGTCGACCTTCTGACTGTAGTCGCTCACGTTGATCACGCGTCGCCCAGCTAGCTCCTTGGGCGGAAAGTGCGCTAGGTGTGTCATCATCTGCTGGATCTCCGCCACCCCATTAGCCACCGGCCGCACGACATTGCGAGGAGAGCTCGCCCAAGCGCCATCGCGACGATATAGTCCCGACAGGTACTCAATGGGTGCGATGCCTTGAGCGCGACAGTGCGATACCCAGTCGGCGAAAACCACGGCCGCCGCGATGCCATCCTTGTCGCGAACGGCGGCATGCGTGGAGTAGCCGAGGGCTTCTTCCCAGCACAATGCGAAATGCCTCTGAGAATCTTGCTCAAGGCTGCGCATCGCCGTCCAAAGCCATTTGAATCCCGTAAGCGTAGTCTCCACGTGAGCGCCATGTCGAGCAGCGATATGCCGAACCATTGGGCTCGAGACGATAGTCACTGCGACTGCTGCCGCCTGTGGCTCTGGCGACTGTGCCAACAGGTAGTCCGTGAGAATAATGCCGATCTCGTTGCCTGATAGAATTCGAAAAGTCCCGTTTCGGCTCCGGATGGCAGCACCCATACGATCGGCATCCGGATCGTTGACGAGCAGCACGTCTGCTGAAAGATCGCGCGCCAGCTTGAGCCCCCGCTCGAGTGTGGCTGGCTCCTCAGGGTTTGGAAAGCGCACGGTCGGGAAGTGTCCATCAATTTCGCGCTGACCAGGCTCAATATGCAGATCCCAGTATCCGGCACTTCGCAGTGCCCGCTCCGCCCAAGGCGCTCCGACCCCATGCAGCGGCGTGTAGGCGATGCGTATAGGTTGGGCCTCCGCCCCGCGCGCGCGGCCGGCAAGTACGGCCTCGATATACGCCTGACTCATCTCGTCGCCGATGCACTGAGACGTTGCAGTAACTGCGCCAAAAGCAGCTTCTTGACAGGGAATACTTCGCGCGGGGCCAACTCGGTCCAGTTCTGCCGCTACCTCGAGATCGAAGGGCGGCACTATCTGGATCGCGTCGGCGCCGTAAACCTTGTAGCCATTGTACTCAGGTGGGTTATGGCTCGCCGTTACGACAATTGCTGCCGGCGACGCGAGACGTTGTGCAGCAAACGCCACCAAGGGAGTCGGCACAGGCCGATCGAAGTAGGCAACTGAAACCTTCGCCGCAGCCAGGACTCCGACCGCCTCTCGCGCAAAGCGCAGGCTATCGAGCCGCCCGTCGAAACCAACAACCATTGGAGCCGCTAATTGGCCAGGCCCCTGCATGTCGCACAAGGCGCGACGCTTCACGACTTCGCTCAATGCTCGAGTGACGCGACGGATTACCGCAAGGTTCATCCGTGCCGGTCCCGGACCCACCACCCCTCTCAACCCAGCCGTGCCAAACTCCAGACCCGGTTCGAAGCACTCCCTCACTGCAGACCAATCCGCTGATTCGATGAGCTGGCGCAGGCTCTCAGCACTCTCAGGTTCAGGGTCGGCGTCAGCCCAACGCCTTCCAAGACTCAGCCATTTCTCGGTATTCTGCATGGTTGGCTGACTATTCTACACGATCCTTTCGCAATGCAAGCTGCCCACATGCGGCAGAAACGTCATCCCCACGGCGAGTCCGGACGAAACAGCTCAGGCCTTGTTCTGCCACCCACTCGCGAAATTGTGCCACTCGCTCGTCGCTCGACCCAAAAAGCTCGGTTCCCTCGACCGGGTTCATGGCGATGAGGTTCACCTTGACCTGAAGTGGCAAAAGGAAGTGGGCAAGCTCCTTGGCGTGTTCGCGTCTATCGTTGAGCCCGTCGATCAGGATGTATTCAATGGTGATCCTGCGACGCCGAGGGAGCGGATAGCGCTTCAATGCCCCCATGAGCGTCGCAAGATTCACTCTCTCGTTAAACGGAACGATACGCGTCCGCAGCGCGTCGTTGGGCGCGTGTAGTGACACGGCGAGCCCAATTTTTCCGCCAAAATCCTCACCCAATCGCTCAATCCCGCGGATCAGCCCCACCGTGCTCACCGTCATGCGGCGCAGGCCGAGTCCAACACCGTCGTCGTGTGCCAAGAGGCGTATGGCGCGCGCGGTTTCATCGTAGTGATGTAACGGCTCCCCCATCCCCATGAACACGAGATTCGTCAGGATCTCGTCCGGCATCAAGTGTCGCCGTGCTTCTAGGACTTGGGCCACGATTTCTGCGGCAGAAAGCCCACGGCCGAGCCCTACTTTGCCGCTAGCGCAGAAGACGCAACCCATCGCGCATCCATGCTGCGAGGAGACGCATAGCGTCACTCTGCGCTTCTTTCTGTCACCTGCAGTGGCCGCAATGCGCGCTACAAGCTCTTCCGCAGCGCCATCGCTCTCCGATTCGGCGTAGCCTGCATTGTCGGCTTCAAAATCGGTAAATTCCGCGTCGTCGTCCGCCTTGTCCGTCATCGGGATCAAGACGCATTCAATCTGACGTTGGTCGGAAAGGCGTAGCAGCAGTTTGCGTGTATCGTCTGCCGCGTGCCGGACCTCCACCAGTTCGACCACCCGAGCTACCCCATCGTCATGTAGGCGCTGGCGTAGCGATTTCGACAGATCCGTCATCTGCTCCGGCTGATACACCCCGCGCGCGTGAAGCCAGCGGAAGATTTGGCGCGCGCGGTAGGCGCGCTCTCCCCACTGCTCCAAAACTACTGCCCATTCTTCGGGCATGCGCGCCAATGGGGGGAGCTCCGCCGGCGCGAGGCCGCGCGTCGCCACGCTGGATTGCCCCTTTTCCGGACCAAGCCTCGGGTCGGATGGTTCTCCCGGCAGGTGACGATGGCCAGTCATGACTGCTCCTCGCGCTGTTTGGCTTGCTCCCAATATCGATCGAGTTCGGCGAGTTCGAGCGGCGCCGCTCCTTCCGCGGGCCAGCCCCCGTGATGTCTCTTGACTTCGTCCTCGACATGGCGGAAGCGTGCCGCGAAACGCTCGGTAGACTTGGACAGTGCCGTTTCGGCATCGACGCCCAGATGTCGAGCGTAGTTGACCAGAGCAAGTAGCAGATCACCAAATTCGGCCTCGATGCGCGTTGCGTCCTCGGCGGTTATGGCTTCCGCAAGCTCCCCTACCTCCTCGTTGACCTTGGCGTAGGACTGAACAGCGTCGGGCCAATCGAAGCCAACGCGGCTCACTCGTTCACCGAAGCGCTGCGCGCGGAATAGGGCTGGAAGCGCTCGGGGTAGGCCATCGAGCAACCGCCTCTCACCCTTTTCCTTCACCTTGATGCGATTCCAATTCACTACTACGGCGTCGGCATCACTGACTGTGACGTCTCCAAATACGTGTGGATGGCGCCGAACGAGCTTCTCGACGATCGAGCGCATCACGTCATCAGGCCCGAACTGTCCACTCTTGCGAGCGAGCTCAGCCAGAAACGCAACCTGAAGCGACAAGTCTCCCAACTCCTCACAGAGTTCCGCCGGATCTCCACCGTCGATTGCGTCAATCACCTCGCAGGCCTCTTCGAGCACGTAGCGGCGCAGCGTTGCGGGTGTCTGCTCACGATCCCAGGGGCAGCCATCCGGCGCCAGAAGACGACGCATCGTACGAACCAGGGCAGCGAACGACTCTCCATCCTGTTGATCGAGTGGAATCGCCGGAGGAACCAGGCACTCGGACTCACTTGCTGTCACCGTGCCGCCCTAGCACGGAAGCCGCGCTTCCGTGCCGATTCGGCCACCCACCCGACTGTCGCGGCCGCTGGGCACCAGCCGCGGTATGCTCTACGTCGATTTGCCATCGCGCTCGCGTCACCTCCGAGGCCGTGCCGCGCAACCATGGCCACAAGTACGACCATCAGGCCCCCCACCCACTAACCAACTCATGTCCATAGACGCGCCCACCCCCAACCCGACTTTGCCCGGATGGCAGACGGCTCCACCCCGCATCGAAGAATTGGAGCGTTTGATCCGCGATACCATCGTCGCGCGTGGCGTGCAGGATCCGCGGGTCATCAACGCAATCCGTCGCGTCCCTCGTCACTGCTTCGTCCCAGGCGAAGTCGCTCGGTCTGCCTATTCAGACTCTCCTCTGCCGATCGGCTGCGGGCAGACGATCAGTCAACCTTACATCGTCGCACTGATGATGGAGGCGGGGCTCACTGGCACCGTCGGACGTTGCTTGGAGATCGGCACCGGCTGTGGCTACCAAACGGCCATCTTGTCGCTGCTCTGTCGAGAGGTTTACAGCATTGAGTACGTAGAGCCCCTGTTCCATCAAAGCCAGTGCAATCTCGCTGCCGCGGGCATTCTTCGTGATGGGATTCATTTGCGGCACGGCGACGGATATTATGGCTGGCCGGAAGTCGCCCCGTTCGACCTCATCGTCGTCACCGCCGCACCCTCGAAAGCCCCGGAGCCGCTGCTCGCGCAGCTGGCGACGGACGGGCGCCTAGTGATCCCAATCGGGCCCGAACAAGGCATCCAACACCTTCAGCGTTGGACACGCACAAGCGTCGGTAAGGGCGCAGAAGCATTCCGCGTGGAAAACCTCCTGGAAGTTCGATTCGTTCCCATGGTTGGTGCCACGAGAAGCAAATAGCCTAGTAGAGGTACCGCTCCCCAGAGTCACAAAGGATCGTCACCACATCCCCGTCTGTCAGGACGCGAGCAATTTCGGCCGCGACGTGAACGTTGGCGCCCGAGGACGGTCCTAACAGTAGCCCAGCCTCACGAGCGAGTCGTCGCATCATGCGTTCCGCGGCGATGTCCGCAACAGTCACAATATCGTCGATCACGGAGCGATCGAACACGTCCGGGACGAATCCGGCACCAAGACCTTGAATTGCATGTAGACCAGGCGGCTTTCCGCTCAACACTGCGCTCGTAGCGGGTTCCACTGCAACCACCTTGACCTTGGAACCCAATACTGATTTTAGCCCTCGACCGACTCCAGTAACCGTTCCCCCCGTTCCAACGCCCGCGACGAAGACCGAAATGCACTGGTTCGTCTGTTCCAGGATTTCGCGGGCTGTCGTCTCTTCGTGACTCTTCGAATTCGTTTCGTTGCTAAACTGACTGAGCATCATTGCTCCGTCGGTGGAAGCGACAATGGCGTCGGCCTTTGCGACGGCCCCACGCATTCCGTCTTGAGCCGGCGTAAGCACGACTTCAGCCCCGTAGGCGCGCAAGATCTGGCGCCGCTCGACGCTCATGTCCTCCGGCATAACCACGACGCAACAATAGCCGCGTACTGCGCTGATCATCGCCAGACTGATCCCCGTGTTACCACTGGTAGCCTCGACGATAGTGGCTCCTTTGACCAAGCGTCCCGAACATTCGGCGTCGTCGATCATCGCCCAAGCGGGTCGATCCTTGACGCTTCCAGCTGGGTTCTGAAACTCACACTTGCCCCATAATCGCGCGCCTCGCTTGGACTCTAGCGAACGCAGCCGAATGAGCGGCGTTCTACCAACAAGCCCAAGAACGTCCGAAGCAACCAGCAGGCCACTTGCAGTAATCCTGGATGGCTTCTCTGAACCGCTGCACGCTTGATTTGGCTCTGACATCGCGGTTGACGTTAGCACTCAACTTGCCGTCGCGCGGCGATGGATTTCGTCCACGGCAATCCTGTCGCCGATCAACTGAATCGCGACGCCCTAACCAATTCTTGACTGCAATTCACTCGAACAACAGCTCGATCCCCTCGCCCTTGACTGGATACATGGGCTCATCGGCAAGCCTTACCTTACGCACTTCTCCGTTAGGGCTGCGGACCTCAATGGAAAATCCCACACCGGACTGAGTGCTGAAGATCCCCTCAAGCTCTCCGGACTCCATTGCCAGTATGCGGCGCCCGGCAACGGACAGGATTCGGTCGCCTACCTGCAGCCCAGCACGTCCCGCAGCCGAGGCATCGATGACGCGTGTCACAACCGCCTCCTTACCCCGTGCCTCGTAGTAGAGTCCAATCCCCAGACGAGCCTTCGGTGGCTCTACAACCAATACGACCGATGCCCCGCTATCGCAGGCAATTTCCATTTGACCAACGCTCGCAACATCTTGAATGTCGCGGATCCCTTGGCTGCAAATCGGATGTGACACGAGCGCATTGTCGTCCCACACTTCGAGTCGAACCTTGGCCTTGTTGGGGATTCGGATGTTCACTGGGCTCGGATTCGGCCACGCGGGTCGCAGACTATTGGAGACCACCACGGTTCGCACTATCTCCTGGTCATTGACGAACAGGATGGCGTAGGGGTCGGGAGCCGAGCCGCCCATCTTGTCCCAACTCCGACCATCGCGTGTCTTAGGGGGAATGCGCGCCGACTTGATGGCAACGAACAGCACGTCCTTGGGCGGTGGCGGCACGTAGCGATCTTCGGAAACGAGGCCCCGAATGGGAGTCGAGCGCTCCGGATAAAGCAAGGCGCATCCGGAAAACACCGAACCCAATCCCGCGACGAGACAAGACAAGGCGACTATGCCCCAGGAACAGTGGGTGAACGGCTGCTTTGCCATGAACGCCATTTTCTAATGTCACCACAAGAAGGGTTCTGGCAGAAGGGGATTGTGTCGAGACGTCGAATGCTCAGCCCACGGCCTAGTCTGATTCAATGCGGCTAGAACCCCGCATGGCAGCGTGACGAGAATCGTCACGGTAAAAGAATACGCCCATCGAGACATCAAGCCCCAGTAGGCTTCGATTTCGCTGCCCGCGCTCACTTCGCACCAAGACCACATTCTTGCGCCCAGCGTTGGTGCGGCGACACCCACACCGCATCGAACCTACATTCCCACTGAGCAAGCCAGCCAGAGGGCGGCTTACAGTCCCAACGCTTGGTCGGCATTGGGCCGCACGCACATCGCTCCATCGGAAGGAGTAGTAGCCGCTGTCCGGCATCGAAACGTGCGCCTGTCGAGCCAGCTGAACTGGCTCTGGTCAAACGATGCTTCGAGGCTGTCGCTCGAGTCAACATTGACGTTGTCTGTCGGCTGCGGCAAAAGCCAGGTGCTCGTGGCCACAGGTCAACACGGAGCGCCAGCCAGCAGCTGTTGGCCGCTGTCGTTCATGCGGTCGCTACATGCCAGAAAGGATTTTGAACTTTTCGCCGTCCGGCACAAGCTCGATGCGATTGTCTGCAACGGTGCGGCGCCAGACATCGCCATTTTCCGTACTCAACTTGTAGCTCGCGCTGTAGGTAAAATCGACGTAAACCACGTCTTTTCGGCCCTGCCCAACGCGTCGGTAGCGAATTTCGTAGCGAATCGCCTTGGTGTCGCGAAACTTCGTCTCAAGAAACGCTTTCAGCCCAGCAAAGTCGATGTCGTCGCTCGTATCGATGTTGCCGCCATCCTCGTAGTAGTTCTGATGGGCCATCAACATGAGACGCGCGATGTTACGCTGCTCAACCGCGTGCCGGTACTCTTCTACGTACTGCACGACGCTGCGATTGAACGAAGTGTCGTCCACATCCGTGTTCGGAATCAGCTGCGACGAACAGCCCAACAAGAGCCCAGCAACAGCTGAAAGACCGAGCCATTTTCCATCAACTTTGAGCATACGATTGCCTGCTGCCGGTAACGCCCAAGACGTCTCGGGCATTCCGCGGGCACAACCGTGGCAAATGGCAGCACGTGCCGCAAGCGGCCACCAAGCCGAATATCAATGGTACTTTCTCAGAGTCGCCGAAAATCGACCCGCCTGAATCATCTATCCAAGTGGCCGGTGAAAACCTCATGAATGGCTTGAGGATTCGTTGGATTTGAACTGGCACCGTGCGAGCCAAAACTCCGAGAGATTGTGCCAACAAGTCGAGCGCCTCCACAGAATCCTCCCAGCTCACCCATGTCGCTGCGACGAAGACGGCCAATTACTGAAAGCTCCTCAGTCGACGCCAGCTTCCCTCTTCGGCATGGTCATGCGCCGAAAGACGGCGCAGTGCATCCCCCGCGATGAGTCGGTGACGACCAAAATCGAAGTACATACTCCAGCGCACACGAGGGCCGCCCCGGCCGCGAGAACGAATCCCGGGTGGGTCCAGCCGTCGAAGGCCCGCGGCAAGCGGGTACGCATTGTCACACCCGACCATCCCAATTGCTCGAGAACTACCTCCGACTCTCGCTCCACACCTTGCCCGATCCCCCAGAGGGCAATGCTGTCCGCAACAGGCGAAGGAAGCGGCCGCTGCGCTGCCACCAGATCCGAGTACCAACCAGCGATCACGAGTTCACAGTCCGGTGCGCCACGACCAATCGCACTCGATTCCCCTTCGAGAAGTAGCCAGGCCGACCCATCGTTGGCATCTGCGGGGTACGAACCTATCAGCATGCCTTGCTGCTGCGCCGCGACGATCGCATCGTCGCGGCACTCCGTTGTGCCCACCAGCATCGCCCGTGCCGACCCCGCGCGAATGCAACTCATGCCAAGGTCCATGGCTGCCTGTATCGTCGGCCCGACATCGGAAACGTTGAACACGGGTCCATGCAACTGCGCGTAGATGGAAGCGTTGCCCGACGGCGAGGACGGCAATAGATGCGGAAACTCCGCAGGATTGGCACCTCTAGAGCCGCGATTAAGAATGCGCTGCACGAAATCCGCCGAACGCCCAACAGGCCCAAGCGCATTCCCCAACACAAGGCCAACTGGCTCCTCGAACCCGTCCGAGACTCCATCTGGCTCGAGCGAACCCGATTCGCAAACGCACGACAGCCCTGCATCCGACATGAGGAACGAACACCCAATCGTGGTCATGGCCGTCAACCGGTCAAACCTGCGGGACCGCTCCATGACGAGTAGATCCAGTGGCTCGAATGGCAAGTCCGCACGGCTACTGCCGCACTCGCTGTCGAGCCACGCAGCATTGTCCTGACCATGTAGGATCCCTGCCGAGCCTAGAGTTAGCAGACCAGTAACGAAGATTGGCTCGACCCTTCGCTCGGTGGCTTCGGCCGATTGCACCATCGATTCGCGACCAGACACCTCGTCCCGACGGCGCATGGCCAACACAGCGCAAGCTCCGCCAAAACCAAAGGAATTGGACAGCGCAGCCTGCAAATCGGCATGACCTAACGCCTTGACGACGTGCCGTAATTGGCAGGTGTCAGCCGGCTGCGAAAGCCCGCAAGTGGGCGGCAGGGTCCGTTCAATGATTGCCCGCGCAGTAATGGCCGCCTCAATTGCGCCAGCGGCGGCTAGGGTGTGGCCAATTTGACTCTTGGACGACGACACATAAACTTTTTCTAGTTTGTCGCCGAACACTAGATGAAGGACCCGACTCTCCATCTCGTCATTCGCTATCGTGGCCGTACCGTGGGCGTTCACATAGCCAATGTCCCGCGGCAATAGCCCGGCTCGTCGCAAGGCTGAAGCAACGAGTGCGGCAGCGCGACGCCCCGCTGGCTCTGGATGCGTCAGATGATGTGCCTCAGCACCAACGGCATAGCCGTCGAGCCAAACCAATACATTGCCACCGCGACGCACCACCATGGCTTCGGTTTCGAGGATGAGGAATCCTGCCCCTTCGCCAAGATTTAGCCCACAATGCTGTTCGTCGAATGGTCGACAAGGAGTCGCCGACATTGCCCCGAGCGACTCAAAGCCGGACAAGGTGAGCAGATTGATGCTGTCGGTCCCGCCGACGAGCTGCGGCCACACGCAACCTTGTTCGAGCCGCATTGCCCCGATGGCGATTGCCAAGGCACCGCTCGAACAGGCAGAACACAATACCGTCGAGCTTCTGACACTCCCAAGCGCAGCTGCCAATCGACGCCCAGTCGCCCCAATGGATTGCGTTGTCAGGCGTGAAACGAGTGGCAAGACGGATTGGTCGCTGCGTGCCGCGCTCTCGGCAACCCCTTCCCTCGTCGCCCCCGTGGAAGCACCCAAGACGAGCTCCACGGCCACCCCCGACAGCCCAGCGTTCGCAATCGCCTCGCGTGCCGCTAACTCTGCGTATCGTTCACTCGCTGTGCTCTCGGCTGCGTGGCCCCAAGTGAGCGATTGGCGCTCAGCTTCGCTCGCGGGCACCTCGGCCACCAATGGGTCCAAGGTACAGCGATGAACCACATCGGCAATGGGCGAGATCGCCGTTTCACCGCCCAATATACGCCGCAGCGTGGTCTCGGTGTCCAGCCCCAAACCTGTCACCATGCCGATCCCGGTGACAGCAAGGCGTGGTCGACCGATAGTCATGCGTCCTTGGCGGAAGCCAATACGAACGCCGCCAATGTTTCGACGGATCGGAAGATCCCTTTGGACTCCTTTTCATCCGGCACGCGGATGTCGTACTGTTCCTCGAGAGCAGTCGCCAATTGGAGCGCATCCAACGAATCGAGCCCCAGCCCGCCGGCACCAAACAACGGCAGGTCATCGGCAATGTCGGCCTCCGTCTTGCCGCGCAAATCCAGTTCCTTGATGATGATCTGCTTGATATTTCGCCTGACGTCAGACTCTTGCATGCCGAATCGTTCCTCAGAGTATCGGCTCAGCATAGGATTTGCTGCGCAGTT
Organism: uncultured Polyangiaceae bacterium; assembly: GCA_964454965.1. GTDB lineage: Bacteria > Myxococcota_A > Polyangia > Polyangiales > Polyangiaceae > FEN-1139. The sequence continues at coordinate 46,717 of CAYVXY010000006.1, read as the reverse complement.
CGGCTACCTCGAAACCAGAGGTAGAACCATTCATGGAGCACACGGCCGAATGGCGAGTCCGGCCGACCAGCAACCATCGGTGGCGGCTGCTCGTGGAAATCTGACGCTAGCTCTCGACTAGCGCGACACCGCACGCTTTTCCGACCGCAAGCAAAACCTGCTGGTCAGAGACGCCGTCCGCCTCAGCTCGGTACCCAAGCACGAGGCGATGCCTCAAGGCAGGAATCGCAAGGCCAAGCACGTCGTCGAGATCCGCCGCTGCCTCGCCTCGCAAGGCCGCGCGAGCCTTCGCCGCGATCACTAGCGCCTGGCTGCCACGCGGTCCGGCGCCAAAACGCACGTAGCGCTTCACTTCTGCGATGGCTTCTTCGGACGTAGGCCTGGTGGCCCTGGTCAGACGCACGGCGAGATCCACTGCCTGGGCCGTAATTGGGATCCGCGGCACGAGCGCACCAAACTGTCGCACCTCTACCTCGGAAACGACGGGAGCAAGTTCGGGAACGACACCGGACGTCGTTCGATGTGCAATCTCGCGTTCCTCGGTCTCCGAAGGGTAGTCGACATAGACCTCGAGCAGAAACCGATCGAGCTGAGCTTCGGGAAGCGGATAGGTACCTTCTTGTTCGATAGGATTTCGCGTCGCAAACACCTGGAACGGATCAGGCAACGGATGGGTGTGCCCGCCCGCAGTTACCTGACGCTCCTGCATCGCCTGGAGCAAGGCTGCCTGGGTCTTCGGCGGGGTGCGATTAATTTCGTCTCCTAAGACGAGATGTCGAAAGATGGGCCCCGGCAGAAACTCTACCTCGCGTCGAACTCGCCCTGGCGCCACTTCGACGTCGTTGAGTACGTCCGTCCCAGTGATGTCGGCAGGAAGCAGATCGGGCGTGAACTGGACGCGACCGAAGCTCAATCCAAGACATCTGGCTAGGCTCGAAACCAGAAGCGTCTTTGCCAGCCCAGGAACTCCCACCAGAAGCGCGTGCCCACGCCCAAGCAGGGTGACGAGCATTGCGTCAACGACGCGCTCTTGACCAACGACTACTCGCCCGATCTGCTCGCGCAACTTCGCACAGCTGTTGGCACAATGCTGCAAGAGTTCGGTATCCGTAGGCGTCGTAGAATCAGGCATGGCGTTCGCGACAGCGGCGGAGCTTACCGCGTCTTGGCGCCGCATCAACTTTTCCTCGAGATAGAGCGCAGATAGTCGAGGCATCGAGCAAAATCTGCGGGAGGTTCCAACTTGAATTCAAGAGCCGCTCCGGTCACCGGATGGCTGAATGCGAGCTCCGCTGCATGCAGCGCCTGCCTACCGATGAGGCGCTCTGCCTCCACGATATGTGGAGTTTGGACACGCCGACCGTAGACTGAGTCTGCCAACAGTGGCGTTTTGGTTTGCTCGGCCAAGTGGACGCGAATTTGGTGAGTACGTCCGGTTTCCAGTCGACACTCGACCAGCGCGACCGTTGAATTGGCCAGTACCTCGAGCGGACGCACATGCGTCACGGCCTGCTTCCCTTCACGAACGAGCGAACTCCATTTGAGTCGCGACCGCGGATGACGACCGAAGAGGGTAGTAATGCTTGTGGTGCGCGGAATCCCGAGTGAGATGGCGAGGTATCGCCGCCCCATCTGGTGTGAGGCAAGCTGAACCTTGAGCCCTTCTCGAGCCACTTCGCTGCGCGCCACCACAAGGATCCCACTCGTGTCCTTGTCGATGCGATGCACGATGCCGGGACGGAACGCGCCGCACGGATCCGAGTCTTCCCCGTCGGCCCATGCCCAGTCGTAGCGAGCCAGCAGCCCGTTGACCAGAGTCCCAGCGGCGTGGCCCTTGGCAGGATGGACCACGAGACCCGCCGGCTTGTCGATCACCAGAAGGTGCGGATCCTCGTACAGGACCTCGAACGCTACCGTCGCGTCGGCGACGGCTTGCGTGGGGGGCGGTGCGGCAGGAACAAGCTCAATGAGTTGCCGCGGCCTCACGTGATCGCGTGCACGACACGGCCCGCCGTCGACAGTGACTCGCCCCTCTTCGATCCAGCGTTGAAGCGTGGCTCGCGACGACTCTGGCATGAGCCCGGCAAGCACCTTGTCTAGCCGGTCACGCGGTTGATCGTCAGGAAGTACGAAACGGTGAGCGCTCACCAGATGCTGCTGCGAATGTGCCCCTTCGACTTGACTAGAATGTCTACGATCGCTCGATCGTAGAAGTTCTTCTTGTAGAGTTCGGTTGCAACACGACTCTTGTAGAGCGCCCGCCCTTCTTCGACTTCTTCAGCCAATTCTTCGAACAGGCTGTCGTTCTCGATACCGCGCACAATCTTCTCTTCGTTGTAGAGCGATAGGTCGCTGGCAATGGCACGGGCCAAACGTCTGGCGGCATCCTCGGCTTCGATGGGCATCTTCGTACTCCTCAGGCAAAGAAGAGTATCGTACGGCTCTGGGCGGCCTGTCAAAAGTCCGCCCGAGATCGCCCATTGTTCGCGCCAGAACCGCCCAGGGCCGAGCGGCCAATGACTCAGCCCGTCGGAAGAGGCTCGGCTGGCTCACGGCCCGCCGACCACGCTCGAGCCATTGCCGCTAGCATGAAAGGCATGACGACGATGGCGTACCGAGCGCCGCCAAAGAACACAGCGTGGACCAGAGCCGTCGTACCATAGGCAAAGGCAAGAAACAGCAGCAGCGGCTCCGCGAGCAACCAGCGACCGATCAGCAGTACCCCCAGACATAGCAGCAATACCCCAACCCAGGCGTAGGTGTAAAACAGACACCCCATGGCGGCAGCGGCAATTGCGACGCGAAGTGAACGGCCCTTCCCTCGAACTCGCATCAACCCCACCAAAGCGACCATCATGCTCATACGCTGAGCTAGGACCTCGGCGACTCCGAGCATAACCTTGGCTCGGTCGTCGAAATGGTGCCAAGCGGCACTATTCAAGTACCACCCCGGCGCGCCCACATCATCGAAGGTCCTCTTCAGTTTTGCGGGCACTAGCCCAAGCCAAGCTATGGGATGCTGACGAATTGCCCTCAGCGCCGCCTCACCAAAGCAACTGTCCTTCGCTGCTTCGGCAAACACCAGGCGACATGCTGCGGGGACCCCCATGGCATCGACTGAGGTCCAAGCGCCTTCACCCTTCGGCGACGAACCAATCAGCAAATTCCATCCAGCGTTGGCACTGACGAAGACGCATTGCCCCATCCTGCTGCAATTGCGAAAGGTCCAAGGCAGGCATACGCCGACACTGATTGCCGACACGACCACTGCAGCCAGCAGCGCCCTCCGAATGGGTCTGCGGGCCCGTTGACTCGAAGGCAGAAAGCAAGCGTTCTCCGCCATGATGACAAACAGAAAGCCAAAGAAGGGTGCGAACAGAAGCTGCTGAGGCCGCACCAGAGTACCAACCCCCGCGGTGGCGCCCATGGCAATCAGCCTCATCCAGAACCCAAAACGCGATCTTGGCTGTCCAACAGCGAGAGCCGCAACTCCGACGCAAAGTGCCGCCGAAATGAGCTCCGTCATCAACGCTGGCGTATAGAACAGCAAGGTCGGATGCAGCGCCGCAGCCCCGGCGGCGAAGGCTGCCGCCGGTCGTTTTGCGAACCGACTGGCGATACGATGAACAGAAAGGACGATACTCGCGCCCGCCAACGCGTTAAGCAGCATCGGCCAAAGGGCATTCTCCCCCAGCGCGGCGTAGAGCACACCCAGTATGCCTGGATATCCGATTGGATAGTGCGCTGCGTAGGTGACGGCGCCATCTGGCCACAGCCAGGTGTAGCCGAGTCCCTTTGCGATGCGCCCCGCAACGATATGATAGTATTGTCCGTCTCCGGCGGGGGGAAACCGTGGTGCTGCCCAGCCCACCAAGGCAATCCGCAGCAACAGCGCAGCAGCCGTGATACCAACGGCGTCGCGAGCGATGGCTCTTGCATGGGTGTCGGCTGCGGCCATCAGGGAAAATCCCGAAGCAATCCGAGTTCCAGCAAGTCGGATATTACTTCACACACTGGAAGTCCAACGACGTTCGAATAGGACCCCACGATGCGTTCGACGAGAAATGCGCCGATCCCTTGGACAGCGTAAGCCCCTGCTTTGTCGAGCCCCTCCCCGGTGGCCGCGTAGCGTTGAAGAGTCTCGACCGGCGCAGCCCGTAGATAGACCTTGGAGGTCACCGTGCGCGCCAGTAGCGGCCGAGCAAAATCCGTAGCGCTGGCAATAGCGTAGCGGGTATGAACGATATGCTCGCGACCGGAAAGCAGTCGCAACAACACGAACGCGTCCTCAACGTCGCGCGGTTTGCCGATGATCCGTTCCTCAATGCGCACGATGGTATCTGCAACGAGAATTGCCGCACAATCCCCGAACGATTCCGACTTCTGCGCGAGCGCGTCTAGCTTATCGATGACAACTCGCGCCAAGTAGTCGAGCGGGACCTCTAGCTTTTGCGGTTCTTCGTCGACGTCGCCAACTACAACACGAATGGGCAGACCGAGACCCAACAGGAGCTCTCGTCGTCGAGGTGAAGCTGAACCAAGACACAAGGGAGAAGTCGAACCGATGATAGAAGGCGACACGGCCGAGACCTTGGCACGTCACGAGAGCTTCGACCAGTGGGCTGACCATCGATGCGATAGGATCCCCTCAAACATTACAATCGCTGCCGCGTCGGCCTGAAAACAGCTATGTTGGGGCAACGATGCGGCAACGTCTCTGTGCAGCGACAATATTGGTGATTGCAGTCCCCGCTGCGGGCCAAGAGCTGCCCTGCTCCGGAAGGGCAAGTGGCATGGGCTGCTTCGATGCTGCCCCCATGCCTGGCCCCGCAGAGCCTTCACCATTTCGCTGGTTCGGTCGAGGCAAGGTTCTCGAACTCGGACACGTCGCAGGCACCGTCGTGCTTCGCTACGCCTCGGCTCCTGCTGAGCTCGTGGCTCCGAGTTTCGAGCCCTCCGGGCGACTCATCCCCATCGTCCGCTACACGACGCGACTCGACGCGCGTCTCGCCTTTGGTCTTGGTCGCAATGTCGACGTCACGCTCACCCAGCCCTTGGCCATCAGCCAAGCCGGGTCGGGACCGGACGCGCTGGTCTCGCAATCGCCACCTCCACTTGCTTCGAGCGGTTTTGGCGATCCTCGCCTCTCGCTGCGTACCAACCTTCCCGAATCGCTTCGCTTCTTCGACTGGGCCATGCGTCTCGAGTTCGCGATACCGCTTGGCAGCGAGCGCGCATACCTTGGCAACCGCGACAAGACCGAAGCCATTGCGCTCAACGCCCATTGGTCACGATTCGGTTTGTCTTTGGCAATGGATCTCGGAGTGCAAGTCTCTCGCCCGACGCGAATCGGAGACGTTACCCTGGGAACGCACGCGTTTTGTGGCCTTGGCGTCGACTTCGCTCCGCTGCCGAATGATCTCATTCACGTCAGCGTCGAGGGCCTCGTTCGGCCCAACTTGGCCAAAGCAGGGGAGATCCCCCTGCCCAACGACGACAACCCAAACGCACCGCCGCCACGTTCTGCCACTTGGGTGATGCCCACAGAATGGCTCGCAAGCATCAGCAGCAAACCACTTGAGCCACAGCTTTGGTTTTCCCTCGGCGCGGGCACCGCTCTGCCGCTTTCCCATCGTGAGGGCGGCAGCATCCGGAGCGATGCATGGTTCATCGCGCCTTCCACGCCGCGCTATCAATTGCTCGGCTCAGTTGCCTTTCGGAACTGATCGGTCGAGTCCCTAGAATACTCGTTCCGAGACATACAAGACATCACCGGCTTGCAGGGGTACGTCAGGAGATCGACCCTCGGTGATGGAATCGACGCTCAAGATGACTGTCTTGGCGCCGTCTTTTGTCTTGCGCGTCAGTCGGACATGATTCGTCTTTGCAATCGAGGTGAACCCTCCCGAGAGAGACACCACCTGCAACAACGTCAGCCCCGAAGTGAGCGGAAAGCTGCCCGGTTTTTGAACCTGACCAAGCACGGTGATCTTCTTGCTGCGGTACTCCTTGATCATCACTACGACGCTGGGATCGCGCAGGACCTTTTCCGCCATCAGGCGCTCACGCACGACCCGAGCAATTTCGTGCGGCTCAAGGCCTGACACCGACACGCGATGCACGTAGGGCAGATCGACCGTTCCGTCCGAAGCGACTTGGTACTCCTCAGGCAGATCCTTCTCACCGACGATGCGCAGCACGAATACGTCGTCTGGGCCCACCGTCGAGCTCTCAACTGGCGGAGCCAACTGCGCCCGTGAGTTATCAACAGCAGCAGCACAGCTCACCAGCAATGCTGCTGCAACGCCAACACTCAGCGCTGGTCGCCGAAACAACGCGTGAAAGGATCGTACTTTCATATCGGAATTGATGCGGGCCGCTCTCACATGAACCAGCGAACCCCTGCCCACCCCGTGAAGCGCGAGAACGCCAAGTTGTCGCGATACTCGGGCGGCGTACCCCCACCAACCGCTGTGCCTGGGATCACCAACTCCTTGCGGCCCAGACTCGAATCGTAGCGCAACGTCAAGTTGAGCCCAAAACTGTCACTGGTCCGATACTCGGTGAACAATTGCGCGTCGATGCGATTCTCCGCGAGCGGTCGCTGAAGAGTAGCGGGCGAATCGACTCGATAGTGCTGCGGGTGTGAGATGCGCGCATACCCGGCCTGCAGATCTACTAAGTAGCGCCCCCCCACGAAGTAGGAGACGTTGCCGTAAACCCGATCGCGGCGATAGAAGTCGGCCAAGTAGCTGGGGCTGAAGTCACGCAGATAGCCCAACGCCAAACTGCTGAGGCCAACGGTGGCATCCCCAGGTTGCAGTTTCGGCTGCGGCAGAATGAACCACTTGAGTTCCACCTGTCCAACCACCGAATTGAAGTTCTCCGGAACCGGCAATCTTACGCCGTCGAAGTGGGTCGTCGCCCAACCTGCCAACGCGAGCAGAGCGAACTGGTTCGTCACCAAACCATTGAGCCCCAGCCGCGCCTGAATGATCTCGCCATTGTTACGTGGCGGTGTCGAACTGCTATAGCTGACCCAGGAAGTCTGGGCATCATAGATGAGCGCCGTACGTGGATAGAACTTCCAACGCCCACGAGTGTTGAGACTATTACGATAGTTGTTGTAGTTCTTGAAAGCGTCAGACTCGAAGTAGTTGTAGAGGGCGTCGTACCCAAAGCGCCAGTCGAATAAGCCCCCGCCGGGACGCCATGTTAGCCCGATCGCGCCATGAATCGTATCGCGGTTCCATGAGTTTCTCACCGCTGGATCGTTCGACGGCGACACCATGCGCACGAAATCAGCACCAATGTCCGCGCCAATGGGACGTTGAGGCAGAATGTCGAACATGACGTTAGCCCCGCCGTCGACATGCCGCTGATTGCCCAAGTCATCCGCATCGCTGCCGCCCGTTTTTACGAGCTCGTTGTAGGAAGCAAAAATACCGGCGCTGAAGTTGAACTTCGGTGGCGCTGTACCCGCGGCATCACCCAATTTGCGCTGCGGGCTCAATGTCGAAAGCGTCAACGCCGGCGTGAGACGAAACCGAAGCGCCGACGTCAACCCGCGATTGTCCCACCTATAGTTCGGGCCGGTATCGCCCGAACGCTGGAAGTAGTTCGAATCGTAGCCAACTTCACCCGCAACACTCGGATGAAGCTCGAGATCTCCCGTTCGAATCCCCATGCCTTCGCCGTAGGACCTGTCCGCAAGCCACGGCCGCCCCTGCGCCATAGCAGTTGTTGATGCCAAAAGGCTCAACAGCGCGGCCACGATAGAAGAATGCGTTTTCATCAGCTTCCGTTCGTCCCGATTGCAAGGCTATCGCGAATCTTCCCCATACGTCACCAGAAGTTTCCCCCTCTTCGCGATCTTACTGCACCGGAGTGTCAACCGTCGGAGGGGTGTAGACAGGTGGAAGACTAATGAAAGGCTCTTGTGGGACAACGGTCGGATCCTGCTTCGGGATGGCTGGATCAATTTCGACGCGAACCTTGGGTTCGTCGATGAACCCTGTCTCCTCGCCAATGCACTGGCTCGCCTCTTGAGACAATGCCCGCACCCTATCCCGAAGGACCTGAATCACCGTGAATTCGTGACGCGATCGCTCGTTGTCGTTGCGATCCGCCGCGCCGGACAAGGACTGAACGCGATCCTTGGTCGATCTCAATGCTACATCGACCTGATTCAGCTTGTCGTTCAGGCAGAGAACCTTGACTACATCGCGACTTTCCCGGGCTTGCTCAAGTTGGCGTCGAATGGTCTGAGCGCTTTGCTCCATCGAGGGCAAATACTGATTGGCGGCTGCCCGCATTTGCGCAGGCGACAGATTCATGTCCGCCTTGTTGTCTACGGCCGGCAGCGAAGCGCCCCCGCCGTCGGAAACTGCTGATGTCTGCGCCGCAGCGATGCTGAAACCGCCGATAACCAGTCCGAGTGCGACGGCAAACCTCAGAAAATTCTTGGACAACATCATCCGGAAAAGCCTCCCTCGGTCCAACCGGTCGACCGCGGCAGTATAGGAAGGTGTATTAGCGCTGTCAATTCGAGTCATGGATCGAAATCCCTCGGCCGTCGCATCGGTATCTTTTGGATTCGCTGCGGTTCAGTTCGATGCCATGACCGCGGCCAGCGTTCAAAGTCGCTAAACCAAACATAGAATTGGCTACTGCTTCACGAAGGTCACCGGCACCACGATGACAGCACTGCCACCGTCTGGTGGGTCGAATTGAGCACTGCGAGCCCTGGCCTTCACGCAATCGACCGCGGAGCCAAGTGTGCCAGACGGAGCGGCGGTGACATTTTGCACTTCGCCACCAGGCCCAACCTTGATCGTGAGCCGGATAGTGCCCTGGGCATCCGGGTTGGAAGCCAATTCGCGATTGAAGCAATTTCGGAATCCGGCCTTCATCCCAGCGACAACCCTGCTCGCATTGGCCACGGCCCCGCCCGACACGGCGGCGCCACCGACGTTGGCGTTGCCCTTGGGTCCGGAGACTTTTGCAGCCTGCCCCGTGGTCGAGCCACCAGTCTTGCCCGTGCTGCCCAAATCTTGGAGGCCGCCACCGACCTGACCGGGGCGAATGGCGCCGCCACCGCCGCCCAGTTTTAGATCTCCCGCGCCTGTCCCGACGCCGGCGCTCGTGGCGGCAGCCTGGTCGAGTGCACTGGTTGCAACTTCTCCGCGCCCACTGAGGACGCCCGCAGTCGCAGGGCCTGCGCCCGATAACGCACCGAGCGTTGCCATCTCGAGCGCCTCCAGATCCTTCGACAGTTTCGCCTGAGCCGCCGCACTCATCTTGGCGGGCCCCGCAGCAGGTGCTTTCTGACCGCCCGCACTTTTCGCTGCTTCAGCTTTCTCTTCGGTCTTGCCGGCCTTCGTCTCACCGGCATCTTCCTTCTGCTCCACTGGCGGTGGCGGCGGTAGGCTCTTCACCGAGTCAACGAGGCTCGCAAGGTTTGCCTCCTCGTTGACGATTGGATCTAACCAATCAGAGTAGAGCGAGCCAATCCCCAAGAAGTGCAACAGGAAAGAAAACGCCGCAATCATCGTGGTCGTCCAGTCGATGCTCGTCGCACCACGCAGAACGGCTACGGGTAGTTGTGGTCGTGGCTGCACCGGTGGTGGGGCCACGAATTGAAACAGGAAGGTGACGTCACCCAGCACCACCTTGCCTCGAGAATCCTCAGTTAGCTTTATCTGATAGACTCCCTGCGCAGAACGCTTGGCGTGCCCCTTCAGCACCGACAGATCCGAGACGCCGGATGGAAGAGCAATGCGTCCGGACATGGAATCGACGAAATTCAGGCAGTACTCATCCACCACCAGCTCGAAGAGACGGAAGTTCGCCGGTACGGTATCCGACGAAATGACGAACATGCTCTTTTCGCTCGGCCCTACCGTGACATGGGTCCGCTGCTTGATGATGCGTTCTTCGATGACGCGTCCTGATTGCACGACGCCAATTCGCAGTACTTTCGGTCCTGTCGCAGCAACGGCGCGCATGACTGCAGTCATCTGTCCGGGGCGATTGGCCTGTGGTTGACCGAAGTGCTGTTGCGTCATTGAATACTATCCTCGATGAAAGCCGACCCAGCAGGCAAGACAAAGCTGATGTACTTGTCGCGACGAACCACTCCCCAATTTGGAGGCACTCCATTTCGGTTGCTCATCGCCATGTCATCGTATCCCGAAACCCATCGTACCCTGAAATATCAACGGTATCGCCGACCTGCCGAAGCCCTTGCCGAATTCTTTCCAGCCCGAAAGTCTTCCCGCCAAACATCTGGTTCTGATCCGTCGCTGGGAGCATCCCCCTCGAAGCATGGCCCAGACATATGCGGCCCCACGAGCAGCCGACATAATGCATCCCAATTTCTGCGTCTCTCATTCACTCGACCACTGGCCGCCCGACCCATCCAGTGACACAAGAACGACCCTTGTCCTCCAATTGCCAGAGGCAGAAGACCCCAGGCAATTTGCCATCCGGGCTGTTGCCCAATGGTGCCGGCGATGACCCAAATGGTGATCAGTCCGCCAGCGGCGAGCACGGTCCGCGCCGTCATGGTGATTTGCGCTGAGAGCTGACTTGTCTCGGCGTCCACCTCGGCAAGCCGTTCGCACACCAGGTCAACGCGCCCGGCCGGGCTTGAGTCAGTAAGCACAGTTCGAACGAAATCACCAACCGGCCCTGAGAGGCTGCGCAGTTGTACCTCTTGCGGGTGCGCTCCCTTGCCGAGACGAAGGAAATCCAACCGCTCCCCTTTGGGTAGCGCCCGCTGAACCATCTGCCAACTCCACAGCAACGGCGCGAGCACGGTGACCAGAGAAAGTATCAACCACCCCAACCAATGCTCCTACCTAAAACGGTTCCTTTTTCACAGCCTCTTCGATGCGTTTCAGAAAGGGCTGTCGCATCTCCCCCAGCGTCAAGCGTGGCTGAATTCGGCTCACGTCAACTGCCGCAATCGGCTTCTGCACACGACCGACAATCGTAACTTCACTGATCGTCACGACGCGTGACTTCTTCTGAGCCACCGCAGGGAGAGCCGGTAGCAGCGTTGCCGCCCATACGAGACCTGACACCAAGACTACCGGTTTCATTGGCTGGCCTCCGGGTTACTTTCGGGGTCACTGTCGGGCATCGCAGTCGTAGGCGGCGCGGCCTTCGCGCCAGGAGTCGCCGCGCGCCCGCCTTTGTCCGCAGGAGCAACGTCCGCGGGCGCTGCTGGGCCGCCAGAGTTCTCAGCCGGCGCGGCGGCGGCAGCCGCTTTCTCAGCCTCGCCCGCCTCGATGACTGCTTTCTTGGATTTCGCTGCGGTGATCAATTCGTCAACATCATCCGCTTGCCCTGGACCTGAACGCGGCTTGAGCTTTTTGTACTCCTCGAACTCAGCCATTGCCCGTTCTGCTGCTTCCTTCGGAGTCACGCCCGGCACGGCTTCGCTAAACAAATAGAGTAATCCGAGCGCGTAGTGGACCTGGGCGAGCTTCGAATCCTTCTGCGCAACCCAATCCAATTGCTGCTTCGCGTCCCCGACTCGCCCAAGGAGTCGATAGCCATCCCCCAAATTCAACCGAGCCAACAGGTTATCACGATCGTAGCGCAGGGCTGATTCGAGAAGTGGAACGGCCTCAGGCGCATTGCCCGCCTCCAGCAAGTAGCCTGCCAACTGCACCTTGGCCTCGACTAAGTCGGGCCGAATCTCGAGGCACCGTTTGAAGTCAGCCATGGCGGCGGCGCGTTGTCCGCGTTCGCGGAAGATGAGTCCCCGGATGAGAATCGCCTCCGGATTGTCCTTGTCACGCGGCGGATTCTCCGCGCCATACCCATCGAGAATTCCTTGAAGGGCATATAGTGCCAGGTCGAGGCGCCTCGACCGATAGTGGTCGCGCGCCATGATCACCATCGCGGGACGATAGTCTGGATTGATCTTCAAAGCTTCCTTTGCCAGGCGTTGTGCCGCTCCGGAATCTCCTCGAATTGACTTAACCTCTGCCAGCGCCGTCGTCACCGCTGCTGAACGCTCCATCTTCGCCAGACGGCCATTCAGGTATTCCTCTGCCGCATCGGGACTACCCTCGCGCGCAGTCAATACCGCATATGCAACAATTGCAGGTTCGTAATCCGGAACGACCGATATTGCCTTCGAGTACGCAGACAACGCCCCCGAGCTATTGCCGAACCGTTCACGAATGACACCCATCGAGTAGTATGCTTGGTAGGCGTTTGGATCTGACTCCGAAGCTTTCGTGAATTGGACATTGGCGCCATCCAAATTGCCAGCTTGGAAGGCCTGCATCCCAGCCGTGTAGAACCCCGCAGCGGCAGCATTCATCTTCGGTCGAGCAGAGCCGGAAGCCCCACTCGATGGTGCGTCCGAAATTCCAACTTGCTGCCCGGAAGCAGAGACGACGCGATTGCCCTGCGTGCTGTCGGTGGTGGCGGCGACCGCTGCGCTCTTGACCTCAGGACCAGACCCTCCGCAGCCTTCCACGGAGCTCGCAAACAGCACTAGCGAAAGGAGCCAAACCGCGGTCAATTGCTTGTTCCGACTTTCATTCGGATTTCGTCGTTGGACCATGGTGCACCTCATTGCGACAAGACCGGCAGGGGCTTGGGCATTCCCTCAGGTTTGGGCGTTGTGACGAGACCAGGCCGCATCCGTTGGAACATGCCAGGAGTGTAGTTGAGGTCCTTCACCGCTCCCGCGTAGCCTCCCATCTTTCCTTCACCAACGACGTCCGTGACGAAGGCAAGCCGACGAATCGCTCTTGTCACAGCCGAATTCGATACGTTGTATCGCCGCGCCAGTACGATGGCGTTTCCATAACGGTCCACCAGAATTTTGTCGGCACTGTCGAGTTCTTGGTCGCGAGCAGCTCGCCACGCTTCCTGGATCGCAATGCGCTTGGCGTCGGCCTTCTCCTGAAGCTCCGGGATGCCGCTTTCCTCGGCTCGCTTGAGCAAATCCTCCATCTTCTTGTCGAACATCTTCAGCGCGGGAGGACGCGTATTGTACAGGCCCGTTCTGAGAGAATCGTACAGCGACCCCTGCCGTGCGATAACAATCGGTGTCCAGTCGGGCGAGAGGTAGCCATCCGCGATTACCTGCAATTTCTCGAACCACGATTTGGCATCGGCTGCGTCCTTGCGGTATTGGTTCACCACTTCGACGGACGTACCCTTGTAGCGGTGATGTCCGCTCTCGTAGTCGAATTTCTTGGCGAGATCCTGATCGAGAAGGGTGTAGTCGGCTTCCGCAGCCATAGATGCCTCACGACTGCCCAGTGCAGCACTGTGGCCATCTTTCGCTGGTGCACCCCGCTTGTAGCGTTGGAACGCGTTGACGGTGTTTTTCCACCAATCATTGGTGTCCCCAGCACTCGCGGCTTTCTTCATCTTCGCTACGTGGTACGCTGCCTGAACCACGTATTGCGCCGAAACGTCGCGGTTCTTCTCGGCGTCATAGTAGTCAGACATAGCCTTCTGCGCGCGTTTTCGGGCGTCCTGGTTCGCGCCTTCGTCCGGGCTGAATTCGTCCCAACGCTTCAGATCGGAGGTCGCGACGACGAAATCGGCCTCCGCGAGCTCCTTCTGTGAAGCCCCAAGCTGGCGATACTTGTCTCGCGTGCGGTTCATCCCACCGCGATCACCAAGACTGGTGTAGAGAACCAACGCCTGTTTGCCGGATTCACGCCGCGCCGCCTCGGCGAAATGATTGGTGGCGCTGATCTTCTCGAAGGTTTCCGCCGCCCTCGGATAGTCGAAGAACAAGACGTACGCGGCAGCCAACGCGTCGTAGGCGTTCTTCAAGTAGACGACTCGTTCCTCGTACTTCTTCGGGTTCGCATCAACCGGGGGCTTGGCCTTCGGATCGCCCGATTGCAGCTTCTTTAGCGTCGTCTCACTGCCATATCGGCCGATGAACAGTTCATACATCCCAATGGCCTTGTCGTACTCGCCCACCTGCTTGTAGGCGAATGCGCCATTCATCGCCGCCTCGGGCGCTTCGTCGCGCTCCGGTGCCGAATCGAGAGCCACCTTGTAGGCGGCGGCAGCCTCCCGCCAGCGCTTGTCACGCTCCGGACCGGGCGCCATCTTCTCGGCTTCATCATACAGTTTGCGTGCATCCAAGTATGCCACGCCTTGCTTTACCGGCTTACGAATCGCATCTTCCGCGCGCTTCGTCTCCTCATTGTAGGCGCAACTACGCCCTTCGGCGAGCTTTCGACTCTCGTCGACCTTGCCCTCGAAGTTGCTCATGCTGATGAGCTTCTCCCACGCTTTGTAGCCCCACTCGTTCTTGCCGCAGTACTCGTTGAAGATGGGCGTGAACCGCTGGCGCGCCTCTGGGAACTGCCCATAAACAAAAGCATAATCTGAGGCCTGGAATGCGTAGAGTAGTCCGTTCTTCTGTGGGTCCCGATCCGAGGCAATCCGCGCATTGTATTCGTCGCGCGAAACCATCGCATCGCGGACAGGTTCCGGGATTTCCAGTACCTTCACCTTACGCGACTCGCCTTCACCTTCGAAGTCGACCTGCGAACGTTGTTCCAGCCCGCGCGCACCGGCACTATCCTTGAACAGTCGGTACTGATCCTCCAGGATCTTTTCTGCAAGTGTCACGACATAGTAGGCGGCCGGCTGAAGGTACTTGTCATCCTCGTTGGACTCCCGTACCGCGATCGACGCTTCGCGAGCCGCGCGAGCCTCCTCGGGCGTCGGGGTCCGACCGATGGCGACCTGAAGTACTGCCACCCAATAGCGGGCATCCGCCACCCAGAAGCGAGTCTCGTAGGCATCGAGCGCTGTCGGATCCTGTTCCAGATAGGCGCTCCACCCCTGGTCAGCGAGACGATACTCGGCGATTGCTTTCTCGATTTGGGCGCTCTGCTCCTTGGCGTCATTCAGCTCAAGTGCGCGATCGTAGTATGCTCGTGCAAAATTCGTGTGGTCCGCGGCAGCGCGCTTCAACCCGCTCTTGACCAACAGCTCTGCCTGCTGCAGCGCCTCCGGGTCGTCTCGATTTGCGTCCGTCCAAGGCGTAGCCCCGACGTAGGCAGCGAGCTTACCACGCCCAGACAATGCCTTGCCTGAGTACTCCGCACGCGGAGCGGAGCCTTCTGGCGCCAAGCGCGCAAGTTGATCGTATAGTTCCGCAACCTTGTGCTGAACCAAAGGCGCATCGCGATCGAGCGGAAACTTCTGAAGCATTAGCTCCATCGTCGCAATCGCGTTGCGATTCTGCGAGATGTCGGAGTACTCCTGCGCCAGAGCTTTGTAAATTTCGACAGACCACTTCTTGTCTTGTGGAATCAGGGCTGGGTCTTGGATCCTGGTGATGGCAATAGCCATCTTGCGTTCGGCCTCAACGGGGTTGCTCTCAGTGTCAAGAACGTCGTTCCTCGGAATGTATGGGTCATTCTTGCCCGGACCATCGAAGTCCACATAGGTCAACGAGCCCGCTATGTAGGTGTATGCCTCAGTCCGAAAATCTGCGCCTGGATCACCGGTCTTGGCTTCCTGCTCGTCCGCATAGGCCAGCAAACGAGTGAACCACTCCGTACCAGTGCGATAGCGCTGCTGCTTGAAATAGGCCCAGGCAAGCTTGTACAGGGACACTCCGTACAGCGGTGGCTTTTTATACTGCATCCCCAACTCGTACGCCGCCACGGCGCGGTTGAGATTGTACGGGCCACCGTTGGGGTCGATCTGATCAAAATGGTAGTTGCCCAACTGCCACCAAATTTCGGCGAGATACCGAGGTTCCTCGCCGGGCACGACCTGCTGAGCAATCGACTGACACTCCTTGTATGGATCGCGAAACGCAAGTTCCTCGGCGGGATCGCTTGCCTTGGGATTGCCGGTGGCGCCTTTGCGCCCCGTCATCTGGTCGACAGGCAGAGGGTTCTTGGTGTACCAGCTGTCCCAGAACCGGTTGTCGTGATCCTGCTCGATGGGTGTTAGCTGAACCCGCTTTGCGTCGGAGGGGTCGTCACGAACCTGATACCGATTTCTACAAACTAGGGCGCGCCAAGCCTGTTGACCCTCTTCAATTCTTCCAGAATCAGTCAAGGAGTGGCCGAGATAGTAGTGAACTGCCGCCAGCTCCTCGTACTTCGGGTATTCGCGAATGATGCGACGATAGAGGGCCACTGCCGGTTCGAGTTGCGGGGCTAGATCGCCCTCGAAGTCGCTACGCGCGCGCTCCTCGTACAATGCAGCCAACCGGAACATGGCGTCAGGCGTGGCCGTGCCATCGGCGTTGTCCCCGCTGTAACGCTGAACGAACGCTTCCAGTCGACGAATTGCCTCTTCGCGTGCCTCGGTCAGGCTCTTCTTCTCGGCAGTGATCTCACGATCGAGTGCCGCCAGAATCCGGCGCCGGCGTTCTTCGTAGTGGTGTCGCACCACCATGGTCAGAGACTTCTGAAAACTCTTAGCGCCCTCCGTGAATGCCTTGGACTCCTCCGTCAGGCGCTGCAATGCCTTGATCTGCGCCACACTTGGCGCGTTCGGCTTTGGTACCGAACGCCGCGCGACTCCAAGGCCGGCAGGCACAATCGTCCCCCCAGCCGCGACCTCCGACAGTGCCGCCGTGGCAGCCGGAGTTGCGGAGGCAGTTGGCGTTGCCGTCGCGGGCGCACCAACCGCGGCAACGGTACTCGCTGCCCCACCAACGGCAACGACGGGCGAGGAAGCTGCAGTCGCGGTCTGTGCGCGAGAAAGACCGCTGAATCCCAAAAACAGAGCCAAGCTAAGGCCTACCGCTTGCGAACGTGTCCCGCTCATGGGGCCACCTCCGCATCGTCCAGTACTTCGCGCAGCTCGTCGTTGAGACTCTGCTCTTCGCGCGCACGTTCCCGTTGTAGGTTCAGCACTCTTGTTCGCTGTTCTTCACGCACTTCCCACGCCTGTTGCACGATCCCCACGTCCGCCCGTAGCACGATGCTCTTAAGCCGATCGCGCACCTCTACGAAGTTTGCCATGGCCGCTTGTCCGACGACCAATCTTGCCAGTTGATCCAATTCATCTAGGTTCTGCGCCCCAATTTCGATGACAGATGCTTCCTTGGCAACCTCGTCGAGCAGGCGCTTTGCGCCTTCCTTGGTCTGTTGATCGAAATCAGCCAAGATCTGCGCAAGCTGGACTTCTACGGAGGCAATGCGCGCCAGCACCGGTCTCGCCGCTTCCGCGAATCGTTGTGCGTCTGGGACTCCGCGCCCGGAAGTGGCAACCGCGTTTACCTCCTCAGCGAGCAGCTGACCGAATCGCACGCGTACATCGCCGTCTTCGATGTAGCGCGAGTCACCGAGGCCAATCTGCACGCGACCGGTCTCAATCGCGTCCTGAAACTGGCGAATCCGCTGACGGTACACTTCCATGTCGCGATGGTTGGCGTCGACTTCGGCTCGGTAGCGCTCACGCGTCGAAGCATCGATTTTCAGCCCGTGCTGGTCGGCCTCCCGCAGGACGCGACTCAGCCCATTGACGATGGCTTGGAGCTTGTCCGCCTCGAGAGTCAACTGCTGGAGACGCTGGGAAACGGCATTCCACTGTGATTCGCCAGCGGCTTCACGCTGAACGAAATCGCCTTCCGTCACGGGAAGCCCCGAGATTCGCTTCATGAGCAGGCGCCGCTCCGGCCTAACCCGCATCACCTCGGCCGTTGCCACCTCGTTAGAAGTGCCATCGAGACCGCGGGCGATGATGAGGCGCGCCTCTGACAAGCGGTTGACAGCGGCAAGCGCCTTCTCTATCGATCTCTTGATATCGGGGAAGGCCTTGGCTCGCGTGCTCGAAGAAAGCACCCCAGTTAATTGGGCGGCGAGCCGGCGTGAACGCTTCACCAAGTCGCGCGAGCGCGTCACGTCATCGATAACGACGAAGGCTCGCTCGTTTTCAACCTCTTGACGTGCCCATTCAATCACCAGCGGCGAGAGATCCTTCGAGGACTGCTGTTCAAGGCTGTCGGCAACCAAACGATCATAGAACACTGACGGATCGGTCGTCGACTTCAGGAACTGAGCCACCTGCTCGTGCACGGGATCGAACTGACCGCGCACACTTTGGTAGAGTTCGAAGGCTTTGTCGAACTGACCGGACCGCAGCATCAGATCTGCTCGCAAGAGCGACCCATCCGCTAGTCGAAGACTCTTCGGATCGGCTATGCTCAAAACCTCAAGTGCTCGCTGTGCTCGCTGATAGTCGCCGAGCTTGGCATGCACCCAAGCTAGCTCGTACAGCATCGTGGCAAATTCCGGCGATTCACGACCTATACGCGAATAGGCGTCAACCGCATCGAGCAACGCGTCTGATTCGTAGCTCAATCGCGCAATTGCCATCCAACCGAGGTCGATTACATGTCGATGCTCAGGCGTATCCCCAGGGAGCTTCGTCACGGCGCGGAACTGATCAATGGCGGAGCCATACGGTGAAGGCCCTGTCGCCTGGCCGTTCGTCGAAGCAGTCGTCGCTCCCGCCTGGCCATTTGCGCCAGCCGGCGCTACCGCTGCAACAGCAGCCGCCGCCAACTTCATGTTGATGACGCCCATTAGATACTGGGCTTGATGGACGTATGCCGAGTTGCCTTGAACTTGGCCGACAGCTTCCTTGGCCTTTGCGGGATTGCCCTTGACGAAATGCGCCTTCGCGCGAGCGTATGGCAAAGCTCCCGTCGGATCGCCGCTGGGAAGTGCCTCAAGGCGGGCGATCAGGTCGTCCAAACCTTCGGTATTGCCAGTTCGGAGCACTATGTCGACCAGCCTCGACGCCGCACGTCCAGAATACGTCTCGTACGAGGACTGACTGGCCCGCTTCACGATCTCCAAATAGTGTCGCCGTGCCGACAGATACTGCTCTGACCCGACGTAGGCTTCGCCGATGAGATACTCGGCGTCGGCCTTTGCCGCATCTGGGGCTTGTCCTTGACTATGCAGTTCGAGCACCTGGCTGAGAACCTGGATTGCCCGTTCCCAGTCGCGATTGCGCAACAGCAGTTCAGCTGCAGCAACGCGCTCGGCTGAGCCAAGACGCGGCCTGGTCGTTGGAGCGGCACGCTTCCCCACTTCGGCAACGTTCGAGGCAACCTGATTGGTGAGCGTTCGAGCTTGATCCAACAGCTCGCTCGCTGCCTCTGCCCTCGTCGTGGTCGGTGCCAACACCAGCAGCAGCGCCCCGAGATACATGGGTGCGCGCATCTTCCCCATCACTTACTCCCTGTTGACACCGACAACGATTGAGTGCCGCTCACCGCGGGCTTAGCCTCTGTCTGGGGCGTCGCGCTCCCGGGTTGCAGGCCAGATTTTACGTTCTTGTGGTACCGTACTGCCGGTCTCTGCTCGATGGGCGTCGTCACGTCACCCTTTTCGAAGGAGATCGCCTTTAGCTCGATCGTTTTGCCTTCCGTGACCGTGAACGAATGACTCGAGCGGATCTCGAACCGATATCCCTGGAGGTACGAGAACACGCCGTAGCCATGTCCACGCAGTTTCACCAGAACCTGCAGAGTGTGGTCTCCCGGAGGGATGGAACCGCTAAAGATCGGTATCTCCTTCTGACCTGCCAACACGCCCGTCTCATCTTGCTTGTTGTACTGCACCGCGCCGTCCAGCACGAACAAGGCTTGGGTCATGCGGAAGGCGCTACTCATGTCGTTGATGAACGTAATCTCCGCACGCGCACCGCCCGTACCACCTGACAATATGGTTTCGCTAAGCAAGCTGAGACGCGTATGGCTGCGCCGGATCTGCTCCTTCAATTCGTCGATCTTTTGTTCGAGATCGCGCAACCGAACCTGATAGGTGGAACCATCCATCGTGTTGCCGCTAGCCGCCCCAGTCGAAGCCGGCGCTGCCGAAGCAGGAGCCGGTACGGTGGAAGGGGCAGTCGCCTGACCGCCTGCCGCGGTCGCATCTGCTTCGACCGATTTCGGAGCCGCGGCGGCAGATGACGGATTGCCACTGGTCGGATTCAACGCAGACGTCGCAGTGCTCGACCCAGCCTTTGCCGTAGCCGACGTACCGGTCGCCGTCGCATCACCCGACGTGCCTTTGGCCTCGGCAGCGGATTTCGTCTGTCCGGATACGGACAACGCCACCGAGAGCACGAATAACAAAACCAAACACAAGGTCTTACCCAGACGCGTCATGGACCCTCTTGGACCTGAAAGCACCGATTGACTCACATCGGTGGGGTCACCCCCACCTCTCGTAAGCACCTGGCCAGAAGAGAAGAACTCGAACTTACCCGGAACCGCAAGGAATTTTGGCTCTTTCTTGGCCAACGCAGCTGGTAGCGCCACTCCCGGCCCGCTGGCGTCACCTCATATCCTCCTATGCTTGGGCGAACGCGCGCACAGTCTGACGAGCCCGCATTCGCGGCCCACTTGTACCGCGGCGAGCGCATCTCGGCATCTAAGGAACGACCGACGGCTTTGGAAACATGCGTTACGCATGGATTTTACGCCGTGGACCGCGCTGCCCCCACTGAGGCGGCCGACGCAAATACCGAACGCGCCTGTTCGAGAATCAGCGAATTGCCCGTCACGACCAACCGGCAGGACGGGATGATGCTCAGTCGAGTCGAGATCTCAATTCCGGCCGTTCGCCCTGTCGCGTATCACACAACCGGCCGTTCGCTGAAAGACTCGACCCAAGCCCGCCATTCGCGAGCCATAGAACTGAGACGGGTGCGAACGGCTGCTCACGCGGTAGCCTTGGACGCAGACGTAGACGAGCTCGACAACGATCATCATGACTGACAAATCGGACAGCCATCGCGAGGGAACGGATGAGGCGCTCATGGTGCGCTATCAACGCGGTGACCGAAATGCGTTGGCAGTGGTCATACGTCGCTATGCTCGTCTCGTCTACGCCACAGCCTATGGGATCACCGGTACAACCCACCTGGCCGCTAGCCTCACGCAAGACGCCTTCCTTGCGCTGGTCGGACAAGCCGGAAGCTTCCACATCGAAATGCATTTTCGTTCCTGGCTTTTTGGCTTCCTGCATCAACTCATCGTGGATGATAGTGGGGCCACAGTCGAGACTGAGCGTCTTGCCTCTCAGTCTCTCAATGGGTCGGTGTCCAACGAAGGCGCACCAGACGCACTTCCGCCGGTCTCGAAATCGACGAGGTCGCAGTTG
Source organism: uncultured Polyangiaceae bacterium (assembly GCA_964454965.1). Lineage (GTDB taxonomy): Bacteria > Myxococcota_A > Polyangia > Polyangiales > Polyangiaceae > FEN-1139. The sequence goes on along the minus strand of CAYVXY010000006.1, from coordinate 25,565 downwards.
CTGTCTCGACGCATCTCAGAGTGCACGGCCAGATTGCCACTACTCGAACGCGAAGCCCTCGTCATGAAACTCACAGCCCAGCTGTCGTTGTCTGAACTGGCTACCGCCACTGCCTCAGATGGAGAAACGGTTCGGTCGCGGCTCCGCTCCGCCCTCGAACGAATGCGCGAAGCGGTGAGCGATACCGAAGACTACGCACGTGCCTTGCGCTGAACACCGGTCGAAACATGGACTGTGAGATTTTTGACAAACTCGTAATTGACCGCGTTTTCGCGGAACTTGATGATCTAGCGTCGGGTGCCGTCCAACGCCACGTGGCTCACTGCTCACGCTGTCGCAGCATCGAATCTGGATTGCGCGCAACGCGTGAGGTGGCCGTCCTTTCCGCCCCCGAACTACCAGGCGGATTCCTCGAAAGCGTAATGGCACTCGAGCGTTCGACTAGAACACGATTGCCTCTTCCACAACGCGTTGGCCGAGCTGTAAGCGTTCTGTCAGGTTACGCCATGCGCCCACAGTTGACCATGGGGGCGCTGTTGCTGCTCATGATCGGCTCCAGCTTGTTTCTCTTGCGAGCACGTCCCGGTGACCGTGAACTCGTCCACGTCACCGAACGAGGCGTGCCGGAGGGCGAGGTCGACCTGCCCGTGCACCCGCCATCTGCCATTGAACAGGCGCCTGCGCCGAGCATCCTCGGGCAACAACCCAAAGAGTCCGTTGGTGTCAAGGACGACGCAGCCGCGTCAGCTACGGTTGCACCGACCACCTCGACACCATCCCTGCTGCAAGTGGCGAGAGACGCGTTTCAGGCAGGACGTTACGCCGAAGCACACGAGCTATCAGAACGCGCCATCCAAACTGGTGACGGCGATACGGCTCAAGCCGCACTCTTATCAGCATCCGCCCTAGCGCGTGATGCTGGCTGTGCTGCCGCGCTGGCAAGGTTCGAGGCGCTACGCTCCCGCCATGGCCGCTCGGCAGTGGGTGACGAAGCGGCCTGGCATGCCGCGGAGTGTCACCAATCCCTCGGGCAAGCCGACCGTGCCAAACAACTCTACGAGGAGCTGCGCATCAGCGGAACCTGGGGGCAACGGGCACGCGAGCGGCTTCGCGGCGGTCCGGCTACGCCACCGGTCACCGCTGCTGCCGAAGGTTCTGCTGCTCCAATCCAGTAGCATTGGTCGAACCTCGACATCAGATACGTGCGCCTCCTGTTGTCAATTGCTGGTCGAGTACGGCACGTAGGCGATGGTCCGAATGGCCTCAACGAGTCTTTCCCGATCCTCGACCGTCAGATCGCTGAATCTTACTCCCATTCCCGGATTTGGGCTCACGGACAGGGCACGAACAGGGTTCACCCACTGAACCACGCCTCGCAGGACGAACGGTTGATGTCCCGGCGGCGCGAATCGGAGCGTCAGCATCGTACCGACCTCCGAAGGCTCCTTCGTCTGCACGAAGATTCCCATCTCAGAGATATTCGCAATCGAAGCATAAAGAAACGTGTCGTCAGTTTCGCAGTCGACCGACCACGTTACATCGATACGTTCAAATATTCGCCGCTCGACGCCCCCTTCTGAGTCGGGCGGTTCCGAACCCTCTCGATTCGAGCTCACCCGATCCGACTTAGCTCCCTTTCACTTCAATGTCACCATTCATCGCGCTGGAGTCTTTGATCTCGTCCGTCCGACACCTGCTCACCACTGGCTTGGCATGAACCGGCCGACCGAAAACCGGGGCCCCACGCCACGGCGTCTCGCGTGGCATACCGCGAACCGACGCGCTCACATCCACAATTCTACTTCACCTCGAGGTCGCCCAACTTCACCCGGTTGTCCTCGTGATTCCCAAAGCTGACATCAAGCCTCTTATTGCCGCGAAACAGGCCCACGTAGAGAACATGGGGTCCGGGCAGGGCGCCACGCTCCAGAACCATCTTGTGCCTGTCGACAACAATATCCGGAGGCTGCCACAGCGTCGTAGGATAGCGGCCGGCCACGGGCTCGTGATCACCGTTGTGTCGCCTGCCACGCCCGTCGAGATGGACGAACACCTGCCAGTCCACGGCCATCGTACCCAATACTTGGAACACGAGCACCAGTTCATAGGGTTGACCCGCAGTGAGTTGCGCGACGCTGCTGCCCGAAATCGACTTGATGTCCCACCCGATCAACCGCACGACCTGGCCGAATTCGATTGCAGCCTCATGCGCTGTCGGTGGCGACTGCGTCAAGATGTCGGAACTGAGCGGATTGTGGTCTCTCTCACTGCCGCGCAATTCGCTCGTCGCGAGCAAGGTATTGCCCGTCAATGGCTCAACAATCGCAAGATTGCGGCCGGACGAGATGGAACGAAACGCAGCATTGATCTCTGCCAATCGTTCGTTTCCGAAAGTGAGCCAGCGCCGCTGCTTTCCGGAGGAATGTAACCATTGCGCGGCAGCCTCAATGTCGCCGAATGCTTCCGGGTTTGCCCCCAAGTAGTACCCGACAGACTCGGGCTTGGTCCCCAATAGGGCGAGCGGTTCGCCCGGGCGAGCGTGAACTTGGTATTGGGCGATGGCGCGTTTCGGTGACACTCGTTGGGCCATGGCTGGGGCGTGACCGAGACTCACGACGAGCCCTGATAGCACCAGCGACACGGCCAGCATCAAACCAGATGACAGCCGCGTTTGCGGCACGCCAAGAGAGAACCTGCCCAGTATGAACCGAAGCCGAACGGAACCGCTCTGGCCAAGCCTTGCCGCGCCGCATCCGGGCGTGGTTAGCCAATCGACCGCGAGTTGCAGCGTCGTGTATCCCAGGGGAACAACGAATAGAAGCAACGGTGGCACTAGCCAGACCCAAGCAAGAAATGACCCCGCAAGCGTTCGAATCGAATCGAAAGCGGGCACCGATATCCAACCCCGATCGTGTGCGCGCTGTAGCAGCGAGGTCGTCCCGAGTGCCGTCTCCACCAAGACGAACCCGCTCAACAGCTGTCCGTCGAATGCCATTCGAATGCGTTTGAACAGATTGCCGTACCGCGCTTGGACCGGCTCACCCCGCATTGCCGCGGGGCGATTCGAAAGTGCAACGAACACGCAGCCCAATCCGAGCACTGCGGTGGAAATGCCCAGCCAGACCCGACCTTCGGCGTTGAAGCTTTCAGGAAATCGAGCGTTCCGCATGCCGGTCGTGAGCATCACTGAGTCTGGAAGATTGACGAAGTCGGCAAACAATAGAACCGCGATGGTGAGAACGACGGCGCCCACCATGACGACAGACACATCGCTCCGCCGATGAAGCCGCTCAATGGCCAATCCCGAGAGCCCTGCCAACGCAGCCAGCGCTGGAAATGGCATAGCGACACCGCGGGTCAGAAACACGCTGCACACGACCAGGCAAGACGCGACTGTGAATGCCAACACAGCCGCCAAGCTCTGTCCCCGCACGCCACGAGCATCAGCCGCGGCGGACCGTGCTAGCGCAATCGCAATTCCGACGGGTAGGAATGCACTCAACGGAAATGTCTGATGCAGGAGACTCGACAGGGCCGCGACAAACGGGCTCGGCTGCGGCACGTCGGTCAACGTTGCTCCAAGCCAAAACGAAAAGCCCGCTGGGGCAGTCAGAAGCTCGCGAACGCCGATGGCAGCAGCAGCCAGACCGATCCCAAACAGCAGCACGCTCATGAATCGCGCCAGCGGCGAGACACCGATCCCGACGCGTCGATGCACCATGCCGACGAGGCCAACAGACAAGGTTGGCACGGCGACGCCGATGAGAATACCGCGACATAGCACCCCCGCGACCAGACCAAGCAGAGCCATGGACCAGAAGAAGAGGGGGCGTCGCCAAGTCCGATGCGCAAGCCCCGCCTGCGGTTCGAGCTGGGCGAGCAACAGAGCTGACGTGGACAGCGCGAGTGAGCCAATCGTGGGCGCATCCCCCAACATCATTCGCGACTGCCACGCGAACAACGGCAGCGTTGCCAAGACGAGCACGGAGGTGACCTGCGCAATCCGTCCCGCAAGACGCCCCATCACGATCCACAGGCACAAGATGGTGACGGCTCCCCACGTGAGGCTGGTAACGCGTCCCGCCCAATCCGATCCACCGAACAGAGCGAACCCGAGCGCCGGTGACGTAACCCCTAGTTCGCCCTGCCCGATTTGGCTCTTGGTGACCTGAGCAAACCGCTCCGTAGCGAAATGGGCGGCGTTGCTGCCATACAGCTGCAGCGAGAGACGCCGCGCTAGCTCGGCTATGCGCAATTCCTGAGGATCCCACAGACCGCCCCGATTGAACGGACCCGCAAGCAGGACCAGCGCCAGCAGCAACCAGGCCAGGGGAAAAGCCGTCAGCGATACCAAACCGCTCCGCACAGAGGGGAGAAGGTTCTGGCCACTTGGCTGGAATTGTCCGGCCTGCCCGGTCATCGCGCGGGCTCCTAGTACCTCAGTTTTGCTGAATTGGGGTACTAGGAATTCGCGACAACCCAATTCCTGTGTAGGAGAAGTTCAGGAAAACAGGGCCAGTGGCATACTCGGCCGCGAAGCGGCCGGTCCGTGGGACCCAGGGTTTTTAAGGAATCGCGCCCCTGGCTCGGTTCCGCCCCGGTCGCAATGCGCTGAGGGTTAGGTCGATTTGGGAGGCGCCCCGACGACTGGCGCCTATCTTTCGCCCCCCTATGCCTCGATTCGGTAGAGTGGCGCTCATCGGGCGCTCGAACGTGGGCAAGTCGACGCTGCTCAACACGGCCCTCGACGAGCCGCTGGCGATCGTATCGCCCTTACCTCAAACGACCCGCACCTCTCTCTTGGGTTTGGTCAACCGCGGTGACGACCAGATTGCGTTCCTCGATACCCCTGGCGTACATCAGCCACGAACGGAACTTGGCCGCCTCATGAATTCGGCGGCCCTCGAGTCACTGCGCCAGGCGGACGTAACCCTGTTCGTGACGGACGTCTCGGTCGTGCTCTATCCAGCGCCACACAGCAGACGCTCGAAGCCCCAGGCCATCGCCCCCTTGGCTGAGGATCTTGAGCTGCTCGCTCAATGCGGCACCGATACTAAGACGCTCCTCGTCATCAACAAGGTCGATCTCGTTGCGAACAAACAGCGTCTACTTCCCTTGCTCACTGCTTGGCAAGAACGGCATCCATTCGTCGCCATACTCCCGGTGAGTTGTCAATCGCCGGCGGACGTCGAACGAATCATTGACGCCACTATCTCAGTCTTGCCCGAAGGTGAGCCCGAATACCCCAAAGACGATCTGACGGATCGCCCCACGCGCTACTTCGTTGCCGAATACGTTCGGGAACAGGTGCTTCTGCTGACCCGCAAGGAAGTCCCACATGCGGTGGCAGTTTCGGTCGATACGTACCACGAATCCGAGAAACTCGTGTCGATTGCCGTCACCCTGCACGTCGAGAAAGACGGCCAAAGGCGGATCTTGATCGGGCGCGGTGGCTCGGGCGTTCGCAGTATCGGCACCCAGGCGCGGATACGCATCTCCGAGTTGGTCGGAAAGAAGGTCCATCTCGAACTGTTCGTCAAGACGAACCCACGCTGGAAGTCCATCCCGCGTCAATTAGCGGAACTCGGGTACGAAGGCGCGGTCACCGATGTCATGCGTGCACCGACCAAAGGTGCAAAATGATTCCCATTGTCGCGATCGTCGGCAGGCCCAACGTTGGCAAGAGTTCGCTGTTCAATCGTCTCGCGGGTCAGCGACTGGCCATCGTCGACGACCAACCCGGCGTCACTCGCGACCGGCACTACGCAGACGCCCTGCTGCACGGCAGAAAGCTGACTCTCGTCGATACGGGCGGCTTCGACCCCACTACCGACGATCCCATGGGTCAGGGGATTGCCCGCCAAGTCAAGGCGGCGCTCGATCAAGCCGATGTCGTCGTTTGCATTCTCGACGGCTCGATGCCGCCCACAGCGCCCGATGCGGATGCCGTTGCACTGCTTCGGCGCAGCAGCAAGCGAGTCGTATTCGCTGCCAACAAGCTCGACAATCCGCAGCTGGCAACCGCAACGGCCGACCTTTACACGATTGGGCTCACGGACTTCATTGCCATCTCGGTCCTGCATGGCCGCGGCATCGCGGAGTTGGAGGCAGCGATCGTGGCGCTGCTCCCAGACCCAGAGTCGGAACCCGAAGTGCCCGCCGAGCAGGGCGTGGCACGCATCACAATTATCGGCCGCCCCAACGCGGGCAAGAGCTCGCTATTCAACCGCCTCTTCGGCGGTGAGCGTTCCTTGGTTGACAGTGTCGCTGGCACCACGCGCGATCCGGTCGATGCCGACATCATCTTCGAGCACCGCAAGTTTCACGTCGTTGACACCGCCGGGATCCGCCGCCGCAGTCGCGTGGATCACCACGGCGTTGAGTCGGCGAGCATATTTGGGGCCATCCGTGCCATGGAACGAGCCGACGCGGCGATCTTGCTCTGTGATGCAACCGAAGGCGTCACCGACCAAGACTTGCGTCTGCTCAGTCTGTGCACCGATCGTGGCCGCGCCATTGTCGTTGCCCTTAACAAGTGCGACCTACTCGACAAGGAGTCGCGCAAGCAGGCCATCGCTCAAGCCAAGGATGCGTTACGCTTTGCCACTTGGGCTTCGGTGGTTCCGGTCAGTGCCAAGACGGGCTATGGCATATCTGAACTGATGCACGCTGCACACCGCGCCTGCGAGCAGATGCAGCGCCGTGTCACGACGGGCGAACTGAACCGGTTCTTCGAGCAGGTTCTCGCGACCCATGCCCCGCCAACCCAGGGCGGTCGCGCTCCGCGCCTGTACTACATCACCCAAGTCGCCATCTCTCCCCCAACCTTCGTTGCGATTTCCAACGCGCCAGACAGCGTTGCGACTGCTTATCGTCGGTACGTGACCAGCCAGATCCGCAAAGCATTTGGGTTCGAATCCGTGCCTTTGGTCGTGCACTATCGGCCCAAGGATCGTTCAACGGACCGACACTAGGACCTCAATTCGCTTGGGGTGGGGCCCGACCCATCCGTGAACGGAGAGCTATTGGCGCTCACTCCTTGGCTCCAGGTTGCTCCGGCAACTTGGCCAGCGCATCCGTGGCACCGGTAAGATCCCTGGCATGACCGTAGCCCGCCCAACCACGACGAGAATCGATCGACGCCTGGACGAAAGAAGGGACAGCTTGACAGGACTCACCCGCTGGCTCGAATCGGCCCGCCGGATGCTGAACCTCGACGCCTTGGCATTGGCTGATCCGTCGGGCTGCCTCGTCGTCGGCGCCGGCTCCGCCCAGCGTTGCGAGGAAATGGCCGCCCTCGCTCCGCTGGCCCGCAACGGCGCGAACGACAGTGCCTTGAAGATCTTGGCCTTGTCGCGGGGCGAAGCGTGGCTCTGTGCCCCCCATGATCAAGTGCAGCCCGACGACTGGCAGAACGTCGCCCATGGATGCCTGCGCATCCTCGGCTGGAGCAAAGCCAGCTGAGTCTACCGCTGCAATGCGGTAGCTTGCTTTCGATGAACGAGACCGAATACGTCGATCTGCATTGCCACTACTTGCCAGGCGTCGACGATGGCGCGCGTTCGCTCGAGGAAACCCACCTCATGCTCGAGGGGCTTCGGCAGCTTGGGTTCTGCCACGTCGTCGCCACACCGCACATGCGACCGGGCTTGTTCGACAATTGCGCCCAAGACCTGCGCCAGGCGTTCGCCGAAATGGAACGCTCGCTCAACACTAGCCGCTGCCTTCCGCGGATTTCGCTCGCCGCTGAGCACTATTTCGACGACGTCGTATTTGCACGAATTCTGTCGGGGCAGGCCCTTTTGTACCCCGAGGGTCGCTCGATTCTGCTCGAATTCTACGATTCCGAATTTCCCTATTCGCTCGACCAGAGGTTGGCTGATATCTGTCGCAAAGGCATGATGCCGGTCATCGCCCACCCCGAGCGCTACAAGCCCATCGGTAAGAGTCCAGAAATCCTCGAACGGCTGCTGGACCTCGGCGCAACCGCGCTGCTGGATATCGGTGCACTCGTCGGCAAATATGGTCGACATGCCAACCGCACCGCTGAAGAGCTGCTGGAACGGGGCCTCTATCGGGCCGCCTGCAGTGACGCCCACTCCCCCAAGGACATTCGGGACGTCGCGCGAGGCATGGAGTGGATCCAGCACCACTATGGTGACACGGAGATCAGCGAGCTTCTCGTGACCGGCCCTCGGGCTCTCCTTGTTGGCGCCCAGAAAACCGCGTCGTAGCGGCGGAGCAAATCCTTTGGCACAAGCCAGCAAATCGGCGCAATCTTGCAGCGATAATGCGTCGGCACAGTAAACTCGTTTGGGGCCTCTCGGCGTCGAGACTGGCGATTGCGGCGTTCGCCGTCTTCTGGTCTGGCGAAGGGCAAGCCAAAGTGGAGGGGGTATCGCTCTATACCCTCGGCCAAACGTTTGGCGCAGCGCTACGGATGCTGCGAGTCGATCTTGGGTTGGAGGTGCTCGAGAAGGATCCCGATGCCTCCTATCTCCTGTTTAGGTACCGTCTGGTTGAGGATCCCAAGCGCATCGTCGACGGAGCCATCGAGTTGGTCGACCTCACCAACCGCGTGAAAATCATCATCAAGATCCCACAATTGCCCGAGTCGCACGAGCGACTACTGCGCGATCGCCTGGTCAAAAAGCTCCGCGATGACTACGGCGAACCGCCCAAGCGACCCGAACCACCCAAACCAACTGAACCACCCAAACCAACTGAGCCATCCAAGCCACCTGACGGCACACCGGACAAGCCCACCAGACCGTGACCAGCGCCCCCTCCACGCCCACCTTCGGCCAAGAGACCATCGGCATGCCCGCTTCTTCTTCCAGTCTCCCCAACACCATCGGTCGCTACGACGTCGTGCGACGCCTAGGCCAGGGAGCCATGGGACGCGTGTTGTTGGCGCAGGACCCGGTCTTGGAGCGCCTGGTCGCCATCAAGCTCCTGCGCAACGACTTAGGTCTTTCACCCGATCACCAACGCCAACTCTTCGAACGGATGCGCCAAGAAGCTCGCGCATCGGCACGAGTGAGTCACCCCAACATCGTGGCTCTGTTCGACATGGGCGAAGACGACGCATACGGATTGTTCCTCGTTTTCGAGTACGTGCTCGGCTCGACACTCAAGGATCGAATCGCCGCTGGTCGTCTCGAAGCCGCAGCCGGTGCACGCATGGCCCGCGAACTCGGCGAAGCCCTATACACTGCGCACGCCGCAGGAGTCCTGCACCGAGACATCAAGCCCGAGAATGTCATCTTGTCGCCCTCAGGTAGCAAGATCGCCGACTTCGGTATTGCTCGACTGCCGGAATCGACGCTCACTCGCGATGGTCGCTTGCTCGGTACTCCCGCCTATAGCTCACCCGAGTCCATCTCGCACGGCGTCTTCTCGGCGCAAAGCGACCAGTTCTCACTGGCATCGACCCTGTATGAAGCGCTGAGCCAAACCCGAGCCTTCCCCGGTGACGATGCCGTTCGCGTTGCAACACTCATTACGACGACCCAAGCCCAACCCATTGCGGACCGCTGCGGCTTCGACAGAATGGTCGACGTGGTGCTGCAAAAAGCAATGCATCCCGACCCGAGCTCACGATTTACGAGCTGCGCGGAGTTTGGCCAAGCGTTGTCGATCGCCCTCGGCGGCGCGTCACTGCAAATGGGTAGTACTCCGTCATCCTGCGCGGGACCTTCAAGTACATCATCCGCGCGCGCACAAGACGTCGGCAGCAGAACGCTACGCATCATCGCTGGGGCTGGCACTCTCGGAGCGCTCCTCATGGCGACAGCGCTGCAACTCACACGCGGGTGCCAGGCGGAATCGCCTGCAGCCCCTGCCGCCAGCGCGGCTGTTGCCCTTGCGGAACCAAGTTCGAGGATCTCCGCCATGCCGCGTAAGGCTTCGCGGGCTGCACTTGTCAGTCCCAAGTCGAGTGCCCCCACCGAGGCGGCGGCGCCGAGCAACGCCACTAGCGTCCCCATACGTACCCGAAGCCCTGACTGACCCGGAAAGATACCCCCACTTCGATCCCTCTGGCCAATGTGAGACATCCTTCGGATTGCGGCTGCAACGCCCCGCTGGCGCGGCGGACGCGAACAGGACATGGAGTCCCTTGATGCTTAGCTTTCCGCTCCATCACCAAACGACATTCATCCTCGTCCAGCCGCACTATCCAGAGAATGTCGGGGCTGCGGCGCGTGCGATTAAAACCATGGGGTTTCAGCGTCTGATCTTGGTCAAGCCTGGCAAGATGGCATTGCCGGAACATCTCATGGCCAAAAAGATGGCTGTAAAATCGCTCGACGTGCTCGAAGGATCCATTATTAAGAAGACGCTGGACGCCGCGCTCGAAGGAATAGACGTAGCGTTCGCCACGACATCGCGAAGCGGCGTTTCCTACGTCGAGTCGCCGCTCGAGGCGTCACGCGACATCTTGCGACTTGTCGAGAAGGGCAAGCAGATCGCGCTGGTGTTCGGTAACGAGAAGTCTGGCTTGGACACGCAGCAGCTCGACCGCTGCTCGCGGTTCATCCGCATCGCCATGGCGGCGGAGCAGCCATCCATCAACCTGGCCCAGACGGTGCAAATCTTGGCCTACCAATTGCTCGCCACCGCCCTCGACAGCGCCAAGGTCTGAGTCGCCGTTGGCGCCAATCGCCAACGGGACTCCAATTGCGAAACGGTATCGCTGAAGGTTTACCGAAGACGCTAGTCACGTCTTCGGCAAAGCCCGAAGCGTCACAGTTGAAGCTACCAGGCAACGCGGCTGCCCAGAATCCTCAACTGCCGCTAGGGCTCGTCTTCGTCATCGACGAAGTCCTCGTCGACTTCGTCGTCCTCGTCCTCGTCGGCATCGGCGTCGACGTCATCGTCGTCGTCTTCTTCCGGCTCTTCGCCGTCATCATCGTCTTCAGACTTCGCTTCGGTCTTCAGATCGATGCCGACTTCACCGAGCTGTGTCTCGAGTAACTCGAGCAGCTCATCCACGTCATCGCCATTCCATTCATCAAGAATGTCGGTGAGAAACTCGAAGAGATCGCCACCATCGAGGTGACGCTCGATCTCTTCTACTTGTTCCTCCGTGAAGGCGTCGAGGATGTCCTCCCGGAGGGACTCCATATCGCCCTCCTCGATCGCCTCCTGTGCGGAGAGACGTATCTGCCGAACTGCTCGCTTGTCGAGGTAGATGTCCATCGATCGTTCTGGTGAATGAGGTATGCCCCGCGTTTAGACGATGAATCACGGGGACGTCAAGCCGCCTGTTGCTGTTCTGTTAAGAAACAGGTACGGCTGGGACGTCCGGACATGCCCATTCGGTCACCTTTCGCACTGATCCCGATGATTCTGATGCTCACGGCAAAACCGGCCGGCGGGCAAACCGTTGCACATAGGCCAAGTAGCCTTCACTTCGTTCAATCCGGAGTCGCACTCACCGCGGAGAATCTCTTGTCCGGGGGCGGCGTCTGCCCGACTACCGCGACCACGCCGTGCATCCTCGGTCCGGGGTTGGGAGTCGCCGTGCGGATGGGATACCGGACTAGGGGGCCCTGGTATTGGGGCGGTGCTTACGAGGCAGCGCGCCATGATTCGTCCAACATCCTGCGTCTCGCCATGTTGCAGCAGGTCAGAGGTGAATTGCGATACTTCTTCGATCAGAGCGATCGTTTGACGCCCTACGCATCAGGTGGCCTTGGTGCGGCAGTGTACGGAAATGAGTGGGGAATCGACACGGCAGGCCCCACAGTCCAACTCGGCGGCGGATTCGAGTTTCAAGCATCTGCCACGACCGTGGTAGGTCTTGCCGTGTCATGGCGAGCCATCGTTCTGCGTGCCTGGACGGACGGGACTGGTCAAATGCGGGCCAATGACGTACTTGGCATGGGCGTCTCGCAGTGGCTGTCCCTTGACTTCATTCTCGAGATTCGAAACCCCCTCCCTCGCTGGTAGACGGGAAAGGCCGCAGCAGCATCGGCGCCGGCGCTCCGCGCCGGAGGCGAGCAACCGCTGGAAGGACTTGACTATTCGCCCCTCCCCGAGTTCCTCTCGGGGGGTGAGGTGCAGTCGCTGCGGTCGTGAGAATTCCGAAGGGCTAAGGTTCTGTCAGGACTGTGGCTGTCGCCTCGATGCGCCAGCCCAGCTCGCAGAGCCCGTCGCCGAAGTGCGCACCAGCGCAGCTCCCGTCGTTAGTCGTCCAGAGGCTCCGAGCTTCGGTTTTGCTGCAAGGGACCCTCTTCCCGCAACCCACTGCATGTCGTGCGGGTTGGCGATCACTCTAGGAAACACGTACTGTCCTGAGTGCGGCGCGCTGCTGACGTCGGAGCCAAGTCCTATAGTCGCGGCGGCAAGGAGATCCTTGCCCCCAAACAAGCCTGCCAACGTCGCCAGCATCGAACCAATGGGTGGCCACGACCTTACCTGCCCGAGATGTCGATATGTCAACGCCGCGCCGGCTATCCATTGCCACGGCTGCGGCTCTGCCCTACCGATACGATCATCCGCCCCTGCACAAGCTCTCGTTGCCCCACAACCGAATACGCAATCTGAACCGACCAGCACCCAGCGGCCGCGCGAACCTGCAGCATCGAACAGTCCGACTGAGACTGGACCATGCCTGCTCATCATTGCGCAAGACGGTACGACCGGACGTTCGTATCCACTGGGACAGGGACAGATGGACATCGGTCGAGTCGAGGGCGATGTCATTTTGCCGGATGACCGATTCATCAGTCCCAGACATGCGCGAGTCTATCGAGACGGCAGCCGTGTGTCGATTCAGGACCTTGCCTCCGTCAATGGAATATATAAGCGCCTGGCGCGTCCGTTCTCACTGGAATCCGGCGATGTCTTCCTTGTTGGCGTTGCCGTGCTGAAGTTCGAGATCCTCGGCCCAAACGAGCAAAATCTGACATGCGCCGTAGACCGGGGCACCCAGGTATTTGGCGCTCCGCCAAGCCCGAGATACGCTCGCCTCTCGGAGCAAACCATGGAGGGGGCATCGAGAAGCATATTCGTCATAACCCGCGAAGAAACGATCCTCGGACGTGAAGTCGGTGATATCGTGTTTTCGTCCGATCCATTTATGAGCCGCCGCCACGCCGCAATTACCCGCAATAGCTTGGACGGGAGTTTCAGTCTGCTCGATCTTGGATCGTCGAACGGAACGTTCGTCCGCATTCGTGGGCAGGTCGAACTCGCCCCTGGGGACCACGTTCGGATTGGGCAACACCTATTCCGCTACAATTTGAACAACGGACAGGTGCCGGTTCAGGAACGGGCGCAAGTAAGATGAGCGACGTTGGAGTTCCCGCCAACCCGTCGGCCACCGCTGGAGCCGTCACGGTGCACGTGTTTGGTCGCACGGACGTGGGACAAATCCGAGAGCACAATGAGGACAATTTCCTCATTGCCGATCTCTCACGACAAAGCCGTAGTCTGCTCGAAGCCGACCGAAATCAGACGGTGGGACCGAGAGGGACCGTCATGGGCGTCTGCGACGGCATGGGCGGCGCCGCGGCGGGCGAAGTCGCAAGCCAAATGGCTGTCGACATCATCTACGAGATCATGTGCGCCGATCCGGTGCCACTTGGCCGTGACGACCTGGCAAGAAGACTGGTCCATTCCGTGGAAGAAGCGGGCGTTCGTATCTTCAGCGAGGCCCGGGCGGACCGTTCGCGCCGCGGGATGGGAACGACCGCAACCATTGCCGCCCTGCTCGACGACCGACTATTTCTCGCTCAGGTCGGCGATAGTCGGGCCTACATTCTGCGAAATGGTCAGCTCGTCCAGGTAACGCGCGATCAGTCGTTGGTCACCCAGCTCATCGAAGCGGGTCAGCTTACCGAAGAAGAGGCCGAGACCTTCGAGCACAACAACATCATCCTGCAGGCACTTGGAACGGCAGATTCGGTGCAGGTTGACTTGACCTACGTCGATCTGCGGCTTGGAGACAGGTTGATGCTCTGCTCCGATGGCCTGAGCGGAATGATCCGTAGCGACGAAATCCGACAGGTTCTTCTGGCATTCGCCGACCCACTTCAGGCATGCCGTGAACTGACCGATCGAGCCAATGCCGCCGGAGGACACGATAACATCACGGTCATCGTATCGGATTTCGTCGGTGGAAATCTGACGCCTCTCGGGCTAGGCGAGGACACCCTCAGCTATCGCAAGTATACCCTTCCCGAAGCTCGAGAATCCGCCTCCGCGACAGTTCGTGTCGGCCCTGGTGGACACGACGCTATTTCGAATCTTTCGAACACGACGGTCGAGCCCAAACGGGATTCTCTGGGTCTACGCGTTGCCAACACGCTGCTGGGAAGCTCCATCCGGCCGCAAGATGCTGGTGGCGACTCGCAACTCGATACAGTGCCGGCGCCGCAGTCCTCGCGCTTGTACGATCCTGCTCAGGATCCGATTTCCATTCCGGTGTCTGGTCTGCCTCCAACGGTCGTGGGCGGCCTGGTCATACTTGCCATGGTCCTTGCAGCTGTTGCTGGCTTCTTCCTCATCCACTAGTCGCGCATGACTCGCGCATGAGACTCGAATGACCCTCGAATGAGACGCCTGCTGCGTCGCCTAGCTTGGCTCATTGCGCGACTGTTCCTCGTACTGGTTCTGTCGTTCTTCGTGTTGGCAAAGGCCACCCGGACTTCCCGCGGAGACCAGGTTGACTTCTCTACCGATCGCCTCGAAGACGTAGAGCTTCCCCTCTTCTTCAATACCCAACCCGCTGACCTCGAGTACCGGGTCAACGCGATCGTCGAACGACTGTCGCGTGGCCTATCCGAACGCGACACGCAAGAACTGCACCGATTGGGCGGCGCAACCTTACCTTTGCTCCTGCCACAACTACCTTCCTTGCCTCAAGATGCTCGAGACAGAATCGCTTGGGCTCTGCTGCCGTTGGCTCAACGGATGACATGGCGCGGGGCAAGCGAGATCAGGTCACCAGCGCAAGCCAATGCCTTCTTTGTCGAAACGTGGAAAGAGCGCTCCGTCGACTACCAGCCACCAATTGTCCAGCGCTGGGTTGAGCGACTAGCCACACGTGGCGGCAGCGCGCTTTTGGCTTCGGTGCTCGAATATGACACTTATGCATTGCCGTCGCTCATGGCAGCTCTGCCAGAGGTTGCCACCGCTGACGACGTGGAACGGGCTCGACGACTGCTGAACGCAACTCGCCGGATGACAGGGCTTCCCTGGACGATATCTGCGCGCGATACCCCAGACCAAGCTCGTTCCGTGATCGACCATTGGCGCCGTTGGTGGCGACTGCACGCCATCGAGTATACGACCGCTCGGGGACCCTCACGTTGGTCGGCAATGCTCATCCAAACACGATTTGGGCAATGGGCTTCGCTCGCTTGGCAGCATCGTTTCGGTTGCACCAAGGCTCATCATCCCATCGCGAAGCAACTCACCTCAGCCGGCCTGCGATCCTTGATGTTGCTCTTCGCTGGTGCGGTTGGCACGATTGCCGTCGCCCTCTTCAAACACCGTCGCGCGCGGATTGCCTCGCCAGCGTCGCGTCCACCCATCGCTGCCTTTGCACTCGAATCCGTGCCACAAGCCTCCGTCGTAGCCGTACTCTCGCTGGCCGGACTCGCCCAGGGCATGGCCGCCGCGGCCGCAATCGCCTGCATTGCGATGGCTCACCTCGACCTGGAAAGGATAGACCAACTCGATACGGAACGACGGCAGGCAGAGCCCTCGAGCGGCCCCAACCCGACCGCGGTTCGTCGCCGTCGACCGCTGCCCAATTGGCTCTTCGCCGGGCACACTTGGCCGTTTATGCTCACCCTCGTGTTCGTCATCGAGAAGGCTTTTGGCATAAACGGTCTTGGTCAATGCTGCGTCGATGCATTCCGACAACGCGACTTGCACATGCTGATGGCTGTCACCACGATCACGGCCCTTTGGCTCCTCTTGCTTGAGTTTGCCGTGCAACTCAATCACCCCTTCCGCCACCACCGGCCCCCAAAGGAGCCGTCACCGTGAGCAGACACCAACGTGGACTAGTCCTCGCAGCAGTCCCCTCAACAATTGCGCTCACCTCAATCTGGCTCGGAACTTCGGTCACGATGCGGGCGACCGCTTGGTTGCTCGTCGAGGCCGCCGTTGCACTGGTGGTCGCGCTCATGCTTGGCCTTGTTGCCACACTGGTCGCGGGACCTCGAACCTTGTCCTATCTCAATCAGTTCGTGTCTCGTGGAGTTGAATTGACAGCAGCGTTACCAATGGTGCTGCTCTGCGCGGTCGTGACCGTCGCCACACGGTTGCCAGTGCCTGTTGCGGTCGCTTTCGTCATTGGTGTCCTCGGCGGCCTTCGCTGCGTACGTGTTGTTGCATCCGCAAGCCAGGCAACACCCAATGCCGAACGCGCTCCGTCCATTGGGTCTTTGCTTCGGCGCAGCGTCAAACGCTCGATGCAACCCGTTATGCCAACCATCGTCGAACAAATCGTCGGTCTCGAAGCGGCGCTCGCTTGGCTTGGCCTCTTCGACCGGGACTGGACAGGCGGCTGGGGAGAGCGTCTGGGCCAAGCTGCCAGCCACGGGCAGCTTGCTCAACTAGCATTGTGGACGCTGTCGACTGTCGCCCTTTCCGTCGGGCTGAAAGTCCTATTCTGGCAGGCTCCAGACAGACTTGCCGACGACTTAGCAGTCAAATCCGTGACCTAGCTGTCCGGCACGGACGGATTTTCTCCCGAGCGTTGGCCCCTAGTGCTTGCCGTCTCCTTCCGCGAGAACTAATAGTCGGGACATCATGCCGATGCGCGAAGTTAGCGAGAGGGAATTCGTCTCCGAGGTGATGCAGAGTGAACTACCAGTGCTTGTCGAATTCGGCGCTGACTGGTGCGGACCCTGCAAGACGGTCCAGCCCGAATTGAATGCGCTAGCGCAAGAGCTCGAGGGTCAAGCGCTCGTAGTCAAGGTGGACATCGATAGGTCACCGATGATTGCACGCGAGCTTGGGATCCAGTCGGTCCCCACGTTCGTCACTTTCCAAAACGGACGCCCCGTTGGTGCTAAGTCGGGTGCGTTGAAGAAGGCTCAGTTGCGCCAGATGTTGGAGCCCTTGCTGCCGCGTGCTGCCGGCGCCATCAAACCTGAAGAGGCTGCTCCCCTCTTGGCGCGGAAACAGATTGTGTTCGTCGACACCCGCGACGCATCCGTCTGGGGGCGTGTTCGCCTTCCAGGTGCCAAGAGCATTCCGTTCGCCGAAGTGGAGACTCGACTTGCTGAGCTGCACATGCTTCCTGCAAGTCCTGTCCTCTATTGCCGAAGCGGCGAGTTGACTAAGGAGCTTGCTGCAAAGCTTGCCGAACAAGGCGTTCCCGTGCCCTTCCTCGATGGTGGGATGCTGGCGTGGGAAGCGGCGGGCTTGCCCGTCGAGCGGCCTTGATTGAAGCGAATCGTCAGTGGCTTTGGACGCCTAGACTCAGCCCAAGCTCGCGTCGTGCCGCCCCAATGGCCTCTGCAAGTACTTCGCGTACAGGAACATCCTGAAGCCTAGCTACCTGCACGCAGAAATCGAACTCGGGTTTGAGCTGTGGCGGACCATAGGGTCCTTCACTTACCTTGACTGGAATTGCGCCGTAACGAGTCACGACCTCGATCATGCGTCGAGGTCGTACGGTGCGCCCCGCCACGTGACGACGTACACCTAGTGTCGTCGTCTCTCGGATGAGCAAAGCCGTAAGGCGCGACTCGTCTTTCGGACCAACGATGGCGGACAGAATCATGCCAGGCCGTCCCTTCTTCATCGTGATGGGAACGGCCCACGCATCGAGCGCCCCCTGCTCGATCAACAAGCTAAGCGCATGACCAGCCAGTTCGCCCGTCGAATCGTCGACATTTGCCTCAAGCACCACGTGACCTGCACCCTCCTCACCCGATTCGACGTCCTCGTCTTGCTCTCCAAGTACGACCCGCAGCAGGTTTGGCCGATCTGGCAACACGTGGCTGCCAGCGCCCCATCCGACGGAAAGCGGCACGAATTTGGGCCAGTTGACGCAGTTTGTCGCCACGGTTCCGATGATGGCTGCTCCCGTCGGAGTCACGAGCTCTGCTTCAATCCCCGCGTCTTTCGTTGCGATGCCTGCCAAGCACCTGACCGTAGCTGGGGCCGGCAACGGAATCGTCCCATGACGACATTGGATGAACCCTCGTCCCAGGGGCAGCGGAGACACCCAAATGGCCGCACCAACATAGTCGAGGCACGCCGCGGCGCCGACGATATCCGCGATGGAATCCACCGCGCCCACTTCGTGGAAGTGTACCGATCCAATGGGCTTGCGATGCACAGCTGACTCAGCTTCAGCCAGCCTGCGAAAGATTGCCCGTGCAGTCTCCTTTGTTCCAGGACTCAGGTCGGCTTGCAGCAGCATCTCATCGATAGCGCCGTAGTCACGCTCCTTCTGCCCCGCTCCGACCTCGACATCGAACTTGAGCGCTCCAATCGAACCGACGTACCCATGACGAAAGTGCAATTCGTATCCACGCAGGCCAGTGGCTTCGATGGCGTCAGAGACAACTCGTTCCGGAACACCGAGATCCACCAACGCGGCAACAGTCATGTCCCCAGCTATGCCGCTGAACGCATCGAAGTAGACCACCTTGCCTCGACCAAAACCCGATTCCCTGTCGCTACGCCATACCGCGGGTGCAGCGCTCGCCCGGAACCCGCCCTGGTCCAAACCGTGGCGATCCTTGTCATGTCCGTGCCCATGAGCATGTCCGTGTTCATGAGCATGTCCGTGTTCATGAGTATGTCCGTGTTCATGAGCATGTCCGTGTTCATGAGCATGTCCGTGTTCGTGCTCATGAGCGTGGGCATGCTCATGACCAAGCGGGTGATTGTCTTCGTGAACGTGATGATCGCGACTCATGCTAATGGCTCCGCTTCGACGTCCCGATGCAATCCCACTATCGCGTCTGGCTGCTGGATTCCGTTACCGCTCGAACCATACGCAAGACCGCCATGGCCGCGCCAAATCCGTTGTCGATATTGACGACTGTGATCCCAGAGGCGCAACTCGTCAACATCCCGAGGAGCGCCGTAAAGCCGAAAAGCGCTGCCCCGTAGCCAACTGAAGTTGGCACCGCCACGATCGGCGCGGCGACCAATCCGCCAACCACGCTCGGCAATGCACCTTCCATCCCTGCAACCACGATGATGGCGGGTGCCTTAGTCAACTTTGGAAGCTCACCGAACAGTCGATGGATCCCTGCCACTCCGGCGTCATACACGCGCTCGCAGGGAATGCCTGCAAACTCAAGGGTCGACACGGCTTCCTCGGCAACCGGTAGATCACTCGTGCCCGCAGTGACCACCACAACCGGCTCGCCCAAGCGCAACTCTGGTGGCTGCTCAACAGCCCGCATAAGCCGCGCCATAGCGTCGTACTTCAGTGCTGGCAATATTGCAGCAACCTGCTGTGCCTTTGCTGCATCGACACGGGTCACTAGAACACGGCCGTGGTGCTGCAGGATCTTTGCCGCAATCGTGGCGATCTGCTCGGCGGTCTTCGATTCGCCCAATATGACCTCGGGCATACCAAGCCGAAGATGCCGGTGGTGGTCGACACGAGCAATGCCAATATCCTCAAACGGCAGCCGCGCCAACTCGGACACTGCCTGGTCAGTGCTCATCGCTCCACGCCGAACAAGTTCGAGTAGCTCGCGCAGCTTGTCAGGGTCCATGACCCCAACGCCATAGTCCACATCGGCCCTGCCGTCGAGGTCCCTCGTGCGCATAAATGGCCAGTTTCGCCCCCGAAATCCTTGCTCGCTCGACCGAGACTTGGTGCCAATGGCAAACCATGCTTCCCTTGGTGCCATGCCCGTGCTCATCGCACCCTGGGTTGGACTGTTGTTTGGCGCGCTCTTCGCTTGGATGGCCCGTGAAGACTTGGCACGCTCGGAGCGAGGACCGCTCGCGTCGCCGGCCCTCATCCTCACACTCGCGTTTGGATTCCTGGTTCATGGCCCCGTGGCCGCGTTCTTCCTTGCCTATGCGCCAGATTGGTCTGTGGCGTATCTCGTCGACAGTCAGCGCGTGCCCACGATCGTCGACATGATCTTGCTGCTGCTCACCACCGCAAGCCCCACGATTGGCTACCTACTGTCCGTCAACCCCGCGAGCCGGCGTGAAGGAGCAGTTCTCTTGCGTTGGTCGGTTCCGCTTCTGGTCTTGGTCGTCGCAGTAACGCTCGTGCTCGGACCGAGACTTGGCACGGAAGCTAACTATGCGCAGTTTCGCGGCAGTTTCGGCACCAGGTCCATCGCAGGGGGCGGTCTCGGGATGTCGCTGCTATGGATGAATACCATCCTCTTCTGCAGTGCCGGATGGGTAGCCAAATCCCTGCGTCAACTCGGCCAACGCACTCGGGATTGACGCACCTAGAATCGCCTGCGACATTGCCACCCACCATGGCAAGCAACGAAAGCATGCTTCTTGATACTGCTACGACCCTAGTCGAAAGACTGCGCAAGTTGGGGGCAGACCATGCGGAAGTGACGGCCTATTCAGGCTGGGAACTAAGCACCCGCGTACGCCTGGGCAAGGTCGAACAAGTCGAAGAAGCTGGCCATCGCCATGTCAGTCTGCGCGCCATCCGAGATGCTCGCGTCGCCCTGACGTCAACGAGTGACCTTAGCGACGAAGGCCTCGACCGCTGCGTTCGTGACGCCATGGAACTGCTCTCGCTGAGTGAACCCGATCCAGACGCAGCTCCGGCCCGGGCCGAGCAGCTGACAAAGGGGCCATTCGACGATCTCGAAACCTTCGATCCGACACTCGAAACGGTCGATGCAGCGGTTGCCATCGACATGGCTACCCAGGCGGAGCGCACTGCGCTCGAAACCGACTCGAGGTTGAACAACAGCGAGGGCGCGAGTTTCGGGCGCTCCGTGGGACAGAGCGCCATGGTGCTTTCGAACGGTTTCGTCGGAACGCGCCACGGCTCCCACGTAAGCCTGGTAGTCACTCCTGTCGCCGACGACGGTGACGGCAAGAAGCGACGCGGACATTACTACTCTATCGCGCGATTTCTCGCTGATCTCGAGTCGCCGAGCGAAGTCGGAAGAGAAGCGGCCCATCGCACTGTCGCTCAATTGGGTGCCCGCAGCGTAACTACCTGCGAAGCGAACGTCGTCTTCTCTCCAGACGCGGCGCGCGCAATCATTTCGGCCTTTGCCGGTTGCATCGTTGGCGGTGCGCTTTGGCGCCGCTCGAGCTACCTTGTGGGACGTGAAGGCAGCCAGGTGGCTAGCAGTTGCGTGACGCTGGTGGACGATCCGACGTTGTTACGCGGTCTTGGCTCGAGAACCTTCGATGGCGAGGGACTGGCCTGCCGCAAACTCGTTGTCGTCGATCGCGGGAGCTATCAAACCCCGCTCCTCGATTGTCTGAGCGCCAGGAAGCTGAACCGCGAATCGACAGCAAGCGCATCTCGGCAGGGCGCGTCGCTCGCGGCATCAACGAGCAATTTCATCCTCCTGCCGGGCGACTGCACCGAAGCCGAGCTCATCGAGAATACGGCGCGAGGCCTCTACGTCACAGACATGATGGGCTTCGGATTCAACCCTGTAACCGGCGACTTTTCCCGCGGAGCCACTGGTTTCTGGATCGAAAACGGTCGCCTTTCTCACCCGGTTTCCGAGGTGACCATTTCGTCCAACCTGGACAAGATGCTCAAAGGGATCGACTCAATTGCCGAAACACCGCGACTGCGTAGCTCCGTCATTGCACCGGCATTTCGTGTTACCGGCATGACGATTGCGGGCAAATAGTCCCTATTCGACGACGTTCTTCGCACCAGGAGATGCGCCAGGACTCGCGTGCGGCAAGAAACCCTGCGCGGAGTCGTCCAACTCTGTGGGCGTCTGACGCGCCAGACTGACCCCTTCTTGGGAACTTGCCCGGGCTGGAAAACGCGAGACAATGGCAGAATCGGCGGCCAAAAGGGTCAATGCCTCGCCCGAATTCGTCAATCCATTCTTGCCTAGCGATGTCAACCTCACCAGGGTCGTTCCCGGCGGAGGAGCAATATCTCCCATTTGGCCACCGATGAAGTCATTCCGCACCAGCACAACGAGTGCCCCGGGTTCGAGTAGCAGCGGCGGCAGCTCGACGTCCCCAGCTTGGTCGCGCAGCACCCAACCCGCCATCGTTGCACTCGCTGTGCCGGCGTTGAGAAGCTCGATCCATTCCTCTGAAGGCTCTGGGCCAAGGGGATTCGCCATTACCTCATTGATGACAACATGGGGCACGGGTTCGGGCGGTTCAATCCCCGCAGACGCTCTGGACGAGCGCCCGGCAAGATCGAACACCAGCGCATCGAGGCGACCTTCCGCGAATCTCTCAGCCAAGGGGACGACGAATTTGCCTCCACCTTCGACGACCACGTTGTGCCACCCAAGCGAACTGGCAAGCACCCAAAGCGTAGTGGTTGCTGGGCTCTGCACCAACGCACTGCCTCCTTCGAACCGCAGACATCCCGGACCAAACCCGTAGTCTGGAACCGTGCAGACCAATGGTGAAACCTCCGCTAGCTCTACCCCAGCTCTGAACGGCGACGGTTCGAAAGCAAAATCGCCGAGATGTGTGGGTGGTTGGACTTCTGCGCCATCCGCCACGTCCGGCAAGATCCGAAGACAAATGCCGGCAGCATGCCCAACTTCATCCAACCCTGGCTCAAGCTTTGCCGATGCTCCAGGTGGAAACAACTCACCTGATGTGGATTCGGTGGGTGCCCGAGCCCCGCAATAGATGAGCTGCCCCGTGGCCTCGATGCTATCTCGAGGGGGCCAGACCCGAGTCAGATAGGTCAATTCGGAAGCGGGGTTCACGACCACGCCGCCCAAAACACCCACTCTCGAAAGAAGCGTGTAGCGCTGTCCCGTTGCCAACGCGTAGCGGGGCCGAAGCAAAAGCCTACCAGGACTCTGCTCGTATCGAGAGGGAACAATGCGTTCCGCAAGTGCGTCGGTGGTCTCACCCGCCTCGTACTTGCCTGCAGATGCCTTCGTCGGCTCGCCCTCAATGAGGATGGGATCTTTGGGGGGCTGCGCGTGCGGATCCCCCGTGAGTTCTAGAGCAAGGACTGGCTGCGCTGCATCGAGTGGCGTGGGTGGCGAAAGGCTCAGCATCCAGCCCGAATTCTCAGTTGTCGCTCGGCTGCCTGCGTCGTCTGCACCACAGCTCGAGAGCCCGATAGCAAAAATGGCCATGAAGATTTTCATGGCTTGCCATCGGACAATGCCGGTTCCAGTTGCGTGCTATCTTCGCGTTCACCGTGACCCCGGAACAAATCAAGGAATTGCGCGGAGTATTGCGCTGCACAGCCCGTGAACTGGCGAGCACTCTTAGCGTCCCGCTGGCCGAAATCCAGGCATGGGAATCGGGCGAGAAGTTCCCGACCAAGCAATGGGCCGTCCGACTGCTGTCCCTGCGCGACGAGGGTCCCGCGGGCATCGTCCGAAAGAGTCCAAAGGCCAAACGAGCTCCGAAATCCCCGATGTCCCAGCTGGATAATCCTGAGCTGTGGCTGCTGCTGCGGAAGCTTCTCGCCCACCCTGATCTGTTCGCGAAAGCCACTGAACTGTCCGCGGCATTCGAGGATCCCGCTGCCGCGACAGATCCCGAGCAGTAGCAGTCTACTTTCGCAGCTGACTAGGTAGACGACGCGTCGTCGTCCTTGGCGTCGTCGTCGTCGTCGTCCTTGGCGTCGTCGTCGTCGTCCTTGGCGTCGTCGTCGTC
>CAYVXY010000006.1:0-1693 GCA_964454965.1 uncultured Polyangiaceae bacterium | reverse complement strand
GTCGTCGTCGTCGTCCTTGGCGTCGTCGTCGTCGTCCTTGGCGTCGTCGTCGTCGGACTCGGTGTCTTTCGACTCGTCAGCAGCTGCGACCTCAGCCGTCGGTGCAGCAACATCACCCTCAGAAGACTCTGTAGCGCCTTGTGGTTTGGCCGCGTCGTCGTCGTTCGACAGGCCAAAGTCCGCCAGCCCGACAGGCGCTTCTTCCCCCATCTCGTCCTCGAACTTGCGACGAGAGTCCTCGTTCAGTTCGGTGAATTCTTTGAGCGTCGGCAATTCCTCCAACGATTGCAACCCGAAGAGTTCCAGAAACGCTGGCGTCGTACCGTACAGCATTGGCCGTCCGGGCTCGTCCTTCTTGCCAATGACGCGAACCAATTCCCGTTCGAGAAGACCCTTCAGCACAGGGCCACAATCTACGCCACGGATATCGTCCGCCTCTGGACGTGTGATCGGCTGGCGGTATGCAACGATCGCCAGCGTCTCCAACTGGGCGCGCGAAAGCTTGACCGGTTTCTGTTCGAGGAACGCTCGAACGTATTCTGCAACCTTGGGGTGGGAACGGAACGCGTATCCGTCAGCAATAGCGTCGACACGGATCCCCTTGTTTTCGTAATCAGACTTCAGCGCATCGAGGATCTCCTGGGCTCGACGCCGATCCAGTTGGAGCGCTTTGGCCACATCCTTGATCGATAGCGGCTTGTCGCTCACAAATAGGATGGCTTCGAGCGCGCTCTTTAGGAAGTTCTCGGTATCGTTAGCTGACTCATCCCCCGAGAGCAGGTCCCCAGAGACAGCTTCCGCGGTGTCTGATCCCGTGTCTTCTTCAACCGGAAATTCTTTTCCCAAAGGCGGCAGGAAGTCAGCAAGATCTACTACGTCCGCTCCCCTGCGACGAAATTGCTCCGAGTTTTCCCCTGTCTCGGTGAATGCCTCACCATTCGGGCGTTCATTGCCTTCGCCGGAGTCCGTTTCAAGCGGCTCCTCACTGCACTCGGTGTCGGGTTCCTCGTGCTGCGATTCTCCATCGTACTCCGCGCCAGACTGAACGTCGTCTACCGCCTCCGAGTCGCCCGAGTCATCACCCTGCTCGGCTGATACGGACTCATCCTCAGGCAGAGTGACGTCGCTATCATGCACCACAGCTATCTCAGGCTCGATCACGGACTCTGGCGAACTAATCTCATCCAGATCCCCAAGAATATCGAGAGGAAGGGCATCCTCTTCGACTGTCTCGACAACTGCATCAGTCTCGGGCGCCACCTCGAGCTTCTTGCCCCCGCGCCTCGCAGGCTTGGTCGGTGCAGGCTTGACCGGAGCGGACGGCTTTGCCGCAGCGCGACCACGCTGTGGGGCCTGCTGCGCTCGTCCCTTCTTGGCTGGCTGTGGCTTCTTTTTCCTCGTCGTCATTTCAACTCGAGCTCCGAGTCAGCGCTAGGCAAGACTGCGTCATCCGTCACAACGGTTTCGTGCTCTGGCATGGGACGTTGATTCCCGTCAGAGTCTGCATCGGCAGGAGCTTCTGCAGTCAACACCGCTTCATCGACAACGGCCTGCTCGTCGCTTTCGACAAACGCCGGCTCGCCTAGGTTGGGCTCGGTGAACTGCTCCGCAACTGAGTGTGGCTCTACCTCGATGAGTGTTTCGTCGGGCGTTTCGTCGGGCGTTTCGTCGGGCGTTTCGTCGGGCGTTTCGT
>CAYVXY010000005.1:380460-449233 GCA_964454965.1 uncultured Polyangiaceae bacterium | reverse complement strand
CGAGGCCGAGCGTAACCCACGCTTGAGGGCGTGAGTCGGTCGTTCCATCATGACTGGACTGACAGGGAGAAGACACGATGGGAAGCGACAGTCCGGCTGGTATGGCGGTTTACGCGGTACTCATCATGGTTGCCGGCGGGTGCCACAAGCCGAACCCGAATGCAGAGCAAAGGGCCGACGTCCAACACGTGGCAGCACAAAGTCCCTCGCAGGCTTCGCTGGCGCCGATGCCAAACGCCGACGCCGACCGACCCCAGGAGCCCGTTGGCGACACAAGCGAGCTCACGCTCAATCCGCCGCGGGAACCGGTACGGCTGCCGCAGCGGTTAGCTCGGTCAGCTCCGGACAGTCGCGCCGAAGGCACCGCTAGCTCCTCCGGCGCACCATCTGAGTCTACTGCTGTCGCTTCACTCAACAAACAAATCATCGATTTCAATGACACGCGCAGGCCAAACATGGGGGTATCTCCCATTGAACGGCGGGTTTCCCGCGTCATTTACGATAAGGAACGAAGAGAAGTACATTGTCTTGATGAGGATGGAACCGAGTTCTTGATTCTCAGGCGAGAAAGCGACGGTAGATTCAAGGGAATCGTGAAGACACCATATCATCAGGCTGCCTTTTCGGGACCGGGTAACTCCCATTCATGGGGGCATGTGTTGGCAGAATTCTACCTGGAGAAGGCGACGTTCTAACGAGTCGCTCAAGCGGACGCCATGCAGCAGCGTTGCTTGGCCAAGTCGCTGAGTGACTGGAGCAGGGTGAACGGGCGTGGGAGAGCCATCGAACCCGGCTGTTGGTGTCTCGCCTCAAAGGTCAATAGCCAGAGCGTATGACCGCTAGCGCTTCCACAGTTGAGCTTCGCCGCACACGGGCAGCCAGTGAGGCTTGTCTCTCGCGCGGTGTTGCTGTACACCAGCGTCGCTGCACGTGCAGTCCAACTCACGCTCTTGGATCTCGTGTAACGGTGTCAAGATCGAAATCGAGTCCATAGTAGGGAGGCCTCTGGGCGCACCAAAACGGAGACGCGACGCTAGGAACACGCGCAATGGCCACCCATCGGAGAATCTTGATCCGTTGGCGCTCTTGGTGCTCCAGGTAATTCTGTAACTTCGCTTGGTTCGTCCGGTGCAGTGCTGCATCGGACGGTTTTCTGCACTAGGTCCGATCGGGCGCCTCGAGACTGACAATCGCTCTTGCCGAGCAGGTGGAATTGGCGGTCCGTTGGTTGCACCTCTCGTCGCTTCGCGCTCACAGCCGAAGGCCACCGTTAAGCGCACAGCACAGCCCAGCCCTCTGACATTCACGCTGGCGTCTCTGTGCCACGCTGTGCCAGCGCCAGCAGTGGCACAGCGGGATAACCCAATCATTGCAAGGTACTAGCCAAGTGTCTGCCCGGGCATGCCTCGTGCAAGTGCCTAGCACCACGATCTGCATGACGGGCACCTATTCCAGAGACTCGCGATGAAACACAGCTGCAAGGGACTCATTGGCTCGACCGCAATTATGACAACGCTGATCGGTTGCAGCGGCGATGGCGGCGGGGCGAAAGCCGCGACTTCTGTGGGGGGCACGGGGGGATCTACCGCGGGTCAGACAACGACCATCGGTGGTTCGCAGCAGACAGGCGGCGCGTCGACGAATGGCGGCACATCGACGAATGGCGGCGCGTCGACGAATGGCGGCGCGTCGACGAATGGCGGCGCGTCGACGAATGGCGGCACATCGACGAATGGCGGCACGTCGACGAATGGCGGCACATCGACGAATGGCGGCACATCGACGAATGGCGGTACATCGACGAGCGGCGGCGTGTCGGCTAGCGGCGGGCTGTTGGTTACGACTGGCGGCAAGTCATCGCAATCCGGTGGCACCGCGGGGCAGACGACCATCGCTAGCGGCGGTGCCGGGGGTGCGGCGGGCGCCAACAATGGTGGGACGTCGAGCCATACGGGAGGTGCGACAAATCAGGCAGGCGTAAGCTCATGCAATGGGACCGACTGCTGCGTACCCCTCGCGCTCAATCCAAGCCGCCTCGATGTCTATCAAGTTGGAGGCTCAGTCATCGTCAATCTCGTCGTCGAGCCTAGTGACCCCGGCAGTATCACCAAAACTTGGACGGCCTACGCGGATATCACCACGAGCTGGGGGGGTACACAGACCTGCAATGCAGAGCGCCGCTATGGAGTAGGAGTGCACTTCGTAACCCTTCGATGTCCCGCCGCAGTGCCATCGACGCCGCTTACCTGCGGAAATCCTGCGAGCGTCGAGGTTCGCCTGCGCACGGACACTTACGCAGACACCCAACCCTACGGGCTGGTGTGCGTGGGCAGCAACACTGGACCGTCAACGACGATCACCGTTCCCATCAAGTGTCCGACATGCCCCTCGTCAGCAGACTTTTTCGGCTACCAATCCTGCGATTACCCTGCTCTGCCAAGTGGCTCCATCTCCGAGTGCCGCTATAGTTCTCTGTCATGCCCCTGCAAGGCCAACGAAACCTCGGGGCTCAAGCTCTGGATGTGCCCGACTCCGTGACGTTGCCAGTCTTAGCGCCATGCCGTCAGCTACGCACTACCTTGGCTGACCGCATGGGTCTGTCGCCTCAATACGCAACCACATGACAAGATGCGTATTTCTGGCCGGCGCATGCAGCGCCATTGGTCGCCGCCTCGCTCCCCTGCTCGTAGCCAACGGATGACAAGTATTTAGCTCGACTCGTTCCAAAGGCAAGAAAGTCAACCTCCGCAACATGGGGATCGCGCCGAACTTGGTCGACGTCTTCGATGGTGCCGCGCTGAGCCGCCTCCTGTCCGAAATCCATCCTGAAATCATCATTCAACAACTCACTGACCTGCCCTACGCGCTAGAGGCAGGCGCGATGACCGCTGCCTTGGTGCGTAATGCGCGGTTGCGGACCGAATCGATGCGGCAAAGAAGTACGTCGTATCGAGCCCCTTCGAAAGGTAGCCATCGGGCGTCCGCGGCAAGGATGGCCCCCACATGCGCCAAGGATGCGTTCCCTGCAACGACCCCAAAACTGCTGGTGGGGGATCGACAGCTGCCTGGTATCATTGACGAAGCAGCGACATGGACGCGGAACCGCGCGCTTACCCGTCGGTGTAGCAACGGCATGGACGCGGAACCGAAGACCATGCTTTCGATGCAGTGACTGCATGGACGCAGAATATCGAGCCATGCCCGCGGCGCAGTAACGACATGGACGTGGAATATCGGACCGTGGTTGCGACGTTGTGACGACATGGCCGAGGAGGTTCGAGCCCTGCTTTCGACGTAGGAGGCCCCAGACAGCGTAAGTGCAGTCGGGAAAGGCAGGCCCTGAATTCCTCGAAAGAGAGATCGTTGGACACGCGACCGGGCTAAACGCGACCGGCCGAACACTCTGGCGCCCAAGAGTGGCTGGTTACTGACTGAACTGGCGCAACTCGCCGGAATTCCTGCGTCCACCGTGCGGTACTACGTCCGGCAGCACCTGCTACGACCGCTCGAATTCCGTGGGACAGCGACGCGTTACCAACGACGCGAACTGTTATTGTTGCTCGGGCTCCGTCAACTCGAGACTGAGGGAAAGTCCACGCTGGCGGACAAAAAGCGCCGGCTGGATCCCCTCGACGAGCCGGAACTGGAGCGCCTACTATGCTCACGCCCAATTTCGACCGAGGCAGCTGCGGCGCTGGGCCTTGAATGCTCCCATGCGAGTACCGATCTGTCGTGGCAGTGTGATCCGTTCGCGGCCGGTGGGGGGCAAGGCCTCGAACTCGGGTGCAACGCCATGGAGACCTGGCGGCGTATTGCTTTGCTGCCGGGTTTGGAGCTGATGCTGCGTGCTGATGCTCAAGCCATGGCACGAGCAGCGGCGCAGCGGATATTAAGCGATTACTCGAGAGGAAGCAGTGATTGACTCGGACAGCTGCGTTGACCAAGGTAGCGTCGGATTCTTGAGTGCGCTCCAACGCATCGGGCCACAATTGGCTCGAATGGCGACGGCGCAACTGCGGCCAATGACGCTCAATCCGGTGGCTGCGGCCGTAAACCTGCGACGTGTGTTGCCCGGCATTCGGGCGCTCCGGTCGCAGTTGCTGCAGCTTTCGGAGTTCGAGGTCCGCATGCTCGATGACCTCGAGGTCTATCTTCACGCATGGATGGGGCCAACGCGTTTTTTCTTGGCACGATGCCTTCGGCAAAGGAGTTCCTTTCTCGCTTCAAGAGGGTGACAGACTTTCGCAATTGCTTCACGTCGGATGCGCAGGCGCTCGTGCAGCGTGGTCGGCTGCGGTCGGAGTCACTCGAGCGATTGAATCGCTCTACCGGATACAGGAGCATCGCTGCGGACGTGCTGACTCTAACGGCTGTCTTTCGCAGCAATTGGGACGCGATTGCGGGACACACTTGCGTTACACTGAGGGAGCTCGACGAAGCTGACGCCGCGGTCGATGACTTCATCAAGGCGCTTGCGTTGCGCAGCGAAACTCCCACCGAAAGACTCGCCGCGGACGTCGTTCGACAGAAGGCCTACACGCTGTTCGTCAACGCTTATGATCAGGTCCGACGCGCCGTCATATTCGTGCGCCGTGACGAGCGCGATGGAGAAGAGATAGCTCCGTCGCTGTTTTCGGCGCGGAATCGAAGGAAGTGAGCCGCAGCGCCTAAGTTCTGATACCTCTTGCCGGGTCGTTCGCGTCAGAACCTGCGTCTCTTTCTCGGTACTGGGCAAGCAGCGGGCAGTTGGGGAGGACTGGGTATGTCGAGCTGGATGCGCATCCAGCCAAAGCGTCAGGCACTCGGCCGTCATGTTCTGCTGGATCAAGCGCGCGATTGCGTTCCCAAAGCGGCGAGACTATAAGCGGCTGGCTGCCTCTAAGTTCCTGCTATGAGGGCAGGAGCCAACACCCAGCGGCGGCACGTCGGACATTGCTGAACGACTGACTCGTCCGGGGCACAAGTCCGCGGGGGCGTGGACTTCCCAAGTCGTCGCTCAAGTCGAGGAGGTAAAGATGAACAAAACCACGCTCTGCCTTTGGTACGAAAAGGACGCCGAAGAGGCTGCGCACTTCTACGCTAGGACGTTCCCCGACAGCGCGGTAGGCGCGGTGCACCGGGCGCCGTCTGACTTTCCAGGCGGCAAGGCGGGCAACGTCCTGACCGTCGAGTTCTCGGTGTTTGGGGTGCCGTGCATTGGCCTCAACGGCGGGGACCTGTTCAAGCACAGCGAGGCGTTCTCATTTCAGATCGCCACCGACGACCAGACGGAAACCGATCGTTATTGGAACGCGATCGTCGGCAACGGCGGTACGGAGAGCGCGTGCGGCTGGTGCAAAGACAAGTGGGGTCTATCGTGGCAGATCACACCGCGCGTCCTGACCGAGGCTATGGCCAGAGGCGGTGATGTGGCGAAGCGCGCGTTCGAGGCGATGATGAAGATGCAGAAGATCGACGTCGCCGAGATCGAGGCGGCGGTGCGCGGCGAGAGCGTGTCGGTATGAACTCCAGGCTTTTGGAGTATCCGTGCTCATCGTAGGCCACAAGGCGCTGATCGCGCCGTACGCAACTCGTCGAAGTTGCGCCATCCAAACCAAATCAGCGGTCGCGGGCCACTTTTGACGTAACCCATCCCGCTTGGACTAGGGAACTGTCGAAGGCAGTCGGCGGCGAAACCGCAATTCTGCTTCTAGATTTGCGCTGCGAGCTTGTGATGGGGTCCACTGAAGCAGAAACTCTGCTTTCCCTGCAGATCTCGCCAACTTGACTGCGTTGGCCCTGCGTCGCTCGGGAAATGTGGGATCAGTATTGCTGAAACCAGACATTCTAGTGAGCAATGATGATTCCGCAACGACACAGCAAGCAGAGGATGCGATGAAAGACCGTAGGCTACCGGCAGAGTGGGGCGAGCTGTGTTTACTTGCCTGCGTGGTGCTGTCTTGCGGCGGCAAGGAGGCGGACGACACTACGCTTCAAGTCGGCGGGGCCCAGGCAACCGGTGGCGCCAAAGCAACCGGTGGGGCCAAAGCAACCGGTGGCAGCTACTCAACTGGCGGCGCAAAGGCATCGGGGGGCATCATCTCAAGCGGTGGGGCCAAAGCAACCGGTGGGGCCATCGCCACTGGCGGCGCAAAGGCAACCGGTGGCGCAAAGGCAACTGGCGGCGCAAAGGCGACGGGCGGGAACATCGCGACCGGTGGCAGCATCGCCACTGGCGGCAACGTCGCGACCGGTGGGAGCATCGCCACTGGCGGGAGCATCGCCACTGGCGGGAACATCGCCACTGGCGGGAACATCGCCACTGGCGGCAATACAGCCATTGGCGGCAATACAGCAACAACTGGTGGTGCAAATGCAGCGGCCGGTGCCACCGGCAGGACGCCTTGCGGGCTGCTGCTCGATGATATGGAAGACCAAACCGGACGAATTTGCGCCGGTTCTGGTCGCACTGGCGTTTGGTATGTCATGAGTGATGGCTTCGACTCAGTGTGGCCAACGCGTGAGCAGCCGGGAGTCCCTGTCCTTCCGCAAAACATCCCCGAACGTGGAGGCGTCAGCCGAAGCGCCATGTACCTGTCCGTACAAGCGGGCGCTCACTCAGGCGGCAGTGCTTCCGAGTGTTGGGGAAGCGGACTCGGCTTCGATCTGAACTACGATGGGATAAACTACGGTTTTTACAACGCCAGCGCCTACGACGGATTCGCATTCTGGGCGCGTGGCACGGCAGGTCTAGTTGTCGAGGCCCGCGCCAGTACAATCGCGACGACACTTACGAGCTACGGCGGGACTTGCCCCCTGGAGTTCTGTGATCCCTACTACTACTCAGTGACCTTGAGCACGGAATGGACTTGGTACAAGGTCCTGTTCTCAGAGCTCAAGCACCAAGGTTGGCAAGGCGGCTCCGACGGCGGACCGTTCACCTCTGCTAAGATTGACTTCGACAAACAGCAACTGACCAACATCCAATTCCTGGTGCACAAGTATTCCACTTGCGACACTTACCCCAAGCAGTTCGAGTTCTGGATCGACGACGTCACCTTCCGTTAGCGCTCAGACTGAGAGTCGACGCACGCGGTTGGGAACGTAGCCTATGGCCTACAGTTCGAGCATGGCTGTCTGGGCACGCCGCTCGCACCAGTGACGTCGATGTGCGCGAACAGGCGAACCGCCTCGCGGCGATTTGGTCCAGATGCCTAGAAACAGACGCCATTTCCGTTGGCTATACGGACACCTGGGCCACCGGCACGAGCCGGTAGCGAAGGCGAGCCGGCTGCGCTGCACCTTGTACTGAACTCAAGACGCGCGTGGCCGTAGCTCCCAATGAGTGCTCCCTTCGCCAGCGCAGAAACAACCGCCAGCCGACACCGCCGTGGATGCGCCCGCTGTCGCGCCGATCGGCGAAGAAACGCGACCTCGCGTCAGTGAATCCGGGGTGATTTCCACCTGGTCCAGCGCGCCAGCCCCAATACCCACAACCCGCTCATCGTCGCCCATTGCCGAACCTGCAGCGTCTCTCGATATCACCAAAGACCCTGAGACGCTAAGCCTGGTGTTCGATGCCGTTCGCTTGCTTGCAGGCGGAGTGGCGCTAATTTACTTCAGCTACACGATCTACAATCTGACTCGCCTCGAGGTACCTGGCGTATCGCGCGTCATGCTACTCGATCAGATCGTAATCGCGATATCCGCTCTGATCTTTTGGCTGTCTCACACTCGACGCATTCCCCAAGCTTGGGTCCATGTCCTAAGTGCCACTTTGGCCTTAAGCGTGGCCGCAAACACTTCTCGTTCCGTTGTCATCTACGGCGAAAGCAGTGACCTACAGTACATGACTGCCGTTGCGATCGGCGGCGCCGCCATCGTCGTGTCGAGGCGCTGGTTGGCCGTGGTCCTCGTAGGTACGATGGCACTGGCACTACCGGCGGTTCTCGCCGTTTGCACCCATGACGGAGTCGTGGATTTTGTCGTCGGTCAGCTGGGCGCAAGCATTGTCGCTGTCATCATCTTCACGGGACGGGTGCGCGGTCAGCGCAAATTGCTCAAGTACCGCATCCATGACGCAAGCAAGACGCGCGACCTCAAGGCCGCGCTCCGGCGAGCTGAGCGGGAATTCGAGGAGCATCAGGTTGCCGAGAAGCAGAAGCTTGCCCTCATGGACCAGCTGCGCCAAGCCCAAAAACTCGAGGCACTGGGTACCCTGGCCGGTGGCGTCGCCCATGATATCAATAACGTCATTGGCGCCATTACGGCTATCGCGTCGACCACAGTTCAGGAACTGCCGCAGGGAGCGGCGGGGCGGATCGAGTGGGTCCAGATCCTCGTGGCCGCACGACGCGCCACCACGCTTACGCGCAACCTAGTTCGATTCGCCCGCCAAGACCAACCGAAGAATGCGGCCTTTCTCATCGACGAGGTCGTGCTTGAGGTCGAGGCGCTACTGCGGCGCACCTTGGCCAAGCACATCGAACTCAGAGCCAATTGTGGCTGTGCAGGTTGGGCCATCATGGGCGACGCCGGTCTCATCAGCCACGCCTTGATGAACTTATGTCTAAATTCGGCTGACGCCATTCGCGAGCGAGGCTCCATCACCATTGAAACGAAAGCGCTTGAGCTCGGCGCAGTCGAGGCGCAAGCACTGGGAGTAAGCCTGGGTGAATACGTGGAACTGCTCGTTCGTGACGACGGACACGGCATGTCGCCTGACATTCTCGAGCGTGCCTTCGAACCGTTCTTCTCGACCAAAGAAAACAAGCGGCGCTCGGGACTCGGGCTGCCCATGGTCTACGGAACGATTCAGCAGCACCAAGGCATCGTGAGGGTCGAAAGCCAGCTGGGGCAAGGCACCCAGATCTCCTTGATTCTACCTGCCCTCAGGAAATCGGTCGCCCCGGTCGAGCGGAAGGCGCAGAAGGTCCTACGCATCGAATCACGACGCCCCGTCGCCCTATTCGTCGATGACGAGCCGCTCTTGCGCCGAGCAGGCAGGCGCATGCTAAGTAACCTTGGCTACGAAGTGATGTTGGCAGCCAATGGTCGGGATGCGCTCGATCACTTCGAGAAGCACAGTCAGCGCATTGGAGTCGTCGTACTCGACGTGGCGATGCCCGTGATGAGCGGAGCCGAATGCTGCCGAGAACTACGTCGCATCGATCCATCGATACCAGTGGTCTTGGCGTCTGGGTTTCCGAAAGGGCACGACCTGCAGTCCCTACTCGCCGTCCCAATGACGCGCTACGTGCGCAAGCCCTATGAATTCGAAGATCTGGCCGCAAACTTGGCCGAACTCGCCGAAGAATCCCAGCTCACGTCCCGACACTCGTTGTCTAGCGACGCAGCTCGACCACCGACGAGCCTGGCGCGCGGAGTAGCCGATCCCAGTCCTGAGTCAGCAGCAGCGATGGAACCCATGAAACCCAGTCGAACGTAGAGTGTGGGCACGCTCGCCAAAAAACTCACTCTCTAGGTTCGACCGCCGACTCGAGTCGAGCTGCTAGCCGCGTGAATCGCGCTTCTCGGCGATCTTCACTGGCCGCAATGCGCAACGCCCTCGGATCCGCCACGAGTACACACAGCTTGCGAGCGCGCGTCACGGCAGTGTAGATGAGATTGCGCGTCAGCATGACAAAATGAGTCGTCAGGATCGGCACAATGACGACCGGATACTCGCTACCCTGACTCTTGTGGATGCTGATAGCGTAGGCGAGAACGAGCGCCTCGAGATCGTCAGACTCATACTGAACTGGTCGATCGTCAATCTCGACGGTCAGCTCACGTTCCTCCACGTCGATGGCGACAACCCAACCCATATCTCCATTGAATACCTCGCGCTCGTAGTCGTTACGCGTCTGCATCACCTTGTCCCCAACACGCACAATGGCACCGCCAAGTGGCATGGACGCACCTTCGGGATTGAGTGCCAGCTGAAGACGTCGATTGAGCTCGATCGTCCCTGCTGCCCCTCGATGCATCGGCGTAAGCACCTGGATGTCGCGCCGGGCGTCGAAGCCAAATCGATCGGGTATGCGTTGAGTGACAAGGTGCACGAGATCTTCCGCCGCCTGCTCGGCGTCGCGGCGCTCGACAACGAAAAAGTCGCTCGAATTTGGGTCGGAGGCGGACAGCTCCGGCAACAGGCCCTGCTGCAAACGGTGAGCGTTCTTGACGATCTGACTGTGGCTAGATTGCCGAAAGATCGTATCGAGGCGCACGACCGGAATCCTGCGGCTGGCCACGAGATCCCGCAAGACGGCACCCGGCCCGACACTGGGCAGTTGATCGACATCGCCGACGAGAATAAACCTCCCACGTTGCGGCAGGGCGTCCACAACGGCAAGCGCCAGCGCTAGATCGACCATTGATGCTTCATCGACGAGCACTACACCATCGTCCAAAGGGCAATCAGCGTTACGCTTGAAAATGGCACCGCGCGGCTCGAATTCGAGCAGGCGGTGGATCGTGGAGGCTTCGCGCTTCGTCGCCTCACTCAAGCGCTTCGCCGCGCGCCCCGTGGGTGCAGCGAGATGTACCTTCAAGTTGGCCGATTCGAACACCTCGACGATGGCTCGCACCAGGGTCGTCTTTCCCACACCGGGGCCACCGGTTATCACGACGACACGCTGCCTCGCGGCAACGGCAACGGCCGCCTTCTGCTGCAGCGACAGCCCGATCCCAGCCGCTGCTTCGAAGCGCAGAATGGCCCGTTCGACACCAGGTAACGCATCGACCGACGCACCAAGATAGCTGATAATCGAGCTTGCTAGGCGCTTTTCCATCGTGCAAAGGCGCGACAATGCTACTGCGCCGTCCTCGACGACGATACGTTCGGCAGCCCAAAGGCGATCCACCGCACCCTCGACGAGACAGGCGTCGACTTCAAGCATCGCTGCGGCCGAGGTGACCAGAACTTCTCTCGATACATACACGTGGCCCTGCTCCGACACGCGCGAAAGTTCGTGCAGAACGCCGGCTTCGAGACGCTCGGGATGCTCACGGCCAATGCCAACCGAGCCGGCGATCTTGTCCGCCGTCTTGAACCCTACGCCCCACACATCTAGCGCCAACCGGTATGGATATGTTTGCACGATGGTGCTGGTCTTCTCACCGTAGATCTTGAGCACTCGCCGTGCCAATTGTGGGGTCATTCCATGGCCCTGAAGCAGAACGAGCGCCGTGCTCTCGGAGCGATGCTCAGACCAATGTCGCTTGATCGTCCCGACTCGCTTGGCAGATATGCCGGGTACTTGCGTCAGGCGTTCCGGCTGCGCGTCGAGAACCGTCAAGGTTTCGGTACCAAAGGTTGCGACAATGCGCTTCGCTAACACCTCGCCCACGCCGGGCAGAACCCCCGAGGCGAGATAGCGCTCGATCCCCTCCCGCGATTCCGGCAGCAGCAGAACGATGCTATCTGCCCGCAGCTGCTCGCCGTGACGCAGGTCGTCGACGAATTGCCCCGTGGCGCGCACGCGAGTGCCGGGACCAACGGCTGGTGCCGTCCCAACGACCACGAGGCGCGCCCGCCGCCCCAATTCGCCCTCGACCTGACCGAGTCGCAGTACGCGAAACCCCGTATTCTCGTTCTCGAACGTCACGCGCTCGACTTCACCGGTCACCGTGACGGCCTTGGACACAGCAGGGACTCTAGTTCAAGACTTGCGACTTTTCCACGAGCCAGCTATCGCTCAGATCGATCCCATGCATTTTCAAGGCATCGACTCGACCTGTGGCCCCCATGCCCCCTCCCGTTTCGTGCTTTCGGGCACCGAGCGACGGTACGAACGTTCGCGACCATTTGCCCTGCGCCATCAGCTGCTCGACATCACGCTATGCGTCGAGACGCGCAGTATCGATGCCCGCGCAACCCTTGACTTTGTGCGCGTCGATCGAGCCGCTACCGCGCTCGAACTGGATGCCGTCGGCTTCATGCTCGAAGCCATACGCTTCATATCCGATGCGCAAACGCGAGATGCAGCCTACACGTACGATGGCAATCGGATCGTCATCGAAGTCCCGCTCGAGGTCGAAACCGGGCAGGTCGAGATCGACTACAGCGCAACCCCGCGCCGCGGCCTCTATTTCCTCGCCCCGGATGCCGACGTCCCCCAACGCCCACACCAGGTCTGGTCGCAGTGTCAAGATGAAGACGCCCGCCATTGGTTCCCCTGCCACGACGCGCCGCACATGAAGCTAACGTCCGAGCTCGTCGTTTCGGTCCCGGCGGATTGGGTCGCACTGTCCAACGGCACCTGCATCGAGCAAGAGCTCGGTGCCGACGACGGTCACTATTCTGTCTTCCATTTTCGACTCGACCGACCGCATCCGAGCTACCTCGTAACCTTGGTCGCTGGAAGGTTTTCCCTTCTCGAAGACCGTCCGGCTCTGCTCGTGTCAGGCAAACGAGTACCCATCCGCTACTACGTACCCGTCGGGCATGAAGCAGAGGCCTGGCGCAGCCTCTCGGATACGCCGCAAATGGTCGAACTGTTCTCGCGTCTTACGGGCCTCGAATACCCCTTCGATACCTACAGCCAGATCGTCGTCCACGATTTCATCTTTGGCGGAATGGAGAACACGACGGCAACAACCCTCTACGAGCACGTTCTGCTCGACGAAAGAGCCGCCATCGACGTAGACAGCCGTTCGCTCGTCGCACACGAACTCGCTCACCAATGGTTCGGCGACACGCTTACCTGCCGTGACTGGCCCGAGGCCTGGCTGAACGAGGGCTTTGCGACCTACTTCGAGCACGTTGAGCGCGAGAACCGGCTTGGTCGTGACGAATACGACTGGTACGTGCTGCGTGATCTCGAGAGCTACCTGGGCGAATTCAACGAGAGCTACGATCGTCCAATCGTGTGTCGAGACTACATGGCACCAATCGATCTATTCGATCGCCATCTATACGAGAAGGGCGGCCTGGTACTGCATATGCTACGTCGCCGACTCTCTGATGAGGTCTTTTGGGCTTGCATCCGTGAATACGTCAAGCAGAACGCGGACGGCATCGTCGAAACGAGCCAGCTCCATCGTTGCTGCGAGAAGGTGAGCGGACAATCCCTCGACCGATTCTTCGATGACTGGGTCTATCGTTCTGGTCACCCCGAGCTCACCGTTTCCGCCACCTACGAGGCGGAAAGACTCATCATCACGCTCAAACAAGATCCCAAGGGTTCACGCAGCGATCCCTTCGCGATCCCGTTCGAGGTGAGGATCCAAACGGACGATGGCCAATGGCTCAGCCTCCGACGCGAATCGCGGCAACTCGTCGAATCCATCGTCGTTGCCCTTTCGAAGCGCCCCCGCTCGGTCGCGTTCGACCCAGAACTGCGCATTGCGGCACCAGTCAAGCTCGAGTTCGGATTTGACTGGCTCAAGAACCTCCTTACGACCAACTCCCCTCTGCGCTCACGGCTATTGGCTGCGGCAGCGCTCGGCACACGCCACGATCCACCAAGCCTACTCCTTCTGCATGACCTCCTGGTCGACGTGACCCAGCCCTACATGCTGCGCGTCGAATGCGCCCGCTCACTCGGCAAGACCCGCGCCCCAGAAACCGTTGGCTATCTCCGCGAGGCCGCAACTTCCGACCGCGCGGAAGTGCGTCGCGCCGTGGCCACGGCACTGGGGCAATTCCGAGTACCCGAGGTGGTGCAACCACTAGTAGAGCTCGTGCAAAGTGAGCCGAGCTACTTGGTCATGGCCGAAGCCTGCCGAGCCATCGGACGTAGCCGACAGCCAGAGGCAAAATCCGTCCTTCTGCCACAACTCGAACAGGTGTCCTGGGCAGACGTGGTGCGCGCTGGTGCCGTGGATGGTCTAGCGGCTCTACGCGACCCGGACCTGACACCCACCATTCTCGCTCAGACGCGCTACGGGACAGCCTCGCGCGGTCGACGGGCGGCCGTGCTCGCTCTAGGGCGAATTGGCACAGAGAGAGCGACACGGGAGCAGCTCGAATTGCTCCTCGACGACGCCGATCCGCACCTTCGCGCCGATGTAGTCGATTCTCTACTGGCATTCGGACAGCCAGAGGCGCTCGGCAGACTCTCCGCCCAGCTCGAACAGGAGCCTGATCCGCGCGTCCAGCGGCGGTTGCGCGAAGCCCTGCGCGATCTCGGAAGTCGCGACAGCAGCGCCACCAAGCGGCTCAGTGATGACCTGATCGCACTGAAGAACAAGGTCTCCGAACTCGAAGCCCAAATCTCGCGACTCGATCCAGCGAAGTCGACAGAGCCGAACCAACCCGAAGGTGCTCGAACGAAGCGGGGTCGGAACCAACCACGAGCAGTTAAGCGGCCCGGCAAGACCGCTACTGCGAACCAGTCGCACAAGAAGGCGGCGCCGGTCGCTTCAGTGGGTAAAAGAGTAGTTTCAGCCAGACGCGCGCCAAAGTCAGTCACGCCCGGCACCAAAGGCGCCCGCACCTCGAAGCCCGTGTCGACGACGAAGGCCAAACGGCGCGCCAAGGTCCAGAAACCACGCCGCCCTTGAGCGCCTAGTTCTGCCCGCCAGAATTCCGATCATAGTTGGATTGGAAGGCGGAAGGAACTAGATGGCGGGATCCTCCTCAAGCACTTCGGCTTCGGGGATCTCGTCGAGTCCGGCTCCCCCGCGTACGGGAATGGCTCGCGCTGCCGCGACTTTCTCTAGCGTCGCCATCAGCCCGTCGTGATCGCCCACTTTGGGCAAGAACGCGCGTGAACCATCCCAGAGATCGACGGCTATTTCACCCGGTATGTCGAGGACAATGCAGTCGACTTGGGGCCAGCGAAAGCGCCGCAACTTGGGCCAAA
This sequence comes from uncultured Polyangiaceae bacterium, assembly GCA_964454965.1. GTDB lineage: Bacteria > Myxococcota_A > Polyangia > Polyangiales > Polyangiaceae > FEN-1139. The sequence continues at coordinate 434,444 of CAYVXY010000005.1, read as the reverse complement.
CAAAATTGAGAACGTCGCGATACTCGAACCCATCCCCACGAATCCTAACGCCTCGCATCCCTGTGCGCATGGCAGCAGCAGCTGCACTGAGGCACAGGAGAATGGCAAAGGTTCGCGGTGTGATGATGCGCCGAGCATTCTGTTCGATGAGTCGAACGTACAGCACCGAGTTCGACGGGCTTTGCTCGGCAACGAGCACGATGACCAAGATCGTCGCCGCCAACGCCAAGTAGGCCAGGGAGGGGAGCCTAGTTGACCAGGGCGGCAGAAAGACGCGTTCGGTGGGTCGATAAGTCATATCGAACCCGGGAGGACGTGATGGTCGTGCCACGGTGGTTGAACGTAGCGCCGCCGTAACTCCTTGGGAATGCAACTGCAATCGCAGAACCAGCATTTCGGCCCACGGACTAGCGCTGAGCCCAGATAGCTTCCGGCCGACGCGGCACGAGAAGAAAGGAGCAGCTGAATCTTACGGTAATGCTGCGCTATGTGTTGGCCGTAGGACCCGATGGGTCATGCCAAGCCGGGCGGGCCCCATCCGAGGTCTCATGAGCACCCCATCGCCTGCGTTGCCACGACCAACCCACACCAAGCGGGCTCACAAGCACGAACCGCTTAGCCCCGCTGCCGCCAGGATCATTCAGGCTGCGCTAAGGGACGATATCTCGGTGTCAGAGCTCGCAAGCTTAGCTACTTCCGATCCAGCCTTTGCCCTACGCATCATCAGCTACGTCAACAATCCAGTGCTTGGGATCGGCAGGCGCATCGAGAGCATTCAACAGGCAGCAAACCTACTGGGCATACGCGGAATGCGCAGTCTGGCCCTCAGCCTCGTCATCACGCACTTGGCGCCTGAAGCCGAGGGCAGCGAACCACTCTTGGCCAACTGCCTGCGTCGAGCCGTCGCTGCCCGTGAGATCGCGCGTCTCATCCGCTTCGCGGAACCGGATTCCTGCTTCACGGCGGGACTGTTCCTGGACGTGGGACTACTCGTCAGTGCTCGGCAGGATCCGAAGAGTGCGATAGCTATTGCACTTTCTCCAGCTCCATTTCGATTGCTGCGGGAACGCGCTGCCGGATTCCACATGCATCCCGACATTGGAGCCGCGGTCGCCCGCGAGCATTACCTCGGCGAAGACTTCGCCGACGCGATCCAACGCCACCACGGAATAACCTGTCCCGCAGCTCCGCTGGGCCGCATCGCCTGGGTCGCCGAGCGTGTCGCCAGTGTGTTCGAAGGCGGTTACTTCGAGCCTTCCCGCGCCGCTGCCGAAGAGGCCCTCGGCTATGTCGCTATCGCTCCCAGCGAACTCGAACCACTGCTGCTTTCGATTCCTGCAGCCGTCGTCGAGCTCTCCTCCGTGTTCGACAGGTACGTTGGCCCGCAACTCGAGCTCGAAGGCCTACGCGCGCGGGCAGAAGGAAGTCTCCTGGCGCTCACCGAACAGTACGAATCGCTGGTCTCGGTGCTGGAAGGACTGGTTCGCTCCAAGGAAACTCTCGAGAATGATCTGCGGGATAGCAATGGTCGACTCGAAGTGCTATCGACGGCCGATCCACTCACCGGAGTCTGCAATCGGCGCGCCCTCGAGACGGCGCTGTCGCGGGACCTCGCTCGAGCCGATCGCGACTCTTCCCACCTTTCCGTGGTGCTGCTCGATATCGACCACCTCAACTCCGTCAATGACAGCTGGGGGCACTCCACGGGAGATGCCGTGCTGACCATGGTCGGCGAGGTGCTCACGGCGTCCGTCAGAACGGGTGACGTTATAGGACGCCTCGGCAGTGACGAGTTTCTCTGCATTCTGCCTAGCACCGACAGCCTCGGCGCCGCGGTGGTGGCTGAGCGCATCCGAACCGAAATGTCACGCCATGCGATCGCTGGTCCCAAGGGTCCGATTGCGGTAACGGCGAGTATCGGTGTGGCCAGCGTGCGCGGACCAGGTTGTCGCACTGCGCTCGATGATCTACTCGGACATGCCGATCGAGCCCAAGGTCAGGCCAAGCAGCAGGGACGCGACTGCATAGCTATCGCTCCGTAGGCTCACCAACAGAACGCGCATCACCACTTCCCAATGAATCCCATGCCTGTGCCCTCACTGCGTCCCGTCGAACCCTCACCGCCCTTCGCGACCTGGCCCGTGCAGATGAGCGACCCAGACGTCGGTTTCGCTTGGTACACCGGCAATGGGACGATTGTCACGCAGGCCACCACCACGTGGGGGACGGCGCACACAGCAACAGTGTTAAGCAACTGGATCGATCAGATACTCGAGGCCAACGGCACCGAGATTGCCCAAGCGGGAGGGCTGCTCGGGATCCATGATTGGCGCCGCGTGCAGAAATACGAAAGCGCCGCGCGCAAGATCTGGGTCGAGCGGATCCATCGGCGACCTAGGGGCTATCTGCGCAAAGCCGTCGTCATCATCGCCGACAATCCGCTGCTCAAGATGGCGATTGCCGGGGCGAATCTGTTCGTCGCCGTGGCGTCGCGAGACCAAGGTCAGATCGAAGTCTCGACGAATGCCTACGAAACCCTGCGTAAGTACGGCGTGCAGGCCCCCGCACCCCGGCGCTAGGTGCTGGGCGCCGCGACCGGGTCTGCCTCCTTGGGCAAGTTCCAACCGAATACTCGGCATTCCAGATCGCCGTTGTACAGGCTATGTTCGAACGCAGCAGGTCGACCGAAGTAGCGGGGAAACTCGCGCTCTTGCGTCAAGACGACGACGCGATGCCGCTCCCAACGCGCAAGCGCCTGCGCTAGTCGCTGATCGAAGAGTTCACCGCCTTCTAGACGCACCCCATAGGGTGGGTTAGTCACGACGAGGCCTGGCTGTTCCAAGGGTTGCATCTGCAACACGTCACGGCGCCCGAGCGGCGCCTCGATCCCGAGGCGTCGGAGGCTTTGTTTCGCTCGTTCGAGGGAATCCAGATCGATATCGCCGCCGGCCAGGGGCGCTTCAGGCTGTGGCTTCGCCTCGCGCCGAGCATCGTCCCGCCATTGCCGACAGTGCGAGCGGTCCTCCGGACTGAAACGCGCAAAGCGCTCGAGACCAAAGCGCGCACGCGCGAGTCCCGGCGCGCGATGCTGAGCGATCAATGCCGCCTCACACAGGATTGTCCCAGCACCGCAGCAGGGATCGTAGAGTTGTAGGCTGCCATCATAGCCCGCGAGGCGCAGCAGAGCGGCAGCCAGATTCTCTTTGATCGGAGCCGTGCCGCCAGAAGAACGATAGCCACGACGATGCAACGGCTCGCCCGACAGATCGACGTATAGCGTAAGCGTGTTGTTGTTGAGACGCACCAGAAAATGCACGTCTGGATCAGTCGCATCCACGTCCGAACGCTGATGGAAGTGTTCGCGTTGTCGATCGACGATGGCGTCCTTGACCCGTCGCGACACGAATTGTGAGTGGGTCAAAGCGCTGCTCTTGACCATAGCCGTGACGGATAGCGTGCGCGACGGGTCAAGCAGATCGCTGACATCATGGTTCCTGACAACATCGTAGAGCTCGTCATCCGACCGTACCCACGTCTCGTAGCGCCGCTCCAGCACACGCACGCCAATGCGGCTCCACAGGCACACGCGAAAGGCGCTCTCAAGCCCGCCACCAAAATGCACTCCACCGCGATCCCCTTGTAGCGGCCGAATACCAAGCTCACGCAGCTCCTGCTTGAGCAACCCCTCCGTGCCTTTGGCAGCCGTAACGAAGTAGGGCAACGGCTCGCGGTTCGGAGTGGCGGGCTTCGGGGAGCGAGCTGGAAAACGGCGCGACTGAGTCATCCGCATCGGGTCTTAGCGGATTTGGCAGGAAATTCTAGTGGCACACTTGCGGCGAGGCGCTCGTTCTCAGTTGCCCGTCATCATCAGGGCCACGTCATCGCGGCTGGTTCCTATGGTCTTGGTCCCGTAATCACGCTGCAATCGCTCCGCAACCCGCGGCGAGAAGAACGCCGGCAGCGACGGCCCAAGGCGGATATTTCTGACGCCGAGATGCAGCAACGTCAGGAACACCGCGACGGCCTTCTGGTCGTACCAACACACTTGGTACGACACCGGCAGCTCGTTGATGTCAACAACGCCGAGCCGTTTCGCTAATTTGCTAGCAAACGCGATCAACGAATAGCAGTCATTGCACTGGCCCGCATCGAGCACACGAGGGATCCCCTCGATGTCGCCCAGGGGGAGCTTCCAGAACACGTACTTGGCACATCCGGCGGTCAGGATCATTGTGTCCTTCGGTAGCTGTTCCGCGACCTCCTTGTAGTAGCTGCGCTTCGAGTCGCGCCCGTCACATCCCCCCATCACCACCACACGCTTCAACGCCCCACTTTGCACTAGCCCTAGGAGCTTGTCGACCTGCGTCCAGAGCGGAACGTGGTTGAACCCGCCCGGTTTCGTCCCATCATCCAGGGCAATGGGTGGCGGGCACGTTTTCGCCTGAGCAATCAGCCGCGAGAAATCCTTCTGACCATTGGGGAGGCGCTGCTCGATGTGGGGCACCCCTGGATACCCTGCCACGCCCGTCGTGTAGATGCGATGCTTGTAGGTATCCTGAACGGGTATGATGCAGTTCGAAGTCATCAGGACAGGTCCGTTGAAACTGGCAAACTCGACGTCTTGGCGCCACCAGGCATTGCCATAGTTTGCCACCAGGTGCTCGAAGGCAAATAGCCGAGGGTAGTAGTGACCCGCAATCATCTCGCCGTTGGTGTAAACATCCACACCAGAACCCTTCGTTTGCTCAAGCAAGTCGAGCAAATCGACCAAGTCATGGCCACTGACGAGGATGCCTGGGCGAGCGCGCACCCCAATGGAGATCTGCCGCGGCTCAGGGGTACCATAGGTTTTGGCATGGATCGCATCCAGTTGTTCCATCGCCAAGAGATTGTACTTGCCCGACTCGAGTGCCAAATCGAACAACCTGTCGACATCGTCCTCTAGCACTATGGCGGAAAGAGCGCGTACGACGAAACTCGTCAGTTCGGAATTGTAGGCACCAAGATACGCGGCGTGATGCCCATAGGCAGCGATCCCCTTGAGACTATAGGTGACCGTCTCACGCAAACTGCGCACATCGATGTCTTCCGTCAGCAACACGCCAGCGCGATAGGCTTTCACGACGTAACGCGAGCTGTCCGATTCGTCCCAGGTGGCAGGATCGGGCAGATTGGTATCGAGGCCACTAGTGCGCAGTGCAGCCACCAGCGGTCGTTTGAGCTCGAGTGCCCGGCGCACACGTTCAGCAATGCGGTCGGTATCGAAGTTCGTGTTGGTAATCGTCATGAACAACGATTCGTACAGAAACTCCCCCAACTCCTGACTTGGCGGCACCGACGCGCGCTCAAGGCGTTCGGCAACTACGCCAATCCCCTTGAGCACGAAGATCAGTAGGTCTTGGAAATTCGCAGTCTCTTCACTCTTACCGCAATGCCCACCAAAGGTGCATCCGCGACCGGCGCTGGTTTCCTGACACTGAAAACAGAACATATGCATGGTGGACCTCATCGCAGGAGAAACGGACAGGCCGAAGCATGACCGAAGATCCTGTAGCGCTGCGGCGCAGAATCTGCGTTCGTATCGCTGTGGGCTGAACCCCGCGCATCCGTTCGGATTGCTGCGGTCAGCGCGGATACTTCCGACCATCGCCAGGACTCGATCGCCGCTTGCATTCCGCAAGCGATCCCAGAGAGACTCCCGCGGATTCGATGCGATTTTCCGCGCCGCTCATTCCCGGTAGGTTCGTTGCCAGATACAAGCGGTTCTTTGCAGACGTCCGCCTCAACGACGGTACGGTCGTGACGGCGCATTGCGCCAATTCGGGCTCAATGAAGACCTGCTTCGCCGAAGGCGGACGCGTGTGGTTGACCGCCGAGGACGATCCCAAGCGCAGGCTCAAGTACACTTGGCAGATCGCCGCCGTTGGCCGAGCGCGGGTCTTCGTCCACCCCGTGATGGCCAATCGAGTTGCCAAAGAGGCCGTCGAAAACGGGCGCATAACCGAGCTCTCGGGCTATGATAGCGTCCAGACCGAACCGCGAATCGATGAACACACGCGGTTCGACCTCCTGCTTACGCGTGGCAAGGCGAGCTGTTTCGTCGAGGTGAAGAGTGCCACGCTCTTGCTCGAGTCGGGTCGAATCGCGTTCCCCGATGCGGTCTCCGAACGTGCAACGAAGCACCTGCGCGAACTCGTCAAACAGGTCGAGCTCGGGCATCGTGCAATTTTGCTCTTCTGCGCCAACCGCACGGACGCCCTCTCGGTCGAGCCAGCGGACGCGATTGACCCCGTTTACGGACAGACGTTACGCTGGGCGGCAGCTCATGGGGTCGAGATCTTGGCCTATCGCGCCGCGGTCTCGGTCAAGCGCGTCGAGCTCGACCGGCGCATCCCAGTAGTACTTGCCCCATTGCCCGTCACCGCGACGAAGCAAACCCAAGCCAAGCCGCTCAGCAAGCGTGGTCATCGCTAGCGATGGACGTGCGCTTTTGATAGGGTCGGATCGTGCCAACTGTAGTTCGCCGCAATGCGCCCAAATCTCCAGCATTCTCCCCAAAGCTGCTTCGCACCTGGGGCGACGCCATGCTCGAGATTCTGGAGCGTTCCGAAGCAGAACTCAGCGTGCTTCTGACGAATGATCCCGCGATTCAGCAGCTGAATCGCGACTACCGAAAGAAGGATCGCCCGACGGACGTGCTTTCATTCTACTTCGAAAACAACGCGGCGGGCTCGCACTTGGAAGGCGGATGGCTACTGGGAGACATCGTGATATCGCTCGATACTGCGCTGCGCCAAGCCAGGGGACGCAAACGCTCGCTCGAAGCAGAGGTGCGCTGGCTGCTCGCCCATGGTGTCCTTCACTTGTGTGGATACGATCATGCAACACCGAGCGAGAAGCGCCTCATGGTGGCGCATACGCGACGCCTCGTGCGCGCCGCGGAGCGCGCGGAACCCATCGAGCCGAGCCTCACAAAGGGGCCAAGTCCGAGGAAACGGCTCCGCCGGGTGGCGCGATAGCTCAGAAATCTCGCGACCCCTCGGGTCTTTCTCGCCAGATTTTGTAGCTGGTGGACTCCTGCGAAGAGGAGCTCCGGCCTTGAAGCCCAGAATCACAAAAGGGGTGCCCAAGGTAGACCGGTCAGCCGCAATCTGCTCAACACCTGCCCAGTTGTTTGCTGTTTTTCTTGAGGATTCGGTTGATATTTGGCATTTATCGAGCTGAAAACATTGTCTTAATTCGGAAACAGGATGCAACAAGGCAACCGGAAACATCGCGGTAGAAATGACAGCTGAGACCCCTTGGATCATGCTCGAACGCGGGAGGCGGTGGGCAACCCGAAGACACGGCGCCGTAAAAATCGCCTGTTTGGCGATCGCCTTATTCTCTTTGTGCTTGAAAGCTTGAAAAAGGCTTGTTATCCGTCGCTTTGATCTGGATGAATTCTCCGAGCCCCAAAAACCAGCTCGGGAAGACAGAAGGACGACAGACAATCACGAGTCTGGCGATTTTTACGGAGACAGGAGGAAGCGCATGGCAGGCAAGAGGCTAACTAAGGCTCAAGTGATCGCGGAGCTCGCAAACGCGGCAGATCTCGACAAGAAGAGTGTCGGTCGCGTGTTCGAGGCAATTCAGGAGCTCATTCGCAAGCAGTTGTCGAATCGTGGCCCCGGCGAGTTCGTCGTCCCGGGTCTCGTCAAGCTCCGCGTGGTGAAGAAGCCCGCAACGAAAGAGCGTCAGGGCATCAATCCCTTTACCAAGGAACCGATTACAATTCCGGCGAAACCCGCAAGCAAGAAGGTGCGCGCAACGCCCCTCAAGGCGCTCAAAGATCTGGTGCAGTAATCTCGTGCCATAAGCTGGCACGGTCGTGGGACCAGCGATCGCTGTAACTCAACGACTCAGGTCCGAAAACCCCCGATTCCTCAAAGGAGTTGGGGGTTTTCGTTTGGAGTACGCCCCGATGGTTCCGCCATCGTCGTGACTCGATGCGGCATCGCGGCCAAAGCGTGGCAGGTTTCGCCCGTGCCGAAAGCCGTACTTCTCCCTGGTCACGTTCAACCTGTCTGGGCTGGTCACCCCTGGATATTTGCGCAGGCTGTCGCTCGAATCGATGGCGGTGCCACCGCCGGGGATCCCATCGACGTCGTGGATCCTCGAGGCAACTGGCTGGGACGCGGCCTCTACTCCCCGGGTTCAGCCATCGTCGTGCGGATCTGCACACGCCGCCCGGAAATCGAACTCGATGCGGCATTCTTCGTCGCCAAGATCGAGCAAGCCATCGAGCGACGACGCCTCCTCGGACTTCCGAGCGCACGCACCAATGCCTTTCGCGTCGTCAACTCAGAAGGCGACGATCTCCCGGGTCTCATCGTCGATGTCTATTCCGATACTGCGGTCGTGCAGTACGGAACCGTGGGCATGAAGCGCCGACAGGGGATCATCATCGACGCGCTCATACGCCTGCTCGGATGTAAAACGATCCTGGATCGTTCGAGCGAACGCACCGCTAAGCTCGAGGGTTTCACGGCAGATCGGGGGATCGTGCGTGGCGACTCGAGCCTGCGCGAACTAGCCTTCGTGGAACGCGGATTTCACTACCGTTTGCCGCTCGACGTCGGTCAGAAGACGGGATTTTATCTGGACCAGCGCACGCTGCGCGGCCGCGTCGAACAGTTGGTGACGGGCAAGCGTGTCCTCGATACCTACTGTTTCGTGGGTTCCTTCTCTCTGGCGGCGGCACGCGGCGGTGCCAGCGAAGTCGTGGCGGTTGACTCGAGCGCGCTCGCCCTCGAGACAGCAGCGCGCCTTGCCGACCAGAATCAACTCACCGGTAGGATTCGCTTTCAACACGAGGACGCGCTGAGCGCCCTCTCTCGGGCAGGGCGAGAAGGCGGCTATGATCTGGTGATCTGCGATCCGCCGAAGCTTTCCCCTAGCCGAGCCACCCGCAACAAGGCCTTCGTGAACCTACGCCGAATCGCTGGTGCGGCTTGTCGGGCGACACGTCCCGGGGGCCTACTCGTCTTGTGCTCCTGTTCGGCAAGTCTAGGCATCGACGAGTTGACGCGCGCACTCGCCTTTGGTGGCCGCGACGTGGGCCTGACGCCGAGAGTCTACGAGCGTTGGTTTCAAGGGCCCGATCATCCTGTGCTGTCGGCCTTTGCAGAAGGTTGGTACCTGAGTGCCGTCCTCTGCGGCATCGACGGGCCCGGGTAAGCGCACGCTAGGAGCGCCTTGCTTCGAAAGAAAACGAGTGGCAAGACTTGCACGGTGAAGCCCATCTTGGAACTCGACACGAAGACGGCACGTGGTCTTCATGGCGTGCTCTTCGACCTCGACGACACCTTACTCGACCACGGTGCGCTCACCGAGGTGGCCTATGCTTCACTGCATCGGCTGCGCGCCTCGGGGCTTCGCCTCTTGGCCGTAACGGGGCGGCCCTCGGGTTGGGGTGAAGTGCTCACGAACATGTGGCCCATCGATGGCATGGTAACCGAGAACGGGACCATTGCGTTGCTTGCACGTGGACGAACCGTCGACGTCCTCGATGAGGTCGATGCGGCCACTCGCGTCAAGCGCTGCGTGCTCCGCGACGCGCTCGTGTCTTCGATCCGGCAGCGCTTCCCTTACATCTCCCCAGCGGCAGATGTGCACCTGCGCCGAAGCGACTACACCTTCGACATTGGTGAGACGCGTACGATAGCGCCTGCCGACGTGGATCCGATTGAGGCTTTCGCTCGGTCCCGCGGGGCACGCACCGTTCGCTCCAGCGTCCATCTTCATGTTTGCTACGATGGCAGTGACAAGGGCTCTGGAGCTGTCAGGGCCGTCGTTCACGCCTTTGGGCAAGATGCCACTACCGCCAGGGCGCGCTTTGCCTTCATTGGCGACAGCGAGAACGACGAACCTGCGTTTGGCGCCTTCCTGACAACCGTCGGAGTGAGCAACCTGCGTGGACGGCCAACCGTTGCACCCAAGTATCGCACCACCGCTGAGCGGGGTCGTGGGTTCGCCGAATTTGCCGACAGAATCGTGATGCTTCGGCGATAGCCCGCCCCGAGGCACCTTTGGCCTGGTGGGCCAATCGATTCGCGGGCTCCGACCTTGTGGGATCCGGCCGCGTCAGGTATGGCACAAGCCGTAATGTCCCAGACCGCACAATTGCTCGAGGCCGCTCGAACGCACCTGTATCGGAATTACCGTCAGCCACCGTTCGTCCTTTGTGAAGGTCGAGGCTGCGAGGTGTTCGACACCGAGGGGCGACGCTATCTCGATCTGTGCGCTGGAATCGCCGTCGATACCTTGGGCCACGCCCATCCGAGATTGGTCAGCGCAATCTCGGAGCAGGCGGCCAGATTGATGCATGTCTCCAACTACTTCTACAACGCGCCGAACTTGCGCCTGGCGGAACTGCTGACCAAAGTCACGGGCTTCGATCGCGCACTCTTCTGCAATTCCGGCACGGAGGCCATCGAAGCCGTGCTCAAGCTCGCTCGTCGTTTCTTCTCCGCGCAGGGCCAAGCGGAGCGCTACCGAATCATTGCCTTCGGCAATTCGTTTCACGGTCGCACGATGGGTTCTTTGGCGGTGACGGGTCAGCAGGGTTACCGCGAGGGCTTTGGGCCGCTCGTGGGTGCGACCCATGTCCCCTATGGCGACATCGAAGCCGTCAAGGCCGCCCTGAGTCCGGAGGTAGCAGCCATCCTTGTCGAACCGATTCAGGGTGAAGGTGGCGTCATCCCGGCACCCGAGGGGTTCTTACTCGCGTTGCGTCAGTTGTGTGACAAAACAGGCACACTGCTGCTTGCCGACGAAGTCCAGACCGGAATCGGTCGTACCGGCAGGTGGCTCGCGTTCGAGCACGCTGGAGTCAGGGCAGATGCCGTGGCCCTCGCCAAGGGACTCGGTGGCGGGTTCCCCATCGGCGCCATGCTGTGCCAGGAGGCGTTGGCAGGCGTCCTGCCTCCAGGAAGCCACGGAACTACCTTTGGTGGCAACGCCTTGGCCTCCACCGCAGCCTTGACCGTCCTCGAGGTACTGCAAGAGGGTCTGCTGCAGACCGTGCCGCAGAAGGCCACTGCCTTGGTTGACGGCCTAAAATACCTCCTCGGACGCCATCCATCCCTGGTAGAGACGGTCCGCGGCCAGGGCCTGCTCCAGGTCTTGATGCTCCGCGACGGCTTGGATGCCCGGGCGGTCCTTGATAGCGCCATAGGTTCCGGCCTACTGCTCACATTGGCAGGGGGTCGTGGCATCAGGTTTTCCCCGGCACTGACGATCACCAGAGGGGAGATCGATGAGGGGATCCGCCGACTCGATGAAGTGCTAAATGCGGTGACTCCATGCCCCACCTCTTGACACTCTCAGATCTCGGCCCCAAGGGGCTCGTCGAGCTGCTCGATTCCGCCGATCGCTTCAAGTTGGGGCGTGGAACGGCTAGTCAGCAACCGCTCGCGGGCAAATCTGTCGCTCTCGTATTCGAGAAGGCTTCGACGAGGACGCGCCTGTCTTTGGAGATCGCCGTCGTCGAACTGGGAGGACACCCCATTGTGTTGACGCAGCAGGGGTCCCAGATGGGTCGTGGCGAGCCCATCGCCGACACGGCGCGTGTCCTGTCGCGCATGGTGCATGCCATCACCTTTCGTACCGCTGGGGAATCGCGGCTCCACGAGATGGTCGCAAACTCGACGGTACCCGTAATCAACTCGCTCACCGACGAAGGGCATCCGATGCAGCTCCTCGCCGATCTGATGACGGTGCGGCAGGCTAAGGGACGTCTCGATGGCCTAAAGTACGCGTGGATTGGCGACGGCAACAACATGGCCGCGTCATGGATTGAGGCCGCGGGACTGCTCCACTTCGACTTGACTCTGGCTTGTCCCCAGGGCTACGAACCCAACGCCAACGTCCTTTCCGTGGCGCGCTCCCGCGGGGCTCGTATCGATGTCACCTCGGATGCTGCCGCAGCGGTGCGTGATGCCGATGTAGTGAGCACCGACGTGTTTGCCAGTATGGGACAAGAAGAGGAGTATCAGCAGCGGCTCAAAGCCTTTCAGGGAATGACGCTGACGCGCCAGCTCCTCAGCCTCGCGCATCCCGACCACGTCGTGCTGCATTGTCTGCCTGCCCATCGCGGAGAAGAGATCGATGCAGACGTGCTCGAAGGCCCGAACAGCCGCGTCTGGGACGAGGCAGAGGCCCGGTTGCACACCTCCAAAGCGGCCTTCGTTTGGGCCATGTGCAGCACATGACCGAGGAGTCCCGCTCCGCGCCACCCTCGCACCCATCCTGCGGAATCATGGCGCGCAACGGGACAGTGCCCTGCTCACAATGCCACGCGCCCGTGGATCCCCTGCGCGCAGAGCGCGTCGCGATCTTCCACGATCGATTCCACTACTTCTGCTGCGCCGATTGCCGCAACGTCTATCGTCCAATAGCGCTCGATCCGATCGTTACGCCGCGACCCTACGTGCCGGGTCCATTGGAACGCCGTCCCTCGGTGCCAATCCAGCTCGACCGCACCCACTTCGACAGCCACCATGGCAGCAAGCGTGCATTGTTGGCAGTCGTCGATGAACTCGTCGAACCACCAATGACCGAGGAGCAAGCCTCCCACGAGTCGTTCGTAGTCGAGCCAGCCGTCGAATGGCAACGGCGCGAGGCAGCCACGGAGGTCGCCGCTCATGCGTCATCTACGCCGCAAGATCTGAGCACGGCATTGCTGATCGTGGCGTTGGTCGGTGGATTGCTGGCCATCGCCTTGCTCCTTGCCGGGGATAGTGGTGTCATTCTGACGTCGCGAGTCGTGGTCGCCTGGATCTCCTGGGGTGCACTGGTAGCATACGGCACCACAACGCGTCGTGACGCTGCATCGCTACACCCGTTGGTTTTGCTCGTGGGACCGACCGCAGCCTTGGTGATGGCAACGGCAGCGCGCCTTTCATCTCCCGTGGAGCTCGGTCAACTGCTGAGTCTGTCCGGAGTTGCCCTCGCTACGACGGCGGCCAGCCTTGGCTGGACCAATCGTGCTCGCGCGCAGGTGCAGGCCGAGCGTCAATTGATCGCAGCCGCGCTGGATGTGGAGGCCAATCGCGTCGTTGGCGAAGACATCACTCGTATCTCCGCACGTGATCTCCGCTCGGGCGAAGAGATCGTCGTTGGCGAAGGTGAGGTCGTACCCGCGGACGGTACCATCGTCGCCGGTACGGCAGACGTAGCCCCTTGGGCTATGGCCGAAGAAACGGCGACGCGCAGCGAGGGTGACCCCATCGTTGCTGGCGCGCGTATCAAGCGCGGCCGCGTGCGCATGGTCGTCAGTTGGACGGGCAATGATCGCGCGTGGGCCCGACTTGCCCTCGACGAAAGACGCCGAGCAGATTTGCACACGAACACTGCGCGACTCGGGCGGTTGATCGCCGAACGGGGCGCTCCGATTGCCGCCGGCGCCTGTGCACTGCTGACGTTCGCATCCGATCAATCGATTTGGCAGATCCTTGCCAGCGCGATCGCCGGCCAGACGGTGTTCTCGAATACCGTCTTGAGCGAAATCGGCGCCTGGTGGGTATCACGCACCGTCCATGTGGCTCAACGTCGCGGAATCGCGCTGCGCGCGCCGGAAGCCATCGATGAGGCGGCACGCGTCACGGCGGCGGTATTCTGCGCCCGAGGAACCCTACTACTGGGCGAGCCAGAAATCGCCAGCATCGATCCGTTCGGTCCACTCAGTACCGAACGTGTCCTCGAATTGGCCGCGGGCGCTCACAACGGCGCCGTGCATCCAACGGCGACGGCAGTATTGCGCGCGGCTCGTCAACGCGGCATCCGTCCCGATGCGATACGCTCCCCCACCTACCGTCCAGGACTTGGCGTCACTGCCATCGCCTCCGATGGTCAACCGCTCGTCGTGGGAAGTCGGGGGCTGATGCTGCGTGAGCACGTCAGCGTGGCACTCGCCGAGGAGAAGATCGGCCGACTCGAAGCGATGGGGCAATCGGTCCTGCTGGTAGCCATCGGCGGTCGTCTCGTGGGTGTACTGGGACTGCAGGATGGGCTACGTCCAGGTGCTCGGGCTGCAGTGCAACATCTCCTCGACGTAGGCATCGAGCCAATCCTGCTCTCTGGCGATACCCGCGATACTTGCGAAGCATTGGGTCGGGCGTTGGATATCGATCATGTACGCGCTGAGGTCTTGCCAACGGATCGCGGTGACGAGATCCGTCGCCTTGCGGACGGTGGCGCTATCACGGCCGTCATCGGTCGCAGCCCCGTCGATGACTCCGCCTTGGCCAATGCAGACGTTTCGGTGTCCCTCGTTACGGCCGGTTCGGGTTCGTCAGAGTGGCAGATCCAGTTGGCAACGGACGATGTTCGAGATGCGGCTTTCGCGCTACGTCTGGCTCATCGCTGCAGGTCAGAGACGCGGATCGGGCTCGCTTTGACCGTGGGCTCGAGCGGCCTCGGCGCTCTGCTCGTCGCCCTTTCGATAATGCCCTTGGCTTTGGCCCCCATGCTGGGGTTTCTCGGGGCTGCCGCCACGCTGCTCCGCTGGCAAACCACACGGGAATAGCACGACCGGCCGCGATAGCCGGTGGCCACGTGCCCCGGGTTCGGTCTACGATACAAGGCAGTGTCGAAGGACTAGGCCGATGCCAACCAAACGAGCCATACCGTCGTCCGAATCGCCTCGCGACGACGCAGCAGGCGCAAAACCCAAAGTCGCCGAGCTGCTCACCGCACTAGATGCGTACATGGTTCGCCAGGGGTTGCGCTCGACCGAACAGCGGCGCGTCATAGTCGATACCTTCGTCGGAGCACAGAGTCACCTGACCATCGAGGAACTCCTAGCGCTCGTCAAGAAGCGTGACCCACGAATCGGCTATGCCACGGTCTATCGGACGCTCAAGATGTTGTCGGAGAGTGGCATTGCCAATGAGCTGCATTTCGGCGATGGATTTTCGCGCTACGAGCTTCGCGAAGCCCTCTCGCATCACGACCATCTGATTTGCACGTCCTGCGGCACGATCGTCGAATTCGAGGAACCCGCGATCGAGGAGATTCAGGAGCGGGTCGCCGCACGCTACGATTTCGTCGTGACGTCCCATCGCCATGAGCTCTACGGGCTGTGCCCCAATTGCCAAACCGACCAAGCAGCAGGCAAGAGCGCATCCCCGCGGCGCAAGTAGCAGCAAGCGGGGCGGCAAGGTCCCGCCTTACCTATCGGTCATCACCTCGTCACACGCTCGATCGTGCGGCTCGCGCGGCAGCTCCAGCATGAGTTGGAAATCGTGAATGACGACGATACTATACGCCGGTGGACACAAGTCCGGTAGCGTAGCGTCGTAGTAGCCCGCACCGTAACCAAGACGATTTCCGTCGACCGTAGCGGCAAGCGCCGGAACGACCACGACGTCGACATCGCCACGCAACGCGACGCTAGCGCTCGCGGGCGGCTCCGCGAACCGCATTTCCCCAACGACCAGGTCTTCTGGCGTGGCAGTCAGGCGAAAGCCGGTGACGAAATCGCCTTCGCAAGTCCGCTCCATGTACGGATAGTAAACGTCGATCCCACGTGCGCGCAGCTGCCCGTCCAAAATGCGCAGATCGATCTCGCGCCGTTCGAGCATGGGCCAGAACAAGGCCACCCCCTTGGCCGCCAGCAGTCGAGGATGTCGACTCAGCCGCTCGACAATGCGCTGACTGCGCGCCGTGGACGCAGCTGCCGGCAACGCCTGGCGCAGGGCACGCAGTTTCTGCCGCAACGAACGCTTCGCTTGCTGCGTCCACTCCGCCTGGTCTTCGGGATTGAGCTCAAGACGTTCTAGGTCGCGATCACTTGGCACAGGCACATCATGGACCGGCGCAGGCAGAATCACCCTTCCCCAAGTGCGAAATGGCTGACTTGGCCCGCGGGCACAATGCAAAATTGACAGGAATACGTCTGCCCAAGCCAGTCCAACCAGCCACCTTCGTGGGCTCTGCCAACTCGTCGCGGCGGGCAATGCAGACTAGGCTCCCCCTGCTTTGCCAACTCTGGTCGTCATTCCCGCCTATCAAGCCCATCTTCATCTCGGCAAAGTCCTGTCCGAGCTACACCAACGGGCACCATCGCTGACCGCTCCTTTGTGTTTGCTCGTCGTGGATGACGGCTCAACGGACTCGACCGACGAGGTCGCAGCGGCAGCAGGCGTGAGCGTCGTGCGCCACGCAAAGAACCTCGGCAAGGGAGCGGCACTGCGCACTGGACTCGCTTGGGCCCAAGCGAATGGATTTTCGCAAATGGTCAGCGCCGACGCCGATGGTCAACACCCAGCGGACGAGATCCTGCGACTGGTCAACCAGCACGCGCCGCCAAACGCGTTGCTCTTGGGCGTCCGAAACCTGTCGCGCGATGGGGCACCTTCAGCCAATCGATTCTCCAACGGCATTTCGAATCGATTTCTGTCGCTGTTCACTGGACTCCGACTCAAGGACACCCAATGCGGGCTGCGCCGCTACCCCGTCAGGGAAACCTTGGCACTCAAGTGCCAGGATCCGGGATACGCGTTCGAAGCTGAGGTGATCCTGCGCGCGGCGCGCGCCGGGTTGCCCATCTTGCAGCTTCCGATATTCGTCCGCTATCCCGAGAAGGCAGAGCGCCTGTCGCACTTTCATGTCGTTCGCGATCCGTATCGCATCGTGCGTCGCGTCGTCGCGACACTGCTGGAATAGGGTCTACGTCGGGCTCGTCAGGGTTCCGTGCGACCGTCACTCGAGCTGAGGCCGAGCCACGCGCCAAGACAGGCCAAGCCAAAGGCAACCGGAGCCAGTGCCAAGCCGAGCACAATCGTGACCGGAGCCGTAATCGAAAGCAGAACAGTCAGAGCAATGATGCTAACTAGGGCAGCAACGCCAGGCTCGAATACACTATCAGCTTCGCTAGCCTTCGCTGTCAAGTACCCAGCCAACGGATACGAGAGCAATACCGCCCCACCTAGCAGCGCCAGCGGAGCCATCGCCCCCACGTCCGTCTCGTTGACCCGAGAGAGATCGATTCGCAAGAGGCGGGCTACAGCAATCCCCGCGCCAACACCGAAGATGTTGGCGCCAAAGCTAACGAAGGCGCCACCGACAATCCAATGCAGCAACGCCGGCCGGTGAGCGTGGTGCCAGGCAGCCCGCATTGTCCCAATACCGTGGGGATCCACCAGGATCCCAAGCCGAGTGTGCCGCTCGAACACGACGGACTCACGCTCGCCCAGCAGCTTTTCGCGCACGTGCCACGAGCCGAGCAGCATCGCTAGCAGCAACGGCAGCGCCACTACCTGCCAACCGGAGCCGCGCCCCTCCTGAAGGTGGCGCAAGAATCCATCGAGTACCACCGCCAAGAGCCACGCCAATGGGAAGAAATGCCGATAGCGCGCGTGGGACATCGCGAGACAGGATGACCAAATCGCAGTGCTGAACACCCGCGTAATGAAATTGACGCTCAATCGGGTCAACACCCAAGCACTCGTCGCTGTTGCTGTCACCGCCACGGATTCCACGAGTCCAAATCCCGCCGCCGCAAGGGCCCCTGCTGAAATGGCCGTTCCCAAACGTTCGAGTCGATGGGAGCGATACCAGGGCCATACCACCACCACTAGAGCCGCCTGCTCAAGGGGTACGATGATCGCTATAGTCGCAGCGATTGCAGTCGCGACACCACTTGTCTTAACCAGAGTGGTCCATCCCAGGGAGTCCAAGACGTAACTCGTCAGCAGCAGGATCGGCAGCGCCACTGCGGCCCCTGCCAAACTCAGCAGGATCGCCGTCTTGCCACGCACACCATTGGCCGAAACCAGCCAACGATACAGCAGGATCAACAGCCCAAGGCTGAGGAGACCGGAAATGCAGGCGCGCGCAATCACGACTAGAAATGCAGCCCAACGACGCCAGTTGCCGTCATCCCAGCGCCGATGCTGGTGCCGTCGTTTTGGTAGACCGTATTGACCGTTTGCTGCGCTTGCTGTTCCTGGACGGTGCAGTTGCTTGGGATCGCGCAAGGAATGATCGGTGCTGCCGTGGTCGGTCGTTTCAAGAACAACGCATCGCCCGTCAGATTAGCCCCAATTGTGACCACGTTCGTTACGTAGATATCCAGCCCAAAACCGAGTCGAGCATTCCAACCACGGATCTTTACGCCCTCACCCTGCAAGGTGTAGTTCGTGTTTTTTGTGTCGAAGGAGCCGATGGAAGCGTATCCGCCTCCCAGCGTAAAATACGGTTCGACGCGACCAATGGGCAGATGCAACCCTGCCTCGAGATCGGCCGTCCAGAGTTGCCACTCACTGAACGTGCCGAGCCTAAACCTCGGACCGATCGTCAAAAAAATGAGGCGAAGGCCCACGCCGACACCAAACAAAAAACCCTGCTGCGTCGTCTTGGCGAACCCGGCATCGACTAGGTTGTTCTTCGAGAAGGTCTGCAGCCCGACAATCTCGTACCCTGCTTCGGCGTTGAGCCAAACGAACTCGAGCCCGCGACCCGAATCCTTGTCGTCGGCTTCACGCAGGGTCTGTTGGGCTGAGGAGGCCGCATTCGGATCGTAGCTGGTCGACGCAGGGGTACTGCCGACCCCGGGCGGCGCGAGCCCTCCAGCCTGCAGGCCCGACGGCGCAGGGGACCCAAATGGGTCGGGTTGGCTAGCCTGCGCCTGCCCCGGTTTGGACCAGGCGAGCAGCGACAATGTCGCGAAAAGCCCACAACAAGTCGTACGGAAGCGTTCCATTGGGCGGGAGTCTAGCACCGACGACCGGGTGGCACGAAGCTTCGGTTGCGCCTTTCGCTTGCCTGCGCCCACCGAGGCGTGCGAAATACTTCAATCTACCCCGACGCGCTTGGCGCCGTCGTAAAGGCTGGTACAGATGTTCTCGTTGCGCAATTTCGCTGTCGTTTCGCTCTCCGTTGGCCTAGGCATGGCTGGTTGCTCGCTCATCACCAATGTCGATCGCAACAAGGCCAATATCACCGGTGACGCTGGTGACAGCGGACTCGGCGGGGAGGACGGCGGTGGCACGGCGGGAACCGGCGCCCGTACGAATTCTGCTGGTACGAGTAATGGCGGCACGGCTGCGGCAGGTGCAGCCGGCTCTTCGGCGAGCGACGCGGGGGCAGCAGGCAATGGCGATTCCACCGGCGTGGCAGGCAGCGACGCGGGGCTTGCCGGAAGCGCAGCGACGACTGCTGGAGCGAGCAGCTCTGCCGGAAGCACCAGTCAGGCGGGCGCGACTAGTATCGCTGGAAGCACCAGTCAGGCTGGCGCTACTAATATCGCCGGAAGCACCAGTCAGGCTGGCGCGGCAAGCACTACTGCGGGGGCTGCCAACGCGGGTAGTAGCAGTCAGGCTGGAACTACGGGCATTGCTGGCGCAACCAGCTCCGCTGGCGCAAGCAGCGCTGGTACTGCCGGCAGCCAGTAGCTCGCCTCTTGGCTCGAAAACTGGCCTGTTCGTTCGGTCGTGTTGCGGCTGATCCGGTGAGGTTCGCATTCTTGAACCGCTGGGGCCAGCCAGCCATCCAACGCCAAAGGGTTGCCATCGGCGGCTCGGTTCGGCAGCATGCCTGGACCCATGGCGAAACGCGCGAAAGTTCTTGGATTGGTACTCGCTGGTGGTGAGGGCAAGCGACTCGCTCCCCTTACCCGAGACAGAGCAAAGCCGGCAGTTCCATTTGGTGCAAACTACCGGTTAATCGACTTCGTATTAAGCAATCTGGTCAACGCTGGATGCATGCGCATCGCGGTCCTGACGCAATACAAAAGCCACAGCCTCGATCGACATGTTGCCCAGACATGGCGACTGACCCCGCTGCTCAACAATTACGTGATGAGCGTTCCGGCGCAGATGCGCATCGGCAAGCGGTGGTTCGAGGGTTCGGCAGACGCCATCTATCAGAACTTGAATCTAATCGTCGACGAGAAGCCCGACTACATCTTTGTGTTCGGAGCGGACCATATCTACCGTATGGATCCAGCACAGATGCTTCGCCAGCACATCGACAGCGGCGCAGGAGTGACGGTAGCGGGAATTCGTGTGCCGCGGACAGAGGCATTTCGCTACGGCGTACTCGAGTCAGATCGCGAACATCGGATCGTGCGATTCCAGGAGAAACCGCAAGACGCCGCTGGATTGCCAGACAACCCGGACGAGGTATTCGCCTCGATGGGCAACTACATTTTCACGACGAAGACCTTGATCGATGCAGTCAAGGCCGATGCGGACAGCCCAACGAGCAAGCACGACATGGGCGGCGATATCGTAACTGCCCTGGTCGAAAAGAAAGGCGCCTACGTCTACGATTTTGCGGATAATTTCGTCCCAGGTGCCACCGAGCGCGACAAGGGCTACTGGCGTGACGTCGGCACGCTAGATAGCTACTACGATGCCAACCTGGACCTGGTGAGCGTGCATCCCATCTTCAACCTCTACAACGAGCATTGGCCGATCCACACCTGGTATCCCTCGCTGCCGCCAGCCAAGTTCGTCTTCGACGAGGATGGCCGGCGCGGACACGCCGTGGATTCGTTGGTAAGTGCAGGAGCCCTCGTGGCGGGAGGCACCGTCCGCGGGTCGGTGTTGTCCCCCGGCACCGTCGTTCACTCCGGCGCGCTCGTCGAGGGTTGCGTACTGCTTGACGGTGTTGACATTGGTCGCGGCTCCATCGTACGTAAGGCCATTATAGACAAGAATGTGGTGATCCCCCCCGAGTGTCACATCGGAGTCGACATTGCCGACGACCGCGCGCGAGGGTTTACCATTTCGGACAATGGGGTCGTCGTCATCGGCAAGGGTGATCCTGTCGAACTCCAGGACTGAGTGAATCTTCGTGAATCGCAAGATATCGGTAGGCATCGTCACACGTGAATACCCACCCGAAGTGTATGGAGGGGCGGGGGTGCATGTCGAGAACCTAGTCCGATTCCTGCGCGAGCATGTCGAGGCAAAGGTCCACTGCTTCGGCAAACATCGCGACGCACCAGAAGTCGCGGCCTCGTACGAGCATTGGGCTGCCTTGGACGGCAAGGCGCAGCACTTGGCCGCACTGCGAACACTCTCGGTCAACCTGAGTATTTCGGCGCACCTGAACGAAGTCGAGCTCGTGCACAGCCACACCTGGTACGCAAACATGGCAGGACACTTTGCGCATCTGCTGTATGGCATTCCGCACGTGATGACATCACACAGTCTTGAGCCCCTGCGTCCCTGGAAAGCAGAACAGCTGGGCGGGGGCTACGCGCTGTCGTCTTTCTGCGAGCGCATCTCGATCGAACAAGCCGATGCCGTCGTGGCCGTATCCACGGCGATGAAGGCAGACATTCTCTCGAGCTACACGTCAGTCGATCCGCAGAAGGTGCATGTCATCTACAATGGCATCGACCCAGAGGCCGTTCGACCAGATCCCGCGACGCACCACCTCAAGCAATGCGGCATCGATCCCAATATACCCTACGTCGTGTTCGTCGGACGACTCACTAAGCAGAAGGGAATCGTGCACTTGCTCGAAGCCGCACGACATTTCGTGCCAAACACCCAGCTCGTGCTGTGTGCCGGCGAACCTGATACGCCGGAATTGGGGCGTGAAGTCGAGCTACTCGTCGATGAGCTACGTGCCACGCGCGGACACGTGATTTGGCTTGCGCGCATGCTGAGTCACGCCGAACTATCGCAAGTCCTAACCCACGCGCGGGTATTCGTTTGCCCGAGCGTCTACGAGCCCTTTGGCATCGTGAACCTAGAAGCGATGGCGTGTGGCGTGGCCGTCGTAGCCGCCCACGTCGGCGGGATCCCTGAAATAGTGGTACCTCGGGAAACAGGCGTCCTCGTCCCCTTCGAGAGCGACGGAAGCTCGTTCGGCACACCCAAGTACCGCGAGACCTACGCTCGCGATCTGGCAAGTGCCATCAA
Source organism: uncultured Polyangiaceae bacterium (assembly GCA_964454965.1). GTDB lineage: Bacteria > Myxococcota_A > Polyangia > Polyangiales > Polyangiaceae > FEN-1139. The sequence goes on along the minus strand of CAYVXY010000005.1, from coordinate 412,521 downwards.
CGAACTGCTCGAACAGCCTTCGCTCGCAAAGCGTTTTGGCGACAACGGGCGCCAACGCGTCATCGACGTCTTCAGTTGGGCAGCTATCGCAGAAAAGACTGCTCAACTCTATGCACAACTGCTTGGTCGCTAGGCTCAACGCATTCCTACTATGGTCTGGCCGAGTCAGCGCAAGCCGGAACGCTTAGGTCGACGACTCATTGTCGTTCCCCCGAATTGCGCTGACTTCGCAACGTCAACGGTGGATCGATTTCGTTCTCTGCTGCACGAACAGAGCTCCCCCGTGAAGAGTCAACGGCGCCGTCCGTCACTTTGGAGCAACGGACCTGCGAGACTGAGTCGCACTGGACACGTCGTCGACGCTCTTGCTTCTCCCCCCGTTTGCGGGCAGAGCACGTCCTCGCCTGCTCTTCGCCGCAATCGAATTCGCGACAGGATTCGCATGCCTGGACTTCACAGGGGACGTCTTCCACGAGTCCATTGACCCATTTCCGAAGAACCCTGGCGACCCAGGAGAATGCGGGCATCTCTAGCAACCGTGAACCAAAACGCTTCTGCGCGCATGCGAAATCGGATAACGGCTAGGGTCGATAAGCATCTGCAGATATCGCAACGGAACGTCCGCCTACTACGGAAACGCTCCTGTGGTGCCGAGCCATACGCGGGACGACTCGACCCCAACCGACCAGTTCAGGATCTGAACACTCGCCGACTTCGCGGGACGATCGGACTCGGGCCATAGCCAGTAGATGGCCGTGGCAACTGCCGCTGTCGCTGCAACGCCATAGCCAAAAATGGCCAGGTTCCGGTTGAAGACCCGCTCGGAATTCGCGTCCGCAAGCCTGCTGCAGAGCTCGGTCGATGTCGCACCCTTGACACTGCAATCCGACACAGCAGGTTGGGCCTTCAGGTCCTCAGCCCTGCCGCTGGCGTTGCTTGCTGCCACCTGAAACACAATGCCAGTCGTTACCCCTGCGACAAGCAGCGCTCCCCCGATGTAGTAGGGAAAGGTCGGATGCGTTTCCGCTGGCGCCGTGGCAGTCGCCACCTGCCGCCCCTCTCCCGCCGCAGCGCGACGTCGGGGCGATTCCGAGGAGCGATCGGCCTTCTCTGGCTGCGATTCGAGGACAATCCGATGCCGCTCTCCCGTCTGGATCAGGAGCGAACGTCGAATTGACCTGTCACCCATTCGGAAGACGAATTCGTGTAGCCCGGGTTGGAGATACGTCGATGTGCCAAGGGGTGTCGTTCCCACGAGTTCGTCATCGACAGTAACGTCCGTTCCGGGAGGTACGGCAGTTAGGTCAATCTGTCCGACGCGCTTTGTTACCTCGTCGAATGCCTGGCGCAATTGCTGAAACTTGGTGTCGCTCTCAATCGGGGCGAAGTTGTTGAGGCAGAAGTCGAGCAGCTCGGCTGCTCGAGCATGGTGACCCAGTTCATTTTCGACCTGAGCCAAGGCCGCGGCGACGTCGTAAGTGCGGCGCAGCCGCCAAGCTTCGGTCAACAGCTGCCGTGCTTCGTCGAGTCTCTCTGCGCGATAGGCGTTGACCCCCAGTCGAAACCTCTCTCGCGCGCGCTCATTTTCCACCATCACCTCCTGCGAACCTGCCACCGAAGTGGGAGCGGCGCGGGCCGTGCCTTCCGTCACTTCGCAGGTCAACACACCCAGGAGGACCACAAGACCCCTCATACCCTGCTTGCTCCTCATCGTCAGGGAGGCGGAGCGGACGCTCCTCCTCTTCCTAGGGTACGCTATCACTCGCTGCCGGTTTCTAGTCAATACCCGACTGGCCTTCGGTTCGACGCGCGGAGCCACCTTTTGCCAGCTTCCGAAAGCGCCCAAGTCGCGGTAGTAGTAACTCCTCCATGAATCCGGCCAATGAGTTTCCCTTCGCCGAGGCGGCCGCACTGGCAAGACGCGCCACCAACACGACTGGACCCGTCATTGGCTCCCCCATGGCTGGTGGCGCATCAACCCGAAGGTTTGCTCGTCTGCACTTGGAGTCTGGTAAGACGCTCGTCGCCATCCATGTCCCCGACGCCCATCGGTCCGACGAACTCGAGAAGCCCGCTGGATCCGTTCCGCGCTGGCCATTCCTCGAAATCCGCGATCTGCTCGCCAACCGTGGGATCCGCGTGCCAGCCGTAGTATGCGAAGACTGCGATCAGGGGCTGCTGCTCGTCGAGGATCTTGGTGACCTTACGTTGGCGGTAGCGATCGAGCAAGATCCGGGCAAGAAGACTCGACTCTACCAGACGGCTGTAGGCGACTTGGTTTTCGCCCAAAGGGCATTGGCGGAGCTACCTACGGAATGTATCGTACGACGTCGCGCGTTCGACGAGGAATTGCTGCGCTGGGAGGTCGACCATTTTCGAGAATGGGGACTTGAGGCTCGCGGTATCGTTCTGACAACAGAACAACGCGCCATATTCGACCGCGCCGCCGACTTTCTTGCTCACACCATCTCGTCGTGGCCAAGAGGATTCGTCCATCGCGACTACCAGAGCCGTAACTTGATGGTGCAGTTCGGCGCGAACGGCCAATTCCATATCACCTGGATCGACTTCCAGGATGCCCTCCTCGGACCGCGGATCTACGACTTGGTGGCGCTGCTCGGTGACAGCTATCAGACTTTCGACGCTGCGTTCATCGAAGCACGCCTCGATGAGTACGCCGCAACCCTGGGACTCGAGCCGTCGGAACGCCAATGTTTGAGGCGAGAATTTGACCTCGTAACCGTGCAACGAAAATTGAAGGATGCTGGTCGATTCGTATTCATCGACCGAGTTAAGCACAATCCAAGTTTCCTCAGCTTCGTAGAGCCAACCATCGAGAAAGTGTTTCTGGCATTGAGTCGACTTCGCGACGAGCCTTGCTTGTCCGCCCTCGAAGCGTTGCTCCATTCACGGCTAGACTGATTACCCCGTAGCCGACGTCCCCGACTTGTGTCAGTCCCGACGGGAAGGCAGGCGCAAGCCTGCCCGGTCCTGGCTGAGTACTTCCAATCGCACTTCGACGACCCCGTCACGGATCATGTCGAGACGACGCGCAGCTTCACGGGACAGATCCGCGACACGCCGTCGCTTGCCGAATGGGCCGCGGTCGGTAACGTAAACGGTGATTACAGCGCCAGTCGAGACGCGAATCACCCGAACGACGGTCCCGAATGCTAGCGTCCGATGGGCCATGGTGGGGCGAGTTGGATCGTATGCTTCTCCGTTGGCCATGCGATGCCCAGCCAAACTGTCCGCGTAGTAGCTCGCCGTACCCACATGCCGTTGTAGAACGTTCGCATCCTGATAGCGGCGCTGGAGTTCGTCGAATGTCTCGTGCGTCGATGTGGCTCCGCTATCGTTTCGCAGTGGCTCTCGTGCCGAACGTCGCTCCGCTCGTGTCGACGCAACGGCGTCTGGACCATACGCGCTCGTCGCTGCTCCACACCCCACCAATAGAAGGACGCTCAGACTGCTGACGAAAGGACCCAACTTTTTCATACTTTTCGCTCTTCGGCTCGTTTTCTCGCTCGCCGCCCGCCGTTCGCGACTTCTGGAGGAGATGCCACCCCCAATAGGCGGTTCGATTGGGATACTCCGCCGAGTCAAGCCCCGGCGAACATGCTAAGGTTTCAACCCCCACTTGCGCAAGCCTGCACAACCTGGCCGGTAGGCCTCATGATTCTCGAAGTCAATCCAGACAACCCGGAACCCCGAAAGATCCGCCGTGCCGTCGATGCGCTGGATGCGGGAAATGTTATCGGCTACCCAACTGATACTGCGTACGGGCTTGGCTGCGACTTGATGAACAAGAAGGCGCTGGATCGTCTCTACCAGATGAAGGGAATGCCACGAACGCGACCCTTGACCTTCCTATGTCGCGATCTGGCTGAGGTTTCCCGATTCGCCGTGATGCACAATCACGTGTTCCGTACGCTGCGGGCATACCTACCAGGCCCCTATACGTTCATCGTGGAAGCGACTCGAGAAGTGCCCAGAGTCGTGCAGACGCCGCGTAAGACCGTCGGGATCCGAGTCCCTTCGCATCCTGTTGCGATTGCGCTCGTCGCCGAACTCGGTCGACCGATTCTCACGACGACCGCATGCCACCCTGGGGACGAGCCCTTCGTCGTTCCGCGAGATATCGACGACGAATTCCCGGGCCTGTCTCTGGTCATTGACGCCGGCCAGAGTGGCACGCTGCCATCGAGCATCGTGGATTTGACAGGCGAGGTGCCCCGAGTCCTCCGTGTAGGTGCAGGCGACGTCAAACCGTTTCTCTAGAACTAGCTTCCAGAAGCGCAGCCTTCGTTCCCCGCCTTTGCCCCGACCAAGGGAGCGGTTTTGGAGCAAACAGCAATGGCTTGTGCTTGCTGGAGGGCGCCAGCCCACTGTGCTTGTCCCCGACGCAGGATCGGCACAAGTCCGCAAGATGCGCAGCAAGACGCAGACCTTGCGCGTCCTCGAATTGCTGCCTCGACTGCGTTGCCAAGCGGCGGCTTTGCGGCTAGGGAAACGCGTCCCACTTGACTCCCCTCTGGACCGACCAGCATGGCCTACGTAGTAACCGATGCCTGCAACGGCTGCCGCTTCACAGATTGTGTCAGCGTCTGCCCGGTTGACTGTTTCCATAGCGATGGGCAGATGGTCTACATCGATCCTGAGGAATGCATCGACTGCGGGGTCTGCGCAGGAGAATGCCCCGTGGACGCCATCTACGCGCAGGGCGAGCTCCCCGAAGAATTGAAGGAATGGGCGACCGTCAACGCCGAGCGCAGCCTTCGATTGCCGCTACTGACAGAACCGCAGGCACCCTCCCCGGGCTGGCTCGAGCAGAAGAAGAAACTTGGATTTTGACACCCGGCGCGGAACGCGCCGGAGGGCCGTCCCGACCTTCGTTCGCGCATCCGACAAGAACCGGTTCGATCCCGGCGGATCGCCCCTTGGCGCTCACACCAAATCCGAGTAGAGGGGAGGTCGCGCGAAGCGGCCCGAGTGACAAGGACCGCTCCCAATCCGGAGAAGTCCAATGTCTGCCCTCACCGAATCTTCCGCCTGGAAGGCCCTTGTAACCCACCATGCTGCCACGCGCGGCCTAAGGATTCGAGACCTGTTCGAGGCTGACTCGGGTCGGTTCCGTGAGCTTTCGCTCGGCTACGATGATCTACTGTTCGACTTCTCCAAGAACCGAATCACGGGGGAAACAGTCGAACTGCTCGTAAGCCTTGCAGAACAGTGTGGCCTTCCCGCCTTTATTACGCGGCTCTTCGAGGGCGACAAGATCAATTTCACGGAGAATCGCTCCGTGCTCCACGTGGCGCTGCGCAACCGGAAGAACACGCCAATCATCGTCGATGGCGAGAACGTCATGCCCAAGGTCAACGCCGTGTTGGCAAAGATGCGCGATTTCACTGAAAGCGTGCGCCAAGGCGGTTGGAAGGGCTACACGGGCAAAGAGATCCGCCACATCGTGAATATCGGCATCGGTGGCAGCGACCTCGGTCCAGTCATGGCTACTGAAGCGCTGCGCCCATATTGGAAACCCGGACTTAGTGTCCATTTCGTGTCAAACGTCGATGGAACGGACATTGCCGAGAAACTGCGACGCGTTGACCCAGAAACCACGTTGTTCTTGGTCGCATCCAAGACCTTCACGACCCAAGAGACGATGGCCAACGCACGAACGGCGCGAGCCTGGCTCATCGAAAAGCTCGGGGCACAGTCTGCCGTGCGCAACCACTTCGTCGCCTTGTCGACGAATGGCAAGGCCGTTGCCGAGTTTGGTATTGACCCGAATAACATGTTCGAGTTCTGGGATTGGGTTGGCGGTCGCTACTCTCTCTGGAGCGCCATCGGCCTATCCATTGCCTGTGTCATTGGAATGGACAAGTTTGAGGAGCTGCTCACCGGAGCCAACGACATCGACGAGCATTTCCGCTCGACACCGCTACGCCAGAACATTCCGATCATCATGGCCCTGCTCGGCGTCTGGTACGCCAACTTCTACGGCGCCAAGAGCCACGCCATCCTGCCCTACGATCAGTATCTCCATCGCTTTCCCGCCTACCTTCAGCAGGCCGACATGGAAAGCAACGGCAAGAGCGTCGATCGCTCTGGAACAAAAATCACCGACTACGCAACGGGCCCGATCATCTGGGGAGAACCTGGAACCAACGGGCAGCACGCTTTCTACCAACTCATTCATCAGGGAACTGAGCTGATTCCAGCCGACTTCTTGATGCCGCTGCATTCACAGAACCCGATCGCCGAACACCACACACTCCTGGCGTCGAACTGCTTTGCGCAGACCGAAGCGCTCATGCGAGGCAAGACTGCGGAGGAAGCACGTGCCGAACTGATGCGCTCGGGAATCGCGGCAGCAAGAGTCGAGCTGCTCGTGCCCCACAAGGTGTTCGAGGGAAATCGCCCCACCAACACCCTGCTCTTCGACCGCCTCACCCCACGAACGTTGGGACGCCTCATTGCCCTGTACGAGCACAAGATCTTCGTCCAGGGCATCATTTGGAACCTCAACAGCTACGACCAGTGGGGTGTCGAGCTGGGCAAGCAGCTGGCGAATGCGATATTGCCCGAGCTGAACACGGAAACCGAAGTCACGAGCCACGACAGTTCAACCAACAGTCTGATCAATCGCTACAAGACTCGTCGCGCCGCGGTGTAGAGAAACTGGTCACCGACGGCGACATCCCGCAACCGCAGGGCCAACCGCCTCATCGGCAGCTGGCCCTTTTCCGATCCGAGCGCCCAGGCAGCGAGACCCGGAGCTACAACTCCTTTCACATCGAAGCTCACCCAGGGCTGAGCGCGATGGGGTAGCTCACCGTGACGAGGCCCCCTTCCGGTGCGGGAAAGCTCAGACCATAGAAGGATTGAAGAATGCAGTTGTTCACACGTTTGTCTGGCAGGTCCGAGCCACCGCCTTGAACGCTCGTAACCGCACCTTCACGCCCGATCACGAAGCGCACGACGACTCGTCCCTCGAGGTTGGGATTCTGCGCGAGCCCCTGCTCGTAGCAGAACCGAAACCGACCGTAGTTCTGGCGCACAATGCGTTGGATGACTTCCGGAGGAAGCCTCCCGGAGAGCGTGAGGCCTCCTTCTGGCCGGATCGCTGGCACGCGTGTGCGGTGGGTGCCCAAGCCACCGTGGCCGTTGCCACGACCCATTCCGTCACACGGACCCTTCGATGGGTCGCAGTAGCCAAGTCCGCCACCTATCGTCCCAACGTGATCGATGCCGATGCCTGCTCCGCACCCAGAGCCAACGCAACCTCCGCCTTGACCGGTTCCTGAAAGTCCGAGACCGCCCGAACCAGCAGCGTCATTGATAGTGTCTCCGAATAGATGACCCATGGCATCCAGGTCGTCGCGACCGAGAGCCCCACCCACTCCCCAAGGGGAATTCATGCCTTGGTTCGTCCCGGCATTGAGCGTCCCCAACAGACTCACCATACCAAATTTCTTTGCCTCTTCTATGGCCTCCGCGTGGCCCAGGTGCGGGTTAGGGTTGTCCATTGGCCCTTGGATCGCGATACGTCTCGGGGTGCGCTGGCTCACGGTCGATCCAAGCTTGCCTTCGTCCCCTGGTGAGCGATGGCCACTCTGTCCACCGCGTTCGCCGATTGCCGATGAATCCGCATCTGGGGTTTCTTGGGCCTTCTGCTCGCGCAGAGCGCTCGCCATGATGTACTGCTGGATAAGCCTAACCTCGTCTTCGTCAAACCCGTCGTCGGTCAGGCCAGTCATATCTGGCACGAGGTAGGCCATCGATCCCATCCAGGCAGCCGCAGCCAAGAAGGTCGCAGCAAACGCCCCCAACAGACCGCGCTCATCCTCGCCAAACAGCGTCTGCTTTGGACGCTCGAACTTCTCGACCGCCCGAATGCGCACTGAAAACATTCCGAGTTGGAGGACCAGACTCTGACGCGCTCGCAGTGTATGTCGACGTGCCCCTTCGATGACCAATGACGGTTGCGCTTCCGCGCGCAGTCGACCAAGTGCCAATCTGCCACCGCGGCCGTCGTCGAGGTACCCATCCGCTGCGGCGGGCAGAGTAACTTCGACACAACCGGTATTGACTTCGATGAGCGGCAAGCATTCATATCCAAGACGCTCACGTGGGATCAGAAAGTCGCAGGGCGAACCATCCGGCTTAGCTTCACCGAGAGCAATCGGTCGGGGCGGACTGTGTTGCACAATACCAATGACACAATCACCCCAGGCAACGATGACCTCGACGGCAGGGACTTCCGTGTCACACAGCGTGGCGTGGGGTGGGACCGAGCGCGATGCGTTGCGTGGAAACGTCGACGAAACGGCTGGGTGTAGCTCTAGGACGGACTCAAGATGTGCGTGTGCCATGGTTGCCTCCTCGCAAGTTGCAGCAAGGGTCGCTATTCGGCGACGGCGAGCTCACTTGGCTGAAGGCCAGGTTCTGCTCACCTCCGCGGCGCCACTTCGACTGACCGTGTGCGCTTGTTTGGACCGACCACGCCCGAGCGGAATTGTTCCCGCCGCTGGCGATTTTCTTACAAAATCGGGAAAAAGCGCCGCCAAGTGGACGCTCGTGAGAGACTAGCGCACAACCGTGATTCGGTAGCTGGTCCCGGACTGTACGGCACGCTTCGGTGCCCCCTCGCCCGAGTCGAGGGCCCCGCGCAACGAAGCATTGGCTTGCACCGATGTTGGAAGCAAACCGTCGACCGCCAACTGAATGCGGCCCTTGGCGCCGGCAGAGATCTCCTTGAGTGTAACGTTCTCCGAGCCAGGTGGCAGCATGGCTGGATCGACGATGCGACCTATTGCATACCGACGCGAATCGAGCTCAAGCTCCGCTGATTTGTCGTCGGCCCGAACGAGTTTGACCATGTGATAGGCAACGAGACCGAATCCGGACGATTTCTCGCGAGCGGTTACCATCCAGAATGCACCACTGCCTACTGGCACCATCGGCAGCGGAAGCGTCGCCAGCGTGAGCGCCTCAGCCACGGCATCGAGCAGGTCTCGGAGTTCTGGCTTCGCACCAGCGGCAAGTTCGGAAGCAAAGGCATGTCCGCCCCCGTCACTTGCCATCGAAAACGTCACCTTGCCGCCCTTGAGTCCAGCGAGCTGGCTGGAGAATTCCTGAGGCACATTGGGCATGGTCACTTTGACGTCGCGAACCCTGCCCGTCACGCTGAGACTCTTGCCTTCGGGCTTGGCCTCTCCCAGCTTATTCACGGTCGGAGCCAGTGTCTTCGATTCGAGACCGATCGTCATCTCGATGGGTGGTAGCCCTTGATCCATGCCGGACTGAAGCGTAACTTCCACTTTGAGCGCGCGTGGCAGATTGGCCCGCTGTGAGCGCAATATCACTCGCGGCTCTGAGCCATTGGAACCGATCGTCAGTTTCGGTGCCTGCCCAGAAGGAGCGTCTGCCTCCGCTCGCGTCGGATCCAAAATGCCGTCTGGCGGTGGTCCAGAGCTTGAGGCAGATGCAGGCGCCCGTTCCCCAACTGCGTTCGCAAGCGCCTTCTCCACCTTGCCAACGGGTGCCTTCGCACTGGACTCTGGAGTTGCCGCAGAGCCCGTGCTTTCAGATTTTTGTTGGCAGCTCGCAACTACGGCCAACAGGCTTACCAATAGAACGGCCCGAACACTTCGATACATGGTAAGATATTACTAGTCGAACTCCGGCTCGATTCAATACCCCAAGCGAGCCAAGTGCGCCGACGAAGCCTTTGGCCGTCGAATCCCTAGGGCGCCGGAGGGGCCACTGGAGGCTCCGGCGGCTCGACTGCCGCTGGTGGCACGGTCGTCAAAGGCGGAGCGCTGGAGTTCGACAGAGGGACTTGGGCCGCCCCTGCGGGATCCGTTGGGGTGCCCTCCACCGTCGGCACGCCAACGGTTGTGGGTGGGACCCCCGCATCGAAGTTGGTGCGTTCGGTCGGTGCTGTCCCGGGTAAGAATTCCTCCTCGATCGCATTGCTTTGCTCGTCGAGGGCCAGAAGGCCTGTCAGCGGATCGATCCGCTCGACGGAAATCCCCGCTGGACGGGCAAAGTCCGTTGTCGGTCGCCCAGCGAGTGCGGCCTTCATGAACTCGACCCACGCCGGTAGCGCCGTGTTGCCCCCTGTCTCGTTGTTGCCGAGGCTCACCGCGTCGTCGAAACCAACCCAGACGCCAGCCACGATTTCGGGCGAGTATCCAACAAACCAGGTGTCTTTGGCCTGATTCGTCGTGCCCGTCTTTCCAACGACTGGTCTAGCCAGGCGTTTAGCTCGCTGGGCAGTCCCATGGTCCACTACACTACGCATGAGGCTTGTCACGAGGTAGGCGCCCTCGGGGGACATGACCTGGTTGGGTTCACTGCCTTTGGGTACCGGGATCTCTTTGCCGTTGGGACCGATGATACGCGTCACGAGTACCGGCGGAGCCGTGACCCCGCCACTAGCAAATGTCGCGTACGCATTCGTGATCTCGAGGGGCGTGACTTCATAAGCCCCCAATGCGAGCGAGGGGGTCGGTGCCAATTTGGACTCGATCCCACAAGCATGGGCAAACGCCACTACGTTGGGCGCCCCAACCGCCTCCAAGAGTTGAGTGGCAACCGAATTCTCACTGCGCGCCAACCCCTCACGCAACGTCAACTGCATCGGCTCTGGGCGATTGCTCGTTGGTGGAATTGTCAGAATGGATGCCGCCGTGAACTTTTGCGACGACAGAGCCTGCGAATAGACGAAGGGCTTGAATGCCGAACCAGGTTGACGCCTCGTCTGCGTGGTACGATCGAGACCGCCCGCCACAGCCTCACGACTACCCACGAGCGCCAATACGTGGCGAGTACGCACGTCGACAGCTACGAGCGCCGACTGGGGCACGGTATCGAGTCGCATCTCTGGCTTTGGCGCATCGAGTTCCCCGTCGATAACCACACGCAGCCTCGCTCCAGGCACTGCGAATTTGGACGCAGGCAAGTTCTTGGGATTGAGCCACGACTCGTGAGCCAATCGCACCTGACCAACAATGCCGCCCGCTCGGACCTCGATGGTGCCGTCCGCGTCGTTAACGCCAATGACTTCTCCAACCGCCGCGTGATAGCGCCGCGGCATCGTCGTGCTACTTGGTCCCCAGAGTTGACCAGACTTGGCGGTGTAGGGGGCATCCAGGCGGGACTTCTTCGAGTAGTCGCGCAAGTTGTCACGAACCGCGCGCCGCGCCGCGGCCTGCAGCGTCGGATCAATGGTCGTCGTGATGGTGAAGCCACCACGACTTGCTTGCCCTGGGGCAACACGTTCGAGAACCTGTTTCGCAATGGCAACCGCTTCCGGTGCCAGGTCGGACTCCTCTTCAGCCATCGGCGCCAGTCGCAGCGACTCGGTAGCAGCTTGCTGCTCCAGCTCCGGCGAAATAAAGCGCTTTTCGCGCATCTGGCCGAGTACGAATCGACGTCGCTCGAGCGCGCGCCGCGGATCGCGGCGTGGCGAGAAGCGTTCCGGAGAAGCCACGATGCCAGCCAACGTGGCCGACTCCGCAAGATCGAGCTCAGACGCATGTTTGCCAAAATACACGCGGGCCGCTTCCTCGATGCCGTAGCGTCCATGTCCAAGGTAGATGTGATTCAAGTAGAGTGCCAAGATGTCGTCTTTTGACAGCGACTGTTCGAGTCGACGGGCGAGAATTGTCTCCTGGATCTTCCTTGAATAGGTCCGCTCTGAAACGAGCAAGACGTTCTTTACGACCTGCTGCGTGATGGTACTACCCCCCTGAACGGTTCGCCCGGCACGCAGGTTGACCAGCATTGCGCGAAGCATTCCGAAGTAGTTGAGGCCCTCGTGTTCATAGAAGCGAGCATCTTCGGCCGCCAAGAAAGCAAGCTTTGCGTGCGAAGGAATGACAGAGAATGCAACGACAGTTCGCCGCTCGGTGAACACTTCCGCCAGAAGGGTACCGTCGCGAGCTAGGATTCGGGTGACTTGCGGCGGTCGATAGGAATTGCGTAGTTGCTCCACTTTCGGCAGTCGCGCTTCGAAGTGGTCAACAATGAGCCACACCGAGAAGGCAACACCTATCGCGAGCAATCCGAAAAGGATCAGAAACCAGAAGAGCAATCGGCGCCACAAGCTACGCCGTGGGACGCGCGTTGCCGTCAAGTCGTCCCGAAGGCGAACGGGGACGGAACCGCCAGCAACGGGATCGCGACTGTCCGGACGAATGAGCTGCTTGTCGTCGTGTCGACTACGACTCACCGCACCACCCACTGCAGGATCGCCACGGCCAAAATCACTCCCAGCAAAACGCAGGCCACACTGACCAACAGCAACAAGACGACGGGCGACGCCGTGTACGACCACTTGTGAGCCGCCGCCGGCAAAGGAGCGCTGTGCTCGAGAAGACCCGCCGACAAACTGGAACGTGAAGGCGAAGACGCGGGCGCCAACGTTTCTTCGAGCGCGCGAGCGAACTCGGAAGCTGTTTGCCAGCGGTCTTCTGGTCGTTTTGCCAACGCCATTGCTACGACGTATTCGAGCTGTTGGCTGTAGACTCGGTCGGGCGCAGCCTCCGCAAGCGTTCGAGGCTTCTCGAGTACGTGCTTCTGAATGTACTCCATGGGAGTCTGTGTAACGAACGGTAGCTTCCCTGTCAGCACTTCAAACAGAATCACGGCCAGCGAGTAGATGTCACTGCGAGCATCGAGCTGTTTGCCCTGGGCCTGTTCAGGCGACATAAACTCGGGGGTGCCAAACACCATGCCCTCCTGAGTCAAGATAAGGGACCCTGGCCGCATCTGCTGCTCGGTCACTTTGGCTAGCCCAAAATCGAGAACCTTTGGGTAGTCCACTAGCCCACCCTGACAGCACAGGTAGATGTTCTCGGGCTTCAAATCACGATGCACGATCCCCATCACGTGCGCTTCCTGCAGAGCTCCGCACACCTGACTCAAGATGGGCACAGCTTTCTCGAGAGGCATTGGACCATCTCGTCGCACCGCCTGATTGAGACTGCGACCTTCAAGCAGCTCCATCACGATGCAGAGGGACCCATCGTCAAGCTCCTCGTACAGAAACACCCGGACGGTGTTGGGATGGCTCAACTGGCTCATCGCCCTTGCCTCGCGACGAAAACGCGAAGCAAGATCCTTTCGACCTGACAGCCGTGGGTGCAGAATCTTGATGGCCACCATCCGATTCATCTTCGGCTCGGCGGCCTTATAGACGCTACCCATTCCCCCGGATCCAATTTTCTGGACGATCTGAAACTGACCGTCAAGGATCTCCCTGCCGATGAAAGGATCCTTTGGGCGCATCGCCGCGTCCATTACCATTGATCCGAGCCTTTCGACAGCATTTCTCGAACTTTTGCCCCAACAGCGCATCCGATGCCACAACTTCACCCGCTACTTGGCCCGCTACTTCTTGCCGCAGGTTTCCAACATGGCTTCTTCGGCAGGATCGGCGGTCTGTCCCTGGGCAATTATGCAAGCCTCAATTGCTCTTTCTCAGTGGGCGACGAACCGGACCACGTCGCGCAGAACCTGACCCAGATCGCCGGTCACCTTAGTGTCGCGGCAGACAGCCTCGCAACCGTTACGCAGGTTCATGGCTGCAGAGTCATCGACGTCGATGATTCACCCGAAGTGTCACAGCTCCGCAATCTCGAGGCGGACGCCATGGTCGGTACTCGTATCGACCGCGCCCTCGGGATTCGCACCGCCGACTGCGTACCAATACTGGTCGGCTGTCGTGACACTGGCGCCGTCGCGGCAATCCACGCAGGCTGGCGGGGAATCGTCGCTGGTGTCATCCCCGAAACGATTGATCGGTTGATCGGAAAGGGAGCCAAGGGCTCTGCCATGGTAGTTGCCATCGGCCCGCACATCGGTGTCGAAGCCTTCGAAGTCTCGCTCGAGGTCGCTGCGCAACTAGACGCTGTTGCCCCAGACGCAGAAGCGCTTGAATGGACACTTGGTTCCCGGCCACGTGTTCGTCTATCGCGGCTCGTGATGGCCCAACTGCTGGCAAAGGGCATCACCGCCGACCAGATGGATGATTTCAATCGCTGTACCTACTCGAACGCGAGGGATTTCTTCTCGTTTCGTCGCGACGGCAGCAAATCCGGTAGGCAGATGAGTGCGATCTTGCCGCGGCAGCCTGCCCATCAGGCGACCAGCCGAACAATGGGGTGATTTGATCTTTATTGTCAAAGAGGGGTGACGAAACCTAAATAAAATGTCTATCTTAGTGGTGTCGGCGTCGTACGGCCCTGCACGCAAGGTGCCGCACCCAACCGCCCATCCCGCTCGTGGGGAATTACATACGAGCGGGGTCTTCCCCCAAGGCCTCGCTGCTCCCCACGCCCTTGCACGTGCGGCGCCGACGCCTTAACCCTACCGGCTCAGTGATTGACCGGTGGGTTAGGTGTGGGCATCTGTCAGTGCGAAATTAGTTATTTTGGTGGTCTGTTTCGCTCTGTTTCTGTTGGGGAACGAGTGGCTGCGCTGACGACTCGTCTTCGCAAGACTGGCTTAAAGGGGTCGGTCTGGCTTGCTGGAGTGATCGTGGCGCCACGAACAGCACTTTCGTCATACGACGGCAACGAATATTGCGTTTGAGTGCCGTCGGATGTCGCACTTTTCCCGCCAGTTGCAGCTGCGAAGTCCGCGCCGCCGCGCCGTAGGATGTCGCGCCGTTCCGCCAACTGCGGTGAAGAACCAGTCCTTCCTCATCTACTGGTCTTGGATCGTCGACGACGGTTGGATATCGTAGGGACGAGTCCCTTTCGTGGCCATTCCTCGACCGGCCGGAGTTACGCATGCCAACCAGAGTCCTCATTCTCGAAAACGATCTGACGTTCGCGTCCGACCTTGCCAATGGTTTGCGTTCCCTCGGTGCTGAAGCCAGCGTCGTAGAGGATCCAAGTCAAGGACTGCAACTGGCCACGACTGAGCGTCCAGACTTGATTGTCCTGGCCGTCGAGTTGCACAAGATGAACGGATTCTCGGTGTGCTCGCGTATCAAGAAGGAAGCCACTCTCTCATCGGTGCCCGTCGTATTGGTAACCTCGAACTCCACCGACGTAACCATCGAGCAGCATCGACAGCGCCCCAATCACGCAGACGACTACATTCGAAAGCCCATCGCGATCGCAGACTTGCTCGAACGCCTCCGGAGATTCGTCGCTTTGACGCCATCGCAACGCCCAAGCGCAGCCCCCGGCGACGACGAGATCATCATCGATGACGAAATCCTCGAGGCAAACAGCACGCGACCGCCCTCATTGCGCCCACGCAATAGCGTAATACCTGCAGACTCGGACGTGTCGACGTTCACGGAAAACGCCTTCGACGGGATTATGACGGAGCCTCCGACTTCGGTGGCTCCGAAGCGTCCAGATTCCGCGATACCAAGAGCTGTCGGTCGCCACAGCCAGTCACCGAGTTCAGATTCCAGTCCGAATTCGTCCCCTTCTGCCGTCCCGGGCTCGATCGCCCCGCAATCGGAATCCACGCGGTTTCGCGTGCGCGTTCTCGAGGATGCCCTCGAGGAAGCCAACGCAAAGATCAAGGATCTCGAATCACGCGATCTCAGCGCCAAGGAGGCGGAACTCGAGGCCCTGCGCCGCGAATTGGACGATGCGCGAGCGAAGCTCATGGTTGCTGGTCGCGGCGGGACTTCGTCGGGAAGCACCGCGCGCGAGGTGCTCGACCTTCGCGAACAGCTGCACAAGAAGGAGAAGGATCTGCTCGATCTGCGCGATCGGCTAACTCAACGCGAGAAGGAAGTCCTCAATCTCAAGGACACTTCACTGAGCTTCGAGCGCGAGAAAGCTGACCTCTCCGATCGCCTCGACGAAATTGCCCGACAGTTGGCCGAGACCCAGCGCCACGCCGAAGCAGCGCGGTCGGACAAAGAAGCAGCGGCGAAACGCTCAGACGACGCAAAACGACGCATCGACAAACTTACACAGCAATTGGAGGAAAAGGCCCAAGAGCTGGATCAGCAGCGCGGCCTGCATGATGTGGCACTGCACGACCATGCGCTGGAGAAGGCTCGCTGGCTTGAGGAGCATCAAGCCGCCGAGCATCGCGCCGCCGAAGACCTACGCTCGGCCATGGCGCGTGCGTCCGCCGAGATCAATCTTCAGGCCGAAAAGGCACAGCAAAACTTAGCTCAAGCAGTGGCTGCGGCAGAACGGGACAGCCAGCAAAAACTGGAACAAGCCCTGGTCGAAGTGAAGGTCTCCGCCCAAAGCCAGCTCGAACGCGAACTCGACCGGCTGCGTCTCGAACTGGGCGAAGACAAGGCCGCTGCGCTAACCACCCAGGAGCGTGAACTCACATCGCGTCTCAGCAAAGAGCACACTGACTCCCTAGAGCAGGCCGCGTCGGCACATGCAGTCGAGCTCCAACGCATGAATTCGGAGCACGACTCGGCGCTATCGCACGCACGGTCCGAGTTCGCTGCCACGATTCATAATGCCAAAGTCGAACGAGAAAACGCCGAGCGTGAACGCGACGAACGCATTGCGGGGCTGCAGCGCGTGCTCGACGAAACGGGGAAAAACCTCACCGACTTGCGCGATCGCCATACACTGATCGAGCGCCAGCTTGAGCGAGCAAAGACCAAATGGGCGGAAGACCGCGCCAACATCGAACGCACGAAAGACGCCCTCGCGGCAGCCCTCGTCCAGCTCGAAGCCATCGAGCAGCGCCCGCTCGAGACCACCTGACACCGGCGCTCGACACGGCGCCGACAGAAGCTCGATACCGAAGAATCGAGCTTCTGTCTCGCTGACCAATTGTCTACTCCGCAGGCCGCAATCATCGATTGGCGGTGTTCAAATCCCAATCAAACTGGAAGAAGTCGAATCCGTCAGTCACGGTTCGAGGTTCATTGCGTTGTCCGGTCGCTCAACGACGACCCAACGCCCGAGTCGCCGTTGCTGATGCGGGAAGAACCTAGCCTTGTAGGCCATTGGGTTTGACCCCACGACATAGAGCCCGAGGTACAGGTACCTCATCCCCCAAGCGCGACAGAGATCAATCTCACGCAGAATGGCGAAGGTTCCGAGGCTGTGGCGCGCTAAATCGGGATCGTAGTAGCAATACACTGCCGACAACGAGCTAAACCCGCGGTCGAGTACCGCTACAGCCGCCAACTGACCCTCACGAACGAACCGCATCTCGAAGCTGTCGCAGCAAGTATCAACCAAGAAAGCCCGATAGCCTTCTAGATCGATCCGTCCGTCCGCATCGCCCAGCCCACGTTCGATCTTGTGCCGATTGTACAAGCGAACTCGAGCCGCATCGGCAGCCGGCAAGCCGAACTCGACGCTGAACTCGCGGCTGGCACGCTTGAGAATGCGCCGATGCGCCCGAGAAAACTCAAAGCGCTCGACGTCGATGCGCAGCGGTACGCAAGCCTTGCACTCGGGGCAGTTCGTCCGATAGAGCACTGGCCCCTGACGACGATCCCCCGCGGCAAGCCGCTGATCGAGCTCATCGGCGCGCAGACTCCGCGCCGGAAGACGCAGAGGCAGGCGCGCGGAGAGCTCGGGCAAATAGGGACAGGTGCTCGTGCGATCGAACACGACCAGCTCGGGGGGATGCCCCGGAACGATCCGCAATGCACGTGGGTCGTGGAGCGGAGCTTCCGCCGAGGAGTCCCTTTCACCGTGGGGCGCCTTCATGTCGACTCCTTGGACGTGAGAGCAAATCTATCAGGTAGTAGCGCAGCCAAGGAGAGTTCCCTTTGCAGGAGCGGCGTTGCGACGACAACTCTTGCATCGTCGGCAAACTCAGCCAGAACCTGGCGACATATCCCACAAGGAGTAGCTGGAGGCGAAGCGTCCGAAAACACGGCTACCGCCAGCAACTTGGTCTCTCCCGCCGCCACCATGGCGCAAACGGCCGCACGCTCAGCGCAAATCGTCGCGCCGTAGGTCGCATTCTCGACGTTGCATCCCACGTAGACCTTGCCGGACTCCGCCAACAACGCAGCTCCCACTCGAAACTTCGAATAGGGCGCATACGCATGTTCACGGGCCGTTTCAGCCATCTTGACGAGCCCCGAAAGATCCATCGATGCGTCAGCATAGCCGATGCGAGACGCTGCCGCATTGGCTCTTCACTGCAATCGAGGCAGTGTTTTGGCATCGTGACGTCCGCGGGGTGACCACCCATCGTTCGAAGGCAGCCGCCCCATTGCCGAATTCGCGATCACGCGGCGCGATCGCGTTGCGTCAGGTCGCTCGTTGCGCCGGGAAGGCGCGCAAATTCTGCTCGAAGAAGGCTTCAGCCTAGGCCATTGCCCCACGGCCCGTGCCTATCGCGAGTGAGCCTGCTCCACCCAAGCAGATTGACTCGTTGGAACCAGGCCAACTCGACGACTTCTCCCTACAGCGCTGACTAACGAAAACGATAATCAAATTTGCCACCCCGGCTCAGAACGTCCGCTGCGCCCACGCCAGAATGAGCGTCTCCATCTGTCCTGCGGCCTGACGCGCAACCTGCTGCACGTGGGTGTGATCCAGGAAGGCGCCTTCGACCCCTGCCGCCGCGTTGGTGATGCAGCTCAGAGCAATGACACGAACATGCCGCTCGCACAGAGCAATGGTCTCGAGCACGGTGCTCATGCCGACCGCATCTGCTCCGATCTGGGCCAAGTATCGCACCTCGGCCTTAGTTTCGTAGCTTGGACCAGTCAATCCCGCGTAGACACCTTCCCGAAGAAGGACTCCCGTCTCTCGCGCTGCAACTAAGGCCGATTGGCGCAGCTCTGCGTCGTAGGCATTGGATAGATCGATGAATTGTGCGGGGTGGGTCCATCCGATCAATGGATTGTGACCGGTCAAGTTGATGTGATCGGCAATGAGCATGACCGAGCCTGGCGCGAAATCGGAAGTGATTCCGCCAGCAGCATTCGTCAACATCACCACTTCGCAACCGAGCTTTGCCAGAAGTCGCACACCAAAGACGACCTCCTCTGACTTACGACCTTCGTACAAATGGACGCGCCCCTCGAGGCAGGCCGTTCTTACGCCGCCAAGCCCACCAACTGATAGCCGACCAGCATGTCCCGCCACCGACGGCTTCGGCATCCCTGGGATCTCAGCGAAGGGAATGGCCTGAGGCCCTTCCAAGTTTTCAGCCAATGGACCGAGTCCAGAGCCAAGGACCAGTCCGAGCCTAGGCCGGCCACCGGCTTTCTCCAAAACAGCAGCTGAAGCGAGCTCCAATGCTTCGCGAGAACCCAAGATTTGGTCCGTCATGAGACAACCATACAGGAATTGCCGGATCTGCTGAACAGCCGTCAGGGACTGGCCTCGCGAATGCTGCGTGCTAGAACGCCCACCCCGTTGAGAATCCCATGACGAAGTTCGCGAAGTTCCTCGAGGAAAGCAAAGTTGACCCGCGGCGTATCCTTGCCGCCTCATGCGAGATCGAGCGGCTGACTCGAGAAGATCGCTTGTTCCTCGCCGAGGCTGCGCGCAAGCGTCGTCTCGCCGGCAAGAAGGACGGCGCCAAGGCCGAACGCAAGAAGATGCATTCGGGTCATCCCGTGTCGCCATCTCTCATCGATTCCGCCAAGGCCGGCAAGCCCGTATCTGGGCCCGGAAAGACGCGTCTCTTGCGCGCGGTCAATCGGATCCTCGAGCAGAAGAAGCAGCCGGTCGTCGACATTCGCGTCCTGTTCTAGGCCACGCTTCTGCGCCCCAGTTCTGGGCAATCGCCTCTCGACTGCGGTGGGCGCGATACGCGTAGCGTAGGTTCGGCACGAGTGAGATGTCGGTTGCCTGGCAATTCGATCCAGTGGCCGTAGTGTGACTTGCGGGTTGGCAAGGCAGCCGAATGAGACCACCAGGGTTCGGTAGCAGGCAATGAAAGATTGTTGCCTACCCCGCAACGAACCCTATTGGTGCAAGCCGCCCTGGCCGTAAACGGTAGACTGATCTGTCCTCCAGATCGAATGGCCCATTTCGGGCCGTCGGGGATACTTCAGCACGTGACATTCGCTCAGGTAGGCGATGAAGAACTGGTGGAGCGCTTCCAAGCCGGAGAAGCTGCCGCCTTTTCTGAACTATTTCGCCGCCACCAACCGGCAGTGGCCCGCGTGGTGGCGCGAATGCTCGGAATAGGTCAGCGGGGGCGCGCTGCCACAATCGAGCTCGAAGACCTCGTCCAAGACGTCTTCGTTCAGGTCTATCGCAGCCTCGAATCCTTCCGCGGTCAGGCGCGCCTGAGTACTTGGGTCTATCGCATCGCGGTCAACGTCGTCTTGATGCACCGGCGCAGTGCGCGCGCTCGCCCCACATTCGCACTGCCGGAAGAGTGCCCCCCTGCTTGCTCCCCAGGGCTCGGCCCCGAAGACGAGTTGGTGCAACGGAAGAACGTCGAGGCACTTTATCGCCATCTCGGGCAACTCTCGGAAAAAAAGCGCACCGTCTACATCTTGCACGAGATTGAAGGTCTGTCCCCGAGCGAAATTGCCAAGATCGTTGACGCGCCCATCCTCACGGTCAGAACTCGACTGTTTTACGCGCGACGCGAACTGCTCGCGTTCTTCCAAGCGGATCCATACCTGTCCTCGTTGGTGCAGGAACTCGAACAGGCACAAAGTCCAGACCCAAAGAGTTGTTCCTCGACAATGGTGGTGGGCTCGCCGATACGAGAAGCAGTGGCAGAAGATGCCATGGTGCGGGAGAAGTTGTCATGACGGCTTCGAAGGCAGCCGAATTTGCGTTGGCTCGCCTGTGTCGAGACGCGCGACAAGCATTGGAACCGAAGTTGGACGCCTCGGCAATCGAAGCCGCCGTCATGACACGCGTGGCACGTTCGTCAGTAGACTCAGTGGTAGTGCCTCGCCGTAAGCAGTGGAAGCACCTTGGGCCCACCATTGCCCTGGCCATCGCCGCAACGTACGCGCTCATTGCCAGCCATTGGCTGGATCGACCCGCTAGGCCAACGGCAGCTTCCGCGCGTGGGCAACTGGCAGAGGAACCCGGCATGGATGGCGCCCTGCTCGTCATCGGGCAGGTGGTAAAAGCGCATGACCGTGACGTCACGATCAAGCACAGTGGCACGGCTACCTGGCGCCTCAGATCCCCAGGGCGCGTCCGTGTCGTCGAAACCAGCCCGCGGATTACGCTCGCGCTCGAACATGGTCATATCGATGTCGATGCCGTACCAAATCCTCAGCCCGAGATATTCGCAGTCGAAGTGGAGCAACTGCGCGTCGCTGTCCATGGCACAGTCTTCTCCGTCGAGCGGCGCGGGGACATCGCCGAAGTAGTGGTCAAGGAGGGTACGGTTCGCGTCGGTTCCAACCAGCAACGCGGAGCAACCCAAGGACAGCTGCTGACCGCCCCGTCTCGAGCAAGCATAGACGTTCGTCCGGAGCAATCCGAGGAACCATCGGGTAACGCTGTCGTCAGGGCAAAAGCGAGGCACTTGCCCCTGGCGAGTGCCCCATCGGCTCACCCCGCAGCAGCAACGACGCCCCGACCGGCGCTTGCCGAACGCCCTTCTAACGAGGAAGTAGAGCGGGTCTGGGACGCCGCCAGACGCGAGATTTCCGACTGCTTTGCGGCACAGACGGGTGGAGATCCGAGCTTGCGCGTTAGCTTTGGCACAGAAGTCCAATTGCGACTTGGTCCCGATGGTGCCATCACCATTGCGGCGTTCAATCCGCCTGTCCCGCAGAACGTGCGCAGCTGCGCCGATCAGCGTGTGACCCTCCTACGAACCTCGCCTACCGATTTGGGCGCGTTCATCGCTCGTCCGACGGTACTCACGCGGTAACCCAGCCGTGACTAGATTTAGCTGCTGGCCTGGGACAGCTACTCAGTCTGCTCGCCGCATCAGTATGCTTCGACCTTGGGGGAGCATCCAACGCATCGAGCGTTCATCTTCGAGCTTAAGATCGACTTTGTCGGTCATTCCGTCTTGGCGTTGGACACCGACTGTCACCCTCCCATCACGAAAGGCAAGCACCTCGAATTTGCCGGTACGCACTCCCTCTGCTGGGATTTCGACGGTCATCTCGCCGCCCTTGAACAGGAAGCTAGTTCCCTTGACCCAACCGGTTGCCGCCGACAGGTCGTCGGCATCGACGGACTCGATCCGCTCACCGTACCAGCGACCTTGGAGTTTGCGCTCTGCTGGGTGTCCACAGCCACCGAGGGCGATCGCACTGAGCGAGAGCAGAACGACGGCGCGAGCTGCAAAAGAGAACATCATGAAGAGAGCGTACGCGCCCAGCTCGATGATTGCCTACATTTCAGCACATCACTGAACATTGAGTCAGCGAACGAGCCCCACCCAGTGATTCCTACGCAAAATGTCCGCTTTGGATTGACGACGGTGCCATCCTAGCTGCCGAACATGGCTCACCTAACCGCGACTGAGCGCATTCTGAGCAAATGGCCCCCTGGCATACCTCTGGCCACGGTAATTGGTCTCTTCTGCCTTGCAGCAACAGCGATGCTGGCCAAGACGAGCGTTGCCGTATTTCGCATCAAGCATGGCGAACAGCGGATCGTCGTCACTGGTTCTGCCACGAAACGAATCCGTGCGGATTTCGTCGTGTGGCGAGCCAGAGTAAGAGCGCAGGCAGCGGAGATGGCCCTGTCGTACAAGAAACTATCGTCGGACGTTCCCGGCGTCGTCGAGTTCTTGAAGAGCCGTGGCATCGATCCGAAGCAAATCAAAGTCTCCGCAGCAGCCATCTCGGAAATCCATGCCCGCGACAAGGACGGCCGCGAACTCCCCGAGCTCACCGTAGCATTTGTGACCGAACAGCAAATCGAAGTCTCCTCAGCCGAAATCGAGAAGGTCGAGCGCGTCTCGCGTGAATCCACCGAACTGATCGACCGCGGTGTCTACATTCACTCGGACGCGCCCCTTTACATCTATACCAAGCTGGCCGAACTCAAAGTACAGATGGTGGCAGAGGCGTCCCACGACGCGCGCAATCGCGCTGAGCAAATGGCCCTTCAGGCAAAGACGCGCATCACGTCACTTATCACGTCCAAGATGGGCGTCATGCAAATCAACCCTGCCTACGAGACCGATGTGTCCGCCGAAGGCAACAACGACCGCAGCTCGCTTGAGAAGGACGTGCTGGCCGTCGCAACGGCGACCTACGGCATCGAGTAGGCCTCGGTTTCGCACCGGGATCTCGGTCAGCGGTTTGCCCGGGGATTTCCATGCCTTGACACGTCGCGTGGGCGTGGGGTATCCCCGGCCGGTGAGGACACAGGGTGCCCAGAGCTAATCCAGGAACTCGACTGAGCTTCCAACTTCGCTGCACATATCTTATTGCTGCCCTGTTCGTGGGGCTCGTCGCGTTGCGTATCCACGGCTCGTCCATCGCTCTCCCAGCTCAGGTCTGGGATCCGCAGCATGCAATGGGCCACTTCCTCGCAACACCCATCCTCGAGAAGATGGGTCCCGTCGAACAGAAGCAGTGGCGAAGTCTACTGATGGCTACACCACGCGGCATTCGCGTTGACGAATGGTCGCATTCGACGCCTTGGGCGCTCGCACAATTCCAACACAAGCCTCGGTTTCCCGTGGTTAACAGCAACATTGGTGACGGTGCCAATATGCTGGTGAGTCCCTGGGTCCCAGTGCTCCACCCCTCCGTGATAGCCAGACCCGTCACCTGGGGCTACCTGCTGTTCGGAGCCCAAATGGGATTGGCCTGGGCTTGGTGGTACCAACCGCTCGCCTGTTTCCTTGCTCTAGTCTTCCTGTTCGATATCCTGCTCCCGGGTCGCCGGTTGCTCGCCGTATTCGGTTCAGCTTGGTACTGCGGCTCGGCATACGTCGTATGCTGGTCACTCTGGCCAGCATACTTGACGTCATTCGGCGCATTTTCGGTGGTTTGCGCCTATCATCTCCTACATAGTCGTAGTCGCAACGTGTTGCTTGCTGCAGGCGTCGGGCTCGGGCTCGCGTTCTCCGGATTCGTGCTGCAATTGTACCCACCTTGGCAGGTTCCACTCGCGCACACGTTCCTGTTCATCTTCATTGGTCTGCTCATCCGAGACCGGCCATGGAACACGGTGCGCGTACTGGGAAGGTACAGGCTACTTGGAGTTGGCCTAGGTTTGCTCGTTGCGGCCATTGCCCTCGGGAGTTTCTTCATCTCGACGGCGAGCGTGTTGCGCGCCATGGCAGAAACGGTCTACCCCGGCCAACGACGACTGCTTGGCGGCGACTGCTCCGCGACCAGGCTTTTTACCTCGTTCTACAACTACTCGACGATTTTCAAGACGCCATCGAACACCAACGAAAGCGAGAGCGCCGGATACTTCCTACTGTTCCCAGCAGTCTTGATTGCGATGATCGCTTCACCCCGCGCGCGCCAGCGGATTGGTCCTGTTGGTTGGATGTTGGTTCCGCTCGCGCTCTTCTTCGTCTACTTCTGTGTTACGCCCATTCCCGCGTGGCTTGCGGACATTACGCTCATGTCGCGCGTTCAGGGCTTCCGAAGTCAGATTGCGCTGGGCCTCGTCTCGATCATCCTCTGCATGCAGCTCTTGGATGCCATGCGCCAACGGCGCTGGTGGGAAGAGCGCGCGCTGTCTACCGCTGCCTTGGTGTTTCTCGGCAGCGGTGGGGTGCTGGTCTGGTTCGGCTGGCTCTTTCAATCGGAGACGAACTACTTCCCCGGTGGGGCATCGAACCCACCGACAGAAGTGCTCTGGGTTTCATTTACTGCAGCCAGCATCTCTGCGTGCATGACTCTCGGGCTGCAACGGTTGACTGCAGGTTTGGTCATGACCGCGGTAGTTCTGACTTCAGGTACCTTCAATCCGCTTTCGAGTGGGTTCACTCCCCTGGAGAAGACAGAAATGTCACGTGCCATCGCCAAGGTACTGCGGAATGACCCGAGGCCCAGCGGCCAACCGAGCCTATGGCTCACCTACGGTGGCTCACTATATCCAAGTACGGGCATGGTCGCACAGATGCTCGGCGCTCGATCGATCGCCGGTGTGCACCAATACCCTCAGCTCGACATGTGGCGAAAGCTCGATCCGAAGGGACGGCACTTCGACAAGTACAATCGCTACGCGCTCGTACTTCAGTTTGCCGCACCGCCAAGTGACACCACCGTATTCTTTAACCTGCCACACATGTTCGTGTTG
This sequence comes from uncultured Polyangiaceae bacterium, assembly GCA_964454965.1. Classification (GTDB taxonomy): domain Bacteria; phylum Myxococcota_A; class Polyangia; order Polyangiales; family Polyangiaceae; genus FEN-1139. The sequence continues at coordinate 387,373 of CAYVXY010000005.1, read as the reverse complement.
CACCTGAAGACTTCGCCACTAAACCCCATCTGGCACAACCTCGGGGCGCGCTACGTCATCAGCACCGGTGATGGCAATCTGGCAGAGTCGAACCTTACCCCACTCTACACGTCGGAAACGGGCGCATTCGGGATCTGGCAATTGCCAGACCCCACAACTGACTTACCACAATAGGGCTCATTCCCCAGCATCGCTTGCCACGCCGAGCAACAAACTGGCCAGCTCCCGGAGCTTGTACTTCTGGATCTTGCCACTGGCGGTAGTCGGGTAAGCATCAACGAAAAACACGTGCTTGGGGCACTTGTAACGCGCCAACCTCGCACGACAAGCCTCACGGACATCGCCCTCCGTTAGTTCGATGCCCGGCTGACGACGAATGAAAGCTCCAACCACCTCACCATATTTCGCGTCAGCTACGCCCACGACCTGTGCGTCCTCGACGCCGCGCACCGCATATAGAAATTCCTCGATTTCCCGCGGGTAGATGTTCTCCCCGCCACGAATGATGACGTCCTTGATTCGACCGGTAACGCGAAAGTAGCCGGCTTCATCGACGGTACCTAGATCCCCACTGTGCAGCCAGCCGTTTGCATCGATGGCCAGTACCGTTTCCTCCGGCTGCTTGTAGTAGCCCTTCATGACCAGATACCCACGACAGCAGATCTCGCCGGTGACATTGGCGGGCAATCGTAGATGCGTTTCTGGGTCGACGATGCACACCTCGACTTCTGGCAATGCCGTGCCAACCGTCTCGGTTCGCCTTTCGATGCTGTCGTCCGTACTGGTTTGCGCCATCACCGGGGAGGATTCCGTGAGCCCATACGCAATGGTGATCTGCTCACAGTGCATGCGCGTCATTACCTGACGCATGGTTTCGACTGGGCACGGTGACCCAGCCATGATGCCGGTGCGGAGCGACGAGAGGTCGAACAATGCGAACATCGGATGATTGAGTTCAGCAATGAACATGGTCGGAACGCCATACAGAGCAGTGCACCGCTCCTTCTGCACCGCGGCCAATACCATTAACGGATCGAAATGCTCGATCACGACAGCGGAACTGCCGTGGGTGAGAAAGGCCATGATTCCGAGCACGAGACCGAAACAATGGAAGAGCGGTACGGGCAGACAGACGCGGTCGTCCTCGGTCAACCGCTGGCGCTCACCAATCCCCCAACCGTTGTTGAGAATATTGCGGCTCGTCAGCATGACTCCCTTGGGGAATCCAGTGGTTCCCGAGGTATACTGCATGTTGATGACGTCATCGTTAGACTGCCCGGAGCGAGCCAGCTGGTACTCGGCGTCGCTCATCTGGTCGCCAAGCGTCATTAGTTCTGGTACATTGAAGACTCCCCGAAGCTTCTCTGGGCCGAGATAGATCAGCCTCGATAGTTGGGGGAATGCATGGCTTTGCAGCTGCCCACGCGGGTACTGCAGCGACTCAGGTACGAGCTCGCGGACGATCTCGATGTAGTCGACATCGCGAAACCCGTCGACGAATGCCAACGCTTTCATGTCAGACTGGCGCAGAACGTGAGCGAGCTCATGACTCTTGTACGCCGTATTGATGGTTACGAGCACCACCCCCAACTTGGCCGTCGCAAAAAGCAGAGTAAGCCAATCTGGAACGTTTCGTGCCCAGATCCCCAAGTGATCGCCGCGCGAAAGGCCAATGGACGAGAGCCCCTTGGCCAATCGATCGACGCGCTGTCCAAACTCCGCGTAGCTCCAACACAGGCCTCGGTCGGCGAAAATGATGAACGGATGCGACGCGCGTTCCTCGACCTTCGCTTCGAAATATTCACCCAGGGTTCGTTCGGTGTGCGGCATGGTATCGCAGTGTTCGGCGCCTACAACCAGAAAGGCAGACGAGAGATTTCGATGAAATTCGACTCAAGTCGGGCAATAGATCACCGTCAACACTTGGGCCGGCGTTTTACCCAGCGCACTCACGGCATGCGGGACGACAGAATCGAAGTAGATACTTTCGGTTGCTCCCAGCACATGACGCTCCTTGCCGTAGACGATCTCTATCTCGCCCGACAGGACGAACAGAAACTCCTCGCCTTCGTGACTTGATAGCGTATGTAAGCCGTCGGGGCGAAGCGTCAAAAGGAATGGGTCGATGTGACGATCGGTCTTCGCCATCGCCAGCCCGCAATACTCGATGGCGGCGTTATCGGTCGGATTTTGGTGGTCGGCGAATCGAGCCACCACATGCCGCTCTCCTGCTCGGTCCAAGGCTGGCCCTGGATTCTCAGCGCCTTCCACCAGTGTCCCCAATCGCACCCCCAGAGCGCGAGCAATCCTTGCCAATGGAGCAATGGATGGCGCCATCCGACCCGCCTCGATCGCCTCGATCAACTCAACGGAACAACCACTTCGCTCCCCTAGATCGGCGACGGACACCCCACGTGACTCACGCATCGCTTTGGTCTGTTTTCCAATCTTGTCTGATGTCGACATGAGTCGTCCTCGCGCTGGGTCGATCGGCGACGCAGAATACCGCAGCCAAGGCCGACGACGATTGGTTCCGACGCAGTATGGGCAAAACCGAAGCGCGCCGGGATCCGTAGGCCTGGCCAAGTAGCCGCATGTCGCGAAATCGGAAAATCTTGCCGATCCGTGCGGCGCATGGCGCACCGCTCGCACCGCGTAATTCGCCTGCTATGTGAAAGCCCCTTCGCAGAGCCTCGCATGCCCGAAACCGCGCCCACACGCCGATGCATACCGGAACGAACCCTAGTGCTCGAGATGATCCGGTTCGCGATCATGGGCGCCACATCGGCGGGGATCTACCTAGTCTTCTTCATGCCGCTGCGCTGGGTGCTCCCGACGCGACTGTGGGTCGCCGCGACGATTGCCTACCTCCTGAGCATGGTCGTCAACTACCTATTGCAGCGCAACTACACCTTCCGAAGCAATCGTCCCCATCAGGAAGCGGTGGGGCGCTATCTGGTGGTGCAACTGATGGGCCTGGCTCTCAATGCTACGGTGCTCGAACTCTTGACCACCCGCGCAAAGCTTTCGCTTTGGCTCGCCCAAGGGATCGCCATCGCGGGGGTGGCGGGCTGGAGCTACGCAGCGCAGAAACTCTGGGTCTTCTTTGGCAAACACCCCCACGCACCGACCACCGCGGACGGGCCGGGTGCTGGCGCTGGTTTGGGTTGGTGACTGGCGAGGCAAAGGCGAGACAACAATGGTGCCTCCTAAGAGCGCTGATTTGGAGCAAGCAATCTTGTCGTTGCTGGAGGAGCCTCATCCGGAGATTCGCGCAACTACTCTGCTCGCGCTGTCCGATTACGCAGGTGCCCGCCTCTGGTCAGCCATCGAGACCTCACTCAAGTCGACGGACAGGCAAGAACGACTCGCCGCCATCGTCGCAGCGGAGCGGACTCACTGCTTTCATTTGGAGGAACGCATCACCCTCGAGCTCTCGTCGGAAGATGCTCGGATCGCGGGAGCAGCGGCAAGGGCGATTTCCGTCCTGAACGACACTCGCACGCGAAATATGCTCATGCAGATGCTGGGACTCAACGAACGACAAACCTAGACTTCAAGCGTCTACAGCAGGTACCCCGCCAGTCCTAGATTGAGCCGCTTGATCTCGCTGCCGATGAAACCAGCCTGCCTTCTTGCCCCATTCTCCTGGAAATGAGTGCTGTCGATCGTGCCCGCATCGTTCTTGAAGAATGTCTCCTCGGCCGCCGTCGTGGGCTTCGGACAGATGGCGCTAAGGTAGCTGAAGGTTAGTCCGTTGTTGTCAAGTACTGCGACGCTCTCCGCTGCTCCAAGCTCTTTCATGGCCGTCGCATAGGCTCCCAGCCCATTGCCTCCACTGCAGTAGGCCGAATTCCGCGGCGGTGGGGTCACGAGAACCGGGATGGCTCCCTTAGCCTTGGTCGGATCCAGATAGTACTGCTTCAGTTGCGTCTTGAAAGTCGTCTGCGCGTCAGCGAAGCGCGGGTAGGTAGTGCCATCGACGGTGAAAGTCGCTGTCGTGTTCTGATCGTTCGTCCCAAATTGAATGAAGAAATAGTCGCCCGCCTTGATGTTGTTCAAGATGGTGGCAGCGGCTCCTTCGAGATAAAACCAGTAGGCGGTACGTCCGCCGGCAGCAGCGTTGACGACAGTGACCTTCGTGTTGAAGATCTCCTTCAACATCTGTCCCCAACCGGCTTGGTCGTTGGTGGCGGTCGTGTCGGTATATGCTGAAACCGTCGAATCTCCAGCCAGGTAGATGGTCAACGCGGCGAGCGTGCCCGCAGAGCCACCCGTTGTGGTGGTGCCACCAGTCGCCGTGGCTCCGCCGGTCGCTTTCGCGCCACCCGTAGATGCACCGCCAACGGACGTGCCACCGGTCGCCTTCGCACTGCCGGCGGCTGCTGCTCCGCCAGTTGCACTTGTCCCTCCAGTAGCTTTGTCACCAGTCGCAGTGGAACCGCCCGACTGGCTGCCGCCAGCATTCGCCCCACCGGTCGCAGCATTCCCAGCGACATTGCGCGCGCCGCCTTGGTTGGCAATGCCTCCGCTTGACGTGGCCCCACCATTCTGCTGCGTAGCCCCGCCAACTCCCGCACCGCCCTGCCCTGGACCGCCACCGATCTGAGCACTGTTGGTGATCCCACCGGTCTCGTTGTTGGTGGCACCACCGGTCCTGGCGCCATTCGCCCCGCTTACCGTTGCCCCACCCAAACTGCCAGCGGTCGAGCCGCCATTCCCACTGACCGTGCCTCCGCCCGCGCTAGCAATCGGCCCACCGACGCTTTGACCGCAGCCGAAGGCGGCAGCAAGTACCAGTATCAAAAAGGCGGATAGAATCGGGCGATTCCGCTCAATCGTTCGGATAGTCGGTCCAAAGATGCTGACCATGGGCTCACCGCTGAATTGGGACGTCATAGGTTGGTTACCTGCCGAGGCCGCAACCAATCATTTAGCTCACCGAGATCCCGCTCGACGTCACCCATGTCGCGATGACGCTGACCCGATTTCATTGCGATCGGGTAAGTTCACCTGGAATGTGCCCAATGCTGTCCTGGTGCAAGATTACAGATTCACTGCTTGAGTGACGACTGGCTCGCGGCCAGAACGACGTCCCTATTCCGAGTCCGCCGCGCGAAATGCCACCGCGGTCAGCTGGTTTGAAGGTGACGCTGCGCTCGATGCTGCGGCAAACAATGACAATGATGCCAGACGAACAGCCCACGCCCCTGTGCGCATCCTTCGCAAAGTGATCGTGGCGTGCGATCGGCGGAATGGACCTGCGGAGCTCAAGGCGGCGCAACGGCGACCGGCCAGCAATCGAAAGCGCACCGAACGGCAAACCCGTACTCAGAAGGTGGCAGAAATTCGGCCAATTTCGGTGATAGGAGGTGGATTTCGGTTCATCGACCGCCTCTGGCTCTCACTCTATCTGGCGAGGATCGGGTTCCTGCACTAGGTTTCTGGCCGCTCCACAAGCCGCAATGCAAGACTACTTCACGACGCTCACGATCGCTCTCGCCTCGCTGGATGCACTGTCCGTCTATGCGATTGGTTTTGCGGTCATCGTGATCTGTGGCCTCGGATTGCCGCTGCCCGAAGACATCACGCTCCTTACCATGGGCTACCTCACCTACCTACCGATGCCCGACGGTAGCCCGCGGCCCCACGCAAGCGTAATACTTGGCACGTTCCTCGGGTTCCTTGGCTGCATGGGCGGTGACGGCATCATGTTCGGAATCGGACGCCGTTACGGTATGAGTATCATCGGACACCGTCCGTTCCGCTGGTTGCTCACTCCGACGCGACTGGCACGCGCACGCAAGGTCATGGATCACCACGGTCCCAAGATCCTGTTCGCGGCTCGCTTCATGCCGGGTATTCGCTCCGTTGGCTATTTCACAGCAGGGTCGCTTGGCACCCCCTACCTGCGCTTTCTCACCTACGATGGACTGGCCGCGATGATCTCAGTGCCGTTCTTCGTCTATGCAGGTTGGCATTGGGGCTCGAACATCGAATGGGCCATCGCGCAAGTGCGCCACGCCGAGCATGGAATGCTGGCGCTGATCGCTGTCGTGACAGTTATCACTGTCCTCAAGGCCATTGTAGCCCGACGCCGGGATGCATCCTTCGTACGAAGCTCGTAGCGCTGCGCATTCCGGGTAATTCTACCGGCTTATATACCGTTCGAATACGTGGGCCGTCACGACTCAATCCCGCGCCGCGACACGATGCATCGACGATTCATCGCCGGGACAGGCGACAAGCCTCATTGGTATCGGATCACGGCGACCACTTCCAGGTATTCCGCAGGAATCGTCACCGTTGGCGATAACGTCATGAGTCTTGTCTGCGCGCTCATTGCGAGTGTCGTAAGTACGCGCATTGGACAAGCCAACATTGGTCGAGTTGACACAAGCCGTTGCGGAGACAACCACCACCAGTAGAAAGACGTAACTGTTAGGTCGGCACAGCATGTCGGCCTCCCTTCGCCCGAAGTATGCCACAGTAAGCGTTTGTGGCACGGCCAAGCAACTATAGCTGGTGCATGAACCCAAGTGGCCGGGCCAGGCATTCCGGCAATGAATCCTTCGACTTGCCGAGCTCTTTCGAGGGAGCGCGTTAGATTGTCAGTTTGAGGTAGCTGGACCACAATTCGCCGCCGAGAAGCCGACGCCAAGGCTTAGGTGCACCTGCCTTTGTCCGTTCTTACCGCCAGTGTCTCGCCCTCAACCTCCGCCATTGGCCAAACCCGCCGGAGCCCCCAAACGCGCGGCAACCCCGCCGCCACTGCCAAGAAACAAACCCGCGTCACCTATTGAGTCCAAACGCGTCTCTTTGAAACCCAGTCTGCATGCGTCAAGTGGTGCGAAGGCAGCATCCCCACCTCCGCTGCCAAAGAACAGAACGGCATCGCCTATCCAGTCCAAGC